>JBBASU010000067.1:0-1245 GCA_040399065.1 Phycisphaerales bacterium | reverse complement strand
AACCTAGTAGAACGTCGCGCCTAAAGCTGTGGGTATAGGTGACGGAGTTTGGTTCGGGCGTCGTTCGCGGTGAACTGCCAGTCGACTTGTCGTTGGTCGTTGTTGGTCGCGGTTTGCCAGGCGGCCAGTTCGGTGTTGAGTAGGTCGAGGTCGTTGATGCGCCGGCCGAGGCATTGCCGCGTGAGGCGGGATAGCTCGATCTCGGCGATGTTGAGCCAGGAGCCGTGCTTGGGCGTGTAGTGGATCTCCAGGCGTTCGGCGAGCGCGCGGGCCTTGATCGGCTCGAACGCCTCGTACAGCGAGCCGAGTGTGTGGGTGTTCAGGTTGTCCATGACGAGCACCACGCGCGTCGCGGCGGAGTAGTCGACACTGAGTAGCTGGTCGACCTCGTGCGCCCAGTCGAGCCGGGTCCGCTGCCGGCGGGCGTCGACCCGGCGCCGGCCGGCCAACGGCTCCACCCACACGAAGATCGAGCAGGTTCCGTGACGGACGTACTCGGAGTCCTGCTTCAGGTCGTGCCCGGGCCGGGCGGGGATCGGGTCGCGGGCGTGGGCCAGGAGTTGGTAGGGCTTCTCGTCCATGCACACGATCGGCACGTCCGGATCGAAGGGTCGGTGGTAGACCTCCAGCACGTCCTCCATGCGGGCCACGAACTCGCCGTTGGCGTGCGGCGGGATCGTCCAGCACTTCTTCAGATGAGGACGAAGCCCCCCTTTTTGAGGACCCTCCCGATCGTGGAGTGGTCCAGCGGCGGGATCCCGTCGGTGAGCAACACATGTTTCTCCAACAGCCGCAACGACCACCGGTCAAACCCTTCCGGGGGCTTGGTGCACGCCAGCGCGATCACCCGCGCCTCGACCTCTCCGGTTACCTTCGGCTCGATCGGCGGGCTGGTCCGCTTCCGCCGCCCGATCACCTCCTCGACCCGGCCCGACACCTGCGTGAACCGCTTCGCGACCAAGTACACCGTGCCCTCCGTCACCCCGACCCGCTCGGCGATCACCCGACGATCCGATGCCGGCCCGTCGGTCTCATCAAGGGCCAGCAGAATCCTTGCCCGGGTGATCATCCGCGCCGGATGCGTCCCCCGTGACACCACCCGCCCCAACGCCACCCGATCACCAGCAGTAAGCGTGACGACGTGCTCCTTCGGCCTGGGCATCGCAATCGACTCCTCCCGATCAAGTATCAATCGAGAACAGCCAACCAGCAATACCAACCAGATTAGACGCGACACGCTACTAG
>JBBASU010000066.1:0-1284 GCA_040399065.1 Phycisphaerales bacterium | reverse complement strand
ACGCACACCGTGCCGTCAGGGTGGACGAGCGACACGCTCTGGCCGTGCCGAAGCGTCATGGCGACTTGACCCGTAGGTGAATCCATCACGCCCTCCTCGCTTCCACGCCGGCGGCGCGCAACATCTTGGCGACCTCGCCAGACTCAAGCGCCTTGAGGATCTCCTGCATCGGGAAGTCGGCGGGCACCTTGGACGGGTGATCCAATGCCACGCCGTCGAGCACGATGCGGAAAGGATGCCAGAAGCGCACCTCCCACGCCTCGCGCACGACGCTGCCGTGCTGGTGGAATCGCTCGACGCCCTCGCGTTCCCACCGCACGTCCAGGATCGCCTCGACTTGGTGGGCTGCGAGGTACTCGAGCACCGCGGCGTCAGGGCCAAACAGCGCGTCCGACACTTCAATCGTGACCTCGGTGGACAGCATCATGCCATGCTCCATTCGCGAATGAGGCGGCCGTGGGTGGACGGGCGCTTGCTCGGGATGACCCGGCCCGTCCATTGGAACTTGTGGTCGAACACGCTGCCGGCGGCGTTGCCGAGGTCGCTGTAGTTCAAGCCGTTGGCGGCCATGAGCTCGGCAACATCGTCGGCCGTGACGGTTCCGTGTTCCCGTGCAATGAACGCGGCGAACCCGCGTGCGGCGGCGAGCAGTTCGTGCCTCGCGTCGGCGGCCAGGGCCATGCCCACGGCCTTGCGGCGCTCGGCCTCGGCTTCATCAAAGAGGGTCACTTGCGCCCCCGTGCGACCACGTCGCGGTTCAGAATGCCGGCGTCATGCAGGACGTATCCCTGCCCCGGCACGTGCTCAAGCCGGACCCGGAACAGCGTCCGGGCCCGGTTGAGCGTGTGGTTTACGTTGCGCGTGGTGCAACCCCAATCCCGCGCTAGGTCAGCACGGGTCCGCGGGGAGCGGTCAAGGGTGCGGACGAGGGAGCAGACGCGACGGACGAGCTGTGCGGTGGAATTGCTCACGACAGGCTCCCGTACTCGTCCCCGGTGATGGGGCAACGGTCAGCGGCGGGGCGGTCCTCCTCGGCGCGGCGCTTGATCTCAAGGTCGATCATCGCGAACATCTGTGCCTCGAGCTCGGTGTGCCTGCGCTGGGCATCAAGCAACCTGCGGGCCTTCTCCTGCGCTGCCAGCATTTCGGTCGTGAATCGGTTCATGGTGTCCTCTCGTTGTTGGCGGCCTCGGCAACACGCCTTGGCCGACTTGGGTGGTGTACTGACTCGTATATCGACCGCGCAAGGGGAGAACGTGAGAACAAATCAGAAATATTCTTGCC
>JBBASU010000065.1:0-1286 GCA_040399065.1 Phycisphaerales bacterium | reverse complement strand
CACCTCGTCCGCAGCGAATACGTGAAGGGGGGCGGCGTGCCCTGCCTGATCGCGCTGGGGCCGAACGCCTCGCCGGAAACGAAGAAGATCGGCCTCGCCTATGCCAAGGGCATCGGCGGCACGCGTGGCGGTGTGATCGAGACGACGATCGCCGAGGAGACCGAGACCGACCTCTTCGGTGAGCAGGCGGTGCTTTGTGGCGGCGTGTCGGAACTGATCAAGGCCGGCTTCGATACGCTCGTCGAGGCGGGCTATCAGCCGGAGATGGCCTACTTCGAGTGCCTCCACGAGATGAAGCTGATCGTCGATCTCTTCTATCAGGGCGGCCTCGAATACATGCGCTACAGCGTGTCGAACACCGCCGAATACGGCGACTACACCCGCGGCAAGCGGATCATCACCGACGAGACCCGCCAGGAAATGAAGAAGATCCTCGAGGAGATCCGCTCGGGCGAATTTGCCCGCGACTGGATCCTCGAGAACCGAGGCGGCGCCGCGATGTTCAAGAGTACGCGACGCCGCGAACGCGAGCACAAGCTCACCGAGACCGGCCGTCGGCTCCGCAAGATGATGAAATGGATCGACAGTAAGGAGGTTTGATGACTCCTGAAGAGTATGAATCGCGGCAGCTCTACGAGCAGCTTCAGCCGGGCGACCGGGTGGAGGTGATCCACGGTGTCACCGTCGGCTCGAGTGCGAAGTGGACCACCACGACGGTCGGCAAGGTGCTTCGCACGGAGCGCCGCCGCCACGGGCTGCACTTTCGCCGCAACCCCGATGACAAGGTCTATAGCGACGTCGTGATCCTCGCCCGCGACGACGGCGAACTCACCACCGTCACGGTCGACGAGTACACGCGCCTGCGCCGGGCGTAACGTAGGACGCGCTGTCAAGCCACGCCTTCCATAGGCCATCGACCCCGGGAGTCGAAAATCCCGAGGCCGCATGGTCCAAGGATCGTCGTGAGTCCGTTCGAGCGGCTACCCGACCCGACCGTCACCGTCGATGTCGACGCCCACCTGTGACTCGAGCACACGAATCTCACCGACGGTCACGCTTCTGCCACTGACAAACGCTCCTGAGGAGTCGAGGTTCCAGGCAGCAAATCCGCCGGATTGAGTGCTGACCCAGAGCATCTCGTAACCACTTCCGTTCTGGCGGGCGCCGAGGCCGACCCAGCCGCCACCGGGAACGTTCGCGGATGCCCGAGCGGTTCCCCAGGTGATGGGGATCACCTGCGAGTTCACCCGCAGCGCGTAGCCGGTCGCGTTGCTGCCGAATTCGAC
>JBBASU010000064.1:0-1332 GCA_040399065.1 Phycisphaerales bacterium | reverse complement strand
GCGAACCGCACGATCACCAGTCCTTCCGATGGGCTCACGAGCAATCGCTGCTGGCCCGCCCCGGCCGCCATGACGAGGTCGGGCAGTCGACCGGGCACGATGCCCTTGGCGCTCACCTGATCCGAGGACCGCAGCCTGCCCGCCCCGGCAGTGTCGGCGATCGAGGCGCTTGCCTCGTCCGATGCCTTGTTCAGCCAGAACGTCAAGCCGTAGGCGGGATTCGCCTTCGAGCTCTCCAAGCACTGCCGAAGTCCGCTCTCCGGCACCAGTCGCGTTTCCTTCCATGCGCCGCCGAGCCGGATGAACTCGCCATAAGTGGCCCACTGCCGTGCCGTCAGCACCGCGCCATCGCCCATCGAAGGGTCGCCCGAGCCGTCCTTCACCCACCTCAGGTTGGTCAGCCCGATCGGTGTGAGGATCTTGCGATCGAGGTAGTCCCACGGACGCTCGGCCTTCGTGCCCGTCTGAGCGGCCTTGGTTGCAAGCTTGCGCTTGAAGAACTCACCAAACGCGTAGAGGTGCACCTCGCTGTATGCGAAGGTGGTGCCGGGGTCCGCCACGGCCGGCAGATCGACTACGAACTTGTAGAGATCCTTCTTCTTCTCCGCCCACAATCGCCGAGGTGCCTCGAGCCCGCTCGAGAACGAGAGCAGGTCACGCACCGTGATGCTCGACTTCCTGGGGTCCGACTTCCACTCGGGAAGCATGTCGGACACGACCTCATCGAGCGTGAACAGGCCCTCGCCGACGGCCACCTGCGCGATCGGACCCCAGAAGCTCTTCGTGCCAGAGGCGATCTGATACGCCTTCGTCGGGCTCGATCCCTCGACATGCTGCTCGAAGACGACCTCGCCGTCCTTCATGACGAGCAGGCACAGGCCACCGTGCTCATGGGAATACTCCGATGCGGCCCTGAATCGGGCGATCTCCTCCGGAGTGCCCTTCGCAACCACCGGCTCCGAGAGTTTCGAGGTCTGTGCGGGGTCGGGCTTCGGCGCGTCCTTTCGGCCTCGCATCTCTGCCACCAGGCGGAACTCACCGATCGGGAGCCGCCCGTCCGCATCCCGATCGAGCTTCTTGAATAGATCGGGCATGCGGCGGGACGCGGGAAAGGACTTGAACTCCTCGGCGGACAGTGCTCCGTCGCCATTCGCATCGAGCTTCCTGAACTCCGCCTCGACATCACGCTTGCGCGAATCATCGGTGACCTGGGGGTGCCCGGAGGCGGAACCAGCGGGCATGGCCAGGCAAACGCAGGTCAACGGAATCAGGCGAGCGAGCATGGAACCTCCGAATCGATGGACGGCAAGAGCCGACAACGATCGAACGCCG
>JBBASU010000063.1:0-1516 GCA_040399065.1 Phycisphaerales bacterium | reverse complement strand
GCACGCGTTGGCGCCGCGATGGAAGCAGCGGTCGACGCGGTCACGGAGTTGGTGCGCCTGAGTGAGGGCTTCGGCCGCGCCCTGGAGCAGCACGTGGCCACCGTGGCGACCGAGGCCGCCCCCGGAGCGTCTGGGCGGTTGCCCGGGCCTCCGGGGGCGGCGGTGCCGCTGCCTGGGCCGCCGGAGCAGCCCGCCGGCCCCTCGTCGGCGGCGACCGTCGTGGCCCTCGCGCGGCGGGTCCTGTCGCGCAGCCTCCCTCCCGGCGCCGACCGCAACGCCGCGACCCTGACGACCCTGAAGGTCATCTGGAACAGCTGCATGCGGTACTACTTGTCCAACGACATCGACTACAGCGTCATCTCGTCCGCAACTGTGCTCGGCAACCTCGCCAACCCCGCCCAGGCAGTCCTGTGCTTCCTGTGGAGCTTCCAGGACATGACGCAGGCAGGCGTGTCCGATGAGGACGCTGTGGACAGCCTGTACAGCTTCTCCGGGGACGTGCTGGAGGCCAACGGCATCAGCCTCATCCCTCCCAACGTGCCACTCGTGCGGGGGCTCGTGCCCCCCGGCACGCGCTCCGACTTCGAGGACGTCTTGCGACGCACCATCAACACAATGCGGTGCAACATGATGGACCACTCCATTGCCGACATCCCGAGGATCGCCAGGATCTTCGGCCTCAGCAGAGTCATATTCAAGAGCAGCATGCTGACAACGGAGGTCATCAACTTGGCGGAGAACATCTGGGCGGAGGCGGGGCGGCCGGACGTCGTGGGCTTCTTGGCGCTGTGGGAGCACCTCAACACCGTCGTCTTCGAGGACAACATGGACATCTTCACCCAGATCGGCTTGGTCTGCGCGATCTTCCAGAGCTTCTGCAGGTGGCTGGGGGTGTCCATCCCGAAGATGCTGCCGCTGAACCAGGGGCCGCCGGGCTCCTCGCTGGCCGCGTGGACGAACACCATGGTGGACAACTTCGAGCGCAAGTTCTGGGAGCTCGCCGTGCAGCCGGGCGCGGACGTGTCCGACCGCGAGATCGTCTTCGTGCCGGAGCGGAACGACTGGCTGCAGAGGCACCGGCACAACGTGGTGGTGGTGGAACACGAGCCGCGCCCGGCGTCCGAATCCACCCGGGCACCGGGTGCGGAGGAAGAGGACGCCCACAGCGACATCGACGAGATGGTGGAGACGCAGTCGAAGATCCAGCAGATCATCGCGAGGCTGCCGACCACGATGACGGACCAGGAGAAGCAGGACTGGGCGGAGTTCATGGCGACGGTGGAGGACCCCTTCATCGACGACATGGAGCTCTCCATCGCCGCGCTCGACTTGAACAAGATGGACTGAGCGTCTGGGCGGTTGCCCGGGCCGGGCAATCTATCCTCCTCTCTCTCTCTCTCCCTCTCCCTCTCTCCCGCGTCCCGCGTCTGGGCGGTTGCCCGGGCCGGGACGCGGTCTCCTCCACCTCATCCTCCCCGGGGCGCGCGCTGGGTGCTCGGAGTCTTCCCGGCGCGCG
>JBBASU010000062.1:0-1682 GCA_040399065.1 Phycisphaerales bacterium | reverse complement strand
GGCAAGTCCGCGCGCGTGCCGAGCAGGCCGGGGCACTACGTCGTCGACGGCCCCTGCACAGTGGTCACGTTCCCCTGCTGGGTTGTCTTCAAGGACAACATGAAGCGCCCGGAGGAGCTGGCTATCTGCGTTTCGGACTACGGGCGCAACAGCCCGCAGATGGAGTTGGTGAGCATCCAGTCGGTGCCGAAGCCGCTGCGCTTGAAGAACAATAAATACCGGAGCGAGCTCGACGTCAAGACGACGTCGATGGCCCACATCACGGGCTTCCGGCCGATCGGCAGGAGCGTCACCGAGATCGGCACCGTCTCGCCCTGGTTCGCGCAGTTCAACCGCTACAAGCAGGTTGACCTGAACCACCTGGCGAGTGTGAGCGATTTTATCAACATGAGCTTGGCCACGCGGGTGCCCGTGATCCTGGAGGTCACGCGGAGCGTCGCCACGCAGCTCGCAGCCGACGCTGGGCGCCAAGACGAGCGCATGCAGTCGAAGACGCTGGCGAAATACGAGGCGTTTATCAACGGCATGCAGGCGCAGTTGACAGACGAGCTGTTGGCCCTGTACGACGAGCCCCTGAGCGCGCGCATCCAGCAGTACTCGGAGGAGACCGAGGAGAGCTCGGCGAGCTACCTTAACTCGCCGCAGCGCAAGGAGCTGAAGGAGGGCAAGCTCAGGCTGCTGCAGTCGCGGTTCATCGTCAAGACGGTTGAATTGCTCGACAAGGAGGACGCCGTCGACGTCGGCCAGCTCGCGTTCGACGCCGCGGCTGCGATCGAAGCGGAGCCCCTCAGCCCCGTCGATGAGGAGCCCGAGGCCGCCGCTGAGGTGCCGGACCTCGTCCGGCTGGAGCCGCCTCGCAGGGCCCGAAATGTTATTACCATTCGGCGTCTGGCTGACGAGGACGAGGGGCCGCAGCACGCGTCGAAGAAGAAGGCCGGCAGGCGGGCCGTGCGCGAGGAGGACGACGAGGCGCCGTTCATTAATCCGCGCACGAAGAAGCCCTACGTGCGCGGCGGGCCGTACAAGCTCCCGAAGACCCCTGCAGCAGCAGGGCCAATCGCGCGAACGGTTCGCCCGCTGGCCAACCTCGGCGACGACCGCGCTTCGGAGCGCTCCGTCCCTGAGCTGTACTCGAGGCTCAGGGAGGAGAACGAGGAGCTGAAGAAGGAGCTCGCCGCGCTCAAGCTCGAGAACGTGAAGCTCCAGGCCGAGCTGGAGACGGTGAAGTCCACCTCGGCGATGGAGGTACGCCTCGCCCGAGCAGAAGAAGCGTCGGTCAGCCAGAAGGCGCTCCACGAGAAGTTCGTGGAGGGCATCAGGCTGGGCCAGACGATGTCAGGAGGTGTGCCCGCCTTCAGCCCCCCGCAGTACTACTCGAGCCAGGGGGGCTCGTCTGCTGACCGCCACCAGACGCCTGCGCAGCGCAGTTCGTCGTACAACGATGGTGGTTATGATCAGCAGTACCGCGGTCAGCCACCGTATTAGGGGTTTTGCGTAGTCCTGAGCATCACGGCAGCCATGCCCCGTGTGATGAGCATGGCTCAAGGCCGTCCATCCCCTGTAGTAGAGGCAGAGTGTCTGAATTGCATCTGAACTGCATCTGCATTTCAGCTGCAATTCGCAATTCGCTGCAATTCGCCGCATTCTTACGTATGGCTCCCTGTGAAGCTATAATTACGTGG
>JBBASU010000061.1:0-2050 GCA_040399065.1 Phycisphaerales bacterium | reverse complement strand
ACAGGAAATCAGCCTATCCGGAAGCTTCCGGTGAGGCTCAGCTAGTCATGACCCACTGGCCGACCCACCCGTTAGAAGTGAACGCCCCGACCGCAAGGCCGGGGCGTTTGCGCTTTGCGGCGTGCGTACGGCGTTTTGCGACAATGGGTTGCGTGCGAGGAGGTCTCGCGGGGTGGGCCAGGACGGGCGGTCGCGGCGAGTCTCGGAGTCTTCACCGCCGGGTCGTCCGGACACCCCCACTGGCCGACCGGATGGGCCGAAAGTCTCTCCAAGTCTCTCCGCGGAAGGGCGCCGGGTTAAGACTGGGTCGGGCCCGCTGGAGCCGTCACTCCCCCCGGGGTCGGGAGCGCGTATTCTGTTCTCATGCTGGTTTTTGCGATCGCGGTTGCCGCCATTCTGTCCGTTACGCGACCCCTTGCCGTGCCGGGCGACGCGCTGCCGCCCGCCTCATATCGGCTCGAGCGCGAGGGGCCCGTCGACGGCCTCTCGTGCGAGCGGAACTTCACCACCGACCGCTTCGGGCGAAGGATCACCTTCTACCTCTACATCCCAGAGGCGGCGAAGGCGACGCCGCTTCCGCTTGTGGTGTACATCCAGGGCTCCGCGTGCTGCTCGGTCTTTACGCGTCGTCCCGAAGACGGGACGATCCGTGCGACGGGAGGGCATGGGGCGATTCCCAAGGTCGCGGGCGAGCGCGCGGTGACGCTGGTCGTCGAGAAGCCCGGGGTCGAGTACCTCGATCCGTACCGGCAGGCGACACCGTGCCCGGATTCCTACAACGAGGAGCACACGCTCGATCGCTGGTCCGAGGCGATCGAGGCCGCGATTCGTGCAGCGCAGCAGTCGCCTGCGGTGAAGCGGGCGACCACACTCGTCATCGGCCATTCTGAAGGCGGCCTCGTCGCGTGCAACGTTGCGCGCGACTTGCCGGACCTCGTCACGCATGTCGCTTGCGTCGCGGGCGGCGGAGGCAGCCAGCTGTTCGACATCCTGACGCTCGCGCGCAAGGGAATCTTCTTCAACGGCGTGTCGGAGAATCCCGATGAGCGCGTTCAGTTCGTGGTCGACGAGTGGCGCAAGATCAGGGCCGATCCGATGAGCACCGAGAAGCAGTTCTTCGGCTTCGCCTATCGCCGTTGGTCGACTTTCCTCTCGTCGTCGCCGATGCGCGAACTCGAGGGCGTGGGCGCGCGGATCTACATCGCGCAGGGCACTGCGGACGAGGCGGTTGATCCCGCGTCGGCCGACCTGCTCTACGCGCATCTCCTTGCGTGTGGGAAGGACCCGACCTATGACCGGGTGGAGGGCGCGGACCACGGATTCCGATTCGCGGGCGCTCCGCCGCGCGACGGTTGGGCGGATCTCTATGGCCGCATCGTCGACTGGTTCCTGAACCCCTAGGGCACGGCGGCTCCAAAACGACACCACCGCAGGCGTGTCTGGTTGGCGTGCATCGCTCAAGCACTCCAACAGTCTGGCTGGAGCCAACGGAAACAGCCGCGTAGCGCCGCTCGCTGCAGAGAGATCGAAGGGAAGACACTGCATTATTGACGCTGCGGGAGCCAATATCAGACTCAAGAGTCTTGCAAATGCGGCGAGCGGCATCGCGGGCCGTGCGGGTGGCGGGGTGCGTTTCAGTCGGGGGCAGGCGAACTGCGCTAGGCCACACGCAGCAGACCGAAACTTTCTGCTTCCTCGCGCCGCTCGAACATCCAGAGACGCCGCGTATGACCCTGCCCGGAGTCCGAACGGCTACGCGGCGTCTCTGCGGCTCTGGACAGGGGTTCGTCACACCACCCCACTCCCTCTTTTTGAGAAGGGTCATGACTAGCTGAGCGGGTTTTCTCGGCAGAGTTTAAGCAGGACTTTGTAGAGGTTCTGGCGGCGGTGGTTGAAGCGGAACTCGCACTCCTTGAGGTGGAACAGGAAGGCGTTGGGGTGCATCCCTCTGAACCTCGCCAGCCTGGTCTTGGCGTAGCCCCAGAAGCCCTCGATGCCGTTGATGTGGTTGCCGCGGATGGTCCGGCTGCTGAACTCGCTGGCGGAGTGA
>JBBASU010000060.1:0-2263 GCA_040399065.1 Phycisphaerales bacterium | reverse complement strand
CGGAATTCGACCGCGAGCGGATCTACCCGCAATTCGCCGACTGGCTCGAATTGCTGCTGTAGGCGGGCAAGTCGCGCCCCCGTAGTCCGCTCGCTCCGCGAGCGGGGAGCGGTGTGAACGCCACAGGCCGAACGGTTTCAGACAGGACGAGGGGCTACCCCGCGACGAATAGTGCGGCTGCTTGGCCTTCCCACCGGGGGCCGCTTGCGGAGCAAGCGGACTACGGCCGGACCGACGCCCCCGATAGGGGTAGGGAGGCCCGATTGACTTCGGGCCCCCCTCCCTCCGAACCGTGCTGGCGGGTCTCCCGCACACGGCTCTCCGGTTGATGGTCTTACCTCCGTGAGGGTTGAACGACCGAGGCCCGGGCTTCTACCAGACTGAACAGCCCGAGTTCGGCAAAGAAGTCGTTGGGCCATCTGATGTTGTCGTAGCCACCGCCAGGTCCGCGTCGGCCGGATCGCCTGCGGAGAATGCCCCGCATCCGACTCCTTACCCAGCGATCCTGGTCGGCGAAGACGTTTCGGTAGGAGCTGTGTTTGAAGTACGCGAACCATCCACGCAGGATGGCGTTCACGTCTGCAACCACGCACTGCAGGCTCCTGCCGCTCGTCCGGGGTGTCTTTTCGCGGATTGCGTCTCGGAGCTTCTGGAGAGCCTTATGCCGTGGCCAGTGATCCTGGTCGCGGAAGCTGTATCCCAAGAAGTCGAACCGCTCCATCCGGGCATCGACGATGCGTGTCTTCGTCGGGTGCAGCGTGAGGCCGTTCTCGGCCACCCATTGCCTGACGAGTTCCAGTGCTCGAGCGGCGTCCTCCGCCGTCTTGCACAGGATCACGAAGTCGTCGGCGTAGCGCACCATTTCGATCCCATGCTGTGCCATCAGATGATCCAGAGGGTCGAGATAGACGTTGCTGAGGAGTGGACTGAGGACTGCCCCTTGTGGAGCCCCTTCCTCCGGTGTCCATCGCTTTGCGTCGTCCAGGATGTCCGCCTTGACGAAGCTTTCGATCAGCCGCAGCACGGGGCCGTCGGCGATCTTCTCTTCCAGGCGGGACATCAGCCGGCCATGCGGGATCGAGTCGAAGTAACCCTTGAGGTCCGCATCCACGACGTGGACGTAGCCCTGTTCGAGCAGCTTACCCACCCGCCGCAAGGCGTCCTTGCAGCCCCGGCCGGGACGGAATCCGTAGCTGTGTTCCGCGAAGTCTCGCTCGAAGATCGGCTCGATCACGTGCACCACTGCCGTCTGCACGACGCGGTCCCGCACCGTGGGAATACCCAGCGGCCTGGTCTCGTTCGTGCCCGGCTTCGGGATATGCACCCGTCGAATCGCCTGAGGCGTGTACGTGCCAGCCTTCAGAGCATCGGAGAGCTCCCAGAGTGCTTCCGGGATGCGTCTCGCGAACTCTGACACCGTCTCGTGATCCACACCTGCGGCGCCTCTCTTCTTCGCCACCTTCTGGAACGCGGCCAGCAGATTCCGCTCCGCGAACACCTTGTCATTCAGACGGAACCATTTCTCTCCTTTCACTCCCTGGGTGAGAGCCGTCAACATGCGGACGGTCCAGGCGGTCGGTTCGACCCACCGCCACACGGCGGGGATCTCTTCGGCTTGTTGAGCACGCGGCACTGTCGCCGATCGTTGTTCCGCTCGTCTGGTCATCTCGCATCCATCTTCCTGGAGCCCTTCGCTCCGCCGGAGTTACCCGGCTTCGTCGCTACTATGGCTCCTCTGACTCCTGCCGGACGATGTCTGGTCTCCGGCAGGTCTCATCGCTTCATGTATCGAATCGTCTGGCCATTCCGTCTCCAACCACCCCCCGTCGCTCCGGTTGTTTGGCTTGCTTTCGCAACCGGACGTACCGTCGGTCACGGCCCATTGGCCGGACCACCCACTAGGCAGGGTTCCGCTCGACGTCACTTGGGCTTCGCCTTGGACTAGCAGGCTCGCCGCGACGACAGGCCGAATCGAGTTCGTCATCCTACGGACTGGTCATTCACCTCCCGATGCTCTCCACCTCCCCTCGCGGGGACGCAGTTCCGGTCGATTACGGGGCCCAAGCCGGACCCCGACAGGGACTTCCACCCTGCTGGTTCGATACACTCGCGATCGCACTAGTCCGCTCGCTCCGCGAGCGGCCCCCGGCTCGAACGCCAAACACCCGCACTACTCGCCGCAGGGGAGCCCCTCGTCCTGCCTGAATCCGCTCGGCCCGTGGCCTTCATACCGCTCCCCGCTCACGGAGTGAGCGGACTACGG
>JBBASU010000059.1:0-2563 GCA_040399065.1 Phycisphaerales bacterium | reverse complement strand
GCGGCCGCACCATGGTCGGCGGCGGCCTCGGCATCGGCGGCATCATCCTCGTGCTTGTCTTCGTACTCCCGGGCGGCAAGAGGGACTCATCGATGTGAACAGTGCGGCGACCCTTGGGGTCGGCGTAAGGCCACGATGCGCTGGGTCAGGACCGGCCCGCCGCCGTGCGCGAGGGAGCCCAGTCGCGGATTGACCTTGCCGGAGGGAGTGGACGTGGTGAGGCCTTGTGGGTGGAAGGGCATGGTCGGATAGGGCACGCGTATCGACCGCCTTTGGAGTCGTGCGGCGGCCGGTTAGGCCCCGGGCCCGGGTGTCCCCGGGCGGCCGCCGCAGCGGCATGAAGGCCGGGGAGTTGAAGTCGAGAGGCAGGCCTCGGTGGCGGTGTAGATCCAGAGCAGCCCACGGGCCCAACGTCGATCAGGGCGTCGCCGAGGTGACCGTGTACGTGACTCGCAGCCCGATGATCTCCAGGCCCCCTCCCCAATTGTCGAAGAGTGATCCTGCGCCGTTGTCGTCTTCGGCAAGAACAACAAACTCCAGCGCACCGGCCGAATTGTCGACCGTGAAGGGCTGCTGTGGCGTCACGTTGATCGTGAGTGTCTGCCCAAGAAGCCCTGCGGTGGTAACGTCGCGGACGATGGTTGCAACTTGCGAGGGAATGGCCGTAGACGTAAGCCAGAATCGGAGCTTGCGACTGAAGTCCGTATCTTTGCAGTAGACGAGGATCTCGGTGATCTGAGAGCCGTGGGGGAGATCGATGGGAACGTGGAGGGTCATCTGCGAGTTGCTTGCACCGGCGATGCGTTCGAGCGCAGCACCGTTGCGGCGGGGGACATCGTCTGCGTAGGTGCCTCCAACGAAGGCACCCGCCGGATAGGACTTGTACGCGGTGCGGGGCGTCGTGAAGCCGATGCTCCCGGCGTTCATGGTGCCGGGCACGGTGACCGTTCCCGCGGTATCGATCGTGAGGCGCGGCGTGTTGCCGGTGCCCAGCAGCCGCATGCCGCCGCTGGCGCGCATCGTGAGCTGGTTTGGTTCGGTGGAGAGGAGGGGTGAGCCGCCCTGGCTCGCATCGGCGAAGACCAGCGCGCCGTCGTGCACGGCCCGCGCGCCCCAGCCCGCCGCGAGCGAGGCGAAGCCCGAGGCTTCGTTGTTGGCGCCGCCCGGCACGGTCGCGTACGCCGCCGCGGCCAGATTGCTGGCCCCGCCGCCGACAGTGGCGGCCTCGCCGGAGGCGATGTTGGCAAGGCCACCGGCGATGGTGCTGAGACGTGCGGAAGTGGCGTTGCCGTTGCCGCCGCCGATCGCGGAGCGTTCGCCCGAGGCGTTGTTGAAATCGCCGCCCGCGACCGTCGCGACGAAGCCGGTCGCGTCGTTCTCGCTGCCGCCCGCGATGGTCGAGAAGCCGTTGCCGCCGGCCGTGTTGTTGACGCCGCCACCGACTGTGGCAAACTGGGTCTGCGCGCGGTTTCCGCTGCCCCCGCCGACGGTGCTGAACTCGCTGGAGGCGCGGTTGTCGCGTCCGCCACCGACGGTGGCGAAGGGACGATCATCGGCGCTGCCGAGGTTGTCGCCCGCCCGGTTGTTCCCGCCGCCACCAATCGTGCCAAACGCGTCGTGCACACGGTTGTTGGTGTTGAACGCATCGGCGCTGTCAGAGGGGCCGCCGCCGGCGATCGTCGCGTGGCGCGCCAGAGCTTCGTTGCGCTCGCCACCACCCACGGCGGCGAAGTCTGAGAGGGCCCGGTTGAGGAATCCGCCCGCGATGGCGGCGTGCGCGGCCTGAATCTCGTTGTTGCGTCCGCCGCCGATGGCCGAGTACTGCGAGCCGATGATGCCGGGCCCGAGTGTGCCCAGGATGTTGTTCGAGCCACCCGCGATCGTTCCGAACGTGGCGTTCACGCGGTTGCCTTCACCACCGAGGATGTTGGCCCCCGCGGCTCCGCTCAGGATGGAGTTCAGGGGCGAACCCATCGTGATCCGAGGTGCGCCGAAGTCCTGCTGGATCAGGATGGCCCGCTGGCCGTTCGCGCGGAGCTGCACGGACCCGGTGGCGCTCCCGAGCCAGCCCCGGACCTCGAGATTGTCGAACGTGTTGGTGATGCCTGCGAAGCTCCCGTCCGTGAAGCTGTTGCTGGCGCCTAGACGCGGCACGTTGGTGCTCAATGCCGCGTCGGGAACGGTCCCGGTGAGATTCGCGGCGTTGGTGAAGTAGGAGGGCGTGAAGCCCGCGAGCGAGCTGGCAGAGTCGGCTCGGTCGGCGACCGCCGCGCGTGTGGCAAGGGGAGAACGCGTGAAGGGCTGCGTTGGCGAGAGGGGGACGAAGTCCGCATCGTTGTCGCAGGCAAGGCCCGTGTCGGGACGGACGAGGACGCGGATGGTGCGAGCATCGCGCAGGAGGCCCGCAAACTCCTCGCCGGGGTCGACCAGGACCGTGAAACGGCCATCGACCACGGGGACATCATCGGCGCAGAGGACCTGCAGGACGCGCTCGCCCTCATCAAGGATCTCGAACCGCAGATCATGCGGCCCCTGCGCGAGGTTGTTGCCGCTGCGCAGCTCG
>JBBASU010000058.1:0-2730 GCA_040399065.1 Phycisphaerales bacterium | reverse complement strand
ATGAACGCCGACATCAAGTACAACAACATCATCGACGGCGAAGAGGCCCGCATCGCGCAGGCGTGCGCGGACGCGGCTCCTTCGCTGCCGCACGATGAGATCGATGCGGACAAGTTCTATATCACGCAGCAGTACCACCTCTACACCCGTGAGAACCACGACGTGTGGCGCGATCTCTTCAACCGTCGCTGGACCGTGCTGGAGCAGCAGGTCTCCAGCCAGTTCATCGAGGGGATGAAGATCCTGCGCCTCTCGCCGGATCGCATGCCCCTGCTGGATGACCTCACGCTCGACCGCGACATCGAGGTCGCCGGCGGCGTGGTCCTGAAGAAGGGCACGCACCTGGACGGGATCAACAAGTTCCTGGGTGCGCAGTCGTCGTGGGCGTCGTACGGCGTTCCCGGATATCTGCCGGCGAAGGCCTTCTTCGCGTGCCTCGCGCAGCGCGAGTTCCCGACGACGGTGCTGATCCGGCCGCGTGAGGTCATGGACTATCTCCCTGAGCCGGACATCTTCCACGATGTGTTCGGGCACGTGCCGCTGCACACCCTGCGCGTCTTCGCGGACTTCCTGCAGACGTACGGCAAGGCCGCGCTGCTCTGCGATGATGAGACGCACGTGACGCACCTGGCCCGCCTCTTCTGGTTCACCGTCGAGTTCGGGCTGATTAAGGAAAACGGGCAGGTCAAGGTCTACGGCAGCGGGCTGGTCTCGAGCCACGCCGAGAGCGAGTACGCCCTCAAGGGCGCGTGGGAAGTGAAGGGCAAGTCCGCCGAGGACTGCAAGGAGAGGCCCGTCGCCGAGTGGCGCCCCTTCGACATGCGCCGCATCTGCGAGACGGACTTTGAGATCCACCACTTCCAGCCCATCTACTACGTGCTGGAGAGCTTCGAGCAGCTGCGCGACGCGATGAACGAGTACGCCGAAGAGGTCATCGGCGCGGCGGGCTTGCAAAAGGCCGCGACGCACTGAGGATCCCGGCCCGAATGGCAATCGAAAGTGCCACGATCATGCCGAGCTCTGGCGGCATGGTCGTGGATTGCACGCACCCAACGCGGCGAACCACGACCATCCGCCCAAAGTGCCGGATGTGGTGCCTCACGCCCGGCGCTTCGCGTCGCTCTCCGGGCCTCCCCGATTCCGTTTCCCAAAGGCACACTCACAGCCACCCACGCTTTCCGGAGGCGGATCGCCGAATGCTGGTAACATGCGGACTCGTGCGGCCTTGAACTCGCCTTCGACCTCCCTTGGAGCCTCTACCCATGAGCCAGTCTCCCCGCCCCGGCCAGTCTCCCAAGTCCGTACCGGGAGCAGTGAAGCCCGGGTTCAAGCCCGCCGTCCCGGCGGGCGTGAACCGGCCGGGCCCGGCCAGCGCCAAGCCGCCCGTCGTCGGTGCCAATCGCGGGGCACCCAAGGTCCCCGCGCCACCCGCGCCCTCCGCCCCGAAGCCTTCGGCACCCATGGCCCGCCCGCCCGCGCCGCTCGCACCCAAGCCGGGTATCCCCAGGCCGCAGGGCCCGGCACCCAAGGCTCCGGGCGGCTCCACACTGTCAAAGCAGGCTCCCAAGCCCCCGCTGAAGGCACCGTCAGGCAAGGCGCCGACCCCGCCGGGCCGCGTTCCGCCCGCGCCGCCGCCGAGCGCCGCGGCCGGGGCCGCCGCGCTCGCGGCGGAGATGAAGAACTCGCTGGTGATCAAGCAGATTCCCAAGCCTGGCGTGCACCGAGGCAACGCGGCCCCTGGCAAGCCAGGCGGGAAGTAGATCCGGGTGCTCATCGCTGGCGAGCGATGGGATTGGTAGCCCGGAAGTTACGTTGGACCGTCGCGACTGAAGAGTGCCACCATCATGCGGGGCGAAGGTCCGGCTGGTCGTGGTACGGATCACTCCCTCACGGCCTCACGCCAAGCTCGGCCCGCTTCTCCGCGATCTCGGCCTTGATTGCCGCGACGAAGGCTTCGAGGCCCATGGCGCCGAGGTCTTTTTCTGTGCCTCGTGCCCGCACGGACACGGCGTTGTTCTCTGCGTCGCGGGGGCCGACGATGAGCATGTAGGGGACCTTGTCGTCCGCCGCGACCTTGACCTTGGATTGGATGCGGTCGTTGCTGAGGTCGAGGCCCACGCGGACGTCGGCGGCGCGCAGTGCGGCGGCGACCTTCTCGGCGTAGTCGGCGGTCTTCTCGCTGATGGGGAGGATGCGGACCTGCTGCGGGCTGAGCCAGGTTGGGAAGGCGCCGGCGAAGTGCTCGATGAGCACGCCGCAGAAGCGTTCCATGGAGCCGAAGGGGGCGCGGTGGATGACGACGGGGCGGTGGTGCTTGTTGTCGGGCCCGATGTAGGAGAGGTCGAAGCGGTTGCCCATCTGGTAATCGACCTGGACGGTGCCGAGCTGCCACTCGCGGCCGATGACGTCCTTCACGACGAAGTCGATCTTGGGGCCGTAGAAGGCGGCTTCGCCGGGCTCCTTCGAGAAGGGCACGCCCAGCGACATCGCGGCCTCGATGCACGCGGCCTCGGCCTTGTCCCAGCTCTCCTTGCTGCCGGTGTACTTGGAGGAGTCTGGGTCGCGCAGGCCGACGCGCACGCGATAGTCCTTCATGCCGAGCGTTGCGAAGATGATCTTGACGAGCGAGAGGCAGCCTTGGATCTCGCCGGGGATCTGTTCCTCGGTGCAGAAGAGGTGGGCGTCGTCCTGCGTGAAGCCGCGGACGCGGGTCATGCCGTTGAGCTCGCC
>JBBASU010000057.1:1497-2793 GCA_040399065.1 Phycisphaerales bacterium | reverse complement strand
CTCAGGGCTTGTGTACGTGGCCATAGAAGCCCCCAGGCGCAAGCCGGGGGATCCCATCGCGATTCCCTCGCTCGCGCTCAGGGCTTGTATACGTGGCTATAGAAGCCCCCAGGCGCAAGCCGGGGGATTCCATCGCGATCCCCTCGCTCGCGCTCAGGGCTTGTGTACGTGGCCATAGAAGCCCCCAGGCGCAAGCCGGGGGATCCCCTCGCTCGCGCCCAGGGCGTGTATGGGCGGTCGCCGTTTCACAGTTTTTCCCGGAGTTCCCTGGGCTCGGCTTGCGTCGCTGGCGGCGGCAGGCAGAATAAGGGGCTCGAATTTTGAAGGAGTTTTCATGAGTGACACACTTGAAGTCGTAACCCGCAAGGCCGGCGGCAGCCGGGACAGTCGCCGCCTCCGTCGGGCTGGCATGGTTCCGGCGATTCTCTATGGCCACGGCGAGAAATGCGTCGAACTGGCGGCCAAGCGGGAGGCCATCGAGGCCGTCGTCCGCCACGGCAGCCGGTTCGTCGAATTGACCGGCGCGGTCAAGGAGGGCGCGATCATCCGCGAGCTCCAGTGGGACGCCATGGGCTCCGACCCCCTGCACATCGACCTGCTCCGCGTGAGCAAGTCCGACCGCGTGAAGGTGAAGGTGCCGATCGACCTCAAGGGGGAGTGCCCCGGCCAGCGGTCCGGCGGCGTTCTCAGCCTCGTCATGCACGAGATCGAACTCGAGTGCACGGCCGACACGATTCCGGATCACATCCATGCTCAGGTCGGGCATCTCGAGGTCGGTCACACGATCAAGGTGCACGATCTTCAGCTGCCGAAGGGGGCCAAGGCGCTCGCGGATGGCGATGACACCGTCGTGAGCTGCATGCTCCCGTCCAAGAAGGCCGAGGAGGCCGGGGCGGCAGGTTCGGCCGAACCGGAAGTCATTGGCCGCAAGGTGGCCGAGGAAGGAGAGGCCGAAGCGGAGAAGTCCTGACCGGCCGGGAGCCCGCGTGCCTCGCGTTGACTCCCTGATGTGGTACGGTGGCTCTCCCATCGAGAAACGTGAAACTGCTGGTGGGATTGGGCAATCCGGGCCCCGCCTACGAGGGCACCCGGCACAACGTGGGCTTCGACGTGCTGGAAACCCTGGCGCGTCGGGCCGGCAGCCCCTCACGGCGGCAACGGTTCCAAGGCGAAACGGCACAGGCGGTGATCCGCGGCTGTCCCGTGTTGCTGCTCTGGCCGCTGACGTGGATGAATCTCAGTGGCTCGAGCGTGCTCGCAGCCAGCGACTTCTTCAAAATCGAACATTCGGACATT
>JBBASU010000057.1:0-1397 GCA_040399065.1 Phycisphaerales bacterium | reverse complement strand
TAGAGGAGCGCGTTTTCATGTCGGTGTACGAAGGCATGTTCATTCTCGACTCGGGCAAGTACTCCCGTGACCCGGGGGGCGTGGCCCAGCAGGTGACCGACCTGCTCCAGCAATTCGGCGGCACGGTGCTTGCGTCGCGGCTCTGGGACGAGCGGAAACTGGCCTACCCGATCAAGGGCCACAAGAAGGGCGTCTATTGGCTCACCTACTTCCGGATGCCGGCAGGCAATCTCGCGGGCCTCGAGCGGCAGTGCGAAATCACCGACGACATCCTCCGTAAACTCGTGCTCAAGGTCGATGACCGCATCGCGGATGCCCTCGTGCAGCATGCGCTCGCGGGCGAGACAGCCCAGCGGCGACCCGCCGCAGCAACCCCGTCCCCGGCACCTGCTGGCCGTCCGGCTGGCGCCTCCTGAGGAACCATTCGCCCCCTTGCCCCGACCACTTGCCCCGCCCCCCTTGCACCCACCGGCGGCAGGGGATACAGTGCCGGAGTTGTACAGACGTTCAGTTCCGGCAACGAGAAGAGTGAGAAGGAGGTTTCTGTCATGGCCAGCTTCAATCGCGTCATCCTGTTGGGCAATGTGACCCGCGACCCCGAGCTTCGCTACATCGCGAACGGCACGGCGGTCACCGATATCGGCCTCGCAGTCAATGACCGACGGAAGACGCCGTCCGGCGAGTGGGTCGAGGAGACGACGTTCGTGGACGTCACGCTCTGGGGACGCACGGCCGAGATCGCCGGCGAGTATGTGACGAAGGGCTCACCCCTCATGATCGAGGGCCGGCTCAAACTCGACACGTGGGAGAAAGAGGGCAAGAAGAACTCCAAGCTCCGCGTGGTCGGCGAGAAGATGCAACTCTTGGGTTCGCGTTCGGGTGGCGAAGGTGGCCGCAGCGCGAAGCCGCGCGTGGCCGCGGGCCGCGGTGGATCACAGGGCGGATCCATGGGGGGCGACGAATTCAACCAAGCCAACGACAGCTTCGATGACGGCCCCGGATCGTCCGGCGGGCCGGTCGGAGCCGACGACGACATCCCATTCTGATTTTCGGAGAAATTGAATCATGGCCGCTACAGCACAGCCTCGTCTCGCAGTCGCCGGCAAGCGCAGCCTTCCCAAGGGCAAGCGGGGCGGCATCGAACTTCTGCTGATCCACTCCGTCGAGCACCTCGGCAAGCAGGGGGACGTGGTCGAGGTGAAGCAAGGCTACGCCTACAACTACCTGCTTCCGCAGGGGCTGGCCACGCTGGCCACCGATCACCACAAGCGGATGGTGGAGAAGCACAAGGCCAAGCTCGAGGAGATCGCCCGCGAGCGGCTGGCTGGCCTGCGAAGCCTGTTGGCGGAGTTGGTCCGCACAAGCGTGACGATCGAGGCCAATGCCAACGACGAGGG
>JBBASU010000056.1:0-3373 GCA_040399065.1 Phycisphaerales bacterium | reverse complement strand
GCTCGCCCGACTGCTCCCAGCGGTAGACGGTGCCGAACTCGGCGAGGCGCACGGGCATGTCGCGGTAGGAGTGGGGGCTGCTCGCGAAGATCTTGGCGTGGTGCGGGCAGTTCATGGGCTTGAGCATGAACCCCTCGATGAGCTTGTCATCGGGCAGGACGCGGTCGGGGGTGATGGTCTGGGCCTTGGTGCGTTCGTTGATGCCGTCGGCGAGGCGCTTGGAGACGCCCTCGACTCGGTGGATCATCTCGGCGCAGGTGCAGCCGGACTTGCTGAGCTCTTCGAGGGCGTTGCGCTCGATGATGGGCGCGAACTGCGAGTCCTTGTAGTAGGGGAAGTGGCCGCTGGTCTTGTAGAGCTCGAGCGAGCCGATGTGGGGCGTGAAGACCTCCGTATACCCCTGCTTCTTGAGCTCGGCGCCGATGAAGGTCTGGAGCTCGCGGCGGACGATCGAGCCGTTGGGCGTCCAGAGGATCAGACCCTGGCCGACGGTCTCATCGATGTGGAAGAGGCGGAGTGCCTTGCCGATGACGCGGTGGTCACGCTTCGCGGCCTCTTCCTTCTGCTTGAGATACGCGTCAAGATCGGCCTGCGACGCAAACGCAGTCCCATACACGCGGATGAGGCGGTCAGAGTTCTCATCGCCATGCCAGTACGCAGAAGCAAGTGAGGTGACGATGGCCACGCCGATGCGGGAGGTGGAGGGAACGTGCGGGCCGCGGCAGAGGTCTTCCCAATTGGTGCCGGGCGCGCCGGTGGCGTAGAAGGAAAGTGGTTGAGTGGTCGAGTGGTCGAGTGGCCGAGTGGAAGGCTCTGCGAAGGCGGACTTCTGGCCCTGGTACACGGAGGACGCGAGGCCCATCGCCCGCTCGGCGTTGTCGACCTTGTACTTGTTGCCCTCGGCCTTCAGCCGCGCGAGGCCCGCGGCCCCGGGCTGCTCGTAGCGCGTGAACACCCGATCTTCCTTGATGATCTCCGCGATGCGGGCGTTGATCTTGTCGAAGAGGTCGCTGGACAGCTTCTTCCCCTCGGGGACGAACATGTCGTAGAAGAAGCCTGTGTCGGTGGGGGGGCCGTAGGCGAGGAGGACGTCCTTGCCGACGACGTCCTGGATGGCTTCGGCCATGACGTGTGCCGCGGAGTGGCGCATGAGGGTGAGGGCCTCGGGGCTGGTGGGCTGGCCGGGCTTGGCCGCGGTGATGAGGGCCACCTTGGCATCGCGGTCGATGACGAAGGAGAGGTCCTTGGTTTCGAGCGTGCCGCCACCGGTATCGACCTTGATCGCCAGCGCGGCCTTGGCGAGGCCAGCGCCGATGGACTGGGCGACTTCGAGGCCGCTGACGGGCTTGTCAAAGGACTTGGTCTTGCCGTCGGGAAGGGTGATGGTGGGCATGGGAAGTCCTAGGAGAGGGACTGGGGACTGGGGATTGGGCACTGGGGGAGGAAGACAGAAAGCGAAGAGCGAAAAGCGGGAAAGCGAAAAGGAAGGCACTAGGCAATTGGTATTGGGCACTAGGGGAAGAGACGGAACGCGAAGGCTTCAAAGCGACGAACCCGGCCATCGTTGGCCGGGTTCGGGGTGGGTGCGTGGGGTCATTGGTCCGCGACTGTGGCCGTCAGGCGCGGGGGGAGGTGGTCGTCGTCGTGGTGGCACGGCCGTTCATCGGGCGGAGTATAGGGCAGGGTGAGGCCGCCGTGTACGCTTGGGTATGGACTGGCGGCGGAGCATCCTGAGCGGCCTTATCTACTTCGCACTGGTCTTTGCGTTGGGATTTGCGATGGGTGTGGCGCGGGTGCTGGTGATGGCGCCGTTCCTTGGGGAGCGGTGGGCGGTGCTCTTGGAACTGCCGGTGATGGTGGCGGGGTGCGTGGGGGCGGCGCTGATCGCGCTGCGTGCGACGGGGCTTGGGCCTGCGGGCCGATGGGCTGAGCGGGCGGTGATGGGGGCGCTGGCGGTGGGGCTGCTGCTGACGCTTGAGCTGACGCTGGTGAGGTGGCTTCGGGGCATGACGCTGCGGGAGGCGCTGGTCGGGGGCGACTGGGTGGCGACGCTGGCCTATCGGACCTCGCTGCTGCTGATGGGGGCGATTCCGGTGCTTCTGGGCGCGGGTGTCGCGGAGACGCCGGGGCGCGGGCGCATCGGGTAGGCTTAGGCCCTCATGCTCTGCCCCTACTGCAACACCGACAACGACAAGGTGATCGACTCGCGCTCCAGCGACGCGGGGAAGGTGATCCGCCGCCGGCGCGAGTGCCTTGGCTGCAAGCGGCGGTTCACGACGTACGAACGCGTGGAGCAGACGGCGCGGCTGGTGGTGATCAAGCGTGATGGGACGCACGCACCTTTCAGCCGCGAGAACATCTTGCGGGGCGTGACGGCGGCGTGCGGCAAGCGGCCGATCCCCGAGGCCGACAAGGAGCGGCTGGCCGACGAGATCGAGGAGGAGCTGCACAAGGAGTTCGACCGCGAGGTGCCCAGCGCGGTGATCGGCGAGCGCGTGATGCTGAGGCTGCGGGACCTTGATGAGGTCGCGTACATCAGGTTCGCCAGCGAGTACTACCAGTTCAAGAGCGTGGATGAGCTCAAGAAGCAGCTGGAGCTGCTGAGTGGGCGCGTGAAGGATGTGAAGGACCAGCAGCGGCTGTTTTCCGAGCCGGGAAGCGATGGTCCGCCGGTGAAGCGCGTGTAGCGGGTGGGGGAGAAGTGGCGGAGTGGCGGAGTGGTCAAGTGGTCAAGTGCTTTGGGATTTGCTGCTGCCTTCCTTCACTCGACCACTCGACCACTCGACCACTTCTTCTCCCCTTAGCTCTTCATATTCACGTACTGCAGCGGAATCTCAACGTCCGACTCCTTGAGCAGCTTCATCACGGCCTGCAGGTCGTCGATCTGCTTGCCTGTGACGCGGAGCTCTTCGCCCTGGATCGAGGCCTGGACCTTGAGCTTGCTCTCCTTGATGATCTTGACGATGGCCTTGGCCTTTTCCTGCTCGATGCCGTCGCGGATCTTGGCCTCGCGCTTGGAGCGGCCCGCGAGCGCATCCTCGACATCGCCCCAGTCGAAGCTCTTGAGGTCCAGGCCGCGGCGGCTCGCGGCGGACTCGAACATCTCCGAGAGCCCCTTGATCTTCGAGGCGTCATCGGCGACGAACTTGAGCTTCTTTTCCTTCTGGTCCACCGTGATCTCGATGGGCGAGCCGCGGAAGTCGAAGCGCGCTGTGACGGCCTTCTTCGTGTTGTTGATGGCGTTGTCCAGCTCGGAGAAATTGAACCGCGAAACGATGTCGAATGATGGCATGGGGGGATTCTAGAGGGTCCGGCGGCCAAGTGGTCAAGTGGTCAAGTGGTCAAGTGGTCAAGTGGTCAAGTGGTCAAGTGG
>JBBASU010000055.1:0-4839 GCA_040399065.1 Phycisphaerales bacterium | reverse complement strand
GCTCCGCTGCTCCTCGCATACGCCGCCGTCGCACTTTCGATCCTCACGGGTCGTCTGATTCTCTGGGACAGCTGGAACGGCAGTTTGCACGTCAATCCCGTCGTCTTCCAGGGAATCGCGGTGACCTGGTGGACCGGCTTCACGCTCGCATCGGCACTCACGTGGATCTGGCTGGCATGGCTGCTCAACCGCTCCGCATCACCCCTCACTCGCGCAGAGCTCGACGCACTCGAGACCGATGACGACTCAGAGCCGCATGCAGTTCAAGACGCGACGACCACGCCGATCTCCATCACGATACTCCCCAAGGGACTCGGCACGCTCACTGGCATCATCGGCGTGCTTCTCGCCATGGCGAGCCTCCTCCATCCCGACGCAAGCCACGCCTCGCTCGCGCTCGTGTGGGCCGCCGCAGGCGCGGCCATCGCGATCACCGGCATGCAGTTGCCGCACCTGGGACTTCGCAGCGGCGGCTTCTTCGCTCTTGGCGTGAGCGTCCTTGCGTGGACTGTCGCGAGCCTCGGCCCCTCGTGGGACAATGTCAACTCGCCGATGCTCCTCCATCCCACGCTCTGGAACGCGCTCGCGATCGCGGGCTGCATCGCTGCCGCGGCGTACCAGTGGAACCGCTCCGTTCACTCCAAGCTGGTCGCGAGCGCGGCATCCAGCACTGTGGCCGTCGCGAGCCCGTCGGCCCTGCTCCTGGTCCTTCCCATCTGCATCATCGTCGCCAGCCTTCTCACGCTCATCGCCACGAGCATGGAGGCCTCGCGCGTCGCGCTTCTGCTCACCTCGAATGAGAAGCTCCAGCCAGTGGGCGTCACACTCTGGTGGGCGGCCTTCGCGATGGGCCTCCTTGTGGCCGGATTTGTCCGGCGATGGCTCTGGGTCCGGCGCGTCGGACTAATGCTGCTCGCCGTCGCGGGCTTCAAGGCCATCATCATCGACATGGCCGGAGTCCCGCTCATCGGCCGCGTTGCTACGTTCGTCGCCATCGGCCTTCTCATGCTCGTGGTCGCGGCGGTCTATGCACGGCTTGAACGCTCCATCTCACCCGCGCCAGCAACTCCGCCCACGACACCAAACCCGCCTGAAACCGTGCCGCCGCTGTTGCCCCAGTGAAACCGACAGTCACCGCGATTCTGAACCTGTTCGCCGTGCCATGAGCACCACACTTCGATAGCATCTGTCATGCGCTTCGGCCACATGACCGCCATTCTCTCGGACGGCTCGCTCGCGTCGCTCGTCGCGTGCGCCATGCTGCAGGAGTCGCTCACGGCCTCAGATGCCGCACCCGACTCCGGCGGCCTCGTCATCGCTGTCCCCGAAGGTGACGCCACGAGCACACGCGCCGATGCCGCGAGATTGCAGGCTCAGGCCTACGGACTCCCCTTCGCCGAACTCGCGGCCGATGAGCCAAGCTCTGCAAAGACCCGCGGCGAATCGCAGACTCGCTTACTTCTCGCCGCCGTCTACGCAGCCGCCCGTGCTCGCTGCGAGAGCATCCTCTGGCCCATCGTGGCCTCCACTCCCGCGGGGATCGATCTCGACGCCGTCGCGGCTGGTGCCGACCGCGCCCTGCTGGTCGCACGCCTCGTCGCGCTCGATGCCAAAGACCACGGCCTTCCCGGCCTCACCATCACGGTGCCCTTCATCGACCTGACCGATCATCAGATCGCCGACCTCGCGGTCGATATGGCCGTGCCGATCGAAACCTGCTGGTGGAACCGCTTCGCCGGCCCATCCGCAGCGGAAGAGCGAAAGCGCTGGACCGCGGCGCTCAGGTCCGTCGGCTGGACGGAGCCGCAGGCAGCCCGCGCCTGACCTTCTCGCTTCTCATGAACATGCAATCGAACTGTCAGAGATCGAACTCCCGAAAGAACTCTTCTCTTTCCAGTCCGAAGGACTGCACGCCAATAGCCGGGCGGTGGAGGAAGCGAGCACAGCGAGCGACGACACCCCCGGACACGTAGCTCTCGGCACATGCAACTCCGAAGGAGTTGTCGTATCGCCCGCCATATTTGATCCCACGACGACTCCTTCGGAGTCGTGTCGTTTCGACATCAGTCACCGGTGGTGGCGTCGCAGAGCCTCCTTCACCACCGGCTATTCACGATGACGCCTTCGGCGTAAAGGGCGAAGGTTGGCGACATGCATTTTTGCGAGCCCTCCGAATCGAGCGATCCGATCCCGATGACATGAACCGCATTCCCGCCCAATCGCCAGTTCGTACCTGACAATCAGGAGGCTTGACTGGAGCATTGAGCTTTGGAACATGCGACGGCTCCGTGCCCGTTGCCCCCTCCGCGGCGGACCTAAAGTCCGCCCCTATGACGAACGAGACCACCCAGCCCCACAAGACCAATCGCGCCACCATCTCCACCTCCCGCACCGGGACGGTCTCCCTCTGGTCGCGCAGCCTGATCCCCACCACGCGCGAGGCCCCCAACGACGCCGAAGTGCCGAGCCACATCCTCCTCCACCGTGGCGGCTTCATCCGCCAGGTCGGCGCGGGCATCTATGACTACCTCCCGCTCGCGCACCGCGTGATCAACAAGGTCTCCGCGATCGTCCGCGAGGAGATGGACGCCGCCGGCGCGTGCGAGATGCTGATGCCCGCCCTCGAGCCCTTCGAGCTCTTCAAGGACACCAAGCGCGACGAGGCCTACGGCGACAACCTCTTCCGCGTGAAGGACCGCAAGGGCCGCATGAACGCCCTCGCCCCCACGCACGAGGAAGTCATCACGCAGCTCATGATCGGCTGCGTCAGCAGCTACAAGCAGCTCCCCATCACGCTCTATCAGGTGCAGACAAAGTTCCGCGACGAGGCCCGCCCGCGCGCGGGCCTGCTGCGCTGCCGCGAGTTCCTGATGAAGGACGCGTACTCGTTCCACGTCAACATCGAAGGAGCGGGGGGGCTCGACGACACCTACGACGCGATGTACCGCGCCTACTCCAACATCTTCACGCGCTGCGGCCTGGACTACTCCGCCGTCGAAGCCGAGAGCGGCCCCATCGGCGGCAGCGCCAGCCACGAGTTCATGGTCAACTGCGCGAGCGGGGAGGACACGATCATGAAGTGCCCCGCCAGCGGCTACGCGGCCAACGTCGAGAAGTGCGAGATCGGCCCGCGCACGCACGACCTCACCGCCGCGCCCTCGGGCGAGCTCACCGTCGTCCACACGCCCAACCTCCCCGGCATCGACGAGGTCGGCAAGTTCATGAAGGTCAAGCCCGACCGCATGCTCAAAACCGTCGTCTTCCGCCCGACCTTCGCCGGCGCCACCTGCCAGTGGGTTGTCGCCGTCGTTCGTGGCGATCACGAGGTCAACGAGGGCAAGGTCAAGGCCCTCGCCGGCGGCGGCGTCGAACTCGCCGACATCGAGGCCGCCAAGAAGGCGGGCTTTGCCATCGGCTACGTCTCCCCCAAGGTTGTGAACACGGTCCCCGGCGTGCTGCTCCTGATCGACTCGGATGCCGCGCAGGGCGGCTTCTGGGCCAGCGGCGCCGACCAGGCCGACCACCACGTCAAGCACTTCAACTGGCGCCGCGAAGTCGGCGCGGCCCTCGACGACGCCGCCCGCGTGCGAGTGGGGGACGTCCGCAACGCCGTCGCGGGCGACCCCTCCCCCAAGGTCCCCGGCGAGAAGCTCATCGCCGCCAAGGGCATCGAAGTCGGCCACATCTTCAAGCTCGGCACAAAGTACTCGGAGGCCATGGGCCTTGTCGTGCTTGACGACAAGCAGCAGAAGCGAACCGTCATCATGGGCTGCTACGGCATCGGCGTCTCGCGCACGATGGCCGCGTGCGTCGAGATGAGCCACGACGAGAACGGCATCATCTGGCCCGCGCCGATCGCGCCATACCACGTCCTTATCACGCTCATGAAACCCGAGGACGCAAGCCACCGCAGCGTCTGCGACCAGCTCGCCAAGGACCTCGCCGCGGCGGGCATCGACGTCCTCATCGACGACCGCGACGAACGCGCAGGCGTCAAGTTCAAGGACGCGGACCTGGTCGGCATCCCGATCCGCCTCACGATCGGCGACAAGGCCCTCGCCGAACAGGCCGTGGAGTACAAGCTGCGCAAGGACACCGGCAAGGGCGAGAACGTGAAGATCACGGATGTGGTGCAGCGGTGCGTGGCGGTGCTGAACGGCTAAACATGCAGATCAACCAAGCCGTCTCAGCGCAGGACATCCGCGACTTCGAGTCCCTCTGCCGCGAGTATGCCACGAGCCTGCACGAACTCATCGGCGTCTCGCTCGCACACCAGGGTTTCGAGGATGAGATGCGCACGCTCCCCGGGAAGTACGGCCCTCCGGGCGGCGTAATCCTGCTCGCCCGCGATGACTTTGACCCGCTCGTGGCACTCGGGTGTGTCGCGCTTCGACCTCTACCCGAGCTCTCGACGCCCGCCGCACGCGTCTGCGAGATGAAGCGAATGTTCGTGCGTCCCGCGGCCCGCGGCAGAGGGCTCGGCCTCGCGCTCGGCGAGGCCATCGTCGCCGCCGCACGCAGCATGGGCTACACCACCATGAAGCTCGACACCGATCGCACCATGGCCCCCGCGATCGCAACGTACACACGCCTGGGCTTCAAGCCCTGCGCCGCGTACAACACCGACCCCTGCGCCGACACGCTCTGGTTCGACCTCGACCTCACAAATATGCAGCCCGACCGTCAGGGAGGGCTCTCTTCAGCCTGAACCCGGCAAAAGCCCTCCCTCACGGTCGGGCTGCATACCCCTCCCGCACTCCCCAAAGCCCACCCCGGCCTCGCAAAGCACGCCGAGCCGGCCCGCGACGACATCGTTTTACATAACATTTATTCTCGGAC
>JBBASU010000054.1:0-6072 GCA_040399065.1 Phycisphaerales bacterium | reverse complement strand
TGGTGTTGAGGGTCTCGTTGAAGTTGTTGGCGTTGGAGAACCAGGTCACGTTCACAGCCGAGGCGAAGGAAGCGGTCGTGATGCTGATGGAGCGGTTGAAGCCGTTACCGACGACAACAGCGAACTGGAAGACGAACTCGCCGCCGACATCGTCACCGTTGCCGAGGGGGTTCACGGGGTAGCCTGGGACGAGGCCGGGGTTGGCCTGGGAGACGTTGAAGCCGCCCGTGCCGTTGGAGTTGTTGAGGCCGGTGCCGACGCCGATCCAGTTGGTGGCGCGGCCCTGGGCGATGCGGGCGAGGCCAGCAGCGGTGCCGGTGCCGTAGAAGGCGCGGGCGGCGGTGCTGGTCGTCGTGGAGGCGGCGCCGAAGCTGTTGATGCGGCCGTACTGACCAGCCTCACCAGCGACGGTGGCCTGGGGGGTGGTCAGGAAGCCACCGATCGAAGCGCCAACAAAGTTGTTGGCGTCGGTGACGATGCGGTCCTGGCCAGCGGCCGAGCCGAAGTTACCGGAGGCGACGGGCTGGAGGTTGGTACCAGCGAACGCGTGGACGGGAGCCGTGCCGTTGTAGGCGATGCGGACGCGGACCGTGACGGTCTGGCCGGGGAGAGCATCGGTCGACGCGCCGAACGCGCCACCGTTGCTGACCTGGTAGGAAACAACGCCAGCGTTAGCGGCAGCCGCAACACCAGCAACGGCGACGAGCGAAGCAATCACATTCTTCATGACAATCTCCTCACAGACAACTATTGGACGAAAGGGACGATCCCTCTTCTCGCTAGAAACGAACGACTCGTTCCTGACCCGTGTAGAAGATACCACGGCTCCGGACAACGGCAAGTGGATTTCCGAGATGATTCTGCCGAAAGATGTGATTTTCGTGCCATGGGCAGCCGAAAGGCCGCTTTAGTCGCTTCTGGAGGGGTAGATGTAGGGTGTTGTACCGTAACGATTTAAGTGCAATTTAAGTTTTCGTTTGGGTGGCAGTCGCGCGGGGTTTGGACTTCTCCCTAATCCGGTTGCTAAAGCTGCGCTAGCATCGCTTTTTGCCTGGCGGCTCGACCGCGGATGCCCCTGTTTGGGGATGTGAGCGAGGTTCCCACTGCAGATCCCTGACCGTGGACGTCCCTGCTTCATCTGACGGGTGCGTGTTCCTGCTGGTGCCCGGCTTTGCAAAAACCTCCGCAAAATGTCTTGGTTGTGCCCGGTCATGTCCTGTCACGCACACACCCAAGTGGGCACGTGTGGTCATTCGCAGACGCGCTCGTATCGCTCAAAGGTCATCGGGCACATGTTGCGCTCGTCGGCGGCTCTGAACTCTGCGCTGGTGAGGCGCAGGCCTTTGAAGTCGAGATTGAGTCGCGTGTCTCCCTGGAATTCTGCGTGGACTCGCGTGACGAATGCGATATCGATGCGTTCCCATGCGTGGGCGTAGATGTCTGCGCCTCCGATGATGAAGCGGCGTTTTCCGATGGGGCCGAGCTCGAGTGCTTCTGCGAGTGATGTGGCCACGAAGACGCCCTCGTGCCGCCAAGAGGGATCGCGCGTCAGCACGACGTTAACCCTGCGATCCAGCGGCTTTCCGATGGACTCGAAGGTCTTCCGTCCCATGATCACGACGTGGTCGCGTGTGAGGTCTCGGAAGAACTTGAGGTCTGCTGGCAGGCTCCAGGGGAGCTTGCCGTTGTGCCCGATCACGTTGTTGTCTGCGATCGCGACGATCATCGCGATCTCGTCTCCGGCGGCGGTTGGCATCGCTCACGCTACGCGCGGCGTGCGAGGTTGTGAGCAAGCGACACGCGATGACGCGAGACGCGAGCTTGTGCTGTGGTCCGCGGCACGAAAAAGAACAAGGCCCCGATCGGGGCCTTGCTTGGTTGGACACTTCTTTGCGTATGTGCTTACTTGGGACCCGCAGGGATCGGCGTGGGCTGGGCCTTGCCGCCGGGTGGGTTGCTGGTGACGAGCTCTCCGGAGCCGGTGACGGCGGAGACTGGGAACTGCTCGAAACCGACCAGCTTGGCGAGAGAGGTGTCCATGCCGAGGCTGACGTAGCGGCGGCCGTTGCTGCTGGCGACGCGTGTGGAGGACTTGGGCCAGAAGGGGTAGCCGTTGATCTGCCGGTGCATGTAGTCGGGTGCGTTCACGATGAGCGAGCCCTGGAAGAAGCGCATCGAGCCGCCTTCGCCACCGTTATCGACCCACTGCTCGGGCTCGATGAGCTGCTGGAGGAGCTCGACGATCTCGGAGGCGCGTTCGGCGAGGGGACGGCGCGGGTCGGTCTCTTCGTCCTGATCGTTGAAGGGGCTTTGGCCGCCGCCACCGCCGCCCTGGCCGGACTGCTGCAGAACGTTCTGCAGATCAAGCTCGGGGGCGTTTCCGAAGCGGGGGAGCTCAAGGAGGAGGTCGTTGATGGGGTAGAGGACGACGCGCTTCCACTGGTTCAGGCGGCTGCGGGGGCCGATCTGCAGCGAGCCGGACTCAGAGAGCTGCCAGGTGCTGGTGCCGCCGCCGGAAGAGTCACCGGCCTTCTCAAGGATGCGATCGACGAGCGAGAGTGCCGAGCCACTGCGGAACTCGAGGGAGATGGTCTGTTCTTTATCGAGGCCGGTGGCGTTGCGATCATCGGCCCACATGATTTCGATGTCGGCACCGGTGACGTCGCTCACGAAGCGGAGGGCGGCTTCGAGGGTCGTGTCCTTCAGGGTGATGGTGACTGGCCGCATCATGCGGATGAGCGTGTCGCGCTGCGGATTTCCGGTAAGGCGGAGGGTGGGCTGGCCCGGGGCCGTGGCAGGGGCGACCGGCGTGCTGGCGGCGGGAGCCGCGGCGGGCGCGGGTGTGGCGGCGGGCTGTGACACCTGAGAGACTGCGAGCCCGGAGCAGGCCATGAGTGCAGAAAGGGCGGCGAGCATGCGGGGGACGGCATTCATATGGAAGCTGGCCATTGGGCGTGTTCCTTTCCGAGGTTGCCGCGTTCGGCGTGCGGGGCTCCGCCTGGCAACAGGCGGCGAAGCTCGCTGGTTCCTGACTGGAATGGCGGCCGGTCCCGCCGCCTCTCCGCTCAATCCCTGAGCATGGTCTTGGCGTGATCGTGGCATGATCATCGCATGCTCGGGCTGCTCTGATGTATCGTACCGGCGGCGGGGCTGAGAGTTGCATCAAGAAGTGGAATTGTCTGCGGATTGCGTGGCAGGGTCGGTGTGGTGGCAGTTTCGGCCATCGCCAGGCACGCACGCCAGACCTGAGAGGCAAGAGACGGGAGACGCGGCATGGCGGTCCAGATGACGGCGTACAGGGTTGGCGTGGATGCGGGGTGGGTGATCGAGCCCGCGCCCGGGCGGCGGGCATGGATGGACGCAACGCCTGATAAATTCGCGTATCGGTGCCTGCCGCTGGTGATGGCGAATCAGGCGGGGTGGGTGGTGAGGTCGCCCTTGAGCTTTGTCGCAACTTGGGACGGATCGGTGAGGCCGGAAGGGCTCAAGATCCGGTTCACGGAGGAGGCTGGGGTGTGCTCGAACCAGGTGTCGAGCCACTTTGGCTCAGGGATTGTGACGTTCTCGCTGCCGTGGCTCTTTCGTACGTCGAAGGGGATCGGGCTCTGGGTGCGGGGGCCTGCGAATGAGCCGCGGGACAACCTGGTCGCGCTGGACGGGATCGTTGAGACGGACTGGGCACCTTACACGTTCACGATGAACTGGCGGTTGCTGCGCCGGGGCGAGGCCTTCTTCAAGGCTGGGGACGCGGTGTGCATGCTGGTGCCGATGATGATGGAGTTGGCGGAGGATGTGGTGCCGCAGATCCGTGAGCTTGATGACAACCCGCTGCTGAAGGAGGACTTCACGCACTTTGTCGCGAAGCGATCGGGGAACATCCAGAAGCTCAAGGAAGGCGGCGAGGGGACGTGGGCGATGGACTACATGCGCGGTCACCTGCCGGATGGGACGGAGGTGCGTGAGCATCGGAAGGCGTTCAGATTGAGATCGTTTGGGCCGGAGGCGTGAAGAGTGTGGGGCGTGAGGCGTTTGGGGCGTTGCGGAGGGCGGGTGGGGGGCGCATGAAAAAGCCCCACCGGATGGTGGGGCTTGGTGTGATGCGTGAGCGTGTTGTCGGTCCGGGGCCTTCTTAGTGCTTCGTGCGAGCCTTGCTGATCTGCATGCCGTAGAACGAGCGGTAGACGAAGAAGGCCGAGGCGAGGAAGAAGCCGACGGCGAGGGCGATGGTGAGGGGCGTGTGGACGAAGCCTGGCTCCTTGACGTGGATGGCGAGCTCGACGGCGAGGAGGCCGAAGAGGGTCGTGAACTTGATCACGGGGTTGAGGGCCACCGAGCTGGTGTCCTTGAAGGGATCGCCCACGGTGTCGCCGACGACGGTGGCGGCGTGGAGGTCGCTGCCCTTGCCGCGGCCGGAGTTCTTGAACTCGGGATCGGTCTCGACGATCTTCTTGGCGTTGTCCCAGGCGCCGCCGGCGTTGGCCATGAACATGGCCTGGTAGAGGCCGAAGAGGGCGATGGAGATGAGGTAGCCGATGAAGAAGAAGGGCTCGGCGAAGGCGAAGGAGAGGGTGGCGAAGAAGATGCCCAGGAAGATGTTGAACATGCCCTTCTGCGCGTAGAGCGTGCAGATGGTGACGACCTTCTGGCTGTCCTCGACGCTGGCCTTCTGGTTGCCATCGAGCTTGATGTTGGCCTTGATGAACTCCACGGCGCGGTAGGCACCGGTGGAGACGGCCTGGATCGAGGCACCCGTGAACCAGTAGATCACCGCGCCGCCCATGATGAGGCCCAGGAGGAATGGGGCGTGGAGGAGGCTGAGCTTCTCAAGGTTGGTCTGGAGTCCGCCGGTCAGGACCACGATGATCGAGAAGATCATGGTGGTCGCGCCGACGACGGCGGTGCCGATGAGCACGGGCTTGGCGGTGGCCTTGAAGGTGTTGCCGGCGCCGTCGTTCTCTTCGAGGAACTCCTTGCCCTTCTCAAAGTCGGGCGTGAAGCCGAAGTCGCGCTGGATCTCGTCCTTGATGCCGGGGATGTGCTCGATGGTGGAGAGCTCGTAGACGGACTGGGCGTTGTCGGTCACGGGGCCGTAGGAGTCGACGGCGATGGTGACTGGGCCCATGCTGAGGAAGCCGAAGGCGACGAGGCCAAAGGCAAAGACGGCGGGGGCGAGCATCATCGTGTCGAAGCCCATCGTGCTGATCATGTAGGCCAGGCCCATGAGCAGGATCATGCACAGGCCAAGCCAGTAGGCCGAGAAGTTGCCGGCGACGAGGCCGGAGAGGATGTTGAGGGAGGCGCCGCCCTGCTCGGAGGCGGTGACGACCTCGCGCACGTGGCGCGACTCGGTGCTAGTGAAGACCTTGACGAACTCGGGGATGAGGGCGCCGGCGATCGTGCCGCAGGAGATGATCGAGGCGAGCTTCCACCAGAGGTCGGTGCGGATCTCGCCGCCGAGGGGAACTTCTTTTAGCATGAGCCAGGAGACGACGTAGGTGAGGACGATGGAGACGCCGCTGGTGATGAAGACCAGGCTGGTCAGGGGCTTCTCGAAGTTCATCTTGAGGGCGTTGGCGTACTTGGCCTTGGCCATCGACTCGTTGATGAAGTAGGAGAGTGCGCTGGCGATGACCATCACGATGCGCATCACGAAGAGCCAGACGAGGAGCTTGACCTGGATCTGCTGTGCGGCCAGCTGGGCGTCGAAGACGCGGACCTTGACCTTGTCAACGATGGCCGGATCGTTCGCGTCGGCCCGGAGCTGCTCAAGGCGGGACTTGGTCTCGGCCGGGGCCTTGGCGATGCGGGCATCGAGGGCGAGGCCGTACTCGGCGTTCTGGTTGACATCGACGATGGTGCTGGCCTGAGCGTATGTGACGGTGCGGCCGTTGCCGAGGTCGATGGGGCTGCCGAAGAAGAGCGTCGGGGTCACGGCGATCATCGTGAAGACGATGAGGGCAACGCCCGTGACGCCGTAGGTCTCGAAGCCGTCGGCGGAGGGACCGACCGAGTCGCCCGCGTTGTCGCCCACGCAGTCGGCGATCACGCCGGGGTTGCGGGCGTCGTCTTCCT
>JBBASU010000053.1:0-6689 GCA_040399065.1 Phycisphaerales bacterium | reverse complement strand
GGTCGTCGGCCGCCTTGCGGATGCTCAGGCCCTCCGACAGCACCAGGCCGACGGCAGACTCACGGAACTCACGCGTATACGCTCGCATCGTGGACATGAAACACGCTCCTTCAGGCAGGGGCAATCCTGCCGGTTAGGGGTGTCCACGAAATCGGCCACACCGTGGCCCTGGAGTTCGCCACCATCGCCGCGGCGAACAAGTACTGGACCTGAGACGATGCGCGTCGGCGCGGTTCGCCGAACAGGACACCACACCATGCATCTCACCACTCAGACGAGCGACGACACGTTGATCGTTGCACTGCACGGCCATCTGGACGCAACCACCGCGCCAACGCTCGAGGCGCAGCTGCCAGCGCAGGGCATGCGCGAGCTGGTGCTGGACTTGGCGCAATGCCTGTTTGTCACCAGCGCCGGCCTGCGCACCATCCTGGTGGCGCACCGGCGCATGACCAGTGCAGGGGGGCGGCTGGTGGTGCGCAACGCCTCGCCGGCGGTGCGGGGAGTCTTCGACCTGACCGGCCTCTCCAAGGTGATCACGCAGGTCACCACCACCCGCGAGATCTCGATCGACGGCTGCGAACTGCTTTCCTCGGGCGTGTGCGGCGACTGCTTCCGCCTGGACGGCGAGACGGTGGTCAAGCTGTACAAGGACGGCGTGGACATCGGCATGGCCGAGCAGGAGAAGAAGTACGCGAAGGCCGCGTTCATGCTGGGAATCCCGACCGCCATCTCCTACGACGTGGTGAAGTGCGGCACGCGCTCCGGCATCGTGTTCGAGCTGCTGAACGCCGAGCTCTTCAGCGCGGTCATCCGACGGGAGCCGCATCGGATCCACGCGCACGCGAAGCGGCTGGCCGACCTGGCGACGAGCCTGCATGCCGCCAAGGGCGACGCGGAAGTCCTTCCGCAACTCAAGGACCGCATCCGCGGATACATCGGCCAGCTCGGCGACGTCCTGAGCCCTGCCGAGATCTCGCTGCTCCTGGAACGGCTGGACGCGATCCCGGACGCGCAAACCTGCGTGCACTTCGACCTGCACTCGAGCAACATCATGGTGCAGGGCGACGAGCTGGTCATCATCGACATGGGCGACTTCTCCATCGGAAGCAACCTGTTCGACATCGGACTGATCTACATGATCTACGGCGTGCAGGAGTTGGGCATCTGCGAGCTCGCCACCAAGATCGACACCGCCAGCGGCGTGGCGTTCTGGAACAGCTTCGAGCAGCACTACTTCACGGGCCGTCCACCGGAAGAGCGCGCGATCTTCGAGGCCAACCGCAACTTCCTGGCAGCGCTCCGAATCACCTGCGCCATCGCCTACCTGCCCCACATGCGCGATCAGTTCATCCGGCAGGTCAGGGAGATCTTGCTGCCGCGCATCGCCCTGGAAGCGCGCACTGCGGCCATGTGAGTGCGCAGCCGTGCGTCATCACGCGGCCCCCGCACCGCCGACTTCAGCCATCGCCCCACGCGTAGAAGTCGATGCTGCACACTTCCTGAAAGCCAAGCTTCACGCAGATCGGCGCGGATGTCTTGCGATCACCCTGCAGCACCGCCGTGTCCTTGCCCATCGCGCGCGCATCGGCCAGTCGCGCGGCCATCATGGCCGTGTAGATGCCGTGGCCGCGGTGTTCGCTCAGCGTGGCTGCGCCCTGCATGATCGCCACGCTGCTGCCGCGATGCATGAACATGCTGGACACCGACACCGGTCCCTGCACGCCATCGAGGTACGCGAGGTAGTGATTGCCACCCTCGACCAGCGGCAGCACATCGCAGTACACGTCGGCCAGCGTTGCGGGCATGGGGTAGGCGTGTGCGTACAGGCGAACCACCTCGCCTCGATCCGCGGCGGTTGCCTTTCGCACGGTCACCACCGGGTTGCACCGAAACTCGCGCTGCAGGTCGGTCAGCACCAGCCCGGCCTGTTCGATCACGCGCTTGAATCCGGCGGCTTCAAGCCGGGGCACCAGATCCAAGGGCGTGGAGGATGGATTCACCCACCAGCCAACCATGTGGCCGCGCGTGCCGAAGAAATCCTGCACCTGCGCGATCACGGCGTCGGCGTTCGCCTCGGTGAGCGTGGACACACCGATCATGTTGCCGAACACATGCGACACCTGCGGCGTGGCATGCGCACGAACGCCAGGAAAGCGGGGCAGATCCCAGCGCCCTGGCACCTCCGGAAACTCGAACATGCTGTTCTCGAGAGCGTGCAGGATCGACTGCTGGGTTGCAGTCATGAATTCCCTTGCGTGGGATGACTGGGCCGTGACACGAAACCGAATCGTACTCCGTTGGTCCGTTGATCCGAGCGCATGAGCGTGACAGGGGTGCGCCGAACAGGCCCACCCCTCGGCCGCGACCCGGGTCAGGCAGTCGAGGAGCGAGGGTTCCTGCAGGCAGAGTCCGCAGATCTCGCGCACCCGCCGGGCCTCTTCATCGTTCACCACGAGCTTCGGGCTGCGGGCGCTGCGGCCGACGTCGTCGCCGAGCATCGGCCTGCCGCCTTTCCACTTGCCCTTGCGCCTCCGGTCGACCGGCGGGGGAGTCCGGGCGACCCGGCGGTGAAGACTCCGAGACACGCGGTGACCGCCCGCCCTGGCCCACCCTCGAAATCCCTGCGCAGAAAGCGAAAGACGCGCCCTCGTGGAGGACGCGTCTCTCTTGCTCTCGGCGAGGGCTGCTGTTCGCAACCACTCTTGAAGTAGTGCCAGCGAAACGGGTTTCGAACAGGCGAGTTGGGTTCCGACCCCCTGAGGGAGCGAGATACCCCTCTGGCGCGCTGGAAGGGGGGTTCTGGAGTGCTCGAAGGGAGCCTCGTCAAGGCTCGAGCCCTCTGCTGCCGCACCGCGCGGCAATTCGCGCTTGACATAGTCACGCCATGCGTTAATATTGCCAGGCTTGATTACCAGCTTCGCTGATCGCCGCACCAAGGACCTCTTCGGCCGGGAACGGGTCAAGGGCTTGTCGGCCGAGATCCAGCGCGCAGCGCTCCGCAAGCTCCTGATCATCGATGCGGCCGCGAGCATCGATGACCTTCGCGTCCCGCCGGGCAACCGGCTCGAGGCCTTGCGGGGCGACCTGCGTGGCTTCCACTCGATTCGCGTGAACGACCAGTGGCGCATCATGTTCCGCTGGTCCGAAGGAAACGCCTCCGACGTCCGAATCATCGACTACCACTGAACGAGGTCACCATGCCCAGCACCTATGCCAACCGTCACCGCCCCGTCCACCCCGGCGAGATCCTGCACGAGGAGTTCCTCGTTCCGCTCGGGATCTCCATGTACCGCCTTGCCAAGGACACGGGCATGCCTGCCGACCGGGTCGGACGCCTCGTGCATGGAACCCGCGCGTTCAGCGCGGACACCGCGCTGCGCCTGGCGGCCTACTTCAAGACCACCGCGGAGTTCTGGATGAACCTGCAGGCCCGCTACGACCTCGAGGTGGCCCGCGACTCACGGGGCACCAGGGCCATCGCGAAGATCAGGCCGTACAAGGCGGCGTGACATGCCACAGATCGAGTCGAACCTCAAGCTGACCTGCTGGCGCGATGAGTTGAAACGCGCCTTTGCCGTCACCGGCGAGGGATGGGACGACATCGAAGCCATGACCCTGGATGATGCGGCACTTGACCGGCGCTTCGACGCAGGCTGGGGCACCACGGATGGCGATCCATTCACCGTCTGGACGAGCCGGTTTGTCTGTTTCCCGTGGCGTTACGACGGGTCGCAGTCCGTGGCGTGGGTGTCGCGAAACCCCCATCGCAGCGCGACGAAGCCGATCGGTGGCGGATGAGGGCCTCCTCCGAGCGCCTTCCGCGGTCATGCGGGGCACCTCGGTGGCACTGGGTATTCGGCTGATCGCAACGCGCCTGGATGCTCACGCGTCAAGCAGCCGACGCGTGGAACCGCACACCGACCGCACGAGCCACGCGCAGGATCGTGTCGAGGCTCGGGTTGCCGTCCTCGCTGAGCGCCTTGTAGAGGCTCTCGCGGCTGAGGCCAGACTGCTTCGCGACCTTGCTCATGCCGACCGCGCGGGCGATGTCGCCGAGCGCGCGCGAGATGCCGGCTGCATCGTCGGGGGCCTCGACCAGCCAGGCCTCGAGGTAGGCGGCCAATTCCTTCGGCGTCCGGAGCTGCTTTGCCACGTCGTAGACGACCGTGTGGGTGTGCCCTGCTCCGCGGCGGGGGGACTTGGTCCCAGGGGACTTTGCGGGGGGACGCTTCGACTTGGCGGTGGTAGTGGCTCGTGGCATGGTGGTTCTCGTCAGTGTTCCGGCTGAATGGGCTCAGGAAAGACTCCTGGCGAGCTCAATCGCTCGCTCGATGTCGCGACGCTGCGTGGACTTGTCGCCGCCAGCAAGCAGGATGATCAGCTCGCCGTTCCGCTCCGTGAAGTACACGCGGTAGCCGGGACCGATGTCGATCTTCAGTTCAGACACGCCCTCGCGGAGGGCGCGATGCGAACCGGGATTTCCGTGCACGAGCCGATCCACCCGGACCTGGATGCGGGCACGGGCCACGTGGTCCCGCAAGCCGTTGATCCAGTCCCGGTAGACGGTCGTCATCCTGACGCGCATGGCACAATTGTAGCCTATGGGCTACGGTTGTCAAGAGGATGCCGCCGACCTCCTGGTACCGCCGCCGCAGCTCGCCTGCGGTCATCGCCCCGCGCTTCCTGCGCTCGGCCTCCACGTCGAATCGCTCTCTGGTCGCGGTCATCGTGCCTCCTCTGGCCGCGGGTCGGAGGCGCGGTGTCCCACAATGAACCTCGCCGCGCCGCCCGGAGGCGACACGGCGAGGAGTGTGGCCGCCGGCCCGTGGGCCGGCGGAGATGCGCAGGTGAGGGTCAGCGGCGCCGGCGGGAGCCGACGATGCCCGCCACGCCCAGGAGCGCCATCGCGCCGGGGGCGGGGACGAAGTTGAACTGCGACAGGTTGTAGCTGAACGCGCCTGCGCCGGATTGCGTGCTTGCGTAGGCCCCGGTGCCGCTGAACGAGAAGGCGAAGCGAACCGAGGTGACGTTGGCGTAGGAGAACGTGCCGCTGCCTCCAGCGGTGAAGCCCGAGTTCAGGCTGAAGGCCACGTTGCCGATCGCACCAGCACTGGAGCTCATGGTCCACGTTCGGGTGGCCGAGCCGCTGTTGAGCATCATGCTGACGTCAACCTTCGGAATCGCCCCGGACGTGACCGAGAGCGAGCCCGAGCCCAGGATGTTGGCCGAGGTCATCGCCGAGAGATCGACGGACTGGCCCGAACTGAAGTCGTCGGTCCCGTAGTCGAAGGACGCCGACATTAGGACACCGGACCACGAACTGCCGTAATACGATCCCCCGTTCAGGGCGATGGCTGCGTTGCCCGACGTCACGTCGACGCGCGAGGTCATTGTGGGGCCGAAGCCGAAGCCTGCAGCCGAGGCGGAGGCAAAGGCCTGCATCCGGCGTCGGTTCGCGGAACCCGCCACCGGGAGATACGACGCGCTTGTCGAGACGTCGTTGGCATTGATGTTCGCAAAGGTGGCGGTGGTGCCACCGAGCGAAAGATTGCCCGACGAGAAGTTGTCGACGACGATCGTCGCACTCGCCGAACCCGCCACGGCAACGGCGGCCACGGCACCAGTCATCAGGGTCTTCGAGATACGCATTGCCAAACTCCTGGGGCAAAGCCCCGCTTGATGGCCCACACTCCCGTGCAGGCGTGACACAGCCGAGACCGTCGGCGAGCGGCTCTTCCCCCGTGACTGCCCACCCGGGCCAGTCGAGGTTGTCCTGTGATGCCCCCACCGGCCACACTCTGCCGGGGGCGATGCACCACGCTCCGTCCTCAGGAACGAGAAACGAGCGGCTCACCCCTCACCGAAGGATGAAAAATTCGCCTTTCCGGGCTACAAATGGACCAAACCAAGGGTGCAGGGCTGGAGCTGAGCGAATCGCCCCGGGAATGGCCAAGATGGCCAATTTCGGCCCCGAAACCGCGGTTATGACCCGATAGATGTAACCCGGCCGCGAGCGTTAAACAGAGACGCCCGACCGCGAAAAGGTCTCTCGATGCGCGGAGAAACAATCCGGCGAGACCTCCGCGACGGTCGGCCAGGCACCCGGCCACGCCACTCCACTGGCCCACCCCTCGAGACCGTGGCGCGCTCAACCCCTTGCCACAAATCGCCGTACGCACGCTGCAAAACGCGAACGCCCCGGCCGTGAGGCCAGGGCGTTCACTCTGAACCGGCTGGCGCGCCAGTTTCGCGCGCGCCTCGTGAAGTAGGGAGAGCGGAACGGATTTCGAACAGGCGAGTTGGCTTCCAACTCCCTGAGAGAGCGAGATACCCCTTCAGCGCGTCGATCTCGGGGCTCTCGTTCGCTTGGAGAGAACAGGATCCCTCCCCAGAAACGCCCGGTCAGTCACACACCAGCATCTGCAGGCCAGTCCTTCGTCGCGGCCTCGAGCATCGCCAGCAGCGCCGGCAACTCGTCTGCCACGGTCTTCCAGAGCCGGTCGAAGTCGACGCCCCAGTAGACATGGATGAGCACGTTCCGCATGCCGACGATCTGCGCCCACGGAACCTCGGGCGCACGGCCCCGGCCAGCCTCCGAAGTGCGCGATGCCTCTACCCTTGTATTTCCGCCGTCCGAAGGCGGGTCTTCCGAATCGGGGGAGAATGTTGGTGGGAAGCGGGGGCCG
>JBBASU010000052.1:0-6690 GCA_040399065.1 Phycisphaerales bacterium | reverse complement strand
GATCACGACGGGGGCGAGCGCGGTGGATGTCGATGGCAATGGCGTGATCGATATCGATGATCTCTATCGTCTGAATCAGCAAACCATCGACGTGAATGCGGACGGCGTGGCCAATGCAGCCGACATCTCGTCCTTGGAGCGGTTCCTTCGCAGAGACGAGATCGCCGACATGACCGCAGGGCGCAGGTGACCGGAGCGGCCTGGCGGACGACCAAGAGGATGCTGAGCCGGTTGTCAACGCCAGCAATACAGCGGCTTCTTCTGCGTTTCTCTCCCGTGTTGTGGTTGCGCGTGGAGTCTGCTGATGACGATTCTGGGACGTTGCTTCAACTCGGTCATGGCTGCGGCGATGGTGCTCGTCTTGGCCACAAGCGCGTCTGCCCAGACCAACGTTCGGGCCTGGTCGGCCGCTGGTCAGGTGTTCGTGGTCTGGCGGGTCGATGCGACGGCGCCGCTGACGTATGACGTGTACCGATCGAGTACGCCCGTCACCTCGATCGCGCAGGCGACACTCGCCGGGCGTGTGTTCGAGCCTGAGTGGACGGGCGCACGGCTGAAACTCGTCAGTGGTTCGGCGACATGGCGGATTCCGGCGGCGGGCGGAGGCACCTATCAGCTCGCGGCGAACGAGGGGCTCTTCGTCTACACGCCGCGGGCTGGTGTGAGCGAGTACTTCGCGGTGGTGAAGAACGGCATCACCACGATCTCAACCACGAATCGGACGGCGGCTCCGGTGGCGGTCGTGTATGACCCGGTGAACGCTCCGGTGACCTGCCATCTCCAACTCAGCGGAACGACCACCCGGGGCTATCCGTTCCGCACCTACGCGATGTGGGTTGACGGTCGCGATGACCCCAACGACGCACGGCCGGACTTCCCCGTGATGGCGAACGCCGCCAAGCACGGCGCGCCCCATGTGTTTTCGGTGTTCGAGCCGGTGGCAGGCTTGCCGAGTGGAACCTTCCCGGCAGTGATTTGCCTCCACGGCGGCGGGCAGGTGGGCAGCCACTGGCAATGGGCTCCGGAATCGGTTCATTACGCAAACACCGAGGCCACGCCAGTCGGCGGAATCACCGTCGCGATGGACGACCGACTGTTCATCTCCACCAACGGGGTTGTCAATCTCGACCGCCCTACCAACTGGTTCGGCTGGTGGCCCGGCATGAACCCGACCACGAACGGCGTTCCGTCGAACACCGCTGTCGTTGTTCCCTACACGATGCGGCGGCTCATGTGGACGATCGACTGGCTGCAGACTCGCTCGCCGTACGCGATCGATCCGCAGCGGACCGCGATCATGGGCAACTCCATGGGCGGTGCGGGGACGCTGCTGCTCTCGCGCTGGCGGCCCGAGCGCTTCAATGCCGCCACCGCGTTCGTGCCGCAGCACTACACGCCCGAGACCGGCCAAAGACTCTTTGGCACCCCAACCCAGAACCTCGCCACGACCGAGCTCGGGCCCACCGGGCAACCGCTGCGGGTCAACGACTTCTTCGATGCCGCTGTGCGCCTTTCCCCCGCTCAGCGCGACTTCTGCCTGACCCGCATTTTCCGTGGAAGGCGTGATGAGGCTGTCGAGTGGGGGCCGCTGACGATCGGGCTCTTCAACTCGATGACCGCAGCCCGATGGGGAACGCACCTGTACTGGGACAATCGAGATCACACCGCGTCGGACTGGACCACCGATGATCCGCAGAACCCCGGTGTGGACATCGGAGAATGGGTGTCACCGATCCGCACACAGCGATCCGGTGCTCCATATCAGTCACGCTTTCGCGCGAGCCAGTCCTACCCCGGCTTCTTCAACGACGACCAGAACTCGGCGTCGCCCGGTCGCCAGCCCACGCTTGGCAACGGCTCGCCCGATGACGGAACGCCCTGGGGTACGTGGGGCGGCTATTTCGACTGGGACCTCGACACCATCTTCGACACATCCACCGGCTGGGCCTGCACGGTCTTCCTTGTCGGCCAGTCCGCCGTGAGCGTCGACAACTTCTCTGGCACCACGGCCACCACCAGCTTCACCATCCGCAAGCCGCGGCAGTTCCGACCTGCGGCGGGCACGAGCATCGCGTGGGCTCTGCGTGATGACCGCACCGAGGCCATCCTGCAGTCCGGCACGACGACCGCTGAGGCCGAAGGCGTGATCGCGATCACGGGGCTGACCATTCCGAAGGATCCGCAGCGGGTGCGGCTCGAGGTTCGGACCGCATCTTCGGCTCGCCCGGGAGACCTAGACGCCAATGGGCTGATTGATGTTGACGATCTCTACGCCATCCACGCGACGCTTGTCGACCTCGACGGCGACGGCGTGGCGTCGTGGTCGGACAAGGACCTCCTGGAGCGGTTCATTCGGCGGTACGAGTTGGAGGACATGACGGCAGGACGCCGGTAGCGGGGGTGTGTCCGAACAGCAGAGCGGCGCCATCGCAGACTCGGACCTTCAACCTCGCTTGTGCACGATGAATGAACGCGTCTACTCAGAGCCCCCCAGTTGAGCACTCACATGACACATTCCGTGACAAGGTTCTGGTTCTTTCTCCTCGCCGTCATGTTCGCGACCACATGTGCTCTGGGCGTGTGCCAGCCCGAACCTGATTCCGCAGCGCCGACGGCGGCTGCCTCCACCGTCGAGTGGGTCACACGCGAGGTCAAGGCCCCGCGCGTGTCGTTCCACACCTTCGACAGCGCAGCGGCCAAGACCAAGGTCAGTTACCACCTCTACACCCCCGCAGCGTACGACGCGGCGGCGAGCAAGGACCGGCGCTTCCCTGTCGTCTACTGGCTGCACGGTTCGGGCGGCGGGCTCTCGGGCATCCCGCAGGTCGCCCGGCATTTCGACGAAGCCATCGCGGCGGGCAAGACGCCGCCATGCCTGGTGGTGTTCGTCAATGGACTCGTCGAAGGGATGTATGTCGACTGGAAGGACGGCACCGCGCCGCTGGAGACGGTGATCGTCAAGAATCTCATGCCGCACATCGACGCGACCTATCGCACCATCGCCACGCGCGACGGTCGCCTCCTCGACGGCTTCAGCATGGGCGGCTACGGCGCGGCTCGGCTGGGCTTCAAGTTCCCCGAGATGTTCCGGGCCATGTCGATCGTCGGAGCGGGGCCGATGCAGGCTGACTTGATCCAGGCACCGCGTGCCGGGCGTAAGCGGGCCGCAGAGTTGCTCGCGAAGGTCTACGGTGGCGATCAGGCGTACTTCCGCGCTGTCAGCCCGCGCACGCTCGCCGAGCAGAACGCCGAGACGATCAGAACGGGCTCTCTGGTCCGCATGGTCATCGGCGACGAGGACGAGACGTTCGAGAACAACCGCCTCTTCCATGAGCACCTCGATGCCCTCAAGATCCCGCACACATGGACCGTGCTGCCCAGGGTTGCGCACGATCCGATGGGCGTGCTCCGTGCGATGGGTGACGACAACTGGGCGTTTTATCGTGCTGCCTTCGGGCAAGCGGCGAACAGCTCATCCGACGCGACGAAGTCCGAGGTCGTCCTCTCCCTGAAGATCAAGGACCAGGATCGACGGGCGGTTGTCGTCAACGCGCCGACGGACGGGACAACGCGACCTGCGGTGATCGTCCTGCACGGAGGTATGGGAAGCGCCGAGGTCATGCGGGCCAACTCGGGTTTCGATGCCGTCGCAAAGGCCAGCGGGTTCACGGTCGTCTACGCCGAGGGAACCGACTTCGGCGGCGGTCGGCACGCATGGAACACGGGCTACCTCTTGCGGCGTCAGGTGCAGGATGCCGACGACATCGCGTACTTCGACACGCTGATCGACACGCTCATCCGCGATCACGGCGCGGACCAGACCCGCGTGTACATGACCGGCGGTTCCAACGGCGGGATGATGACCTTTGTCTACGCCGTCGCACGCCCGCACAAGCTCGCCGCGATCGCGCCGGTCGTGGCGAGCATGTTCACCTTCGACACCGTGCCCGCTGTGCCGGTTCCGATCCTCATCATCAACGGCGCGAAGGACGAAGAGGTGCCGCTCGAGGGCGGCATGAGCCGCAACCGCATCGTGAAGCGAGCTCAGGAAGCACCGTACAAGCCGCTGAAAGACGTGGTGCAGTTCTGGGTCCGCGCAAACAAGTCGCTGCCCGAGCCAAAAGTCGCAACTTTCGGAACCGTCACCACCACGACGCACGACGCCGGGCCCGGCGGGGCCGTGACCGAGTTCGTGGTGGACTCCGCCGGCGGGCATGGCTGGCCGGGCTCCAAGCCGCGGCGCGACGGCAACACGCCAATTGTGGCATTCAATGGTGCGGAGCGCGTGTGGGCGTTCTTCAAGCACCAAGCTCGCAATCGGGATGCTCAAGGCGCAGTATCGAGTCCGGTGCCGCGCTGACGGCCGGGTTCTGCGCCCTGTTAACCCCTCCGCCCGTCAACCCGAGACTCCGAGAGTTTGAGAGGAGCTTCCTTCCGACCCCGCCCACGGCGGGGTCGTTTGGTTTACAGGCGGCCCGTTTTGAACGCCGCGGGGGGTGGCCAGAAACCCCGCAGCATCCGGGAGGTTTGGCGATTCGGGCACCTTTGCCGCTGCGCTCTCGGTTCGAGACCGGTCCAGAGCCAACCGGTCAGGACACCGGGTGTCTCGTCATGGGTGCGTCGGAGTCCCCGATCGGAACGGGTTCAAAGACTCTCGCAGAGTTCCTCAGGGTGATCAGAGAAGCTGCCACCGGGTTAACAGAGCGCAAGGCCTCTCGCCGAAACGCGCTGTGACGAGCCGTGAGCACTCCGGCGCTGCTGAAGTCGACCAGAGAAGGCTCCGGAGGGCTACTGGTGTCCCCTGGGACGCCCGGGTAGACTTTCCATATGCCCACGCCGGAACCCAGGGAAGAGCACCCCATTTCGATGGTACCTCCGCACGGGGCCGGCGATGCAAGTCCCACCTTGCCCATGGGACCCGCAAGCGGAGTCGAACGTCCCGGCGACGTGATCGGCCCGTACAAGCTGCTTGAGATCATCGGGGAGGGCGGCTTTGGCGTGGTCTACCTCGCCGAGCGGCAGGAGCCGATGGTCCAGCGGGTCGCGCTCAAGGTCATCAAGCCCGGCATGGATTCCAAGGCGGTCGTAGCCCGCTTTGAGCAGGAACGCCAAGCGCTGGCGGTGATGGACCACCCGAACGTGGCCAAGGTGCTCGATGGTGGGGTGACGCCGACGGGACTTCCGTACTTCGTGATGGAGCACGTCAAGGGCGAGCCCATCACCGACTATTGCGACCGTCACAGGCTCACCATGCGCGAGCGTCTTGAGCTGTTCATCCCCGTCTGCGAGGCTGTACAGCACGCGCACATGAAGGGCATCATCCACCGCGACATCAAGCCCTCGAACATCCTCGTCGCCCCCGGCGGGGAGCGACAATCGCCGATCGTCAAGGTCATCGACTTTGGTATCGCCAAGGCCATCAGTCACACCCTGACCGACAAGACCATTTTCACCGAGAGGGGCCAGTTGATTGGCACGCCCGAGTACATGAGCCCTGAGCAGGCCGAGATGGGCGCGACCGACATCGACACGCGGACGGATGTCTATTCGCTCGGCGTCGTCCTCTACGAACTCCTCTGCGGCTCGGTGCCGTTCGATTCGAAGAGCCTGCGTGCCGCGGGCTACGCCGAGATCCAGCGGATCATCCGCGAGGAGGAGGCCCCCAGGCCCAGCACGAAACTCAGCACCGCCGACGACGCGACCGGGGCATCGATCGCAAAGGCCCGGCAGGCCGACCGCGAGAAGATCGCCGGGGAACTGCGGCGCGAACTGGAATGGATCCCCCTCAAGGCGCTCCGCAAGGACCGATCGCGTCGGTACGCCAGCGCCGAGTCGCTGGGGGCCGACGTGCGGCGGTACCTCGACGGCAAGCCGCTGGAGGCCGCGCCTGAGAGCCGGGCGTACCTCGTGCGGAAGTTCGTGCGGCGAAACCTGGGGCAGGTGCTGGCGGCATCGGCGGTGGCGGTGGCGCTGGTGGCGGGTCTGGCGGGCACGGCGTGGCAGGCGCAAGAGGCGGCGAGGCAGCGCGACGCGGCCCTGCTCGCCGGAGAGAAGGAAGCCCAGCAGCGGGCCGAGGCGGAGCAGCAGCGGGCCCGCGCCGACGAGCGCGCGATCGCCGCCGAGACCGCGGAGAAGGCCGAGAAGGAACGCGCCGATCAGCTGAAGAAGGTCTCCGACTTCCAGGCAGGCATGCTCGGTCAGATCGACACCAAGGTCGCGGGCGAAGGACTGATGACCGACGTGCGCGAGCGCTTCGCCGGTGCGCTCGAAAAGGCCGGGGTGCCCGAGGCTGAGCGCGGGGCGCAAGCCGCGACCCTCGGCGACCTGCTCAAGCGCGTCAACGCGACCGACACCGCCGCGGCGATGATCGACCGCACGATCCTGAAGCCCGCGATCAAGACCATCGACGAGCAGTTCAAGGGCGACGCGGCGACGGACGCGAGCCTGCGCCAGGCGCTGGCGGACCTGTACCGCACGATCGGCCTGTACGACGCGGCGTTCCCCTTGCAGGAGTCTGCCCTCGCCAACCGCCGCCGCGTGCTGGGGGATGAGCACCCGGAGACGCTCGTCTCCATCAGCAACATGGGCGCCCTTATCTTTGACCAGGGCAGGCTCGATCAGGCCGAGCCGTACATCCGCGAGGCCCTGGAGAAGCGCCGCCGCGTGCTCGGGGAGGAGCACCCCGACACG
>JBBASU010000051.1:0-7498 GCA_040399065.1 Phycisphaerales bacterium | reverse complement strand
GACCACTCCATGCTCCTCCTCGACCTTGCCACGCTGCCCCAGCAGCAGCCCGCAACGGACGAATCGGGCCAAAACACGCAGAAAATCGACCCCGCCGCGAAATGAATCAACGAATCTGTAGAGGCAACACGCACGCACAACCGACAAAACCAGCCTGAATACGCGTGGGAGCACGGGTCCAGGAGTTGCAAAGCAGCGGAGTTGCTGCTAGAACAGACGCATCGGGACCCCTTTGAACGCTCGGAAAACACGCCGTTTTGGAGAGACCCCATGGCCAAGAAAGCCGCTAAAGCCCCCGCCGCCCCCAAGCTCGCCAAGCTCACCGCCTCGCCCAAGCTCCGCAAGAAGAGCGAGCTCTTCACGCTCCTGGCTGAGCACAACGGCCTCGCCCGCAAGCAGGTCGCCGGGATCTTCGACACCCTCGCCCGCGTGATGGTCGTCGATCTCGCCAAGCCGGGCGCCGACAAGCCCCGCATGTTCGTCGTCCCCGGCCTCATGAAGGTCACCTCGACCTACAAGCCCGCCACCAAGGCCGCCACCAAGCCCAACCCCTTCAAGCCGGGCGAGATGATGACCGTCAAGGCCAAGCCCGCCAAGACCGTCGTCAAGGTCCGCGCCCTCAAGGGCCTCAAGTCCGCGGTCTAATGCTTTGGTAGCCCGCCACTCCGTGGCGGGTCTCAGCAACCACCCACAAGATCAACAACTCCATCGCGCCGCGCCCCTCCAAGGGCGCGGCGTTTTTCATTTGACGCTCCCTCCTCTCACCCCTCGCTCAACTCCCCGCCCGCCCCCGCACCGCGCGCATCGCCTCAACCACAAACACCGCCGCCAGACCCAGCAGCGCCACCGCCACCATCGCGTTCAACACCGGCGGCACCAGCACCAGCCCATCGCGCGCCACCGTCCGCACACCCTCAAAGATCTGGATCCCCAGCGCACTCAGCGTCACCGCAAATAGCAGCACCATCGGCACCAGCGTGTACCAGATCGTCCGCCCCGTCTTGTGGAGCCAGATCGTCACGCCCAGCAGCGTGAGGCACGCCAGCAGCTGGTTCGCAGTTCCAAAGAGCGTCCAGAAGAGCATGAACGCCGGTGGTCCGCCCGCTCCCGCCGGACCCCCCGCTCCCGCAGCACCACTCGTCGTCGGCGCCAGCAGCACCGCCAGCGGCACGCCCGCCGTCAGCGCCGCCGCCACAACGCCCGCGGCCTTCGACTGCGTTCCCACCAGTTCACAGAGCAGGTACCGCCCCAGCCGCGTGGATACATCCAGCGTGTCAAAGACAAACGTCGAGAAGGCCATCGCTCCAAACGTCGCCGCGAAGAGAAACACCGCCGAGCCCGCAACGTTCCCGCTCCTGAGTGCCTCAGGATCGAGGAACCTCGTGATGAACGTCGCCAGCCCATCCCCATACAGCACGCCCGGCGTGCGCCCCTTGATCTCATCGCTCGCCACGATCATGACCGTCGCGAGCGCCACCACCGCCACCAGCCCCTCCAGCAGCATCGCACCAAACGCAACCGGGCGGCAGTGCGACTCCTTCTCGATCTGCTTGCTCGTCGTGCCGCCGCAGATCAGGCCATGAAAGCCCGAGCACGCCCCACACGCAATCGTCACAAACAGAAATGGAAAGATCAGCGACGTCATGGGCACCGTGCTCGAACCGCCGCCAAAGAACCCCGCGTAGTCCCCCGCGCCCTTGAACGCAGGCTGCCGCACCTCGAAGCCCCCAAAGAGCACGCCCGCCAGCCCAACGCCGATCGCCAGATACAGCACAAATCCACCCAGATAGCCCCGCGGCTGCTGCAAGAGCCACACGGGCAGCAGCGACGCGACAAAGCAGTACCCCAGAATCACCGCGTACCACGCCTGCGCCGGCAGGTTGATGAGGTGATCAAAGCTCGCCCCCAGCGCCACGCACCCAAGCGTTGCCGGAACAAAGATGACCGTCGCCAGCCACGTCGGCATCCGCAGAAAACGCGTGCAGAGCCCCATCGCAACCGCCACACCCATGTACATCACCGTCGACGCCGCGACCGCGCCACCCTTGCTGAACGAGCCCGGCATCGCAAGCAGCTCCTCCGACAGCCCCTGAAACGTCCGCGCCGTCACGTCGGTGAACGCAACGATCACGTACACCAGCGCCAGCCAGATGAAGCAGATCAGCGCGAGCCAAGCCCTCCGCCCAAGGTGCTCGCGCGCAATCGCGGCGACCGAGTGGGCCCCATGCCGGATGGACGCCACCAGCGCCGAGAAGTCATGCACCGCCCCGATGAAGACCACGCCGATCAGAATCCACAGCAGGCACGGCCCCCACCCAAACATCATGCACGCGGCAATCGGCCCCACGATCGGCCCCGCCGCCGCAATCGCCGAAAAGTGCTGCCCCAGCAGATAGAACGGCCGCGTCGGCACAAAGTCGACACCATCACTCATCCGAGTCGCCGGCGTCGGCGTCGTGTCGCTGAGGTTGTAGATCCGCGCAATGACCGAGCCATACAGCAGGTACCCGGCCACAAGCGTGGCAATCGTGATGAGCGCGATGAAGAGAAGCGACATGTCTCTATTGGAGTATCACCCCGCGGGCCGCGCGTCAAACCGCTCCCCCGCCGTTACACTCCTCGCCATGACCTCTACCGGCCTCCTCAACCGCGCCGCGCCCCGCTCCGTCGCACTCGAGACCACCCTCCTCCTCCACGGCGTCCCCAAAGGTCAGGGCGGCCCGCTCGCCCGCGAGCTCCGCGCCATCATCGAACGCAACGGCGCCCACGCCGCGATCTGCGGCGTCCTCCGGGGCCGCCCCATCGTCGGCATGACCGACGAAGAGCTCAACCACCTCCTCGACGCGCCACCCGGGAGCAAGCAGGTCCCCAAGGCCAACACCTCAAACCTCGGCCTCCTCCTTCATCAAGGCAGCGACGCCGCCACCACCGTCAGCACCACCATGGAGCTCGCCGCCAGCGCTGGCGTCCGCATCTTCGCCACCGGCGGGCTCGGCGGCGTCCACAAGAACTTCGCCCATCACCTCGACATCTCCGCCGACCTCCTCGCCTTCACGCGCTTCCCCGTCGCCGTCGTCACCAGCGGCTGCAAATCCCTCCTCGACGTCGTCGCCACGCGCGAGCTCCTCGAGACCCTCGGCGTCCCCGTCGTCGGCTTCCGCACCGACCGCTTCCCCGCCTTCTACCTGCGCGAGTCCAGCGCACGCGTCGACGCCCGCTTCGACGATCTCGACGCCCTCGCCAACTTCACCCGCGCCGAACTCGCCCGCACAGGCCGCGGAATCGTCATCGCCAACCCAATCCCCGAGGCCGACGCCCTCACCCACGCCGATTGGGACCACTGGCTCGCCGCCGCTGAGTCCAAAGCCGCCTCCAAAGCCCCCGCAACCGGCCGCGACGCCACCCCAGCCCTCCTCGCCGCCCTCCACGAAGCCTCCGGAGGCCGCACGCTCGCCGCCAACCTCGCCCTCGTCCGCTCCAACGCCGCCCTCGCCGCCACAATTGCCACCGCGATCGGGTGAACCGCAACGCCAACGCATCCGAAGATTCATCCTGTGCGATCCGCTGCAATAACCTCGCGGGTCGTACGATCTCCACGTGTGCAAATCGCACCCTGAACCGGCCCAAACGCACGCCGTACATCTTCAGCCCACTTCACCGCCACCGCCCTCGTCCATTCGTTCCCACAGCGCACCATCGTCCCGGGCAGAGGAGCATCATCTCATGACGTCGAAGTTCTCGTTGTCGTTGTCGTTGTCGTTGTCGAAGTCGTTGTCGGCCGCACCCCGCTTCATCAGCACCGCCCTCCTCTCACTCTCCGCCCTCGCCGGCACCGCCGCCGCTCAGGACAGCGTCTCGCGCAACGCCAACGGCGGCAGCGGCCTCCCCGGCGATGCCCTCGCTGCCTGGGGCTCCATCAACCAGCGCAGCCCCTACGTCCTCGACCTCGCCTCCTTCGAGACCGCCTCGGGCGTCCTCTTCGGAATCGGCCCCCTCGGCAAGTCCTCGCGCCTCTCCGCCAATCGCTTCAGTGCCATCAACGGCACCTCCGTCCTCTCCTCCGACCAGCGCACCGACATCAACCTCAGCGCTCTCACCTTCGCCCGCTGGACCCAGCCCGGCGGCGGCCTCAACATCAGCGAGAACAACACCGCCCTCAACACCTCCATCAGCGGCCCCACCAACGCCACGCTCCTCTCCGCCGCATGGCTCGACTTTGAGGACACCCTCTCCGGCACCACGCCCGTCTTCGCCAACCAGCTCATCGGCGCCCAGCTTGCCTTCGACCCCACCCAGCCCTCACGCTTCTACATCACGCGCGTCGTCGCCGCCGCCAACGCCACCAGCGCCACCGCCACCGACACCGCCCAGTTCGGCATCGGCTCCGTCGATGCCAGCGGCAACCTCGTCTTCCGCGCCGACTCCTTCGGCTCCGCCGCATCCACCAACCTCATCTCCGGCGACAACTACTTCCGCACCCGCCTTGACCTCCGAAACACCAGCAACAACATCATCTCCCAGAGCGGCGCCACCGACGCAGCCTCCACCACGCGCATCCTCTCCGCCTCCAACGTCCTCCACACCACCCCCAGCCTCATCCCCGCCTCCCTCGCCGGTCGCAGCGTTCTCGTCGGCTCCGACTTCGCCGGCAACCTCCGCAGCGAAACCTCCACGGGCATCATCACCAGCTCCACGCTGCACCGCCCCGGCACTCTCGACCATCGCGGCCCCCTCGCGGTCTTCGCGCGCCCCGTCCTTCCCGGCGCCTCCGTCGCCACCGGCCTCACGCTCACCCGCTCCACCTCCGGCGCCGGCAGCGTCGACTCCTTCAGCCTCTTCGGCCTCGACGCCAACGGCACCGTGACGCAGGCCCGCACCATCTCCCTCCCCGCCACGCTCTCTGATCCCTGCGATCCCTTCTCCTGGAACATCGCTGGCTCCGCGCTCCGCGGCTACGACAGCCAGGTCTCCTTCCGTGGTGGCAACGGCCCCGCCGCGATCGGCCTCGACGCCGCCGGCCGCGCCCTCGTCGCGGGCGTCGCCTACTCGGGCTCAACGCCCGACCCCATCAATCCCTACAACGCCATCGTCGTCGCCCGCTTCAACCCCACCTCTCCCACCTCGCCCGTCGCTTGGACCCTCGCCGCATGGGTTGATCCCGCCGGCTCCAGCGGCAAGCCCATCTTCGGCGACTACGGCGCCGACGGCACTCCGAACACCAACGACGCTGGCGAGGGCGACGGCATCATCGACGCCACGCCAATCGGCCGCCTCGCCGCCATTACCGAGACCTCCCTCGGCTCGACCGGCCCCTCCCTCTCCTCGCCCGCCTTCGACGCCGCGGGCAACCTCTACTTCATCGCCACAACCTCGCTCAATCGCCGCCAGGGTCAAGCCATCGTGCAGGACCGCGTCGCATCCCTGATCCGCGCCGTCTACGACCCCGCCAACCTCTGCTATCAGCTCGATCTCGTCGCGCGAGTCGGCCAGACCTTCGCAGGCCGGAACTCAGGCCGCATCTACCGCCTCGCCGAACTCCACGTCGCCGACTCAGACTCAGTCTCGAGCGCCGCACTCTGGAGCGGCTCCACCACCGCCCGCGCCTGGAACAACGCCGACACCACCGCCCTCGACCCCGCCGCACCCCAGCACCTGGGCGGCCTGGTCATCTCCGCGCGCCTCGAGTACGACACCGACAACGACGGCGACTTCGAAGACCCCTCCCTCTTCGGTGGCAACCCCGCCAGCACCGACGAGGCCTACAACGTCGTCCTCCTCGTCGCCAACGTCACGCCCCTCGCCCCCGTCGGACCAGCCTGCGACTACGACTTCAATCAGGACGAAAACGTCGACCTCCTCGACGCGCAGCAGATGGCCCAGGTCTTCGTCGGCACACTCACCCCCGAGCCCAACTGGCTCAGCGGCGATCTCAACGGCGACGAAAACGCCGACCTCACCGACGCCCAGCTCCTCGCGCAGTTCGTCGTCTCAGGCAACTGCCCCCTCTAAACCACACAATCCAGACCGCACACGCTCGTGCCACGCCTCCGCTGACCACGCCCCACCGCGGCGTGTTGCTTTGCTTTCCCAACTGCAACTCACCGCAAACTCCTCCGCGCCTCGCTTCGTCCTCATCCTCACTCGATGCCCAGATGCCTCCTGCCTCGATGCCTTCTTCAACGTCTGAAAGGCCTCTCTGCCCCCGCGCGTGCCGCGCTCCATCTCGCACCTCAACGTCCGAGATCCGAGCCATTCTCACACTTCGCACCGCCCACACCACCAACTCCAGCCGCGCCACCTGCGCCAGTCACACCAGTCCTGACGCCAACGCCCGACATCACAAGGACTTCCCTGCATTCCTCACACGATCTTCACCGATCCAGAACGAAGCAGCATCGCCCGCGTATGGAGTGAGCGAAGGAGTCATCAACGCAAGCTCCCGGCCCCAACCCCACGCCCGCTTCGCCTAAGGTACTCTCCCATGCCAACCGCCCGAGCCATTCGAGAGCCCGCTGGTCCCGCCGAGTACGTCCTGGGCACAGGCGCCGATGAGTCCGCGCGTCTGGGCCTCCAGCACCGCCTCTGGTCCGCCGCCACCCACAACCTCTGGCAGCGCGCCCGCGTCCAGCCCGGCATGACCGTCCTCGACGTCGGCTGCGGCCCCGGCCACGCGGCCCTCGACCTCGCACAGATCGTCGGCGCCAAGGGCCGCGTCATCGCCATCGATGAATCCGCGACCTTCCTCAAGCAGCTCCACGATCAGGAAAACGCACGCAAGCAGCACAACATCGAGCGCGTCCTCGGCGATGTGCAGGAGATGCTCCCCGCCCTCGCTGAGGAAAAGGGCAAGATCGACGTCGCCTACGCACGCTGGGTCTTCTGCTTCGTCCCGCGCCCCGAGGACGTCGTCAAGGGCCTCGCCCAGCTCGTCAAGCCCGGCGGCCGCGTTGCCGTGCAGGATTACTTCAACTACGACCGCGCGATGACCCTCGCACCTCGCCGCGAGGCCTTCTCAAAGGTCGTCCACGCCGTCGCCGCCTCCTGGCGCTCCCGTGGCGGCGACACCGACATCATGTCCAAGCTCCCCGGCATGTTCCTCAAGAACGGCTTCGAAGTCACCGACCTCAACGTCGTCCAGCGCATCGCCCGCCCGGGCGAGACCATGTGGCACTGGCCCAGCACCTTCTGGCAGACCTTCCTCCCCCGCCTCCTGGCCGACGGCTTCATCACCGCCGACGACAAGGCCGCCTTTCTCGAAGCCTGGGACGAAGCCAGCCGCGACCCCGGAAGCTTCGTGCAGCTCCCCCCGGTCTACGAGCTCATCGTCACCAAGAAGTAACACAAAAAATGACACAGCCCCCAAACACAACACCGGCCCCAAGCCGGTGTTTTCATTTCATATCACAGAAACCAAGCCTCCACGCCCTCTCCCCAGCTCCCCTCCCACAACTCCTCAACTCGATGCCCCGATGCCTTATTCAAGTCAGACAGGCATTCG
>JBBASU010000050.1:0-10241 GCA_040399065.1 Phycisphaerales bacterium | reverse complement strand
CGCCGCCGTAGATGCCGAGCGTGTTCGAGGTGCCGTTCAGCTGCCAGCCGTTCCACGACAGGCCGCCGTTGATGTCCACCACAGCGGACGCCGACCCCGCGATGGCCGCGAGGGCCAACGCACCGATAGCGATTGAATTCTTCATGCTCTCTCTCTCTCTCTCTGCCACCTTTCGGTGGCGGTTGTTGCCAGCGGCACGCGCACCGCACCAGCCGGGCACGGGGAAACACCGCTAGAGAAATCTACACCGACCTCCCCTTTGCGTCGACCATTTCTACGCGATCCGCGTTGAAGATTGCGCCATGTGAAGATGGGCAAGCACGGGTTGGTGGTTATGGGCGATTTGCCATCACGAGTCGCCTCAGATCTCTTAAAAGCGTCGCTGCGTTAGGGAAACTCCAGGAGTTCACAGAGTCACGCAGTACGCTCGCCGGGTTGGGACATCCGGGCGTCGTGTCTCTGGGGCTCTGAAAAGCACGGCGTCAGACCACCCCTCGCGCCCTATTTGATAACCCCCGGGTCGCATGACTCGGGGGTTGTCGTTTCTGCCTTTAACCGGCCGACCGCGCCGTGACGAGCAATAGGAGCACCTTCTGTGCGTTTGGCTACTAAGTGTTTGGGAGAGCGTGTTCCTTGCTGCGCCGACTGATGGCAAAGGCGAAATCGACTTGAAGCCGCTGATCACCTTCCTCGCTGGTTTGACGCTGCTCGTGGCAAACGCCACGGGGCAGCCTGTCCGAGTGGTATCTGTTCTGCCCGCCTCCACCGACTCGGCCATCAATGGCTGGCTCGGTGCGCATTCCGTCGCCTTCAGCACAGAGACCGACCAGCGCGGGCAGCTGTTCGTCTATCTCCATGGTCAGGGCGGCACGGGCACGGGCGCGAACGAGCTCCTGCGGACCGCCGCTCGCGCTGGCTATCACGCCATCGGCCTCACCTACCCCAACGACTGGAGCCCGTTCAACCTGTGCTCGGGTTCGACTGATCCCTCGTGCGCTGAGAACATTCGGCGTGAGATCATCGATGGCGTTGACCGCTCGTCGCTGATCGCGGTCTCGCGGCCCAACTCCATCGAGAACCGACTCATCAAGCTCCTTGCTCATCTGGAGACCATGCATCCGGGGGAGGGTTGGGGCAGCTATGTGGATGCGGCGACCGGCACCATCCGCTGGAATCTCGTCGCCGTGTGGGGTCACTCACAGGGAGGCGGCAACGCGGGTGTGCTCGCTCGCCACCGGTCCCTCGCACGCGTCTGCCTCTCCGCACCCGCCGCCGATGGCGGCCCCGGCTCGCCAGCTCCTTGGTGGGATAGTCATGCCACTCCATCCGGAGCCTATTTTGGCTTCTGTCATACGCAGGACGGCCTGAACACCAAAGTCGCCTTCTGGACGGCGCTGGGCATGGCGGCGTTCGGCCCCGTGACCGACGTCGCAACCGCCGTTCCGCCGTACGCCAATACGCACATGCTCTCGACGAGCGTTGCTCCGGCGATTGCCGGGCAGTTCCACAACAGCGTCGTCGCCGATTCGGTCACGCCGCGCAACCCTGACGGGAGCGCGGTCTACATCCCGGTGTGGTCGCACATGATGACCGCGCCGACCGATACAACGTCTTCGCCGACCCCTTCGCTGAACGATCAGGTCTTTGCCACCGTGCCGACGTTCGCCGGTCAGACCCAGCTCATGCTCGACGTTCACGGCGCGCTGACCGGCGTCGGCCCGCGCCCCGTGCTCGTCTGGATCCATGGCGGCGGGTGGCAGAGCGGTTCGCACAACCAGGTGCTCTCGTACGCCCTCGACCTGCGCAACCAAGGCATCACGGTCGTGAGCATCGGCTACCGCCTCACCGACCAGGCCGTCTTTCCGGCGCAGATTCACGACTGCAAGGGTGCGATCCGCTGGCTCCGGGCCAACGCCGCCTCGCTGCAGATCGATCCGAATCGGATCGGTGTGTGGGGGTCGTCGGCAGGAGGACACCTCGCCGCCCTCGTCGCAACCTCGGGGGACAATCCGGCGCTCGAAGGCGGCACCGGCGGCAATCTGGCCTTCTCGAGCACCGTCCTAGCCGCCGCCGCCTTCTACCCGCCGACTGACATCGTGCAGATGCAGCCCGACTGCAACGTGCAGACTCCCCCGTGTTCGACCAACCACGATCTCAACACTTCCGCCGAGTCCAAACTGCTCAACGTCAGCGGACCTGGCCAAGGCGTCGGATGGCTCCGGGCCAACTTGAGCAATCCCCTCCCCCCGTTTCCCGAACTGGCCGCGCTCGCCGCCAGCGCGAATCCCATCACGCACGTCACACCCAATGACCCGCCCCTGTTCCTGGCGCACGGCGATCTCGATACCGTCGTGCCGCTTCGCCAGAGTGTTCGGCTGCGCGACGCGGCGTCGGCTCAGGGCATCCCGGTCTCGCTCGTCGTCGCCGCCGGCTTCGGCCACGGGTCCGTCGGTGCGGACATCAGCAATCAGGCCGCGGCATGGATGCGTGACCTTCTGCTCGGCGGCCTGGCGTGTGCTGTCGACGTCAACGGCGATGGGCGGATCGACCTCGAAGACCTCTACCATGCCCATCAACACCTGCCGGACATCAATGGCGACGGAGTGATCGACAGCCGGGATACGGCCTGTCTGGAGCGGTTCATCCGGCGGCACGAGTTGGAGGACATGACGGCAGGACGCCGTTAGCGAGATCCTTGCGTCAGTGCTGCCGGGAGACCGCATCCGCACGCGGTGTCTCTGAGTCTCTGAAAAGCCCGTCGTCAGACCACCCCCCGTCCTCTACTTTCAGAAATGACGAACCCCCGGGTCGCGAGACTCGGGGGTTGTCGTTTTGATCAGACTATGGCGGTGCTTGGGCGCAGTGTTGCTCTCGCGACCTTGCGTGGGGGTTGGGCTACAGCGCAACGAAAACCCCCGCCGGTATTCGGCGGGGGCGGGGATATGAACATTGAACTGCGATCGGACCTCAGCGATGCCGGCGGCGGGGGACGAAGCCGATGAAGCCGGCACCCGCGAGCATAGAGAGACCTGCCAACGCCGCCGGGGGCAGCGGAATGACGTTCAGCGAAGTCGACGCGTCAAAGGCGACCTCGTTGTCGCCAAGGCCGTTCAGCGCGATGCGGACGTTGCTGCCGAAAGCGCCGATGCCCGTGAAGTTCGGGTTCAGCCCGAAGGGGTTGTTGCCGCCGTACAGCGACTGCATGGCGTTCAGATCAAAGAACATCTGGTAGCTGTTGGCCTGCGCGAAGGCCCGAAATGCCCAGTCGTAACTGACGCCACTCCCGATGCCGCCCACAAGCCATTCTGTGGTGTTCGGCCCGCCGTAGAAGTTGCCGTTGCCCGTCTGCATGGTCAGCGTGCCGCCGCGCCAGCTGTTGGCGCCCTCGAACTGCACGGTGAAATCGCGAGACTGGGAGTACTCGGAAAAACTCGTGCGGCCGTCAGTCCCGCCCACGGACGATGCGGCCTGGTAGCTGTTGTTGTTGAGGTCGAACTTCACCGTCGGCGTGAAGCCTGCAATGCTGCCGCCGCTGATAACGCGCACGCCAAGGCCCAGAATGGTGCTCCCGTTGGCAAACGCGCCACTGGAAAACGCGCCGGTGCCGAAGCCGGTGGCTCCGCCCGTCGGGCCGCCGCCAACCGCGCCGCCGCTGACACTATCGTTGTTGAAGGTGAACACCGTCGTGTAGACCTCGTACACAGCCGTCGTCGAACCGCGACCGTACACACCCAACTGGTTGGAATTGCCAGCGCTGGTCCAGCCACCCCACGACGAACCGCCGTTGATATCGGGGCCAGCGAGCGCCGAGCCAGCGGCTGCGGCGAGGGTGATGGAAGCGAGAATAAGACTAGGCTTCATGTGCGGGACTCCGTTTGAACCTCTCAGTCGGAAACGACCGTACATGGCCGGAGCCGTAGAACAGGATTCCACAAGAGAATACCCCCGCCCCCCCACCTTGCAACCCAAATGTTCTGGGTTTTTTAATTAAGTGAATTTGGGCAATTTGCATTCCCCCCACATACGAGTCTCATAGCCGGACCGGCCGGATTGCTGAGGACGAACCTAGTTTTCCAACGGCTGACCATGACAAACCCGGGTCGCAGGACTCGGGGTTGTCGTTTTGGCCACAAGCAATGACTGCACCTTACGAAACGACCACGGCCCGAGCGTGTGCCCGGGCCGTGGAGGATTGAACTCAAGATGTGGGGTCAGGGCTGAACCAACTCAGCGACGACGACGGGTCGCGGCCAGGCCGGCCAGACCGAGCAGCGCGGCGGAGCCGGGAGCGGGGACCTGGGAGACACGAAACCCGAAGCTGCTGAGCCCGTCCGTCGGGGTGTTGAGGGTGCGGATGTTGGCCCGCATGATGGAGACGTTGTCGTTGAACGACCCGCCCCGGAGGCCGCGGTTGGAGCCGAAGATGATCGCCTCGTTCCACTCCCACACATTCCCGCCCATGTCGAACGTGCCGTAAAAGTTCGCCGCGTATGAGCCCACGGGCCTGGTGTTGTTGATGCCGTTGCCGGAGAAGTTTGCCTGCGCGAACGTCGGGACCGCGTTGCTCTGGGTCGGGTACAGCCAGTAGTTGTCGCTGTCGCCGCCCGCGCTCGCGGGCTGGTGGTACGCCGCCTTGTACCACTCGTTCTCGCTGGTCACGGCCCACTGCCAGCCCGCGTTGCGGGTGATGGTGTTGGCGCTGATGCCGCCGGAAGTCAGCGTGTACGCGCCGGTCTCGGTGTCGCCGCTGCCCTGGCCGTTGTGCAGCCAGTTGGCGAAGCGCGTCGCATCCCAGAACGAGACGAAGTTCACCGGGTTGTTGGCGCGACCGCTGACGGTCGAATAGGTGTACGACCCCGGCGAGCCCGCGCGGGTGATCCCGCCTAACGACCCGGCCATGCTTGTGTTGTAGAGGTTGAACGGGTCCGACGCGGCCTTGGCGTTGAGGAACGCCGCGTACTGCGCGTTGGTCACCTCGGTGGACCCGATGTTGTACGTGTACGCCACCGAGCCGAAGCCCGTGGTCGGGTCCGCCGCGTTGCCGGGGTTGCCGATGGGCACGGTGGGGATGGTGATCTGGGCCGAGGCGGTGGAAACCGCCAGACCCGCAACACCGGTGACGGCCGCGAGCGCGGCCACGCTGATGAAGGACTTCACGGACATGTCTCTCTCCAGAGCGCTCGCGCGGGCTCCCGCCCGCGCACCAAAAAACACGGCCGCACGGCCGCGAATCAAAGTGTAGCTCAAGATACCCCGCCCCCCAATTGTCAACGGCAATTCGTGAAGATTCGCATGGACACGAGGGCTGGGTGTGAAGAACAGGAGGACTTGGTGACGATCTTCCAGTCGCACACGCCTCCGATAACCCGAGATACCTTGGTCACCGAGCCGGGTGGTTGCTTCCGCTCGCGGTGTCTCCGGGTCTCTGAAACGCACGCGGCAGACCACCCGCCGTCCTCCATTCGAAGAAACCCCCGGGTCGCGAGACTCGGGGGTTGTCGTTTTCGGGCCGAAGACTCGCGACAGAAAGGTCACTTTGAGGCGTGGCGAGGTCGGTTGGTTCGTGTTGCGTGTGGCGGCGGTGTTGGTGGTTGCTCGGCCGCGGAAGGATCGTGGCAGGGGAAGAATGCCCAGTTGATGAGGTGGGGCGGCCCGTCGCCTCGCTCGCGCTCGGCTTCGAAGATCTCCATGATCGCCCGAAGGTGTGCTCGCACGGCACGAGCGGCGCGGGGTCGCAGCGGGCCAGTTTCAGATCGGATGGTGACGAGCCGCGCGAAGGAATCGGTGATGCCCTCGCCCTTCTGGAGTCTGCGGGCGAGCATCCGTTCGGTGTATCGGGCCCAGGTGCGGGCGAGTCGGGCCATGCCCCGTGCGGCGAGGGCGGGGTCTGACTTGAAATCGAACGACCAGCGTCCGGGGGGGAGTTCGAAGACGCGTTCCTTCCGCCGGCCCCGCGAGCGGACGGCGTGGTCGCGGATGATGCCGGCGCGGAGGAGGGTCGGGAGGTGGTGGTGGACGAGTTCGGGCGATTTGCCGATCCGGTCAGCGATCTCGCGCGCGGACATCGGGCCGCAGGCGTCGAGGTGTTCGATGATGAGCACGCGTGTCGGACTACAGATGGCGTTCCACTGCGCGGTGGTCCGGATGACGGCGGAAACTAGCGCATTGCTCTTCTGTCGCATGTGCTGAGCGTATCTCGGCGCGGCGGAAGGGGCGTACGGGCGGGCCGTTGGGTGTGCCTGGGTATCTGCGATCCCCAGGAGGCGGAGCAGGACTACATTCAGTTTTGTAAAATTTACTGAATGACTATCCCAATGATGTTCGGGGATCGCACGAAGCACGCCGTGAGGTTGGGCGCAGCACCAGCTCGATGGCCGGACCGTTCCAGAAGGCACAGAAAGGGCTCACACATGAGCGACAGGTTGAGCGGATCGGGACGCGCGAAGGGGGAGTTCGCGGTAGCGGGGCGGTGCGTGGTGCGGGCGCTGGCGGCCGGAGCCGCGACGGTGGCGCTGTGGCTCGGCGCGGCTGTGGCGCGGGAGCCGCAGCCGATCCCGGCGCCGGTCACGGAGGCGGAGCGTACCAGGGTGCTGGTACTCGCCACGACGCACCTCGCGGCGATCGAGGACGGGGTGCCGGCGGGATCGCTCGCGGGTGTGCTTCGGGCGATCGAGGACTACCGGCCGGACGCGATCGCCGTCGAGAGTCTGCCGGGAGCGGAAATCGCGAGGCTCACGCGGTCGGCGGCGGTGGACCCGGAGGGTGCCGAAGCGCAGGTGCTGGCGGCTTTCGCCGCCAAGACGAGCGAGCTCGGCCTTGCGGCGCAGGTTGCCCTTGGCCTGTCGTTCGAATCGGCCCGGACCAAGACGGCACTGCTTCTGAAAACGGCGCCGGCGGATGCGGAGGCCCGACGTGTGCTGGTGGCGCACCTGCTGGCGGCGTACGACATGCCCAGCGCGGTTCTGCAGTGGTCATACCTGGGTGAGGATGAACGCCGGGCGACGGGTTCGCTGAGCGAACCGATGGTCGAGTTCCTCAACCACTTGCTGCGCAGCAACAACGAGATCGTGTCGGTGGCGGCCGCGGGGGCGAGGCGCATCGGGTTGCAGCGGCTCGCGAGCGTCGACGACCACTCCGATGACGAGGAAATGGTGCGGGTGGGGTCGCTCGATCGGCTGATGGAGGAACTGCAGGCGACCAAGCACTACGTCGAGTTCATGGAATCCGAGTTCCTCAAGCAACAGCTGTCAGCCCACGCGAGGGCGGCGGCATCCGGCGACCTGACCCAACTCTTTCGGTGGCTCAACTCGGCGGAATACGCCTCTCGCGATGTTGCGGGGCAGTGGCACTTGTTCTACCGCACGCGGCTGGCGTCGGGGCTTGATCGCAACCGAGCCGCGATGTGGGAGGCGAGGAACCTTGCAATCGCCGCCCGCATCAGGGCCGAGACCGCTGCGCACCCGGGCGGCAAGGTGCTGGTGGTGATCGGCGCTGCGCACCGGCCGTTCATCGAGGCCTATCTCGCCTCGATGATGGATGTTCAAATCGTGCCGCTGAGCCAGGTGCTTGGCGGCGCAGATCAGCCCGCGGACCAAGCAGCTCCGCAGGGAGTTCCAGCTGTTTCATCTCCTCCTCAACCCCGTTGACAGTGAAAGGGCACATGTATGAGCGATCAGTCAGGTTCACAGGCATCCAATCGTCTTGACGGTCTCGTGCGGCAGGTTCGGGTGTTCCAGGCGCTCACGCTCGGGCTGGCCGGCGCGATCGTCGTGGGCCTCTTTGGGGGTGCCGGCCAGCCCCCGGGCCCGCGTGTTGAGAAATTCGACGAGATCACCGTCGGGCGTATCAATGTCGCCGGCCCCGACGGTGTCCGCCGCTACATCATCAGTCATGATGCGCCGAAGGCGCCGTTCGCCGGCCGAGAGCTCGAGCGCACGGTGCCGCCGGGAATGGCGGGACTCATCATGCTCGATCCGAAGGGCAACGAGGTCGGTGGATACGCGGCAAGCGAGAGCCACACGCTGCTGTCGCTCGACTACCGCAACTACCCGCTCGAAGCGGCTGGGTTGGTGGCCAGGTTGGCGCCAGACGGCAGCCAGTCGGCCGGATTGGTGGTGATTCAGCCGCCGAGCGGCCCATTGATCGACATGGATGCAGTCGAGCGCGGCGATGAGAAGACGAAGGCGGCGAAGGATGGCAAGCCCGACCTTGACGATCCCGATGTCAAGGAACTGCTGCGGTTCCAGGCGATGCAGTTCGCGCGCATCGCGGTGTTCGCCGAGCAGAAGTCTGCAACCATCGGCCTCCAGGACTCACAAGGGCGCCAGCGGCTGCTCCTGCAGGTCGACGAGAACGACAATCCCGCGATCATCCTCTACGACGCAGAAGGCAAGGAGACCGGCCGCATGCCGCCGGCCCCGAGTCAGCCCGACAAATGAGCGGGCCGGGGCAGACGGGTGGATCGGTTGTGCTCACGGGTTCGGAGCGGAACACTCGGTTGAATGTCGCCATGACGGACCGAGCCGTAAAACCCTCCATCCCCCCTGTTGACACTGCCGAGGCGGGTCTCGGAGGTCTTGGCTTTGGCTGGAAGCCAGCATTGCGGTCGGATTGAACTTCCAGACTTTTCGCGCTGCCAATGCGTCTCCAAGGGACATCTGGTCTCGGCGGGAGTCTGCTACGCGCCCACTATTACCGGGCCGGTTGCGAAAGCAGCCGGCCCCTCGGTTTTCAGAGAACGCCGCCGAGAGACCTCGGCGGCGTTTTCGCGTTTTGGCCCACGTTCCGCGAGGATTGGCGACTGGGCCCGCCGTGGGCGACGTCTCTGGCCTTCTGCCCGCCATAACCAGCATCCGGCCACCCGGCGGCCCTTGGCGGCGATTTGGGGCCAGAGTCTCTCCAGGTCGCTCTTCCGGACGGGCGGGGGTTCACGGGTGACCTCGCTCGAAGCGGGATCGCAATCGCGGGCACTGACATCGGAGTCGGGAACGTTGGGACAATCTCCCGCCGCTGCGAACGGTGACCCGTGGATAGTGGCGATGTGCGGCGGCGCTGCAAATCGAGCGACCGGACCAGAAAGCCGCGTCCATCAAATCCGAACAAGCAGAGCATGCAACCCGCCAAGTCTCCCCGCCGCCGTCTTCGTCGCCTTGCCGCATGGTCGGCCCTTGTCGCGATCGCCGTCACGGCCGCAGTCGTGCTCTCGGGCGGGTGTTCGCGCTCAGCTTTCATCGTGGACCCGTGGGAGGCGATCCCAAAGGCGACGCCAGAGGAGATCGCGAAGCAGCATGAGCCCGAGGCGCTGCGTGCCGATCTCGACGCGATCGTGGCGCTGCATGAGCGAACCGCCCCGAACCCCTACCTTCGTGTCTCGAAGGAGTCGATCCTCGCGCTCGCCGAACGGCTCAAGGCATCGATCGACCGCCCGATGACCCGCCGCGAGTTCCTGCCGCTGGTGATGGCGATGCAGGCGGGGTATCGGTGCGACCACTACCTCCAAAGAATCCCCAGGGAGGATATGGTCGCCTCTCTCGCGCGCGGGGAGGGCTTTCTGCCTTTCCAGGCGGAGCCGAGGGGCGATGGGCTGGTTGTCATCGCAGTAACGTCGGAGGAAAAAGCGATCGAGCCCGGGGACACGATCGTGCGGATCGGTAGCGTCTCCGCAGCCGATCATCTTGCACGCCTGCGCTCACTGGTACCCGCGGAAACCGAGGGTTCCCGCGACGCCGGGATCCGCCGGTCGTTCCAAGCGCTGAATTGGGTCGCCGGGGTTTCATTGCCGACGGATGTCGAACTCGTCCGCCCCGACGGTTCGAGGCACACCGTAACGGTCGAGGCTGTTGGCAAGCGCAAGATCAACCGGACCTTGCCGCGAGCATCGGTGCCCGAAGCATCACCGGCTTCTCAGGGCGAGGTGCTCGTCGACATCCCGCCATTCCGATGCCTCCTGCTGCCTGCCGACCAGTCCGGCGCCGCACCCATCGCCTACATCGACTTCCCGTCCATGGACTACATGCTTGGAGGGAAGTGGAACGACTTCATCGATCAGGCGATGACCGCCGTGAACGCGCGCGGCGCTGCGGGACTGATCGTCGACATTCGAGAGAACCCCGGCGGAACAATCCTCGGCGATGACCTGCTCGCGCGAGTCACCGATCGCCCGTTCAGGGGAATGTCGCGGATCGTGACACGCCGGAGCGCGGAATCCGACGAGATGATGCGGCTGGCCGTGAAGCCCATGT
>JBBASU010000049.1:0-11796 GCA_040399065.1 Phycisphaerales bacterium | reverse complement strand
GTGTCGCTGGCGAGTGCGGCCGCGGCGAGGCGGCTGGCTTCTGCGTTCTTCTCGCGCTGCGCGTTGGGCTTCTCACCTCGCGGGAAGATGTTGAGGAGGAGGACGGGTGTGCCGGGGAGGGCGGCGCGGAGCTCGCGCGTGATGGCGACGATGCCATCGGCGATCTCGGGGGCGGTGTTGTCCTTGCCGTTGCTGTTGTTGGTGCCGATCATCACGACGAAGGCGCGCGGGGCGAGGTCCGCCGCGGCGAGGGCCTTGAGACGCTCGATGTGTCCGTTCTTCAGGCGATAGAGAACGTGCTGCGTCTGATCGCCACCGATGCCAAGGTTGATGGCGTGGCGCGGCGCGTAGCGCTGCTCCCAGGTGCTCTTGCCGGAGTAGAGCCACCCTTCGGTGATGGAGTCACCGATGAAGACGAGCTCGGGGCGCGGCCCCTGAGACTTGAGTGGGGCGTCGAGACGGTCGTTCAACGTCGCGACGCGATCGATCCAGCCGGCGCGGTCCTTGGCCGCGGGTGTGTTGGCCGAGTGGGCGGGGGCCGCTGAGTCGAGCCGCCGCACCTTGATGTTGCGGAACCAGACCTCGTCGCCGTGCTCCTGCAGCGCGATGTGGCCCTTGGCCTGCGTGGCGAATTCCTTCATGCCCGGCCACTTGCTCGCGGCGTGTGCGGCCTTGTAGTCATCGCCGGCGAGGTCCGTGTCGACGACGAGGAAGCCGTTGAGATAGTGCTGGATGCGTGTGCCGCGGGCGACGATGCGGGCCTGGTTCCACACGCCCGCGGGACGCGCGACATCAGCACTCGTGGCGTAGAGGTCGTAGAGCGTGCCGGCGCGGGTCTTGGGCTTCTTGCCGTCGGGGTGGCCGGCGTCGTCGAGAATCTGCATCTCCATGCCGGTTTCCCACGGGAAGCGGCGGCCCTCGGCAACGCGGTAGATGATTCCGGAGTTGGCGCCGGGCGTGGCGAGCCAGTCCAGGGCGAACTCGAAGTCGCCGAACTGCTCACGCGTGATGAGATCGCCGCCGGCCTGGCCCTTCTGGCGGCGGAGCGTGCCGCTCTCGACCTTCCAGCCGTCGTCGGGGAAGTTGGGCTTGTTGAAGCTGCGCCAGGCCTCGGTGGAGGTGCCGTCGAAGAGGAGGGTCCAGCCCTCGGCCTGCTCCTGCGGCGTCAGAACGTTGTGCGTGCGCGTGTCGGCCCAGTCGGCCGGGAGCGTGACGTTGCCGGTAGCCGCCCACTCGGCGCCGCGTGCGACGAGGGACTTGAAGCCGGGAGTCGTGATGCTGACCTTGGTCTCGTCGGCACCGGTCCAGACGTGGCCAAGGGGCGTGGCGAAGATGCGCCCTTCGCCGAACTTGGTGGTGAGGGCCATCGGCTCGACGTTGCCACTGCCGCCGGACTCGGTGGAGGACCTGGCCTCCGCAAGAAGGCTGAAGCTGGTGTTGAGCTTGTGGTGCAGGCCGTGGTAGAGCTCGTCGCGCGTGGTGAAGGAGGCGGGCAGGCCCTTGGCGATGGGGTGATCACGATCGACGAGGTTCACCTCGAACTCGTGGAACTTGCCGTGGCCGGCCTTGTCGCGCCACAGCAGCACGTGCATCTTCTCGTAGTCGTCCCAGCCCTTGAAGGAGTTGTTGGCGGAGTGGATCGAGGCGACGCCCGCCCCCGCGCGGACGGCCGCGGCGAAGTTGGCCTGGCCCGCCTCGCCCCAGGGCTTGGCGGCGCCGAAATCGTTGTAGTCAAGGACGAAGAGCTGGTACTGCTTGACCTTCGCGGCATCCGCAAGGTCGGTCCAGGGTGTGTCGGTGATGTCGACATCAAACCGCCCGGTGGCCTCGAGCGTCTGCTCGTGCAGGCGGCTGGTGTATTGCCAGTTGTGGTTGTTGTGCCCGGTGATGATGAGGGTCTTGATGGGCTGCGCGCTGGCGAGGGCGCAGAGCGCGAGGGTGAAGAGACCGGCGACGGTGCGGGGGCTGGTGATGAGCATCGGAGTTCCTGCGGGCGGGGAGGAGAAGAGAGTTCACCACGGAGAACACGGAGGGGCACGGAGAGAGGAAGGGACTGGGGATTGGGCACTGGGGCAGGAGAAATGCGTGTGCGGAGGCGCGGAGGGGGCGGAGAATGCGGAGAGATGCAGAACGCAGAGGACGCAGAGGGTTGGGGAGGAAGACGGAGGGAAGCTGTGATTGAAGAGATTGGTGGGACTGACCTTGTGTGACCTTCCCAGCCTTGATTTTCGCTTTTCGCTCTCCCTCTTTTCGCTTTCCTCCGTGGCTCTCCGTGTCCTGACTCCGTGTTCTCCGTGTTAAAGTCTTCTTCCTTCTTACGGAGTCTGCTTTGCGGGCGTGCTCATCTCTGCGCGGATCTTTTCGAGGAGCTTCTTGGTGAGCATCACGCCGTCGTTCTCGGAGTGCTTGTCGCCCTCGTACTCGACGCCGATGTGGCCCTTGTAGCCGGCATCGAGCACGATCTTGAGCATGCGGCGGTAGTCGGTGCGGACTTCGTCGCCCTTGTTGGGACCGTCGAGCGCGAACTCGTGGCTCTTGGCAGAGACGCCCTTGGCGAAGGGCATCATGTCCTTCACGCCCTGGTACTTGTCGTAGACCTTGGGGTCGAAGTTGCCAAAGTCCGGCAGCGTGCCGCAGCGCGGGTGGTTGACGAGCTTCATCACGCCCGAGAGCCAGCCGCCGTGGCTGGAGTTGCCCCAGTGGTTCTCGACGATGACGTTGAGTCCGAAGGTGTCGCCAAGTTCGCTCAGCTTGCGAAGGCCGTCGGCCGCGAGCTTCTGCTGCTCCTCGAAAGTACCCTCGCTCTGCGCGTTGACGCGGATCGAGTGGCAGCCGAGCGCCTTCGCGGCCTCGAGCCACTTGCGGTGGTTCTCGACAGCGGTGGCCCGCTTGGTCGCGTCAGGGTCACCGAGGGCGCCCTCGCCGTCGACCATGATGAGCACGCTGCGAACGCCCAGCCCGTCGCAGCGCTTGCGAAGCTCGGCGTTGTAAGCGGCGTCGGACTTCTGCTTGAAGAAGGTGCTGACGTACTCGACGGCGTCGATGCCACACTGCTCCTTGGAGTACTTGGGGAAGTCGAGATGGTCGAGCGTGTTGGCGTAGAGGGTCTTGTGGAGCGACCACTGCGCGAGGGAGATGAGGAAGAGTGGCGCGGCTGCGGCTGGTGCCGCTGGCGTTGCGGGCTGTGTGGCGGGCTTGGCGGAGCTCTCCTGCGAGGCGTGAGCGATGCCTGCTGTGGCGAGCGCGACGCTGCCGAAGAGGCCGGCGCGGAGGAGGCCGCGGCGAGAGAGGTCGGCTTGATTGGCGTTGTGATTGGTGGGCATGGGGTTGCTCCGGCTTCGAGTGGAAACGGTGCGGGTGTGGCGAGTTGAGATCTGATCAGGCGGAACGCTTGGGGAACCAGAGATCGATGATGAGGAGGATGGCGAGGAGTGTGGTAGAGAGGTTGTAGAGGCCGCCGCCGGCGATGATGGTGTTGATGAAGAAGGGATCGAGGCGCGCGAGCCACCAGCTAGCGATGTCGACGGTGAGGCCGACGCCCGCGACGAGTGTGATGAAGGAGACGAAGGCTCGCGGCAGGCGGGACATGAACGCAAGGAGCGAGAGGACGAGGCTCATGGACGCGAGAGCGAGGGCGTGCGTGTGCGTCGAGACCGCGGTGATCTTGATCGGGACTGGCTCGATGTTGGTGGGGAAGGCGACCTTCTTGATGTCCTCCCAGGTCTCGAGGGGGAGGCGGCTTGCGATCTGGTCGGTGGACTTGCGCGCGTGGCAGGAGATGCAACTGGAGGCGATGATCTCGGCCGGTGCCATGTCGCCCAGGTCGAGGCTGTCGTAGTCCTCGGCGACGCGGGTGCCACTGAGCCAGTCGGTCAGCACCTTGCGCTGGTCGGGCTTGAGGTTGTCCGGGTGGCCTGCTGAGAGGGCCGCGAGGAGCGTGGCGGGCGCCTTGAGGCCGTGGTAGGCGGAGAGGACGTCGTCCTTGGTGAAGCCGGGCTTCTCGTCGCGCTTTTCGTAGTGCCAGACGATGTGCATGGCGGAGGCGGCCATGCCCATGAGGAGCGTGACGAGCAGGCCCGTCAGGCCTAGTCGTGCTCCGGCGGGAAGATCTCTCAGGCGTGGCCAGTTCAAACGTGTGTCCTTTCGTCGGGAACGCGGCGGCGGAAGAGAAGTGTGCGCGACTGATCAGATCTTGAGCATGTCGGGGGTGATCTCGATGGTCTTGCCCTCGATGAGCGACTGCTGCGCGAGGATCGCTGCGATCGTGGCCCTTGCGCCCAGCCCCGCGTCGGCGACGACGGGCTTGCCCTCGGTGCAGCTGAGCATGAAGTCCCAGAGGCTGTAGTAGACGGAGGGGTGCGGGAGGCCCACGCCTTCCTTGAGCTTGCCCTGCTCGGCGAGCTTGGTGGCACCGGCGATGAGCGTGATGCCCTCGTCGTTGTGGAACTGCTGGCGATTGGCGTAGACCTCCCAGCCCTGCGTCGGGGCGTCGGCCTCCTTGAACATCCAGCCGTGCGACCAGCCGAGCTTGATGGCGGCGTTGCTGCCGCGGAAGAGCTCAAACCGGCCGCCGTGAGAGTTGGCAAGGGAGGCGAGGTAGTTGAAGCGGAGGTTGTCCTTCAGGAGCATCTCGGTGGCGATGGTGTCGGCGATGGTGCGGCCGTCCTTGTGGAATCGGACGGAGCCGGTGGATCGGATGCTGCTTGGATAGCTGTCCGTGTACCAGAAGGCGACATCGAACTGGTGCACGCCCATCTCGCCGGGAAGGCCGAGGGAGATGGCGGGATCGAGGCGCCAGTTGACTTCCTTCTCACGATCGGCGTTGGGGGCCGGGAAACGCCATGTGGTCTTCTGGAAGCTCTGGGCCTCGATCGAGATGGCATCGCGGACCGAGTCGGTGCGATAGAAGGTCCGGGCGAGCTGGTAGACCGGGTTGGAGCGGCCCTCGAGCCCGACGGCGAAGAGGGACTTGGCAGCGCTCGCGGCAGCGGCGATCTTGCGGCAGTCCTCGGCGGTGTGGGCCAGGGGCGCTTCGCAGTAGACGTGCTTGCCTGCGGCGATGCAGTCGAGGGCGATCTGCGTGTGCAGGTGCGTTGGGGTGGCGATCACGACGGCCTGAAGGTCCTTCGCGGCCGAGAGCATGGCGGTGTGGCTGGTGTAGGCGGTGGAGCCAGCGGCGCGGCGTGCGCCGCCGCTTGCGCGTGACTCTTCGCTGTCGCAGACGGCGATGATCGAGACGTTCTCCATCTTCTGGAGCTCGGCGATGATCGCGCGGCCCTGGCGGCCCGCGCCGATGAGGCCGATGTTGAGCTTCGCGGCGTTCTTTGCGCGCGAGTACGAGAGCTCAGGGAGGATCGCCATCGCGCCAAGGGCGCCGACGGACTGGGCGAGGAACGAACGACGGGTCGGGGCCATTACGAAGTCTCCATCGCCGCGAGATGTGCGGCGGAGCGAGTGGAACGGGCGGGTGTGGAAAGATTCAGATCTGAACGCTGTGGCGGGTGCATGCGCCACTCAGGATCGGTGTGGTCTGTGCTGTCATGCAAGAACGCAGACACTGAAGCGGGGAGTTGATCGAGCAGTTCGGGCGCGACGACGAGCGTTGTGGACCATATCTCGCACGCGGCTGCGGCGGTAGACGACGATGCAAGCGGGGATGCAAGCGGTGACAACGCCACGACCGTGCGGCCCAATGGTGCTGCGAGGCCAGAGCGAGGATCCAGGATGTGGCCGCGTGTTGCGAGGGAATCGTCGGAAGTTAGAACGGTGCGGCCGCGAGGAGACGAGACAGAGACTGCTTGATCACGGAGCATCACATCGAGGTGTGCTTCTGCGCGGACCGCTTTCTTCTCATCGTCAGCGTCGGCCGCTGTACCCTCGCGGCCCGGATCAATGCGGACTTTCCAGCCGTCGCCGCCTTGCCCGGGACCGATCGCGATGATGCTGCTGGTACCTACGTGGATGAGCGCGTTGTCGATGCCAGCTTCCAAGAGGATGGCCGCGGCGCGGTCGAGGGCGAAGCCCTTGGCGACGCCGCCGAGATCGAGGCGGAGTGGAACGCCCCCGGGAGCGTGCAGCGTGCGGCGCTGAGGGTCGAGAAGGAACTCGGGCATGGCGACGGGCGTGGACCGGCCACGCTGAGGCTCGCCCGCGATCCAGCGGTCCATCTCGGCACCGACGCGCACGTCGAACGCGCCGCCAGAGCGCACGCGTGCCTCCTCGCACATCACGAGGAGATCGAAGAAGTCAGGATCGAGCGAGATTGGATGGGATGGTGCGCGAAGGTGCGCTTCCCTTGCAATGAACGAGACATCGCTGTCGCGCTCGAAGCGGGAGAGGCGTTTGTGCCACCACTCGATCTCGGACATTGCGGCCTCACCCGCGGCCAGCAGTTCTGGCTGACGGGTTCCGGCACCGGCTCCGACCAGAACCAACTCAAAGCGCGTGCCCATCGCCGCGAGGGCGAGGCGGACGATCCCTCTGGGGCTGGCACATCCATCTGCGCCCAAGGTCACACCTTCCGGGAGGTCATGGTCTTGGGGTCGAACTCGAAGGCGGCCCCTTCCCAGATCGAACGCGTCGCGAGATCGACGATCGCGACGACCTTCGCGCCCTGATCAACGTCGCTGTCGGGCTGCTCGCGCGTGCGGATGACCTTGAGCCACTTGAGGCGGTGCATGTCCTGATCGTTGCCGATGTCGGCGCACTCGATGGTCTTCTCGTCGAACTCCTCGCTGTAGCCACGCTCGGGACGGACGACGCAGTGGCGGCTGTTGAGGTAGATGTTGCCCTTGTTGCCCTTGATCATGGTCTCAAGGCCGACTTCGTTGCAGGTGGAACCCGCGACGATCATCTGGTGGCCGGTCTCGAACTGGATCGCGAGGTTGACCATGTCGTGATTCTCCATGGCCTTGTCGACCATGTGCGAACCGACGGCGACCACGCGCGTGGGCCAGCCCTGCTCGATCGCGACAAGCATCGGCGTGATGACGTGGACGAGGAGGTCGCCCAGGATGCCCGTGGAGAAATCGCGGTAGCGCCGCCAGCGGATGTAGACCTTGGGGTCCCACTCGCGCTGGCCCATGGGGCCGCACCAGGCGTTCCAGTCAAGGTTCTTGCCGGGCGCCCACTCGGGATCGAGCTCGTAGTAGTTCCACTCGCCCGCCTCCTTGGCGTTGCGGCAGTAGCTCGTCTGGCTGGAGCAGGGGACGCCGATGAGGCCAGACTCGATGACCTTGCGGGCCTCGTGGTACTTGGGGAGGTTGGTCATCTGCGTGCCGACCTGGAGTCGCATGTCGGGGTTGCCGCGAACGACCTCGCGAAGGCGCAGGGCCTCATCGAGGCGGAGGGTCATTGGCTTCTCGAGGTAGACGTCCTTGCCGGCAACGATGGCATCAATGGCCATCTGTGCGTGCCAGTGCTCGGGGCTTGCGATCAGCACGGCGTGGACGTCGTCACGGGCGAGGATTTCCTTGTAGTCGGCGTGCTTCTTGCACTCAACGCCGCTCTGGCCCTCGACGCACTTCTTGTGGGCGCGTTCGAGGAACTTCTGGTTGACGTCGCAGACGCCGACGATCTCGACCTTCTCCTTGCCGGCCTTGGCGAGGCTCATGAAGGCATCGACGTGGCCGGTGCCCATGCCGCCGGTGCCGATGACGGCCATCCGAATCGTCTGGTCGGGGGCGACGGGGATGCGGGCCTTGGCCTTGGGGACTGGGCCACCGGGCTTGTTCGCAGAACCGCCCGGCTCCTTCGAGCGGGCAAGAGCGCCGGAGGCCAGGGCCGAGGCCATCAGCGTTCCAGCGGCAACGCTGAGGAAGCTGCGTCGTGAACGCTCCGTCGAGCCCGCAACCGGGGCTGACTGCGGGGTCGGGTCGGCGGGTTGGTCACCTTGGAACTGCTGCGAATGGCTCGACATCACGTGTACTCCCGGATGGTCTAGCGGACAGCTGGGGATCAAACGTCGGACGCGTCGCATCCGCCAGAGGACGATACCGTACCGACTTCCGTCCCGCCGCACAAGCGGGGAGTGAAACAGTTTCTGCTTTGCACCGCAGGCCGCGTCAGTTGACCCCACAAAAGTCTGGACAGGAGTTTCCCTATGGCCTCTGGCACACAGACCTCGAGTGCTTCCCGCCCGGTCACGCTCTTCACGGGGCAGTGGGCGGACATGCCGCTTGAAACGCTCGCCGCGAAGGCCAGATCCTGGGGGTACGACGGGCTCGAACTTGCCTGCTGGGGCGACCACTTCGACGTGCAGCGGGCGCTGGCCGAGCCGGGGTACTGCCAGGGGCGGCATGACCTTCTTGCGCGACACGGCCTCAAGGTCTGGGCGATCTCGAACCATCTCGTGGGGCAGTGCGTCTGCGACCTCATTGACTCGCGCCATAAGACCATCATCCCCGCCCGCCTCTGGGGCGATGGCAACGCCGAGGGCGTCCGCCAGCGCTGCGCTGCGGAGATGATCGACACCGCGAAGGCCGCGGCGAAGCTGGGCGTTGGTGTTGTCAACGGCTTCACGGGATCATCGATCTGGCACAAGCTTTACTTCTTCCCCCCCACTACCGAGGCGGAGGTTGATGCGGGGTACGAGGACTTTGGCACGCGCTGGACGCCGATCATGGACGAGTTCGATCGCGCGGGCGTGCAGTTTGCGCTCGAGGTGCATCCGACGGAGATCGCGTACGACTTCCACACGGCCGCGGCGGCGCTGGACGCGATCGATGAGCACGATGCGTTCGGGTTCAACTTTGATCCCTCGCACCTCTACTGGCAGATGCTCGACCCCGTCAAGTTCCTGGATGGGTTCGGCGACCGCGTCTTCCATGTGCACATCAAGGACGCGGCGCGCGAGCTAGATGGTGTGAATGGTGTGCTTGGTTCGCACGTGCCCTTTGGGGCGAGGTCGCGCGGGTGGGACTTCCGCTCGCCGGGTCGCGGGCAGATCGACTTTGAGGACATCCTGCGCCGGCTCAACGCCATTGGGTATGACGGGCCGCTGAGTGTTGAGTGGGAGGACTCGGCGATGGACCGCGAGCATGGTGCACAGGAGGCCGCGGGGTTCGTGCGGCGGCTGCAGTTCAAGCCCTCGTCGCGTGCGTTTGATTCGGCGTTTTCGGAGTAGGGACAGCGTTCGCGTCGGTGAAGGATCCACGGTGGGTCACTCAACCGCGTCTAAGCGGTGGGCTTCCCTCCAGATGGGTGGCTGACCGATGATGGTCTGGACGTTGTTCTCCAGCACCAGCGGGTTGAGTGTCCGCTCGATCACGAAGAAGCCGTAGGGCCGGTTCCTTTGGACCGGCGCGGGCTTGTCCGCGTTGAGCGGCGACGAGACCTGATACCTCAGCACATCGTAGCGGACGAGCGTGTCGGCCTTGCGGTCCTGGACCTCAACGAGTTGAACGGAATAGGCGTTGATCTCCTCGCCGGGCACGATCGAGATGACCATGCATCGCGCGAAGTCGACTTCGGGGATCGATGGACGGGGCCAGGCATCCGCCTGCACTGCGGTGCCGGTGTGCTGCGTCCAGAGGCTCTCCCATGCCTCGCGGGTGGTGATGCGCTCCACCTTCGCGGGAGCTTTGGTCTCGATGCCAGACCACGCGACCAGGTAATGCAACGGCTGTGCCGCCTTGGGCTGGTCCGAGGTCGGAAGGTTGGCAGTCCCGAGGAAGGCCGCGCACGCGAGCGTGGCGAGGACGCCAATCAGCTTGAGTTCCATAGCTGGCTCCCTTTCGGGTGAATCGCACCCGCGACGATGAGAGTCTATCGCGAGCGGTGTCGCCCACTGTCACGCATATGTCACTTGATGGGAGCGTGATGGCGCGTCAGGCCGAAGCCTGGCAGAACGCAATCCACGCCTGCCGCATCGCACGCTCGAGCGCCGATGCCATCGAGGCGGCGTCGAGGAGGGGCGAGGCGGCCATGCGTGATCGGATCGACTCCCGATACGAACGCACACGCGAGAGATCAGACGCGAGCGCTGCCGCGATGCCGACGTACGCCGCTTCATCGGAGGCGACCAGCTCTGGAAGCCCGGTGCACGTGAGCAGCGAAGCGCCAACGCGCGAGCGGTGCTGATCGCCCGCGAGCGTGACGACGGGCACGCCCATCCAGAGCGCCTCGCAGGTTGTGGTGGTGCCGTTGTATGGAAAGCTATCGAGCGCAATGTCCACACGCTCGTAGACGGCGATGTGCTGGTGTCGATCGGGCTGGTACGCGACGACATCGATGCGACTGGCGTCGATGCCGGCGGCGGCCATGCGCTGGCGGATCTCTGCCGCCACCGCGTCGGGCATGTCGAGGCTCTTCAGGAGCAGGCGGGAGCGCGGCACGCGCGAGAGGATGTCGCCCCAGAGCTCGATGGTCCGCTCGCCGACCTTCTTGATGTGGTTGAAGGAGCCGAACGTGATGACTCCATCTCGCTCGAAGGGCGGCGGCGCCACCACAGGCCACGCGGGATCGGGGCGGAAGCAGATGAAGCAGCGATCGAGGCGTATCAGGCGCTCTGAGCTGTGCGATTCGCTTCCGGCCGGATCGGTGATGGCATCAACGATGCGGCAGTCCATCGCGGGCAGCGCCGTGGTGTTGGGATATCCGAGGTAAGCGATCTGGATCGGTGCGACTCGCTGCGCGAGGAACTTCATGTGGCTTCGTGCGGTCCAGCCGCAGAGGTCGAGCATGATGTCGATCTTGTCGTGATCGATCGCCGCGGCCATGTCCAGCGCGCTGACGCCAACGAAGTCGCGGAACTCGCAGATGTCGCGGAAGCGCTGCGTGACTTCGTCCTGACCTCGCGTGGTGGAATAGAGGATCGGCGTGATGCGTGAGCGATCGAACGCGGCGAGAGGGCCCTCAAGGAAGTACGCGCACGAGTGGTGCTTGAAGTCGCACGAGAGAAGTCCGACACGGAGCGGGCGCGCGGGGTCACGATCTCGCGCAAACGACGATGGCGCGCGGGACACGGGCGGACTCGCCGCGGCGGCGAGACGCCGGTGCATCACCAGCGACTCTGCACCGCCGACGCCATCGGCGACATTCATTGCGTAGACCGCGGCCTCGAGCAGGAGCGGATCATCGCCCGCATGCTGAAGGCCCCCCACCGCGGCCTGGACGCCCGCACGCTGGCGAAGGAGCGTCACGAGCGCGGTGGTCAGCACGCGATGTGCATCAGGGTGCGATGGATTGGCACGCACAGACTCGCGGCAGACCTCGACCGATCCCTCAGCATCGCCAAGCTCGAGCAGGCAGCGCGAGAGCCCGCCCGAAGCCAGAGGCTCGTGCGGCGCGTGCAGGATGCTCGCCTCGAAGGCGGTCTTTGCTTCCTCGAAGCGGCGGAGTTTCGTGAGCGAGTCGCCGAGGAGGAACTGGAGTTCGCCATCCCGAGGCCGCACCTTCGCGGCCCGCGCTAGGTGCAACGCCGCGCCGCTGGGGTCGCCAGCCTCGATCAGCAGCCGCCCGAGCATCTTTGCGCTCGCAACGTCTCCGGGCACCCGAGACAAATGCCCAGAAAGCAGGGCGACCGCCTCGCCCGCTCGCGCAGAGGCAGCCAACGCCGAAGCTGACCGCATGACCTGTTCGGGGGTCGCCAGTGCCAGGCTCCTAAGGGAATGGCGGCGACACGGTGCCAGCGCCGCAATGAGCACCGGAATGAACACGGCGAGCGCAACCGCGGGGCTGCCGCAACACCAAATCGCGAAAGTGGGCGCAACAGGACTCGAACCTGTGACCTCGGCTATGTGACAGCCGCGCTCTAGCCAACTGAGCTATGCGCCCCTATGTCCTTGTGTTCCTGAG
>JBBASU010000048.1:0-12647 GCA_040399065.1 Phycisphaerales bacterium | reverse complement strand
CGCGCTCTAGCCAACTGAGCTATGCGCCCCTATGTCCTTGTGTTCCTGAGTTTTACAGTCTTTCTTCCACCCGTCAACCGCAGGCACACTCGTCAATTCCCTCTGGGCCGATTGGGGCAGAGAGGGAGGAGGGTGAAATGGTAGGCGGATTTGCCCGCTTTGCCAACTGAGCAGAGCGGTCAATTCTGTGACTTGAGCCAAGCGACGTAGTCGGCGAGCTCGGGGCCTTGGGTGCATGGGCTCCGCCAGAACCACTCCGCACACATCGACTCAAAGTCTCATGGTCGGCTTTGTTCGCGCCCGACTCCTGTTGAGGCGGGGTTTTCCATTGGGCTAGATGACCTTGTTCTTCTTCCAGACCTTCATGTGAGCGGCGCAGCGTCCGCGAGGATCCATGGCAGCGTTGACGTTTGATCCTGCGCCGCAGAGGCCGCTTCCAGCCCGCGGCCGTCGGATTGACCACCGCGCGTGCCGCGGCCTGTCCGCTCGAAACGCTCTGCACGTTCCTCAGGTTGTTGAAGGGATTGACCGGGAACTCGTCTTGCACCACGAGTCCCTGCTCGTTCAGCTGCGCAAGCGTGGGAAAGGGTGCCTGCCCCGTCAGGATCGCGCGGGTGCGATAGCCGGAGATCGACGCACGCACGCCTGAGACGGCTCCGCTCGTCGCCGCCGCACGCGCATCGTCCGTCACGCCACCAAACTGCGGCACCACCACCGCGGCGAGAATGCCGACGCTCACCACCAACACCATGACTTCCAGGAACGAGCACTCGCCCCGCAATCGTGCAACCGCTCGGTGCTCGCGCGAGAGGCCCGACTGATCTGGAGTGCCGATTCGAATCGGACTCTTCTTGGCCGCTCAGGCACGGGTACAAAAACCAAGTCGAGTGAGTCGGAAGGAATGCAGTATCCAGGTCGCAAACGGTGCGGGCTGGAACGTCTGTGACGTTTGTGCGGCCGGCGTTGCCGCACGCATCAGCGTGGCAGATCGATGTAGCGCATTCCGACGTTGGCCTCTCACCAGATCTCCACCTTGGCCGCGGCCTCGATGTCGGAGGGATTCTCAAACAACGCGGCCTCGCGCGCGGCAAACTTGGCAACGGCTGTCTCTCCCGGTGCAATTACCGCGACCTCGCGAATGACGCCATCGAGATCGCCGCGGATTGTCACGGGCACCGTTCCGCGATTGAAAGCCCGAGCCTCGAAGCCGCGGTCCTGACCACCCGCGAAGATGAACCGCTTCCTTGCGGGAATGCCAAGCCCCGACGTCAGGTCCGGTGACCCCCAGCTGCTCACCCTCGGAGCAGCAGTGGTAGATGTTGGAACGGCTGTTGAAGCAGACGTTGAGGCGGGCGTTGAAGCCGTGGGTGCCCGCTCAGCACAGCCCATCAGGGACGAGATGCAGAGGATCGCCGCCACGATGCTCATGCGAGAGGCAAGTGCGAGCGAGCGGCGATTGGTGAGAGTCTGAATGGGCCTGCTTCGGCAAAGGACCCTGCGGCGGATTCAGTCACCACCAGCCTCAACTGCCCTGAGCCTGCAGCGTGCGCTCTTCGAATGGCTGCACAACCACAAACCCATCACCCTCGAACTTCATCTGGAAGCTCTCGCCACTGCCGCGGCCCAGAAACGTCTTGAACTGAATGTCGGTCTTGAACTCGGGCTTGAGGCTTCCCGACCACGCAACCGTCGCGTTGGGATCGGTGTAGACCGGTGAACCCGGCCGGACTCGCAGGGCCAGCGGGTCATAGTGCGTGGTGATCGCGATGAGACCCTTGCCCGAGATCGCGACATTGAAGAGCCCGCCCGCCGCGACTGCGGCCACTCGCTTCAGCATGTGGACCTCGTGGGTCAGTCCATCCTGCATTGCGAGCAGATCGTTGCCGTTGACAAAGAGCGACTCGCCCGCGAGCGAGAGGATCGTGACCTTCTTGCCCGAGTCGGCGAGGTAGAGCTGGCCATTGCCAGTGGCCCTGGTGAGCCGTGCACCCTCACCAGTGACCGCCTTCTTCAGGAACTGGCCCAGACCCTGCTCGAGCACGCCCTCACGCTCGAAGCCAATCTCGCCGCGGTATGCGACCATCGCGCCGGCCTTGATCCAGACCATGCCGTTGAGGTTGACCTGCAGCAGCCGGTCGCGCTCGAGCTCAAAGAACCCGTGATCGCGTGCCTGATCTTCCGCCGACTGGAGGAACTGCTCGATCGTCTTCGCGGGCATTGCAAGCTCTCCCATCAAAGGCCATTCCGCCCGTTGGCACGCGTCGAGACGCACGTATGTGCACGCTTACATGCGCTCGACGACCATGGCCACCGCGTTGCCACCACCCAGGCACAGCGCCACGACGCCGCGCTTGCCACCGGTGCGCGCCAGTTGGTGGAGCAGTGTGGTGAGGCATCGAGCGCCAGATCCGCCGATGGGGTGACCGATCGCGATCGCGCCGCCGCAGATGTTGACCTTCTCCTCGGGGATGCCGCCTTCCTTCATGTTCTGAAGGACCTGGGCCGCGAAGGCCTCGTTGAGCTCAAAGAGATCGATGTCGCTGAGCTTGAGTCCGGCCTTGGCGACGACCTCGGGCACCGCGAGTGCCGGAGCCCGGAAGATTTCCTTGGGAGCCACGCCACTGGTGTGGTACGCCACGATCCGCGCGATGGGCTTGATGCCGAGCTGCTCGGCCTTCGCAAGGCTCGCAACCGCGATCGCCGCGCCGCCGTCGCTGATCTGGCTCGCGTTACCCGCCGTCACGCTGCCATCCTTCTCAAAGGCGGCCCGCAGCTTCGCCAGCGACTCCATCGAAGAGTCCGCACGCACGCCCTCATCAACACTGAGCCCGGGCGAACGCTTGTCCATGCACTGCTCACCCGTCAGCGCCACGATCTCGCTCGTGAAGTGCCCGGCCTTCGTCGCTTCCGCGGCCTTGGTGTGAGAGCGAACCGCCCAGCGGTCCTGAGCCTCGCGCGTCACGTCGTACTTCTTCGCGATGAAGTCCGCGCTGCTGCCCATCAGGCACGCCTCAAAGGCGCAGCGAAGACCGTCGTACTGCATGTGGTCTTCAAAGGTCGTGGGACCGTACTTGGGACCCCCCGCACCGTCGCGTACGCGAGCGAAGTACGGTGCCGCAGTCATATTCTCAAACCCGCCCGCGATGGCAAGCTGCGAGTCGCCAGCCTTGATGGACTGAGCCGCCTGCATGACCGACTGCAGGCCAGAGCCGCAGACCTTGTTCACCGTGACGCAGCTGAGCGTCTCGGGCAGGCCAGCCTTGAGCGCGGCCTGTCGGGCCGGGTTTTGCCCCAGACCAGCCTGGAGGACGCAGCCCATGATCACCTCATCGAGCCGCCCGGCCATCGCCTCCGCCTTCACCCCGGGGAGGTCTGCCAGCAGTCCCTGGATCGCGTAGCTTCCCAGGAGTGGCGCGTGGACCTTGGTCAAAGAGCCAAAGAACTTGCCAATTGGGGTCCGCTTGGCGCCGAGGATGACGGGAATCATGGAGTTGGTGCTCATAGTGGAAGGGTAGCTCCCCACCTCCCACCGTGTCTGCGGGCCAGGCCTTCCGACAATGAACAAACACAAACCAAATAGTTTTCCGATATCCGTGTAGAAATATGGGTTGCGAAAATGGCTGGCAGGGGTTAGTATCTTGGAGTTGGAGGTCCGTTGACCGGCTTTGGTTTTGGGGGCCGGTCGATCCAGGCGGCACTCGTCGTACTGGAGTTCGGTTCCCGCACGCGTCTTGTCTTGTCACTCGCTCTGTCACTCGCTCTGTCACTCGCTCTGTCACTCGCTCTGTCACTCGCTCTGTCACTCGCCCGCTCGTTGCTCTCCGTCACTCGGGCGTCTTCCCGATGGCCGAGAGCCACTCAAAGGAGGCGTGAATGCGCCACGCACGTCTAGGTCGTCTCGTTCCTGCGTTCACACTGATCGAGCTGCTGGTGGTCATCGCGATCATCTCACTGCTCATCAGCCTCCTTCTGCCCAGCCTCGGAAAGGTCAAAGCCCTCGGTCGCCTCATCAAGGAACAGGCCGCCGCCCAGCAGCAGCAGGTCGCCAACTCGACCTACACCAACACGTACCGCGACAATCTTCTCATCGGCGCGCCCGCCTGGGACTGGGCCCACGGTGCGAACAACGAGACGTACGGGATGACGCCTCCCGATGTCTTCACCAAGGGCTACTACCTCGAAGGCTCCGTCTGCAAGATCTGGACGTGGCACTTCTGGGGCAACATGGACATGCCTCTCAATGTCATGCAGTTCGACAAGGCCACCTACGACAACTTCATGACCCGTCCGGTTGGCAGCACCGGCTTCGGTCGCTGGATTGCGCCGGGCGCCGCCGACCGCCAGACCGCCTTCGCCTTCCACCCCTCCTTCGGCTACAACGCCATTTTCATGGGCGGCGCGTACACGCACGGCGCGTTCCTCCGCACCGGTGCCAACGGAACCGTTCCGGGTCCCAACCCCCGCAACCTCGGTGGCGGCTTCTACGTCGGACGCGCTGATCAGATCCGCTACCCCTCGAACATGCTCACCTTCGCCTCCTCCCGTGGCGGCGACGTTCGCGAAGGCTCGTGGTGGAACTGGGGCTCCGCGAATCCTGACAGCGGCACCATCCGCCCTGGCTACTGGCTGATTCGCGCTCCTCGCCCACACCCCAACCAGCGCGGCTCGGTCGCTGTGGGTGGTGGCTGGAACGCCTCCAACACTTGGAACGCCCGCGCTATCCCCTCCTTCTGGGGCAACCTCGATTTCCGCCATGGCGGCAAGGCCGTTGCCGTGTACTTCGACGGACACGTCGAAGGCGCGAAGATCGAAGATCTCCGCGACATGCGGAAGTGGTCAAACTACGCCGACCGCGCCGACTGGAACTTCGTCGGCGGCCCATAATCCCCGACCTGCGACATCCAGAGACGCCATGCAATCGACTCAAGCCCCGGGCCATTGGCCCGGGGTTTTTCTTTGGCTGCACTCTGGCGTGCGGCGTGTCTGGCCCACATCGCCGATGCATGCAACTCTGGACTCGGATCACCGAACAATCCTCGCGTCGTCCGCGCATTCCCTCGCCAACGGATCTGCCCCCTCACGTGACCACCCCTCCGCCCAACTTCGAACCCTCCGCCTCCGACGTTGGCGTCGGCAACTGCGAGTGCGCAACGCCCGGACTGAACTACCTCAAGATCGAGTACGGCATTCTCTTCTTCGCGCTCCCAGCGCTCTTCGCAAGCCGCGTGGTTGAGGTCCCTTTCTTCGCGCTCCTCATCTCCGCGGCGGTCGTCACTGGCGCGCTCTTGCTGCGCGACCCCACTTTTGATCGGCGCCAACTGTGGAACGCGACCGGCTGGCGGCGCGGCATTCTCGGCGTCCTCGGGCTCTGGTCAGTGGGTGTTGTTGTTCTCGCCGGGATCGTGCTGCTGCTCATGCCGCAGGACTTCCTGCGCTTCCCGCGCGAACGCACGGGCCTCTGGGCGCTCGTGATGGTCGCGTATCCGATCCTCTCCGTCTATCCGCAGAACATCATCTACCGCGCGTTCGTCTTCCACCGCTATCGCGCGGTCTTTCGTACGCCCGAAGCCATGCTCTGGGCCTCCGCCGTAGCCTTTTCATTCGGCCACGTCATCTTCCACAACTGGGTCGCTCTCACGCTCACGCTCGCCGGCGGCCTGATCTTCGCCCGCACGTACCAGAAGCACCGCTCGCTCGCGCTCGCCGCGACGGAGCATGCGCTCTATGGCCAGGCGATCTTCACGATCGGACTCGGCTGGTACCTCGTTCATCGCCTGGCACAATCCTCTTGAAGTGCGGTTCACCCCCTCGCTTTGGCCCGGTGCTCGCTCCGCCCCTACCCTCCGCCTCCACCCTTTCCGGAGCCAAGCATGCCCCCCACCACCCCCTCCACCTCCTCCACCACCGACTTCGTCACGCTGCCCAAGGACACCAACCAGGCCCGCGGCATCGCGCAGTTCGCACTTGACTTCATGGCCTCCGGCAAGGCGGCCGCCGGCAAGCGTGGCGAGCCCTCTAAGGCCGTCCTCGCTCGCGCCAACCTCTTCCATACCGACGCCTGCATCTGCGGCATTTCCGCGATCGCGCTGGGCACCAACGCGCCGGTCCTCCTTCGCAACGAAGCCCTCATGTACACCACGCCCCCGTCCGGGAGTGGCAGCATGAAGGGCGTTCCCTGGGCCAAGGGCTCGGTCCGCACCGGCGTGCCCTTCTTCGGCAGCAGCACCGACGTACACGTTGAGAAGGCCGTCGTCGCCAACTGTTCCGCCGTGCGCGAGTGGGACAGCAACGGCACGAACTTTGGCTACAACCCCGACTTCAACCAGACCGCGGGCGAGTTCGGGCACAACGACTTCTACGCGGTGCCGATGGCCGCGGCACAGCTCATGGGCCGCGACGGTGAGTTTGCACTGCGCGGCATGATCCTTCTGGACGAGATCCGCGGGCGCCTGGCCGAGGCCTTCAGCCTCAAGAGCTACAAGGTCGACCACGTCGTTCATGGTGGCATCGGATCGGCCGCGACCTTCGGCGCGATGATGGGGGCGACGGTCGATCAGATTGAGAGCGCCATCGGCATGATGATCGCGCACTACATCCCCTTCCGCGCGATCCGCGCCGGGAAGCAGCTCTCGGACAGCAAGGGTGCGAGTGCCGCGATCACCACCGAGGCTGCGGTGCTCAGCGTTAAGCGCAGCATGATGGGCTTCATGGGCCCGCGCGACATCTTCCGCAACCCCGAGGCGATCTTCCGCATCTTCGAGGGACCCGGCCAGATGTTCCAGAAGGTCGGGGCCACGGAAGCCAACACGCTGAAGGCCGACGCCAGCCCCTTCGACCTGCGCCTGGCGCGGGCGGGCGATGACTTTGCCATCATGGGTATGCACTTCAAGCTCGGCCTCTACGAGCACCAGTCCGCTGGCGCGCTCCAGGGGCTGATCAACCTCATCAACCGCGCTCCGCACCTGCTGGACTCTGCGTCGGGCGAGCGCATCACCAAGATCCTCGTCCGCGCGTACGAGCCCGCCTTCGGCATCATCGGCGACCCTGCCAAGCGCGATCCCAAGACGCGCCAGTCCGCCGATCACTCGATGCTCTTCCTCGTCTGCACCATGCTGCGAAAGGCCCTCGAGCTGCGCAGTGTCAAGAAGGGCGCGAAGCTCGGGTGGAAGGAGCTGATGCTCACGCCGCACGACTTTGATCCGGGTGCCCTGCACAACGACCTGACTCGCAGCCTCATGGCCAAGATGTCCTTCGAGCACGGCGGCCCCGACTACGACGCGAAGTACCCCGACGGTATCCCCACCTCCATGGTGATCACCGACGATCAGGGCGCCGCGCACGACTCAGGGCTGGTGATGTACCCCGGCGGACACGCCCGCAACAGCGCGGGGCCCGACGTTGTCGATCTGGAGGAGATCCTCACGCACAAGTTCGAGACCCTCGGCAAGCTCGCCGCGGCAGACCCGCGGCCGATCATCAAGCGCCTCTCGAATCTCGAGAAAAAGTCCGCCAGCGAGATCGCCACGATCATGGACTTCCCCCTCACAGTGCAGGGCAAGTTCGACTGAGTTCCAATTCCTTCCGAGCCCGAGAGCGCAAGCTCCGGGGCCTCTCTCTTCTCCCGCCCTCCAACCGCCCCACCTCTCATGCCCAACGATCCCGCCAACGCGATCCGCTTTCTCGCGGGCCGGCTTGCGTCGGCCAGGAGCGTTGTCGTCCTGACGGGGGCGGGCGTCTCCGCGGAGAGCGGCATCCGCACCTTCCGCGACGCTGCGGACGAGGCGACGCGCACGATGGCGGGGCTCTGGAAGGACTTTGACCCCGCCAAGCTCGCAACGCCCGAGGCCTTCGACGCCGATCCCACACTCGTCACGCGCTGGTATGACCTTCGCCGGCGCGGCTGCCTCGCAGCCACGCCCAATCCGGGCCACCTGGCGCTCGCGGAGATGCAGCGGCGCGTCGAGGCCAGTGGCAGCCGCTTCACACTGCTCACGCAGAACGTCGACCGGTTGCACCAGCGTGCCGGCAGCATCGGGGTTGTGGAGCTGCACGGCTCCATCATCGAGTGGCGCTGCACGCGCACCGGGCGGAAGATCACGCCCGATGCCGCGGAGTTCACGACCGTGCCGGCTCCATCGCCGTTCGTCGCGGGCGGCCTCCTGAGGCCCGACGTGGTCTGGTTCGGTGAGATGCTGCCCGAGGCCGCGCTCGACATCGCCAGCGATGCACTCGAGTCTTGTGATGTCTTCATCTCGGTGGGCACGAGCGCCCAGGTCTTTCCCGCCGCGGGGTTCATCCGGACCGCATCCGCCAACGGAGCATTCACCGCGGAGGTCAATCGCGAGCCAACGCCGATCTCCGGGCTCGTCGACGCATGCCTGCACGGTGCGAGCGGAGACCTGCTCCCGCGAGTGGTCGATGCGACGTGGCCTTGAGCGCACGGGCCAACGCGCCGATCGACGACCGCCCCACGCTCGCGGCGATCCACGTACCATCGAGCCTCGAAAGGAGCCGCATGAGCACCACCTTCCATCGCCCGCTCACGTTTGCCATGATCGGCGGCGGCTCGGGCGCGTTCATCGGCGCTGTCCATCGCACCGCCGCGCAGCTTGATGGGCAGGCCCGCCTCGTTGCCGGGGCTTTCTCATCAACACCAGAGCGCTCCCTGCAGTCCGGTGCGGATCTGGGTCTTGACCCTTCGCGCGTCTATCCCACGTGGCGTGCGATGATCGACGCCGAACGCACGCGCACCGGACCCGATCGGCTCGACTTCGTCGTCATCGTCACGCCCAACCACGCACACTTCGAACCCGCACTCGCCCTCATCGAGGCTGGGTTCAACGTGGTCGTTGACAAGCCGATGGTGCTGACGAGCGCGCAGGCACAGTTGCTCGTGGCAGCCGCGGCACGGGCGGGCACGGTCTTCGCCGTCACGTACAACTACACCGGATACCCGATGGTGCGCCACGCGCGAGAGCTCGTCCGCAGCGGCGAGCTTGGCGAGATCCGCAAAGTCGTCGCGACCTATCACCAGGGCTGGCTCGCGAATCCAATCGAGCGCGAGGGGCAGAAGCAGGCCGCGTGGCGCACCGATCCAAAGCTCGCCGGCGCAGGCGCCCTCGGCGACATCGGCAGCCACGCCGAAAACCTTGTCTCCTTCGTCACGGGCCTTGAGATCGAATCCCTCGCCGCGGATGTCTCCTCGCTCGTTTCCGGCCGCCGGGTCGACGACGACGCGGGTGTCCTGCTGCGGTTTGCGGGTGGCGCCCGAGGCCTCATCAGCGTGTCGCAGGTCTGCATCGGTGAAGAGAACAACCTCACGCTCCGCGTCTACGGAACCAAGGCCTCGCTCTCGTGGGCTCAGGAGCATCCCAACCACCTGACACTCATGCGCGACGGCCAGCCGCCGCAGACCATCACGCGAGGGGGACCGCAGACCTCCCCAGCCGCAGCGGGTGCCACGCGACTTCCGCCGGGACACCCGGAGGGCTTCTTCGAGGCCTTCGCGAACATCTACCGCGGCGTGATCTCAGAGATCCGCGCCCGCCGAGCTGGTGGTGCGAGCGACGGTGCCAGCAGCGCCAAGGCCACACCAACCGCGATCCCAGACGCGTTCCCGACGGTGCAGGACGGGGCCCGTGGCGTCGCGTTCATCGAGGCCTGCCAACGTTCGGCCACAAACGCCTCGGCATGGACGCCGCTGGGCGGCTGACTCCGGGCCGCATATTCTTGTGCCATACGCGGGTGTAGCTCAGTGGTAGAGCATCAGCCTTCCAAGCTGAACGTCGGGGGTTCAAGTCCCCTCGCCCGCTTTGCGGAAAACCCAGCCGAATCATGCGAAAACCCCTGTGATTGCTGGGGTTTTTTGATTGTGCCACGTTGACCGGCGCTGACGAGTTCGCCGTACTGTGCCGCGCTGCTTTGCCCCGTTCCGCGCTCCGATCGCTGGCAGAATAGCTGGGGGCCATGAGGGCGTTGTCCGTCTTTGCGATCGACTTGTTCATCATTTCCGATGATGACGGCAGCGGACGCGGCATGTCCGCACGACCGCAGCGCCTGCGGCGAGCTTGGTTCGGACGTCGGACTAGGGCCGTGCGCCGGCGAAGAAAGCTCGGCGCACACACAACGGGAGGATGAGGAACGTCGGTGCCCACAGGCCAACGAAGATGCCAAAGCGTTCTGCGTGGGCTGGCTCTTCCGTGCTGAGGAAGAACCAGATTGCGATCGATGCGACGATCGACATCAGCCCGAGCACGAGGCAGGTGCGGCTAAACCCGGTCAGAAGCGACTGAGACATGAACGATCCCTTCATCCAGACCTGGTCCGGAGATTGACTTCGGCTCTTCGATTCGCAGTGTCATAGGCTGGACCGGATCGCCGCTCGGCAATGCGGGGCTCGAAACGAGCTTGCCTTGATCGAACGTGGCATCCGTGCTGCACGGAAACTTGAGGGGCACGGGATCCACTGACTCAATCGCAGTGAGCTCGATGGCGCGCGCGAGCCTCCTTGTTCCGGGATGTGATGGATCCACGCGGAGCTCGCTGGCGATCCTCATGGCCTCAGCGTGAAAGGGAGCCGGTCGCGGCTTGGGCTGCTTCTTCATCGTTTCTCCTCGTCCGCACCACGCTCTACAGGACTATCGAGTTTGGGTTCGAACCGAGCTGCTCGCCCGTACGAATGCGGATGCACACCGTTGCTGCGCTGGTTGGCCGTGCTGCGCGACGCCGGTTTCTGCGCTCACCGCGCCCACGTGCTCTCACACGCTCTCACGCACCCTGACCAGCTCTGCACGCGATCTTGGGTTCCGGCACAGCTGACATTGCTCGCTCTTGAGCCTGCTTAAAACCCGATAGCAGTGGCTTGTCACATGAAGCCAGCTTGAAGCGTATATGAGTGCTCATTCATATGAGTATCTTTGCTCCATCTGGCTTCTACGCGCTTTCTCACCGCTTGAGTGCGCGTCCCGACATCACGGCCGTGCCGCCGCCGATAAGGATCAGGAGCACGCCACCGATCATGAGGAGCATGGCCCGATCGGTCACTTCGCCGGTGAAAAAGCGTGACATTCTCGAGCTGAACGAGTCTGCCGCGCTCACTCCCATGATGAGCAGGATGATCCCGACGACCACCAGGACCGCTCCGATCATCGACTGAGGCTTCATGTGATGCTCCTTGTTTCTGTCGCGAGACCGCGCTTCGAACTCGCAGTATCTTCTGCCGCCATCCCTTCGTTGCATGCTCCGTATCGGTTCGTGCGGACTTTTGTTTAACAGCATTATTCCGCAGAATGACGTCGCTTTCAATTCGGAAATGTGCTCCAAATCCATGGCGTCGGAGGCACATCTCTGCGACAGTGTTTCGCGTGCGGGAGTATTTCCCTATGTGGTTATCACACAGCCTCAAGTGGTGGCATTGCCCCGAGCGTGCTCTATCTTGCAGTAGGAGCGGGCTGCTGGCTCGCTTTAGGATCGTGGGCACCCAGAATGGGTCGCCCTTCGCTACGGATTCACACCAAGACAATTCACACCATGACTTCCCGTTCCGTCCAATCGTGCACACTTCTTGTGTCGCTCGCTTCCCTCACCACGCTCGCATCTCTCGCATCGGCCGGGCAGATCTCCGTTTCCGGTATCGGCGGCGGGATCCTGCTCAACTCCGGGCCCCTGAGCTCGGTGGCCTTCGGCAACGCGCCGCAGAACTGGACCACCCCCTCGCTCGCCACCGTCCACGCGTCGATCAACGCCAGCGGCATCGCGACCGACGGGAAGATCACCTTCCTCGCGGCCGACACCGACCGTGGCCTCTCAATCATGGCGCTGATCGATCAGGAGCTCGCTCCCGGCGCATCCAGCCTGGGCACCGTCCACATGGACAGCGTCGCCAACTGCTCCAACCTCGCGTACGTCAACGACGCCGCGAACCTCCTGTTGGTCACGCCCGTGAGCGCGAACTCGCGTATCGCCAGTGGCAACTTCACATGGAACAGCAACGGTTCCGGCGACGCGTTCGCGTGGGCCGGCCTTGACGATGGCGGCTCCATGACAAGCCACTTCAACCGCGTCGCCGGGAGCACGCTCGGCCTCATGGACCCGGGCACGTTCCAGTTCATCAACTGGAGCGGGACCTCGTGGTCGCTGATCAACGTTCCGCAGAACCTTCTCAGCTTCACCAATGCCAACGACTACGGCTTCGCCGCGACCGTCGTTCCGGCACCTTCGGTGCTCATGCTTCTGGGCGGACCGCTGATGTCCATGTCGCTGATCCGCCGGCGTTCGGCCCGCTAGTTGGCCGCGGCGAGCCGACCGCGACTGTCGGTCACGGCTGGCCGATCCTGTTCACACTTTGTTGGCGCGGGGGCTCTTTCTGAGCCCCCCACGTCAGTTTTGATGTCTTCGCGCCGCTTTGTGTGTCTAATTGTTGGTTTCTAGCCTGAATTGACCACGTAAGAACGTGTTCCCTATTCGTACAATCTCGCACTAAAAGAAGTGCTCGGAACACTTGGGTAATTCCCGCACTCATAACATTGACTATGCCCTTTACCGTCGGGAGACCGAGCAAACCCAGCGCCGCGGCCACCAAACGCAACGTCGCGGCCAGAGCCCGCGCCATGGCAATGTCCTGGTCGAAGCGGATCGGCCAGCTGCCG
>JBBASU010000047.1:0-13534 GCA_040399065.1 Phycisphaerales bacterium | reverse complement strand
TCGGCTGTGAGGTCACGCTCCTCGCCCGCGACCACGCCCGCCTGCAGGACGCCCTCGCGCTGCTCCCAGCCGCCGCGGGCCAGCATCACGAGTCCATCGCCGTCGACCTCTCGCAGCCCGGCGCAGCGGACCTTGCCATCCGGCCACGGCTTGATGAGAAGCGTCCGTACCACATCCTCATCAACAACACTGGCGGCCCACCCGCCGGCACCGCCATCGACGCTTCTCCCGAGCAGCTCCTCGCCGCCTTCAACGCCCAGCTCATCGCCGCCCACCTTCTCACACGCCTCCTGCTGCCCGGCTTCAAGGCCGCCGCCTACGGCCGCATCATCAACATCACCAGCACCAGCGTGAAGCAGCCGATCCCCAACCTTGGCATCAGCAACATCATCCGCCCCGCCGTCGCGGCGTGGGGCAAGTGCCTCGCCACAGAGCTCGGCCCCTTCGGCGTCACCGTCAACAACATCCTCCCCGGCTACACCGACACCGACCGCCTCCGCTCGATCATCGCCACCCGCGCCGGCAAGCAAGGCACCAATGAGGACTCCGTCCGCGCCGAGATCATCGCCTCGACGCCGCTGGGCCGCTTCGCCACCCCCGAAGAGATCGCCGGCGTCGTCGCCTTCCTCGCATCTCCCGCTGGAGGCTACGTCAGCGGCATCAACGTCCCCGTCGACGGCGGCCGCCTCGGAACTCTGTAACGGGTAGGTCGGTTCTCTGAACCGACTCTTCTCCCTTCTCCCTTCTCTCTTCTCTCCTCTCTCCTTTCTCCTCTCTCCAGCCCCATGACCCTCCTCAACAACTACATCAACGGCCACTTCGTCCCGCCCAGCAGCGGCGACTACCTCGATGTCATCGAGCCCGCCACCGGCCGCGTCCACGCGCGCGTGGCCCACAGCGACAAGGCCGACGTCGACGCGGCGGTCGACGCCGCACGGGCCGCCTTCCCCGCCTGGCGCAGCCTCACCACCGCCGATCGCTCGCGCCTCCTCCTGCGCCTCGCGGACCTCATCGATGAGAACGTCGAGCGCCTCGCGCAGGCCGAGACCCTCGATGCCGGCAAGCCCATTTCTCTCACGCGCTCCCTCGACATTCCGCGCAGCGCCACCAACTTCCGCTACTTCGCCACCGCCATCCTCCACACCATGAGCGACTCCTGCGAGACGGACCAGCCCGCGGTCGGAGCGCCATTGCACGCGCTCAACTACACGCTCCGCCGCCCGCGTGGCGTCGCGGGCCTCATCTCTCCATGGAACCTGCCGCTCTACCTGCTCACATGGAAGATCGCCCCCGCGCTCGCCACCGGCAACACCTGCGTCGCCAAGCCCAGCGAGATGACGCCGCTGACCGCGACCATCCTCGGCGAGCTCGCCACCCGCGCGGGAATCCCGCCCGGCGTGATGAACATCGTTCACGGCACCGGCGAGCACTGCGGCCGCGAGATCGTGAAGCACGCCCACGTCCCCACCATCTCCTTCACCGGCTCCACGGGCGTTGGCCGCTGGATCGGCGCAACCTGCGGCGACTCCCTCAAACGCGTCAGCCTCGAACTCGGCGGCAAGAACCCGATGCTCGTCTTCGGCGACACTGATCCTGTCGTCGCGGCGACTGAAGCACTCCGCGCGGCCTTCACCAACAGCGGCCAGATCTGCCTCTGCGCCTCGCGCATCCTCGTGCACGAGTCCATCTACACGAAGTTCAAGGGCGCGCTCGTCGCGCTCGCGAAGACGCTTGTCCCCGGCGATCCCATCGACCCCGCCACGCGCCACGGCGCGCTCGTCTCGCGACCTCATCTTGAGAAGGTCGATTCGTACGTCCGCCTCGCGCGCGAACTCGGCGGCACGATCCACTGCGGCGGCGCGCCCGCCCTCAACGTCTCGCCGCGCTGCGAAGGCGGCTTCTTCTACCCGCCCACCGTCATCGACGGACTCGATCCCGCCTGCCGCGTCGAGCGCGAAGAGATCTTCGGCCCCGTCATCACGCTCCAGCCATTCGCGACCGACGACGAGGCCATCGCGCTCGCCAACGCCACCGACTATGGCCTGGCCGCGAGTGTGTGGACCAGCGACCTGACCCGCGCCCACCGCATCGCCGCACGCCTCGACGCCGGCATCGTCTGGATCAACTGCTGGATGGTCCGCGACCTCCGCACCCCCTTCGGCGGCGTGAAACAGTCCGGCGTCGGCCGCGAGGGCGGCCTCGAAGCACTCAAGTTCTTCACCGAACCCACCAGCGTCACGATCCGCGTGTGAGACACTCCGGGGTCGCCTCGCTTGCTCGGCCCTCGGCGACACCCTCTGGAATCCGGGACTTGGCAGGAGGCACAGACGCGATGACTTCACCTCCGTCGTTGCTGTTTCGCGGACTCTTCGAACGATCGGAGTTCGACGGCGTGTCCGTCGGGACCTTGGCGTCGGCGGCACGAGCATCGTGGGGAACACCAGACGCAAGTGAACCCGCAGCCTCTGGCTCCCTGTTCCACCGGTGGGGTGGAATTCAGCTCACCGAGGACCGAAACGGCTTCGTCACTCAACTGGTTGTGGTGTGCATGCCGGATCTACCTCCGTGCTGGCAGCACCCGCTCAGCATCTACAGATTCGCCCAGTCGCTCAGGCAGTCAGACTTGCCGCCCGACGCTGTCCATGTTCCGACGTTGTGCGACGGCGAGCAAAGCGGCTACGAGCTGGGCAGAGTGCAGTATGTGTTCGAGCAGCCATCGTCTTTACTTGTCAAGCTTGTCATCTCACATCCAGCGTCTCAAAAACAGGCGCGATCGTGAGAACACGCCGTATGCTCCATTGCGACTGAGAAACACCCACATGTCCAACCCACCCGATCAGCCAGCCACCACCTCCTCCATCAACTCCATCCGCGCCGCCGAGCCCGTCGGCGCATACGCACACGCACGCCGCGTGGGGAATCTCCTCTTCCTCGCGGGCGTCGGCCCGCGCGTGCGCGGCAGCAAGGCCATCCCCGGCACCGTGCTCGATGCCGACGGCCGCGTGATCTCCTACGACATCGAGGCCGAGATCCGCTCCTGCTTCGAGAACGTCCGCCTCGTCCTCGAAGAGGCCGGCTCCTCGTGGGAAAAGATCGTCGACGTCACGGTCTACCTGACCGACCTCCCCCGCGACTTCGCCATCTACAACCGCACCTATGCCGAGTTCTTCCCACCCGGCCCAACCCAGCCCGCGCGAACCACACTCGGCATCACCCACCTGCCACAGGCGGGCCACTCACCGATCCACTTCGAGGTGAAGGTCGTCGCGGTGGTGTAGGAAGAAGGCATCGGAGGCTGGTGATCGAGCGCTGAGATCCTGACCATGAAAAACACCCCGGTCGCACGTGCGACCGGGGTGTGGCGATGGATGCGCGATCAGGGTTCTACGTGGAGGCGAAGGCTCTAGCGGTTGCCCTTCGCACCTTGTTCAAGCTTCTCAAGTCGCGCGAGCAAGTCCGCGTTCTGCACTCTCAACGCGTCAAGCGCTCGCTGCTGCGCCTTGATTGCTTCGACGGTGATCGGCACGACCTTTCCGTAGTCCAGACCCGTGGCGTTGCCATCCTCGGTCCGCGTCACCAGTTCCGGTGCGGCCTGAGCGACCTCTTCGGCGATGAAGCCGATATCGTGCTTGAGCGTGCCATCGGGGAGGGGCGCGTTCCAGACGAAGGTGACGCCGCGCAGCTTGTTGATCGTCGCGAGCGCGTCGGGGAAGGTCTCGATCTGGTCCTTGAACTGGCGAGAGGAGTACGTGACCCAGCCGTTCGCACGGCCCTGACCGGCGGGTCCGGCGGTGTTGGGCAGTTCAAGCCGGTAGCCCGCCAGCGAGGGTGCCTGCCCGATGCCAACCGGTCCTCCGGCAGAGAAACTCCCGCCGACCGCACCAGATCCGACCACAAATAGAGTGTTGTCCACCTGGAGATTCCGTGGCACGAAGATGTCGCTGAACAGCCGCACACTGCCATCCCGCTCCCAACGGAGCGCGATGTTCTCCTGGCCGTTCTGGCGCGTGCCGAGGGCACCTCCCCCATCGCCGAAGAGCACGGGACCGTTGGGAGCAAAGCCGCCAAAGTTCCGCGTGAAATCGAAGTGACCCAGACCGGAGTTCTGATTGCCCAAGTCCTGGAGGAGCAGCTCATAGCCGTTCATCGCAGCCTTCGAGTCAGCGTTCAGGCCGCGGGCGTTCCGAGCGTTCGCGGCGTCGGAGACCAGCGTCCTTGTGGGCGCTTGCAGGAGCGACTTGAACCACCAGTTCGCTGGCTGGTTGGAGGAGCTGACGCCCTGGACGAGGTCGCTGGGCGTCAGGGTCGTAGTGAAGTTCACACCGCACAGAACGGTCACCGTGTACCACGCCCCCGCGGTCACATCGATGTCCAACGCGCTCAGATCGATCGTGAACTCGGTTTCCGATTGAGTGATCGGCACGGGTTGGGCGACGCTCCCGAGGAAGGCGCCGTTGCCCTCCCCTTGCCCCGCATACACGTCGCCGAAGAAGGTGGGCGTGTACGCGAGGTTGCCATTCGCACGGAAGACGACGCCAGCAAGTCGTCCGGACGATTGGGCCTGGAACGTCACGAACGCGGTCACATCGCCGCCGCCGCCCTGGACGGGCTGGCCGAACGGCGCGTTGGTGTTGGCCACGTCAACAGACTCGCGCGATACAAGTCCCAGTGCAAGCGGAGCGGGCGCGACGCGCTGGCGAGGCGACAGCGTGACCGGTCCCTGACCAGAGTCCACCTCGATCTCCACCCAGCCTCCCTTCCCGGATTCCGCGAACCGCGAACCGAAGTCGAGATCGGCCGTGAAGAGTCCGTCTGTCACCATCACCCCGGGAACCACGACCGGACCCGCGACAAGCACGCCCCCGATCGGACGATCGAACAGGCTGAACTCAAGCGTGACCGTCCCGTTGACTGGGCCACTCCCGTCAGTCAGCCGACCTTGGTAGGTCGTCGCGGTGACGCTCTGGGCAAATCCCGATGTGGAAGCGAACTGAGCGAGCAGGGCGGCGACAACTGCGAATCTGGCGTAGCGAAGCATGGCGCGATCTCCTCTGTCTAAGACCCAGGGATGCGCACACCATCGAGCCCGGACCGCCGGGCGTCCATGGGTGCCTCCACGAAAGAACACGCAGCTAGGATCACTCCGGGATCAGATCCGCAGGGATTTCTTTGGTGAGCGGCGAACCTTGAAGACTGAGCCCAATAAAAACCCTGGCTTGAGCGAGTTGCTCCGTGGCGCGGGGCGGGAGGCGACCGAACGTCTCCTGCCGCTCGTCTACGACGAACTGCGACGCATCGCGCAGTCCCTGATGCAGCGAGAACATCGGGCAGTCACGCTCCAGCCCACCGCCCTCGTGAACGAAGCATGCGGACGACTCCTCTCCGCGAAGGAGATGTCTTGGAACGACCGTGCCCACTTTCTTGCCATCGGCGCTCAGGCGATGCGGCAGATCCTCGCCAGCCACGCGCGGGCGCGAAACGCCGACAAGCGAAGTGCCCCGGGCGATCGGGTGACGCTCTCGGACCTGCCCGCACAGACGCAGGAGGCCGATCTGCTGGACGTGCACGACGCGCTCGAGTCGCTCCAACGCCTGAACCCCATGCACGCCCGCATGGTGGAACTGCGCTTCCTCGGAGGCTTGGACACGCCCGAGATCGCGTACATTATGAACATGAGCGAAGCGACCGTGAAGCGCGAGTGGCGGATCGCTCGCGCGTGGCTGGCCGCGACGCTGCACGTTGAGGGGGAGTCCGGCCAGCGAGCGGAGCAGTGAGCGGAGCATTGAGATGGCCGATCGCGAGCGGTACCAGCAGGTGTCAGCGATCTTCTCGGAGGCGTGCGAACTCCGGGCAGAGGCTCGCGAGCAGCTGGTGCGGGAGCGCTGCGGCCATGACGCGGAGCTCCTCTCGCTCGTCAAGGCCATGCTGGACGCCGACGAACGCACCCCGCCGGACGCGACCGTCGGTGCGGTGCGGCTGAGCTTCGAATCCGTGCTCGCCGGCGGAGAGACCGGCTCCGCACCAGCAACGCGGTGTGGACCGTACACCCTTGGAAGGCTGCTGGGACGCGGCGGAATGGGCGAGGTGTACGAGGCAACTCGAGAAGACCCGTCGCGCCATGTCGCCCTCAAGATCATGCACGCGGCCCGGTCCTCACCCGCATCACTGCGTCGATTCCGGCGCGAGGTCGCGTCGCTCGCACGCCTGAGCCACCCGGGCATCTCGCAGCTCTACGAGGCCGGCACCTTCGAACCGGCCGGCTTCTCGCTGCCGTACTTCGCGATGGAACTGGTGCGGGGTGAGCCGATCACCTCCTTCGCCAAGCGTCGCGGACTCACGGTCCAGGAGCGGCTGGAGCTCATCGCGCGAGTGTGCGACATCGTGCAGTTCGCGCACCAGCAGGGAGTGATCCATCGTGACCTCAAGCCGTCGAACATCCTCGTCAGCGAGCCCGCAGCCGGCAAGCCGGAGGTCAAGATCCTCGACTTTGGCATCGCGCGCCTGCTCGATGAGAGCGAGTCCGACGCGACCCTCGTGACCGAGCAGGGCCTCGCGATCGGCACGCCGGGCTTCATGGCGCCCGAGCAGGTCCGAGCAGCCGGGCCCGGAGCGGTCGACACACGCGCGGACGTCTACTCCCTCGGCGCCCTCGCCTACGTGCTCCTGTCGGGGCAGCCCCCGCTGGATCTCGAGGGGCTGAGCACCTTCGACGCGGTGAAGCGCGTCCTCGAGGAAGATCCGCTGCCCCTCTCGTCGCGCGACCCGCGTCTGCGTGGCGATATCTCGCTGGTGGTCGCGACGGCGATGCGGCGCGAACCCGATCGACGCTACGCCTCCGCCGCGGAGTTCGGGCTTGATCTGCGGCGGATCACGCGCCACGAACCCGTGCAGGCACGCGAGCCATCCGCCGCGTACCTCCTGAGCCGCTTCGCGAGGCGCCACCGCGTTCTGGTCGCGGCCGCGACGGCCGCGGTCCTCGCGCTCGCGGGCTTCGCCACGGTGGTCGCGGTCCTGTATCGCAGAGAGCAGGCCCAGCGACTGCTGACCCAGGGGCAGCGCGAGCGTGCCGACGCGGAGGTGAGGATCCAGAAGGAGATCTCGAAGTTTCTGGTCGGGGACACCTTCGGTGCTGCTGCGCCCAGCCGCAAGGGGCCATCGCTCAGAGTCGTCGATGTGATCGATGAGGCCGCTCTCGCGGTCGATCAGCGATTCGCAGACGATCCAGCGCTCCGAGGAAAAGTCCGAGCCACCATCGCCAACCTCTACTTCGGCATGGGGCGATACGAGCAAGCCGAGTCAGCCGTCACGCGTGCGGTTGCCGAGCTTCGCGGCACCGATGTCGAGGGTGAGGCGTACTTCGCCGAGCTGCTGCGTCTTCAGGCGCTCGCGCTGGGCAGAGTGAATCGGCCCGACGAAGCGCTCGCCGCCTATCGCGAGGCCATCGCGATCGCAGACAGGATCGGCCCGGCCGGCAAGACCGCCGGATTCTCCGCAATGGCGGGATTGGCAGAACTGCTCCAGGTACGCGGGCAGCACGCCGAAGCCCAGCCGCTGCTGCGGGACCTGATCGCACTGATGCCACAAGAGGTGACGGCGCAAACAGACACGGACCTCGCGACGATCATGGTGGGTGCGAGGCTCTCGCTGGCGGCCTCACTCTCAGCGTCCGGCGCGACGGGCGATGAACGCCTCTCGCTGCTGGAGTCGGCGTCCACGCTTGCTCGGGCCGGTCTGCCTCAGGGTCATCCAGGGAGATTGGCCACGCTGGGTTCTCTCGCATCGGCCTACGCGAGCATGGGGCGCGCCGACGATGCGATGCCGCTGGCACTGGAGATGCTGCGATCACTTGAGAGCACATTTCCCGCTGATCATCCCAGTGTGGGGATGGGGCTGCTGTCCGCTGCGACCGCCCACAGCGCGGCGGGCCGACACCGCGAAGCGTGTGACTTTGCCGCACGGTCCCTCTCGTTGTTCCAAAGCCGATTTGACGCGGGCAATTTCAATGTCGAGCGTGCCGCGGGCGTTGCGGTGTCGGTGCATCGTGCCGCCGGTGATCGCGAAGGGGTGGTGCGGTACTACAAGCCATTCCTGCTCGCGCGACTCTTCGCCGCAACCGAGGGAGAGGGCGAGGGTGTCATCAGACGCATGGGTGACTTCGCGGACGCGATCAACGCGTGGGACCCGAGCGCTCTGGAAGCGACGTTCACGCAGTTCATCGAAGAAGACTGCATGAGATCGCCCCTGGTCCTGCGGTCGGGCAGTTTCGAACAGTCAGGCAAGGGAGCGAGGCTCGCCGCGAATCTCGCGCGAGGGCTCTTCCATCTCGACGGGCGCCTACTGGATGCGAAGAGCCGCGCGAGAACGCTGCTCGATCGAGCCAAGGCGTCGTTGCCGGCTTCCGAGAATCGAGATGAGGATGAGAAACTCCTTCGCAGCGCAGAGTCCCTTCTGCGGTGACCCAATCCTGCCTCGCCCGCTCGACGCCCCCCGTGCGTCTTGGTCTGCGGTCTCAATGCGCGACGATCATGTGGTCAAAGCACCACATGATCGTGGCACTGTTCAGGCAATTGACTTGCTTATCCCCGCCGCGAGCACGGCGTAGTACGCCATCGCGGCCATCAGCCCCGCGGGCTGCACCATGCGCCACACATCGCCCAGCACCAGGCCCAAACCAAGCCCGAGCACGAAGATCAGCAGCGCCATCGGGATCCCGAAGATCGATCCGATGATCACGCCCGTCGTCACGCGAGCGAGCAGCGATGGCGGCTGCGGGTCCGTCGTGACTTCGTCGTGCAACTCGGTCGCGGGCGGCTCGTCCGCGTCGAGGCCCTGCGGCGGCGCATGGTCGAACGTCTGGAACGCCGCGAGACTGAGCGAGCCCGTCATCACGCCGACCGCGAGGCCCATCGCCGGCGTCCATGGGACGTTCACGCCGCTCAGTCGCAGGACCCAGGTTGTGAGGAGGACAAGCCCCGCCGCGGGAAGGCCGAGCACGAGCCCTTGGAAGAGGATCCAGGGGACGCGGCTTGGCGGTCGAGTGCTCATCGTTCTCTGAGTCATCCCATTCAATCGACGGCCAGGACACCGGCGGCACCGGATGACGGCCGCTTATGGCTGCGGCGGTCAAGCCCTGACCAGGTTCACGGGCCACCCGTGCACCGGGCCCGGCCGCCGATTGAAGGGGACGACGAGGAGAAGAAGGCAAGGAGGGATCGTTTTCCGAACCTAGAGCAGGGGGATGATAGGCGGGCCGGACGGATTGTCGGACACATTGTGCCCGCCGGTCCGTACACTGAGAGGCGGTGAACATCGATCCCAACCAATCTCCGGACGCACCTTGGCTGATGAAGCAGCCGCGGGGTAACTCGCCGCAGGTTGGGGCGCGGCTCTTTGGGATGTCGGGCCCGAGGCCGCAGGGCATGGACGATACGGCCGACGCCGTGCAGAGCCAGCGCATCGTCCTGCTCCGCATCACACGCATGCTCTTTGTCGTGGCGTTCGCGACGATCACGATCCTCTCCTTCCTCGGCGTGGGCTTCGGTGCGGACGGTCAGGTCGGCGGTCCGACCGAGACGCTGATGCTCATCATCGGGCTCGGGCTCGGGATCCTCGTGGCGCTGGTCGACTTCTTCACCCCAAAGAAGAAGATCTCCGCGCTCCTGACCGTCTTCCTGGGCCTGCTCGCCGGCATGCTCGCCACCCTCGCCATCAGCTACATCATCGACCTCCTCGTGAACCTCTACGACATCAAGAACCCGCAGCTGGTGCTCGTCACCAAGGCGCTGGTCGGGATCGCGCTCACGTACCTTGCGATCGTGACGGTGCTGCAGACCCAGGACGACTTCCGGCTCGCGATCCCGTACGTCGAGTTCGTCAAGCAATACCGCGGCACGCGCCCGCTGCTGCTCGACACCTCCGCCCTCATCGACGGGCGGCTCGTGGACGTCGCCGCGACGGGATTCCTGCAGGCCCCGCTCGTGGTGCCCCGTTTCGTGATCGATGAGCTGCAGGCCCTCGCCGACAGCCAGGACGGCCTCAAGCGCGCCAAGGGGCGGCGCGGCCTCGACATGATCACCAAGCTCCAGCGCAGCCCGCGCGTCGACATGACCATCGACGAGCGGCCCGTGCCGGGCAAGGCCGCGGACCAGATGCTCGTCGAACTCGCCCGTGCGCTGCCGGGCGTCGTCGTCACGCTCGACTCCGGGCTCGCGAAGGTCGGCGCGATCCAGGGTGTGCCGGTGCTGAACATCCACGAACTCTCCAACGCCCTCAAGAGCAGCCTCGTGCCCGGCGAGCCCGTCACGGTCCGCCTCGTGCGCCAGGGTGAGCAGGTCCAGCAGGCCGTCGGATATCTCGCCGACGGAACGATGGTCGTTGCGGAGGATGGCGCGGCACGCGTCGGGCAGACCGTGGAGCTTGTCGTCGTGAGCTCGCTACAGACGAGCGCGGGGCGACTGATCTTCGCGCGGCTTGCGAATCCGGAGGCGCCGGGTGTTGCTGCCGATGCGTCCGTGCCCGATCCGAGCGATGCAGGAACGGCGAACGCGAGCGTTGATGCAGGCTCGCGAGAGACCGCTGCGCCGATGGCCGCGGACGTTTCACATGTTGCGGAGGGCGCGGCGGGAAGCGTTGAGAGTGGCGCCTCGGGTGGTGATGTGAGTGAGAAGGTTGCTGGCGAGAAGAGTGCGGAGAAGAACGGGGCGGGCGCGATCAAGCCAGTGCGGTCGCCATTTCCGCCACGGGCGCCTGCGTCGCCACGGCAGGGAACGCCGCGGAATCCACGGAGGTGATGTGTGGGCTGGACGTGTGTTGAGCGCGCGATGCAAAGACGACAGACTCCCGCCACGGAGTGGCGGGGTACCCGATCCCTGGGCGCTGCGCTCGCGGTGGCGGCGATGCTGGCCGGTTGCGCGAACGATCCGAACACGTCGCTCTCCCGCGGCGGGCGCGAGCCATCGAATGGTGTCTCCTGGCTCGTGCAGGACGAGATGGCCAAGTTCACGTTCACCGAGCCAACCCCCGAGCAGTACGCCGAGCGCGTGAACCGGCACCTTGATCCGTGGCGCTTTGATCCCGCGTTCTTCGAGTTCGTGGACGAAAGCGTTGAAGACAGCGCCCGCAACTGGGAACGCGCCCAGCAGCCGCGGCCTTTGGTGCGGGACTGGGACGCCTTCATGGCGCGCCCCGGTCTGACGAAGCCGGTGGAGTAGCGCGGTCGTTGAGATTGCCGGGCGACTGCACGATGAGCGTGATGGGTCCGTCGTTGGTGAGGGTGACTTCCATGTGAGCGCGGAAGACTCCGGTGGCAACCGGGACGCCCTGCTGCGCCACCAGCGCGGCGAACCGCTCGAACAGCGGCTGCGCCAACTCCGGCCGCATGGCGCGATCGAAGCTTGGGCGTCGGCCCTTGGAAGCATCCGCCGCGAGCGTGAAGTTGGGGACGAGCATGACGCTGCCCGGCGTGCCGGACTGCTCTGTCATGCCTTGCTCGCCGGTTGTGCTGCGCATGTCGCGCACGCTGAGGTTCATCTTGCCCGCGGCGTCCTCGAAGATGCGCAGGTCGGCGATCTTGGCCGCGCACCACGCGAGGTCGGCCTCGGTGTCGGTGGTGAGGATTCCGACGAGGACCAGGAGCCCCGGGCCGATCTGAGCGCGGGTGGCGGGCGCTCCCTCGACATGGGCGACGACGGTGGCGGAGGTGACGCGTTGGATGACGAGGATCATGGTGCGAGGATGGTCCTCCGCACCTCGAAGTCCTCGCAAGGCCGAGGACTTCGATGGCACGGTGTGGGTGTTGGGGCCCGTCAGTCTTGGATTGGCAGCGGGTCGTCTTTTTCGCCTCTGGCCCAGGCTCGGAAGCGGGGCCAGAAGAGTTCTTTGAGGAGGATTTTGACGCAGGCGGCGACGGGGATGGCCAGCAGCAGGCCGTAGAAGCCTGCGAGCACGCCGCCGGCGATGGAGGCGAAGAGGATGCTGGGGGTGTCCATGCCGGTGGCGTCGCCCTGGATCTTGGGCGTCAGGAAGTAGTCGTCCATGACCTGCTGGAAGCCGTGCACAAAGAGCGGCGCACCGACGATCCAGTACCACTCGCCTCGGATGCCGGCGGAGGGATCGAGCCAGAGGAGGAGCATGGCGATAGGGATGCCGATTCCCGCGGCGTAGGGGAGGAGGGTGAGGAGGCCGACGATGGGTCCGACGACGAGCCATGCGGGGACGCCGATGACCCAGTAGGCGAGGGTGTAGTAGACGATGAGGAGGAAGCAGATCGTGAGGCGGCCTCGGACGAAGCCGGCGATGACCTTGTCCATCTGCATCACGAGATCGACGACGCGGCCCTTGCGACGTTCGGGGATCAGGCTCTCCCAGAAGCGGAGGACCTTGCCCCAGCCGGTGCAGAAGAAGTAGAAGTAGAAGGCGGTGAGGAAGCCGGTGAAGGTGAGGCGGCCGATGGATCCGAAAATGTTGGCGGCGGCGGTGGCGGCGCCGCCGCCGGTTTCGAGGGCGCGCTGGATGAGGCCGGCGGCGTTGTCCCTTGACCAGGAGATGACCCACATCAGGGCCTTGTAGAGCTCTTCGGCGTCGGGGAGGTCCTCGTCGTGGAGGAGGCCTTTGTCTTCTTCACGCTCTGCATTGTCTGGATTGGGCTCGGGCGTTGCGTCGGGCGCTGCTTCTGGCACTGGAGGCGTGGTTTCGGATCGGGCTTCGGTGCCGCTGGGAGGTGTGGAGGGCGTGGAGGGTGCGGGGAGAGCGGGCAGAGAGGGGGGAGTGGTTGAAGTGGTCTCGCCCTGCTCGGCGAGAGCGCGGACGCGGAGCTTTTCTTCCTGCTCCAGGACGTAGTTGCGGATGCGGAGCCAGGACTCGCCACGGCGCAGGACGTCGAGGCGGAGTGATTCGTCGGCGGGGGTGCGAATGGAGCGCTGGAGCGCATCGACGTTGTTGGCGAGGCGCTGAGCGACGCGCGTGCCCTGGACCGCGGCGACGGTGATGCCGACGGTGAGGGGAACGATGATGATGAGCGCGCCGCAGATGATGATCGCGGCCGCAGTGAAGGGGCGACCAACGCGGCACCGGCGCGTGATGACGCGCACGAGTGGCTCAAAGAGATAGGCGAGCATGAGCGCCAGGAGGAGGGGGACCGTGACGAGGCTGAGCAGGAAGCCGAGGTAGACCAGCCCGATGAGCGAGGCGATCAGGAGCGTGTCGCGGATGGGCTGGATCTGCCAGACGTGGAGCTTCTGCCAGTCGGTGGGGGTTGGCGAGGATGGTGGAGGGGCCGTTGGCATGTGGAGAGATTAGAGAATTGGGGGCGGGCGTGTCGGGGGGGGCGGGGAAAGCGAAAAGCGAAAAGCGAAAAGCGGGAAAGCGGGAAATCAGGAAAGGCGGGCAAGCGGGCAGGCAGGGGACCAGGTGAGACCATCGAAGTCGTCGCAGAGCCGGTGACTTCGATGGCACTGGGCAATAGAGGACCTTCGACCTTTGGGTCGAAGGCCTCCGGATGGGTTGTGATTTCCCTTGTGCGCGCGGGTGGTCCTGG
>JBBASU010000046.1:0-15712 GCA_040399065.1 Phycisphaerales bacterium | reverse complement strand
GCCGAGACGGGCCACTTGGTCTTCGGCACCCTGCACACGACCGGTGCCGCCAAGACCATCGACCGTATCGTGGACGCCTTCCCCGTCACCCAACAGAACCAGATCCGAGTCCAGCTCTCCACCGCACTCCTCTGCGTGCTCTCTCAGGCCCTCCTGACCCGCGTCGACACCACCGGCATGGTCGCGGCGTACGAGTTCCTCGTCATCACGCCCGCCATCGCCAACCTGATCCGCGACAACAAGACGTTCCGAATCGACTCCGCCATCCAGACCGGCAAGAAGTTCGGCATGCAGCTCCTGGACGACCACCTCTGGTCCCTCTACACCCGCGGCATGATCAGTGCCGAAGAGATGATCGACGTGAGTAAAAATCCAGTTGAGCTGACGTCTCGCATCCACCGTCTCGGCCGAACCGTCGGCCGACTTGAGTGGGATGAAGAGATTGACGACCCTAAGGGCGTCGAGGCCAAGAAGTCGTAGGCCAAGAATCGCTTCGCTGAAGCTTCAAAGTCCAATTGGTGTGTCTCGAAACCGGCATCATTCTGGGTTGCAGGCTCGAACCGATCTGGTACACTGACCGAATCGATACGGGCGGTCCGCGCAGCGTGCGCGGCCACGGCGAGCTCAGTGCTGTCTCGGGACTGTCGCAAGGCAGTCACTTGCGAGATCTCGAAACAAGATCTCAGAACAAGATCTGGAGAACTGAGTTCCCATGGCCATTGATCTCGCAGAACTGAAAGGTCGCAAGCTCGGGCGTGTCCTGACCAAGCTCGGTAAGGTCAGCCGCGAGCAGGTGCACACCGCCCTCGAAGTCCAGAAGACCAAGAAGGCCCCGGTCGGGCAGCTCCTGATCGAACTGGGCTTCTGCACGGCCAACGACATCGCCGAGGGTCTGGCTGGCCAGGCTGGCATGGCCTTCATGGACCTCAAGGCCTTCAACCTGCCCGATACGCTCAAGGACGTCATCCCGTCCGAGAACGTTCGCCAGTACGAGGTCGTCCCGGTCGAGTTCAACACCACGACCAAGCGCCTCCGCATCGCCATGAAGACCCCGGACAACTTCCGGGCCGTGGACGACCTCCGGATGCTGATGGGGTACAACGTCGACGCGGTGGTGGGAGACCCCGCCCTGATCGACGCGATCATCAAGAAGCACTTCAGCAAGGTCGAGTCGATCAAGGATGTCGTCTCCAACCTCGCGGTCGATGACAAGTTCAAGAACCTCGGCGGCAAGAGCGACCAGTCCATCGACCTCGACGCCCTGACCGAGGCCGCCAGCGACAACCAGGTCATCAAGCTCCTGAACCTCGTGCTCCTCCAGGCCATCAAGGACCGCGCGAGCGATATCCACTTTGAGCCCTTTGAGAACGAGTTCAAGATGCGCTACCGCATCGACGGCGTTCTCTATGAGATGGTGCCGCCACCCAAGCAGCTCGGCCCCGCCATCATCAGCCGTATCAAGGTCATGTCCAAGCTCGACATCGCCGAGCGCCGCCTGCCGCAGGACGGTCGCGTCGAGCTCTCGGTCGCGGGCAAGCAGGTCGATCTGCGTATCGCCATCCTGCCCACCATCCACGGTGAGTCGTGCGTGATGCGCGTGCTCGACCGCAGCAACGTCGAGCTCTCCCTGGACCGCGTGGGCCTGCGCCCCGACGACTACGAGACCGTCGTCCGCCTCATTCAGAAGCCCAACGGCATCGTGGTCGTCACCGGCCCCACCGGCTCGGGCAAGACCACCACCCTCTACGCCGCCCTCTCCAAGCTCAACGATGTCGAGACCAAGATCCTGACCGCCGAGGATCCCGTCGAGTACGACATCGACGGCCTCTGCCAGTGCCAGGTCAACGAAGAGACCGGCACGACCTTCGGCAAGCTCCTCCGCAGCTTCCTGCGTCAGGATCCAGACATCATCCTCGTCGGCGAGATCCGCGATCTCGAGACCGCCCAGATCGCCGTGCAGGCCTCCCTCACGGGCCACCTGGTGCTCTCCACGCTCCACACCAACGACGCCCCGAGCAGCATCATCCGTCTCGTCGATCTCGGCATGGAGCCCTTCCTCCTGACCGCCACCATCGAGGGTGTGGTCGCGCAGCGCCTGGTGCGCCGCATCTGCACCAAGTGCAAGGAAGAGTACACGCCCAAGGAAGAAGAGCTCATGGAGCTCAACCTCCGCCCCGAGCAGGTGCAGGGCAAGAAGTTCTCCCGTGGCCGCGGCTGCGAAAACTGCAACAAGAGCGGCTTCCGTGGCCGCATGGCCCTCTACGAAATCATGACCATGGACGACGAGATGCGCGAGATGATCATGAAGAACGCCAACACGGCGATCCTTCGTGCCCACGCCCGCAAGCGCGGCATGCGCTCCCTCCGTGAGTGCGGACTCCTCGGCATCTACGAAGGCCAGACCACGATCGACGAGGTCGTGCGCGAGACGCTGTCGGAAGAGGATTAAGAGTGGTCGAGTGGCAGAGTGGTCAAGTGGTCGAGTGAAAGCGGAAGCAAGTCAGACGGTCAGTGTCCAGTTGCGTAAAGGAACGAGTTCATGCCGACGTACACCTATGAAGCCGTGAACGCCGCGGGCAAGACGCAGAAGGGCACCGTCGACGCCGGTACCACCGAGGAAGCCATTCAGCGCGTCAAGGCGCAGGGCTTCTATCCCACCTCCGTCAAGGAGCAGCAGGTCAAGAAGGCCGGCGGCGTCGCCGCGGGCGAGGGCGCCAAGCTCAAGAAGAAGCGCGCCGCGGGCTCCTTCGGCAAGGTCTCCAACAAGAACCTCACCACCTTCACCCGCCAGCTCTCCACGCTGCAGGACGCCGGTTTGCCGCTTCTGCGAAGCCTCCAGATCCTGGAAAGCCAGCAGAAGCCCGGCAAGATGAAGAACATCCTGATGGGCGTCTGCGAAGAGGTCGAGGGCGGCTCGTCCCTTTCCGAGGGCATGAGCAAGTTTCCCAAGGCCTTCAACACGCTCTACGTGAAGATGGTGAACGCCGGCGAGATCGGCGGCGTGCTCGACATCATCCTCCAGCGCCTCGCCGAGTTCATGGAGAAGGCCGAGAAGCTCAAGCGCAAGATCAAGGGCGCGATGGTCTACCCCGTCGTGGTCGTGCTCATCGCGGGTCTCATCCTGACGGGCATCATGGTCTTCATCATCCCGAAGTTCGAGGAGATCTTCCGCGACTTCGGCGTTGCCCTCCCGATGCTGACGCGCTGGCTCATCAACACCAGCCGCTGGTTCGCGGGTGCCAACCCTGGCCAGTTCCCCTTCCAGGGCGCGGTCATCATGCTGCCGATGCCCATCGTGCTCTGGATCCTCTTCAAGCTCATCCGCCAGACCAAGCCCGGCAAGGCCGCGACGGACACGATCCTGCTCATGATGCCGATCTTCGGCAACCTCGTCCGCAAGACCGTCATCGCCCGATTCACGCGAACCCTCGGCACCCTCATCTCAGCAGGCGTGCCCATCCTCGAGGCCATCCGCATCACCAAGGAAACCTGCGGCAACTACGTCTTCGAGAAGGCCCTCCAGGGCGTCTACGACAGCATCCGCGAGGGTGAAGGTTTCGCCGCGCCGCTGCGTGAGAGCAAGACCTGCGACGCCATCGTCGTCAACATGATCGACGTCGGTGAGGAGACGGGCGAGCTCGACGCCATGCTCCTCAAGATCGCCGACAACTACGACGACGAGGTCGATGTCGCCGTCGAATCGCTCGTGAGCCTCCTCGAACCCCTGATGGTCGTTGCGCTCGGCGGCATCGTCGGAACCATCGTCGTGGCGATGTTCCTCCCGCTGGTGGCGATGATCGAGAGCCTGCAGGGCGGCGGCGTCTAAGGCCAGACCGGATGGCCTGGGGCCTCGCCTGGCCCAGGGGGGAAGGGGCGCCGGCCCGGTGCGCACAGCACCAATCGTCGCGGCGATCCGCGGCGGGTCGGCAGGCAGGACCGGTCGGGCGCACCTGTATGGGCGCCACTGGTCGGACTCGGTTGGTGTGTTCGGGCCCTCCCCGATGATGTCGGGCTGGCCCTCAGCGGATGGTGCGTTCGCCGCGCGTGGAGCGTCCACGCACGGTCGCCCGGTGTGGGCGTTCATTGCGGTCTTCTCTGGTCGAAGTCCTTGATGCTCACGTGAGATGCTGACGTGACCCGTTGCTGAAGTCAGTCCAAGCGTGATGTCAGCCCCGACCCTGATGTACGAGCAGACCGGATCTCATGCAGCAAGCGAAGCGTGTTCGACAATTGAAGCACGTTCGACAAGCGAAGCACGTTCGAGACAGTCAACACGTGCAACCCGACGGAACTGGCATGCCAAACAACGCAACTCCAATCCGGCCAAACCTCTCCCACCCGCCCACGCGGCGTCCTGGCCACTCGCGCGCCGCCTTCACGATCGTTGAAGTCCTCTTCTCGATCCTGATCATCGGCATCCTCCTCGCGCTGCTCATCGGTGGTGTCTCCCTCACCACCCGCGTCGCGCGCTCCACCGCCGATCGCCAGGCCGTCTCCACCATCCGAACCGCCATCACGCAGTTCGAGAAGGAAGCGGGCTTCATTCCGCCGCTCGTAAGGGATCGGGCGCCAGGAGCGCTCATGGGCTGGACCGAGCCCGGCGCCACCGCAGGCTCGCGTCGCGTTGCCGTGTACTCGCTGCAGGTGCCCGCTCAGGCACTGATTCTCCGCACGCAGCCTAATTCACTTGTCGACGACCGCTTCAGCGAGTCCAGCCTCGCCTTCTATCTTGTCGGCGCACTTGAGCAGCTTCTCCAAGACCCGCCTCCCCCAGGTAGTGACAGGATCCCGATCGACGGCGTCCCCGGCCCCGGCTTCTACAAGCCGCGCCTTGATGGAACCTTCGAGATCCCCGCCGACGTTCGCAACGGTGCCGCCGCTGGCTCGCAGCGCATCGGCACCATCATTCGTCCTCTCGTCGAGGTCGGCAGGACCTCTCCCAAGCTCGCCACCAGCTCCGTCGATGTCGACGCCGTCCAGCTCGTGGACAACAACAACGTCGCCTTCCGCTACTACCGCTGGCTGCCGGGTCGTGAGCAGCCCGCAGGCTCGGGCAACTTCATCGTCGAGACGCTCGCTGACCTCAACATCCCCGTCATGGTCGCCCGCGATCCCGCGGCCTACCCCCAGCTCGTGGACCGCCCCGAGCGCGACATCACCAAGAACGCCCAGCTCCGCGACGCCACCTTCGCCATCGTTTCCGCTGGTGCCAACAAGGTCTTCGGTGACGAGCAATTCGACGTCCTCCAGGCCGCGCTCGGCTCGGGAACCGAAACAGAACTCCGCCGCGAGGCCGAGTCCGACAACGCCGTGGAGGTGGGCTCATGATGCACCGCTCGTCCCATCTCACTCGCGCCTTGGCACGCCGCGCGGCCTTCACCATCACCGAGCTCCTCGTGGTGATCTCCGTCGTCGTCATCATGATCGCCATCGCGGTCCCGGCCCTCACCAACCTCATCGACGGCTCCGAGCGCTCCCTCGCTGAGAACCAGCTGCGCGTCGGCATCTCCGCAGGCCGCGACGCCGCGATCCGCTCTGATGGTGGCGACGGCGGCGTCGTCTTCGTCCACCAGTTCGACTCCCGCGGCGGCCGCATCGTCATGATCCCCGTCGTGCAGGTCACCTCGATTGATGACGTCTGCAACGACGAGGGTGCCGCAGCCGCATTCGTCGACAAGCGTGACATCTTCGTGCCCCTCCCGAATGCGCAGGCAATCGCCCTCCCCCGAGGCTGGGGCGTCCGTGGCTTCGCACCACCCGGCACCGTCGCTGGAACAGGACCCGAGATCGGCTGGTACGAGTGGCTCGAAGCTCGCGCCGATCAAGGCAACTGGGTCTTCCCAGAAACCAGCTTCTTCGATCCCGCAAATCCGAACCTAGGCGATCAGGGTTGGCGTCGCCAGTCCTTCTTCGTCCGCTTCGAGGCCGGAACCGGCGCGCTCCGCACCGAGCGCTCCGAACTCGCACTCGTGCTCGACCCGGTTGCCGAAGACGCCTTCCGTGAGACCCCTCCCTGGTCAGTCGCCCGCGTCGACCGTACAGCGAGCCAGATCGAGTGGGCCCGGCGCACCGCGCTTCGGACTGACATCACCGGCGTCGCCCGCGCGAGTCTCCTTGGCGACACCTCAATCGACACCATCCTCGTTCGCCCCGTGACTGAGCTGGTCCTGTACAGCGAGAGCTCCATGGCCAGCGGCGTGGGTCTTCGTGGACTGAACCGCGAGACAGGTTCTCTCTACCTGCCCAACAGCGGCGTCGACGGAGGCTTTGACCCACAGGCACTCGGTGGCCAGCTGCCGATCGACGTCGCCCGCGACCAAGCCCTCTGGATCGCAGGCCGCTTCCAGCGCAACGGCGTCACGGTCCCCTCCGATGCCCGCGTCTTCTCCCTCTCCAAGTACCTCGGCGGCCTCGAAGAACTCAAGGCGGTGGCCCCATGATGATGCGATCGATCAACATCAGCACCTGTGCACGCCTCCTTCGTGCGGGCCTCAGTCGCACTGCCTCACCGCGCGCCTTCTCGCTCGTTGAGGTCCTCATCTCCATCGTCGTCCTCGCCCTCGGCCTCGTCGGACTCGCGGCGGTCTTCCCCGTCGTGGTCCAGCAGCAGCGCACCGTCTCCGACTCCATCCAGGGCGCCTCCGTCGAGCGCTCCGCCGAGGATCTCGTCCGTGGCAACGCGCTCCTGAGCGTCCGAGCCCTCCCCTTCGACGACGACTCCAACCCCATCTGGCGCGATCTCGTCGCAGAGGAGCCCACCAGCAACGTCGTCTGGTCCCCCAGCGGCCGCTGGGACACTGCCACTCCCTTCCAGACTGGCGACCCACTCGTCCTGGGCCTCAACGTCAACTCAACCACCGGCGACCTCATCATCGCAAGCCAGTCCGGCTTCGCCGCCTTCCCCACCAGCGAACGCCTCAATCCCACGCCCTTCACCTCTCGCGCCGAGCCTCGCTTCGTCTGGGACATCGCCGCCCGCCGCGTCGAGCGCCGCACCATCGACGCGGCCACAGGCACCCGACTTCCCACCGTCGATCGCGCCGAGAGCGACCGCGAGAGCGACCCCATCCAGGTCGCCACCTTTGTTCGCCGCATCGACGGCAACATCCGCTTTGACCGCCGCGGCCTCGCCTTCGCCCTCACACGCCCCGAGGGCAACGCCGACGCACGCCTCCCCCTTGGCGCCGATGCTCTCGGCCGCCCCACGCTCGACGGCCGCGGCACCGCTACCGCCAACAACTACTCCACGATCCAGCGCATCGCCTTTACGGACGGACGTTCAGATGCAGTCTTTCAAGACAACTTCGAGTTCCTGAATCCTGACTCTGAGCTGATCACGTGGGTGCTCTTCGATCAGGCGTCGCCCTTGCGAAACTATGTTGAGCAGTTGGGGCAACAGTTTGTGGCAAGAGACGGTCGAGTTTACCGTGTAGCAGAGGTCATTGAGATATGGGCTGGAGATCCACTCCGAGCCGATCCGCTTGGTCGCCCTACCAATCCCACGCGAATTGCTAACGCAGTGCGTTTCGATCGGGTGCTGTTTACGTCCGAAGCCGCGGCGGAAACGGCCGACTTCACCAACCTCGAACTCCTCTTCACCCCGCAGATCCCAGCCTCAGTGGGCGTCTTCACGATCAACCGCTAAGCCAACCGCGAAGCCCATCGCCCCTGCCAGCCTTTCGAACCCTCCCGCATTCTCAGCATCTCCCGCCAGAGTCCGACACGGAGCGACACGGTGACCACTCCTCGCCCTCAAATTCGCCTTGATCATCGCTTTGATCATGGCCCCGATCATCGCCGCGGCCAGCTCTCTCCGTGCGAGCTGATGGTTCGCGATGGCACGCTATCCACCTACCCCGCCTTCACCCGGCCCGCCTTCACCCTCCTTGAAACCATCGTCTCCGTCGGCGCCGTCGCCATCATCGCCGTCGGCCTCGCTGCCATCTTCAGCGCCGTGGGCAAGACCGTCGCCGGCGGCCAGCGCCTCAGCACGCTCAACCAGTACTCCGCCCTCCTCGAGGAGCGTCTACGTGAGGACATGGACCGCATGTCCCGCGACGGCTTCCTCGTCATCCGCCAGCAGTGGGCCGATCCCAACAACAACGGCCAGTTTGAGCCCGCCATCGATCGCATCCCCCTCTCCGCCGAGGACACCGGCGCTCGCCCGCGCCGCATCGATGAGCTCATGTTCTTCGCCGAAGGCCGCTTCCAGACCTCGCGTCCCGCGATGCACCCCGGCGTCGTCGCCGAGGCCGACGCCGCCCGCATCTACTACGGCCACGGCCAGCCGCGCCGCCTCCCGACCACCGCGGGCCCCGAGGACAACGAGCCCTACTTCCGCCCCCTCCTCTCCGATCGCAACAACGATCCCCTCGCCCTCCTCGGTGCGCCCGACCTCTCCAACCCCAATCGCTTCGCCGGCAACTGGACGCTCATCCGCCACCAGACGCTCTTGGTCGAGCCCTCCGTCGCTCCCCAACCCCCCATCAGCGGATTGGTCTTCGGCTTTGATCCCAACACCGCGGGCGGCCGCCTGGTCCTCTCCAACAAGGACGGTCAGATCGCCCTCCAGCCCGCGGCGGGCAGCCTCTTCCGCTCGCTCGCTCGCCGTTTCCCCGATGACACGCTGATCAGCGCGAATGCCTTCCTCCATCCCGACTTCGTCCGTCCCGCCTTCAACAGCGGCATCGTCGACATCGCCTGCTCGGACCTCTCCGAACTTCGCACCTTCGTGATGCTCTATCCCGAAGCTCCCAGCACCCTCACGACGACCACCGACGTCGCCGGAGCCTTCCTCGCCGGCCGGACCTTCGCGCTCTCGACGTTCGTCGCGACGCGCCCCCTGCCCGCCGCCGCGCAGAGCATCGACCTCATGCACGCCTGGATGGACGACGCGATGCCGACGCAGTCGGCGCCGGCGGGCTCGGATCTGACGGACTATCGCGGGGCTCCCAACGTAGATCCAGCGGGGACGCGTCTGAGGACTGAGGTTGCGGGTCCGGATCTGCTGCGGGTTGTGAGCGGGGCGGCAACGAATGATGCGCGGGAGCAGGCCTTCCGCCGCGCCGATCAGCTGGCCCTCGCCTCCTCCGGCCTTCTCCCGCGCTGCAGCGAGTTCATCGTCGAGTGGTCCTTCGGCAACACCTTCGCCAACGGCCAGACCATCTGGCACGGCCTCGAACGCCGCGAGGACAGCGACGGCAACGGCATCATCAACGCCGCCGATGCCATCGCCGCCAGCCCCTTCACTCCCGACACCACCGCCAACGATCCCCGCCGCGTCCGCACACGCATCAGCGGCACCACCTTCCACGACCTCACCGAGCGCGTGATCTACGGCTACACGCCCACCGCAACGCAGAGTTCCCTCACCAGCTACTTCGGATACATCGATCCGACCTACGCCCCCGCCGACGAATCCCAACCCAAGGCCCTCTCCTGCCCCTGGCCACGCATGATCCGCATCACCGTGACGCTCTCCGATGCGGTCGATCCCACCATCGAGTCCACGTTCCAGTTCGTCTTCCGCACGCCGCAGAACCCCGGCACACCACAGAACTGACCAGCCGCGTAGAACCGCGCGAATGAGTCGCGCCCGCCCCCAAATCGCGCCCACAAATTGCCGGACAAAAGCAGTTCGCAGGACAAGAGCAGTTCGCAGATGAAAGCGCCCGCGCCACAGGGCCGCGAGCGACAGCGCGTGAGCCAGGACCAGCAGAACCAGTTCACGCCAAGGAGTTGGAAGCCATGAATCGCAACCGCAACACCGCAGCGCCCGTCTCGATGATCACGCTCCACAGCGATCACGCCAGCCATGATTCCAGCCGTGATTCCAGCCATCATTCCAGCGCTCATCCCGCCGCCGCGCCCGCCAGCCTCATCCGGAGCATCGCCGGTGCGCCCGCAGGTGTCTCCAAGGCTCCCAACTCCAGCACACCCGGTGGCTCGCGCCGCGGCTCCTTCCTCGTCCTCGTCGTCGGAACCCTCGCCCTCCTCTCCGTCGCCGCCATCCTCTACGTCGCCATCGGCAACCGCGACATCCGCACCAAGGCCGCCATCCAGAAGCGCGAGCGCCTCGATGATGTCCCCGAGCGCTTCGCCTCGTACGTTGCCGAGAAGATCGTCGCCGCCGACGCACTCGCCACGTTCTACGACGCCTCGGCTGTCACAGCATTTGACAGCAGCGGCCGCGAAATCCCTGTCCTGATGCGCGAGGCGATGGACTACCCAAGCATCGACTACGCCCGCCGCTCCAACAGCATCGATCCCGCCGAGATCTTCAGCCCCGTCGGCACCTATGACCCCAGCCTCGGCGTCACCAACCTTCCCGGCAAGTGGCTCCCCACCGATCCCTGGCTCGCGACGGGCGAAGCCACATTCCTCGATTTCGCTCAGGCCAACGCCTCCGACCCGACCCGGCCCTACCTCGACCGGCGCGACTGGGCCAACATCAGCAACGTCTCTCCCGATGGCCGCTTCGTCAATCTTCGCAACCTCCGCGGCAACTTCAGCGCCCCGTCCGCAACGCTCTCCACTAACCTCTCCCTCTGGGATGAGGATGGCCAGCCCACCAACACCACCGACTTCGGCATCGCCTCCGACATCAACATCCCCGCACACTGGACGGCCCGTCAGCGCGGCGCCTTCCGCCCCGTGATCGATACCTCCATCCCTGTCACCTCTCCCGACTGGCCCGGCTACCAGTGGGCCGATGCCGATGGCGACGGCATGTACGACTCGCGCATCTTCGAGCTCGTCGATGCGCGTGACGCCGCCAACATCATCGACCTCCTCGGTGCCGATGAGTCCTATCGCTGGTTCTTCGCGACGCGCATCGTCGATCTCTCCGGCCGCGTCAACGTCACGACCGCTGGCGACATCCTCGCCGAAGCCACGCGCGAAGTCCCCGTTGGCCTCACGCCCACCGATGTCGATCTCCGCCGCCTCCTCATGATGACCGACGTCTTCGCAGGCAACGGCACCGTCATCGGCGGCGGCCTCATCGGCGGCTACGACGGCATCTTCCAGTCCAGCCCAATCACGCCCCTCACCGCACCCTCCAACTACGGCCCCCTCGCCGGTGATGATGGCTACGACGAGGTCCGCGCGTTCGATGTCGGCCGCTTCGCTTACAACTCGCTGCGCCTGGGCCTGATCGCCGGCATCGCGACGCCCATCTCCAGCAGCGACGGCACCCTGGTCTTCCGTGGCGATGCCCTCACGACCGCCGGCACCGCCGGCGATGCCGTGACCGCCCTCAACCTCGGCGGTCAGGCCAACTTCTACGACTTCAGCATCCCCGCCAACCGGCGCAACCTCTTCAACCGCGTCGTCGAGACCTTCACCTCCAGCATCGGTATCACCTCCGAGGTCATCGCCGGCGAGACCTTCTATCGCCCCTTCAGCACCTTCGGCATCGCCGATCAGGCCGAACTCCTGACCTACAACGCCTCCAACAACCCTGCCGTCACCAGCGCGCTCGAGCTCACCCTCTCCAGCCGCGACGACAGCGACATCGCCCCCCTCCCCGGCAGCACCCGCTTCAGCCCCCTGCGCGACAATCGCCCGCTCGACCTTGAGCTCCGCCGCTACACCGGCGCGTTCACCGGCACGCCCGGCGCTGGCAGTGACATCGACCGCACGATGCTCCACTTCTCAAGCGACCTGCGCCAGCGCCTCACCACCGTCGCCGCCGCACGCCAGATCCGCACCACCCGAGGCGTCGATCCGGCCCGCCTCTCGGACTTCGAGCTCAAGATCGACGCCCGCGCCGCCGTGGCCAATCCCTCCCTCGCCTTCGTCGGCTACGCCGAAGCCCTCCTCCCCTCCTCAAACATCACTGGTTCATGGGCCGATCCCAGCACCGGCTTCCTCCCCACACTCGCCTACGGCCACCAGGGCCCCCAGCTCGCGGCCCTCATCTCCGCCTCCATGGCCGCCAACCTCGGCCCCGTCGTCGGCGTCACCGCCCCCGGGCCGTTCACGCTGATCCTTGATGGAAGCAACGACCTCAGTGCAACCAACGACTTCCGCGACTATCTCAATCTGAACAATCAGGGCACCGCTGGCGATGTCGCCCTCCCCGACGACCAAAAGGTCTTCCCCGGCTGGCACAACAACAAGCGCTTCGACCTCGGCGCCGATCGCCTCGCGACACCGTCCGATCCCTTCTCCGCCCCCGCCGTCAACATCTACCCGGTCCAAGGCCAGCCCTTCCTGACCGAGGTGGCGACGTACACCGTGTACACGGATGCTTCGGACGCCTCGGGTGTGGGCGGCGACGATGAGGAGGCCGACGGCCTTTCAGATGTGACGATCCGGAGCGATCTGGGCGCGCCGGGCACCCAGCTCGACAATCCCGACGCCCTCTACCAGGTCATCGCGTTCAAGCTCCACAACCCCTTCAACGTCACGGTCCGTCTCTCGGGCAACCCGACCTATCGCGGCTCGCCCACCGACACCACCGAGACGCTCCTCCGCTACCTCAACGTCGAGGACCCCGCCTTCCCGGCCCTCGACCGCGACCCCCTCGAGTACTACTACATCGAGTACCTGGGCCGCACCTACAAGCTCGCCTCCCTCGTCGAGCAGACCTTCGTCACCTCCGCCCTTGAGGGCACTCTCCAGGGCCAGACGCCGCCGATCCCCGCGCGGGGCAACGACGCACGTGTGGGCGAGTACTACGACCTCGATCCTGCGCAGCAGTACATCACCCTCGAGGGCATCTCAATCGGGCCCGGCGAGACGGTGGTCTGCTACGCGCTGAGCCAGTCGCCCCGCAAGATCCTGGCGCGCATCAACAACGCCGACCTTGTGCCGCCGCCCAACACCAGCCGGGCCGCGTACATCCGCTCCGTGATCGAGTCGCAGCTCGCCAGCGATTCCGACATCTCCGGCGTCCACTGGGTCCCCGAGATCAACTACACCGTCCCCGACGCCGACCCGCTCTCCGGCCGCGCCAACCTGCCGACGGACGCCTCCGCGGCGGACGACGCGATGGAGTTCCGGCGCGTGGCTGCCCCTGCTCCCGGCTACACCGCACCGACGGTTCCGGGCACGCACGAGGCGGTGAACCTGTGGCGCTCCGTCCGCATCGGCCTTGAACTCGACGTCGAGCAGGGTGGCAGTGGCACGCCACCAGACCTCGTCGGCAACCCACCCATCGGCTGGAACATGCCAACCAACTACTGGGACGACCAGACGACCGTGCCCGCGCCGCGAGTCACCCTCCCGCCCCGCAACACGCGCTCCAACGACCAGCTCATGGACCGCCTCAAGCTCCCCCTCGGCTTCAGCGTTGAACGCATCCTGCCAGCGACAAGTCACACAACCGAGACTCAGATCTCAATCGGCGACACCGATCCCATCGAGCCCGACGACCAGGAAGGCCTCACCATCACCACCTGGGCCGCCGTCCGCCGCCCCGGCTCGGTCGCCGAGCCCCGCCTTGGCGCCTTCCCGGAGTACTGTGTCGAGCCCAAGCGCTGGCCCGCGCCCGGCGGCACCCCAATCTGGAATGAGCCCGCCACCGACGGCAGGACGCTGACCTCGCTCACTCGCACCGACTTCAACGGTGCCCCCGGCTCCTTCACCGGCGGCGCAGACACCCTCAACGACTGGCGCACCTTCGCGCTCACCGACGTCTTCACCGGCGACGTCGCCCAGGCCCCCAACAACATCCGCAACAGCCCCCTCGGCGTTCTCGCCGACCCGCGCCGCAACCCCAACGTCCGCGGCACCGAGGACTTTGTCAACAACGCCGCCGAGGTCGTCATCGCCGCGGAGGACATCTCACAACGCATCCGCCCCGCCGACCTCCTCCTCCCCCTCGGCGTCGCGCCGATGAACGTCCCCCTGACCGCCGCGAGGATCCCTTGGACCGATGCGACTGACCCCGGTGCTCTCAACCGCTGGACCACCCTCGCAGAGGGCATGGCCATGGCCCTCGGCTATGACCAGCGCCCCGCCACCGTGCCCGCGATCCCCAGCGACATCCTCCAGCTCTACTACCCGCAGATCAACCCGATCGACCCGTCCGCAGCGCAGATCACCCCCTTGGACCGCGGCAACCTCCGCCTCGACAACTACGTCCCCTTCTTCGACGCCAACACCGATCGCGCCTTCACCGCTGGCACGGACCTCCGCGCGGGCCTCGAAATCCCCATCGCCCTCAACGTCCTCGACGTCTTCCACACCGCCGGCACCGCCACCGACTCCATCGAGCGCGGCGTCCCGGGCCTCGTCAACATCAACACCGCCTCCACGCCCGTCCTCCGCTCCCTTCCGCTCCTGAGCCCACCCCCCGAATTCGAGCCCGGCAGCACCACACCATGGTGGTGGTGGACCGGCGCAGGTTCGCACAACTTCAGCAGCGACATCGCCGCGACCGTCGAAGCCTTCCGCGACAAGAGGGAGGTAGGCGTCCGCCCAGGCTCGGCCTATGGCGGTGGGTTCACGACAGTCCCCTTCGGCGACAGTGCTGGCGTCACTCCAGACGAGGATCCCGAGACCCTCGACGGACGTGGGGCGGTTTCACAGATCGTGGGCATCGGCGAGCAGCCCGGCTTCCGCTCGATTGGCGCGATCCTCGCGGCACGCATCCGCACACCCGCCCTCGCCTCAAGAGGCTGGACCAGCAACATCGACTACATGGGCTTCGATGTTGACGGTGGAGGTGTTGCGCAGAACAACGGCCGCCAGGGCCTCGACTCCGTCCTCTACCGCTCCGGCGGCGGCGCGTGGGGGCCCGATGCACTCCGCAACGAGTACAAGGAAAGCCTCACCGTCGCCAACGGCCTCCTCTCCAGCATCACCACCCGCAGCGACACCTTCGCCGTCTGGTTCGTCGTCCAGGGCTACCGCAAGGGCGACGTCGAAGGCCTCACCGGCAACGACCCACTCGTCCCCAGCGTCCAGCGCCGCTTCCTCATGATCATCGATCGCTCCAACGTCAAGGCCCTCGGCGACAAGCCCAAGATCCTCGCCCTCCGAGAACTCCCGATCTGATCAGGCATCAGTCAGCTTCGTCCGCCTGCGCAGCGCGGGCGGACTCCGGTCTCTTCTTCCCACTCGACCACTCGACCACTTCACCACTCGACCACTTCTTCCCCCCTCCCCCCGCCCCCCTCCCCGTGGCGGCGATGTGCCCTTAGAAAATCCGAAGGCACGCGCCGCCGCATTCTTTGAACCTACGCTCCTTGAATGTTCGTCGATCGCGCACTCATTAACGTCAAAGCAGGCAAAGGGGGCGACGGCAAAGTCTCCTTCCGCCGCGAAAAACTCGTTCCCAAGGGCGGCCCAGATGGCGGCAACGGCGGTCAGGGCGGCAGCGTCCTCCTCGTCGCCGATGAAGGCCTCTCCACGCTCTACGACTTCCGTCAGCAGGCGCACTGGCGCGCCCCCGACGGCGAGAATGGCGGCCGCAAACAGTGCTCCGGCGCCGCCGCGTCCGACCTCCTCATCCGCCTCCCACCCGGCACGCTGATCTACAACAACGCAACCGACGAGCTCGTCCATGACTTGAAGCCCGGCGACTCCATCGTCGTCGCCAAGGGCGGCAAGGGCGGCTGGGGAAACGAGCACTACAAGCGCAGCGACAATCAGTCGCCGCTCCACGCCGAGCCCGGCCACCCCGGCGAAGAGTTCACCTTCCGCCTTGAGCTCAAGCTCATCGCCGAGGTCGGCATCGTCGGCAAGCCCAACGCCGGCAAGA
>JBBASU010000045.1:2650-16996 GCA_040399065.1 Phycisphaerales bacterium | reverse complement strand
CTCCACCTCAGCTGCTCCCTCCTGCTCATCAAACAGGTTTTGGGATAGGCTCTAGTACAAGCTTTAGACATACAATCAAATACTTCCTGCTTTTTCATGCCCGTCAACTGCACCCCGCAATCGCAATCAGTCGATACCATTCATCATGGCCGATGCGAATCCAAACGCCACTCCCGGCGGCACGACGCCGCCCGCGTCCCCACAGGCCCCGTCGCGCGTGCCGCTGAAGGCGCCGCCCGTCGCCGCGCTGGTCATTGGTCCCTCAGCCTCGACCACGCCCTCGGGCGTCAAGCTCCCCACGGGGCTGCGGCTCGCCTCGACGCGCTCGGCGCGCGAGGTGGGTCCGGCGACTCCGGGTGCGACGGGCCAGGCCGCCATGTCTACTGGCGCGACGCGCGGCGGCACTGCGGCGATGGAAGACTCCGGCGCGCGGAGCACGGCCGAGGACATCTTCCTCTCGCCGCGTGTCGTCGATGAGCGCTCGTTTGATGAGTTCGCCAGCACGCTGCGTGGCCTTGTCTCTCAGGCCCAGTCGCAGAGCGCGGCACTCGTGAGCAGCACGAGCGAGGTCAAGGCACTCGGCGATGAGCTGCGCGGCGCGAGCAAGGAACTCTGGACCCGCGTCGAGGCCGCGGCGAAGGTCGTGCCCGGAATCGATCAGCGCGTCGCGAAGGCCGAGAAGATCCTGGCGACCGTGAGCCAGGACCTCACCGCACGACTCGAGCAATACCGCGAGATCGCAGCAGGCTCACTCGACGAAGCCTCCATCACAGAAAAGGCCCGCGCGAGCGCACGCGCCACCATCGAGCTCCTTGCGCGCACCGAGCTTGATCCACGCGCCACCGTTGCCGCCACCACGCTCGACGCCGCGGCCAACGCCGCACGCGAGATGATCGAGAAGATGCGAGCCGCCGCGGAGCAGTCGCTGCAAGAGCGCGAGGCGGAGATGATCGCGCGGATCGACCGCCACGCCGAAGCGCGAGACCGCGCCTCGCAGGCGCTCCTCGACGAAGCCCTCGCGCGCATCGAGGCCGCCGGCGCGAGCCGCCAGCAGTCCATTGAGCAGAGCGGGGCGATGGTCAACGGCCTTCTCGAACGCATCACGCCCGCCGAACACTCCGCACTCGCCGCCATCGACCGCATCGAGGCCGCGACCGAGACGGCCCGGCGCTCGCACGCGGAGATCGAGATCCAGACGCGCGAACTCACGACAAGCCTCGGTGCCGCGATTGGAGAAGCGCAGCGCCGCGCCGAAGCGCTCGAAGCCACGACACGCACGCATCTCGAATCACTGACGCAGACGGCAGAACACCTCGAAGCGCGGGCCACAACGCTCGATCGCGCCTTCGAGCCCGTGCGGCAGACCTCGGCGATCATCGAGCGCGCCGAGCAGGCCGAAGCGCTCCTCACGAGCCTTGAGGCGCGCGCCGCCGAGCATCGCGCCCAGGCCGAGAAGGCGCTGCACGATACAAACGCGATCGCGACGCAGGCCGATCAGGCCCGTGCACAGCTCGCAAGCTCCATCATCGAGGGCGCGCACTCCATCGACGCGATGGAGACGAGGATCGTTGAGGCGATCGCCGCGCTCCAGAATCACTCGGGCATCAACGCCGCGGCGAACCTCGCCGAAACACTCGAACGCGCCGTGCAGATCGGCAACGCACTCGCGCAGCTCAACACCCGCGCTGAGACACTCGCGCAGCGCCTCGGCCGCTGATCACGTCTCGCACGGCAAGCACGACACGCGCCGGACTTCTCTGTAAACTCTGCGCATGACCGAGACGAACCGCCGCCGCATCGCTCATGCACCGCGTGCCTTCCACGCCGCCGCGTTGATCCTCCTCGCGGGTCACGCCGCGAACGCGCAGATCGTCTTCACCGACGCGACCGACGCGGCAGGACTCGGCGGCATCAGCACAGGCCGCGTCTGCCTCGCGGACCTCAACAACGACGGCCGGCCGGACGCGATCCTTGATCGCAGGCGGATCTACCTCAGCACGCTCAACACGCCCAGCACGCCGGAGGCGAACGCCGCGCCGACGCAGGGCTCACTTCGCTTCGTCGAAGTCGCAAACACCGGCCTTCCCGAGCCGCGCGGCGGCGACTGCCTCGTCTTTGCTGATCTTGATAACGACGGTTTCGCCGACGCGATCCTGGCGCGATCGCTCGACATCAACAGCAAGGACTTCACGCCGCCGCCCGAGCCGAGCGTGACGAGCTGGTTCAAAGGCCGCGGCGACGGGACGTTCGGCGAAGCGATCGCCATCGTCGGCGCGACCCGCGCCACGACCGCGGCGATCGCAGTCGGCGATGTCGATCGCGACGGCCTGCTCGATCTCTACCTGGGCAACTGGTACACCGCCTACGGCACAACAAACGAAGCGTTTCCAAATGATCTGCTGCTGCAACGCCGCGACGAAGCCGGCGCGATCACCTGGACACGCGTGCCGCTGCCGGAAGACGCCGGCACATCATCACCAGACGCCACAAGCGGCACACCATTCGCCGATCTCGGCGGCCGCCCAACCTACGGCGTGATGATCGCGAGTCTGCTGGGCATTCCAAACGCCGAAGGCGTGCAGGCCGTTGAACTCCTCGAGCTCAACTACGGACGCCGCGCGAATCGACTGTGGTCTGCGACTGGCGCCTCGCCAACGGAATGGGTCTGGACCGACGAAGCGCCGAAGCTCGGACTCGATGGCGACGCGATCCGGCATGGGAAGTATCCGGAGTGGCTCAAGGAACGAGCGAAGACCGATCCTCGCTTTGCGCGTGCGGATGAGCTGCCGTTCCGTTCGCACGGCAACACGTTCGATGCGTCGATCGGCGATCTCGATGGTGATGGCCGCTTCGACATCGCACTCGCAGAGATCCGGCACGGCTGGGCGGGCGAGTCTTCGGATCCGTCACGCGCGCTTCATGCGTCTGGCGACAACGGACTCGTGCAGCGCTTCGAGCCGCGCGAGGCGTGGTCGCTGTCGCGTTCGCCGCGGGATGCTTCGGTGCAGGCTTGGAACGAGGGCGATCTCTTCTGCGAGATGGCGGACTTCGACAATGACGGCCGGCTGGATCTGCTGCTCTCGAGCGGCGACTATCCGGACAATCAGCGGCTGCGGGTCTTTCGCCAGTTGGAAGACGGCTCGCTCGCGGACGTCACGCCCTGGTCGGGCCTCAACAACGAGGGCTCGCAGCAGATCAGCCTCGGCGATGTTGATCTGGATGGAGATGTTGATGTGCTCGTCGGGCAGACGTTCAACCGGCTCGGCGCGGCACAGATCGCGGGTCGGACGCCGAGCGTGAAGCTGTATCTGAATCAGGCGGTGGAACGCCGCGTGAAGCGGAAGGCGGATGGGCTGCGACTGGAGGGCGCCGAATCCAACTCGATCACGCTGCAGCTGATCGGCGATCCGACACGCGGCGTTGCCCGGGACGCGCTGGGGGCGGTCGTCGCGGTCAGGACGCAGAAGGCCGGTGTGGCCGCGGCTGCAAGCCAGTGGCGGCAGCTGATTGCCATTGGCGGGCACGCCGGCAAGCAGCACGAGATGCTGGTGCATGTCGGGCTTGGCGGGGCGGCGGAGGCAAGCGAGATTCAGATCGAGTGGCCGGACCGGGCTCAGACGTTGACGACGCTGAAGGACGTGGCGGCGGGGCGGCACACGATCGAGCTGTTGAAGCAGCGGTGAGGCGCGGCGAGCGGCCGCGGTCTGGGAGGTTGCTCGTGGAGGCCCCAGACTGAGAGAGGCAAGAGTGCCGGGAACCGGCACACCACCCAGGACGGAGGAAGCAAAATGCAAAAAAGAAAAGGGCCCTGCTAGGTTTACCTAGCAAGGCCCAAAAGTCGGCGATGACCTACTTTCCCTCAGAGAAGTATCATCGGCAGCGAAGGCTTAACTGCTGTGTTCGGGATGGGAACAGGTGTTTCCCTTCGCTTATACTCACCGACAATCCAACCAATTCGCCTTTCGGCGAAGAGGCTAGAAGCCACTGTCCGGTTCGGTGTCCGAGGCATCTGCCTGGCCAGTCCGACCGGACGAGGGCGACTCGCCGGAACAAATGGAGGTCTGATTCTGCTGGCGAATGCCAGCGGAACGTGAATTGCTGCTACTCATGAACTTGCAACGCGACAGGCCAACGTGTTCCAGCTGCCGGTAACCCGGCGGCTGGTTGGTGGCCGAACTTCGACCGTTAGGACCGCTCAGCTAAGGGCCTCTCAGCCCGTGCACTCGCGGCCTATCAACCTGGTGGTCTACCAGGGGTCTTAAGCAAACCTAATCTTGTGGGGGGCTTCCCGCTTAGATGCTTTCAGCGGTTATCCCTGCCGAATGTAGCTACCCAGCGGTGCATCGAGCGATGCAACTGGATCACCAGGGATTCGTCCAACCCAGTCCTCTCGTACTAAAGTTGACTCCACTCAAGTTTGCAACGCCCACAACAGATAGGGACCGACCTGGCTCACGCCGGTCTGAACCCAGCTCGCGTACCACTTTAATGGGCGAACAGCCCAACCCTTGGGACCGCCTTCAGCCCCAGGATGTGATGAGCCGACATCGAGGTGCCAAACCGCTCCGCCGCTATGGACGCTCGGGAGCGATCAGCCTGTTATCCCCGGGGTACCTTTTATCCGTTGAGCGACGACCCTTCCACACGGGATCGCCGGATCACTAGAGCCCTCTTTCGAGAGTGCTTGCCCTGTCTGGCTTGCACTAAAGCTGGCTTATGCTCTTGCACTCTTGGCGCGGTTTCCAACCGCGCTGAGCCAACCTTTGCACTCCTCCGTTACTTTTTGGGAGGAGACCGCCCCAGTCAAACTGCCCGGCATGCAGTGTCCGCTGCCCCGCTTCAGGGGAATCAACGTTAGACCACGAATCCGATCAGGGTGGTATTTCACCATTGGCTCCATCCTGGCCGAAACCAGAACTTCAAAGCCTCCCACCTATCCTACGCAGATTGAATCCATGATCACTGCAAGCGTACAGTAAAGGTCCACGGGGTCTTTCCGTCTTGCTGCGGGTAGGCGGCATCTTCACCGCCACTACTATTTCACCGAGTCGGTCGTGGAGACAGGAGTCCAGTGATTACGCTATTCATGCGCGTCGGAACTTACCCGACAAGGAACTTCGCTACCTTAGGACCGTCATAGTTACGGCCGCCATTCACCGGTGCTTCCGTCGCGAGCTTCTCTTGCGATGACCCACTTCGTTGACATTCCGGCATCGGGCAAGCGTCACTCTGTATACGTCGACTTGCGTCTTTGCACAGAGCTGTGTTTTTGATAAACAGTTCCCAGACCCTTTTCTCTGCGGCCTCTCCTTGCGGAGTAGGCCCCCCTTATCGCTAACTTACGGGGTTAACTTGCCTAGTTCCTTCACGACCGTTCTCTCGCGCGCCTTAGGCTATTCGCCTCACCCACCTGTGTCAGTTTTGGTACGGGTAATGCGTTGGCTTTTCTAGGAACCTCGTCCCCCTACATCGGCCACAAGGGCCTGCCGAACTAATACGGCCGTAGAGCTCAGAGATCCGTTCCCAACGCTCGCTCAGGAATTTTAACCTGATGTCCATCGACTACGCCTTTCGGCCTCGCCTTAGGTCCCGGCTAACCCTGGGCGGAATGACCTTCCCCAGGAAACCTTGGGTATGCGGCGACCAGGATTCTCACCTGGTTAATCGTTACTCAAGCCGGCATATTCACTTCCGGGCGCTCCAGCAAACCTTCCGGTATGCCTTCACCGCACCTGGAACGCTCTCCTACCAATCTTTCGATTCCACAGCTTCGGCTCCCTGCTTATTCCCGATCATTATCGGCGCCAGATTCCTCGTCCAGTGAGCTGTTACGCACTCTTTAAATGGTGGCTGCTTCTAAGCCAACATCCTGGATGTCATAGCAATCTGACTTCCTTTCGAACTTAGCAGAGATTAGGGACCTTAGCTGGTGGTCAGGATTTTTCTCCTTTTGACCTCGGATATTGTCACTCGAAGTCTATCTCCCAGGGCAATGACACCAGTATTCGGAGTTTGGTTGAGAAGGATAGTCGGGTAGACCTCCTATCTCATCCAGTAGCTCTACCCCTGATGTGTGACCCCTGAGGCTAACCCTAAAGTTATTTCGGAGAGAACGAGCTATCTCCCAGTTTGATTACACTTTGAGTCCTCCCGTCAGCTCATCGCAGACCTTTTCAACGGTCACGCGTTCGACCCTCCAGGCGGTTTTACCCGCCCTTCAGTCTGGCCAACGGTAGATCACAAGGTTTCGCGTCTAGCCCGTACGACTTAGCGCCCTTATCAGACTCGCTTTCGCTCCGCCTCCGGCCCGTTGGGCCTTAGGCTCGCCGTACAGACTAACTCGCCGGCTCATTATGCAAAAAGCACGCGGTCACCCCGAAGGGCTCCCACCGCTTGTAAGCACACGGTTTCAGGAACTCTTTCACCCCGCTCGTCGCGGTACTTTTCATCGTTCAGTCGCCTTACTGGTTCGCTATCGGTCGTTGAGTAGTATTTAGCCTTGGAGGGTGGACCCCCCATGTTCGACCCCGGTTTCCCGAGCCAGAGTCTACTCTAGGGCTACTGGATTCACAGCTACAGGACTTTCACCTTCTTTGGTGCGCCATTCAAACGCTTCGCGTGCTGATCCATCATCCGCTTTCGCTCGCCGCTACTTACGGAATCGCGGTTGCTTTCTTTTCCTCTGGGTACTGAGATGTTTCAGTTCTCCAGGTTCGCTCTTCACCCCTATACATTCAGAGTGAAGTACCCTTGCGGGTGGGTTGCCCCATTCAGAGATCCCAAGATCACAGCCTGGTTACCGGCTCCCTTGGGCTTATCGCAGGTTCCAACGTCTTTCATCGCCTCTCAACGCCAAGACATCCACCGTGTGCCCTTATTGTTCGGCCACCAACCGGACGCCGGGGTGAACTAAACCCCGAAAGCCAGCTGGTAGCTCGGATCGCATTAGGATGCGCATCCGTCTGCCTTCTTACCTCACATCGAATCCAAATCGAAAATTTCGTTCCGACCTGCATTCAACGGGCTCGATGACAGCCACACGTTATTTTTCGCCTAGCGCGCTGCAAGTCTTCATTATGCAGCAGATTCACACTCTTCGCCGCTCGACTCAACGCATTGCTGCGTCTTCGCCGTGCTGCGAGAGTGAAGACCTCCATTCGTATCCGGTTGTCAAAGATCGGCCAACTGTCCCTTCGAGGTCCCTTGCGGCACTTCGTCGGTTCCGGGATCGAGTCTTGCGACCCTTTCCAACAGGCCCCGGCTCTCGCCGCGGCCCGTTCCCTTCAGCGAGTCGGCTCACTGATGGGCGGAGGAGACTCTAGACATCACCTTCAACCAGTCAAGCTCTCGACCGGTGTGATTTTCAACAACTCACTGCCAACACCATCGAAATCAGGCACTTGCGCTTTCGCAATCATTCGCCAACGTTTTCTCAGACATCCTAGCAAAATCCTCACATTGCCTGCAAAACCGCGAATCAACCGCCGCCGCCGCCCGGTGGGCGGGGTGCATCAGGGCGACCCTGCTCCTTAGGACGGGGCGCATTCGGAGCCAGGGGGGCCTCCTCGGGCTTGCCCTGCTTCTCGCCCAGTGCCGCGGATGCCTTCACCTTGCGGTACGCGTCGTTGTCGCGGTCGCCATCGGGCGTCTTGACCGTGATCTGCCCCTCGCGGTCCAAGACCATGACCTGGAAGCCACGCCGGTCCCCATTGTCCGCCAGCGGCAGCGACAGCACGTCCATCATCACGGCCTCGGCACTCAGCGGCTTCTCCCGCGGGGCATCGATCGTGAAGATCTCGCTCGCCGTCGCTGCAGGTCCGCCCGGGCCAGCTGCCGGGCCAGGGCCCTGAGCAGGGCCGCGCGTCGAAGTTGGCACTGTCGAGCCGCCACCGGGGCCATCATCCCGGCCAGGGGCACCCGTCGGCCCGCGCCCGCCACGTGGCGCCGGGGGCTGGCCGCCCGGAGCCGCTGCGGGGGCCGAGGGTGCGGGCAGGTTCCCACTGTCAACCATGCCCTTGAGCTTCTCCATATCCGCAAACTTCAGCTCGGGGAGCTTGGCCTCACCCGCGATCATGTCGCCGGGCTCTGCCCGCACGATCGCCGAGCGGTAGTAGCCGTAGTAGAAGACAAAGAGCTCGGCCGTGGCCCACGGGCGCGGCGCAAGCTGGCTGCGTTCATCGGCGGAGGTCACGAAGAAGTACGCCGGCAGATCAACGGTCGTCGGCGTGGACCACTCCGACCACTCGCTGCGCATCGTCGACGACTCAGCGAGGGCCCGCTGGCTCTCCTGCAGGTTGCGGCCGTACATCGGATTGTTGATCACCACACGGGCGCGATAGCGGTACGTCGCGCCGGGGATGGCCGTGATGTCATGGGCCCAGACCGCAACGTCGCTGTTCTCGAGCGTCGAGAGGGCGCGGGGCGTGGCATCAGCGCCGGGGGCCGCGGCATCGACCTGGCCTGGAAGCTCGACCTTCTCACCAAGGCCGGTGAGCTGGCGCGCGATCTGGTCGCGGCGCTGCTCGAGGTTCTTGATCTTGCGCTCGATGGCCTGGCGGGTCTGGCCGGGGTCAGCCGCAGGCGTTGGGGTCGGGCGTGGGGTGCCAGCGCCACCCTTTCCACCACCACCCCCACCTCCACCTCGATTGCCGTCACGCTCGCCGCCACGGGGCTCGGGGCGTGCATTCTGGAGATCGGTCCGGGCCTCGTCCAGATCGCGGAGGGTCTTGTCGAGCTGAGTCCGCAGGCTGCGGATGCGGGCCTCGTTGCCACGGTCCGCACCGGCCACGGGTGCTTCGCTGGGGCGCTTCCACGCCGGGCCAGCGATGGTCTGGTAGTACGCGGGACGCTGCACGAACTCACGCGAGGCACGCCACCGCTCAACCGCGGGAGGCATGTCGCCCAAGGACTTGACCGAGTCGTTCCAGATCCCCATCCAGTCCTCAAAGCCCGGGGGCGGCGTGATCGCGACGATCTCGGGAGATGCCGGCGTCGTGCCGTCGGCGTTCATCACCGTCTCGCGCTGCCACTCCACCGCGACGATCTCAACCTGATCGCCGCCAGCACCCTCGCGCCACCAGCCCAGCGGCATGGCCTCCAAGGGTCCATCGCCATCGGGATCGGCCTCGAGCGAGGCACGCAGCGCGGCCCCATCAAACGAGGCCTCCATGCTCACCGCCGCCTTATCGAAGGGCTGAACCTCCGGAACGAGCTTGGCGAGCGCAGGATTCCGCAGGATCTCAACCGGGCTGATCGTGCTGCTGAACGTCGAGGCAATCGCCTGCGTCGGGCGCGGCACCACCGGCACACCAAAGGCCGCGGCGGCCTGCAGGCCACCGATGTCCGCCTTGCCGATGTCGGGCGAGGCGCCCAGCGCCAGCCGGCGCTCAGCGCCCAGCGGGTACTTGACCGGGAGGGAGGTGCCAAGTCGCACCTTGCTCGTGAGATCAAACGTCGGAAGCTCGGGCTTGCGAGGCTCCGCGGCGTCGAGGTTGCGCTGCAGCTCTTCTGCCGCCTTCTCGACCGGATCAAACGCGGCCTGCAGCGGCAGGTTCGCCTGGTTGCCGACCTTAACGGTGTTGCCGGGCGCGAGGAACGCCAGCGCACCAGCGCCGACCACGGCCAGCCCGACCACGCCCAGCACGATCTTGTCGGCGTTCTGTTCCAGCGGATTGATGCCCTTGAGCTTCATCTCGCACACTTCCCTTCATGCTTCGGCGCTCTCTCTGAGCACACCGAGGCGGAGTTTCAAGCCTTCACGTATCTACTTCACAAATCCGACCAATCCGACCCTGCTGTTCTTCGCTTACTGGGTGCCATGAACTGTCATGGACGCAGCAACCAACCACCCGAACCAACGGACATCACCTCAACCGCCGCTGGGAGCCGGCGGCGTGCCGCCATCCGCGAGCGTGGGCTCGGCGATCTCCAGGGCGTTGCGGATACTGCGGGGCATGAACTCGGTCATCCAGTCACGCAGCCAGACCGACTCGATCGTGAGGCGTGCCCGAACCACGTGCTCATCGCCGTAGAAGTAACCCTGCCGCAGCGCGTCCCACGCATCGACCTTGGTCAGGTCCATGTCGGTGACCGTCATAAAGTTGGTGCGGGCAATCGCCGCGAGGAACTCGTTGAGCCGAGCGCTCGACACGACCACGACCATCTCCGCACGGCGGACGTCATACACCTTGTTCCAGCTTCCCATGCCGCGTCCAGTGATGGAGAGGCTCGGGTCAAGGGGCGCAAGACCCGGGATCAGGGCGGTGGGCGTGGCAGGGGGAAGTCCGCTGGGTGAGTCCGACTCTGAGTTACCGAAGATTCCTTCGGGGTCCTTGAGCAGGATCGACTCGATGCGCTTGACGATGGACTCGTCAACGCCGCCCATGCGCCCATCGGAGCGCCGGTTGGCGAGCGCGACCGCCGCCATCAGGTCCTGGTAGGCCCACAGGTCCCACTGATACACGAAGTACGTGCCGAGCTTGTTGCTCTCGGACTGCGTCGCGAGGGGATCGATCAGCCGCTGGCTTGGCAGGGCCGAGCCGAGCTTGGGATCGGCGTTGATGGCGTCGAGGGAGAAGAAGACCGAGATGCTGCGGGCGTGCGCCTGAGCCTCGGCCTTGCGACGGTCGGCGAGGAGCGTCCTGAGTGTGGTCTGCTCCTCAGGAGTCAGCTCGCGCTTGTTGGCGGTGACGCGCTCCTTCTCGCGCATCTCGAGGCTGCGGAGATTGTCGCGCAGGCCGACGGGATCAATGCTCTTGCCGCCGCGGACTTGTGTCACGAGGCTCTCGAAGGGATTCGGGCGGCCGCGCTTGCCCAGGAGCGCATCCTCCATCGCGTCGAGCTTGGGACGGGAGAGCTCGCCCGCTCGCGTCACGATCAGCTTCTCACGATCCTCGGGGGTCAGCGCATCGAACTTCTCGGGAGTCTGCTCGGAGCGCAGCTGCTCCGTCGCGGCCTGACGCGCGTCGGGGAAGAGCCCCTCAACCAGCGGCACGAAGGGCTGGCGGCCAACTTCCTTCGCGATCGGTCCGACGCCGCGATTGAAATCCACCGCCGCCTGCGCCACGCCATCGGCCTGGCCTCGCAGGCTCGCGCGAGCGTCCTTGAAGAACTGGATCAGCGCAGCGTTGGGCGCACCCTTGTGCGAGATCGCCTGCACCGCAGGGTCGTACGACGGGAGCGCATAGTCAACGCCCGAGGCGTTCACCTTCGAGAGCTCGCTGCTCGCGTTGCTCTCCTGCTTCTTGCGGAGGTCCGCCGCCCAGCCGGAGCTGAAGAAGTACGACAGCGGCAGCACCAGCAGGATGACCGCGGCACAGATCACGATGACCAGGTTCTGCTTGACCCAGTCGAGTACGGGCTTGAGCTTGTTCACTTGACCTCTCCCTCAGAAGCGCCATCGGCCGGCGCAGGGGGAACGAACACGGCATACCACACGAGCGTCACCTTCGAAGGATCGGCCTTCTCGTCCTTGGGCGGGGTCAGCGGCGCGATCTGATCGACGTCCGACGCCGCCTGCGCGTTGCCCTGATTCTCACGCTGTGCCGCGGCGTCGCCGGGAGTTGACCCGCCGCCACCAACGACCTGTCCCATCCGCGAAGTGTCGCGCGTCTGCTTGCTGAGCTCACGCATGATCGCTTCGGTGTCGCTTGGATCGCCACCGGGCGTGGACTTTCCGCCGCCGATCGGGCCGCGGCCACCCGCAGCACCGCCAGTGCCGAACGCCCGGCCCGGACCAGCCTCATCCGCCGGAGCGCCGGCGGTGCGAGACTGCACCACACGGAAGCTCGGCGCCTCCGCCCGGATCTCGTACGGCACGCCATCGCGCCGCTGATTGGCCCGCAGCCAGCGATCCAGCGACTCACGCACGAAGCGCGTCGCCTCAGGCTGGTTCGTATCGACCTGCAGCTCCAGCTTGATGCGCGGATACGCCCCGATCCCCAGCGGATCAGGCTCATCCATGCCTGTGCTCGCGAACGGATCCGCCTCGGCCGTGGCCTTCGGAGGCTGGTACGTCGCATCGAACCGCGTCAGCGAGAAGGCCATCGGATCGCGTGCCGCAGCCTCCGCGCCAGCCGGCACCGTCGCGCCGATCTCGGTCGCCCACGTCTGCGCCTTGGTGTTGCCCGCGTCCATCATCTGCACCACGTCGCTCGCGATGAAGTCGAAGATCTGGCGATTGTCCATCAGCGCCACGATGTTCGCGCCGCGCATGTCCGTGTCCCCAGCCTGCAGCACGCCAGCCTCTTCCGCCTGACGCTTGAGGTCCGCCGCACGGTTCAGCACCGTCCGGACCATCGGATCCGCCGCGCCCTCAGGCCCGCTCACCACGAAGTAGTTCCGCACCGGCGTGATGAACATCAAAGCACCAGCCGCGATTGCAAGCCCGGCCGCCGCCGCGAACGTGGGGATCTTCTCCTTCCACATCGCCTTGCGCAGCACCGGCACCGGCATCAGGTTGCCGCCCACCGCGTTCTCGCCCAGGCCCTGCAGCGCGAGTCCGTACGCCGTCGTCAGCGACAGGCTCGCCTCGTCCCACGCCGCCTTCTTCGCCGGATCCTTGTCCGCGCCTTCGAGCGGGAGCTTCTTGAACTCCTCGATGCGGTACACATCCATCCCAAGCTGCTGCTTGAGATACTTGCGAAGACCCGGCAGCTGGAACGTCGAGCCGACGCCGATCAGTCGCGTCAGCGGCACGTCCTTGTGCAGCGTCTGGAAGTACCCGATCGATCGTTGGATGTCCTGGGCCATGTCCGTGAAGACCGGCCTCATCGCCTGGAAGACCTGGCGCGCGTGCTTGCTGTCCTCGGCCTCGCGCTTGAGCTTCTCGGCCTTCGCGTAGCTGAGCTGGAACTGATCCACCAGCGCTTGCGTGAACTGGTGCCCGCCCATCGGGAACGTGCGAACCCACATCCGCCCCGGCGTTGCGATCACAAGGTCCGTCGACGTCGTCCCAACATCAACGATGATCGTCCCCGGGGTGTTGGGCCCGAACTCAAGGTCATAGTTCAGCGCGTTGTACACCGCAATCGGGCTCAGCACGACATAACTGGGATTCAGCCCGATGTCCGAGAGCATCGCCAGCCGCTCGGCGACCTTCTCCTTCGTCACCGCGAAGATGCCCACCTCAACCTCGGGCGAGTCCTGGGTCACGAACGTCTGGTAGTCCCACTCCACCTGCTCGAGCGGGAATGGAACCTGCTGCATCGCCTCGAAGCGCACAATCTCGGGAACCTTCTTGGGCTCCACCGGAGGCAACTTCGCGAAGCGCGCAAACCCCGAGTGACCGGGGATCGAGATCGCAATCGCCGACTTCGCAAAGTCGCACTGGTTCGCCAGCGCCGCCAGCGAAACCTTCAGCACGTCGCTGGGATTGACCCCCGGCTCACTCAGCACCTTGGGATGCTGGATCACCGCAAAGTCCACAGCGCGCACGCGGCCATCCGCCACCGCCTCAAGCTTCACGGCCTTGATCGCCGCAGCCCCAATCTCGATGCCCCAGCAGACGCTCGATGAAGGCATGAATCACCTCAATCTACAGGCAAATTCTCTGATCAAACCTCTGATCACAACGAACTCAAGCGAAGAAATCTAGCCGCTTACGAACACCCTCCAACCCGCGAGGCGGAGAGTCTACACGATCAAACGAGATCAAGCGCACCGCCGCGCTCATCACTCGTCCAGCATACGGCCAAAGGTTCCGCACAGTTCCCAACCGAGCGTCACGGCTTCGTAACAGCCCACCCCCCACTCCCTCCCCCAACCCCCGCGCGCGCTTCACCCGCGCCCCTCCATCCGGTCCATCGCCATCGAGCCCCCCACCAACACCACCACGACACCAACCAACATCCACCACTGCGCCTCGGGAATCCGAAACTCGAGCCACGTATTCGGAAACAGGTACGCCGCGGCGTGATACCCCACCAGCAGCAGCGAAAAACCAATCGCCAGCCGCGTCGGCTCACTCAACCCGTGCCGCCACGCCCGCAGCCGCTCCCCCCGCCGCAGCGCCAGCTCAGGCCGAGTGAGCGCCGCCACATCCGCCGCCTGCTGCTCACGATCCAGATCAGGCCGCCGCCCCCACAAAACCCACCCAGCCGCCCCACCAATCAAAAGACCAAGCACCCCACCCAGAACCACCTGAAAAAGCGCAACCCCAGTCATAGCAACAACATCAATCATGGTGAGTCACAATGAACTGATCCGCCCTCACAGCTTCTTCGCTCTTCCCCCTGCCTGCCTGCTTGCCTGCTTGCCTGCATGCCTGCTTGCCTGAATGCCTGCATGCCTGAATGCCTGCATGCCTGCATGCCTCCCCCACCTACTCCATCATCCCCGACACACTGC
>JBBASU010000045.1:0-2550 GCA_040399065.1 Phycisphaerales bacterium | reverse complement strand
ATGCCTGCATGCCTGCATGCCTCCCCCACCTACTCCATCATCCCCGACACACTGCTCACCAGCGCCTGACCCTGCGGATCCATCGCGCCCGCATAGCTGAAGATCGTCAGCTTCTGCGAGCCCGTGATCCGCATCGCCGCGACCAGGTTCCCCAGGCTGCACCAGCGGCTGGGATTCTGCTGCCAGCTCATCGACGCCACAAGCTCATCGGGCTTGCCCTGCTCCAGCAGTCCCAGCATCTCCCGATCATGCCGGAAGATCCCGTTGCGGAACTCCACCGTCTGCGGCTCCTCGCCCGCCATCGCCACCTGGTCCCCAAAGCTCGGGCCCACATGCGACAGATCCGCCGACGAGATCACCAGCGTCCGACCCGGCAACCCCGCCAGCGTCGCCTTCATCGCCTCGACAAACGGGTCCAGCGCCAGCCCATTCCCGTCGTAGCTCTCGCCGTTGTTCGCCGAAGGATCATGCACCAGCGCGGCGAAGACCTTCGGATACTTCCCATCCGGCCCCACGCCAAACGCATGCTGGATCCACGGAATCTGCAGCTCAATCGAGTGCTCGCGCTCGTGGTCAAACCGATTCGCAAAGAGCTTGGTCGCATTCTCCGCGCCCAGGTTCTTCTTGAGCCGGTCCACCACAGCCTGATCCACCTCGCACGTGCCCAATGGAGTCTGATACCCCTTGTCGCACCCCACCACGCCCGTCCCCTCGCCGAAGTGGTTCGTTCCCAGGATGATCACGCGATCCGGCCGATCCACGACGCGCAGCCGCCCATACGTGTGCGCGTAGTTGATCCACCCACGCGGATAGTCAAGGTGCGGCGCCACCACGGCCTTGGGCAGCGCATCCAGCGACGGATTCGTCACTTCCTTCAGCCCCTCCGCCACCCACTGATCAAAGAGCGTCTTGAGCCGCGCCACGCCAAAGGCCTCGCGCTCCTCATCCGTCGTCGCGGCCGGCGCCCCCTCAAACTCCTGCGTCGCCAGCGCCTCCGCGATCGCCGCCGTCGTCCCCGGTGGCAGCACAGGCGCCGAGTCAAAGTCCGCCCGCATCTTGCTCAAAATGCCATCAAAGGTCGGCCCCTGCAGCAGCCCAGCATCATCCAGCTGCGCCACAAGCCCCTCGAGAATCGGCCGCGTCAGCCCGCGCCCGATCGCCGCGACCATCTCATCCAGCGTCTTGCTCCCATCCATCATCGGAAGCAGGTGCTGCGCCGCCGGCGACGTGTACACCACCTTGTCAGAAATCTGGCGGGCATCCGCCAGCCCCAGCACCTGCTGCTGCCCCATCATCGCCGGAAACCCACGAATCGCCCGCAGACGAGGCCTCTGCATGTGCCCCTTCGACGGGTCAAACTTCGGCTGTGGTGGCGGAACAGGCTGGCTGGATTGGCTCATTCCTCAGTGTAGGTCGTCCTCGGGTAGGTCGGTTCTCCGAACCGACCCTTCCTTCTCTTCGCCTTGGGTACGTCGGTTCTCCGAACCGACTCTTCCTTCTCTTCGCCGCGAAGCGGCAGGGGTCAATAGGCGGGGGTAGCGGCGAAGCCGCACCCCCGATACCAACCCGCCCCTCCCCCAGCACCACGAACGTGGTGCAGGTGCCAACCGCAATCAAAGCCGTCGGTTCGGAGAGCCGACCTACCCCGACCTACCCAATCAAAAAAGTCGGCTCGGAGATCCGACCTACTCGCCGCCCCCCGCCTATCATGTCGACCCCACCCGGCTCGCCGCGGCACCCTGCCGCGCCCGCCCGAGTGACCAAGACTGTCAGATCTGTCGGAGATTGCCATGGTTGACGTTACGAAGTTCAAGGCTGGCCAGGAAATCACGCTCACCGTCGCCACCGCCCCGCGCGCCGACGATCAGCGCGACACCATCGAACGCCTCATGCGCGCCGACAAGGCCAACAAGAAGGCCCTCCGCCGCGCTCAGGTCGTCCGCTCCCAGCGCATCAACCGCTTCAACCGCGGCAATCGCATGTGGATCAGCCGCGAGAAGCCCGCCCGCGTCGTCCGCGCCGAGATCGGCCGCTCCTGGACCATGACCTTCGACCACAGCATCACCGGCGACCTCAACTCGGTGGCCGAGTTCCTCAGCCTCAAGGCCTGATCAGCCCAGCCAAATTCAAACGCCCACCCAAACCCTCGCCCAGCGAGGGTTTTTTCATGGCCACATCGATCGTCCAGATACATGGCTTCTCCAAACCAACTCTTCGCCTTCTCCTCACCCGTCCGACGCGACCCTCTCCCACATCCTTCTCCCCACCAACCAATCCCTCCCCCGCATCGTTCCTCTCTCCAATCCACCGCTCCTCCCTTTCCCTCCCCGCCCCCAACCCCAAACTCAAACTCAAACTCAAACTCAAACTCAAACTCCACCGCATTCTTCCCCTCTTCGCCGCGAAGCGGCAAGGGTCAATAGGCGGGGGTCGCGGCGAAGCCGCACCCCCGATTCCACCCCGCCCCTCCCCCAGCACCACGAAGTGGTGCAGGTGCGCCCCAACTCCCCACCCCCTCACCCCCACCCCCCTTCCAAAAAAACACCGGGA
>JBBASU010000044.1:4640-19551 GCA_040399065.1 Phycisphaerales bacterium | reverse complement strand
TGGCGATGGTTTCGGCGATGTCGGGGCGCTTGGCCCAGGCGGCGATCTGGCGGAGCGTCATGTTGTGGTCGCGGCAGATGGCGGTGAGGGGGTCGTCGGAAGTGAACCAGAGGAAGAGGAGTTCGTTGTCGTCGGGGGCTACTGGCGGGAGAGTGGCGGTGCTCATGCCGCTAGTTTGGCGTGTGTTTGGTCAGAGGCAAGATGGAAAATGGGTTGGTCGCGATCTTTGCGCACAGGGGAGGTATGGAACGAGAAAAAGGCACTGGGCACTAGGCACTAGGGAAGAGAAATGCGTTGAGTCGGGGTGGCGGTTTTTGGAACGCGGAGGAAGACAGAGGGATGGGGAGGGAGACGGAGGGGTGGCGGGAGAAATGCGAACGCGGAGGCGCGGAGAAGGAGCGAAGACGCGGAGAGGAGGAGTGGAGCGGAGAAGCGGCTTGGATTGAGAAGAAGTCATCGGGGCATCGAGTTTGGAGGGGCGGAGGGGAGAAGAGGGGGTTGGGGTGTGCCGCGCGTAGGATGCGGCATGTCGAATGGACGCGGCACTGCTGGACGCGGTACTACCGGAAGCGGCGATATGGGGACGGAGACTGAGCGCGAGCCTTCGGGGGGTGCGGAGCTGGCTGCTGGGCCGGTGGCGCGGGGTTCGCGTGGCGCTCCAGAGACTGGCGCGGCGGCGAGCGTGCCGAAGCGTGTGAGTGCGTATCCGAGCGCGGTGGATCGGCTGATTGCGGAGCTTGCGAAGTTGCCCGGGATCGGACGCCGCTCGGCGGAGCGGCTTGCGTTCTATCTCCTCAAGAGCGATGACGCGACGGCGATGGCGCTGGCGAAGGCGGTTGAGGATGTGAAGCGCACGGTGCGGCACTGCGGCGTCTGCTGGAGCCTGTGCGATGGTGCGCTCTGCGGCATCTGTGCGGATCCATCGCGGCAACGCGAGGTGGTGCTGGTGGTTGAGCAGCCCAAGGACCTGCTTGCGCTCGAGCAGACTGGCATGTACAAGGGGCTGTACCACGTGCTGATGGGGAGATTGAGTCCGCTTGAGGGGATCGGGGCTGATGTGCTCACGATCTCGGGGCTGCTGGAGCGCGTGGCGGATTCGAGCAAGAACCCCGGGGGCGTTGCGATCAAGGAAGTGGTGCTGGGGCTCAATCCGACGCTCGAGGGTGATGGGACGGCGCTCTACCTTGGCGAGGCGCTGCGTGGCAAGCGTGTCGCGGTGACGCGGCTGGCGCGCGGGCTGCCGAGTGGTTCGCAGCTTGAGTATGCGAACAAGGCGGTGCTGGCGGATGCGATCGTGGGGCGGCGGCGTGTGGAGACGGGTGACGGGGCGTGAGGGGGCGTGAGGGGGCGTGAGGGGGCGTGATGCTGGGGACCGGGACGTGGTAGGCTGGTGAGGCGGGACGCGAGTGATTGCAGGTGGCGGGGGCGGAGTGATGATGCGGTTCGAGACTTCTCAGAACATGCGGCTTGGCCAGCACATGAAGCTGGCACCCAGGATGATCCAGTCGATGGAGATCCTGCAGATGCCGCTCGCTGAGCTTGAGGAGCGGATCGAGCAGGAGCTGGAGAGCAATCCGACGCTGGAGCTTGCGGATGGGTCGCTGGACGCGGGGGAGGCCGCGGCGATTGCGTCTGAGACGGGGCTTGGTGAGGGGAGCGGGACGATTGAGCGCGAGGAGGGGCAGGGTACGAACTCGGCGGACTTTGAGCGGCTGGAGAGCTTTGAGAGTGACAATCCGGACGCGGCGGAGAACGCGTTTGATGGTGGAGGGGGGTCTGACCATCCTTCGGAGCTGGAGTCACCACAGCGGCAGGAGCGGGACCGCTACGAAGATTTCGGGTCACAGACGCGCACGGGCGATGGCGATCGTGATGCGAAGATGGACGCGATGGCGGCGGCGCCCGCGCGGGGGGCGTCGCTGCATGATCAGCTGCGTGGGCAGTGGTCGCTGGTGGACATCAAGCCCGAGCTGCGGCCGCTGGGGGAGCTCTTGATCTCGTTTGTCGAGGAAGATGGGTACATCCGCACGGATCTGGCGACGATTGCGGATCGGGCGCCGATCACGCCGGAGGGGCAGGAGCCGCCACTGGGCATGCCGCGACTGACGCGCAAGCCGACGGTGGCGGAGCTTGAGCATGTGCTTGGTGCTGTGCAGCTTCTGCTGGAGCCTGCGGGTGTGGCGGCGCGCACGCATGCGGAGTGCCTGATCCTGCAGCTTGATGCGATGGAGGATCAGGAGGATTCGGGGTGGCCACCGGAGTCGTTCACGCATGCGCGGCTGCTGGTGGGGGAGCATCTGGAGGATCTGACGCAGAATCGCCTGCCTCGTGTGGCGGAGCGGTCGGGGCTCACGATTGATGAGGTTCGCGAGACGATGACGCTGCTGAAGCGACTCTCGCTGGCGCCGGCGCGGCGGCTGGTGGATGAGGCGGTGCGGCCGATCGTGCCGGATGCGATCGTGGAGTATGACGAGGCATCGGACCGGTATGTGGCGTACCTCAATGATCGCGCGATTCCGAACGTGCGGATCAATCAGCAGTACGCGATGATGACCAAGGACAAGGCGCTGGCGAAGAACGACCGCGACTTCATCAAGGTGAACCTTGGCAATGCGCAGTGGCTGCTGGACGCGGTCGGGCAGCGGCGGCACACGCTGCTGCGGGTGGTGAAGGTCGTTGTTGATGCGCAGCGCGAGTTCTTTGACTATGGGCCTCAGGCGCTGAAGCCGCTGCCGATGACGGGCGTTGCGGAGCAGCTTGGGATCCATGTGGCGACGGTGAGCCGGGCGGTGGCGGAGAAGTATCTTTTGACGCCGCGGGGCGTGGTGGCGCTGCGGAAATTCTTCAGCGGCGGGCTCGCGACCGAGGGCGGGAGCGACATGGCGTGGGACGCGATCAAGGAAGCGCTGAAGGATGTGATCGACGCGGAGGATCGCGCGAAGCCGCTGTCGGATGAGCAGCTGGTGGCGGCGATGAAGGACCGAGGGATTGAGATTGCGCGGCGGACGGTGGCGAAGTATCGCGACCAGCTTGGGATTCCGACGGCGCGTCTGCGGCGGAAGTTCTGAAGCGGGTGTCGGATTGGCTCAGCGGCTGCGGCGGCGGGCGCGTTCGGCGGTGACCATGTCGACGGCGCGGCGGATGGAATCATCGACGGTGTCGTTGACAAGGAAGAGGTTGTAGACGCCGCTGGCGCGGGCGGACTCCATCTCGGCCTTGGCCTGTGCGAAGCGCTTCTGGATCTGGTCGTCGTTCTCGCGCTTGCGGTCGCGCAGGCGGCGGAGAAGTTCTTCCTCGGTGGGTGGGACGATGAAGATCGAGAAGGCACCGGGGACGTGGCGCTTGACCTGGATGGCGCCCTGCACGTCGATCTCGAGGATGACGAGGCGGCCGCGCTTGAGCTGCTCGAAGACCCAGGCCTTGGGCGTGCCGTACTTCTTGCCGTAGACGCCGGCGGTCTCGATGAACTCGCCGGCGGCCTTCATGCGTTCGAACTCGTCATCGGAGACGAAGTGGTAGTCGACGCCCTCGACATCGGCGGGAGTCTTGGCGCGGGTGGTGCAGGAGACGGAGAAGGCCGAGCCCGGGATGGAGCGTTCGACGCCGCGGGTGATGGTGGTCTTGCCGACGCCGGAGGGGCCAGAGATGACGAGCAGGAGGCCATCATCGGTGTCGGTGATCAGGCGGTGTTCATCGGAGGGGGCGGGAGTCATAGGGGACGAGTGTATTGCGGCCGCCGGTTGGAGCATGAAGCGACGAACTTGATTTCCTTCGCCCCTACCGGGGCGATGATTGTTGCGCTCCCGTTCACCACGGGTTCCGCTTCGCTCCACCCGTGGCTACAACCCGACGGCCCTCCGGGCCTGAAAGCAACTGCAGTTGCGATGGCGTGCCGTGTCATGCCGTGTCATGCCGTGTCATGCCATGTCAGGCCATGTCAGGCCATGTCAGGCCATGTCAGGCATGAACGAGCGCCTTGAGGACTGCCATGCGGACGAGGACGCCTACGGAGACCTGGCGGAGGATGAGGCTTCGGGGTCCGTCGGCGACCTGGGCGTCGAGTTCGATGCCGCGGTTGATGGGGCCGGGGTGCATGACGACGGCGCCGGGCTTCATGCGGTCGGCGCGTGCGGCGGTGAGGCCGAAGCGTTCGCGGAACTCGCGGACGCTGGCGATCGTGGGGCTCTTGCCGCCCTCACCGCTGCCTGCGGCACCGGGGTTTTTGGCGCTCTCGCCGTGGCGCTCGAACTGGATTCGGAGCATCATGACGGCGTCGGCCTTGGGGAGGATGGGATCGAGCTCGTGGGCGACCTTGCAGCCGAGGGATTCGAGGCTCTTTGGTGCCATGCCGGGAGGGCCGATGCAGATGACGTTTGCGCCGAGGGTTCGCATGCCGGCGATGTCGGAGCGAGCGACGCGCGAGCTTGCGACATCGCCGACGATGGCGATGGTGAGGCCCTTGAGGGAGAAGTCTTCGAGGCGGCCATGCGCCTCGGCGAGGGTGTAGATGTCGAGGAGGCCCTGCGTTGGGTGCTCGTGCTTACCGTCGCCGGCGTTGATGACGGGGATCTTCACGGCGCGCGAGATCATGCGTGATGAGCCGGCCTGGCGCGCGCGGACGATGAGAGCGGAGACGCCCATTGCTTCGACGTTGCAGGCGGTGTCGATCAGCGTCTCGCCCTTGCTGATGGAGAGCGTGGAGCCCAGGAGATCAACGACGCTCGCGCCGAGCCGAGCCGCGGCGACGGAGAAGGAGCCGCGCGTGCGTGTGGAGTCCTCGAAGAAGAGGTTGGCGACGGAGCGGCCTGCGAGGGCGTGGGTGACATCGGGGGCGTCTGCATCGAGCTCGCGCGTGGCGTGCAGGAACTCACAGAGATGGGGGGCGGACATCCCCTGCAGGCCGAGGAGGTGGCGGGTCGCGAGTGAGGATGTGGGGGTGCTTGCCATGCGGGTTCCAGTGTATTCGGGGTCGGGATGGAGGCCCCGGCGGCGTGGAAGAGGCCATAACCGACAGCAAGTGCCCATCGGTGTGAAGCTTCTTGAACCCGGCGGGCTGGGGAGCCGAAGTTGGTCTGAGGGATTGCCCGCCCGATTCGCCCCTGCCGCGTTTTCGATACGCTGCTGGCGTGGTCTTCGAGAGTGTCCGGCGGGTCTTTGTTCAGCGCGGTGGAACCGCAAGCCCCGGACGTGCGCACGGAAGCGGGAAGCGCTATGGCAACAACGTCAACAACCGGTTCGACACCTTCTCATTCAACTGCTTCGACAACGGGCGCGACAACTCACGCCACAACCGGCTCGTCACGGGGTGCCGCGAACGCCGCGGAGCCGCGGGACCGGGTTGCTGCGGCTGGCCGACTGACGGCGCGTGACCTTGAGCGGGGCGTTGCGGCACGCTCGGCACCGACGCCAGCGCAGCCGATGCCACAGGACTCGTCGCTCGCTGGCGAGGACACCGAGGTCAAGACGTTCGTGCTCGACACGAACATCCTGCTCTACAACCCCGACGCGGTCTTTGTCTTCCAGGACAACCACGTCGTGATCCCCTTCATGGTGATTGAAGAGCTGGACAAGATGAAGCGGAAGGATGATGACCTTGGCCGCAACGCGCGGGCGTGCATCCGGCACCTGGACCGGCTGCGGGCGATCGGGTCGTTGACGAAGGGTGTTGATTGGGGCCTGCTTCCGATGCAGCCCAACGCGGCACGCTCGGCGGGGCCGGGTGGACGCACGGGCACGATCCGGATTGATGTGACGGACTATGAGCGGCCCGCGGCAATCCGCGAGGATGCGCCCGACAACGCGATCATCGCGGTGGCGTGGCATCTGACGCAGCAGGGCGTGCGTGCGGTGTTTGTCACGAAGGATTTGTCTGCGCGCATCAAGAGTGATTCGCTGGGGATCAAGACCGAGGACTTTGAGAACCAGCGCGTTGATGCGGATCGGCTGTACACCGGCTTTGTCACGGCGGATGTCGAGGGCGCGTTGATCGATGAGCTGTATCGCGATCGTCTGCTGGAGGTCTCGCGGCTCACGACGGCGCTGCAGGCGACGACGGCGGAGGGGCACACCTACACGCGGCAGCTCAACTCGAACCAGTTCGTGGTGCTGCGCGATGAGGCGGATGAGCATCACACGGGGCTTGGGCGGCGTCTGGCGGACACGGACCATGTGATCCCGGTGACGGGTCCGCGGAAGGCCGTGTTTGGCGTGATGGCGCGCAACGTGCAGCAGACGATGGCGCTCGATGTGCTGCTCGATGAGGACATCAAGCTCGTGACGTTGCTTGGCAGCGCGGGCACGGGCAAGACGCTGCTGGCGCTGGCGGCGGGGATGAGCAAGGTCTTTGGTGAGCAGCGCTACGACAAGCTGCTGGTGGCGCGGCCGATCATGCCGATGGGGCGCGACATCGGGTATCTGCCGGGCGACAAGGATGAGAAGCTCGCGGCGTGGATGCAGCCGATCTTCGACAACCTGTCGTACCTGATGAGCACGCGGGGCTCACCGATCCAGGCGCCGGAAGGATTCAGCAGCGAGCAGCGCATCCAGAAGCTGATGGCGGATGGGAAGCTGGTGCTGGAGCCGCTGACGTACATCAGAGGGCGGAGCATCCCGCACCAGTTCATGATCGTGGATGAGGCTCAGAATCTATCGCCTCACGAGGTGAAGACGATCGCGAGCCGCGTGGGTGACGGGACGAAGCTGATCCTGACGGGCGACATCCAGCAGATTGACAACCCTTATCTGGATCAGTCGAGCAACGGCCTGGCGTATGCGATCGAGAAGATGAAGGGCGTGAGGCTCTACGCGCACGTGACGCTGACCAAGAGCGAGCGGAGCGAGCTGGCGAGCCTGGCTGCGTCGCGGCTGTGACGGGAGGAGTGAAGAGAAGAGAAGAGAAGATTTTAACACGGAGGGCACGGAGGTTGGACACGGAGGGCCACGGAGGAATGCGGAACGCGGAGGAAGAGGGAGGGTTGGGGAGGAAGACAGAGAAGAGGTAGGGAAGGCGCGGAGAAATGCGAACGCGGAGTTGCGGAGAAGAGCGGAGTTGCGGAGTAGATGGAGGGGTTTGGAAGAGGAGATTTTGACATGAAGGGCGAGGAGGTCTGACACGGATCACCGCGGAGGAGAGGGGCTGGGGGTTGCGGAACGGGCGTGGGGATCAGTGCTTTTGGAAGCGGATGGCTGCTCTGATTGGCCGGGCTCTTTGCGTGCGGCTCTTCGGCTGCGCTTGGGGCCTGGGCTTTGCGCTTTGGCACTTTGCGAAAGCGCGGGCGTGGGCTCGGTGCTGGTGCGGTGTTCTGGGCGTGCCTATCATTTCGTTGATCGACGAATTGATGTTGCGTCCAGTCCAGACCGCTGAGATCCACTGCTGAGCGACACTCCTGAGCCATATGCACGAACTCACCGACATTGCCTTTGCCCTTTCGGATGCCACGCGCCTGCGCATCATCGGGGCGCTGCGCAAGGGCGAGGTCTGTGTCTGCCAGCTCATCGAGCTCTTTGCCCTCTCGCCGGCCACGATCTCGCAGCACCTGGCCATCCTGCGCGAGGCGGGGCTGATCACGCAGCGTCGCGAGGGGAAGTGGATGTACTACAGCCTGGCGACCCATGCCACCGGTGACAGTGCGCCGGCGACGCCGCTCGTGTCGAGTGCGCTCGCGTGGCTCGACTCTGTGCTGCACCGCGATCCCACGATCCGAACCGACCGTTCCACGCTCTCCAACGTTCTCAAGGTTGATCCGGAGGTCTTATGCTGCCAGCAACGATCCGCGGCGATGTCCAAGGGACGCCCCAGAACACGCGCGACCACACGGCGCACGCCACCAGCCCAAGCGTGCTGTTCCTCTGCACCGGAAACTCCTGCCGCAGCCAGATGGCCGAAGGGTGGGCCAGGCACCTCCGAGCGGACACGATCCAGGCCCACTCGGCCGGCACGAACCCGCACGGCCTGAATCCCATGGCGGTGCGGGCGATGGCCGAGGTCGGCGTTGACATCTCCAGGCACACTTCCAAGCGCCCGGAGGAGATCGGCGTTGACTTTGACTACGTCGTCACCGTGTGCGACTCTGCGAATGAGTCCTGCCCGGTCTTCGCGGCCAAGACGCGCGTGGTGCATGTCGGCTTTGATGATCCGCCGCGCCTTGCGAAGGAGGCCAAGTCCGATGAGGAGGCGATGGCCCACTACCGGCGCGTGCGCGATGAGATCAAGGCGTACATCATGACGCTGCCGGGCTCGCTCACGGGCTCGCCCACGGCGCTTGGCGATCAACCGACCAAGGCTGTCTCCACGCCGACGATCAAGGTCTTTGATCCGCCGATGTGCTGCTCGTCTGGCGTGTGCGGGCCTGATCCTGATGTCTCGCTGGCCCGCTTTGCGGCGGACCTTCGCTGGCTGCAGGGGCAGGGTGTGGCGGTGCATCGCTTCGCGCTGACGCAGCAGCCCGAGCAGTTCGCCGCGGAGCCGATCGTGCTTCAGGCGATGAAGGCTCGGGGCTCAGAGACCCTCCCAATCGTAATGATCAACGACACGATCGTCTCCGAGCGCGAGTATCCCAGTCGCGAGCAGCTCGCGGCGAAGCTGGGCCTCAGCACGATGCCCGTCGCGCTTTCACCAAAGTCCGGCGGCTGCGGCTGTCAGCCGGGCAAGTGCTGCTGACGCGGCACACCGGCAACCGTCTTTAGCGTTACGCGAGCGATTCACTCCACACAGGAACAACTCATGGACTTTGTCACTTCGCCCACGCGCCACCTTTTCTTTACTGGCAAGGGCGGAGTGGGCAAGACGTCGCTCGCCTGCGCCGCCGCCGTCACAATCGCGGATCGTGGCAAGCGCGTGCTTCTGGTGAGCACCGATCCGGCGTCGAACCTTGACGATGTCTTCGGCATCCGGCTGTCGAACGAGCCGACGGCGGTGCCGGGTGTTCCGGGGCTTGATGCGGTGAACGTCGATCCTGAGGCCGCGGCGAAGGCATACCGCGATCGAGTCGTTGGTCCCTACCGGGGCGTGCTTCCCGCCGACGCTGTGGCCCACATGGAAGAGCAACTCTCGGGCTCATGCACCGTGGAGATCGCGGCCTTTGATGAGTTCACGGGCCTGCTGACCAGCAACGCGATCGCGTCGAGGTATGACCACATCATCTTCGACACCGCGCCGACGGGCCACACGCTGCGCCTGCTCGCGCTGCCCGCGGCGTGGTCGGGATTCCTGAACACCAACACTGAGGGAACGTCGTGCCTAGGGCCGCTGTCGGGCCTGAAGGCTCAGAAGGACCGCTACGAGGCGACCGTGGCGGCACTGGGCGATGGGGCGCAGACGACGTTTGTGCTGGTGGCGCGGGCCGAGCCGAGCGCGCTGCGCGAGGCCGATCGCACGAGCCACGAGCTTGCGACGCTGGGGCTGAAGAACCAGCGGCTCGTCGTGAATGGCATCTTCACGCCCGCGAAGCCTGGCGACGCGATCGCTGACGCGATGGCAGCGCGAACTCAGGCCGCGCTGGGCGCGATTCCACCGGGAGTCGCGTCGCTGCCTCGCACGCTGATTGCGCTCAAGCGCCGCAACCTTGTGGGCCTTGATGCGATCCGCACGATGCTGCGCGATGAGCCCGTGGGCCTTGACGAATCTGTTGCGGGCGACATCGCCGGTGCGCACGCCGCGGCGAGCAGCATTGCGCCGCTGGTTGAGCTCATCGATGAGATCGAGGCGGGCGGGCACGGCGCGATCATGACGATGGGCAAGGGTGGCGTGGGGAAGACCACGATCGCCGCGGCGATCGCTGTTGAGCTTGCCAATCGCGGGCATGATGTGCATCTCACGACGACGGATCCCGCGGCCCACATCGCGGCGACGATTGGCGGCTCGCTCCCCAACCTGACCGTCGATCGCATCGATCCGCTGGTGGAGACCAAGGCGTATCGCGATGGTGTGCTTGCTGCGTCGGCGAAGGACCTCGACGCCGCGGGGCTGGCGCTGCTGGAGGAGGACCTGCGGTCACCGTGCACCGAGGAGGTCGCGGTCTTCCGCGCCTTCTCGCGCGTGCTGAATGAGGCCAAGCGGCGCTTTGTCGTCATCGACACGGCACCGACGGGCCACACGCTGCTGCTGCTTGATGCCACCGGCTCCTATCACCGCGAGATGATGCGTCAGATGAGCAAGCTGCGTCCCAAGGAGACGCACGCGGACGCGGAGGGGCACGTTTCCATCACCGGCGTCAGCACGCCGATGATGAAGCTGCAGGATCAGGCGTACACCAAGATCATCATCGTGACGCTCGCGGAGAACACGCCGGTGCTTGAGGCCTCGCGCCTGCAGGAGGATCTCCGGCGCGCCCGCATCGAGCCCTACGCCTGGGTCATCAACAGCAGCCTCGCGGCGACGACCACCACCGATCCACTCCTGCGAGCGCGGGCCCGGGGTGAGGACGCGATGATCAACACCGTCAAGGACCGGCTCGCGGCGAGGACGTTCATCGTACCGTGGCAGGCCGAGCCACCCGTCGGCGGGGCCTCGCTGCACAACCTGATCGGCGCGGCAAGCGCGTAAAAGATCGGCTACATTCATTGTGGCTTTGATCACAGTGCTGATCACAACGCTGATCACGGCGGCACCTGGGCCGCGGCAGCAGGCTTTGCTCACGAAAGGAACTCGTCCATGCGAACTACCCGTCTTGCGACCACATCGCTCCTCCTCACGTCGGCCTTCCTCTCCCCCACCCTGATCTTCACGGGCTGCCAGAGCACGAAGGAGATCGCGGGCCAGAAGGCGGCGATGTCCGCGCGCGACTTCCAGTCGGCCCTTTCGCTGATGCCCGGCCAGATCGACAAGGTGACCTCATCACTCCAGAGCCTGCAGCTCATGGAGACCACGGACAAGGCCGGTACGTTCACCACGTTCACCAAGGAACTGCGCACGCTCGAGAGCCAGGCGATGTCTCTCGCCAACACGCGCGACTTCGCGCAGGAGAACAGCCAGCGGTACTTCCGCGAGTGGCTGAAGGAGTCGCGCAAGCACAAGACGACCGCAGACCGCGACGCGGCCCTCGCGGCGTTTGATGCGGGCAAGAGCCAGGCCACCGCAGCCCAGGGCTACCTTGACCGCGGCTCACGCGAGTTCCGCGCCCTCATCGATCAGCTCAACCAGACGCAGACCAAGCTCGCCACCGACCTCTCCCCCGCCACGCTCCAGAAGATGAACCTCGCGCCGATCTTCGACAAGGCCATCGCGACCAAGGCCAACATCGCGCGACTCTCGGAAGAGATCGATGCGGCGCTGGGGCTGAAGTAGACGCTGAAGGAAGCACGATCCGTTTCGAGATCGCCCTCCGTGACCGGGGGGCGATGCTCTTGCCATGCAAAGGGACCGAACAGGGCCGCAAGGCCGCCGCCGCTACGGCACAAAGCTCCTCGGCCTCCGCCTCTCTTCGCACATGAGTGCAAAGATTGAGCGACCGCTGACGTTGTCACAGCACGCGGCAGGGCAGCGCAGCGTCTTTTCGCATGTCCACAAAGAGGCCCTTGACACCATACACCAACTCGGTTAGTATTGCTCCAGTGATCGTTTCATTCGCCGACAGCCAGACAGAGGCCCTGTTCAGGCGAGAGCGCGTGAAGCGGATCGATCCGCGCATTCAGAGGGTGGCGCTCCGGAAGCTGCTCCTTCTCAACAACGCGGCGGATCTTGACGATCTGCGTGTCCCGCCGGGGAACCGGCTGGAGCCGCTGAAAGGAGATCGGGCCGGACAGCACAGCATCAGGGTCAACGATCAGTGGCGGATCGTGTTCAGATGGGAGGATGGCCACGCTCACGATGTCGAGATCATCGATTATCACTGAGCAGAACGCCGAGGCAGGACGACATGCAGCGGCCGAAGGGAAGGAAGCACGAGATGGCACGCACCACACGCAAAGCACGCCCCGCAACGCCCGTGAGGCACAAGCCCGTGCATCCGGGTGAGATCCTTTTGCTGGACTTCCTGGAGCCGATGGGCATTTCCGCGTACAGGCTTGCGAAGGACACGGGCATTTCGCAGCAGCAGTATGGCCGCATTCTGAAGGGCACGCGGAGCATCAGCGCTGACGTGGCGCTGCGCCTCGCCCGCTACTTCGGCACCTCGGCCCAGCTCTGGATGGGGTTGCAGTCGCAGTACGACCTTGAGATCGCCACGGACGCGAAGGGCACGCTGATCCAGAAGCGGGTGCGGCCACTCCGCGCGGCTTGAACGTCGCTGTCGCTCGTTCCGATGATCGAGGTTGACCTTCGCGCATGAAAAACCCGCTACGGGGTAGCGGGGATTCAGAAACCCGCCACGGCGTGGCGGGGCACCCAAACAAAGTGCCCAGGAGAGGACTTGAACCTCCATGCCCTTGCGGGCGCTACCACCTCAAGGTAGTGCGTCTGCCAATTTCGCCACCTGGGCAGGTTGCGAGCCGTCCCTTTCGGGATGGGCCACGACTATACGCCGCTTGGTTGCGACTGGCCACTCCCTGTCGGCCGGGGCTTCGTCGCATACCCTTTTTGGCGTTTCAACACCGTCCCCTATCCAGCGAGACACCCCTTGACCACGACCGCCGCGATTCCTGCTGGCCTTTCAACGCTCCTTGGCTCGGTCGCGGAAAAGGCGCGGGCTTCGGGGCTCTTTGGCGAGGTTGAGCTGACGCCCGCGACCGGCGCGACCCGCCTCTCCGCCGCGGCGAAGGCCTCCGCCGCACCGGCCTGGTACCGGCTCGAATATGAGCAGAGCAAGGATCGGGGCCAGCTCTGGGCCGCGATCGTGACGCCCGACCGCTGGCTCAGCCACTCGCTCGAGGCGGACCTGACGCACACGGGCGACAAGCTCGATGAGCTCCTCGCGGAAGAGCTCGAAGAGCTCGGCTGGAACGGCGAGCCGCCCCGGCTGCGGTTTGACCACTTCCGCGATGAGCAGAAGATGTTCACCTTCCGCTCGCCCCTGCCGATCACGCCGCAGCAGATGGCGACGACCGAGGGGATCCGCCTCGCGGAGTTGTTCCTGTTTGGATATGAGGCGTGCTTCAGGAGGTTGGGGGATATGGAGAAGGAAGGCGAGTAGGGACTGGGGATCGGGGACTGGGCACTGGTGAAGGAAGCAGCGGGGATTGGGGACTGGTGGAAGACCGATGCCGATCGCCGGGTGCTTTCTTCGCTCGCCCTGATGCCGAGTACCCGCTGCCTTCTTCGTGTTCGCCTTTCCCCGATGCCCAATCCCCAGTCCCCAGTGCCTTCTCTTCTCGGACGCGCTACCCTCGCTCACCATGCGGATCCTCATGTTGGGCTGGGAATTTCCGCCGTTTATTGCTGGTGGCCTTGGGGTCGCCTGCTATGGCCTGACGCGCGCCCTTGATAAGGCGGGGCACGAGGTTGTGTTCATCCTGCCCAAGCCGGTGGATCGTTCGCACGCCTCGCACGTCAAAGTTCTTTCGCCCGAGGCACTTGCGGCGCTTGGCGGGCCGCATGATCAGCAGCACCAGCATGACTCGTCACACTCCGACGCTGCGGGTGGTCAGCCGGTTCCCTCGCCGCTGGGTGTGCTTGATTCGCATGGCATGCCGCTGTACGGCTTCCAGCACGCGACGTTCAAGGGTGTTCCGGCCTCCTTCTCGAACCCGTATCCGACGTTTAACCCTGCCAACTTTGTGCGGCTGACGGGGCTTTCCGCCGCCGATCTTGGCAGCGCGGACCCCGCGACGCTCGACGCGGCGGCGGCGGTCGCGGCCCTTGGCGATGCGGGCCTGCCCACCGGCGCGGCGGACTGGAGCCCGGGCGGGCTCATGAATCACGCGGCGATGACGCCCATTGGCGGCAACTCCACGGCGGGCGTCGGCTATGGCAACGACCTGATCGGCGACAGCGAGCGCTACGCGCGGCTCGTCGTCGCGCTGGCGCGGCGTGAACGCTTTGATGTCATCCATGCCCATGACTGGCTCACGTATCCGGCGGGCATCGCGCTCGCGAAGGTCAGTGGCAAGCCGCTGCTGGTGCACGTGCACTCAACGGAGTTTGACCGCGCAGGCAACAACGTGAACCAGCGCGTGTACGACATCGAGCGCGCGGGCATGCAGGCCGCGGAACGCGTGATGGCCGTGAGCCAGTTCACCAAGTCCATCTGCGTGCGGCGCTACGGCGTGCGGACGGACAAGATCGATGTGGTCTACAACGGCATCGAGCGCGAGGCCCAGCAGCCCGCGGCGGGCGCGCGGATCGAGAGCACCGACAAGATCGTGCTCTTCCTGGGGCGCATCACGATGCAGAAGGGGCCGGAGTACTTCATCGCCGCGGCCAAGCGCGTGCTGGAAAAGTACCAGAACGTCAAGTTCGTGCTCGCGGGCTCGGGCGACATGGCCCTGCGCATGATCGAGCTCGCGGCGGGGCTTGGCATCGGGCACAAGGTGCTCTTCACCGGCTTCCTGCGCGGGCGCGATGTAGAGCGCGTCTTCAAGATGGCCGACTGCTATGTGATGCCCAGCGTGAGCGAGCCCTTCGGACTCGCGGCCCTCGAGGCCGTGAGCCACGATGTGCCGGTGATCTTGAGCAAGACGAGCGGCGCGAGCGAGGTGCTGACGCACGTGCTGAAGGTCGACTTCTGGGACATCGACGAGATGGCCAACAAGATCGTCGCGGTCCTGCGTCACCCGCCCTTGAGCCAGACGCTGCGTGAGCATGGCAACTTTGAGTTGCACCGCCTGACGTGGGACGAGGCCGCGAACCGGTGTGTTGAAAGCTACGCCAAGGCGAGCGCGGCACGCGGGGTCGTCGGGACGGTGTGAGTCTTCTCGCTGTGCCGTCTGCGTGGGTGGCTCTTTGTGTTCAACACGGAGAACACCGAGCAGACACGGAGGGCCACAGAGCGAATCCGTTGTCTTGAACACCGCCTCCCCTCGGCCTTTCGCTCCGTGT
>JBBASU010000044.1:0-4540 GCA_040399065.1 Phycisphaerales bacterium | reverse complement strand
GAGCGAATCCGTTGTCTTGAACACCGCCTCCCCTCGGCCTTTCGCTCCGTGTCATCTCCGTGCCCTCCGTGTTGAAAGACCAAGCGGTACGCATCACCCGCCCGTGGCCGGCGCTTCCTTCGCGCCCGCCGCGAGGGCCTTGTCGATGATCTCGATGAGCTTGTCCTTGAGGTTCGCGCTGTAGCCGACTTCGACCTCGAGGACCTTGCCCTCCTGATCGATCACGTAGAGGAAGGGGTAGCCCGTCACCTTGTACGCGCTTGTGACGCTCTCGGCCTTCATGATCTGCTCGTACGTGTAGCCGCTCTTCTTCATGAAGCCCAGGGGGTCCGCGCTCGGATCGTTCTCGACGTTCATGCCGAGGATCGCGACGGGCTGGTCCTTGTAGTGCTCATGCACGGCCTGGATCTGCGGCATCGCCTTGATGCACCAGCCACACCACGTGCCCCAGAAGTCCATCACGACGACCTTGCCCTTGTAGTCGGCGAGGCTGCGCTTCTGGCCGGTGCCGTTGGTGAGGGTCCAGTCGGGCGCATCAGAGCCGACGTTGAGGCCGATCTGCGGCTTGGCCGCTTCGCGCCTCTTTTCGGGGTCGCCGAGGCGCTGGCCGCGGCTGCCGCCGGCGCGCTTCACCTCGCCCGCGCGGACGCGGTACCCATCGGGCACGGCGAGCGCGTAGGTGGCGGGCGTCACCTTGTCATCGAGGCGCACATCGGAGAGAACCGCGGCACGAGTCTGCGTCTTTGGCTTGCTGCCGGTGGGCGAGTTGGGATCGCTGATGGTGCTGATGCGCTCGACGCGCCGGGGCAGGCCATCGGCTGTTGCGAAGAACCAGCGTGTGCCCGCGCCGGCCTCGGCCGCGCTCGGATCGCTGCTTGGCACGAAGATCACGCTGCACTCATCCTTCACCCACTTGCGGCTGCCCTCGTGCACCGCGCGGGCTGAGTCCTTCAGCACTTCCTCGTCGAGCATCTCCCAGACCACCACGGGGCGTGCGGCCTGCGTTCCGAAGAAGGTGGAGAGTTCCTCGGCATCGTTGATCGAGCGTTCGACGACGGCCTTCTCCTTCTCGCGCACGGAGCGGACTACGACGCCATCGAATCCGATCTCGAACTTACCGGGGGCCGGCTCCGCGGCCTTCTTGGCGTCGTCGTTGTCGGCCCCTTCCTTGGCATTGCCGTCCGTCTCGCCTGCTTTGTCGTCGTCCTTCTCCTTGGCGGCGGACTTGGAGACAGATTCACCCTTGGCGTGGAGGCGCCAGCCGCCGGCCTCGGCCTTGGCTTGCGTGATGGTCGCGCTGTAGGTCGGGAGGGTTTCGGAACCCACGCCTTCGCTGGTGATCTTGATCTTGTATGAGATGGCGCGGCGTGCGGCGAGGGCCTCGCGGAAGGCGGCGATGACGGCCTGAGCGTCGGCCGGCTGGGCCGCGGGCTGCGTGGCAGGCTTGGCGGCGGGTGCCTTCGCCGCTGGCTGGGCGAAGGCCGCGTGACCTGCGCTCATCACGAGCAGCGATGTCGCCGCGACGAGGCCCAGCGAACTGATCCCACGACCGTTGAACGCGCTTCGCATCTGGCACCTCCGCACTACGCACTGCTACTGAAACCGCTGCACCTACACCGGACCAGAGAATGATCGTACCGCGTTTTTGCCGCGGCGGTTCGCTACGTGTTTGGACGCACGAGCCAGGCTTGGGTTCCAGCAAGGTCGGGAGGATCGTGGTTCTCGGGCCGCGGGGTGAAAGGCGATACGTGCCAAACCCGGGCTGCGCGGGGGCTTGGAAACGTCTACACTTGCGGTTCCCCGGCGTCACGTGAGGTGAAGGCACGTCGGGGCGTGGCCAACCAGGGCGCGTCGGACCGGAGCGTCTCCGGAGTACCGCATCAGACCCTCGATCCGTTCTTTGTCCAGATCGCCACGATCAATCGTTGATCATCCTCCTCGCCGACCTCACCCGCTCCGAAGGCAACTCAATGCTCCTCCACCCAGACAACGCGTCCGCCGAGTCCTCCATCAGCCCCGAGATCGCCGCGGAAGTCGAAGCCGCCATGCAGGCGATGGACAAGGACGCTGCGGCGAAGGCCAACGCCAAGCCCGCCATCCGTGGGCCGCGCGTCATCCAGTCGGGGCGTGAGCACCGGCCGGGCAAGGTCGTCTCCGTGGGCCCGACGGATGTCTTCATCGAGTTCGGCCCCAAGGAGCTGGGCATCGTCCCGCGCATCCAGTGGCCGGAGGATCAGGTCCCCACGGTCGGGAGCGAGATCGCGGTTGTTGTTGATAAGTTCGAGGCGGCCGAGAGCCTCTTCATCTGCTCGCGCCCCGGCTCGGTCCAGAAGGCCGCGTGGGAGATGCTCGAGCCCGGTCAGGTCGTCGAGGCGCGCGTCACCGGCGTCAACAAGGGCGGCCTTGAGATGGAGGTCGCGGGGCACGCGGCGTTCATGCCCGCCAGCCAGGTCTCTCTGGATCACATCAAGGACCTCTCGGTCTTCGTCGGCGAGAAATGGCCCTGCGCCGTCTCGCGCGTGGATCGCACGGGCCGCGGCAACGTGGTCCTCTCGCGTCGCGACGTCCTCAACATGGAGCGCAAGGAGCAGGCCACCAAGCTCCGCGACACCCTGCACGAGGGGCAGACGATCGAGGGCACCGTCCGCAAGATCATGCCCTTCGGCGCCTTCGTCGACATCGGCGGCGTCGATGGCCTCATCCACATCACCGACCTCACCTATGACCGCGTCGGCTTCGGCGAGAAGGCCGTGGCGAAGTTCGTCGAGGAAGGCCAGCGCGTCACGGTCCGCATCATGAAGCTCGACTGGGAGAACAACCGCATCTCCCTGGGCCTCAAGCAGACCGCTTCGGATCCCTTCGCGACCGCCGTCAACGCGATCGTCGAAGGTGCCGAGGTCACGGGCCGCGTGACGAAGATCCTGGAGTTCGGCGCGTTCGTTGAGCTGGCCCCCGGCGTTGAGGGTCTGGTCCACATCAGCGAGCTCGATCACCGTCGCGTCACGAGCGTCGGCGAGGTCGTGAAGCAGGACGAGATCGTCCGCGCCAAGGTCATCAAGATCGACAAGGACAACCGCCGCGTCTCGCTGTCGCTCAAGGCCCTCAAGCCCCTGCCCGAGATCAATGTGGGTGGCGGTGGCGGCGGAGGCGGAGGCGGTGGTGGCGGTGGTGGTGGCGGCGGCGGAGGAGGAGGGGGGGGACGTGGAGGCAAGGGCGGCGACCGCGGTAAGCCCGTCGGCCGAACCGTCGAAGAGATCAAGAAGGAAACGCCCGCACTGCGTCGCCTGCGCGAGCAGGCCAAGCAGAAGGTCGCAAAGTTCAAGGGCGGCCTGGGCTAAAGCCAGTTGCAGATGAAGTTCAGCAACGATCCTCGCACGAGCGGGGATCGTTGTGCTTTTGGGCGTGGTGATCACGCCCTCCCCACCTCCCCCCTCCCCCACCACTCGCTATCCTTCCCGCATGGCGACCAAGACCTTCTCTTCAGTGGCCCAGGCCTTTGCGGACCTTCGTGACATGGGCGTGTTGCGTGATGGCATCACAGTCATGGTCGGCGGCTTTGGGCTCTGTGGCATTCCTGAGCATCTGATCGCCGCGCTGCGGGATAGTGGCGTCAAGGACCTCACGTGCATTTCGAACAACGCGGGCGTGGATGACTTTGGGCTTGGCCTGCTCCTCCGCACGCGCCAGATCCGCAAGATGATCTCCAGCTACGTCGGCGAGAACGCGACGTTCGAGAAGCAGTTCCTCGGCGGCGAGCTCGAGATTGAGTTCAACCCGCAGGGGACGCTCGCCGAGCGCATCCGCGCAGGCGGCGCGGGCATCCCGGCGTTCTTCACCGCGACGGGCGCGGGCACAGTCGTGGCCGATGCGAAGGAGACGCGCCAGTTCTTCCGGCCCTCGCAGGGCATCGGCGGCGCGACGATTCCGGGGCGCGGGTTTGCGGGCAGGGCCGTCGCCACCGAGCACCAGCCCACCCAGACCGGCTCGCCGCGCGACTACGTGCTTGAGACCGGCCTCTACGCCGACCTCGCGCTCGTGAAGGCGCACAAGGCCGATCCCTTCGGCAACCTCGTCTATCGCAAGACGGCCCGCAACTTCAACCCGATGATGGCCGCCGCCGCGGCGTTCACGATCGCCGAGGTCGATGAGCTGGTGCCGCTGGGCGCGTTCGAGCCCGATCAGGTCCACACGCCGGGCGTCTTCGTGAAGCGCATCGTGCAGACCAAGAGCGAGAAGCGGATTGAGCAGCGGACGGTGAGCAAGTAAGCCGCAGCGTTCAACCGTGGCGCGCAGTAACACCACGCAACAGGGAGCGGGCAACATGAAGCTCATCATCGGACTCGCGTGCGTCATCTGCGGCGGGGCCGCGATGCTCTACGGCATCGGCACCGGCGTCTGGCCCATCATCGCGCTGTATCGCGACACGCTCGCGGACCCGATGAACCAGGCCGGCACGCAGACGGATGACCAGACCCAGGCCATCACCGCCAACATGTGGCGGGCCGTGACGGTCGGCTTCCTCGGCGCGGTGCCCTTCCTG
>JBBASU010000043.1:17940-20825 GCA_040399065.1 Phycisphaerales bacterium | reverse complement strand
GGTTCAACGGGTGCATCTCAGCGACGGCCCCGAATGGCCGCCGCGCCCCGAGCGTCGGATGAGTCTAGGGGTGTTGGGTGAATCGGGCGTGGGGTGTTGCGAGGGTAACGCGTGGTGGGGGTGGGGGCGGCTACTTCACGCGTTTCAGGCGGTGAACAACATACACAACCAATCCGCACACGCCGCCGATGAGCGCTCCGCGGAGTGCGCCATTGATCACGCCGCTGAGCCTTGCCGGGAGTGCGCTCGGTACGAAATGGGCGCCGGGGTCGAAGGCGATTCCGTTGGCAAGTTGCTCAAAGTCAGCAAGACTCGCTTCGAAGGTTGAGGCTGGGGCGTAGCAGTGGAGAATCACGATGTGAGTCTTGCCAAGGTGTCCCCAGGAAACAGCTTGAAGCGGAACTCCGTCCGGGCCGGTTAATGCCGCCCGCAAGGTGAACCGGTTGAGGGCGCGGTCCAGGTGGGCCACGCCGATGGTGAGGCTGCGGACATTGTCCCCTAGAACGTTCCGCGCGTCTGCTTCAATCTCCTTCGTCTTGAGTCCGAAGGCCTTTTCGATATCCTCGTAGCGGCCCGGACCAGGCACGGGGAGCACTTGGATCAGGGCGTACCGCCCGTCGAGCGAGTCGTGGACCATGCCGGTGGCGTAGGTTGGTGCTCGATTGCCCGCCATCGCCCGGGCTTGCGCGTTGACCTGTTCGATCTCCTCGGCGGCGCGCATGATCCAGCCAGGTGGGAGTGTGAGAGCGCACTGGGCTGCGGCGTCACGCCAAGCTGGTTCGGCTTGCGCGCGGGCTTGCTCGGTGGCTTGCAAGCCGAGAGTGGCAATCGCCGTGACAAGCAGCGACAGACGAAGAGCGGAAATCCATGTGATCATCGCTTCCCTCCAACGGTGAAATCCGGATCAGGTTCAACAAGTCCATCTCTGCGACGGCCCCAACATGGCCGCCGCACGCCCAGCGAGTCGTCATGATTCGCCATTCCTTTCATCCTTCACTTCAAGAACACAATCATCCCCATGCCCTTCGAGGCCGCTGTATTCAGGTGCTGGAGCAGCGTGTCGTAGTACTCGATGGTGTAGTCCACATCGCCGGGGTCGTTGCGGTCCCAGATTGAGGGGTAGATGTCGTGCTTCTTGAGGAGCGCGTGGTTGAAGCGGGCGCGGAGGGCTTCGGGTGGGATGACGGTCAGGGCCTTGGAGATGGCCTTGATCTCATCGGAGCGGAAGGCGCGGGCGGGGCCGTAGCCGACATCGATATCGCCGATGGCCGTGCCGCCCGCGAGGAGGAAGGCCTCGGGCCCGTCGCCGCCGTCGGCCGAGCCGCAGAGGAGGAAGTGGATGGCGTGCCAGGCCTTGTCGAGATCGACCTGGATGTGCTCGTCGGAGACTTCGGTTTCTTCGCTGTCGCCGCTGAGCCATGACTCGATGAGATCGGGCTTGCGGAGCAGCTGCTTGATGCTCTTGTCGCTGGCTGTCTCGAGGCACATCACCATGCCCATGCTGGGTTCCCTCCGTGATTGTGGGGTGGGGCGGGTCTGATTGTGGCGTGTTTGAGCGAGTTTAGCGATCGGCTGGATCGTGCGCGGTGCGGCTGGGGTTACTCATCTTCGGAGAGGTAGCTTTCGATGTGCTCCTTGGGCGACATCGATTCCCAGGCGGCGAAGGTGCTGAATGTGCCGCCGTCGTGGCTTGTGGTGGGTTGGTCCTTGCGCTGGTAGCCGCCGGCCATGCCGACCATCCAGCCGTCCTTGTTGGACCAGTGTTCTTCGGTGACTCGGAAGCGGAAGAAGTAGTAGTCCACCATTTGTCGTTTCTTGAGCCAGCTCACGAGGCGCGGTCCGGTGGAGTGGGATCGGGACTCCTTGGCGAAGAGGATGATCTCGTCGGGCTCGCGGCCGAGTTCGGTGGGGTAGCAGAGCCAGTCGACCATCGCACCTTCGGCCAGGAGGGCCTGGTCGCGGCAGGCTGCGGGCATGCGGGCGGGGAGTCCGAGTCCGTGCAGTTGGTCGAAGAGCCAGTAGCGATCGCGCGGAGACTTTGCGATCCAGTCGAGCTCCTGATCGGGAACGGCGACGCCGCGGCGGAGGAGGGTGATGGCTCGGAAGCGGCGGAGGCTTGGGTCGAGGAGATCGCCGCAGCTGGCGACTGCGGCCAGGAGGCTCTTGGAGTCGAGGTAGCCTGCGAGGTCGAAGAGCACTCCCAGGATGCTTCGATGCTCGAGGTACGCGCGATCGTCTCGCCAGCCCACGCCATTGGCTCTCTGCATCGGGCGGGCCTTGTGCTCCTCTGCCTTCAGCATCGCGGCGATCGTTCCGTGGTAGGGCTTCACGATGTCTGGCCCCACGTGGCCCGCGCTCCTGAAGCCCAGCAACATCGTGAAGATGGCCAGTTGTTCATCTCGGGTCTGGGCGAGTTGGATGATGGACGGGAAGAGGACGTTGGCCACATCAGCGCCCGCCGCTGCTTCGTACACGGGGATGAACTGGTCTTTCAGTTCGTGCCGGTGTTCGCGCAGGAGTCGCACGTAGAGCTCGGCGGCGGCCCGGGTGTACGTGAGCGTGAGAATCTGCAGAGCGCCCCACTTGGACCGGGAGTGGAGGGCGCCGAAGTGCTTTGAGATCGTTGGCAAGAGTGCGGCGGGATCCCTGTCGCGAGCGATGTCGCGCGCGAGGAAGATCAGTGGCGCGCTGGGATCATCACTCTCATGCTCCGGCTTCGGAAACTCACCCGTTGCCGCGGTGATGAGGAAGATGGCGTCGTCAATCCCCAGACCCGCGGGGCGACGGAGCTTGTAGAGCTCAGACCTCGCTGCGTCCCGCACTTCCTTCGAAGGGTCCTTGAGTCGGTCCACAAACTGCTGGAGCATGTCCTCGGACCTCCGGGG
>JBBASU010000043.1:0-17840 GCA_040399065.1 Phycisphaerales bacterium | reverse complement strand
CTTCCCGCCGCCAAGTTTCTTCACAACGACCACAACCAGCGCGAGGATCACGCAGATCGCGACAACGCGCCCGGCCATCTGTGAGATGTTGGCCTCGGGATCTGCGAGCGGATCGGCGGCCTGCGCGAGCGTCTGCATCAGGAGCTGAGTCATCGGGAAACCCCTCTAGGCGGCGGCGGGTACGGGCTGGAGACGCCCAGCTTGTGCGGCCCGCGCCGGATCACGAGGGCGGCAGACTACCGCGCGTCGGGGGGTGTCCGCAAGCCGAAAGTGGGGGGAAGGGCCGGGTTTGGACTGGCGGGTTCATCTGGCGGAGGGGGTGGTGGGCGGGCGGAAGCAGTCGGCGAGCGCGCCGGACAAGTGCTGATGCCGGAACTCGAAGCCTTCGCTCAGCAGCCGGCGCGGGGTGACGAACCGGCCGTAGAGGGCGAGTTCGGGGTCGGTCAGAAGAAGCAGCCGTCATGGTGTGGGAGGCGGGCTTTCTGGCTGGCGGGCGTAGTGGTCCATTTCCGCGTTGAAGGAGGCGGAGCCGCCACGCGGGATGGTGAGGGTGGACCAGGGGGTTCCGGCGCGGGAGGCGAGGATGCGTGCGGCCTGCACGATCTGGCCGACGTGGTAGGAGGTGTGGGCTACGGAGCGGGCAAGGGCGCGGGCGAGGGTGTGGGGCTCGGACCTGATGAGGAGCGGACGGGCGAGGTCCGCGTCGGAGCAGGTTGAGAGGAGTGAGTCGAGTGGTGCCCAGCCGCGGGCCCAGGTGTCGAGGAGGGCCTCGCGCGACTCGAAGTCGTCGATGAACTCGGTATCGCGGTTGCGCCAGGGCTTCTCGCCGTCGGTGGTGAAGGGATCGGTCCAGCGCGATTGAAGGTTGCCTGCCACGTGCTTCATGATCGCGGCGATGGAGTTGGTCTCGGGGACGAGGGCCACGCGGAGATCTTCCCAGGCGATCTGGGCGATGCTCTTCTCGGCGAGGCCGCGGTAGCGTGCGAATTCCGCGGCGAAGGCGTCGATGACGTGGCGGGAGGAGGTCATGGGGGTGGTCCTCGCGGAGTTGACGCGGGCGCGGCAGAGGTCTCCGCCTGGATGCGTGTGCGTCATGCGCGGGATGCTAGAGCGGGGGGGTTGGGGTGGGGTGGATGGGGCGTTGAAAAGGCGAGTGTTTACCCTGATCGCGTCGGATTGATGGATCAGTTGCACAGGGAAGTACGGGGTCTTCGGATCGTGGTGTTGGTGAGGTTATGAGACGTGGATCTAGGGTTGATCCGGCTTGTTGCGGCGCGGTGAGGAGATGTGGGGTTGGGGTCTCTTGGTGTGTTGTAAGTGTACTTGCAGCAGTTATTTGAGATCTTTCGCCTGTTTCGTGCTGGGGGCGTAGTTGAGGAGTTGTACCAGTGGCTTGGACGCGGACTGGTGGAGAATTCTCACTCCATCGTCCGTGTAATGCGCGGTTTGGGTGGCCAAGGTCGTGAAACGGGTGCATGTTATCGGCTCGCGTGTGAAACAGTTTCGTTTGCACGGCTGGTCTGGGGTTTCGCTCTCGCCCCGTTTCCGGCTTGAAATTCTTGGGAGCGACGCGGCACCCCCGCAGGAGATTGATCATGGTTTCTCTCAAGACTTCCGCTCTGCTCGCCGTCGTTGCTGCTGCTCCCGCCATGGCCGCGAACATCGCTGGCAACGCCGGGTTCGAGACGGCTGGCGACAGCTCGACGATCTCGGCCTTCTGGGGCGCTGGCGCTGGTGGCGCGGCTGGCACGATCTCCGAGCGCAGCTCGACCAACCCCTTCTCCGGTGACTGGGCCCAGCGCCTCGTTGCCAACGGCGCTCCCGCTCAGGGCGCGTCGGCGGGCATCAGCCAGAACAGCATTAACGATCTCGGCCTGGTTTCCCTCGCTCCCGGCTCCTCGGTCACCCTGTCCTTCAAGGGCAACTACACCTTCGGCCCCGGCGGCGTTGGCTTCTACACCCTCCGCATCCTGAACAGCTCCGGCGCGATCGTCGCGAACACGGGCCTGCAGGTCGTGAACCAGGGCACCAACGGCTACCAGATGTTCTCCACCGCGGCCCTGACGGTTCCTGAGTTCGGCGCTGCCCCCAACGACTCGTTCGCCGCGTTCGTTGAGATCAACGTCGTTGCTGGCGCGTTCGATGGCTCGACCTCCTCGGCCTTCATCGACGACGTCGTGATCGATGCGACCCTCGTCCCGGCTCCCTCGGCCCTGGGCCTCATGGGCGCTGGCCTGCTGGTCGCCGGCCGTCGCCGCCGCGCTTCCAAGTAAGTTCGAGTTCGGCCTTCGCGGCGTGAAGATGCCGCAATCGACCGTCTCATGACTGTGCATGTGGCAAGGCCCCGCGATGAGCGGGGCCTTGCTGCGTTTTGCGTGGTGGTTGTGGTTGTGGTGGTGGTGCGTGCGGTGCGTGGTGCCGGGCGACGGGGTTACTTGCGGGCGGCGGCGCGGGGCTTGGCTTTGCGCTTGGTCTTTGCGGGGTGGGCGATGCTGGAGACGGGGGCTGGGTGGATGCCGTTTGGCTTGGCGGGGACGGCGATCTTCTCGCCGGTGATGGGGTTGTTGAAGTGGACTTCCTGGACTGGGACGACGCACTCGAGGATGTACTCGAGGACGCGGGCGGGGGAGCCTGTGGCGTCGACCTCGCGGACGATGTCCTTGCTGTAGTAGTCGAGGACGGGGAAGGTCTCCTTCTCGTAGACCTGCCAGCGCTTGCGGATCACGTCGATGTTGGCGTCGTCGATGCGGTTTTCCTTGAGGGCGCGGCGGCGGAGACGCTCGATCATGGCTTCCTTGTCGGGGCAGACGAGGTGGATGATCTGGAGGACGTTGATGTGCTTCTCGAGGAGGCGGGCCTGGTTGACGTTGCGCGGGATGCCGTCGAGGACGAGGAGGTCGGCCTTGGGCTTGTAGTCGCTGAGGACTGTGCGGGCGTGCATGTTGTGCTGCCACATCTTGATCGTGACGTCGTCGGGGACGAGGAGGCCCTTCGACGAGTACTGCAGGAACGTGCGGCCAAGCTCGGAGCTGGTATCGATGGTGCGGAAGACCTCGCCGCAGGAGAGGTGGTAGAAGCCGGGGATCTGTCCGAGGATCTTGCCCTGGGTGCCCTTGCCGGCGCCGGGCGCGCCGAAGAGGAGGATGGTCTGGTAGCGCTGGTTGGAGGCCATGGTGCGGGCTCCTGCGGGTGTGAGGTTGTGGGAGAGGTGACCGGAACGAGAGTAAACCGCGATGCGGGGGCCCGCAAGGGTATTGCGAGGGAAGCGGGTGTGGGGTGAGGGCGGTGCGGGGTGTGGGGCTTGTAGCGGGCGCGGGGCAGGTCCGGAACGAAAAGCCCCGGGCCGTGGTGGCCCGGGGCTTGGTGGGGTTCAGGGGATGAGGAGCGGAAGCCGGTCGGGACGACCGAGGTCGATGCTTCCTTCCTGGGCTTTACTTCTTGTCCTTGCCCTTGCCGGACTGGGCCTCGAGGATTTCCTTCATCATCGAGCTTGGCATGGGGCGGTACTCGAGGAACTCCATGGTGGAGCTTGCGCGACCCTGGGACATGCCACGGAGGCTGGTGGTGTAGCCGAACATCTCTGAGAGGGGAACCTCGCAGGAGACGAGCTTGACCACGCCGCGATCCTCGGTGTCGATGATCATGCCGCGACGGGAGTTCATGTCGGCGGTGACGTTGCCGAGGTAGTCGTTGGGAACGGTGACGACGACCTTCATGATGGGCTCGAGGAGGACGGGGCCGCACTTCTCGACGGCGTCGATGACTGCAAGACGGGCGGCCTGCTCGAAGGCGACCTGGGAGCTATCGACGGCGTGGTATGAGCCGTCGACGATGGTGGCCTTGACGTTGATCAGCGGGTAGCCGAACTTGACGCCGGTCTTGCACGTCTCGCGGATGCCGTAGATCACCGAGGGGATGTACTCCTTGGGGATCGTGCCACCGACGACGTCGTTGACCACTGCAATCGAGTCCTCGAAATCGACCTCATCGGCCTCGGCCTGAGCGGCGGTGTAGGGCTCGAGGTTGATCGAGCAATCGCCGAACTGGCCCTTACCACCGGTCTGCTTCTTGAACTTGCCCTGGACGTACTCGGCCTTCTTGGTGATGGCCTCGCGGTAGGAGACCTTGGGCTTGCCGACGGTGACGCCGATCTTGTAGTCGCGCTTGAGCTTGTTGGCGATGATTTCGAGGTGGAGCTCGCCCATGCCGGAGATGATGGTGTCGCCGGTTTCCTCGTTGTAGTTGGAGCGGAAGGAGGGATCCTCGCGCTTGATGGTGCCCAGGGCCTCAGAGAGGCGGCGCTTGTCGTCCTGGGTGTTGGGCTCGATGGACATGCTGATGACGGGCTCGGGGAAGTGCATGCGCTCGAGCATGATGGGCTTCTCCATGTCACAGAGCGTGTCGCCCGTGTAGGAGTCCTTGATGCCCACGACGGCGACGATGTTGCCCGCGCCGACGGTGTCGAGCGGGATGCGGGTGTTGGCATGCATCTCGAAGATGCGCGAGGCGTTCTCCTTCTTGCCGTTGCCGGGGTTGAGGAGGCGCGTGCCCTTGGCGAGCGTGCCGGAGTAGATGCGCATGTAGGTGAGATCGCCGTGCGTGTCAGAGACGACCTTGAAGACCAGCGCCGCGAAGGGCGCGGCCGGATCGTGCGGACGCGACATCGCGACTTCCTTGTCGTCGGGGTCGGTGCCCTGCACCTCGGGCTTGTCCTGCGGGGCGGGGAGGTACTCGCACACGGCGTCCAGGAGGGCCTGGATGCCGATGTTGCGAAGCGCCGCGCCGCACATCACGGGATAGCAGCGGCGCTCGACCGTGCCCTTGCGGAGCGCGGCCTTGAGCTGGTCGTTGCTGATCTCCTTGCCCTCGAGGAAGAGCTCCATGAGCTGATCGTCGAGCTCGGCGATCTTCTCGACCATGATGGAGCGCCAGTTCTCGGCGTTGTCCTTGAGGTCCTCTGGGATGTCGCGCTCGGTGACCTTCTCGCCCTTGTCGCCCTCGAAGTAGAAGGCGCGCATCGTGATGAGATCGATGATGCCCTGGTGATCGTGGCCCAGCCCGATGGGGTACTGGATCGGAACGCCGTTGGCACCCAGACGCGTCTTGATCGTGCCGTAGGAGAAGTCAAACGAAGCGCCGATCTTGTCCATCTTGTTGATGAAGCAGATACGCGGCACCTTGTAGCGATCGGCCTGACGCCAGACGGTCTCGGACTGCGCTTCCACGCCTTCCTTGCCGTCGAAGACCGCGACCGCGCCGTCGAGGACGCGGAGCGAACGCTCCACCTCGATGGTGAAGTCCACGTGTCCGGGCGTATCGATCAGGTTGAGCTTCATGTCCACGCCCTTGAAGGTCCAGGGGCAGGTGGTGGCGGCGGACTGGATCGTGATGCCGCGCTGCTGCTCTTCAACGAGGAAGTCCATGGTCGCGGTGCCCTCGTGCACCTCGCCCATTTTGTAGTTCTTGCCCGTGTAGTACAGGATGCGCTCGGAGACGGTGGTCTTGCCCGCGTCGATGTGGGCGCAGATGCCGAAGTTGCGGATATAGCTCAGGTCAGCTGACATGGTCAAAGCTCTCTTGGTTGCGTCTCGCGATGCGACAGAGCGTGCGAGACAGGTGTGACGGACTTTGTTTCAGAGTGGATCGTGTGAACACTTGCCGGATTACGCCGCGGGCGAGTGCTCGCGGCGTGCAGTGATCTCAGGTCTGGATGCGGCGTGGGACGAGACAGCGACGCGCGTCGCGAGCCAAAGGGCCCGCGGCGGTCAGTAAGGGTCCATGTCCTCTTCGGTGTCTTCTTCGTCCATCGCCCGCGAACTCCAATGCCCTGATTTCTACGATGATCGCAATTGTCTGGATTCTGTTTGGATTCCAGTCAAGAGCCGATCATGCAGGGCCTGAATGCTAGAAGGATCGATGCGTAAATCAAGCGGGCGGGGCTTGGTAGGGAGTGCTGCAAGGGCTTGATTGTGAAGATCTTGCGCGATCTTGATCCTCGGGGAGGGTGTCGGGTAGGGTGGTGGGGCCGGTGGTGACGGTGAGGGCGTCGATCACGAGCGGCCGTTTGCTACCGGAGAATCGCTCGAAGCGCTTCAACTTCGCGTTCACTGAGTTGGCGCAGCGGATCAAGGCGGGAGTTGTCATGGTTGGTCAGCGCGCGCTGTGCGAAGTCGCGTGCGGCGTCTGCCTGACCGTCGGCATGGAGCGCCGTCGTGGCACGCCGCGCGAACTCCGGATCTCTGGGTGACAAATCTGAGGCACGCACCCACGCCGCCGAGATGGTCCCGGGCTCCACGGCGGTGCGGCCCTTGGCGGCGTCGGCCACGACCGCGAGCCAAGCCCACGCGCTGGCAGACTTCGGCGAGCGCTTCGTGGCCTCTTTCGCCATTGCGAGCGACCAGCCCATCGGGTCGTTGTCGTATGGCGGTGCCACCCCGGTGCCGTTGAGGGTTGACTGCCTCATCACGAGCGTCATCAGCGCCTGATCCGTGGGGAAGTGGGGCGTTCTGGCGATTGATCTCGATGCTGTTGTGAGATCTGCGAAGGCGATACCCGCGCGCCAAGTCCTGATCTGATCGAACGCTGCGGCGATCGCCTGCGGGGTGCTCGCGATGGGCTTCGCGCTCATGGGCTGAAGGATGGACCGGACCTCTTCGAGCGTGGCCGAAGGATTTGTTTCGCGTGAGGCCCGGTCAAGGAGCTGCGTCGCTTCGCGGATGGGCGCAATGCCAGATTCCGCGGCGATCAGCGAGCTCTGCCAGCGGAAGGTGCTCGGAATCGGCATCGACATCGCGCTCGCGATGAGAAGGAAGCTCACGCCCGAGGCGAAGCCCGCAATGCGAGCGAGGTGGGGATGACTCGATGCTGTGTTCTGGCCGCGGCAGGCCGCTCCCAGCGCGACCACGACCATCAGCCACATTGCGGAGTTGGCGTGTGTCGCGGTGAGTTCGATCTGAGAATGGACGAGCGCGACGAGCGCGGCAGCGGCGAGCGCAGCGCTCGTGGCCTTTGGCCGCGCGAGCACGAGGCGTGCGACCGCGAGCGCGATCCAGATTCCCAGAACGAGCGCGATCACTCGAACGAGGGTGCCTTCGAGCGTCGCCATCGGGCGTTCGATGACGGAGGCCACGCCGGTGGAGAGCGCGAGGATCGCGAGGAAGGGTGTGCGGAGTGCGGCAGCCTGCGTGATGGCCTCAGCGTCCACATCGGCGTCCGCCGCGACGTCGGTCAGTGCAGTGGACGGCGCCACATCAACAGTGCGAGTTGCACTCAAGATGGATCGGCCCGCGTGGCTCGACCACAGGATCAGCAGCGCGGCCCAGCCGAGCCCGAGCACGCCGAGGCACGCCGCGTAATCGAAGAGGACCGAGTGCGGACTGCTGACGTCCTCCGGCGCGAGGGCCGGTTTGACGAGCATGTACGCATCCTTGAAACCCGCGGGTCCGACGCCGAGCAGGGGATGCTCGATGAAGATGCGTATCGCGCCCTCAAAGTAGAAGGCACGGAAGAGGAGGCTGAGTTCACCGAAGCGCTCGCCGAGAAGGCCGCGGACTGCGACGGCGATGAGCACCAGAGCGATGAGTAAGGGGCCGAGGAGACCTGCAGCGAGCCGTGCTCGGGCGGAGGTCACGAGTCGGGGTGCGATGTGCGAGAGTGCGATGAGCGTCACGCCGAGGAGTGCTGCGGTGTATCCGCCCTTTGAGCCCGCGAGGATCACCGTTGCGAGGGAGAGGAGTGCGAGGATGATGAGTGCGAGGGGTGGGCGACTAGAAGAGAAGGACCGGCGGGGACCGCCGGGCCACCCAAGAGGCCACCCGGGAGTCATGCGAGATGTGATGAGTCCCAGCGCGAGGGTGAGAGTGGTGGCGCCGGTGGTCGCGAGCACATTGGCGAGGCCGAACCACGCCGAGCCCTCGGCCTGCATCAGGCGGCGTTCGTACGCCAGCGCCATGGACGAGCCCTCGGTCCAGCCTTGAGAGGCGAAGAACGTCGCACGCGTCTCGCGAAACATCCGGACCGTCTGCGGATGATCGACGAAGACCTGCACTCCAGCGCGGAGCGCGAAGGCCGCGGCAAGTGCCGCGATGGTGCCCGCGATCAGTGCACGCAAGTGCGGCACCCGAGCCGCGACCGAGATGGCAAGCCCGGCGCCGATGGCACTGAGCCAGCTTGACCCGATGATGACATCATCGAGTGTGCGCGAAGAGAAAACCAGCGCGTGGAGGATGATCGCGACTGTGCCGGAGAGGAAGAGGCCAAGTTCAACGAGCGTGGGTGCGATCGCGCGACGTGCCAGCAGCACGAGGAGCGCACCGGAGATCAGAAGTGTCAGGACATCCAGCGCGAGTGCGAGCGCGGGTGTGACAGCAACCACTGGAGAGGCGACAAGGAGCGGGTCCGAGGCCCATGCGGGGAAGGGATCGAACGAAGTGGTCGTGCGCAGCGCGAGGATCGCGAGCAAGCCGCCCACAAGCAGCAGCGCGAGGAGACGCTGCAGCCCGGGCAGTGCTTCCACATCCAGCGGCGAGTTGGGCTGGGTGCTGGTCACGGTGTTGATGGTGGTGGGGGTGCTGGGGGTGGTGGGGGCGTTTGCGCTGGCTTGCGGATGGGCGACTCGCTTCCTGCAAACTCGATCACGGCGAGGATCATGAAGAGGAAGAGGATCTGGAGGCCGACCACCGCCGCCTGCCAGAGGTTGAGCGAACGCAGCAGGAGTGCCGAGCAGCCCGAGACGGCGGTAAAGCCCCAGAGCACAAGCACCGCGGCGCGGCGAGAAAGGCCGCGGGCCACGAGGCGGTGGCTGACGTGCTGCATGTCGCCGACGAAGGGGCTCTTGCCCTGATAGAGACGCAGGCAGGTTATGGTGATGAAGTCATAGAGCGGCACCGCGAGGATGAGCAGCGGCATGAGGAGCGCGTGCAGCGGTCCGGCGGCACCGGTGCCGCTGGTGGTGGAGTAGGGCGTGTAGAAGGTCCACTGCTCCACTGGCACGAATGTGGTGCGAACCGTGAGAAAAGCCAGCGTGAAGCCGACGACGAGCGAGCCCGCGTCGCCCATGTACATCGCGGCGGGGGGGAAGTTGAAGACCAGGAACGCAAGCAGCGCCCCGAGCAGGAGCGCCAGCGTTCCCGCGACGAACCACTGTCCGGAGAGGAGGGCCGCGAGAAGGAAGAAGGCGCTCGCGACGGCGGCGACGCCCGCGCAGAGGCCGTCCATGTTGTCGATGAAGTTCATCGCGTTGGTGATCGCGACGATCCAGAGCACGGTGATGGCAATCGAGAGCCAGCGTCCGCCCGCGGGCGCATCGAGCATGGTGAGCAGGCGAGTATCGGTGAGAATCACGACCGCCGCGGCTGGCACCAGCATGATCACGAGCTTCAGGAATGGACCCAGCGGCCTGCGATCATCGATCAGCCCCAGCACGTGAAGCAGCGTGAGGCACGCGAGCAGAACGAAACCAGCCTGCGCAGAAGAGGCGAGACCGGGGAGGTGGGCCGCGAGGACGTCGGTCCAGCGCGACTGCGGCAGGCTCGCGGGATCAAGCCAGAGCGACGCCGCGAGCGCGGTGGCAAGCGGCAGCGCGAGCGCGAGGAAGATGGCGATGCCGCCGGTGTTGGGAATCCGCTTGCCGCGCTCTTTGATCTGGCCCGCGACGCCGCCGGAATCGAAGACTCCCCGGCGCAGGCTGATGGATCTGATGATCCAGAGCGTGGGGAGCGCGATGGCGATGGCGACGAGGATGAGTGAGAAGACGATGGAGGGCATGGGGAGAGGAAAATGGCTAAATGATCAAAGGGCCAAATGGCTAAAGGTTCGAGTGGCGAAGTATCAGGCACTCTGTGGCTGGTCTTTTCTTGCGATCGCTGCTGAGATTGGCCAGACGGCCCAGATGATGACGTAGACGGTAAGGCCGAGTGCCATCATGGGTGGGATCCGCATGGGCCAGGGGCCGAGCTTGTCGACGAGGGTTGGATTCTCGGGGTTTGAGTCGCCGACGTAGAGATAGTTTGAACCCAGCGCGATGTTGAGCCCGACCATCGCGAGCGTCAGGATCACGCTGAAGGCGCTCGCAAAGGCCAGATCGCGAAGGCCCGGTCGATAGCCGCGGACCGCGACGTCGTAGATCGCCGAACCGACAATGACGACGTGCCCAATCCAGAAGAGCCAGAAGTGCAGCGATGCGAGGCCGGTGGTGACGATGGGCGTCAAGAACGCCTGCGTTGAGAGGCCGATGCCCCAGAAGTAGAGGAGCGTGCGGAGCGTGCGGCGCTGCGTGAGGAGCGCGAGGGGCGCGACAAACGCCGCGAGGTCGCAGAGCTGCAGCGGCAGGCTGTAGTTGAGGTCGAAGTTGGCGGGCAAAAGCCAATAGATCGAGACGAGAGTCTGGAACGCAAGCACCGCATAGGCCCACGAGTTGCAGAAGCGGCGCTCTCGCTCCGTGCCGCGCCACCGGCGGCCAAGGCCCGATGCCGCGGCCATCGCGGCGAAGCACGCGAGCACCGTCAGCGCATGGAACGCCGTGAAGGGCTGGAACGAGGCGAAGATGTCCGTAGGCGCGGCGGGCATTGTCGCGTCGGGTGACATTGCCGTGAGTGTACTGAGCCGGGCCGGGTGGCACACGCGCGATAAACACGCGCGATGCAATGGCCGATCAGACCTTCTTCATCGCGTTGCGGCAGAAGCACCAGAGCGTGTCACGCACCTTGCCGGGCAGCCGGAAGTCACCACTGGGTGCCATCGTCGGTGCAACCAACGCGGTGCCCGCCGCGGCGTAGGCCTGCTTCACCTGCACGAGCGCGACCGGGCGCGAGCCGTTCATCGGCGAGAGGGCCGAGCTCGTCACCATGCCGATGGGCTCATCCTTGTTCGTCGCGGGCTCGGCCGCGTGGATGGACGTGCCCCCGAGCGGCTGCAGGGGGAAGCCGCTCGAAGGATCCATGATGGTGTCAAAGTCCACGCCGACGAGGACCTGCTTGGAGTGGCCGCGGCTGTGCATGCGAGCGACGACTTCCTGCCCGAGGTAGCACCCCTTCTTGAAACTGACGCGATCGTTGAGCACGCCCGTCTCGGCCGGAAGCGAGTCTGGTCCGAAGTCGATGTAGTAGAGGGGCGAACCAGCCTCGATCCGCGCGATGTTGAACGCGTGCCAGCCCGCGGGACGCAGCCGGACCTTGGAGCCCAGAATCTGCCAGGCGTGTGCGGCCGCGGGGGGCGAGCCCTCCGGCGGCGCGCCGTGCCCGTGAGCACGATCATGCCCGGCCTCGATCAGCATCTGCCAGACCGCGAGGGCCTTGTCGGCGGGGACGATCAGCTCAAGGCCCATCTCTCCCGCGAGATCCTCGCGATACACCACGCACTCGGCCTCAGCGATCGAGACAACCATCGCGCGCCCGGGAGCAAGCTCCTCAAGCCCGGGGCCAGAGGCCATCGCGCCCATCGGTGTCATCGAAACGCCCGCGAGCAGCCACAAACCCGTCGGACCATGCAGCGAAAAACGGTGCAGTTGATCGGTCGCGTCGCGGATGTTGACGTTCTCGGTCACGATGTATGGCGCGAGCCCCTTCACCGTGCGCGGCGCGGCGTGAACATCGAGCTCGAGCAGCGTCCGATCCGGCAGATCGACGATGCGGAGGTCCGCCTCGATCCGCCCCTTTTTGTTGAGCCAGAAGCTGCGGCGCACGCTGAAGGGCGGCATGTCCTTGAGATCCTGCGTCACCATGCGATTGAGGAACTCAAGGCGATCAAGCCCGGTGACCTCGATGATGCCGCGCTGGGGCATATCAAAGAGCGCCACGCTCTTGCGCAGCGCCGCATACTCCAGCTCAAGCTCGCCATAACTCTCAACGACATCGACCCGTGCCGAAGCCCCCTCGCGCGGCTCGCCGCCATCATCCGAGAACGGCGCGGCATAATCGCGGAGCGAGGCCTCCGCCTCCTGGTGCAGTCGAAGAATCGGTGAGCGTCGGGTCATGGCTCATGGTACGGGCGCGAGTCCACCCGCTCGGTTCAAACTCGCTACCCAGTTCAGGGACGGCGTTGCCGCCGGCACGCGAGGCACCCGACGAAACCAAACACCCGAGGGCGGGCTCGAACCGCCGACCTGCGGTTTAGGAAACCGCCGCTCTATCCAACTGAGCTACCCGGGCACGAGGGGAGTGTATGGAGTGAGGGAGGGGAAGGGGGAGGAGGAAGAAGGAAGATGAGGGAAGAGAAGGCCCCGGAGCTTGCGCTCTCGGGCTCGGAAGGACGGCCGCACTCATCCCCTTGCCATGTAGTTGCTGGATTCCTTCGTGATCGTGATGTCGTGCGGGTGATTCTCGACCACCGTCGCGGGCGTCACGCGGCAGAATCTCGCATCACGCCGCAGGTCCTCGATCGTCGCGCAGCCGCAGTAGCCCATCGCGCTGCGCAGGCCGCCGACGAGCTGGTAGACCGCGTCGGCGAGTGAGCCGCGGTACGGCACCATGCCCTCAACACCCTCTGGCACGAACTTCTGCGTGGCCTTGCCGGTCTTGGCATCGACCTTGTCGGCCTGGCGGTAGCGGTCTGCGCTGCCCGCGCTCATGGCGCCCTCGCTGCCCATGCCTCGGTAGCTCTTGTAGCGGCGGCCCTGGTGGATGACCATATCGCCGGGGCTCTCGTCGAGGCCGGCGAAGAGGGAGCCCATCATGACGCTGTGTGCGCCGGCGGCGAGGGCCTTGGGGATATCGCCGCTGTGGCGCACGCCGCCGTCGGCGATGACGGGGACGTCGCTGACGCCGCCGAAGAGCTCGGCGAGTGCCTGGGTTGCGTTCATGACCGCCGTGATCTGCGGCATTCCAACGCCCGTCACCACGCGGGTTGTGCAGATCGAGCCCGGCCCAATGCCGACCTTGACGGCATCGGCGCCGGCCTCAACGAGGTCGCGTGCTGCGGCACCAGTTGCGATGTTGCCCGCGATCACCTGCACGCCCATCTGCTGCACGCGAGCCATCTGCTTCACGGTCCGCACCGTGCGCAGCACGTTCTCGCTGTGCCCATGCGCCGTGTCGACGATGAGCACATCAACTTCCGCATCCAGCAGCGCCTCAACGCGCTCGTACTGATCCACACCCACCGCCGCGCCACACCGCAGCCGCCCGCGATCATCGCGGCACGCTCGAGGGAACTGGCTGAGGCGATCAATATCGCGCATCGTGATCAGCCCACGCAGCTGGAACGAAGCGTCCACGAGCAGCAGCTTCTCCACCTTGTTCTTGTTGACGATCGCCTCGGCCTGCTCGAGCGTCGTTCCCGCGGCAGCCGAGATGAGACCCTCCCGCGTCATGACGTCGCCGACCCGTGTCGACGTGTCCTCAACAAACTTCAGATCGCGCCGCGTCAGGATGCCGAGCACCTTCCCCTTGCCGCGCAGGTTCGTTGACCCGTCTTCGGTGATGGGAAAGCCAGAGACGTTGTGCTGACGCATCAGCTCCTTGGCCCGCGCAACCGTGTCGCTGGGCCCGAGCGTGATGGGATCGAGAATGACGCCATTGGCCGACCGCTTGACCTTCGTGACCTCACCAGCCTGCATCGCGGGGGTCAGGTTCTTGTGAACGATGCCGATCCCGCCCTCCTGAGCCAGACCAATCGCGAGCGCACCCTCCGTCACGGTGTCCATCGGAGCCGACAGCAGCGGGATGTTGAGCGTGATCGTGCGCGAGAGGCGCGTCCGAGTGTCGGCCTCGGCGGGCATCACCGTGGATCGCCTCGGGATCAGCAGCACATCATCAAACGTGATGCCTTCCTGCGCGATTTTCCCCTCAGGGGAGAATGTCGATGCCAAACCCGCCCCATGCGCGGGCGTGTTCGAGGCTTCGGTTGCGGTGGAAGGGGGCACCGACGCTGCGTTCGAGCGGGTCAGGGTCGCCATGAGAGAGCGTTGGACCCCCACGCGTGCGAGTCAAGTCGTTGGCCTCGCCAATCCCTTGCAGATCGGGCCTTCCGGCCGGTTTCTTCCGACCAGCACGGTTCCCCGCGGCTCCGCCCGGCACTCGCATCACTGAACCGCCAAGAACTCACGCCACACTCAAGCCTCTTCTTCCGCACCACGCCATCGCGGCCCACCCGTATGCTCCCACCATGCACGCGCGAGATCACGACAGCGAACGCCACAAGGCCACCCCGGTCCGCGTCACGCTTCGCCGCGATGAGATCCGCGGCACCGACCGCCCCGCGCACGCCCGCCGCGAATGGCTCATGACCAACGGTCTCGGCGGGTTCGCGATGGGCAGCGTCGATGGCCGCCCCGACCGCCGCTATCACGCATGGCTCATCGCCGCCTCCAAGCCGCCAGTCGGACGCATCGTCGCGCTCCACTCCTGCGCCGAGTGGCTCGTCGTGCGCACGGGCGAAGGCAAGGCCCAGACCGAGCAGCGCTACGACCTCAGCACCTACCGATTCGCCGACGGTGCCCTATCGCCCCGCGGCACCGAAGCCCTCACGTCCTTCACGCGCTCCATGGATGGTGGCTGCCGCTGGGAGTATGAGCACAAGACATCGCTCGGCCTGATTCGCGTGAGCCGCCATCTCACACTCACAAGCGATCGTAACGCCGCGCGGGTCAGGTACGAAGTGCAGCGAGAGGCCTCTCACGCCGCGTCGGGAGTTCAGTGCTGGCTCGAAGTCCGACCCTTCACGCCGCTGCGCGACTTTCACCAGTGCGAGCACCGCCATGATGGGATTCACGCCTCCGCATTGAATCCCGGCACTGCTGCCGCAGCCGCTCCAGGCAACGGTTGCACCGTCACACGCGGCGGGCTGTACATCCGTCTTCAAGGCGATGCCAGCTTCAACTTCACGCACGCGCCGCAGTGGTGGGACCGATTCGCGTACGAACGCGACCAGTGGCGAGGCCAGAACGAGCCTGAGGACCTCTTTTCTCCCGGCTTCTTCACCCTCGCAATCACCGCCGCAGGCATCACCGCCGCCTCGATCGCCGCCGACTTCGGCGACCCGCAAGTCGCATCGCACGCCGACGCAAAGTCGGTCCCCAGCACAGCCCCCAGCGCCCCACAGCAACTCCGCACCATCGGTGCCGCCGCACTCATCAACGCCGCGACCCAGTTCCTCGCGCAGCGCACGTCGGCCGACGCCGCGCACTCCTCCGCACGTGCCTCCGCCATCATCGCCGGCTACCCATGGTTCAGCGACTGGGGGCGCGACACATGCATCTCCCTCCCCGGCCTCATGCTCACGACGGGCCGATTCGCAGAGGCCGGTGCCGCGCTGAGCGCACTCGCCGCACTTCGCAGGAATGGCCTCATCCCCAACTGCTTCGACGATGGATCCGGCCACGCCGAGTACAACACCGCTGATGCGTCGCTCCACTTCCTCCGCGCGTGCTGCGCCTTCGCCCGCTCCGCTCCAGATCGCACCCTCTTCACGCAGCACCTCCTCCCCGCATGCCTCGACATCATCGCGGCGTACCGCAGCGGCACGGACTTCTCCATCCGCGTCGATCCCGCCGATGGTCTCGTCTGCGCGGGCGATGCGTCAACACAGCTCACATGGATGGACGCCCGTCGCGATGGCGTCGTCTTCACGCCCCGCCACGGCAAGCCCGTCGAGCTCTCCGCGCTCTGGTACTCGGCACTCCTCGAACTCGCCGCACTGATCGGCAAGTCCCACGCGCGCCAGGCCACCGATCTCCGCGAACTCGCCGACGTCACCTCGCGTCACTTCGCCGCGGCCTTCTGGAACGAGCGTGAAGGCTGCCTCTACGACGCCCTCACCCCAGCATGGGGCCGCTTCGTCCCAGATGCCAAGATCCGTCCCAACCAGGTCTTTGCCATCAGCCTGCCGCACTCGGCTCTCTCACCCGAGCAACGCACCGCGGCCCTCGCCTGCATCGAGCAGCACCTCTTGACGCCCCAGGGCCTGCGCACGCTCGCGCCCAGCGACCCCGAGTATCGAGGCCGCTACGAGGGCAATCTCTTCGAGCGCGATCGCGCGTATCACAACGGCACCGTCTGGCCCTGGCTCATCGGCCCCTACGCCGAAGCGGTCCTCCGCGTCGGCAACTTTTCTACCGACGCGAAAGCGCGAGCGCTCCTGGCCATCACGCCTCTCCTCGCTCGCTTCGCTGATCCGATGAAGTTCCCCAATGAGCCCCTCCTCCAGCTCTCAGAGGTCTACGACGGCGACGACACGCCCGAGCGTCCACGCCGCGCCGACGGCTGCCCGGCGCAGGCATGGAGCGTCGCGGAGTTGCTCCGCGTGCTGGCATTGTGCGAGCACGGCGAGTCGCGGCCCGCTTAAGAGTTCGACGCGGGCTGACGTGACGCACGGTCTTCACGATCCTCGCGAGCCTCACGAGCGGCCTTACGCCGCCGCCGCGACTTCCCGCCACATCCGTCATCGCCAGAGAAATCGTCGGCGCAGATCAGTCGCTCAGCCTGATCGGCAGTGAGCGAGCCCTCGGCCACATACGCCGCCAGCTCGCGCTTGGTCTCCTCGCGCTCGCGCCGAGATCGCACGCCCGCAAAGATCCCACCCACGATGCTCACCATCGCGATCGTGAAGCCACCAAGCATCGCAAGCACCGCCAGGACAACGCCAGCGTCAATGTCACGAGCCGCTGCAACGATCGATGCCGATTCCACCTGCATGGCCTGCTCCTTGTAACCCTCAGTCCCTTCCCGCTCCGGCCCGACACGCTCTAGCTCACTTCGTTCCTTCACGCGCCTTCAGCGATTGCCCGCTCCCCCGCGCATCCAGTCTACTTGGATACCGTGCCGGTGACCCCCGGCATCCTTCATGTTCGGTAGACACGTCTTGGCGTTTCAGCCCGGTCGTCAGGCGTCTTTCCAGTGCCCAGCCGGCCCGCCCACATCATCCGACAAACCCCGCCGCCGCGACCCTCCCGATTCCCGTATGATGCAGCCCACGTCCCGCCCCGCGAGGGGCTCGTCTATGGCTTGCGCCGACCCGGCCAATCCGGGCGCTGGATCCCTGCGTATGGGCCGCCGGGTGCCCCCGTCTCCCTAGCTCCGTTCTCTGCGCTCTAGTCTCTTCCTCCGGCCCACAGCTTCCCGTCCGCTTCGTTTCTCTGTCCGTTCGTTGCATTCTTGAACACCAGCCTCCGCAGTCCTCTTAGGAACCGCCCATGTCCACGATGCAGATTGACCGCCTCCTCGACACCGTGGTGAAGCTCGGTGCCAGCGATCTTCACCTCACCGTGAAGCGTCCCCCGACCATCCGCCTCCACGGCAACCTCCGGTCCCTCCAGACCAAGGTCCTGGACTCGGACGACATGGTCTCGCTCATGAAGTCCATCACGCCCGAGCGAAACCAGCAGGAACTCCAGGAAGAAGGCACCACCGACTTCGGCTTCGCCTATGGCGACAACGCCCGATTCCGCGTCTCCGTCTTCCGCCAGCGCGGCGACCTCGCCATCGTGCTTCGACAGATCCCAAACAGACTCCTCTCCTTCGAGCAGATCGGCATCCCCGACGTCTGTAAGGAGTTGATTCGCCGCCCGCGTGGCATGTTCCTCGTGACCGGGCCAACCGGCTCGGGCAAGACCACCACGCTCGCGACGATGATCAACTTCATCAACGAAACGATGGACCGCCACATCGTCACGATGGAAGACCCCATCGAGTACTACCACGGCCACAAGAAGTCGATCGTGAACCAGCGCGAAGTGGGTACCGACGTGCCCAGCTTCTCCGAAGCCCTCCGCCGCGTGCTGCGTCAGGATCCTGACTGCATTCTGGTCGGCGAAATGCGCGACCTCGAAACCATCGAGTCCGCCATCCGCGCCGCCGAGACGGGCCACTTGGTCTTCGGCACCCTGCACACGACCGGTGCCGCCAAGA
>JBBASU010000042.1:9776-23932 GCA_040399065.1 Phycisphaerales bacterium | reverse complement strand
CCAGAGGAAGAGGAGCTCGTTGTCGTCGGGGGCTACTGGCGGGAGAGTGGCGGTGCTCATGCTGCTAGTTTGGCGTGTGTTTGGATGGAGGCAAGTTGGAAAATGGGTTGGTCGCTGTATTTGCGCACAGGGGTGGATGGAGAGTGAAGAAAGTGAAAAGCGGGAAAGCGAAAAGCGGGAAATGAAGCGAGAAGGGACTGGGCACTGGGGCAGGAGAAATGCGAACGCGGAGGCGCGGAGGGGAGCTGAGGCGCGGAGGGACTGGGGATTGGGCACTGAGGGAGAGGAAGGGAACTGAGCTAGGCATTTGGGATTTGTGGTTCGGCATTCGGGAAGGCATTCGGCTGCGTGGCTTGGTTCGGGATTGGCTTTGCCGAATGCCTAAGCACGAATGCCTGTTTGACTTGAAGAAGGCATCGGGGCAGGAGGCATCGGGGCATCGAGTTGGGAGAGGGGGCTTGTGGGATGACTGAGTGTTTGGTTGTGGCGGGGGCTGCTTCGCCGCGATACCATCCCGAACTCGATGTCCTCACCCTTCTCAACTCCGATCACTTCGTCCGTCAACTGGATCCAGCGCATGCGTCGCCGCGCGCTCTGGGTTGTTGTTGTGGTCGCTGTGACGGCGGTGGGGGTGCTCACGTGGACGGCGATGCCCGCGTGGCCGGTGATTGGCGTTGCGATCGCGGCGACGGCGCTGGTGCTCAACACGATCACGAAGGATCTGTCGCAGGATCGGTGTCTGGGCTGTGGCGACTCGATCGCGCAGCAACCCGTCGGGGTTCATGGCCGCGTGTGTCCCAAGTGCGGCACGATCAACGATCGTTTGGCGCTGTCGGCACCGACGCGGGCCGCCGAACCAACGGACCAGCCGAAGGCGTAGGCAAGGGTGTAGATGAGGATCGCGAGCGCGTAGACGCGCGGATCACCTGCACCACTTCGTGGTGCGTGTTCATGGTGGCACGTTCAAACCGGGGGTGCGGCTTCGCCGCGACCGCCCGTCTATTGACCTTCGCCGCTTCGCGGCGGGGAGCAGCGGCATTCGCGTGTGTCACTCCTAGCGACGGGAGTACCAACGTGAGTGCCGCGGCGAGTGTTGGGACATGCGTTGCGGCAAGCGTCGGGGCGCGTGTCAGGGCAGGTGTCGAGAAGATCGCTCGCGTGGAGCGAGCAAAGAAAAACGCCGCGAGCAAGTGCCCGCGGCGTTCGAGTGCATTGTCTTTCCGGCACCAGTCCCCAGTCCCTGATCGCCAGTGCCTACTTCTTCTTCTTGGCTGGCTTCTTCTCGGCCTTTGCCTCGGAGGCATCGGCGGAGCCCGACGGCGAGTCGTTCTTCGCGTCTTCCTTCGCGGCCTCGGCCATCATCGTGTTGAACTCTTCCGAGGGCATGTCGCTGATCTTCGCGCGGGCGACGATCGCGTCGAGGGTCTTGTGCTCGCGGACCTGGTTGACGAGGCCCTGGGCCTGGCGCGTCTGGATCAGTTCCTGGCGGACCTGGTCCGGGCGGGCGTTGCGCTGCATCGCGATCTGGGCGATGCGCTGGTTGACGTCACCCTCGGTCACCTGCACGCGGAGCTCCTCGGCGGCGCGGTGGAGGATGAAGAAGAGCTTGAGCTCGCGGGCGGCGGACTCGCTGGAGGCGGCGCGGAGCTCGGCCATGTGCTCCTCGATCTTGGGGAGGTCGAAGCCGCGGTACATGAGGTCCATGCGGCGGCGATCGAGGTTGCGGGAGGCCTGGCCAGCGGTCATGCGCTGGGGGAGCTCCATCTCGACGGACTGGAGGAGGTGGCGGGCGACCTGCTGGTGCAGGGCCATCTGCTGCTGAACAACGACGCGCTGCTGCAGGCGGCTCTTGATGAGGTCGCGCAGGCGGGCCTCGTTCTCAAAGCCGAACATGCGGACGATGTCCTCGGTCGCGGCGGGCTTGATGCGGTCGATGCGATCGATCTGGAAGGTCATCGTCAGCTTCGCGCTGCGGATGCCCTCGATCTCGTGCTGCTCGGGGCCGGTCGCCTTGACCGTCACGCTCTGGCCGGCCTTGGGGCTGCCGACCTGCGAGTCAAAGTCCTCGACCATGATGCCGAGCATCATGCCCTTGCCGTTCTTGTCGGCGGTGGGCTTCTGGATGACAGCGCCCTTGAGGTTGTAGAACTCGGTCTTGGTGTCGTCGCCGACCATGATGGCATGGCCGGTGAGGTAGTCGCCGGGCTCGGCCTGATCGCGCGGCTCGAGCGAGCCCTCGTTGATGCAGAGCTTATTGACTTCCTCGGTCACGAGATCGTCGCTGACCTCCATGGTGGGGCGGCGGATCTCGATGCCATCGAGGGCGGGCATCGTGAACTCGGGGAGGACCTCGACCTCGACCTCGAAGGAGAGGGGCGAGCCTTCCTTGATCTCGACGGAGTCGAGGTTGCCGATGGTGGGGTCGCTGACCAGAGAGAGCTTGTTCTCCTTGATCGCGGACTCGACCGCCGCGCGGGCGAGCTCGAGCTTGGCCTCCTTGCGGACGGAGGTGCCGAATCGCTTCTCAATCAGCCAGCGCGGCACGCGGCCCTTGCGGAAGCCCGGGAGCTGCGCCTCGGTGGAGAGCATGTCCACCTGGCCTTTGAGCTTCTCGCCGACCGTCTCGGCCGGGATTTCAATATGGAGCTTCTTGGCGCTGGGTCCAGCATCCGAGATCTGGACCTTGTTTGCGCGCTCGGCCGTCATCGACTCTGCCATGGGACCATTCTCCGACAATTCGAACGCCGGGCGGGCCTGGGTGGCGCCCCAACGACGAGTGTTCATGCTCTGCCCTTGCCCGGGCGGAAGTGGAAGGATACGCGCTCTGCGCCACAGTTCCACGCCCGCACGCAGCACCATCTTTATGTACTCTGAACCCCTATCGGACCCGCCTACAGGAGTTTGCGATGTCGAACCAAGTGATTGGCCATCTCTTCCGTCCCTCCGTTCTGCGACTTGCGGCTGGTTTGGCCGCGGGATTGAGTACCCTGATTCTGCCCGCAACCACGCTGGGGCAAGGGGCTTCCGCGCCCGTGCCACAGGCTGGCATCGGTGCGGATGCCGCCTCCGGCTGGGTCGCCGTCATCGATGGGAAGGAGACGCCCGCGCCGGCGATGGCGATGGGCGATGAGGCCACGACGCGGCGGCTGCTGGAGCTGGGGCTCACGGACAATCGCGTGATGGACCATCTCCGGCACCTGAGCGAGGAGATTGGGACGCGCCTGACGGGCTCGACGCGACTGGAGGAGTCTGAGGCCTGGATCCAGTCGCTCTATACGGAGTGGGGCCTTTCGAACGTGCGCTGTGAGCCCTGGGGCGAGATTGCGACGCGCTTTGATCGCGGGCCGAGCTGGGGGCGCGCGCTGCTGCGGCGCGAGACCAAGCAGGATGATGGCACGGTCAAGGTCGAGTTCGAGACGCTGCGCGACTTCACGATCTCGGCGCTCTCGTGGTCCGCGGGCACGAGTGGGCCGCGGCAGGGGCCGCTGATCAAGGAGCCGACGACGGAGGAGGAGTTCGCGGCGGTGAAGGACCGGCTGCGCGGCGCGTGGATTCTGCTGAAGGCTCCGCCGCCGGTGGGGCAGCGGGGTATCCGGAGCATGCTTGGTGATCGGTTCAAGATGCGGGAGATTGCGCGCGAGAAGGTGGCGAAGGGCGAGGACGCGATGGCGCTCTCGATCCCCGAGCGGCTGGCGTTCATGGGCGTGGCGGGGTATGTCTCGACGAGCAGCGACGAGCGCGTGTGGACGGGCGCGGTGCCGGAGTGGCGGACGCGGACGATCGAGCAGATTCCGGATGAGGCGCACGTGCTGATCCGGCGGTCGGATTATGACTATGTGAACAGCCGCCTGTTCGACAGCGAGCCGTTCGAGGTGACGTTTGATATGCAGCACACGCTGGTGGCGGGGCCGATCCCGGTGTGCAACGTGATCGCGGAGATCCGCGGGAGCGAGAAGCCCGATGAGGTTGTGATTGTCTCGGGGCACCTGGACAGCTGGGACGGGCCGGGCTCGCAGGGAACGACCGACAACGGGACCGGAACAGCCGTGACCATTGAGGCGGCGCGGCTGCTGATTGCGGCGGGGGCGAGGCCGCTGCGGACGATCCGGTTCATCCACTGGACCGGCGAGGAGCAGGGGCTGCTGGGGGCGCGGGCGTACGTGGATCGCCTGAAGGAGACGGGCGAGATCGAGAAGATCAGCGCGATGTTCAATGATGATGGTGGGACGAACTCGCAGGGTGGTCTTGCGGCGGCGGACCAGATGGTGCAGCTGCTCGCGGCGGCGACGGCGCCGATCACGGGCAAGTTCTTCGACGCCAAGGACGGCAAGGCGCTGAACGTGAATGTGCGCTCGGTCGGGGTGCGTCAGCGGCCGGGCGCGGGGAGCGATCACGCGGCGTTCGTGGCGGCGGGCGTGCCGGGCTTTTTCTGGGACGAGGTCGGCCGCGCGGACTATGGGTATGGATGGCACACGCAGCACGACCGCTTCGACCTCGCGATCGAGGAGTACCTGAAGCAGTCGGCGACGAACTCGGCGATCACGGCGTACCGGCTCGCTTCGGCACCCACGCTGCTGCCAAGAAGCGAGCCCGAGCCAGCGAAGGAGCCAGCGACCGACGCGGCACCAGCAACGCCAGCAACACCAGCGGCTCCGGCGGCACCGGGGGCTCCGACATCGGCGCCAACGTCCGGCAACTAGCGGGAGGGAGAGTCGGGAGCGACTGGCGCGAGAGCCTGAAGAGGAAGGCCGGATGGGAAGTACGGATGGAGAGGTCGCGGCAGAAGGGTGCAGTCGTGCGGCTTGATGCCCAGCGTCGGGCACGCTACACTGTCGACCCTACCGGGCAGGTAGCTCAATTGGTAGAGCACCGCATTGAAAATGCGGGGGTTGCCGGTTCAAGTCCGGCTCTGCCCATTCGGTTGTTTGGACATCTGAAGTCGGAAGACCGGCCCCCGCTGTCTCGCAAGAGTTGTGGGGGCTTTGCGTTTTTTGGTGTGGACCGTGGTCAGGTCTGGGCATGCGAGGGAGCAGGCGAGGACCGAAGGGGAGGCCCGGGCTCGTCCCGGGAACGCGATGAAGCCTGTGTATAAACTCATTGGAACAGACATCAGGGCAAGGTACATCGAAGGAAAGTACGTCTATGCCTACGACGTCAACTTCGCTCGGTCACCTCTCTTGGAGGAGCTTGACGGCAGATACCCACCGACATCATCTGGTGCGTGGTCGCTGCCTGCCAAGCTGGGGGACGTGACGTTCACCTCGGGCATCTATCTCACGCACACCAAGCGTTGGCCAGATGTACTGGGCTGTTCGGCACCGTACAATCGGATTGTGTCCGCTCGCTGTGCGGCGCTCTTCCAAAAGTTTGCTGCGAATGACGTTGAGATCTATCCGATTCCCGTGGCAACTTCGGTCAAGCTTCGGCCCGCGCCGCCTTATTTCCTTCTAAACATACATCGAGAAGTGGACTGCATCAATCTCACCGAGTCGCAGGCCGAGATCGGACCGCGCACCGTAGACCTCGATGTCCTGTGTGCATTAGGAGTCGACGCCCCAGAGCACTCGGTCATCGACCCCGCCCGGATCCCTCCGAGTGTGGCCTGTTGGACCTCGCGGTTTATTCGAGCTACCTACGTCACCGGCCCCCTTGCCAAAGCCCTTCTCGCCTTGAAGCCGAAGTGTGCTGACTTCGTTGAGATTCGCCTCAAACGCGAAACGCCGGTCCAGCGGAAGGCCGCTCTCGCGCGGATCCGGCGTGAGTATGACGAGGCGATGAAGAAGAAGCCGCCGCCGGCGCCGAAGGTGGCGATCAGCGAGCTTGCGATTCCGGAGGTGGTCGCGGCGTTCCTTGCCTCCGACTTGCGGCGTGATTTTCGCAACGTTGAGGTCTTCGATGCTGATGGGTGCTCTTCGGCGATGGGATCGCTGCTGGCGTGGAAGGATCTGCGGTGGCCGAAGAGTCACGTGCCGGTTGCGGATGATGGCCGCGGCGGGTACTTCGCGATTGATACGACGCGCACGAAGGAGGGCGACTGCCCGGTTGTCTACTTCGATCATGAGCTTGCGGACGTGGACAAGAAGTCCGGTGCGATCACGCCGAACTTCGAGGCTTGCGATGACACGTTTGCGGCGTGGTTGAAGCGCGTGAAGAACGGGAGCACGGGGCTGCCGCGGCGGAAGAGGTAGGCCCGGAGCGTCGGGCGCCCTCATGAAGCACTTCACGCACGATGCCCATCGACGCCTCGTCCGTTTCGAGTCTCCCTTGGTGCTCTGCGACAGATTGTGTATCATGCGTGGTGTCGGCATTCGACAAGGTGATCAAGAAGATTGGCGTAGCGCCGGAAAAGCTTCGAAAGTGGGGTTGGCCGTGAAGCGACGTCCGAATGCGAAGTTCTGGACACTCTTCAATATGGGGGGACACGACTCACAGCGTTGGATGTGCAACTCTGTGGACATGTGCAGACTGCAGAATCGGCTGTTTATGTGTATTCAAATGAGTGACTGGATTCCTCCGGTTATTCATTGCGATCCTCCACACATCTTTGAAGATGTTCTTATTCAGACCGACGTCTATTCGTCAAGGGCGAAACAGGTGTTCGAGGAGGTTGCTCCGGGCCATGCGCAGTTCCTTCCGGTGACTCTCCGTTCCACTGACGGGGCCGACCTGAGCGGGGCTGGCGAGTACTGGGTTGCGAACTGGCTGAATCTGGTTGACTGCTTCGACGAGGCTCGGAGCGAATGCCTTCGGGATGACGCGACCAATGAGATTCTGAGCGTCATGACGCTGGTGATCGATGAAACGCGAGTGCCCGAGAACGTGGTTGTCTTTCGCTGCGCCCGAGCATCTTGGAAGCTCGTTGTTCGTCCGGTGGTAAAGCGAGCCTTGGTCAAGGCGAAGATCGGGATGGCAGCGTTTTACCGGCTGCGGACGACGCAGGAGCTCGCCGCGCAATCCGGTCTCGTTCCCTGAGGCGGATCATCGCGCAGCGATCTTGTTGGGTACGGGGACGCGGGTGGTGGGGTGGATGCGAGGTGCTGACTTCGGCGGCTCCTTCACCCCTGCCGGGGCTGGATGCTTGAAGGGCGCTTTCCACGGGTTGCGCTCGCCGCCGGTGGCGGCTTTGCTTCACCCGTGGCCACAGGCCGGCGGCCCTTTGGGGCTTAGGAGCTCGGAGGCGGAGCCTTGGGCTTGATGTGTCCTTCGGATGTTGCGATTGGCGTGGATGCTGATGCCCTTCGCGGCCGAGTTGGAGCGGCGTTCCCTACAGTTCGTTGGAACGGTGGGTACGAGTGCTGATTGGAGTCTTCTGCTTGAAGAAGTCGAGAGCGGATATCGGTTTCTGCAAGCTCTCCAACCGGGGCGGGTTGAATCGCTTTGCCGGGAAGACCACGATCCCGATGAAGATCAGCGATGGCATCGTGCTTGGCCGGCGTTCGCCGGCCGGGGTCGCGACTGCGGAGTTCGAGGTTCGCTTCGAGCGGCGGTCTGATCCGGAGGACTTCCCGTGGATCTATGACTCGGTGCCGATCGTCTCCGACAGGATGCGTGCGTTCCTGGAGGCCAATGCTCCCGAGCAGCTTGAGTTTCTCCCGATCCGAGCGACCTTCCGTGCGAAGCCGCTTCCGGGGGCGCGATACTGGATCATGGTGTGCCGGCACATCATTGAGTGCATCGACTTTGAACGGTCTACATACTCTCCGATCGAGGGCGCACCGCATCGGCTCAGTTTCTCACGGATTGAGTTCTTTGAGCCCGCGATTCCGAAGAAGGTCATGATCTTCCGAAGTGAATACGACACGGATGAGATCTACATCCGAGATTCGTTTCGGAAGTCCCTCGTTGCTTCAGGGCTTACCGGATGCCAGTTCTACGACGTCAACATTTTCTGAAGGCAAGGGCGTTTGTCCGGGCGGGTGAACGGGCTGGGTCGCCGCCGCGGGCTTGCGAGTCCCGTTGGCCTCGGTTGTGCCGCGGCGGCTTTCTTCTGGTACGCTCTGGTGCTCGCAGTTGAACCACCCGCACTCTGCTTTGAGCCCTCGGACGGAGGGCATCAGGAGACGCCGCATGTGTCAGACCACTTACAGAGTCTCGCAGGCTGAGACACCAGGGCCGACGCCGGCAACGACGCGGGCCAGAGTTCGGGTGACGCGCGTGGTGCTTCGTGCCGCGTTCTGCGCGATCTTGTCGAGCCCCGCGTTCTTCGGCGTGCCGACTGCGGCGGCGGAGGCTCCCTTGCCAGGTGCGGGTGCATCGGTCGGGGCGGACCTGCTGAGTGCGGCGGACCTTGAAGAGCTGCTGGCTCCGATTGCGCTGTATCCGGATCCGCTGCTGGCCAACGTGCTGGCGGCGTCGGTCTATCCGGCCGAGCTGGCGGAGGCGGCTGGCGCGGGCGGGAACGCTGCGATCATCGATGCGGCGCCGTGGGAGCCCTCTGTCAAGGCGATCGCGAAGATTCCCGACGCACTCACGATGCTGACGCAGTACCCGGAGTGGACCGCGGGTGTTGGCGAGGCATTCATCCTGCAGTCGCAGGACGTGATGGCGGCGGTGCAGCGGCTGAGAGCGCGGGCGTACGCCAACGGCGCGCTGCAGACAACGCCGCAGCAGGTCGTTCAGACGCAGGGTGACACGATCATCATCGTGCCCGCGCAGCCGGACATCATCTACGTGCCGACGTACCAACCGAGCGTGGTGTACGTGGACAACTCGTCGAACGAGGTCGCCGCGGGCGTGATCGGCTTTGGGATCGGCATCACGGCGGGCATCATCATCGGCAACAACATGGACTGCGACTGGTACGGCGGTGGATGCTGCTATGGCTGCGGCTGGGGGCACTGGGGCGGGCACGGCGACGTGGACGTTGACATCGATGTCGGGGACATCAACATCAACCAGAACAACATCAACAACATCAAGAACAACGGCAATCGCTGGAAGGCCAACAACGACAAGGTGTCGGCGAATCTCCGCGAGGGCAAGCCGCAGGCGCTGAGCGCGTACAAGGGCATCGGCACCCAGCGTCCCGACGGCGTGCGGGTGCCCAACACAGCTGCCAACGCCCGGCTCATCGCCGATCGTCCGGCGCCGCGCCCCACACAGGTGGCAGCGCGCAATCGGCCGCAGTTCGGGAACTCGGTGCCCTCGGGATCGCGGTCGCCCTTCGGTGCGGGGTCGAGGGCACCCGCGCGACCGGCGCGGCCCGCAGCGGAGCCGGTCGCACGCCCGGACCGGCGCGAGGTCCGGAGAGACCGGGCGGTGGTGGGTGCCGCGTCCACGATGCCGCCCGAGCGGCCGATGCCTCCGGTGGCGCGTCCGGAACCGATCGCCCCGAGCGTTCCCAGCGTGCCCGGACGCTCGAGCCAGGTCGGTGGTGTTCGATCGGCCCCTTCGCCGGTACGGCTCTCGCCGCCACGCACGAACGTGCGTCCGAGCGCGTTCAATGGGTCGGCGGGTGGCGGCGCGGCGGCGCGCGGCGCGGCGAGTCGACACGCACGCTGAAGTCGGACGTCGGTTGCAGTCTCTGAACCCTTGCTCTCTGTTGTACGCCAGGCCATCCAAGTACCGCGGCTCTTGCCGCTGCTCTCCGGAGTTCATCTGATGCGATCCTTCGAACGCTACGTCACGACCGCCGGCGCGCTCGCTGCTGCGATCATCGTGGCTGGTTGCTCCGGCTCGGGGCAGTCTGCTGGCCTGAGCGCGACCGGCACGGTCACGCAGCTCTCGTTCGCGACGCCGGAGGATGCGGTGGCGGCGCTCGCCGACGCGGCGGCGACGAGCGACACGGCGTACATGCGGTCCATCTTCGGGCCGGAGGTGGCGGAGTTCTCTTCCGGCGATGCGGACGTGGACGCGTTCGAGCGGCAGCTCTTCGCGGCGGCGATCGCGCGGCGCAGCGAGCTGAGCCCGCGCGACGGGGGCGGCTTTGACGTGCTCGTTGGCGAACGGCGCGTGCCCTTCCCGGCGCCGATCGTCCAGACGCAGGGGCGCTGGATCTTCGACACGCTGACGGGCGTGGACCGTCTGGCGGACCAGCGCGTGGGGTTCAACGAGCTGCGCACGATCAGCGGGCTGCGCGCCATCGCCGCGGCGCAGGCGGAGTATCGGACCGCCGACCGCGACGGCGATAGTGTGCCCGAGTATGCCGCACGCGTGCTCAGCACCCCCGATCTGCGCGACGGGCTCTACTGGCCCACGGCGGACAACGAGCCCAACTCGCCGCTGGGCGCGTTCTACACGGAGGGGGAGGTTCCGGTGAGCGCGTCGCTTGGGTATCACGGGTACTTCTTCGTCATCCTGACCTCGCAGGGGCCGGGCGCTCCGGGCGGCGCGAGGGACTATTTCGATGCTGGCGGCAACCTCGTCGGCGGCTTTGCGGTGCTCGCGTATCCGGCGGTGTACGGCGAGACGGGGATCATGAGCTTCCAGATGGGGGCCGATGGCGTGGTGCTCCAGAAGGACCTGGGGCCGGAGACGACGCCGACGGCGGGCAACTCGATCCGGGCCTTCGACCCGGCTGCTGGCTGGACGCCCGCTCAGGATTGATGCGGGCGCGAGCGCGGGTCCGGCGGCTTAAGCGGGATCAGCGTCTGCGGCGGGTGGAGACGAGCGTTCCGATGCCGAGGAGGGCGAGGGCGCCGGGGGAGGGGATGGCGTAGGTGCCGATGATGCCGCGGATCTCGGGGTTGGCAGGATTGCCGAAGGCACCAAAGACGATGTCCGTGAGCGGGTTGCTGGGGTTGAGCTCAGTGACTCGGTGGCCGAAGCTCCAGCGCGTAACGGGCACGCCCGCGCCGACGGGGTTGGTGTTGGGGACGAGGGGGAGCTGGATCTGCGTCGCGGGGCCGATGTACGGCGCGTTGAACTGCAGGCCGAAGTTGTTCAGGAAGGTGTTCCAGGCCGCGGCCTCGCTGAAGGCGCCGCCGAGGCCGCCCGTGCCGCCGATGACGACGACGGAGCCGCCGCTGTTGACGTACTGCGTGAGGATCGCCGCGTTGGCAGGGCCGAAGCCGGGGCCGTTGCAGACGACGATGCCGTCGTAGGCCGAGATGGTCGCGAGGTTGAAGGGCCCGGTCGGAAGGTGGGACCAGGTGTAGCCAAGGCCGGTCATTGTCGAGGCGAGCGTGCTTCCCTGGCCGGTGGGGTTGATCTCACTCTCTGGGGAGATCACGGCGAAGTTGGCGTTGGCGTTGCCGTTGGCGATGAAGGCGCCGAGCTGCGTGGCGAGCTGGGTCGCGGCGGGGAAGTTGACCGTGAAGGCGCTGTTGGTGAGCATCCACTCGTCGCCCATCGCGACGACGCGCTGGGCATAGGCCGTTGAACCAGAGGCGATCAGCAGCGCACTTACGAGCGTCATTCGGGTAGCGTTCATGGCGGACTCCTTTTCGTGATTCAACTGCCGCGGAACTACGACAGACGTGTCGCGATGACGCGGAAGACTCCTGGGAAGCAAGCGGAGCGGTGCGGCAAACCCACACGGGCGGCCATCGCGATTCCACGCATGGACTTGCCGCGGGTGACGCGAACCTTGCAGCGAAGGCCAGCGATTCTGCAGCTACGCCCCTTGCGGCGGGAGGTGACGGGCCGGGTCGCTGCGTGCGGACGCGCGGATCGAGCCGGTATGCTGGGGCCATGCGAAACTGCCACGCTTGCGCGCAACTGATCGTGCTTCTCACTTTGATCGCTGCCTTGCTGCTCGCTCCGGCCCGGAGCGCGGCCCAGGAGAGACCCGCCGCGGCCGAACCGCCAGTGCGACTCTCAGCGCGCACGGGTCCGCTGCGGCTGGCGATCGTCGGGCTGGTGCATGGGCATGTTGAGGGGCTGCTGTGGCAGGTGCGGCAGCGGAGCGACATTGAGATCGTGGGGATCTATGAGCCCAGCCGCGAGCTGTTTGACAAGATGGCGATCAAGCACAAGCTTGCGGCATCGCTCTATCACGACTCGCTTGAGGGGATGCTTGATGCAACGAAGCCCGAGGCGGTGAGCGTGATGTCGCCGATTGCGGCCCATCTTGCGGCGGTGGAGGCGTGTGCCCCGCGCGGCGTGCATCTCTTGATTGAGAAGCCGCTGGCGTTCACGGCGGCGGAGGCGCGGCGGATGGAGGTGCTCGCGAAGCAGCACGGCGTCCTGGTGCTGACGAACTTTGAGACGAGCTGGTACGAGTCCGTGCGTGAGGCGGGCCGGCTTGTTGCGAGCGGCGAGATGGCCCCGGTGCGGCGCATGGTCTTTCGGCATGGGCACCGCGGGCCGCGGGAGATTGGCTGCTCGGAGGAGTTTCTCGCGTGGCTGACGGACCCGAAGCAGAATGGCGGCGGCGCGATCGTGGACTTTGGCTGCTATGGCGCGATCCTGTCGACGTGGCTGATGGATGGTGCGCGTCCGACGAGCGTCGTCGCGAGCGCGAGCCAGCTCAAGCCGCTGGTGTACCCGCGCGTGGATGACGATGCGACGATCATTTTGACGTACCCGACGGCGACGGCGGTGATCCAGGCCTCATGGGCGTGGACACACGATACGAAGGAGATGGACATCTTCACCGAGGCGGGCTCGATCCACGCGCAGAAGTGGGAGGCGATGAGCCTGCGCGGGGTTGATCAGCCGGCACGGGTTGTGACGCCGCCGGCGCGGCCGGCGCACCTTGAGAACGAGTGGACGTATCTGCGGAAGGTCGTGCGGGGCGAGTGTGAGGTGGATCCGCTGTCGAGCCTTGGGCTGAATGTGATTGCGGTGGAGATTCTGGATGCGGCGCGGGGGCAGGTGGGGGAGGGGAAGGGAAAAGAGTGAGTCGGCGATGCAGTGGCCCACTTGCGACGGCTTGGGATCTGTCCGTGAGGCCGTCCGGCATGTCGTTGGGTTGGTGGGTAACTGAACTCCCGAGGATCTGCCTCGCGGGCTGAGCACGTGCGGCGCGACGACGTGGCTTGTTCAGAAGTGAGTTGCTGATGCCGGAGGAAGGGGAAGCCCCTTCCTCCGGCACCTCCATCCCCATGAAGATGTAGACTTTGCGAGCGAACGGGTGCTGCATTCTGCGGGGCGGGCCGCTCGCTACAGGCCCCAGGCCGTCCAGTAGTCGCGGGCTGGTCCGCCGGCCCCTTCCGGGTCGATCGCGAGGAACTGCGCGAGAAGTGCTCGCTTGCGAGGAAGAAGGGCGTCGTCGTCGTCGGTTGGGTCGTGGTAGATGAAGTCGAGGTCGTTTGCAGCGAACATGTAGAGGCACTCGAACATCTTTCGAGAACTGGAGAAGAGCGCCCCGATCTCCTTGGGCGTTCCGATCCATTCGTGGTCCCAGAAGACGACCGGGCAATCGCCATCGGGCAGGCGAAAGCGTGTGTCGAAGCACGCGTCTCCCGCGTCCATGAACGACTCCCACCCGAAAGGAAGGAGCCCCACATCGAGCATGTACTTGCGCGAGTAGCTGTACAACTCACGCAGCCTGGCCTGCCACTCATCGCTGATGTGCCTCTCGAAGCGGACGCCGGTTTCCGTCAGATCAACGAAGTGCCGGTATCGAAGGAAGTCCCGGTACAGGGGCGGAAACTCCAGCCCGGCTTCCCGTTCCAGCGCATCGAGGTCCGCATCGGAGATCGTGGTGGGGATGGCCTTCCAGCCAATCCAATCATCGACCGGCGGGATTGACCGGTCTCGCATCGCTTCCGGGAGCTTGCCCGGGACCTTCATCCCGCCGCGACGCCGCTGCTGGGCGAGGGCTTCGTCTACATATCTGGTGACAACCTCGCTGAACATGCGGTGCGCTCTCTATTCGATCCGGGTTGATGGGAGTCACTGGTGCGGCGAGTGAGCTTGGAGCTGCCTCACGAGCTCTACCTCCGTGGCTGTGAGTTGCCTTCGCCGTCGATGTAGTCGCTGAAGTCGGGCTTGCTGGACATGCTGACCGACAGCTGGTGCTTGATGATGAGTTGGATGACCTGCATCGCGTTCTCGTGGGGTTCTGACTGCGCGGCTTCGCGGTAGTACCAGACGACGCCGCCGTCGCTTGCGTGCTTGGCGAGGATCTGGTCCAGCTGCTGGAGTGTGGCGGGAGCGTCCGCGGCGCGGATGGTGCCGTCTGCGAAGACCTGGATCTTGAGGACTGGCATGATGGGGTCCGGGGCTGCTTGGGTGGTGGCTGAGGTCGATGGAGTGGTGGGGGTGCTTGC
>JBBASU010000042.1:2435-9676 GCA_040399065.1 Phycisphaerales bacterium | reverse complement strand
GGTCCGGGGCTGCTTGGGTGGTGGCTGAGGTCGATGGAGTGGTGGGGGTGCTTGCCTTCTCGCAGCCGCAGAGCATGAGAAGCGTTGCGGCGCCGATGATCCATGCGTGAGTGGGTTGAACGTGCAAGGGAAGACCTCCATCGTGCTATTGTGAAGCTGACGACCGATCTCGGTCGCGCGCGCGTTCACAGGCTATTCGCGTCGGAGTTTGAACACTCGATGTGCGCTGCTGGCGGCAGAATCACGCACGATGAACTCAGCGCAGGCCTTGAAGCGGTCGGTGAAGCTCAGTCGAGGTCCGTCCGGGTAGTAGCCCACTTCGAGCAGAGAGTCATGGATCTCGATCAGGTACCATGCGGGTGAAGATCGTTTGTCGACAGAGTATAGGATCCAAGCATCTATCAACGCTGGGTGCTTGCGAAGGTGCGCTTCTACTGCATCCGTTGTGAGCGATTCTGGACATTGCAGGTAGCCAGACTCTTGGAACAGGGCGGTCCAAGAGGTATCGCCGCGAGCGTGAAACTCCACGGGCATCGCGCAGACGCGTTCGATCATGGTCGTGGTCTGGGAGTTTGCCACAAGGATCAGAGTGTACGGCGGCTGTCGGCACAGCCGACTCCCCGCGCCGTCGAAGCACTCAAGCCGCGAATCCGAATGAGGTGGACTGGGTTGGCATGCGGGACGCATCGGGTGCGGGCTCGGCTTCGTCCGGTCTTACGTATCGGTCGCGACGTCGTCCCAGGGTTGGTCCTCGTCGTTCAGGAGCCAGTTCATCGCGTAGTGGCGCTCTTGGATCACTTCAGGATCGATGCTGCGTGGGAGTCGTTTCTTATTCATGCTGTCGATGCGGAGGTGGGCGTGGATGTTGTAGATCAGGTCCTGCTCATCCCGCAGGACCTGCACGGGCCGGAGCTTTGCCTTCGCGATGAACTCGGCCGTTGGCTCCAGTGGCAGCGGCATGAGGCCGCGGAAAGACTTGCCATACTCGACCGGACGTGGAAGGCTCGTGAGTCGTCCAAGAGCCCATAGGAGCGGCAGGATGGCCTCGATTCTCCATGTCGCGTAGGCCTTGTCTCGTTGCGAGAGCGTTCGTGCTCGAAGGATCCGCAGTTCCTCCGGCGAGGCGTGGTCAAGCAGTCCTTCCTTGCGGAGCCATGGGACGAGCTTGGAACGCTCGTGGTTGTGACCGCTGGCGACAATCGCGAGGAGGACAACGCAGCGACGCGCGACGTCCTTGGCCGATTGCGGCCGCGGACGCTGGACTTTCTTGCGGGTCGTGGTGGAGCGTGTGGGCATGTCGTGATCCCTCCGGTGCTGGTGCTCAGACCGCCTGCCCGACGCGCGGCACGGAGGCTGACGGCGCCTCCACGAGGGCCTTGATGAATGCGCGGAAGTCTTTCGCGCCGGGGAAGCAGCGGTTCTTGCCCTTGATGGTTGATGAGAACCAGACCTCGCTCGCGTGTGGGCCTTCGATGATGAGCAGAGGCCGGGCGTCCCACATCGTGCCGCCGATCGGGATGGCGCCTTCGGGGAGCCACTTGGGCCGCTTGGAGCCGTGCAGCCCGCCCCATTCCTCATCGATCTCTGTTTCGACGGGCTGCTCGGGGCCGGGGATGTCGTCCTCTCCCTCGGTGGGGAGGGGCGCGATCATGATTCCCTCGACGACGGCCTCGCGCCCATCGATCTTCAGCATGAAGCAGTCGGGCTCGAGCACGTCCTCGTCGGGATCGTGCTTCTTCATGAAGTCGACGTACGCCTTCGGGAGTTCGCAGTTCCATTTCTTGGTCAGGCGCGTGACGTCCCGCTGCTTGAGCTTTGGCATGATGGATCCCCTTTCAGATCAGGTCGGCAGTCCCCAGCAGGAGGCCCTGCGCTTCAGCGCGGGGAGAGACTACCCGGGATCGGTGCTTGTCGCGAGGGTGGATGTGCGGCGGACGGTCAGTGTGGAGTCTGTCAACTCGTTGACAAAGTCCAGATCTTGTGTATCGTCATGCATGCTTGACCCGGCGGCGGCACTCTCGGCGAAAGGGCTGCAGGTAACAGCTCAGCGGCTGGCCGTCCTTCGGGCGGTGGCTTCGCGCCCGCACTGCACGGCGGACGATGTGGCCGCGATGGTGCGTGCGGAGATCGGAACGATCTCGCGGCAGGCCGTCTACGACGCGCTGGGGGTGCTGGCGGAGAGTGAGTTGCTTCGCCGTATCGAGCCCGCGGGTTCGGCCGCGAGGTTCGAGCAGCGTGTGGGCGACAACCATCATCATCTCATCTGCCGCACGTGCGGCAGGACGGTGGATGTGGACTGCACGGTGGGCAAGGCGCCGTGCATGACGGCGGCGGACGCGTCGGGCTTTGAGATCGACGAGACTGAGATTATCTTCTGGGGCACGTGCCCCGGGTGCCTCGCGGGCCGCGCTCGCGCGTCGGGCGGAGGCAGGCGCAAGGACAAGGATCAGGGGCAAGGACAAGGATCAGGGGAAGGGCAAGGATCAGGGCAAGGGCAGGTCGGGTCGGATCGTGGACTGAGCTTCCAACTGGGTCGTGGTGCCAATCGGCAGCAAAGAGAGAACTTCCATGTCAGCCATTTCACAGAGCGCAAGCAAGTGCCCCTTCGCGGGCGGGGCCCGTCCGGAAGTCATGGCGAAGACCCGGTCCAACGCCGACTGGTGGCCCAACCAGCTCAACCTCAAGATCCTGCACCAGCGCTCGTCGCTCTCGGACCCCATGGGAGAGGCGTTTGATTACGCCGCGGAGTTCAAGACGCTGGACCTGCACGCGGTGGTGAAGGACCTGACGAAGCTGATGACGGACTCACAGGAGTGGTGGCCGGCGGACTATGGGCACTATGGACCATTCTTCATCCGCATGGCGTGGCACGCCGCGGGCACGTACCGCATCGCCGACGGGCGCGGCGGGGCGGGCATGGGCTCCCAGCGCTTCGCGCCGCTCAACAGCTGGCCCGACAATGGAAATCTTGACAAGGCCCGGCGCCTGCTGTGGCCCATCAAGCAGAAGTATGGCCGCAAGCTCTCGTGGGCTGACCTCTTCGTGCTCACGGGCAACGTTGCGCTCGACTCGATGGGCTTCAAGACCTTCGGCTTTGGCGGCGGGCGAGCGGACATCTGGGAGCCCGAGGAGGACATCTACTGGGGCCCCGAGGGGAAGTGGCTGGATGACCAGCGCTACCGCGGCGACCGCCAGCTCGACAATCCGCTCGCGGCGGTGCAGATGGGCCTGATCTACGTGAATCCCGAGGGACCCAACGGCAATCCGGATCCCCTGGGCTCGGCACGCGATATCCGCGAGACCTTTGCGCGCATGGCGATGAATGATGAGGAGACGGTGGCGCTCACGGCCGGCGGGCACACCTTCGGCAAAGCGCACGGCGCCGCGAGCGTGACGCACGTCGGCCCCGAGCCCGAGGGGGCGCCGATCGAGGAGCAGGGCCTGGGCTGGAGCAACAGCTTCGGCAGCGGCAAGGGCGTTCACACGATCACCAGCGGCCTCGAAGGGGCGTGGACGCCCAACCCGATCAAGTGGGACAATGGGTACTTCGAGACGCTCTTTGGATATGAGTGGGAGCTGACCAAGAGCCCCGCTGGGGCGCATCAGTGGAAGCCCAAGGGGAGCGCCGGTGCCGGCACTGTGCCCGATGCGCACGACCCGAGTCGGCGTCACGCGCCGATGATGTCCACGGCGGACATGGCGATGCGGATGGACCCGGCGTACGAGAAGATCTCACGCCGCTTCATGGCCAACCCGCAGGAGTTTGCCGACGCCTTCGCACGTGCGTGGTTCAAGCTGACGCACCGGGATATGGGGCCGCGGGTGCGGTATCTGGGGCCGCTGGTGCCTAAGGAAGAGCTGATCTGGCAGGATCCGGTGCCGCCGGTGGACCATGCGCTGATCGACGCGAAGGACATTGCGGCCCTCAAGGCCAGGGTGCTCGCGTCGGGCCTCTCGGTCACGGAGCTGGTGACGACGGCGTGGGCATCGGCCTCGACGTTCCGCGGCAGCGACAAGCGGGGCGGGGCGAACGGAGCGCGAATCCGCCTCGCGCCGCAGAAGGACTGGGAGGCCAACCAGCCCGCGGTACTAGCGAAGGTGCTGAGCGCGATGGAGACCATCCAGCGTGAGTTCAACGCTGCTTCGGGCGCGAAGAAGGTCTCGCTCGCGGACCTCATCGTGCTGGGCGGCTGTGCCGCGATCGAGGCGGCGGCGAAGAAGGCGGGGCACGATGTCACGGTTCCGTTCACTCCGGGACGCACCGACGCGACGCAGGCCCAGACCGACGTTGCTTCATTCGCCGTCCTGGAGCCCGTGGCGGACGGCTTCCGCAACTACGTTCGGAAGGGGCTTGAGGAGAAGGTCGCCGAGCTCCTCGTCGATCGCGCGTGCCTCATGACCCTCACCGCGCCGGAGATGACGGTGCTCGTCGGTGGAATGCGCGCCCTGGGCGTCAGCGGCGGCAACGCATGCCACGGCGTCTTCACGAAGCGACCGGGCACGCTCAGCAACGACTTCTTCGTCAATCTGCTGGACATGGGCACGAAGTGGCAGCGGTCGGCCACCACGCCGGGCGTGCTCGAAGGGCGCGACCGGAACGGCTCGGGCGCCGTCAGGTGGACGGGCACCGTCGTTGATCTGGTCTTCGGATCCAACTCGCAGCTGCGGGCGCTTGCCGAGGTCTACGCCGCCAGCGACGCGGAACGGAAGTTCGTCGGTGACTTCATCAAGGCATGGGACAAGGTGATGATGCTGGACCGCTTCGACGTGGCAAAGTAAGCTCCCGCACGCCCGGCTCCTCAACCATCCGCACCACCCGTCCGTCTAGGATCCATCATGCTTCCATTACTCAGGCTTTCATCAATCTCGGCGCTCTGTCTCCTCGCTGCCTCGGCCCTTGCTCAGCCGATCCCCGTGACGCTCACCGGCGCGCCGGGGAGCTACACGCTCATGCGTGGCGGCAAGCCGTACTTCATCGCCAGCGCGGGCGGCATTGACCACATCGCTTCGCTCGCGGCCGCGGGGGGCAACTCTGTTCGCACGTGGGGTGCTGATGGCATCGGCCCGCTGCTTGATGAGGCCCATCGCCTTGGGATGTCCGTCACGGTTGGCATCTGGCTCGAGCACGAGCGGCACGGCTTTGACTATGACAACAAGGAGATGGTCGCGGCCCAGTTCGAGAAGGCCAAGGCCGCGATCCTGAAGTACAAGGACCATCCCGCCGTGCTGATGTGGGGCATCGGCAACGAGATGGAGGGGTATGGCAACGACGAGGCGATCTGGGTCGCGGTCAACGCGATCGCGAAGATGGCCAAGGAGCTCGATCCCAATCACCCGACGATGACCGTCGTCGCGGAGATGGGCGACAAGGGCCAGAAGGTCAAGAACATCCATCGCTTCTGCCCCGACATCGACATCATCGGCCTTAACAGCTACGGCGGCGGGCCCAGCATCGCCGAACGCTACAAGGCCCACGGCGGCACCAAGCCGTACATCATCACCGAGTTCGGCCCCAACGGCACCTGGGAGATCGGCCGCAACGCCTTCAAGGCGCCCATCGAGCCCACCAGCACGCAGAAGGCCGCGTCGTACCGTGCCACGTATGAGAAGTCAGTCCTGGGTGCCAAGGGCACGAGCCTGGGCTCGTACGCCTTCCTCTGGGGCGACAAGATGGAGGCGACGGCCACGTGGTTCGGCATGCTGCTCCCCGACGGCACGCGCCTGGCCGCGGCGGAGACCATGAGCGAACTCTGGACCGGCAAGCCCCCGGCCAACCGCGTCCCCGTCATCAACGCCTTCGCCTATGACGGTCCTGATCGTGGCAAGAAGGGCGACCAGCTCAAGATCAAGCTCAACGTGACGGACCCCGAGAACGACACGCTCACCGCCGAGTGGGTGCTGCTGCGCGAGACGGAGCAGTACGAGACCGGCGGCGACTTCATCGCCACGCCCGAGCAGCTTGCTACTGCGGTGTACGACGCCTCGCTCACCGGCACGACGGTCCACCTCCCAGGCCCGGGCGTCTACCGCATCTACGCCTACATCCGCGACGGCAAGGGCGGAGGCGCGACGGCGAACCTGCCGCTGCTGGTGGAGTGAGCAGTCATGGACTGTTCAACTGGGTAGCCCGACGGTCCCCGTCGGTCTTCAAGGGGCGTCCGAAGCACAACAAAAGAAACGAGGCCGCGCCATGGTGGCGCGGCCTCGTTGCTTTGTAGTACCTGCTCCCTCACGTCGCTCTCGGGCCTCCGCCCGCGCTCACGCCGCCATCTTGACCGGGCCGCCCTGCGTCACGCTCTCGATGGTCAGGCCCGGCCCCATGGTGCCGAAGTTGACGGTGAACTGGGCGGGGTTGCCGCGTGAGGTCGAGCGCACGGCGGTGATCTGGTACGTCGTGGGCGTGGAGCCCATCGGCAGCGTCTCATCCACGAAGGAGCGCACGCCCGACGCGCCGACGAACACCATGTTCCCTCCTGCCCCCGTCGTCGAGCGACGGACCTCATAGATCGTCCCCTGCGTGCCGCTGGGGTTGTTGCACTTCCACTTGAGCTCGAGCGCGCCGTTCTGCAAGAGCCCGACGGTGAAGTCAAAGGGCGTGCCGGGGGGCGGCGTCGAGGCGGGCGTCGACGGTGCCGGGATCTGCGCGAGGATGTAGACGTTGAGATCGTTCTTGCTCTGCGCGTGCAGGCGGATGGCGTCGATCATGTCCTGCCCGGCCCCCGCGCCGTTGTGCAGGGCCCGGACCTTGTCGTAGAAATTCTGCGTCGCGGTGCGGGCGGCCTGCCGGGCCGCCTCGGCCGCGTTGTACGCCGCGCGGGCCTGCGTGGTGAGCGTGGCCAGCGCGGTCACGGCCGCGGGCGTAAGGCCGATGCCCGCCGCGTTGGTCGTCCAGGGTGCGATGTGCGACTCATAGAACTCGATCTTGCCGAGGCGGCTTGGTGGCACGATACTCATCACATACTCCTTGGCATCGCGCCGTCGCCGGCGCAGCTGCCGAAAGAATGATGCCGAGTGACGCGCCCCTCACGTGAGAAGCCGAGCCCGGCGGTGTTGCAAACACTCTCGGCCACCCCGCCCCCCAATCTGAGCGCACGCCGCCAGAATCGCCAAAACGACTCAAATCCGAGCCTTTATCGCCGCCCGCAAGCCCTTCACGGCGACCGTGAAGCCCTTTACGGTCACGTTGAAGCCCTTCACGGCGACCGTGAAGCCCTTTACGGTCACGTTGAAGCCCTTCACGG
>JBBASU010000042.1:0-2335 GCA_040399065.1 Phycisphaerales bacterium | reverse complement strand
CGACCGTGAAGCCCTTTACGGTCACGTTGAAGCCCTTCACGACGACCGTGAAGCCCTTGACGGTCACGTTAAAACCCTTCACGGCGACCGTGAAGCCCTTGACGGTCACGTTAAAACCCTTCACGGCGACCGTGAAGCCCTCTACTGGAAGAGCGAACCCCTTCACTGCGTCATCAAAGGAAGGTGGCACCCAAGCCCAACGCTCGCGCCATCGACCTCAACCCCTCCCCCCTTCCCCACACCGGCCACGGATAGACCGGCAAAGGCGGAAGGCGAAGGCACGCCGATGCCAGAGGAAGGGGAAGCCCCTTCCTCCGGCACCTGCATCCCCAGAACTGGCAGGTAGATAGAGAAGCTAATCAACTCCGATCGCGCACCATCGATTCCCACGGAACCCGAGGTCCCTGTATGCGTCGAACTCGACGGAAGATTCGCGGGTAACGCAATGGGCGTGAGGGTCGACGTCGCGATTCCGCCAGTGCTTCTGGAGTCCTCAAATGCAAACTGCAACCGTGAATGTCGCAGAGTATCTCGACCAGAGATGGAAGTCGTACGAGCAGGAAGTGAAAGCCTTCGACTCACGGAAGGAGGAGTGCAGTAAGGCGGCACGCCGACACTTAGAGTCGATCAGGTCCTTGAAGAGTCAGCTCGGCGACAAGGAGGAACTGAAGCATCAGGCTTCCGCGAATGGCTTGGACACCACTCCGCTGGACAAGGACATCACGCGCATTCGCGCTGAACTCGAAGCCTCGCAGAAGCAGCACGACGAGCAGCATCAGCTAGCGACGCAGCCGGGTCCCGTCGCGCCGTACGAAAGGGAGTCGGTATCGCGCTTTCTCGAGCACCTTGGCGAAAAAAAGCTAGGCGCGGAAGTCCTGCCTTCTCTCGAGGCCGCCGCTTCGCACGTCACGGTTACTCAGAGCGATTTGACCCTTGACAAGGAAGGCGTGGTCATCAAGGCGCATGTTCGATTTGCGAAGCACCGCGTCGGCGAAGTTTCGATCTCGCCGGACTATTATCGATATGCAAAGTTCTTCAGGCCGAAACCTCTGGAGTGGCTGCCCTCGCTCGCGGGAGAATCTGCTGCGGTCGAAGAACCGCGGCATCACGGCGAGCCGTTGAGGGTGTTCATTGTCGAGGACAAACTCGCAATCTTGCTTCCTGCAAAGTACAATTTTCACTACAAGCGTGATCTTGTATCTTGGAACGGTGCACGGCAGGAGGAGTCTGTTCCCGAGCTCGTGACCGGCGACAAGGCGCCCTTTGTTCTCGCCTCGAACCTTCTCGCGAACGCTCTCAAGAACGCTGGCGGGACTGTCCGTCTCGATAAGACGTACAGCGACAAGTTCCTCAAGCGAATCTGTGAAGAGATCGAGGCTTTGACGCTTGAAAAACTGCGTTGGACAAAGAACACGGAGTACCCCGATTCAGAGAAGGTTCTGGCGTTCATCCGGGATGACCTGTCGTTGCTGGCGGCGGCGCCGTGGTCCGATGGCATTCGCGGACCCTGGGCCAAGTTGAAGCACACCCTTGAGAACGGGGAGCGCCCAAGAGTATGGCGCAAAGAGTATGTCGATCATTATGGCTTGCGGCTTCGTACACGCGACCATACATGGCTTGTCGGCTCCATGTTCATTGACCGCACGCAGCAGCCCGGCAAGCCGGGCGAGCCGATTGAAATCACTCGCGACGAACGGATAGGAAGGATCGGGAGGATGCACTTGTGGGTGAACGAGTACAGGGACGAGTAGCGCGCCCGGCAACCCGTGCAGAGCCATCAGGCGACCAGGTGTCCGTCGTGTTGCTGTCGTGAACCGTCCGTTGGCATCGAAGCCATCGAGTCGCACCCTCAAACTCGGCTCTGCGACTTCGATGGGCTTTCGCTGGCTCCGCATCGGGACCATCGAAGTCTCAAAGCAGCCTCCGATTGGCACGGGGTCTGCGTGGCACGCGCTGCGGTGTGGCGTGGCGCCTCAAGACAGCAAATCAGGGTGACAGGATTCGAACCTGCGGCCTCGTGGACCCAAACCACGCGCTCTACCAAGCTGAGCTACACCCTGGACTCGGGCAGTGTAGGGGGTTGAAGTGGCGTGAGTTGGTGTGGTTGAGGGGGTGGAGGCGGTGGAAGGGGGCGGTGTAGGTGGTGTGGCGGACGACAACCCTTTCAGGGTTTGACGAACTTGTGCGAGCTTTCCGGCCGTGGCGTCGCAGAGCCTCCTTCACCGCCGGCTATTGACGACGACGCCTTCGGCGTGAAGGCCCGGAACTAGGCGAGGCTGGGGGCTGGGGTGTTGGTTGGGGTTGAGGCGGTGGAAGGGGTGGAGGAGGGGGCGGG
>JBBASU010000041.1:0-24405 GCA_040399065.1 Phycisphaerales bacterium | reverse complement strand
TCTCCTCCACGCCGCCCCACCCGAGACATCACAGCATGACGCGACAGGTTCACCTGCCGGTACTGACTCCCGCCCGAGCTGCGGACCGTCTCGCGCCCACAGACCTCGCGCGGCTGGACCTGCGTGACAGGTACGAAAAGAAAGAAAAGTGCGGCGTCTTCGGCGTCTGGGGCATTAAAAACCCCGCACGCCTCGCGTACCTGGGTCTCTACGCCCAGCAGCACCGTGGCCAGGAATCCGCCGGCATCTGCGTCAGCGACGGCTCGCGCCTCTCCGCCGTCACAGGCATGGGCCTGGTCCCAGAGATCTTCGACTCCGACGTCCTCGCCAGCCTCGACACGCCCGGTGTCAAGGCCGCCATCGGCCACAACCGCTACTCCACCGCTGGCGGCTCCCTCGCGTGCAACGCCCAGCCACTCCTCGAGAGCTACATCGGCGGCCAGGTCGCCATCGCCCACAACGGCAACCTCATCAACGCCGAGCTCCACAAGCAGCACTTCGAAGAGCAGGGCCACCTCTTCCACACCACCAGCGACACCGAGGTCGTCATCCACCTCCTCGCAAGCCCGCAGCAGCAGCGCTCCACCGATCCGCTCGGCGCCACGCTTCGCCGCCTGCAAGGGGCCTTCTCGCTCATCCTCCTCTTCCCGGACCGCATGGAAGTCGCGCGTGATCCCTGGGGCTTCCGGCCCCTCGTCATCGGTCGCCTCGCCACCGGCGAGTACGTCGCCGCGAGCGAGACCGTCGCGCTGGATGTGGTCGGAGCCAAACTTATTCGCGAGGTAGACCCCGGCGAGATCGTCACGATCTCAGACGCCGGCCTCGCCACCCGCCGCTTCGTCGACGCCGCCCCGCGCCTGGCCCACTGCGTCTTCGAGCACGTCTACTTCGCCAATCCCGCCAGTGTCGTCTTCGGGCAGAACGTCCAGACCACGCGCGAGCACCTCGGCGAGGTGCTCGCGCGCGAGGCCCCCGTCGATGCCGACTTCGTCGTGCCCATGCCCGACTCTGGCCGCTCCGCCGCGCTCGGCTACGCGCGCGTCAGTGGCCTTGCGTATCGCGAGGCCATCGTCCCCAACCGCTACGTCGGCCGTACGTTCATCAAGCCCACGCAGGACCAGCGCGCCGCCGCCGTGCGCCTCAAGCTCAACGTGATCGACGAGCTCGTCCGCGGCAAGCGCCTCATCATCGTCGACGACTCCATCGTCCGCGGCACCACAACCAAAGCCAAAATGGACCAGCTCCGCGCCGCCGGCGCCAGCGAGATCCACCTCCGCATCTCCTGCCCACCCATCCGCCACCCGTGCTACTTCGGCGTCGACTTCGCCGAGCGCAGCCAGCTCGTCGCGACGGGCAAGACGGTCGACGACATCCGCCGCTACCTCGGCGTCGATTCGCTTCACTACCTCACCCTCGAGGGCCTCCTCTCATGCATGCAGCGCCCGGGCGAACGCTACTGCACCGCCTGCTACAGCGGCGAATATCGCCTCGATCCCGACCACCCCGAGGCCACGTTCATCAACCAGCCCGAGCAGGTGCGGATCTTTACGTGATCGTGCCCTAGGCAATCATGATCATGCCATCCACCCTCGAGATCGCCGTGGATTCCGCCCGCGACGCGCTCGCCGCCGCGCCCTTCGCGCATCGCATCGAGCTCTGCGCCAACCTCGCCTCGCACGGCACCACGCCCAACCCAACGCTGATCCGCGAAGTCGCCAGCGCGCTCCACACGCTCCCACCCACCGCGCGGCCGCGCCTCGTCGTCCTCATCCGCCCGCACCACACACTCTCTCGCCCGCCCGACGCCGCCTTCACCGCCGACGCCGCCGACCTCACCATCCTCTCGCGCGAGATCGAGCAGAGCATCGAAGCCGGCGCCGACGAACTCTGCATCGGCCTCATCACACCCCGCGGCGACATCGACGCACCCGCCTGCAAGCAACTCCGCCGCATCGACGAGTCCCGAGTCGTCGCCTTCCACCGCGCCTTCGACATCGCCGCCGCATCAAGCGCCGCGCACGCCGTCGCCACGCTCTCAGACCTCGGCTTCCGCCGCACGCTCGCCGCCGGCGCGTCATCACTCGACGTTCGCAAAATCCCCCTCGCCACACGCCTCGCGAATCTCACGCATCTCGCCACACTCGCATCACCACACCCTCTCCACCTCATCGCCTGCGGCGGAATCCGCCCCGCAAACGCCGCATCCTTCGCCGCCATCACGCCCCACCTGCACGCCTCCTGCCGCAACGACTCCGGCACGCAGGACGTCACCCTCGCCGGTGGAATCCGCGGCCTGCTTGTAGCCACTGAACCCTCACCCCCGCCCTCACTACCCTCCCGCATGACCAGCGCCCCCGCATCTTCCGCCGCCAACCGCATCTCGCTCACGCTCGCCCACTCCGGCGATCCCGATGATGTCTTCATGTGGTGGCCCATCACCGGCAAGGTCCTGCCCGATGGCACGACCACCAGCGGCGCAACGATCCCCACCGGCCGCTTCACGTTCCGCGCTGTCCCCGGCGACATCAGCGCCTTCAACCGCGACGCCGCACGACCCGCCTCCGAGGGCGGCCCGCCGCACGACATCACCGCCCTCTCCGTCCGCGCCTACGCCGATGTCTCGGACCGCTACGTCCTCTCGCGCTGCGGCAGCTCTTTCGGCGAGGGATACGGCCCCAAGCTCGTCTGCCGCGCGGGCGATGAGTCCATCCACTGCTTCAACTGCCTCAAGCCCGCGAAGGTCCGCATCGCCGTCCCCGGCAAGCGCACCAGCGCGTTCCTCACGATGGGCCTCCTCCTCGGCAAGCCCGCGATGGAGCATGACGCCCGCTTCATCGAGATGCCCTTCGACCAGATCATCCCCGCCGTCTCGCGTGGCCAGGTCGATGCGGGCCTCGTGATCCACGAGGGCCAGGTCACCTTCGCCGATGCGGGCCTGCGCGAGGTCGAGGACCTGGGCCGGTGGTGGGGGAGCCGCACCGGCGGCCTGCCGCTGCCGCTGGGCGTCAACGCCATCCGCACCGAGCTCGAAGCCCGCCACGGCAAGGGCACGCTCCTCGAACTCTCTGACATCCTGAGCAGCTCACTCAACCACGCCCTCGCCCACTGGGACGAGTCCATCGACGCGACGATGCCCTTCGCAATCCTCAACGCCAAGACCAGCGGCATGGCCCCCCCCAGCCGCGAACGCGTCGAGCACTACGTCCGCATGTACGTGACCAAACTCACCAGCGACATGGGCGACAAGGGCCGCAGCGCGATCGAACGCCTCCTCGAAGAAGGCGCCAGCGCCGGCCTCTGCACCAAGCCCGAATCGATCCGCGTGGTGTGAGAGTTGCTGAGTCTTCAGTGGTTTGGGTGGTGTGCCGGTCCCCGGCACTCTTCTTCTCAGTGCATCAAACAAGAGTGCCGGAGACCGGCACACCACCCAAGGCAGACAAGCCAAGACCGAAAACCACCGCTTTCATGGCACTCTGGCCAATCTGTGTCATCTTTGAGGCATGAGGGACCAACTCCAGCGCGATCAGTATGTCCTGTCTTGGCCTTGGGTGGCCCGGCGGTCCCCGCCGGTCCGTCGAACGTCCAAGGGCGCCGCCGCCGCGAGTCTCGCGGTCCTTGCCCTCGCCGCACTCTTCGCCACACCCGCTCACGCCCAGCCCGACCCCTCTGGCATCGACTTTGTCACCATCGGCGCACCGGGCAACGCGGCGTACCAGTCGATCAACCCGAATGACTTCGTCAATGGTCGGGGCTCGGTCGGATACGAGTATCGGCTCGGCAAGTACGAAGTGACGACCAGCCAGTGGGTTGAGTTCTTCAACGCGGCGTACGACCGGGCTGATGCGCCGCTGCCTCATCTGCTGCCACCGGACTTCTGGGGTGCCGCACCAACGACACCGAACACGCCCGGCCGTCAGCGTTGGGTGGTGCCTGCGGGGAACGAGATGAGGCCCGTGGGCGACATCTCCTGGCGTATGGCGGCGATGTATTGCAATTGGCTTACAAACGGAAAGAGCACCGAGCGGTCCGCATTCCTCAGTGGTGCCTACGACGTCTCAACCTTCGGCTTCAACGGCGGCATCTTCACCGACCAACTCGTCCACAGCCCCGGCGCACAATACTGGATCCCGACGTGGGATGAATGGCTGAAGGCGGCGCACTACGACCCGGCGAAAGCCAATCCAGACGGCACCACCGGCGGCTGGTGGCAATACAGCAACGCCAGCGATACGCCGTACACGTATGGCGTGCCGGGTGTTGGTCAGGCCAACGCGGGATTCACAAGCCCCGACCCATTTTCGATTTCGCTCGGCGCATATGCAACCACGTCGCCCTGGGGGTTGTATGACATGGCCGGAGGGACGACTGAGTGGACGGAGAGTGTGCGAACCCTGATTGGTGGCGAACGTTTCAGGATTTTTGATGGATCACACTGGGGCCTGAGTTCGTCCGTCTCAGGGTTAGTGGATCGGATAAATGGGAGAGGGGATGAGTATCCCCATATCCCTACTTACGAGTTCGGTTTGCGAATTGCAAGCGTTGTCCCCGCCGCATCAACGTGCGCACCGGCGGGTGTGTTGCTCGGTCTCCTGTGTGCACGCAGAAGGAGGCCAGGATGATGCGTGTATTCCATTGGGCGGTCGTCGCGGCTGCGTTCGGGCTGACGGGTTCAACGTGGGCACAGTGTGCCAGTTGCCCAGGCGGACCGGTGGCATCGAAGTAGCGTGATGCAGACGAGATCGAAATCCGTCGGCTCGCGCCGACGGCTCTGAAGGACGACCGACCGCGCCCGCTCGCGGTTCCCAGCACTCACCACCTACCCTCCCCACCATGCTTCTCCACAAGACTCTCTTTGGCGTCTCCATCCAGTCTCCCTTGGGGCTGCTTCCGATCCCGCTGATCATCGGCATCGGCCGCAACTATGCCGAGCACGCGCGTGAGCAGGGGGCTGAGCTTCCCACGCGTCCGATGGTCTTTACCAAGCACGTCACGTCGCTCGCCCTCGCAGAGGCCGACATCATCGTCCCCAAGGTCTGCCAGGATCGCCCGCAGGTGGACTTTGAGGCCGAGCTTGGCGTCGTCATCGGCACCGGCCCGCAAGGCCAGCCGTGCAAGGACGTGCCGCTCGACCGCGCCCTCTCCTTCGTGCTTGGCTACTGCAACGCCAACGACGTCTCGGCCCGCTGGTGGCAGAAGGACGGCTCCGGCGGCCAGTTCACCCGCGGCAAGAGCTTCGACACATTCTGCCCCATCGGTCCCGAGGTCGTTCCCGCGAGCGCGGTGAAGGACCCGCAGAATCTCGCCGTCCGCTGCCGCGTGAACGGCAAGACGATGCAGGACGGCAACACCAAGGACATGATCTTCAGCATCGCGGCCCTCATCGCCGACCTCTCCCGAGGCTCCACGCTCGCGCCAGGCACACTCATCGTCACCGGCACCCCCTCAGGCGTCGGCTTCGCCCGCACGCCACCAGTCTTCCTCGCCGACAACGACACAGTCGAGGTCGAAGTCGAGGGCCTGGGCACACTCAAGAACAAGGTCCGCTTCGAGTAAGCAAGCAGCATCCCACTCATCCTCTTCTCTGCGTTCCTCCGCTCCCGGCCGCGCCTCCGCGTTCTGCATTTCTCTTCCGCAGCGCCTTCTCTCCCTATCATTCCTCCTTGGCCAAGAAAAAGGACAACGAAGGCACCGAGACGATCGCCGAGAACCGCAAGGCGCGGTTCGACTACGCCATCGAAGAAACGCTCGAGTGCGGCATTATGCTGCAGGGCTCCGAAGTCCGCAGCGTGCGCGACAAGGAAGTCTCGATCCAGGAGGGGTACGTCTCCGCGCGTGAAGAGCCGCTGTCGCTCACGCTCCACAACGTGAACATCGGCGAGCTCGCGCACGCGGCCCACAACACCGGCCACAAGCCCAAGCGCACCCGCGCTCTCCTTGCCCACAAGAAGGAGATCATCAAGCTCGCGCGCAAGATGGCCATCAAGGGGTACACGATCGTCCCCTTGTCGCTCTATTTCAAGAACGGCTACGCGAAGGTGCTCGTTGGCATCGGCAAGGGCAAGACGCGCAACGACAAGCGCGACAGCATCAGCCAGCGCGAGGCCAAGCGCGACATCGACCGCGCACTCTCCAAGCGTCGCAACAGCTAGCGGCAGTCACGCCATGGCAGTCCATCACGCGCCGGGCTGCTCGTCCTTGTCGTCCGCGTCATGGCGCTTGATGTCCATCGCGTGGGCCCGGGAGTACTGCTGGATGTCCTTGAACTTGCCGCCCTTGTCGCGCACAGCATAGAGCTTCTTGCCTGCGCTGCTGTACATCACGGTCCGGCGGGCCTTCTTTTTCGCGGCCTTCTTGGCCGGACGCTTCGCGACCTTCTTGCCGACCTTCTTGACCGCCTTCTTCTTCGACGCCTTCTTCTTTGACTTCTTTGCCACCTTGATGCTCCGTAGTGGCGGTCCACCATTGGACCGGCGCTCCACTCTACACTTCAAAGCGGCTGCGCACAAGCGGAAAGGCGCCGCAGGTGCTACGCCAGCGCTCGCCGGATCGCCGCGACCTTCTCCAGCGTCGCCACCGCCGTGGGCAGGTCGAGCATCGTGCTCGCGTCCGACATCGCACGCTTGGGCTCGGGGTGGCACTCGATGAAGAGTGCATCAACGCCCGCCGCGACCGCGGCACGGGCCAGAAGCGGCGCGCGGTCGGGGCGGCCACCGGTGGTCTCGCCCGCGCCGGGAAGCTGCGTCGAGTGCGTCGCATCAAAGCAGACCGGCAGCGTCGGACCATCCGCCACGGCACGCAGGTCCATCATGTCTCCCAGCCCAAGAAAGTCGTTCACGAGGCGGCCGTAGCCGAAGGTCGTGCCGCGCTCGGTGAGCATCGCGTTGACGCACCCGGCCTCGGCGAGCTTGCGAACCGGCTGGGCCATCTCGTGGGGCGCTAGGAACTGCCCCTTCTTGACGTTGACCCCGCGCCCGTGCTTGGTCGCGGCCTCGCCCGCCGCGAGGAGCAGGTCCGTCTGGCGGCACAGAAACGCGGGGATCTGCAGCAGATCGATCCGCTCCGCCGCGTGCATCGCCTGCGACGGCTCATGGATGTCCGTCGTCGTCGGCACGTTCAGACGCTGGCCGATGGTCGCGATCCACTCGAGGCCCTTCTCCAGCCCCGGCCCGCGGGGCGACCGGATGCTGCTGCGGTTGGCCTTGTCGAAGCTCGCCTTGAAGACGTACTGCAGTCCAAGCCGCACGCACGCGTCGCGGATCGTCGTGCCGATCTCCATGCCGAGTTCGATGGACTCGAGCACGCAGGGGCCGGCGATGATGGTGAGCGGGCGCGACTGTGCGACAGTCACGCGCGTTCCGATGGCGCAGGGTCGTTGCATTGACCCAGCATAGGTTGGTGCGGGTCTTTGTGGGTGGTCCGCCGCTGCGTTGCTAGGCCGCGGTCGCCGAAGGCCGAGTCGAGACGATCCGTGCCGCCTCGATGATCGCCTTCAGCCAGCGCGCGTCACCCCGAGCCAGGTCCATCTTGGGAATCAGCATCTGCGCCCCCGCCGCCGCGGCCCTCGCCCGGGTTGCATCGTCCACCGACGTCGCCATCAGCACGCACGGCCCGCGGAATCGCGGACTTGCCGCGCGGAACTCACGCACGAAGTCGATCCCGCCCATCCCCTGGAGCTTGACGCTCGCGATGATCACATCAAACGTGCCCCCGCGCGTCGCGGCCAGCCCCGCCTCCGCCGTGTGCACCACCGTCGGCACGATCGCCGCGTGTTTGCCCAGCAGCATCGAGATCATCTCGCACGCCAGCACGTCCTCATCGAGAATCAGCGTGCGCAGACCCGCCGCCGGCGCGGCCTGCGGCGTTGCCGCCGCCGCGTGCGATGTCTCACCCAGAGTCCGGATGAGGTGCACGCGATTTCGACCACCACGCTTCGCGGCGTACACGCCCTCGTCCGCCGCCTGCGTCAGCTGATCCGGCGTCCATCTGGCGTTGCTGCCCTCAGCCGACGCAACACCCAGGCTGATTGTGATGGGCAGCGTCATGCCGACTCCATGTGGAGTCAGATCAAAGACCGAGTTGCAGATCGACAGCCGCAGAAGCTCCGCGACCTTCCCCGCCTTCTCAAGACCGATCTTCGGCAACAGGATCGCGAACTCCTCACCGCCATAGCGGCACACCACACCAACGCGCGACGCCGCCTCCGAGAGACGCTTGGCAAGCTCGATCAGCACCGCGTCGCCCGTCTGGTGGCCATGCGTGTCGTTCACGCTCTTGAACTTGTCCGCATCGATGAAGATCAGCGACAGTGGCTGGCCCGTCGCCTGCGCCTCAGTGAGCAGCGCCCTCACACGCTCCGTGTAGTGGGCACGGTTGAAGACGCCCGTCAGCCCATCGGTGATCGTCTTCTTCACCAGCTCCTCCGCCGTGCGCCGCAGCGTGGCCTGCTCTTCCTGCACCGCCTCGTGCACATCGATCATCTGCTCGTGCGCCTCGCGCAGGATCGCCGCGGCGTCTGGTTTTTGGCCCGTCGACAGTTCCAGCACCTTGCCCAGCTCGGCCGCCCCAATGGAGGTCTGCCGCACCAGCTCGCGTGCCTGCGCGGGATCAATCCCAAACCACGCGCGGCCCTTGACGATCAGCTGGCCAAGCTTCTTCTGTGAATCGGCCACCGTCAGCGCGCCCGAGATCAGCGTCGAAAGGTGCACGATGCGCACGAGCTTCTCATGCGCCGGCACGCACTTCTCAGGATCATGGTGGCATCCCACGCACTCTACAAGCTGCGGCGGGAGCTTCCACCGTTCGGCCATCAGCTTCCCGGCCATCGCGTGGTCGAAGCCGAGCTTCTCCTTCTCGATCGCTGCGAGATTGTCGTGGTCTGCGGCGCCAGCTTCCAGCACGTCGGCGTACTCCTCCCGCAGCGCCGTGAACGCCGCGAGAATGCCGATGTCCTGGAGCATCGCCCCGACGAAGGCTGCCTCGGGATCGCACGCCCGCGTGGCGGTCGCGAGCACGCGTGCTCCCGCGGCGCCGAACACGGCGCGGCGCCAGTAGGACTCGAGATCGAACCGTGAGTCGGACTGGAGCGCCTTGGTGGTATCGACGAGCGAGAAACCGAGCACGATTGCCTTCACCGCGTTGAGCCCGAGCATGCTGCACGCCCGCGCGATGCTCGGACACGGCTGGCTCAGCGCGTAGTACGCCGAGTTGATCGTCTTGAGCACCTTGGCCGTCAGCGCCGGATCGTTTTGGATCGTCGCCGCGATCCGCAAGATCGAAACGTTCGGATCGCGCGTGAGCTCCACCACCTCCAGCGCCACCGCTGGAAGCGATGGCAGCTTCGGGCAACTGATCACGCGTTCGAGCTGCGTTTGAGCCATCGTGAACCAATCCGTTCGTAAAAGGACTCGAACAAAACAAAGAGAGTGCCGCAACTCCGCGGCAGACCCAGATTCCATACCCCTTGATCGGGTGCGTTTTTGAGTGGGGTTAACCCGAATGCCTCCCCTGATTAGGAATTCGAATCCCCCTTTCGGGTGATTGCCTCTGACGATGTCGCAAGTCACTGTCAATGAGGCACATCGGAACTCGCAGGGGAATTGCCTCAAATCGCTTCGGATCCGTCGCCGGATCGATCCGAAGAAGAAGCAGCCTCGTCGTAGTTTTCGGACCGGTGCATCAGGGCCGATGTCCGGCAAGTGACTCAGCCGTCATAGAACCACAACGAACCAGTCGCAAGCGAGTCTGAACGAGTTTGAGCAAGTCTGAGTCGACCTTCGGCATCTTCGCGGCACCTAAGCCAATTCGAATAAGGCAAGTCTCGCGAGCCACTCAGTCCGCTTTCATTCTGATCGCCCATGTCTGCTGTGTTGGAGGAACTCGATTTGGCCCCGGGCACGACCACCAGAGTCCATGATGCCGCCAGACAGAGTTCAGTGATAGAGAGACATAGCGACAGAGCTCACGCCTTCGGCTCGGTCCGCAGCATTCAGGAAGGAGTTTCGCGATGAAGAAGCAAGCCACGAAACGCACGAAGAAGCAGGCAGCCTCCAACCGCGCCGAGGCGGCATCGCTGCCTACGAAGTCCGCGCTCGCCCTGAAGCCCGACCGCCTCGCCGATGCCGCCGTCGCCGCGCTCAAGGCCCGCGTCGAGCACGCCGACACGCACGGCGGCATCGAGATCGATCCCACCGAGCTCGTCGGCACACCCGAGCAGCCCGCGGTCCTCGCGGCGTTCACGCGCGATGAGATCGTCGCGGCCTGCGCGTTCCTGCGGCGGATCGGTGCGATTGAAGGCCAGCGCAGAGCGGCGTGAGCGGATCGATCAAGACTCAAGCTTGATTGCCTTCTCGCACAAAGGTGCAATTCATCGTGTTTTTAAGATGAAGCTAGCGAGCGAGGAAATGGTCGAAGCAAGAAGCGCTCCGAGGTAAAGACCCTTCAGCTTTTCGTTCTCGCACTTGGCCAGGATCCAGACGAGCGAGCCCAGACCACAAGTGACGATCGACGCAATTCCCCACACGACGCCGTCGGACTTGAATGCCGCGACGACGGCCCAGATCCACATGGAGAGTCCAAAGAGGAAAAGAGCAAGATCTGCGACCGGCGTGAGCTCCGGCATCAGTATCGCAACGCCCTTGAGTCCAACGAGCACGATGATGGCAATCAGCGCAAGCGATACTCCGTCGAGCTCGCCCAGACCTTCACCCCCGCCCGCCCCCTCACCCTTCGCCGCCTTCGCCTTGGTCACCTTCACCGCAAGGCGCTTCCCCGTCTGAAGGTTGTACCCGCAGCCCGTGCAGATGACCGTCCCCTCTGTCAGTGCCCGCGAACACTCCGGGCAGGGCGTGCTCCCCTTGATCGCCATCGCGCTGCCGCCCATGTCAAGGAGGAACGCGTTGTCGTCGCCGCCAGCCTTGCTCGCACTCGCGACGGCGTCCTTGTTGGCCTTGATCTGTGGGGGCGGGTTCGCCGCGGCTCGCGCGGCCTTGGCCTTCGCGACGCAGTCCTCGCAGAAGTAGCGCCCCTGCGCGTCCTTCGTCCGCTTGCGGTTGGTCACATCAAGCCCGCACGAAGTGCAGCTCTTGACATCGGAAGGGCGATCGTTCGACGGCTGGGTCTCGGCCATGGGAGGCAGGGTAGGCCGCTCTGGCTCGCACGCTCCGGGTCTGGCGCTCCTGGGTCGCGAGCGCGCGGGTGGAGCGACACCCCGTCTCGTCTCTTCTTCCGCTCAGCCCGCTCCGCCGAATCTCACAGCAGCAGCCCCGTGAACGAGATGAAGACGATCGCCGCAAACGTCATGGCCGTGATGATCGTCGCGTCCTGCAGGTAGACGTCGATCTCCTCGCTCAGCAGATACGCGTACAGCATCGCCCCCAGGGCGATGATGATCATCCCGGGAAACGGGATCGGGATCGCGCGCATGAACAGCACCATCGCAAGTGACGTCGCCAGGCATCCCGTGGTCTGCAGAACAATCAGCGGCATCGACCCCGCGAACCCCGTCCAGACCCAGCCCGCAAAGATCACCGCGCCGACCGCCGCGATGGACGCGATCGTGAATCCCACAAGCCCGACACCAACCTGCACCACAGACCCCACCAAGCCCCCCGGCGGGCCATTCCCAAGCCAGCCCGACGCCGCGCCCACCATCCCGCCGCGGATCCACCCGTTCGCGGCCCACAGCACGATGCACACCGCAAGCCCGATCCCCAGCATCAGCGCCGGACGCAGATACGTCCACCGATGGACCGACGCCGAGACCTCCTCGTCGTACTCCCGCCGCGTGATCGGCCGATTCTCGACGCCGCACTCGGGGCAGACAATCACGCCGTCCTTCCGCACCGGCACTCCCAGCAGATTCTGCGAGCACTTCTTGCAGGGAATCTCCGAAGGCTTCTCCTTGGCGTTTGCCTTCTTGACCTTCGCTGCGGCCTTCAGACGCGCACGCTCATCACTGGGCGTGAAGGTTCCATCATTGTCAAAGTCGCCGAGCACCTCGCGTGCCTTCTCCGTGTTCAGAGGCACCGATGAAGGGTCATACCCGCACGAGCCGCACGCTGAAATCCCCGCGACCATCGCCGCGCCGCACCTTGGGCACGGCGCCCGGCTTCCCGTCATCTCGACATCATCAAGCGGAATGATGTCAAAGGTCCCGTCGGTGCTCGCTGCGCTGGCTGGTGCCCCGCGCGATACCTCCACACGAGGAGTGGGGGAGGGTGAAGTCGCGGCCCTGGGCGGTGTCCGAACCGCCGCTGCGGGAGCAGCCGGGTGCGGTGTTGGCGCAGCTGCCCGAGGCGGCTCAGCAACCAGCCCCGCGCCAGCCGCGCAGGCTTTGCACGCGTACCGGCCAGCCGCATCTTTCACCCGCGGCACATTCGACGTGTCACGTCCGCACCGCACGCACGGCTTACTCACCTGACCTCCAGCTGTCCCTTCGCGCGCTGCCATGGAGTCCCTCCACGTTCGTTCGTGCTGATTTCCGCAACAATGTACCAGCGCACCCTCGCCGCGTTTCAAGCAGGCTGCGCCCGCGCTCCGCCGATACCCTCTCTCAATGCCGCAGCTCCCTCACAAAGCCTCCCACGTTCTGGCACTGGCCCTGAAACTGTCCCTGACACTGTCCCTGACACTGGCCCTGACTCCCGCGGCACTCGCGCAGACCAGCGGCACCGCATTCGGCAACCAGCCTCATCTCGGCGAGCAGCCAGCACAACCCGACGCGCCCGCCATCCCCGGCCGCGCCGCCAGCGATTTCCGCCCAAGCCTCCACGGCTTTGCCTTCGTCAATTCCTTTACCGGCTCGCCCCTCCCCGCGGCCCTGCGCGAGCTCAAAGGCCCGCTCGGCGATCTGATCCGCGAAGGCGTCGAGAGCGGCACCAACGCCCCCAGCCGCTTTGGCCTCTGTGGCGGCATGTCCCTCGCCGCGGCGGATCTCTTCCTCGAGCGCACGCCCCGCCCCGCCGCAAACAAGCCCCCCGCACCCGGCACTGATCTCTACGAGTGGCTCCACCGCCGCCAGGAGTCTTCGCTCGGCAGCGCGGGCCTCTTCGCGATCAAGTTCATGACCTGGATGATGCTCCCCGACGCGACCAGCAGAACCGGCACGACGAACACGACCGGCACTTCCGCGCCCCCGCTGCGCACCATCGCGCACGCAACCTACGAAGAGCTCGGTCCCATTCTGAAGCGTCTTGATGAGGGCGAGCTCGCACCCCTCGGACTCGTCTACGTTCGGGCCGCGTCCAACTCCAAAGCACCCGAGTCACAGCCCGGCCTGCCGTGGGAAAATCATCAGGTCCTCGCGTATCAGGCCCAGCGCAACCCCACTCAGGCCCCACCAGGCGCAGCCAAGCCGGACACAAAGTCCCTCGACTCCATCCCCGCGGGAAAGATCACGCTCTGGATCTACGACCCCAACTACCCAAACGATGACGACGCCCGCATCGAGCTCGAAGTCAGCGATGGTCAGGTCCGTGCGGTGCAGTTCACGGGCTCGGGCAAGCGCATCCCGCTCCGGGGTGTGATGGCGATGCCCTGGGTGCCGCAGCCAGTTCCAGCCGCGGTCTCGGCTGCCAGCAAGCCCGCGCCGCGCTGAGCGCAGCACCCGCAGTCAGAGCCAGCTGCGCGACGATCAGCGCCGGTAATCGCCATCATCCCAGTTGAGCGGGTTCGTGACGTCGAGTGCTGAGACCAGCGACGCGTGCGTGTCGAGAAAGAGCACGTTCGCGCCGTTCCCGTGCCGCTTGGCCGCCACGCGCTGCGCGCCCGTCGGATCCTGCGGCCCCTGCCCAGTCACCGTTGAGATCCGCCACATGTCGTAGAAGATCGAAATCTGCAGCTCATCATTCCCCGCGGCGTAGTTGTTCCCCCATCGCACTCCGTTGGGATCGTCCGTGAAGCACGTCAGGTACATCGTCTGTGACGGCCTGATGTAGCGGCTCGCAACAGTGGGGGGCTTGCCAAGGTCGGTCGCCGTCGGCTGCCCGTTCACGAGCCGGAACTGCAGTCCGTTGTTCACATAGTGGATGTTGTGCGGATCCTTTGGCCGCGCTGGATCGCGGTAAAAGTTCGCTCCGGCGTATTGGTCACGAAGCCCCGCGTCCGGAGCACTCGACACCGCGCGATTGTCCAGGAAGGGCCGCAGGCTGAACGCCCACGAGATGTTCACGTTCGCTCGATTCGTCCGGCTCACGAACCACGCTGGCACCTGCGGCACCCCCGCGTTGTTCAGCTCACTCACGCCCGACTCCCGCGGCGTGTACTCCTTGAATGTCTCTGAGTAGAGCCCCAGCGCCACGCCAATCTGCCGCTGGTTCGAGAGGCACACCACCTGCCGCCCCGCCATCCGCGCCTTCCCAAGCGCGGGCAGCAGCAGGCCGATCAGCAGCGCGATGATCGCGATGACGACGAGCAACTCAATCAGCGTGAAGCCGCGTCTGACCATGCAGACAGCATACAGGCAAAGCGCGGATCATCCAACAGGCACAATGACCAAAAGAACAAGAGCCCAGAGGCCCACGCGCGATGACGCACACGGCCCGAGCCCTGAAGGTGAGGACAGCCAGAACAGGTAGTCGCCCACGCGGCTACCTGATCCTGAGCTACTTGTCAGCGACGTTGAGCGAGCGGCCAGCGGCGCGCTTGCGATTCACGAGCTTGCGCCCGTTCTTGGTCTTCATACGTGCGCGGAAGCCGATGCCTCGCTTGCGCTTGATTCGGCTTGTGCGGTGCGGGTAGTGCATGACGGGCCTCGTAAACCTCTGCCGCCGACATGGCGGGAGCCAGCCGGAGTCGTTCCGGGTGGGGTCGACATGGTAGGCCGGTCATTCGACCCCGGCCAGTTTCCTCTCTCGCCAGCGTCTTGCCACGCCCGTCAAGGGCCGGGAATCCTGTCGTTACCCGTTCAAAAGCCTCCCCATTCGACTCCGAAGTCGCACAAACTGCGATTGGCAAGTAAACCAAAGTGCTGCCGTCTGCCGAGGTGGTACTCTGGTCAAAGCTCCTCCATGTCGGAGGCGGCCCGGTCCAGTGTTGGCTTTACGGCGGCGGTGCATCATGTCGAACGGTCCTGCCTCGGGGGTAAGTCGTGTCTGATCGTGGGTTCATCGCGGAAGAGTCCCTGGAAGCCGCCCAGCGTGTGCTCGGGTATCGCTTCAATGACCTCGATCTCCTCGCGCTGGCCCTCACCCACGCCAGCACCGCCGACGAACGTGCCAAGAGCAACGAGCGCCTCGAGTTCCTCGGCGACTCGGTCCTGGGTCTCGTCGTCGTTGAGATGATCTACCGGCGCTTCCCCGAGATGCTCGAAGGCGAGATGACCAAGATCAAGTCCATGGTCGTCTCTCGCGAGACCTGCGCCGCCCTTGCCACCAGCTTGGGCTTGGACCGCCTCCTGGTCACAGGCAAAGGAATCTCAGGCAGCGGCGCGATGCCCGGCTCCATCGCCGCTGCCGCCCTCGAGTCGCTTGTCGGCGCGTTCTATGTCGACGCCGGCTTTGAACGCACCGCCGCATGGATCCGCCCGCTCGTGGAGCCCATCGTCGAGCGTGCGTCGAACAGCGGTCACCAGCGGAACTTCAAGAGCGTGCTGCAACAGCACGCGCAGCAGTTCTTCGGCGACACGCCCAGGTACGTCACGCTCGACGAAAAGGGCCCCGACCACGCCAAGGCCTTCAAGATCTGCGTCGAGATGGACGGCCGTCGCTTCGAGGCCTGCTGGGGCCAGACCAAGAAGAAGGCAGAGCAAGAAGCAGCCCTCGCTGCACTCCGCGAACTCGGCGTGATCGAAGACATGGACGGCGGCGAAGTCCGCGTGAACACACCCGAAGAAGTCTGATTGCCCTGGGTGCCACACCACTCGTGGCGTGTGTCTGTTCTCTCTACCTTCTGATCCCTACGCCAGTTGATTGGCGAAGTCGCCCGACTGCTACTCCGCCGCCCCCGTCGCCAACTCCTCCAGACTCGCCGCCGTCTCCGACACCGCAAGCAGCGTGAGCGAGCTGGCATCAATCGGCTGGCGCTGATCCCACAGCGCGGCACGCACACCCCACTCGGCCTCCTCGGGGCTCGTGACGCCCCACAGATTCTCATCATCCAGCGTGAGCTGGCGCAGGAAGCGAAGCCCCGAGAGCAGCCTCGAGAGCTCCTTCATCCGCTCGGCCCGCGGCGTCAGCCGCTCGTTTCCCAGCATCTGCGCGTTCGCCGCCAAGGGCCTCGCGCCGTACCACGTCGGCAGTGAGGCACGCCCCTGCGTGAAGACCACGCCTCCGATCAGGTCGGCCTCATCCGCGACATCCGATGCCGTCAGCAGGTGGTCATTCACCTGCCGCCTCACCTCGCGCATCGCTTCCGCCGCTGGAATCTGGCCGCCCGCGCCAGCGAGCACCACTTCCGCCCGCAGCACCCAAGGCATGTGCGTGACGAGCAGGCCCGTTCCTGTCTCCGTGTACACACTCGCGAGCGCGCTGCGCGCGAGCGCAGCAAGCCGCGCCGATTCCCCGGCGTCGCGTGCCTTCACAACCTCACTCGCCGCCGCAAATCCAAGCGCAACCGTCCCGCGAGAAGTTGGCAGCGCGCCCTTCGACCAACCCACCTCCGGTGTGTACGCGCGATCGAGCACACCGATCAGGAATTGCGTGCGCTCCATCGCATCGGCCGCGCCCTCGTCGTCACCACCGAGCAGCCTCGTAGCTTCCAGTGTCAGCGCCGCAGCGCTCGGGGCCAGCGGCGGCAGCGCCCGGGCTTCCGCCGCGGGCAACACCGGAACCATGCTCGCGACAATCTCCCGCGCCACGCGCCTTGCCTCGGCCGCCACCGCCGTCTCGCGCTGCGCGTACGACGCCAGCGCCACCGCGGCCAATGCACGTTCGGGCCCGCTCGCATCATCCGGATCCGCACGCCCCTGCATCGGCCAGATCACGCCAAGCAGCCGCGTCGCGCCACCCTGCTCCGCCTCCATCACGCGCCATCGCGAGATCATGTGCGACGCAACCCCATCGCCCCACCGGATCATCTCCGCCTGCGTCAGCAGTGTCTCCGCAACCGGGCGGCTGCCGCGCACGAGAAAGACCGCCGGCTCGCCCGGCATCGTGTGCGCCACATGCACCACGCGAAAGCGATACGGCATCAGCCCGCGCTCGCGCACCAACGAACCAAGCTCACCCTTCAGCGTCCCCGGAATCGCCGCCGCCGCATCACCCGTCGCGGCCGAAATCGCCGCGGCCAGCGCGGGTGCCGCCGACTGATTCCGCTCCAGCATCGTCGCAGGCGACGTCACAATCAGCTTGTCCTTCAGCCGCACCGCGACACCATCAAGCCCGGGCGACAGCGTCGAGTCCGCCTCCGCAAAGGTCCCCGCCTGCACAGGGATCAGCGGCCCCGCCATCTCCAAGCTGACTTGCACGCGAGCCAGGTCCTCCGCCAGCGCCTGCTCCTGCAGCGCATCGCGCGCGGGCGGCATCCGTTCCCGTATCGCCGCCACCGCCTCATCCGTCGCAGCCACAAGAGGTGACTCGGTCTCAAAGGACTGCCCACGTCCGACAACCACACCTCGCAAGCGGAGCACGATCGTCACGCCCACCTCGCGAGCCTCGCCGGCGGCCAGCTCCGGCACCGCCGCGTCATCCTCGCTCAGCACCCGCCGCTCGATGTACCGCATCGCCGCCATCACACGCGCCGGACTCGGCGTCCGCAAGTCCTTGGGCGCTGCTTCCGCCGCCGCGGCCCCTATGGCCGCGCCCGCCGGAGCCTCGGCCTGAGGCTGCGCCAACGCCAGACCGGGCCCCAGAATCAGGCCAGCCGCGATGAAGCATGTGGCCCCCGCGCATCGTGAGATGTTGCGAAACAACAACACGCCCACGCCGCGCCGCCCACGCGAGCCCGAGAACCATCGTCCACCCGCGTTATTCTTGCGTGAAGCCCGCTCAGCCGCGCCACGAATCGACTGGCACGGCGTGTGCATCTCTTCTGGCAGTAGGGTCCACACAACGAAAGACGAGGTTTCCATGAAGCTTCTCCTTGCAGTCAACGCCGTCAGCGAAAACCACCGCCGCATCGCCCTTCTGGCGCTCCTGAGCTTTGCCGCCCTCTGCTGAAGATCACTCTCTCACGGCGAGCCGCCAGAGCTCGCCTCTCAGCATCGCAAGTGCCTTGGCAGTGCAAGTCGAGCGCCCGCTCTGGACCGCTCCTTCGTCGCCATCTCACCGGTGCATCAACGCGGCTCACCTGGGCCGTGCGCCCGCCCCACAAGATAGCTCCGGCCCATGAACGCCGCCTGGCGGCCTTCCCCTATTGCCGCTCCGTCATCGATCCCTCACGGCTCCCTGATCACGCCGCGGCCCTCCGGCGGGTGCGGCGATGCACGCGTTCACATCAGTGTCTCACCAACGCTCCAATCAAGCTCCGAGCCAAATGAAAACGCCCCGGCAAGGTGCCGGGGCGTTGGTGTGAGCTTTTCATCGCGACTCACGTGATCAACACGTGATCAACGATTGATCGCGCGGGACGCTACGAACCATGGCCGCCGGTTCAGTTGAACCGGATCTTGTCGGTGCCCATGGCGTCGTGCGCATCCATGCCGCCGCGGGTCGGGCCGTCGGCGCCGCGCTTCTTGCCCGTGCCAGCGGCTCCGGGAGCGCCCGGTGCGCCGCCCGCGGCCTTCTCTTCCTCGCTGCCCGGTGCGCGGCCGCCTGTGGCGTCGCCCCACTGAGCGCGCTTGAGCGAGAGACCGATCTTGCGATCCTGGCGATCCACGCGCAGGATCTTGACATCGATCTCGTCGTTGGCCTTCACCACGTCCTGCGGGTTCTCGACCTTGTGGTCGGCGAGCTCGGAGATGTGCAGCAAGCCCTCAAGATCAGACTCAAGCTCGACGAAGACGCCGAAGTTGGTGATCTTCGTGACCTTGCCACGCACCACCATGCCGGGCTTGTAGTGCTCGGGGATGGCGTTGATCCACGGATCCTCGGTGAGCTGCTTGACACCAAGGCTGATGCGCTGCTTCTCGCGGTCGACCTCGAGGACGACGCACTTGAGCTGGTCGCCCTTCTTGAGAAGCTCGTTGGGATGCGTGACCTTCTTGGTCCACGACATGTCGGAGATGTGCAGCAGGCCGTCGATCCCCGGCTCGATCTCGACGAACGCGCCGTAGTTCGCAAGGTTGCGAACGACGCCATCGATCATCGTGCCCGGGGGATACTTCTCGCCCACGAGCTCCCAGGGGTTGACCTCCGTCTGCTTCATGCCCAGCGAGATCTCCTGCTTGTCCTTGTTGATCTCAAGGACAACGACATCGACCTCCTGGTTGGGCGTGACGACCTCGGAGGGGTGGTTGACGCGGCGGGTCCAGGACATCTCGGAGATGTGCACCAGACCCTCGACGCCATCCTCGAGCTTGATGAACGCGCCGTAGGACATGATGTTGACCACCGCGCCGCGGATGCGCGAGCCGACGGGGTACTTCTTCTCGATCTCTTCCCAGGGGCTGGCCTCGCGCTGCTTGAGACCAAGCGCGATCTTCTCCTTGTCGCGATCGATGTTGAGGACCTTGACCTCGATCTTCTGATCGACCTTGAGGAGCTCGCTGGGGTGGTTGATCCGCGACCACGACATGTCCGTGATGTGCAGCAGACCATCGATGCCGCCGAGATCAATGAACGCGCCGAAGTCGGCGATGTTCTTGACCGTGCCATGGACGACCTCGCCCTCCTTGAGGGTCTCGAGGAGACGCTTCTTGGCCTGGTCGCGCTCGGTCTCGATCAGCTTGCGCCGCGAGATCACGATGTTGCGGCGCTCAAGATCAATCTTCAGGATCTCAGCCCGAACCTTCTTGCCGATGAACTCGCCCACCTCGCCCGGACGACGCACATCAACCTGCGACGCGGGAAGGAAGACGGGCACGCCGATGTCAACGAGCAAGCCACCCTTGATCTTCTTGGTGACGAACCCCTCGACGACGTCGCCTTCCTTCTGCGTATCCACAATGCGCTGCCACGCCATCATGCGGTCCGCGCGGCGCTTGGAGAGGCGGATCAGCCCCTCTTCATTCTCGAAATCCTCGAACAGCACGTCGACCATGTCGCCGGGCTTGATCTCCATCCCCTCGAACTCTTCCTTGGGGATGAGGCCTTCACTCTTCAGCCCGACCTCGATGACCACGTCATCGCCGGCCATGCCGATCACCTTGCCCTTGATGAGTTTGCCGGGGACGAGATCGGCGATCTGCTCCTTCACCAGCGTGTCCATGTAGGACGTGGTGCCAGCACCCGTGCCCGAAGGGCCGCCGAGCATCCGCAGAATCTCATCATCAAGGCTGCCAAGGGAAGCAATCAGGGATTCATCGATCATGGGACCAGTTTCCTTGTTCCGCGGCGGCCTCACCCGGCATCACCAGCCTCACGCAACTCATCGCGCTCCGCCAGCATCTCGCCAAGTTCAACCGGTGCGGCCAGCGGGCACTTCCCAAGCGTGGTGGACGCGAAGGAGGAGTAGCCGCCGAAGCAACTCGTAGAGAGTGCCTCTTCCCCAGCGAAGGGGTGTGGGTGCTATTTTCAAGCCGCCCCCCGCGAACGCGGAAGCACGGGCCGGACCACCATTCCGACTGATCTCAAGTCTAGGCAGAGAGCAGGGATCCCGTGGCGGGGGCGGTGGGGGAGCACTGAATCCCGTGGCACCGGCCTCCCGGCCGGTGTCTGCTTTGCGCTCGTCGGACAGCCCATAACCAGAAGCCGCTGATATGGCCCGTCAAAGGGTCGGCTTCGATGTGAGTCTGTTCTTTCAACTCAACAGCTCGCCGCTTACTCGGTGAGAAGTCCGGCTGCTACGCAAGCCGTCGATCGGCGAGCGGGAGACCACTCCTGATTCTGTCGGCCGTGGAGTTCGCAGCTTCATGAGTGGGTGCGCGAGCCGCTTCGCTTTCTCCAGTCGAGTACTCGGGCGAATGGTCAGCGCAAGTTCGGAGTAACATTCCATCATGCGAAAGACCATGACGCTACTTGCGATGTTTGCGGTCGGGTCCGGGTGCGTGCTTGCGACCCCGGGTATCGCAGCCGCGCCGCGCCAGGCCGCTCCGCAACCAGAGGCGATCTCCGCAGAGGAGCGAGCTTTCATCGAAGCCAAGGTCCGCGAGAATCTCAATCTTGCTCCCAACGCTGCGATCGGCCCCGCCGAGTTCGCCCGCGTCAGGGAACTCGACCTCGACCACTGCCCCATCACCGACGCCGGTGCGGTGTGGCTGGCTGACCGCGCCACGGGCCTGCGGGCGCTGACCACGCTGAGACTGAACTACACGGGGATCACGGACGCGGGGGCGGCGGCGCTGGCGGCGCCGACTTCGGGCCTCCGGGCACTGACCACGCTTCACCTCATCGAAGCGGAGATCACAGACGCGGGCGCGGCGACACTGGCGTCACCCGATTCGGGCCTCAAAGGCCTGACCACGTTGGGCCTCGGTTCCACCAAGATCACGGACGCGGGAGCGACAGCTCTGGCGGCGAGGAAATCTGGCTTGCGGGCCCTGGCCTCGCTAGACCTGCGCGGCACCAAGATCACGAACGCAGGGGTGGCAGCTCTGGCTGCGAAGGACTCGGGCCTGCGGTCCTTGACCGAGTTGTACCTCGGCGGCACCGAGATCACCGACGCGGGCGTGGCAAAGTTGGCGGCGCCCGATTCGGGCCTCAAGGCCCTGACCTTGCTGAACCTCAATTGGACCCAGATCACAGACGCAGGGGCAGCGGCGCTGGCGGCGAAGGACTCGGGCCTCAAGGCCCTTACTACGCTGGACGTCAACACATCCGCGATCACGGACGTGGGTGCGGCGGCGCTCGTAGCGAAGGACTCGGGCCTGCGGTCCCTGACCTCGATGAACCTCAGCTACACCCACGTGACCGACGCGTGGGTGGCGGCGCTCGCGGGGAAGGATTCGGATTTCAAGACCCTGACCTCGCTGGACCTCAGCAGCACCCAGATCACCGACAAGGGTCTAGCGGCGCTGGCGGGAAAGGACTCACGCCTGCAGAACCTAACTTCGTTGGTGCTCAGGAGGTCCATGATCACGGACGCGGGAGTGGCCGCGCTGGCGGCGCCGGACTCGTGCCTCAAGGCCCTGACCACGCTTGACCTATGGGACACCCCGATCACGGACGCGGGAGTGGCCGCGCTGGCGGCGCCGAACTCGCGCCTCAAGGCCCTGACCTCGCTGGACCTCAGCCGTACCAAGATCACAGACACGGGGGCGGCCGCGCTGGCGGCGCCTGATTCGGGCCTCAAGGCCCTAACCACGCTGGACCTCAGTAGCACCTGGATCACAAACACGGGGGCGGCTGCGCTGGCGGCGCCCGATTCAGGCCTTAAGGAGCTCATTACGCTGAACCTCAGCGACACCCAGATCCGAGACGCGGGGGCGGCCGCGCTGGCGGCGCCGACCTCGGGCCTCAAGGCCCTGACCACGCTGGACCTCAGCTTCATCAAGATCACAGACGATGCGGTGGAGGCAATCAAGGCAGCCCATCCGAATCTCAAGGTCATTCGATAGGTCGACAGCATCGCCGGGTTGCACACATCGCGCACGGGCAAGTGGACGAAGGGCCAAAGCCAGCCACCCCGTTCCGCTTCTTCCTCTGCGTTCTCTGTGCCTCTGTGGTGAACCGCCTTTGCTTCCTCGCGCGCAGTGGTGCATCCGCACTTCCACCGCACCAACGCCCCCCACAATACCCTCCCCAATGCCCGCCAACCCCACCGAGCCACCGGCTCCCTTCCCACCAGCGATTCTGCGCTACGAGCACCGGGTCGCGGCGGTGTTTGTGTGCACCGCCCTCGGCGCAGTCGCGACCCCTTTCGTTGCCGATTGGTTCTCGCCCCTCTGGGCCCTGCCGGGGATCCCGATTGCGATCGTGACGACGACGTTCGGCTCGATGTGGTGCATGCGGCGGCACAGCGCCCGGATCAAAGTGGCAGTGGTGGCCGCATCGGGCCGCGCCTGCGTCGGATGTGTCTACAACCTCAGCGGCATGGGCGAGACAGGCGCGTGCCCCGAGTGCGGGCGGCCCTTCAATGTCGCCGAAGATCGCCGCTCGTGGGCGCGGGCTGGAATGTGAGATCGAGCGTGTGAGTAACGCGTGAGTAGGGAGAGAGCAGAGGACCCGCTGACTCGCCGCGTGCATCGCTACCGCCGCCACTACCGCGTCGCCCCACTCCCAAGCTTCAGCAGAATCTCCGGCAGATGGTGATCAAACGCCCCGCGCGTCAGCACCTCATCCGCACCCAGGTCCCGCGCCTGCTGCAGCAGGTCTCGCGCCACGTGCGGCCCCCAGACGATGATGCGAATCGCGCGTTCCCGCGGCGTGGCCGCCGCGCTGCGCAGCCGCGTGATCATCGCCAGCGCCTCCGCTGGCTTCTCAAGGTCCAGCAGCAGCGAAGTCGCGTTGGTGTCTGTGAGCCTCGCCTCCAGCATTTCCATCGTCCGCACCGGCCTCGCCGCAACGCCAAGGTCCTCCGCCGTCGCCTTGATGCGCGTCGCCCAGATCAAGTCCGCGGCAAGAAACAGCACGGTGGGGGTGGTGGTGGCTGAAGGAGCGGGGGTGGGCTGATCGGGCTGGTTGGGCATAGGGGTTTCGTAGGAGCGAGATCGGGGGAGAGCAATCGTGGAGGGGCGGGATCGGGAGTGAAAGGTCTCGGGCGTCGGAGACCGGGTCGGGACGACTGGGCTACTCAACGGCCAGCCCCCAACCCCCGCCATGAATCAGTTTCAGGGGGTTTCGTGCCCCTGGCACCGGCTGGTGACACTTCGCGAGCATTCGGCCCCCCCGGCGTGAAACAGTCCGCGTCATCGGGTACGATGCCGCGCGGCGGCCAGAGCTTCGCGGGGTGTCCCCGGGGTCCGGCCGACCTAGTCCTGCTCGGCCCGGCGCAACGCTGCGCCTGGCGCCTCGCCTCGGGCGAAGGGAAGATTGTTCACATGACCACCGCGGCGTCATCAAAGAAGTCCGTGAAGTCCGCTCCCAAGGGCAAGGCTGCGGCACCAACAAAGGGTGCGCCCCTGCCCGGCGCGCAGGATCTTCTCCAGCATCCCATCTTCGACGAGCTCGGCTTCCCCAAGGATCCCGAGAATCTCTACCGCCAGACCGTGGGCTCGATGCTCCAGGCCGCGGACCTGATGAAGCTCCCGCACCACCTGCAGATCATCCTCGCCCAGCCCAAGAACGAGATCATGGTGAACTTCCCCGTCCGCATGGACGACGGCGAGTTCCGCCTCTTCAAGGGCTACCGCGTTCAGCACAACAACGCGCTGGGCCCCTACAAGGGCGGCCTGCGCTTCCATCACGACGTCCACCTCGACGACGTCAAGAGCCTCGCGTTCCTCATGACCATGAAGTGCTCGCTCGTCGGCGTCCCCTACGGCGGCGGCAAGGG
>JBBASU010000040.1:0-27242 GCA_040399065.1 Phycisphaerales bacterium | reverse complement strand
CAAAGCCTCAGGCGAGCGCGTCGTTCGCCATGCATTCCTGAGTGCCGCTGTACAAGGCCGCCTCAATGATACCAGCTGCGGGTCAAATCCAGCAGGGGGCGACGATCTCAGTGCCAACCGCCGCCGGCATCCTGCGGGCCGCTGGCGCCCCCCACCCTCGTACACTCCCCCAATGCACGGACGCACCGCCCTCATCGCTGTTGTTCTTCTGCTGGATTTGGATACCAACGGCCCCCTTTCACTTCTTTCAAAAGTCAACGACGCGACATTCCATGATCTTAAGTTCTTTGCGAAGCGACGGTGTTAGGCCGTCAACAACGTTCTCTCTGACAAAGAAGCCCCATCCGCTGGATGATGTGTAGACCTGCCGACTCTTCCACGTCGGATTGCGAAAGTCACTCAACGGATCGCGAAGGCATGCAGCCCAAACACGAGGCTCCGCGTCAAGGTCAAAGCTTGCACCGAGATTTCCACACCCAGAGCAGAACGCTGCACTGTGCACATAGGCAGAGAAGTCCAGAAGCCGCGACCTGAAAGGCTGTGAATAGGAGCAAAAGTCCTGCGTTGCAACACCGTTCAGCACGACAGGAAAGAGCTTGAACTCTTGCTCCTGCAGCTTCAATTCTTCAGCGACATCACGCCGAATAAGTTTCCAAGGGACGCCTGTCTTCAGCCTGCCAATCAACGCTTCGGGGGCGCTCAGGCGACTCCCCCTCTCAGATTGCACTGCGATGTGTGGATCCGATTCAACGTGTTCCGGAAGAATGCACAGCGCCTTGCACCGGGTGGACAGCATGGGCTGAATCGACTCTCGCCATCGAGGATCGGGAAGACACGAGTCCCACTCGCAGGCTGTCACTTTGAACAGTCGCATCACGGCCTGATCCCCTGAGTTCGAAGCTGCTGATGCAGCTGCTGTATCCACAAAGTACGAACTCGTCGGTAATCATATACTTCCGTCGCTTGTCGCGGCACCCACCTCCACCGGGCCATTGCGGCCACGGTCCGCTGGACAAGGGTTCCCTTAACCACCCCCCACCCTCGTACACTCCCGCAATGCACGGACGCACTGCCCTCATTGCTGTTGTTCTTCTGCTTGTGATGGCCGCGATCAGTGCGGTGTTGCTGCGCCCCGCGGCCGCGCCTTCGCGGGAGCTGCAGGCGCCGGCGTGGCTTGTTGATCTGGTGCCATCTTCCGTTCGGCGGCTTGAGGTTGCGGTGCCTGGGCGCGCTGCGATTGTGGTTGAGCCTTCGGAGATTGATGGCGTATGGGTCATGATGCAGAGTGGGCAGGACCTTGCGGCTTCGCCAGGGTGGCCGGTGGCGTCGTCGCAGGTTCGCGGCATCATCCGGCTCATCGCGGACTTTGCGAAAGCGCCCGCGACCGATGCGCGGCCGCCGGAGGGCTCGACGCGCGTGCGCCTCGCGATGAAGGACGGCCCTTGGCGCGAGATCTTCGTTGGCACATCAGAGCTTGCGGGGCGCGTGCCCGTTGCGATTTCGAATGAGAGTGGCGCGGATGGCGCGCAGAGCGGGAATGGCGCTCGTGATAGGGATGGTGATGTGCAGGGGCTGATGGTGGACGCGGGGCTCGCGCGGCTGCTGCGGCATGAGGGGATGCTCGCGTGGCGCGAGACGCTTGTTTTTCCGAGCAGCGTTGAACCCAGCACACGGATCTCGCTCATGGTCACCGACGCCGTTGGCGTCGTCACGCGCTTGGAAGCTTCGAAGGTGCAGGCACGCTGGGCGCTGACCACGCCGTTTGCGGCGCGTGCGGAGCCGCAGGCTCCGGCGGGCGTGCTGCTGCTGGCGGCGCGTGCGGCGCCGCGGAGTTTTGTGGAGCCCGCGCCGCCCGATCGCGACACCGGGCTTGATCAGCCCACGCTCGTGCTGCGGCTGGAGCAGCCGGTGAACATGCTGGTCAACGACACGGTGCGCCGGCGCGTGCTGACGCAGACGCTCGAGCGCGGCTGGGCCAGTGGCGAGGGCGCATCGTTTGCACGCGTCACGGCGACGCTGACGGACCTTGAGTCGCGCGAAGAGAGCGTGGTGTGGGGACCGATGGTGATGTCCGTCGGTGATGAGCACTTCACGGGGCTGTCGGTGGATCCATCGAACTGGGTCGCACGGGTCGCAACGGTGATGCCGCCGGCGGACGTGCGCCGCATCGAGATCGTGCGTGGCACCACAACATCCGCGCTGGTGCGCACCGTCGATGGATGGCGCGGCGAAGATGGCGCGAGCGCCGAAGCCTTTTCGGGCCTTGATGCCAGCGCGCTCGCGGACGCGCTGCTCGCGTGGCTCGGCCGCACGCCCGCGGCGTCGATCGAGGCCGGCGTACAGAGCGTCGGCACGACGACGATCAGGCTCTTTGGTCCAAGTGCCGCGGAGGGCGCTGCGTTGCCCCCAGCGGAAGAGTTCACGCTTGAGAGCATCGGCGGCGTGTGGCGGCTCTCGCGTGATGGAGTCACGCGCCTCTATCGCGGCCCGGTGGCTGGCTTGGAGAAGGCTGGGCTTGTGATTGAGTGAGCTTTGGGCGGCAGAGCAAATCGAAGCCCGCCGGGGACAGGATCAGATCACGCGATTGCAAGGCTCGGAAGCACGTGTCTCGGGCATGCCGGTTCGCGCTTCACACCGAAGTCTTCGTCTGTTTACGCCGAAGGCGTTGTCGTCAATAGCCGGTCGGTGGAGGAGCGCAGCGACGACACCACCGGTGAAAGGCGTGGTCAACTTGCGACTCCGAAAGAGTCGTCGTGGGCCTGAGAACCGTGTGAGCTACGACAACTCCTTCGGAGTTGCGGAGCGGAGAGCCTCGCAACCGGGGGTGTCGTCGCTCGCTCCGCTCGCTTCCTCCACCGCCCGGCTACGAGCGTGCAGTCCTTCGGACTGAGGACAGAAGTGTTCGTTCAGGAACTGACTATCAGTCAATGCGATTGCCCTGCAACCCAAGCAGGCAACCCAATGGCACTCAACCAATACTCACGCCGACTCGCCGCGAGCTTCGTGCTGACTGTCCGAGTCGTGCTCATCACGCGGCCCGCGCAGCTTGCCGCGCAGTTCGCGGAGGTGGATGCGGTGCAGGCGGAACGTGTTGGCCATGTCGAACATCGCTACGAGCAGGATGATCACAAGCAAGCCCGCGACCATCATCCATGAGAGGACAAACGCACGCTGATCCACCGCGGGGTTGGCAATCGAGAGGGCGTACGCGAAGATCGGCGTCGTGAAGAGCATGAGCATGCCGTTGGCCGTGCGGATGCGCCGGCGGCTGTCGGGCATCTCGACCTTCGGAAGCAGCAGCACATGGGCCGCGATGACGAGCATCGCAAGGATCGCCAGCGGCACGATCAGCCACGCCGGCGCGACGGGGCCAGAGCCGACGCTCGCGAGCGGCAGGACGAGTCCCGAGCTCGACATCACGTTTGACATCGTCTCGGCCAAGGCCGGCGAAGCGGCATTCAAGACGTCATCGGACATGGTGAGGGCAGCGTGCATCAGGCGGGCAATCGGGCCGCGCGGTGCGAACGCTGCAACATCGACTCAAGAATCGGCGTCAGTCGCGCCATCGGCAGGCCCATGACGGTCGTTGGGTCGCCCTCGTAGGTGAGTGGCCACCGTGCCGCGAGGCGGTCCTCGAGGTTGTACGCGCCGGCCTTCCCCTGCCACAAGCCGCTGGCGAGGTAGGTCTCGACATCGGACTCGCTGAGGTGGCCCATCGTGACGCGGGCCTCGTCGGTGAAGACACGCCGGCTCGGTGCCACGCGCCGGTCGGCGGGAATGTCGACAATCGCGACACCCGTCAGCACGACGTGGGTCTTGCCCATGAAGCCCGTGATCATCGAGCGAGCCTCGGAAACACTCGTGGGCGTGCCGACCATCTGGCCATCAACAACGCACGTCGTATCGGCACCGATGACCCAGAGGGGCTCGGCGTTGGTGGGCACACCGATGGACGTGGCGACCGACGAGGCACTCTCGCGCGACAACAGCTCCTGCGACTTGGCCCAGGCCTTGAGGTACGCCAGCGACGAGACCCACTCTGAAGGGCCGACGTTGCCGGGGCGCAGCGGCGCATCATCAAAGCCGGGGTGCTCGGCCGTGTGCTCGAAGCCCGCGGCGGCGAGAAGGCTCGTGCGGCGGGGCGAACGGCTCGCGAGAACAAGCCGCGGCCGACGCACGGGCGTCAGAAGTTGTACCGGGCTTTGAGCGTTCATGACGAGCACCGAAGACTCCGAAGGGTGAGGGGTCGTTGGAGAGGGTGGAGGAGGGGGAGGGGGAAGGGGAGAGGCTGGAGGTGAAGAGTTCAACAAGAGCAAATGGGTACGATTCAGAAGACAGGGAGGTTCAGGACGAGCGTTCGTGGCGTGTGGAAGTGTGGTTGAGCCTTGGTATTGTGGCTTGAAGCGTGCGGAGCTCGGTTACGGTGCCCAACGCCCCTCAAGCCCCTTTATTCGGTCGAGTGCGGAATGAGTTTCGGCCTGCGGCCAAATGCCGCGTGAAAGTCTTGTGAGGAGTTGCGTGATGGCCGCATTGAGCCAATCTGGTCATGGAACACCTCCCTCACCCGGGCAGCTGGCTCGCGTCCATCTCGTTCAGATGGACATCGCCTGGGAACAGCCCGAGGCCAACCACGCCCGGGCCGCGGCACTGGTGGACAAGGCGCGTTATCAGGACAAACTCAGGCCCGGCGACCTCATCCTCCTTCCTGAGATGTTCGCCACCGGCTTTTCCTTCAACATTCAGACGACCGCCGACACGAACGGTTCCACACTCCGGTTTCTTTCCGACCTCGCCACCAGAACCGGGTGCTATGTCCAAGGGGGACGGACAGTAACGGCACCGGGCGCCGGGTTGCCGACGGCGGCCCGAAACGTCATGAGCGTGTTGGGACCCCAAAGCAGCCCGGGCCAGCCCGGGGCGGTCCTCTGCGAATACACCAAGATGCACCCCTTCCAGGGGGAGCGTGAGAGGTTCGAGGCGGGCACCCACGCCGCGATGTGGGAGTGGAAAGCCGCGGGCCTGCGCGTCGCGCCCGCGATCTGCTACGACCTGCGCTTCCCCGAGGTCTTTGGCGAGGGGCTGAGGCTCGGCGCGGAGATGTTCGCCATCGGCGCGTGCTGGCCCAGCGTGCGCCTGCAGCACTGGCGAGCGCTCAACATCGCGCGAGCGATCGAGAACCAGGCCTACGTCGCGGCGGTCAACCGCGTGGGTGACGACCCCGGCGCGCCGCAGGCCGGCGGCCTGCACTACGGCGGCTGCAGCATGGTTGTCTCGCCGATGGGCGATGTGCTGGCGGAAGAGTGGGAGAAAGAGTGCGTGCTGAGCGTCGAGATCAACGCCGCGGCGGTGCGGGAATGGCGCGGGAAGTTTGGAGCGTGGAGGGAGCGGGGGGGAGGGGAGTGAGGCAGCGAGGCAGGGGAAGACCGAGAGCGCGAACCTACGCGGAGGGACTGTCTTGGAAGAACGAGAAGCACTCGTGGAGTCGGCAGAGCCCATCGAGCTTTCGTATGAGCTGAGCCGCGACGACTGGATCAGGTTCAACATGGCCTACGCCGATGTTGGGCCCGAGTGGCAGGTCGCGCTCGCGCAGCAACGCAAGAACGTGCGCTGGTCCACGTTGTCTACCGCCGCGATCTTTGTCGTGGGTGGCTCGCTGATGGTTGGGCTCGGCAGTGCAACGAGTGGCATGTACCTCGAGGGTGCGCTTGGCGGCCTGGCCGTCGCGATCGTGATCTGCATTGCTGGATTCCGCGGCACTGCCTTCGGCTCAACCAAGCTCGCGGACATGAAGGCCGCGCATCTGAAAGAGATGCAGAACGCCGATCTCACCGACTACTCGGGCAGAATGGACCTGACGATCGACGCTCAAGGGATTCAGTGTCGCACAGCAGGCCGCAGCGTGAGCGCGGAGTGGCGCGTCGTCTCGCTGCGCGAAGCGGGCGGAGACCTGATGTTGAGCGGACCAGGCGACTACATGCTCATCCCAGCACGCGTCTTTGAAACGCCTGAGAGGGCAGCCACATTCCGAGCCCAGATCGTCGCATGGCTGGAGGCCGGAGCGCGGCCATATGCGGAGCGACTCGCGAAGTACCTCAAAGACCGTGACATCGGCTGCCCACACTGCGGCTACAACCTGCGCGGACTCGCAAGCGAACGCTGCACCGAGTGCGGCAAGGACGTGCGGCTCGAAGACCTCGTCGCAGGCAAGGGGCGGAAGATTGTGGGGAAGGTGTAGGTCAGCCACCCATCACCCTGCCTCGCTACCTCGCTACCTCGCTCAATCGCTGCCTCGCTTCCCCCTCAGTGCACCCCCGCCACGCGATCGATCTCTTCCAGGCTTGTCACCCCATCCGCAACCAGCCTGTATCCGAACTGCGCCAGCGTCGTGAAGAGCCCCTGCTCGATGATCTTCTTCATCGCGGTGATGCTGGGTTCCTTCAGCACGATGTCGCGCAGCTCGTCGTTGAAATCAAGCAGCTCAAACAACGCGCGCCGGCCGCGGAAGCCGGTTCGCAGGCACCGGCTGCAACCCGTCGCCGCAAACATCGTCGTGCGGCCCTGCAGAAACTTGCCGATGCGTGAGTACTGGCCCGGGTGCACCTGCACCTCGCGCTTGCAGTTCTCGCACAGCACGCGCACGAGGCGCTGCGCGAGGATCAGGTTCAGCGAGGTCGCGACCAGGTATGGCTCGACCTTCAGATCAAGCAAACGGAAGACGGCCGTGATCGATTCCTTGCTGTGCACCGTCGAGAAAACCAGGTGCCCCGTCAGCGCGGCCTGCATCGCCGTGCGGGCCGTCTCTTCATCGCGGATCTCGCCGACGAAGATGACGTCGGGATCCTGACGCAGCACGCTGCGCAGCAGTCCTCCGAATGAGTTGCCCTTGTGCTCATCGACGGGGATCTGCGTCGTGCCCTCGAGCTGGTACTCAACGGGGTCCTCGATCGTCACGACGTTGCGGCTCGTGCGATCGATCGTGCGAATGGCGTTGTAGAGCGTCGTGGTTTTGCCCGAGCCGGTGGGGCCGCAGGCCAGGAGCATGCCCGACTCTTGCGAGCAGACCTGCTCGATGCGCTCGTGCATGTAGTTGAGCATGCCGAGCTCGGTGAGGCTCGTGGGCTGGCCGCGCTGATCCAGCACGCGCATCACGAGCTTCTGACCGTGCACGCTCGGGGTAAAGCTCACGCGGAACTCAACACGCCGGTCGGGGAAGACGCCGGAAAAGTGGCCATCCTGCACGGCGTCCCTTGCCGCGACCTGCATCTGGCACGCCGCCTTCACGACGCCCTGCACCAGTTCGCCCACTCGGCGTGGCAGCTCGATGATCGGGACCATGTCCCCATCGACGCGCATGCGGATGTTGAAGGTGTCCTGCCGCGGCTCGGTGTGGATGTCGGTCGCGCGGGCCTTGCTCGCGAGCTGCAAGAGCAGGCGGATGCAGTTGGGGCCATCGGTCGCGCCGGAGAGCACTTCCGACGGGTGTCCGTTGGCGTCGACCAGGCTGATCGGCTCAGGGTCCACCTTCGGCGGCAGCGCCTCGAGCATCTCACGCAGCTCGAACATCCAACCAACCTCGCGGCTCGCAACGAGGTGCGGATTGAGGATCTCGTCCGAAGCACCCTTCAGCGCCTGATCCACACGCAGCACCATGCGCTGCGTCGTCTCGACACCCTCAGCCTCCACGAGGAATTCGTGCGAACCGATGCGCAGCACATCGCCCGGCTTGAGGGGCGCCTCAAAGACCTTCTGATCGTTGAGGCGGGTTCCGTTGCGGCTGTTGAGGTCGCGCACGCGCCAGCCACCCTTTCCATCAGGCTCCACGATGGCGTGCTGGCGGCTTGCCTTCTCATCGATGAGCGGCACGGTCGACTCGGGGCTGCGGCCGAACGTCACGCGCGTGCCCGTGAGCGTGAGGGCTTTGGCCTGGCCTCGGATGGGGGTGAGCTTGAAGACGGGCATGAGGAAACCATCGTACCGACTCCCGGGAGATGGGGTTGCGGAGAATTGGGGGAAACGCAGCGTGAGTTGCAGAATGTGCCACGATGTTGGGTCGGCCGGGACCCAGCATCCCAGCGCGTCCTCACTCCCCTGCCCCTCCCGACGTAGACTTGGCCCCATGATCGATCCCAAGCAACTCCGCGAAAATCCGCAGCACTTCCGCGAGGGGTGCCGCAAGAAGAACATCCACGCCGACATTGACCGCATCCTCGCGCTCGACGAGCAGAAGCGTGTCGCGACGCACCAGATCGAGGCCCTCCGCGCCGAGCAGAACAAGCTCGCGAAGGAGTCAGGCCCGCAGATCGGCAAGCTGCAGGGTCAGCTCAAGAGCGCCGCGGCCGACCAGGCCGGCGCGATCCAGGCCCAGATCGATGAGCTCAAGAGCAAGCCCGCTGCGCTCAAGGGGAAGATCGCGGAGATCGAGGCCAGCATCGCCGGCGTCGCGGCGGAGCTCGAGTCGCTTCTTCTGACGGTGCCGCTGCCGCCGGATGATGATGTGCCGGTCGGCAAGGGCAGCGAGGACAACATCGAGCTGCGCCGCTGGAACGCGCCTGCGTCGGAGCTCCTGCCGCGCGGCTATGACACGACCAAGTCCTTCAAGGACAACAAGGGCTTCCAGCCGCGGAATCACCTTGAGCTGCTGCGCCACAACGGCCTCGCGGACTTCGAGCGAGGCGTGAAGGTCGCCGGCTCGCGCAGCTACATCCTGATGGGCATGGGAATGCGCCTGCACCAGGCCGTGCAGCGATACGCCTTCGACTACATGGTCGACAAGCACGGCTTCAAGGCCATGTCGGTCCCCACGATCGTGCGCGAAGAGACGATGGTCGGCACGGGCTTTTTCCCGGCGGGACGTGAGCAGGCGTACCACGTCGAAGAGTCCAAGCGTGGCGGCGGCTATGACCTCTTCCTCACCGGCACGGGCGAGGTCGGGCTCATGGGCGTGCACATGGGTGAGATCCTTGATGAGGCGCAGCTGCCGCTGAAGTACGTGACCGTCTCGCCCTGCTACCGGCGCGAGGCCGGCGCCGCGGGCAAGGACACGGCGGGCCTCTACCGCATCCATCAGTTCGACAAGGTCGAGCAGGTCGTGATCTGCAGGGCCGACGAGGCCGAGAGCCGCGCATGGCACAAGAAGATGATCGGCTATGTCGAGGAGATCCTGCGCAGCCTTGAGATCCCCCACCGCCTGCTGCAATGCTGCACGGGCGATCTGGGCGTCAAGAACGCCGACATGGTGGACATCGAGAGCTGGATGCCGGGCCGCGGCGTGATGGAGAAGGTGGGCGACCGCGAGGTGCCCCGCGGTGAGTTTGGCGAGACGCACTCGGCCTCGCGCCTGTACGACTTCCAGTGCCGCCGACTGAACATGCGGTACCGCATGGGCGGCGAGAGCGGCAAGGGCGAGACGACGGTCTGCCACTCACTCAACAACACCGTGCTCGCGAGCCCGCGCTTCCTGATCCCGCTGCTTGAGATCCATCAGAACGAGGATGGGAGCATCAACATTCCGGCACCGCTGCGGCCGTATGTCGGTGGCGCGGCTCGCGTGGGATGATGGAAGCGCGAGTGCGCAAGCCCGGGACCGCGTGCGTGCGCACGTCGGCTCGGAAGGTCGTTGCATCGCTGCAATACGCGTTGGCCCTCTGCGTTGAGCCCTTCGACGCAAGGGGGTTTATCGCTTGCGATTGTGCGATGCACAGGAAGGTTGACACATGCGTGGGTTCATCACATTCTCAGACGTTCTTCGCTCGGCCCGGTCGGTCATGATGCTCGCTGGCGGCGTTGGGTGCATGGCACTCGCGAGCGTCGCAGTGGCGCAGCCCGAGGGGCCAGATGGCATGGGCGGGCCCGGCATGCCGCCCCCGCCGCCCCGCGAGATGCGCGAGGAGCGCCGCGGCGGCGAACGTGGTGAAGCACGAGGCGAACGCGGTGAAGCACGAGGCGAGCGTGATGGGTCACGTGGCGGGCCCCGCAACGATGATCGCGGCGAAGGCCCTCGCCAGATGCGCGGTGACGATGATCGCCGCGGTTCAGGGCCCGATGGACCTCGCGAGATGCGCGGCGGCCCACGCGAGCGCGGCGAAGGTCGCGACCGGCGCGAGCTAGACCGACGCCAGATGGACCGGCGCGACATGAACGATGGTCCGCGTGGCCCCCGCACGGACGGCGGACGCGGCGGACCTCGTGAAGGGTTCGATGGGCCTCGCGATGGGCGCGGGCCTCGCCATGAGGGTCGTGGCGGACCGGAGGGTCCTCGCGGCGAGATGCGCGGCGGGCCAGATGGCCCACGCGGCCCGCGAGGCGAAGGCCGCGGCGAGATGCGTGGCCCCGGGCCACGAGGCGACGAACGAGGGATGCGCGGCGGACCGCGTGGCGAAGGACGCGGCGAAGGACGCGGTGGAGGACGTGGTCAGGGTCGGCCGGACGCGTTTGACGGGCCTCGCCCGCCGCGCGGACCGGGTGGACCAGGCGGTCCTGAGGGGCGTGGCGGTGGACGTGGCCCACGCGAGGGTGGCGAGATGCGCCGTGGTCCCGAGGGGCGGCCAGAAATGCGTGGCCCACGCGGCGGCGGCTTCGACGGCCCGCGCCCGCCGCGCGGACCGGAAGGTCGCGGCGGTCTCGAAGGCCGCCCCGAGCGCGGCCCGCGCCCGGAGTTTGACGGCCCGCGGGACGATCGCTGATCTTTTCGCCGCGACCTGCGGCGAGAACTGAACTCAACAACGACGCAAGGGCCTGGCGCAGATGCGCGGGCCCTTGTGGCTTTTGCGATTGGGTGTTGTGCTCTGAAGACCGGCGGCGACCGCCGGACTACCCAATGCCGCAGGGCCAGCATCGGCAGCGAGACCAAATGAAAAGCCCCCGGCTTGCGCCGGGGGCTCGGTAGGAATCGTGGTGTGGATCGCGAGCTTTAGCCCTGCGCCATCTTCGCGGCCTTGGCCTTCGCGTCGTCGAGGGTGCCGACGTACATGAACGCGCCCTCGGGAAGGTCGTCGCCCTCGCCGTTGACGAGGCGCTCGAAGCTGTCGATGGTCTGATCGAGCGGGCTGTCGACGCCCTTGAAGCCGGTGAACTGCTCGGCGACGTGGAAGGGCTGGCTGAGGAAGCGCTCGATCTTGCGGGCGCGGCTCACCGTGCGCTTGTCCTCTTCGCTCAGCTCATCAACGCCGAGGATGGCGATGATGTCCTGGAGATCCTTGTAGCGCTGCAGGATGCGCTGCACGCGCAGGGCGACGGAGTAGTGACGCTCGCCGATGATCTGCGGATCAAGGATTCGCGAGTTGGAGGCGAGGGGATCCACGGCGGGATAGATGCCCTTCTCGGCGATGCCGCGCGAGAGGGAGATGAAGGCGTCCAGGTGGGCGAAGGTCGTGCTGGGGGCCGGGTCCGTCAGATCGTCGGCGGGCACATAGATGGCCTGCACCGACGTGATGGCACCCTTCGCGGTCGAGGTGATGCGTTCCTGGAGCGCCCCCATCTCGGTGGAGAGCGTGGGCTGATATCCCACGGCGCTGGGCATGCGGCCCAGAAGTGCCGACACCTCAGAACCAGCCTGCGTGAATCGGAAGACGTTGTCCACGAACATCAGCGTCTCTTTGCCCGACGCATCGCGGAACTCCTCGGCCATCGTCAGGGCCGAGAGGGCCACGCGAAGACGCGCACCCGGGGGCTCGTTCATCTGACCGAAGACCATCGCCACCTTGTCGAGCACGTGGGCCTTCTTGCCCGCGGCGTCGGTGTACTCGGCCTCCTTCATTTCACGCCAGAGATCGTTGCCCTCACGTGTGCGCTCGCCCACGCCAGCAAACACGGAGTAACCACCGAAGTTCTTGGCGACTCGCGCGATCATCTCCTGGATCACGACGGTCTTGCCCACGCCTGCACCACCGAAGAGACCGATCTTGCCACCTCGGACGAAGGGGCAGAGGAGGTCAATCACCTTGATACCCGTGACGAGGATCTCGGTGTTGGGGTTCAGCGCGGCGAACTCGGGCGGAGCCTTGTGGATGGGGCTGCGCTTGGTCGCGTTCACGGGGCCAGCCTTGTCGATCGGCTCGCCAAGCAGGTTGAAGACGCGGCCGAGAACACCCTCGCCGACGGGCACCGAGACAGGTGCGCCAGTGTCGACACAGGTCATGCCGCGGGTCAGACCGTCGGTGGAACCGAGCGCCACGGCGCGGACGCGGCCGCCGCCGAGATGGCTCTGAACCTCACCCACGAGCTGGAGTGAGCCGACCTTGGTCTGGGCCTTGATCTCGATGGCGTTGTAGATCTCCGGGAGGCCGTCCTCGGGGAACTGCGCGTCGAAGGTCGAACCAATAACCTGGGTGATCGTGCCGTTGGTGGCCATGTGCTGTGATCCCTAGTGGTCTGTGATCCCTAGTGGTACTGTGGTCCCTTTGGAGTCGGTCTCAAAATCGCGGTCGGTCTCTACCCGTCAGCTTCTTTTCGTCTGTCGTTGAGCGTCTGCGGAAAGCAGGCGGCCTGCGGAAATCGCTCCGCAGGTCGCGAGAGGGCGGAAGGGTAGCGCGAAGGAGGCTCAAAGGCGACGACGGACGCGCCGAAATTGGCGCCGCCACCAGCCCAAGCGTGCCACCCCGGGGCCCACCCGGGATTGCACTAAGCCAATACGTCACCACGCCTTACGCGATGCCGAAGCCGCGAAGTGCGTGAAACCGGGCCTGAGGCCGGAGCAAAATGTCACACAGCCCAATCGCTGGCCAGACCGCGGCCCTAAGGAGATCAGCCGACACGCCGGCGACGGCCGCCGAGCGTGCAGAGCAGGCCAGACGCACCGAGCACCATCATCGCGCCCGGCGCGGGAACGATGTACAGACGATCCACTGAAACCGGCACGATGCCTGAAGCCGTCTCCTGTGCAAAGAGCACACCCGAGTCTGTGAAGTCGTTGGCGTAGTACACGAGCGTGATCGGGTAGAGGCCCGACTCCTCGAAGGACACGTCGGCAAAGGTGAAGGCAAAGCCACGATCGTCTGCCGAGCCCACATCAACGCCGCCGATCGTCAGGCGGAAGCCATCATCGGAACCGACGCCCAGCCGGAGCGACTCGCCCGCGTTCGCGGCGAAGTAGCCCGTGAACTCGTAGATGTTGGCGCCAATGCCACGCGTGGTGGGATCAAAGGGCAGGAACACTGCATCGGTGCCGAGAAAGTCGGCGAGCGTCGAGACATTGTTCGGCAAAAAGTCGAGTGGTCCCTGCGGATAGTCCACGCCCTGAGTCGAGAGGAAGGCCGTGTCAGAGAATCGAGAGTTGATCACCGCCTGCGCATCAGCGATCGTCCTGACTGAGGCGTACCAGAGCTTGGCCGTCAGACCATCGCCCGGAAAGTCCAGAAGGGGGCCCGAACGGGCCGACCCCGGGATCGTGATCTGGGCCGAAGCCACCGAAACGCCCATCGCCGACACGACAACGGCGGCACCAAACGCGAGCGACAGAGACTTGGAACGCATGAGCAACTCCTGCAAGAGGCCGAAAGTCAGACGTCAACCAAGAAACTACCTCACGCCCTGCACAATGCCACCAAAGTGCAAAGCCGAACGACCCCCAAGACACTCTATGGATTCCGCGAGCTCGTCACCCCGCCTCCAATTCTCCGCCCCGATCTTCAGGCCACTCAGCTTCGTCAACACCGCCAATTTGTGAGCATCTCGTGAACTCGCGTGGCATCGGAAGCCTGCCGTTGCACAACCGGCTGGAGACGTGGTATCCTGTCGCCCCCTCACACCGGGAATTGGAACCAATCGGGTCAGGCTGCGGATGGAGTGGGCCGGAGTCGGGCGCTGGTGACGGTGGCCGGGTCCGAGAACGCGCGGACAAGGGGCTGGAGGCACGCTCTCCGGACTGCTTGGTCCTCCGGGTTCACGAGTGAGCGGTCAAGTGAGCGGTCAAGGGATTGCACGCCACTGTCTGACTGTTCGGGATTGAATCGGAAGCCGCCCGTGGCTGTGTGGCGCGGGTGTTGGTGTGCTGTTCAGTTGGTCTGTTGTTCATGTGTTGTCCGCGAGGACTGCCGGGCGGGCGAGCTTGTGGGTAAATGCCACTTCCGCCAGATCAGGCTGTCGCCAAACCCGTCGGGAGGTTACATTTGTCGCAGGTCGAGCAGAGCGTCACGGCCAACCCCAGCCCCGTCCAGCGCAAGGGTCCACCCATGAGCGTTGAATCAGATGTCCAGAGCGGAGCATCCCACACTGGCCACATCAACCTGGCCCGCAAGAAGAAGAACGATCCTCACGCGACGCGCTGGGGCAAGTTCCTTCAGGCCGCCATCAAGCTTGGCGCCAGCGATCTCATCATGAAGTCCGAGCAGGTGCCCAAGCTGCGCCTGCGCGGCTCGCTCAAGGGCCTGGATACCGAGCTCGTGACCGGCGATGAGTTCTGGCAGATCGCTCAGGCCATCCTGAGCGAAGAGCAGTTCGCCGACCTGCACAAGTTCGGCTCGGTGGACTTCGCGTACGACTACGACGACCACAACCGCTTCCGCGTGAACCTCTTCCAGGCCCGCGGCAAGCTCTCCGTCGCCGCGCGACTCATCACGAGCAACATCCGCCGCTTCGACCAGCTCTTCCTCCCTCCGATGATGAGCGAGATCGCGCTGCAGCCCCAGGGCATCGTGCTCCTCTGCGGCGTCACGGGCTCGGGAAAGTCCACGACGATCGCCGCGATGCTCGACTACGTGAACGAGCGCAAGCCCGTGCACATCGTGACGATCGAGGATCCGATCGAGTACATCTTCGTCGACAAGAAGGCCACGATCAACCAGCGCGAGATCGGCATCGACTGCCTCGACTTCAAGATCGCGCTGCGTGCCCTGGTGCGTGAGAATCCCGACGTGGTGCTGGTGGGCGAGATGCGCGACCAGGAAACGTTCGAGGCCGCGCTCCACGCCGCCGAGACGGGCCACCTGGTCTACGGAACCATCCACGCATCCAGCACGACGCAGACCTTCAGCCGAATCTACGGCCTCTTCGAGCAGGAGGAAGTCGATCAGGTCCGCAAGATCCTCGCGTACCAGATGCGTGCCTTCGTCTATCAGAAACTGCTGCCCACGCTGCACCCTGAGATCCCGCGCATCCCGGCGATTGAGATCCTGATGAACAACAGCGTGGTGCGCAAGTTCATCCTTGAAGCACGCGAGGGCGAACTCCGCGAGTATCTCAAGAGCATCGAAGCCCGCCAAACCGGCATGCAGGACTTCAACTGGCACCTCGTAAAGCTCGTCGAGGAAGAGAAGATCGCGATGCGCGTCGCCGAGGACTCCTCGCCGAACGTGGATGAGTTCAGGATGATGCTCAAGAAGCTGGGGTAAGACTCACGCAAAGCGTGGCAGTCTCCAATCCCCGCCATCGGGCGGCGAATTTCTACGCGCACGTACCCTCGAGCGGCCATTCTTCCATCCCGGAACGGTCGCACACCGACTACCATCGCCCCATGAAGATCCACGAGTACCAGGCCCGCGACCTCCTCGCTTCCTACGCCATTCCTGTTCCCGCCGGGAAGGTCATCACCTCCGTTGAGGAGGCCGCCGGCGCGTTCAAGAGCGCTACCACCGGTCACACATCTCCCCTCGCCGTCGTGAAGGCTCAGGTCTTCGCTGGTGGTCGTGGCAAGGCCGGCTTCGTCAAGCTCGTCAAGACCGCGGCGGATGCCGAGACCGCCGCGCGCTTCATGTTCACCAACCGCATGAAGAGCCCGCAGACCCCGCCCGAAGGGCTTGAGGTCAAGAAGCTCCTCGTCGCCGACGGCGTGGACATCATGCCGCGCCCCACCGGCGGCAACGAAGAGTTCTACCTCGCCATCACCACCGACCGCAAGACCCGCCGCAATGTCCTCATCGCATCGCGCGAGGGCGGCGTTGAGATCGAGACCATCGCCCACGAGCGGCCCGAAGCGATCATCAAGGAGCCCCTCCACCCGGTGCTCGGTCTTCAGAGCTATCAGGCCCGCAACGTCGCGGAGCGCCTCGGCCTCAAGGGCAAGCACCTCGGCCAGGCCGCGGACGTGATGATGAAGCTGGCGAAGGTCTTCATCGAGAAGGACTGCTCGATCGCGGAGATCAACCCGCTGGTCCTCGCGAAGGACGCCGCCAACCCCGAGGGGCGCATCATCGCCATCGACGCGAAGTTCAACTTCGACGACAACGGCACCTTCCGTCACAAGGACATCGAGGCGATGTTCGACCCGACCGAAGAGAACCCCGCCGAGCTCAAGGCCAAGAAGTTCGGCCTCTCATACGTCGCGCTCGACGGCAACATCGGCTGCCTCGTCAACGGCGCAGGCCTCGCGATGGCCACGATGGACATCATCAAGCTCCACGGCGGCGAGCCCGCCAACTTCCTCGATGTCGGCGGCGGCGCCACCGAAGAAGCCGTCACCGAGGCCTTCTCGATCATCCTGAGCGACCCGGCCGTGAAGGGGATCCTCGTCAACATCTTCGGCGGCATCATGCGCTGCGACATCATCGCGCAGGGCATCATCAACGCCGCGACCAAGTACAAGAACGCCGACGGCACCACCGGCTTCAAGGTCCCGCTCGTCGTGCGCCTCGAAGGCACCAACGTCGACGCTGGACGCAAGCTGCTGACCGAGGCCAAGGCCAAGCTGCCAACCCTCTCCGCGGCGACCGACCTGACCGACGCGGCGAAGAAGGTGTGCGCGGCGGTTGGGTAATCGAAGATTCGCGCAGGGGTCGACTTCAGATCGACCCCTGCATGCCTGCTTGCCTCCCTGCCTGCATGCCTACTTCCCCCCCTCCGCCCCCCGCGCATGCTGCAGCGCCACCAGCGAGTAGGCGGTGATCAGCACCGGGTTGTCTTCCATCCAGCGATCGTCCACCGAGCGGAACGAGCCGTCGTCGTTCTGCAGCGTTGACAGCCTCGCCACGAGGTCGGCGCCCCAGTTGCGGGCCACCTTCTCGCCCTCCGCGCCCCCCACCACTTCCAATGTCGGCTGGCCGAGCGCGTGCAGCGCCCTCGCCATCACAACATAATAGTAATACATCCCGTCCGTCCCCATGCCCGGGTTCTCGTCCACCGTGTAGTTACGCTGGATCCAGCCCAGCGCCGCCGCCACGCGTGGATCGTCTTTCTTCAGCCCCGCATACAGCAGACTCTTAAACCCGGCGTACGTCATCGAGCCATACGCACGCAGCCTCGACACGCCCTGCCAATGCTGAACACTCCTCACCTGCACCGCCGCGGCGTTCTCGAGCTCCTGCGACAGCGTGTCCCACAGCAGCGTCCGCACCTTCTCCGGCTCGGTGATCGGGAAGTGAACCTCAAAGCTCCCCGCGCTCATTCCATCGCCCGATGGCCCCAGCACCACCATGAAGTTCCCGGCCTGATCCTGCACCGCCGGATCCGTCGACTGCTTCATGTACAGTTGCACGCGGCGCTCCACCTCATTTGCGGAGAGCACGATGGGCTTCCCATCCGCCCCCTTCCCAAGCCGCACCGAGCCGATCACGCCCGGCCCGCCGCTCAAGGACTCCGCATACTCGCCCGCATGGCTCTGCCCGCCGCCAATCGTGTCGCGATTCACGCTCGTCGCATAGATGAACCCCCCCTGAGTCGACTCCGCGGCGTAGGGCATGTCGTTGCTCGGCTTCCCATCAACCCTCACGTCCGTCATCTGCAAACGCTGCACAAAGACCAGCGCCCGCTGAAACGCCGCGTCCGATGGATCAACACCCGCGTCCTTGAGCGCCTCAATCGCCCAGCCGGAGTTCGAGAGATCAGGCCGCCCGTGCCGCCCATATCCCCAGCCGCCATAGAACGCGTGAGACCGATCAACCACCGCCGCGTTCTCGGCGAACCCATCGCGCACCTGCGCCCCCTCGCCATACTGGAGGGTCTTGAGGAAAGCGACCGCACGATCGATGCGTTCCTGCAGCTCCGGCGTCCGAGGCAGCTTTGCGAGCGCCGAGATCGAGATCGCCGTGTTGTAGCTCGGCAGCAACTGATCGTAGATGCCGCCGTCGGGCTGCTGCTTCGAGAGAATGAACTCCACGGCCCGCTTCACGCTCGGATCCTCGGCCGTAACGCCCGGCTCCATCAGCATCCCCGTCAGCACCAGCGCCGTGATCGCTGGAAACGTCGGGCCCTGCGGCGGAATCGACCAGCCACCCGTCTTCTCATCCTGCACGGATCGCAGGTACGCAATCGCCTTCGCCGCCTGCTCCGCCGCCGTCAGCGTCGGCGCAGCCTCCTCGATCTTGATCGCGCCGTCCGCGGCGTCCTTGGGCGCCCTGCTGCTGGCAACGGGAACCTGATCCGCCGCCGACTGCCCGGATGCAAGCCCGGCAGTGAGCACGAGCGTCGCCGCCGTGGCACACGCCAGGCACATCGAGGACCGACCAGCCAGGCGGAGAGCAGAGAGACCAGCGGCGTAGGAACGGATCATGCGGCACTCCTTGCAGGCCCACCGAGAAGGGCCAATCTCCACAATGCTACGTGCGCCGGGGGACGGGCTTTGGCAAGCCTCGCCGCCGGAAGACGCGACCGGCGGGCGTCGCCCGAGGAGGCCGACACCGGCCGGGAGGCTGGTGCCACGACCGGCGATACACTGCCCCCATGCGGATCATCGCGGGTGAATTTCGTCGTCGGCAACTGCACACACCCCCAGACGCCACCATCACGCGCCCGATCCCGGACCGCGTGAAAGAGTCCGTCTTCGGCCTCCTCCGTGGCAACTTCGAGAACGCCGAAGTGCTCGACTGCTTCGCCGGCACCGGCGCCATCGGCCTCGAGGCCCTCTCTCGCGGCGCCAAGCGCGTCGTCTTCGTCGAGCAGAGCCGCACCATCGCCGCCATCCTTCAGAAGAACATCGAGACCCTGGGCGTCACGCGCCGCAGCGAGCTTGTGATCGGCGATGCGCTCGGCATCGGTGCTCTCGCTCGCGCGGGCCGCCCGCTCAACATCGCATTCCTTGATCCGCCCTATCCGCTGATGGAAGATCCGCTGATGTTCAAGCGGGTGATGGGACAGCTCTCCGCCATCATCGACCTCCTCGCGCCCGATGGCTTCGCGGTGCTGCGCACACCCTGGCCACTGCGCCACCCCATCGAAGGCGCCGCGCCGCTCGTGACGCCCGAGCTTCCCGAGCCTCCCCCTCCTGTGGCACCCACCGATCCCTCCCCGCGCCGCCGCAAGGGCCGCAAGGAAGACTGGAAGAGCGACCTCCGCAAGGAAGGCTTCGAGCTTGGCAAGCAAGACTCCGCCCAGCGCCGGCGCACTCCCGTCAACATCGATCCCGACGAGGGCTGGGAGCCCGGCGACCCCGTGGACGATGAGCTCTGGCGCCGCACCACCGCCGAGTACGACGCGCAGCGCAAGGCCGAGAAGATCGCCGCCGATCACGCCGCACGCGTCCAGAAGCAGGACGCGATTCTCACCCTCCCCAACGCCCGCGGCCCCGAAACGCACGAATACCACACCATGGCCGTCCATCTCTACATGCGGCGCATGCCCGAGGCAGCGCCGCCCGCCGCCACGTAACACGCCACTCGCATTCGGCGCGCATCGATCACTCATCGATCATGCCCGTCACGTCCATCACGCGCCACTCGCCACACTCGACCCGGGGGGACCACGAAGTGAACGCAGCCAAAGCAGACACACTCAACCATGAGCAGCAGGCCGCCGTCGATCATGACTCCGGCCCGCTCGTCGTCCTTGCCGGACCCGGCACTGGCAAGACCCGCGTCATCGTCCATCGCATCGCGCACGCCATCGCCTCCCGAGGCGTCGCGCCCGAGCACGTCCTCGCCGCGACCTTCACCATCAAGGCCGCGGCCCAGCTCCGTGATCGCCTCTCAAGCCTCATCGGCCCCGCCCGCGCCGAGGCCGTCCGCGCCCACACGCTCCACGGCCTGGCCTTCTCGCTCATCAAGCAGCACGCCGAGCACGCGGGCCTCCAGCGCAAGCCCGACCTCTTGGACCCTGCACAGGAACTGCGCCTGATCGCGCAGACGCTCCGCGACGACGACCTCTTCGCATGGTCCCGCGCCGAGGGCCTCTCGCCCCTCTGTGACCGCCTCCGCGGCGCGTTCGACACGATGTCCAACATGGGCATCACGCCAAACGCCGCGCTCGCATTCGCACAAGCATGGGAGTCGCGCCTCGAGTCAGATCCACCCACCGACGCCATCGCGCTCCAGGCCGAGCGCGCCCAGTGCGAGGACTTCGCCGAGACCGCGCGGGCCTTCTCACGCTTCACGCAGCGCTGCCGCTCGCAGGGCTGGCTCACCTACGCCGACATCATCCTCCTTGCGATTGAGATGCTCCAGAAGCACGAGTCAGTCCGCTCCATCGTGCGAACGCAGACGCGCTGCGTCGTCGTCGATGAGTTCCAGGATTGCAACGCCGCGCAGATCGAGCTGCTGCGCCTGATCGCGGGGCCGGACGGACGTGCCACGCCGCCGGACATCTGCGTCGTCGGCGACGACGACCAGGCCATCTACGCCTTCCGCCACGCCGACGAGCGCGCCTTCCCGCGCTTCGAGCACTTCTGGCCAAACCCAACCGTCATCAACCTCTCCATCAACTATCGCAGCGCCACCTCCATCGTCGCCGCGGCCAACCACACCATCTCCCGCGCTTCCAGCCGCTACCGACCCGACAAGGCCATCCAGGCCGACAGCAAAGAATCCGGCGCCGTCCGCGTCATCCGCCTCGATCGCGATGCGCCCGGCGCGGATGCCATCGCGACCATCATCCTGAGCGACCGCGAGAACGCCCGCAACGCTGCCCGCAACACGCCCGGCACCACGCTCCCACCATGGAGCTCTTTCGCCGTCATCTGCCCAGCCTGGGGCGATGTTGATCAGGTCGAGGCCGCCCTCTCGCTCCAGGGCATCCCCTGCGAGCGCGCCAAGCAGGGCGGCGCGCGCGACGATCAGGGCGTCGCAGATGTCCTCGCGTGGATCGAGTGGATCCTTGATCCCAACGCGCTCCACGCCGTGCGCCGCCTCCTCTCGCGCCCGCCCTATTCACTCCCCGCGCAGCAGATCATCGACTGGGACCGCGGCTATCACGCCGACCAGACCCGCGCCCGCCTCGACAACGTCGCCGCCGCGGCGTCGGTTCCAGGCGCGACGCCCGCGCCGCCCGCCGCAACCGACTTCGGCGCGTGGCTCACCATCAACGCCTCCGACGACACCAACCCCCACCACGCCGCGGCCAAGCGCCTCATCGCCATGCACGCCGCCCTCCGCGCCGAGACCCGCGACATGCGAGGCGAAGCCGCCGTCTACGCCATCATCTCAACCACCGACGCCGCGCACGCCGAGATCCTGAGCGCCCGCGATCGCGCCAATCGCGTCCGCGCACTCGCGTGGCTCATCCAGTTCGCCTCCGACAAGCAGCGCCGCCTCGACGCCCCCGCAGGACTCCGCGAGTTCTGGGAACACTTCAAAGCCCTCGAAGACGCCGGCTCACCCGGCATGAGCCTCTCGCTCGACAGCGCCATCGACCTCCTCGACGTCAGCCAGATCGAGCCCGATGCCGCTGGCGCACCGGCAACAGACACCACCGACGCACCAGCCGCCGCCTCCGAAGGCCGCGTCAAGCTCATGACCGCGCACGGCTCCAAGGGTCTCGAGTTCCCCACCGTCATCGTCGCGCGCGCCCACAGCCCCAGCGGCTTCCCACGCGCCAAAAAACGCGAAGGCTGGGCCCCGCCGCCGGGCCTGGATCCCCTCTCGCCCGCGCGCTCCGAAGAAGAGGCCGCCGCGGCACACATGGACGAGCAGCGCCGCCTCTTCTACGTCGCCTGCACCCGCGCCGAGCGCCGCCTCATCATCACCGCGCGAATCCCGCAGAAGCCAACCCCCACCACCAACTTCACCGTCGAACTCCTGAACTGGAGCCTCAGCCAGCCCGCCCACCACCGCATCGTGATGAAGACCGATGGTGAGATCCAGGACTCCGCCACCAGCGGCCCGATCGAAGAGGCTGGCGCGCAGCTTCGCGCCCGCGCCGATCGCATCGAAGCCACCGATCGCCTCCGCCGCGCCGCACGGATCGAAGCCGCACAGGCCCTCGAACGCGTCGAACGGGCCAATCTCTCGCCTCAGAGCTTCGACGCCGCACTCGACGATCTCCGCAAGGCCGCCTCAAGCCTCGCCGCCATCGCCGCGATCGAGTCCGGCGCGCCACTCCCCACATTCACCGGCCCGCACGGCGCAGCGGCGGCGCAGCGTCTCGCGCGCCTCGGCCCCGAGGACGACGGCCGCTCCACGCAAGAGTTCCTCTTCCGGCCCATCCCCGCGCCACTGCGCCTCAGCTACTCCGCCATCAGCGCCTTCACGCGCTGCCCACGCTGCTACTACGTCACCAACATCCTCGGCGTCCGCGGCCCGGAATCAGACGAGATCCGCATCGGCAACATCGCTCACGCCGCGCTCGAAGCCTTCTATCGCGCCTGGACCGCCGCCGACAACGACGGCCTCCCACGCCCCGGCCGCGCCGATCTCCGCCGCTTCGGCCGCGCCGCCTTCCGTGCCGCGCTCAACGATCAATCCAGAGCAAGCGACGACGACCTCGCCCAGCTCGACGCGCAGCTCGACCTCACGCACGACAAACTCCACAGCGCCAACGTCCACGTGCTGGAAGCCGAGCGGCTGATCACATTCCCATACGAGCATGCCGGCCACCGCCACACCTTCAGCGCCAAGATCGATCGCATCGATCAGATCCAAGGTAGCAACCAGATCGAGTCAGGCGGCCTGCGCATCATCGACTACAAGTCCGGCCAGGCCTGGAAGAGCCTCACCGAGCCAAAGCCCGACGACCTCCAGATGGGCATCTACGCCATGGCCCTCAAGGCCAACTTCCCCGACTGGGACGGCACCGGCGAGGCCCAATACTGGCTCCTCGCCACCGGCGAACGCGGCGTCCTCGACCTCTCCAAACTCAAGCTCGACAAAGTCCAAGCCGTCATCAACGAAGCCATCACCAAGATGCTCGAAGGCAAGTTCGACAAGGGCAAGAGCTGCAGCGGCGACTGCGAGTTCCTGGGCCTCGACTGATCCGGTGCCACCAGTCCGACCCAAAGGGTCGAGACTGGTGGTAGAGCAACCCTCCAACAGCGTCACACACCCAACAACTCTCCGCAACAAACCCCCGAACAAACCCAACCAAACCTCGGTACACTCCTCCCGCAACCCCGGGAGGGTTCCATGCTCTTCGCCATCATCCTCGTCGGCGCCGGACTCCTGATCGGCCTCACGCTCATCGCGATGGGCCTCCGCGGCCGCCGCATCAACGATCACCCCATCTGCCGCGGCTGCGGCTTCGACCTCATCGGCGTTGTGCCGGCGATCTCGGTGTGCCCGGAGTGTGGGCGCGATGCGACGGGATCCGGCGCGATCCGCCATGGACAGCGTCGGCGCCGTCCCGGCCTCATCGTTCTGGGCTTTGCGATCGTGGCACTCTCGGCTGGCTCGTCACTCATCCGAACCAGCAGCATCGCGCCCGCGGTTGCCATGGTGTTGCCGGGAAGCTGGCTCGTACACCTTGGCGAGCTGCTGCCGCCAGCGTGGTCGGGCGCGTTCTCCAGCGAATACATGGATCGATTCGCACTCGGAACGCTCGACAGCGCCGCCATCGCCGCGGGCGCCAGAGCCTCGATCCGCTCCCTCGCCCGCGATCGATCCGCCTGGGAGGCTCGTACCGGCGACCTGGTGGTGCAGGCATTCGAGAAGGGAGTGATTTCAGACAAGGAGGCGGCCGAGTTCCTCGCGCTCCTTCGGGTGCCGCGGCTCGCGGTAGCACCACAGCTCGAGCCCGGGGTGCTCTCCTGGACAGTGTGGGTCGACCTCGATCCGAGCTGGGAACCAGCCTTCGGCACACGGCTTTCCCGGATCCCGATCATGCTGGAGGCCATCGAGGCGAAGGTCCTCACGCGCCAGGGCACCGAGCTGCCCGTCACGCTGCGTCCGCCGGGTGACTTCATCCAGGCTCACTACTTCTCAGCATCCGACCGGTCTGTACCGGCGGGAAGATTCGGCGGTGGCACGAGCTCGATCGGGCTTCTCCAAGGAACCGTGACAACACCGCCGCAGGATGCCACAGTGAGCCTCTCGTTGAAGGTGCGCACGATCTATGACGAGGCGCTCGGACCCACGCATGCTCCGGACGGTCCAGACAGCTCCGTCACGTTCACGCTCATGAGGCCGCTGCCGCAACCCCGTCCGGGGCAGTTCTCCGAGCGCTGGGAGACCACGCTGATTGCTCGGGACGTGCAGATGACCACGGTCACGGACACGGGATATGAGAGCGTGACGGATCCCAAGATCGGCGAGCAACTCCGCCAGATGCTCAAGACAACGATCATGGTCGGCCCGCCCGACCCCGACACTGGCAAACGCTCGGCCACGACCTCCGGAGCGAACTTCGACGGATTGCCCGTGGCTGTGATCGCGCAGGAGGAACTCTGGTCCGGAGACAAACGACTGGGCCGCGGCCCGGTCCAGCCCATGGTTCCAATGCCGCGAACGACCGGACAGCGGACGACGGGCTACACGATTCGCTGGAAGATCCCCGCAGGTATCGATCCAAGGTCGCTCCGAGTGCGCCTCGAACCGGCGGACCCCCTCAAGCATGCGAGGGCGTACATCGAGGGCGCGCTGAACCAGAAACAGAGGCTCCGGATCTACGCGGCACCGATCGAGCCGCTCGTAGAAGTGAAGATCAGCGAGTAGCCAGACTGTCCGACCGCACGACCCCGGAGCCCAGCCATGACCGCCGCCATCATCATCGGACTCACGCTGCTCCTCGCCGCGGGCCTCGCGCTCCTCATCCTGGGCCTCCGTGGCCGTCGCATCAACGACCACCCCATCTGCCGCGGCTGCGGCTTCGATCTCGTGGGTGTGCTGCCGGCGCGGACGATCTGTCCTGAGTGTGGCGGCGATGTGGCCAACGGGCGACGAGTTCGCGACGGAGCCCGTCGCCGCCTGCACGGAACCGCGATCGTCGGGGCTGCGATCGCGCTCGTCGCCATCGCGCCGCTGGGCTTCGTGGCTTGGGGATGGGCGTTCGCGGTAGATCTCAACCCCTTCAAGCCCACGCCGCTGCTCGTCTGGGAGAGCGGATATGCCGGTCCAACTACCATCGATCCGATCCTGAGCGAGCTCAACACACGGTGGACCGCTGGATCGCTGAGCCCGGCACAGAAGGCCGCATTGATCGGCCGTGCGCTCGACGCGCAAGCCGACACCGCGCGGCCATGGAGTGAGGGCTGGGGAGATCTCTTCGACCTCGCCGTGGTTGAAGACCTTCCCACAGAAGCGGAGCGAATCCGGTTCGAGTCACATTCGGCGATCCCAGCCTTGCGCGTCGGCGCCGAGTGCCAGCCAGACGAACGAATCCACTTCTACATACCGGCGAGCGAGTATCGCCAGAGCGCAACAGGACGCGCACATCTGAAAGTCCTCGTCCTCGACACTCTTCTCGGGCAAGCGCAGTTGGAACGACTCCCCTCGACGATCAGCGGCGGACGCCGGCCCGCGATTCTCGGCGTTGTCTCGATGGCGAGCGAGTGATCGCGAGCCCGTGCTCGCATCGGTGGTGGGGGCTGGGATTCGAGCAGGGAGCGAGCCTCGGAGATTCTCGAGATTCCGGAGGACACTCCACCCGGACTGCACGAGATCTCGATGACGGTCGCCGTGCGAGCGTTCCGGAGTTCGATCAAGCCCGAGGTAGCAGAACTCGTGACCGCCAACCAGCAGCTTGTGACCCTCCGAACCACGATCAAGGTTCTCGGGAAGGATGAGCACCCGGAAGGCACCGTGCCGATCGATCGAACCACACGGGTCGCACTTGAGAAGCTGCTCAAAGGATCGGCATGGACACAGCAGGCTACCGAAACCGAAGGAGACTCCCAGAGCGTTTGGGTGGTTAATGTCTCTCCTGGCGTGTATCCACGAGAGCTTGCGAAGCCTGATCTGCCGCTGATTTACGGTGAGATCTACTACGTGCCCGACCGTGACGATGAGGATCGCCCGGTGCCTCGCCTCGATGGGCCCGACGAGCCCCGGTTCCTCGGAACCTTCCACACGCTCTCGACGAACGGGCCGAGCGGACCTTCAAGACGCATCACTTCAGAGATGACCGGAAGTTCCGGACCGCTCCCCGACCGGGTCACAATCATCATCCGCCTCACGCCACAGCGAGCGCGGGAGCTGCCAGTTCCGAAGCCTGGCTTCAGCGGCGAAGTGATCGTGTACGGCGTGCGAATTCGCAAGGAAGATGATCGCTGACGGAGTTTCGTCGGGTCACGCAATCACGCGGGGCGGGGAACGCAGTCACGCGTGACGCGTCCGCGGCGACAGAAAGCTCTGAGCGAGGCGATTGCAACTTCATCGCGTCGGAGCATGCCGCAAGTATCCGAATGCGCGTATGCAAAATGAACAACCCCCGCGGAGTACGCGGGGGCTGTCGTGTAGACAGAGAACAGGAATGGTGCCGCTTGGACTGGCGTCGCCGCCAGCGTATCCGACTGGGTCTTGCGACCTGGTCGGACGAGAGATGCGTTGACGACCATGGGGCAGATCGCTCTGCGTCCATGGCTAAGGAAATCCCTTAGAAAGGAGGTGATCCAGCCGCAGGTTCTCCTACGGCTACCTTGTTACGACTTCGTCCCAGTCACCCGTCTTGCCGTGGGCACCATTGAAATATGGCGACTTCGGGCACTCCGGGCTCCCATGACGTGACGGGCGGTGTGTACAAGGCTCAGGAACACATTCACCGGAGCGTAGCTGATCTCCGATTACTAGCGATTCCGACTTCATGCAGGCGAGTTGCAGCCTGCAATCCGAACTGGGGTACCTTTTTTGCGATTTGCTCCGCCTCGCGGCCTCGCGTCGCTTTGTCGGCACCATTGTAGCACGTTTGCAACCCTGGATGTAAGGGCCATGAGGACTTGACGTCATCCCCACCTTCCTCCGTCTTGACGACGGCAGTCTCGCTAGAGTACTGGCTTGCGCCGAGCAACTAACGACAGGGGTTGCGCTCGTTAAAGGACTTAACCTGACACTTCACAGCACGAGCTGACGACAGCCATGCAGCACCTGTGAACGTTCCGGTCTTGCGACTGTGGCCCCACTTTCATGGGGTTAATACGTACATGTCAAACCCAGGTAAGGTTCTTCGCGTTGCCTCGAATTAAGCAACATGCTCCGCCGCTTGTGCGGGCCCCCGTCAATTCCTTTGAGTTTTAGCCTTGC
>JBBASU010000039.1:0-27833 GCA_040399065.1 Phycisphaerales bacterium | reverse complement strand
ACCTCGTTGGCGCCCTCGACGATGAGGTTGATGCGCGAGTCGCGGAAGATGCGCTCGACCTCGTTCTCGGTCATGTACGACTCGCCGCCCATGATCTGCATGGCGTCGTTGACGGCCCGCCAGCCGTACTCGGAGCAGAAGACCTTGCACAGGGCCGTCTCGACCTGGATGTCCTCGTCCTTGCGGTCGAGCATTCCAGTGGTCATGTAGAGGACGCTGTCGATCGCGTAGACATACGCGTGCATGCGGGCGATGCGGGCGCGGACGAGCTCCTTGTCGGCCAGGGGTGCCTGGAACTGATAGCGCGTCTGGGCCCACTTGGTGGCTTGATCGGCGGCGCGGTGGGCCCCGCCGAGCATGCCCGCGCTGAGCGTGCAGCGCCCGTAGTTGAGGCACGAGAGTGCCATCTGCAGGCCGCGGCCCTCCTGGCCGAGGAGGTGGTCCTTCGCGACGCGCACGCCGTTGAAGCGGATGCGGGCCTGCCAGGTGCCGCGGATGCCGCACTTGCTGCGGTTCTTCTGGAAGATCTCAACGCCATCCATCCAGGGGTGCATGACCAGGGCCGAGATCTTGCCCTTGCCGTCGGCGCGTTTCTCGCGGGCCATCACGGTGAAGAGACCAGAGATCGCGCCGCTGGTGGCCCACTTCTTCTCGCCGTAGACGACGTAGGTGTCGCCATCGCGCTCGAAGTACGTCTCCTGCCCGCCGGCGTCGCAGCCGACCTGAGGCTCGCTGAGGCAGAAGGCGCTGACCCAGTCCTTCGCCAGGTGTGGCAGCCACTGGGCCTTCTGCTCGGTGCTGCCAAACAGCATCACGGCCTTGCAGCCGATCGACTGGTGGGCGGACACCAGCACGGCGGTCGAGCCGCAGAATGCGCCGATGCGCTCCAGCACGCGGTTGTAGCTCGTGATGCCCATGCCCAGCCCGCCGAACTCCTTGGGGATGGTCATGCCAAGGACGCCGAGGGCAAAGAGACGGTCGATGACCCATCGCGGGATCTCCTGATCCTGATCGATGGCGATGGCCGGGTGCTCGTTCTTCAGGTATTCATCAAGGCGGGCCAGCAGCTGGTCGCACTCGGCCTGCTCCCGGGCATCCACCTGCGGATAGGGGAAGTAGAAGTCCTCCTTGATGTTGCCCCAGAAGAGGTTCTTCACCGGGCCCATCTTGGAAGGCTCCGCGCCAAGCCACTCCTCGGCCTGCTCAAGGAGCCCGCGCTGCACGTCCGAGATGCCCTTCATCTTCTTGAGATCAACAGCCATGGAAAACTCCTTGGGGAATGCACTAGGCACTTGGCACTTGGCACTAGGGGAAGAGAAGACGGCGGTGCTCAGCCTCCGTGAACAACACCGCGTTCTTTCCTTCCCCTAGTGCCAAGTGCCTAGTGCCCAGTGCCTACTCCTCTCTTCTTCGTTCCCTAGTGCCTAGTGCCTAGTGCCAAGTGCCTAGTGCCTTCACTTCCTACTTCTTCGCTGCCTTTTCAAAGAACGCCGCGATGGCGGCCTTGCCTTCTGGGGCCGACCGCAATCGCACCAACTCACGCTGTTCGACCTCCAGAGCGGCGTCCCAACCCTTGCTCAGTCCGGCGTCGACCGCGAGGGCGACGGCCTTGCCTGGCCCCGTCGTCACGATCGCATCTCTGACCTGTTCGAGTGCCGCGGAGACACGGGCGCGCGTTCCAGGCCGCCCGATCCAGCGGAAGGGGGCGCCATCGCGATCGTCACGGGTGCGTGCGGGCTGATTCACCAACCACGACTTCGCCACATCGATCAGTGTCGATGCATCGGGCGCGACCGCGTCGAAGAGGCCGCCGGCCTGGGCCTCGTCGTACATCATGGTCTTGCCGGTCGCCGTGAGGGTCAGGGCCTTCGCCGCGTCCTGTAACCTTGCCGCGAGCAGATTCGTCCCGCCCCAGCCCGGACAGATCGAGAGGCCCGCCTCGGGGAGGCCGACCGGATACGGCTTGGCACCCGGGCACGCGACGAGGCCATCGCAGTGCATCGCGAGCTCGAGCCCGCCACCGAGAGCCGCGCCGTTGATCGCCGCGACGGTTGGGTACGGCAGCTTGGCGATCAATCCATACACGCGGCCCGCGCGGGCGAGGTAGCGATGCAGGTCGGAGTCGGAGAGATCCTGAATGGCCTTGAGGTCTGCGCCAGCAATGAAGACACGCTCGGACGCGCTGGCCAGGACGAGGCCACGCAGGTCGCGCGGCAGGGCGTTCAACGAGGCCTCGAGCCTGTCGACCAGTTCCATGTTGAGAACCACGACCGGCTTGCCCGGGCTCTCCACTCGGAGCACGCCGATGCCGGCGAAGGGTCCTGACTCATCGCGATGGAATGGAAGTGGTGTGGTCATGCTGGGTGGTGATCGTGGCGTTTGGACGCACCCACAGAATGCGGGCGAACCTGATTGTACCCGATTCGGTTGGGGGTGCTGGCCAGAAGACCGGTGGGGACCACCGGGCTACTCAGACCTTGCGCAACGAAAAGGCCCGCCTTGTGGGCGGGCCTCTTCCCGAAAGTGCGGCTGAGAGGACTTGAACCTCCACGGGTGTGACCCCACTAGAACCTGAATCTAGCGCGTCTGCCAATTCCGCCACAGCCGCAGCGAATTGCGGTCAAGTCTAAGCGGGCTCGGGGCGGGCTTCCACCAGCGGCGGCTCGCTTCTGGCGCTGCGAGCTCGTGCGGCATCCTTCGCTCCCGGACCGCGGGGCGTCTTTCGCCCAGCGTGGTGTCGGCACCAATACTCTGGACATGGCCGGCCTTCTGATCGCAGGAATCGACGAGGCGGGGTATGGCCCGACGCTGGGGCCGCTGTGCGTGGCGATGTGCGCCGTGCGGGTGGCCTCGTGGGACCGTGGAACGCCGCCGCCGGACTGCTGGGACTTGCTCAAGACCAGCGTGGGCCGGTCGGTCAAAGACGCGAAGGTGGGCGGGCGGATCGCGATCGCGGACTCAAAGGAACTGAAGCTCTCCAACGACGGCGCACGCCATCCGCTGACGCACCTTGAGCGCGGCGTCTTGGCGTGGCTCTTCGCCTCGGGCCATCGGCCCCGCAGCGACGCGGACCTGCACGCGCTGCTCGGCTGCGCGCTCGATCCGCACGTGTGCTACGGGGGCGAGCCGCTCGCGCTGCCGTGTGCGCAGGGGGTTGAGCTCCTTGGCATCGCCGCGAACCAGCTCGCGGGAGCGATGATGGCCTCGGGCGTGCGGCCCGCGGCGCTGGCGTGCCGCGTTGTCGGCGAGCGCGAGTTCAACGGCGTCGTGAAGGACGAAGGGAGCAAGGCGCAGGCAACGATCCTGGGACTGCGTGAACACCTCACACGGCTTGTGCGGCGTGAGGCCGCGAGCGCGTGGGCCGAGGGCGCGTCGGTCTGGATCGTCTGCGATCGGCTCGGCGGGCGCACTTCATACGCGGCGGTACTGGCAGCGATCCTGCCCGAGTTCGAGGTCAGCATCGTCGAGCAGACGGAGGCGCGGAGCATCTACGTCATGAGAGATGCTCACGGGCGCGAGATGGGCGTCACGTTCAAGGTCGAGGGTGAGAAGTCGCAGCTGCCGGTCGCGCTGGCATCGATGACGGCCAAGTACGTGCGTGAACTGGCGATGGCGCGGTTCAACCGGCACTGGCGCGGGCTCGATGGATCATTGAAGCCGACTGCCGGGTACGCTCAAGATGCGCGACGCTGGCTCACCGATGCCAAGACGCTTCTGACGCGGGAGGATCGCGCGGCGCTGGTGCGCCGTGCGTGATGTGAGCCTCGCATTGACAACGGCCGCTGATCGCGGCCGCGACCAGCCTAGTACGCCGCGCCGACCTCGACGTTGCGGAGCGTGACCTTCGTATCGCGGCCGTTGGCACGGATCGTCAGATTGATCGTGACCTTGGTGCCGGCCGGGAAGGTACGCACGCCCGAGACACCAAAGGTGGCTCCGGCGACAAGCGCCGTGTCTGCGGCGGGATTGGCGTACGGCGTGAGCGTCCCTTTCCAGCGGAGACGGCCCTGCGAGATCTCCGCGGTAACCCGGCTGATGTTTGCCGGAAGGCCACGCGAATCGTTGGGCTCGAGCACGATCTGCAGATTCCCAAGCCCCGCCTGGCGGGGGTTGATCGGGGGCATGTAGTCGTTGTAGAAGTACGCGCGGACGATGACGCGCCGGCCCCCAACTGTGGCGGTGCCACTGCTGGACCTGACGTATAGCCCAGAAGCGGTCTCCGCGGTCGGACCGGCCTGCGGCGGGGTCGTGCTTCCCGCGCCCGTCAGGAGCGAGAGCGAGGCGATGGCCACAAGGCTCAGTGCTGTCGTGACTTTGAGTGAGTTCCGTCGCATGTCTGGCTCCTTGGTCGGTGAGTGTCTGTCAAGCACACCCGCGAGTGACGGGTTGTACCACATCGACGCTGCTCGGGTTGCAGGGTTCCGGCAGAATTTCTGGGGCGGGCCGTGTTAGCCCGCGAGGGTGTAGTGGTGGAACGCCGCGACGACGAGGGAATGGTGGATGATGCCGCGGCGGATGAGGCCCGGCACATCGGCAAGCGGTACGAGCCGCACCGCAATCTCCTCGTTGCCGTCGAGGTGCTGCTCGCCGGTTCGAACCACGCGCTCGATCAGGCCTGTATGGACTCGGTTCGTCATGATCGCCGGATTGGCGCTGACGACACCGATGGAGCGTGCGAGCTTGCCCGGCTGGGAGGAGGGGGAGGGGGCGTAGCCAGTCTCTTCGAGGAGCTCGCGTGTGCAGGCGGCCATGGGATCCTCGCCGGGATCGACGATGCCGCCGGGGAGTTCAAGCGTCACCTCGTTCAGGCCGTGCCTGAACTGCTCGATCATGACAACCTCGCCCGCGGCGGTGATCGCAACGACGTTCACCCAGTCCGCTGGGTCCAGATAGACGAAGTCGCCAGACTTCGCGGGGTTAGTCGGTGACTCGCAATGGCGCGAGTAGAGCGTGAAGATGCGCGTGCGGGCGAGCTCCGTCGGTGGGTGGAGGCGCCAGGGCTGGACGAGTTTGAGGTAGTTGTGTTTCATGGAAGGGACGAAGGGAAGAGTACTCGATCACGTACAGGTATATGTTTGACCGATGGCCCGCTGCCACTTCGCCACTTCATGAAGAGTGCCGGGGACCGGCACACCACCCAAAGGCAGTTTGGCCTGGCGCTCCCGCCTGAAACGGCCTCCGACCGACCCCCAACAAAGGGGCATGGACGTTTCTTCGCTCTCTGAGACGGCGCTGGGGCTGTGTGTTGGCGTGTCGCTGGCCGCGGCGTGCGGATTTCGCGTCTTTGTGCCGCTGCTCGTGATGGCGCTGGGGTCCAAGGCTGGGTTCATCTCGATGGGCGATGGCTTTGAGTGGATGTCGTCGTGGCCCGCGATCGTCGGGTTCTCGGTCGCTGGCACGCTCGAGGTCGGCGCGTACTACGTGCCTTGGATCGATCACGCGCTCGACACGGTCGCAACGCCCGCGGCGGTGATCGCGGGCACGCTCGCGACGGCCTCTCAGGTCGATCACATGCATCCGATGATGACGTGGGCCACAGGAATGATCGCTGGCGGCGGGGCCGCGGGCGTCACGCAGCTCGCAACCATCTCTACTCGCGGCGTCTCGACCATCGTCTCTGGAGGCACACTCTCACCGATCGTGACGCCGGTGATGGCCACAGTGCAGGCCGTCATCGCGATTGCCCTCTCGGTGCTCGCGGTGGTCGTGCCGCTCATCGCGGCGATGGTGCTGCTGGGCGTGCTGAGCATCGCGCTCGTGCTCATCATCCGTCACTGGAACCGTGCTGACGAGCGACGTGCGCTGGCGTGAAGCTGCGGGCGGCGTGATTCGTTCAGCCTGCCGCAGCGACTCGCTCACGCGTTGCCAGCTTCATCGTCGGCGGCTGCGCTCTCACCCTCATCGTGTGCCGCGTCTCTAGCCCCGATCTCATCCTCGATTGGATTCATCGCATCGCGGCTGATCGTGTCGTAGCAGCTTGCGAGCATGCCCACGAGCGGGAACTGGGCCGTGCCCGTGAAGGGGCTTGGTCCAAGACGCCGCAGCAGCGGATGAGTCACCTTCGGCGCATCGAGCGGGATCTCGATCTGACTCAGGCCCGGGCCCGCGTCCCAGAAGCCTGGGCCAGCTTCTTCGAGCGGAACGCTGAGAATGTCAGCGACACCGGGCACGTGCTGCTGATAGAGCGTGGCCGAACCCGCGGCCGCGGCACCTGCCGCGATGCGTCGCTCGCGCAGGCGTTCCAGCAACTCCTTGCCCTCAAGCCCACGCAGCATGAAGATCAGGAATGGCTCGTTGGCCAAGCGCTGCGCGAAGAGGTACGCGAGGCAGCAGACGTGCTTGCACCAGAGCGGCTTGCCCTCGGCCTCCGCGACCTTGGCCTCGGTGCAGTTGCACGAGACCGTGACGTCCGCGGTCGATGTGGGGAAGAGGCGCAGGTCCAGCGGTCCAAAGAGATCCTCGATGTTGCTGGGCAGCTCGCTCGCGAGGAGCTTGGCGGCGTAGATCGCGCCCTCGGACATCGCCTTCGCGACGCGCTCCCAGGCCTCTTCCGAGAATGTGCCGAGCGTGATCGAGGTCGCGTACGGCCGGTCGCTTCGGCCCTGGATGGAAGCTTCGATCTTGCCGGGCGAGGCGCCCATGCGCTTGGTCTGGCCCTGGCGGGCATACTCGAGACCTTCGACCATCGCGCCGCCCGCGCCCGCCTCTTCGAGGACGCGCAGCCATCGCTGCGCGGCCCAGAGCGTGGGGCCTTCGACCTGACCGCCACTGAGCTTTACCCCGCCGCGGACCTTGCGCGGATGGAGCAGCGGCGGCTTCACGGTCGGGATCGGTCGGTATGGGACCGGCGGCTGGTTGACTTTGAATGGATCCAAGCCACAAGCGTTGGGGGCTTCGAGCCGGATATCGAGTCGGTGCCGGTTCGGGAGGTGCGATCGCTCGAGATCGCTCCAGATCATTCGAACCGGACTCGAACTGATGGCGAACCCACAGCCTACTCGCGACCAAACAAGGTCTTTATTGCACGGGAGAGACGCTTGCCGAAGGGCTCGCGGGCCGGTGCCGAGGTAGGGACGGGAGTCGCTGCGGGTGCCGGCTCGACCGCAACGCTCGACCCGCTCCCCATCGACACGCGCGTGATGGAGCGCGACGAGAGCCCGGAGCCAAGTCCGGAACCCGACGCGATGTTGGAGCTCGAGGCTTGCCCACCCTGACCCATCGAGAGGCGCACGAGCAGCAGGCACTGGGGACACCGCCCTGTGAGCGGCTGGTCGAGCAGGTCCGTGCCGCAGCGCGAGCAGGGGCATGACTTCGTGACGCGATCAATCAACGCGGCATCCGAGCCGGAGGCGGGGGTGGCCCGCTTGCGCGAGTCGGCGAGCGAGGTGAGGCGGTCGTAGTACGTCGCCTGCGGCGGCGGTGTGTTGCCACTTGATGTGTGCAGCGTGTCGCCGGCCTCGATGCCGAGGCACTTGGCAACGAGGGAGGCGAGCTCGGCCTGGCCACTGGCGCGAGTAACGCCGAACTGCGAAGAGAACGCCTCGACCATCGACCGGTGCAGGTGGCCCGCGGACTTGACGCGGAACATCGGCTTCTTCGTCAGCGCCTGCAGGATGGGCTGACGCAGCGGCTCGGGGACTTCCGCGATCAATGCCTCGGGCACGTCCTTAGTGATCTGCGCTTCGCGGATCTCTTCGAATGAGCCTTCGAACGGCACCTTACCGGTCAGGAGTTCGAGGGCCGTGATGCCCAGCGCATAGACATCGCTACGGGGCGAGATGGTCTTCTCGAACATCTCCGGAGCCATGTACGTCGGCGTGCCGGCGACACCCTCGACCTGCGAGCCCATGCCCAGCACGGGGCGCGGGCAGGCGAGGCCGAAGTCCGTAAGGACGGCGCGGCCTTCGCGGGTGATGAGGATGTTGCTGGGCTTGATGTCGCGATGGATGATGCCGTGCTCGTGGAGAACTCCGACGGCCTCGCAGGCGTCCTCGATGATGATGCGAGCCGCGGCGGGGGAGAGCTTGCCGCAGTGGCGCAGCAGCTGCGAGGCGGTAGGTCCGTCGACGTACTCCATGACGAGATACGGGACGCCCTGCGCGAGGATGTCGGCATGGACGACGGGATTGAGGCCGGGGTGCTGGAGCGCGGCGGCGGCGCGGGCACCTTCGAGGAAGGCCACGAGGGAGGGGTCGTTCTCGTCGGCGATCATGTTGAGCAGGAACTTGACAGCGACCTGCTTGTTGAGAATCGTGTGGCGTGCGAGCCAGACCTCGCCCATGCCGCCGCGGCCGATCAATCGTTCGAGCAACACGGGACCCAGTTCACGCGGCACCTCAACAGGCGCAGCCACGCCAGGCACGCTGCCGATCGCGGTGCGTGTGAGGGAGACCGTGTCTTTGGATCCGGCGTCCATGCGAGCAAGTGTAACCGGCGGGGCGGACGTAGCGTGGAGGGGCCGGAGGGCGGCGGGGCTCGCGAAAACGAAAAACGAAAAGCGAAAAGCGGGAAATGAAGACAGGGCGCGGCTTGTCGAGCCCGCGTAGCGACTACTTGGCGAGGCGTTCGAGGAGCGCCGCGGCCTTGGTATCACCCAGCATCGCGGCACGCTCGGCCCATTCCCGAGCCTTCTCGGTCTCGCCTGCACGCTCGAACCACTGCGCGGCCTCGAACGCAAGGTCGCCGCGACCCGTGTCGGTCTTTGCCGCATTGACGTACAACGCCGCGGCGTCGAGCGGACGCTTCAAGAGGCCATACGCCTGACCCATCAGCTGCATCACGCCCGGCTCGCGCTGCTCAACTTCTGAAAGTCCCGTCAGGAGCAGGAGCGCCTCCTCGGGCTTGGCATCGCGCACGAGCGCACGTCCCTGGATCACGCGCCAGAGCGTGACATCAGGCTCGAGCTCGCGCGCCTTCGCCACATGCTGCAGAGCCATCTTCGTCTTGTTCTCACGCAGCGCCAGCTCCGCGAGCGTGCCCCACGCGATGCCAAGATCAGGCTTGAGCTGCACGGCAATGAGCAGGTTCTTCTTGGCCTCATCGAATCGGTCAAGGCGCACCTGCACCTGCGCGAGGAAGAGCGAAGCCTTCCAATCCTGCGGGCTCTTGGCCTGCGCCGCCGAGAAGTGCTCGACGGCCCGCTCCAGCTTGCCCGAGGTGCTCGCGACCGTTCCGGCCGCGAAGTGAACCTCGCCGGTGTCCTCGCCGCTGGCGATAGCGCGCTCGTACATCGCGTACGCCTCTTCGGGCCTCTTCAGGGCCGCGAGCGTTTCCGCGTACTCAATGTAGAGCCGCGGCTCGCCGGGATACGTCTTGACCGCCTCGCGCAGGATCGTCTCAGCGGTGCCAAACTCGCCGTCACCCTTCGCGGTCACGATGGTGTTGAGGACCGCGTCGAGCTTGCTCACATCGCGGGTCGGGGGCACCGGCGCGACGGCGGCGGAACTCGCCGCGGCTGATCCGCCGCGCTCGATGAGCCAATACACGCCCGCGGCACCAAGCCCGATGATCAATCCAACGGCGGCGTAGCGAACCACGGGCATCGCAAGAAAAGACGAAGTTGACGATTCAGTGTGGGTCATAGAGAAAGAAGTATCGGCTGGTCCCCGGCACAACGGCGAATCGACACCGACCGCACTCTACGGCCCTCAATCCGGCATGACCCTCGAACCCTCTACACTCGCCCTGCCATGGCAACACCGACCAACCAGTCCACCCAACAGAAGACCGAACACAACGCCGACGCCGCGCCGACCGGCACGACTTCGCCCGATGCGCTGGCGAAGCAGTTCCGCCCCATCGACCACGAGTCGAAGGTGTGGGATCGCTGGATCAACGCGAAGGTCTTCCATGCGGATCCCTCGCGCGTTCTGAATGGAGCAGGCAAGCCCTACACGATCCTGATCCCGCCGCCAAACGTGACGGACCGGCTGCACCTGGGTCACGCCTTCAACAACACGATCCAGGATGTGCTGACGCGCGCCCACCGCATGATGGGCTTTGAGGCGCTCTGGATGCCGGGAACGGACCACGCGGGCATCGCAACGCAGGCCGTCGTCGAAAAGCGGCTGCGCGCAGCCGGCGAACTGAAGGGCTCGCTCAAGGAGGCCTTCACGCGCGACGCCTTCGTCGAGAAGATTCAGGCCTTCAAGGATGAATACGAGGCCGTCATCACCGGACAGCTCAAGCGCATGGGGTGCTCGTGCGACTGGGATCGCCAGCGCTTCACGATGGACCCGCAGTGCGCCGAGGCCGTGCGTGAGGCCTTCTTCCGGCTCTTCCGCGATGGGCTCATCTACCGCGGCAAGCGCCTGGTGAACTGGGATCCGGTCCTCCAGACCGCCGTCGCCGATGACGAGTGCTTTGACGAAGAGATCGACGGAAACTTCTACTACCTGCGCTATCCGCTCGTCCACCCGCACGGCGCGAGCACACAGCCCGAGCGCGAGGCCGGAACGCTGCCGCCGGGCGACGCTGTGCCGGTGACATGGTCGGAGCTTCGGGCACGAGGCTGGGACGTCGCCGAAGACGCGGCACACGCCGACGAGCACCAGGCATGGGTCACGGTCGCCACCACGCGCCCCGAGACGTACCTGGGTGACACAGCCGTGGCAATCAACCCGCACGATCCGCGCGCGAAGGCGCTGCGGGGACTGTGCGTCGAGCTGCCTCTGGTGGGGCGTGTGATCCCGATCGTGGAAGATGGGTACGTCGTGCTGCCCGAGGCGCTGGCGCGGACGGATGAGGAGAAGGCCGACCCCAAGGCGAAGTTCGCGACGGGGTTCCTCAAGGTGACGCCTGCGCATGATGCGAACGACCATGAGCTCTACCAGCGCCACAAGCGCGTGATGGACGAGTTCGCGGGCGGCACCGGCAAGGCACTGATCAACATCTTCGCGCCCGATGCGACCATCAGCGACAAGCACGGGTGGAACGACATTGGCGGCGCACACCTCTTCGTCGGCCTTTCGCGTGAAGAGGCGCGCCGGAAGGTGGTCGAGGCGTTCAAGAAGCACGCCGTCGGCAGCCAGACCGGTGCCGCCCCGCTCTTCGCCAAGAGCGTCCCTTACCGCCACAGCGTGCCGCACTCGGATCGCAGCAAGGCGGTCGTCGAGCCATACCTGAGCGATCAGTGGTACGTGAAGGTGACGGATCAGCGGCTGGCGAAGGCGGCGAACGAAGCGCTGCACACGCGCGAGTTGAGCTTCCACCCCGCGCGCTACGCCAAGAGCTACGAACAGTGGCACGACAACATCCGCGACTGGTGCATCAGCCGCCAACTCTGGTGGGGGCATCGGATTCCGGTGTGGAGCGGCGATCTATTCGATCGCCCGGCCGAGCATGTGAAGCCACTCACTGACAAGATCAGGGAGTGGGAGGCCGCGAATCGTATTGCGGTATTCAAACGTTCTGGCAAGGACCCAGCGGGACTGACGTTCAATGAGCAGTACGAGCGTTACACCGATCTCTCGATCTGCGTTCGACGCGAGGATGATGTAGAGGTGATCTCCTTCTTGGAGCAAGCCCGCTTCACCCGCGACCCCGACGTCCTCGACACCTGGTTCTCCTCCGCCCTCTGGCCCCTCTCCACACTCGGCTGGCCACACGCCACGCCCGAGCTCGCCGCCTTCAACCCAACCTCGACCCTCTGCACCGCGCGGGAGATCATCACCCTCTGGGTCTCGCGCATGGTCATGTTCAACCGCTACTTCATGCCCAAGGTGGGCACGAAGGCCGAAGGCGGGCGATTGGAAGCTCAAGGCCTTGGCCACGGCCCCGCTCCCTTCAAGGACGTCTTCATCCACGCCGTCATCCAAGATGGCCAGGGTCAGAAGATGTCCAAGAGCCTCGGCAACGGCGTCGACCCCCTCGACATCATCCTGAGCCACGGCGCCGATGCGATGCGCTTCACGCTCTGCCACATGGCCACGCAGACGCAGGACGTGCGGATGCCCGTGGATCTCGTCTGCCCCCACACGGGCGAGGTCTTCGCACCCAAGTTCGTCACCAACAAGGACGGCTACGTCGTCCCAGCCTCCATCCAGTCAAGCCCCAAGGACCCATCCAAGAAGATGGTCACGGGCTACGGCGTCGCCAGCGGCGAGGTCAAAGCCTCCGCCGAGATGCCTCTCGCCAAGAACACCTCCAGCAAGTTCGACCTCGGCCGCAACTTCGCCACCAAGCTCTGGAACGCCGCGAAGTTCGCGATGATGATCCTTGAGAACGCAGAAAAAACAGTGAACGCGGAGAAGGCAGGCGGCACGCCCGCCCCGCAAGCCGCTGTCGAGGCAAGCAGCCTCTCCCTCGTGGATCGCTGGATGCTCTCGCGCCTCGCGCGTGGCGTCGCCGATGCCAACACCGCGCTGCGTGAGTACCAGTTCTCCGTCTACGCCCAGTGCGTCTATGACCTCCTCTGGCGCGACTTCTGCGACTGGTATCTCGAGGCCATCAAGCCCACCGTCGAGAAGGACGCCGGCCAGCGCGCCGTCCTCCGCGCCGCAATCGACACGATGCTGCGCCTCCTCCACCCCGTCATGCCCTTCGTGACAGAGGTGCTGTACGAGGCAGTCTCGCGCCACCCACGGCGCGAGATCGCTGGCCTCTCCCTCACCCCGCCTCGCACCAGCGCACTCCTCGCCAGCGCCGGATGGCCCCAGGCCGCGCCATCGCTCATCGACGAAGCCGCCGAACGCGAGTTCGAAGCCATGCGCACGCTCGTCACCGCCATCCGCGAGGTCCGTGCCCAGCACACGGTCCCGTTCAAGCGGAAGATCACGCTCCACACGCCGCCGGGCGCCCCTGACCTCGCCGCAGGGCGCGATCTCGCGATGACCCTCGCAGGCCTCGAGGCCATCAGCACCACCGCCCCCACCGGCCCCAGCGTCGCCTTCAGCGTCGATGGCCTCGACTACCGCCTCTCCAACCTCAAGGACGCGGCGGAGGCCGTCGATACCAGCGCCGAGAAGGCCCGCCTCACCAAGGTCGTCGCCGACCTCACCAAGTCGGTGGAAACACTGGACAAGCGTCTCTCTAATCCCGGCTATGCCGACAAGGCCCCCCCGCATATGGTCCAGCAGTCCAAGGAGCAGCTCGAGAAGGCCCGTCGCGAGCTCGCGGCGGCCCAGACCGAGCTCGCCACGCTCGGTTAAGCATCGGATCGGCGTTCATGGCGTTGGTGCAGGTCGCTCGCGGAGGCCACTCGATGGCGTTGCGCTCGCAGCACTCTGATCCCGGCCACTCGCCCCACGCAGGCGACGGTTTGCCGCCCACCATGCAGCACTTCATGCCCTTCTCAGCCTCAGTCTCGACCTTCATGTCGGTGGCGACTGTGGTCGCTGCCATCGCGCTGGCCTCCTGCTCGCCCCAGCCCGCCGCCTCCCCACCGGCCGAACGCCCCAAGCCCGCAATCCCCGAGCGCGATCCACGCCCGATCGTGACCCCGCCTCCCCGCATCGGTGCCGCGACCCCGGCTCCAGCATCACCGCAGGCGACCCCTCCCGCACCCACACCCTCCGCCGCGGCGGGCGTGATGTCCGGCGGCTCCGCCGTGCTCGCCGAAGAGACATGGACCTTCGAAGGCACCGGCGGCATCCTCCTCAAGACCCCACACTGGCGGCTCTTCACGACCTCAACACGTCAGACCTTGCGTCAGCGGCTCCCCAGCTTTCTCGAGGCCGCGATGGATCACTACACATCCGCCCTCGGTGAGCTCCCTCGCCCGGAGCGCCAGCCCGAGATCTTCGTCTTCGGCGGGCGCAGCCAGTGGGAAGCGATGACACGCCGCGTGATGGGCGAAGAGGCCGAGGTCTACCTCCGCATCCAGCGCGGCGGGTTCACGACCAAGGGCCAGTCCCTGCTCTGGGAGATCGGCCCGCGCGACACGTACACCATGGTCGCGCACGAAGCCTGGCACGCGTACTCCCAGACCACCTTCAAGGAACCTCTCCCGGTCTCGTGGGAAGAGGCTCTCTCCACCTACATGGAAGGCTTCCGCTACGACTTCGCCAAGGGCGTCGCGACCTTCAAGCCCTGGGCCAACATGGAGCGCTTCGATCGACTGCGCGAAGCACACTCCGAAGGACGGATGCTCACGCTCAGCGAGTGGCAGCGCTCCACACCGCAGCGTCTGATGCAGCGCAGCCCTTCCGCCGCGCTCGACTTCTATGCGCAGGGGTGGGCCGTGATCCACTTCCTGAATGAAGGCGCTGGCGGCACGCACGCACCAGCACTCCGGTCGCTCGTGAGCGACGCCGCCCACGGCGGCACCATCGCCAAGATTCGGACCGAGCTCGGCGGCCGCGCCGCAAGCGCGTACGCCTCACGCCGCGGCGGCGCAGACCTCTTCAAGGTCTACACCGGCAAGGCCGCCGAAGAGCTCGACGCCGAGTTCGCCGCCTTCGTCGAGCGCATCGTCCGCTCCGGCGCACGACAGTCCATCACGGACGGCAAGAGCCCGGTGTAGGTAAAGCGAAAAACGAAAAGCGGGAAAGCGAAAATCAGAAGAGCGAGGCAGCGAGGCACTCAAACAGTGACGGCGCGCTGATGTAGCTCAGGCTTCTTCGGCCCTTCGCGCCCACTCAAACTCGTAGGGCTCGAGTTCCGCCGCGACCTTGGCTCGCTCCTCGGACAGCTTCGCGCTCTTGCTCGCGTTCGACCACGTATCAGGATTCGCCAGCTGCGCATCGATCTCGCGCAGACGCGTCTCGCACTTCTCGATCCGCTTCTCGAGCTCGTCCATCCGCAGCTTCGCAAGCGCGCCGACAGCGCCCGAAGTCTGCTTCTTCGCGGCCTCCTTCGCCTGCTTGGCCTCGCGCTGGCGGCGTTCTTCCGCCTCGCGCTTCTCCTTGGCCTGCGACTCGGCCTGGTTCTTCTGCTTCGCCCGCGCGACCTCTTCCTCGTGCCAATCCGTGTACGTGCCGTGGTGGATCTTCGCGCCACCCTTGCCATCAAGGATGATGAGGTTTTCGCACGTCGCATCGATCAGCGCGCGATCATGGCTGATCAGGATCATCGTGCCGTCGTAGTTGGGAGCCTCGTCCTCATCCTCCGGCATCGCGAGCGCCTCTTCGAGGCGCTCCGCCGATGGGATATCAAGGTGGTTCGTCGGCTCGTCCAGCACCAGCAGGCTCTTGGCCGAGGCAAGCAATCCCGCGAGCACCGCGCGGCTGCGCTCGCCGCCGCTCAGCACGCGCAGCGGCTTCTCCTGCTCTGAGCCAGAAAAGAGGAACGCACCCGCAAGGTTTCGCGCCTGCTGCTCAGAGAAGGTGTATCCGCCCGACTCCTTCACGATGATCTTCTGGAGGTACTGCCACACCAGCATCTCGCCATCGATGTGCTCGTGGCTCTGCGTGTAGTGGCCCACCACAACGTTCGTGCCCATGCGGATCGTGCCGCTGTCGACGGGAATCTCGCCCAGCAGCGCACGCACGAGCGTGGTCTTGCCCGCGCCGTTGGGGCCGATGATGCCCCAGCGATCGCCGCGGTTGATCGTGATGTCGAGCCCATCAAAGCAGATCTTCAGTTCGCCGCGGTCGTTGGTGAACTTCTTGCACAGCTGCCGCCCCGAGACGACAACGTCGCTCGTGCGCGGCGCCTTGGGCAGCTCCATCTTGAAGGACTCGACTTCCATCGGCCGCTCGAGCAGCGCCTGATCCTTCTCGCGCGTCAGCCGCGTCTGGCGGCCTCTGGCCTGCTTGGCGCGCTGGCCCGCCTTGAACCGCCGGATGTACTCTTCTTCCTTCTTGAACTTGCCCTGCTGCGTCTCGTACGCGCGGAGCTGCGTCAGACGCCGCTGGAAGCGGATCTCGCGGAAGTCCTCGTAGTTGCCGGGATAGTCAATCAGCCGCCCCTGCTCAACCTCGATGATGCGCGTGACCACCGCGTCCAGCAGGTACCGATCGTGCGAGATCAGCACGACCGCGCCGCGATACTCATTCGCGAGGAAGTCCTCCAGCCACAGCCGCCCCTCGATGTCGAGGTGGTTCGTCGGCTCGTCAAGCAGCAGCACATCGGGCGTCTCGAGCAGCAGCCGCGCGAGCGCGAGCCGCCCCTTCTGCCCGCCGCTGAGGCTCTTGACCTTGATGTTGAACTGTGCATCCGTGAATCCCACGCCGTGCAGCACGTTGTCGATCTGATGATCAACGCTGTAGCCACCCAGGGACTCCATCTTCTCCTCGAGCACGATCTGCTTCTTCATGAGCTGATCGAGCGCGGGCCCCTGCGCCGTCGCCATCTGCTCAAAGAGCGCATCAAGCTCGCGATGCGTCGCATGCAGAAGCTCAAAGGCACCCTCCGCCGCGCCGCGCAGCGTCTCGTCGGGATCGAGCTTGGGATCCTGGTGCAGATAGCCAACGCGGGCACCGCGCTGCACACTGACAGACCCCTCGTCATTCTTCACAAGCCCCGAAAGGATCTTGAGGAGCGTGGACTTGCCGGTGCCGTTGCGCCCGACAATCCCGATGCGGTCCGTGGGTTCAATGGATAGGGAAACGCCGTCGAGGATGATGTCGACGCCGAAACGATGCTTGATATTGACGCAGGAGAGGATCGGCACGGGTGAGGGTAGGTGCGGGAATGGACGTTCGCGGGGGCTCTTGATCGCTGGGTGGCGTAACTGGAACGCAGAGGACGCGGAGGGGTGGTGCGTCGGCGGGACGGTCTTTGAACGCGGAGGTCGCGGATGGTTGCGGAGGACGACGGAGGGGATGGGGAGAAGAGAGCAGCGAGAAGACTGGGATTGAGCGGACGGGGCAGCGACCGATGGATCGGAGGGGCATTTCCATCAACCCGCTTTACTCTGTTTTCCTTGTCTTGAATCCCTCTGCGTCCTCTGCGTTCAAAGAGCCGTCACCCCGCGGCCGAGTCGCCGCCCAGCCCATACTCCCCCCACCGCGACCGGATCCGCTTCTGGATCTCAGCACTCACCGTCAGCACCGGCGGCCACGGCCGCACCGGCTCGCCACTGGCCTCATCACCCGGCAACTTCGGCGTCGCATCAAACGCCAGCATCGCGCCATCACCCACGCCGATCCGCACCGAGTCGCGCCCCGCATCGCTGTGCGCACACCAGTGGAAGAGCGCCTCGTCAGTGTTCTGAATGTCGACATCGGGGCCGAGGATGATGGCGAACGGCGGAAGGCTGGTGCCCAGTGCTTCGAGCGCTGCGATCACGCGCCGACCATCACCCGGTGCATCCTTCTTCGCGCGCACCAGCAGCCAACCGTCATCACCAAACGCCGTCGCAACATCAAGCACGCCGGGAATCGCGCGAACGCGTTCCATCACGCCAGCAAGATCAGCCGGTGCAGGCCTCGCGTGGAGGTCCGCCGCGCCCGCCTGCTCACCCTCGATCCGCCGCGTCGCATCAAACCCGATCTTCGTCCCCGCGCCAAGGTGCGGCGCGGCGTGATCCAGAATGTCCAGCGGCCCACGGATCGACTCGACATCGCGGTGCGGATGGCAATTCCGCGCTACAGCATCGAAGACCGCGCGAGTGTCGTGCACGCTGACATCACTCTCAACACTGAAGAGTGTCTTCGTCCACGCCATCTGCCCCGCGCCCCACACGCTGTGCATCACGCGCCGACCCTGCAGCGGGTACGCCTTGTGGATCTGGAGCGCCGCGGCGTTATGGAACGCCCCAAACATCGGCAGGTCATAGTCGTCGATGTCATGGATGATCGTCTTGAGCAGCGGGAAAAACAGCCGCTCCGTCGCCTTGCCCAGGAAATAGTCCTCCTGCGGCGGCAGCCCTACCACCGTTGTCGGATAGATCGCATCCCGCCGCATCGTGATCGCCGTCACCGTCAGGATCGGATACCGATCCGGCAGCGAGTAGAACCCGGTGTGATCGCCGAAGGGTCCCTCAAACACAGCCCCAGGACCAAGCGGCCCCGCCTTAGGGTTCCGCGGATCCCACCCAATCGCACCCGCCTCCTCACTCACGTACCCCTCGATCACGATCTCCGCATTGGCCGGCACCCAGATCGGCACGGTCTTGCCCATGCACATCGGAATCCCGCCACGATTGAGGAAGCCCGCCAGCAGCAGCTCACTGATCCCCGGCGGCAGCGGCGCCGTCGCCGCATACGGCATCACACTCTCGCCCCCAAGCACCACCGCAACGGGCATCGGCTTCCCACGCTTCTTCCACGAGCGCCAGTGCCGCGCCCCATCATGATGCATGTGCCAGTGCATCGCCATCGTGCGCTTGCCCAGCAGTTGCACGCGGTACATGCCAATGTTGTGCGACGACGGCTTCGCGCTCCCCTCATCATCCGCATGGATCGTGTGGATCCCCCCCAGCGTGATGTAGCGCCCGCGGTGCTTGGCCTCCCACTCCGCGCCGCGTCCAAGGTTCGGGATGCCGTCGTTGGTCGCGCCCGGATACCCAAGCGCCGCAAAGTCACCATCATGGGGCCAGCAGCGCAGCATGGGCAGCCGCGTCAGATCGACCGCATCCTCGCGGATCACAACCTCCTGGCACGCGCCACTCCCCTTGCGCCGCTTAGGCGGGATAAAGAGCAGCGGAAAAAACTGCCGCGCCTTCTCCACGATCTCTTTGAGCGACTTCGGCGGCTCCGGCTTCACCAGCGCGCCGATCTTTGCCCCAAGCGCATCAAAGCCCCCCGGCGTGTGCCCCCTCGCAATGCCCGGCCCGGCATCGTTGCACCCCAGCGCCATCTCCATGCGCCGGTAGCTCCCCCACGCGTTGATGAGCACAGGAAAGTCCGACCCCTCCACATTCTCAAAGAGCAGCGCCGGCCCACCCAGATGCGCAAAGCGCGGATCGTTCCGCCGCGCCGAAGCGCTCGGCGCGTTCGGAGCACCCGTCTTGCTCACGCGATCCGCAATCGCCGCGATCTCCAGCACAGGCGAGACCCGCGCACTGATACGCTTGATTTCCCCGCTGGCCGAGAGTACCGAGACAAACTCACGAAGGTCGCTGAACATGGGTGCTTATTCCGGTCATCGTTCCGATCGATTCGTTGGTCGCGTCGAATGAGGTCAAAGGTCGAGCGTATGACAAAGTTGACAAAGCCGCGTGCAGAGACTCCCGCAAACCCCGCCGTACCGCCGCCGCTCGTCCCGGCCCCGGGTGCCCCAACCAGACCAGCCCATCTCCTCCCCGCGCACGTCTACGCGAGACAGCGTGACTGGCCAGCCTACTTCGACGCCCTCGGCCATCTCGCGGCACGCGAGACACTCCTCCGCGCCATCGCACTCTTCGATGCTCAGATCGATGCTCAATTCGACGCCCAGCCCCCGCCAGACTCACCCCGCACCGCCCTCGACCTGGGCTGCGGCGACGGACGCGACACGCTCGAACTCCTCGCCCGAGGCTGGCACGTCACCGCCATCGACAGCAGCCGCGAAGGCCTCGCACGCCTCGAAGCACGCACGCCCCAAGTTCAAAGACCCCGCCTCACCACACTCCTCGCGACCTTCGAAGCACTCGCCGATGGTCCCGCCCTCGCATCGACACACTTCGACCTCGTCAACGCCTCGTTCGCTCTACCCTTCTGCCCGCCTCAGTCCTTCGCCGCACTATGGGCCCTCATCAGCAACTCCATCAAGCCACAAGGCCGCTTCGCAGGCCAGTTCTTCGGCCCAAACGACGACTGGGCCACCCTCCCAGACCGCACCCACCACTCCGAAGAAGAAATCCGCAACACCCTCCTCGCCGGATTCGACATCGAGTTCTGGCAAGAAGAGAACCGGCCCACCACCAACACCGACCACCCAAAGTACTGGCACCTGTTTCACGTGGTTGCTTGCCGAAGGCAAGCAAATGGCAAAATGGTCAAAGGGCCAAATTGCTAAAGTCGAAGCACGTCGTCATGGTCCCTGTCATCTCCCTTCCCTACGCGCTGGCACCTTTTTCACATGCCCGCTTGCGGTACTCACGAGATTCCAACTTTGGCCATTTGACCCTTTGACCATTTAGCCATTTGGCCACCCGAAACGCCCAGCCCACTTCCAACTATAACAAGCACCCTCCCCCCGCCCCCCCCCCCAATCCCCAGTCCCTTCCCCTCCCCCCATGACCACACTCTCGCCACAACTCACCGCCTCTCCCCTCCACCAATCCTCCGACTGGGCCATCGATCTCCAGGGCGTTGAGAAAATCTACAAAGGCAAAGTCCACGCCCTCCGTGGCATCGAGATGCGTGTCAAGAAGGGCGAGGTCTTCGGCCTCCTGGGCCCCAACGGCGCGGGCAAAAGCACGCTCATCAAAATCCTGATGACCGTCATCAGCCCCACCGCCGCCACCGGCACCATGCTCGGCATGCCCGTCGGCCACAAGCCCACACTTGCGCGCGTCGGCTATCTCCCAGAGCACCACCGCTTCCCAGAGTACCTCACCGGCGCACAGGTCCTCGACTTCTACGCCGCACTCTCCGGCGTTCCCTCCAGCGAGCGCAAGGCCCGCCGCGGCCCACTCCTGGACCTTGTCGGCATGGGCGCCTGGGGCAACAAGCCAGTCCGCGGCTACTCAAAGGGCATGCGCCAACGCATCGGCATCGCCCAAGCCCTCATGAACAACCCCGACCTCATCCTCCTCGATGAGCCCACCGACGGCGTCGATCCCGTCGGCCGCCGCGAGATCCGCGAAGTCCTCCAGCGCCTGCGCGATGAGGGCAAAACCATCTTCCTCAACTCCCACCTGCTGAGCGAGCTCGAGATGCTCTGCGACCGTGTCGCCATCATGGTGCAAGGCCGCGTCGTCAGCCAAGGCACCATCCCCGAACTCACCGAGACTCAGGCCCGCTACGAGATCGAGATCGGCTCCGACGCCGCGGCCGAGTCCACCACCGCCACACTCGCCAGGGCCCTCCCCGAAGTCGCCGCGACTTCACAGCCGCAAACCTCAGAGCCCGACCCTTCTACCCAGCTCGCCCCGCGCATCTCCTGCACCGGCACCCTCGCCAGCGGCGAGCCCTTCAGCATCAGCCGCAGCGGCATCATCCTCCACACCACCGATGCCGCCCGCATCCAAACCTTGATCGACCGCCTCCGCGCCGCCAACATCACCATCAAGTCGATCAGGCCCGTCCGCCCCTCACTCGAAGACCTCTTCATGCAAGCCATCACCGACCCAACGACCGGCCAAGCCCTAAAGCCAGGCGCTAAACGCAACTAGCCACACCAAAGCAACATCACGCGCCTCTCCCGTCTTCCTGCTTCCTACTTCCTGTCTTCCCACTGCCTCGCTGCCTCGCTCCATCGCTGCCTCGCTTCTCCCCCAATCCCCAGTCCCCAATCCCTCCTCCAAAATGACCCAAACACTCGCCCTCTTCCTCGACGCCTACCGCGAACTCAACGCCAAGAAGCTCTTCTGGATCACGCTGATCCTGTCGGGGCTGGTGGTTTGTGTCTTCGCGGCGTTTGGCATCAACAAGGTCGGTATCACGTTCCTTCACTGGGAGATCGACACGAAAGGGAAGTTGACCTCCGACGTGATCCCGCCGGCCAAGTTCTACATGTTCGTGTTCACGAACGTCGCGATCCCCTGGTGGTTCTCGATTGGGGCCGGGATCCTCGCCCTCGTCTCCACCGCCTCAATCTTCCCGGACTTCATCGCTGGCGGCTCGATCGAGCTCACGCTCTCCAAGCCAATCTCGCGGCTGCGGCTCTTCCTCACCAAGTACGTAACCGGCCTCCTCTTTGTCGGCCTCCAGGTCACCGCCTTTACCACCGCCGCCTTCCTCGTCATCTGGATCCGCGACGGATCTCGCGAGTTTCAGATCTTCCTCGCCGTTCCCATCGTCGTCATCACCTTCAGCTACCTCTACTGCATCTGCGTCCTCTTCGGCCTCCTCACACGCTCCACCATCGCCTCGCTCCTCCTCACTGTCCTCGCTTACTTTGGCCTCTGGTCTCTCCACACCGTCGAGGGCATCGTCCTTCTCCAAAGGCTGACCACCGAGGTCAATGTCGAACGCGCCGCAGACAGAGTCGAGCGGGCCGAAGCGATCGCCCAGCGCGCGCTCGACCAACTGAAGGAGAAAGGCGAGGCGCTGCCGAGCGAAAAGGGTCCGCTGCCCGGCAAGGCCAAGGACGATCTGGAGGCGATCAATCCGATGCTGGCCGACGTGCGTGCGGCTGGGGTGGAGGCCAAGGCGAAGGCCGAGAGCTGGCGGCGTCTGTCCGGCGGCGTCGTGCTTGCCAAGACACTGCTGCCGAAGACGCAGGAGACTACCGGGCTTCTCGACCGCTGGCTTGTGTCGAACGAAGACAAGGCGCTCATCATGAACCCGTCGCGCGACGAGTCGCCCAGCGATGAGTTCGCGCAGTTAGGGCGTCCAGACCCCGAAGTCGCCCGCCGATTTGAAGAAGCCGTCCGCGGCCGTACCACCACCTGGATCATCGGGACATCCCTCCTCTTCCAAGGGTTTATCCTGGCCATCTCGGCCTGGATCTTCTCCCGTCGCGACTTCTAAGCCGCCAAACCCCCAACCTCCAAATGTTCGTGCTTAGTTTGGTATTTGACTTGACGCCGTTCGAGTCGCCAGCTATCTTGTCTGCTGAGAGAACTCGATTGAGGCCTTCCAACGCCCGATACCCAGTGCACGCGGGCCCCAGGGTGGGCGAAATAGGAAGGGGGCGGGCAGGGGTGTGGCAGGGGCGTGGCAAGGTTTGGAAAACTGGGGGGCTTGGAGACTGGTCGGACGAGGTTGGAGGTAGGGAGAAACGGGGCTAGGCTGCCTGTCGGCTACCATCGCACGACCGTGTCCGAACAAGCCGAGCCGGGGGCGAGGGGGAGCCATCAACCGAGACGGGGTGAAGCGTGTTCCTGATCCGCCAGTCAAAGCCCGACGACGCCTCGACGCTGCACAAACTCGCGCGGATGGTGTTCTTCATCAACCTCCCTCCCGATGAGCAGATCATCAAGGGCAAGATCGAGCACAGCGTCCGCTGCTTCAAGCGCGTCGCCAACTCGCCTCCCGGCGAATCCACCCATCCCGTCAAGAAGCCCCGCAAGCACTCAGCTGGCGGCTGGGCCAACATCGAAGAGGAATCCGACCTCTTCATGTTCTCCATCGAAGATCCCCAGACCCGCTCCATCGTCGGCACCTGCCAGGTCCGCGCCCATCAGGGCGGCCCCGGTAATCCCAACTGGTCCCTCCGCGTCAGCGAGAAGAAGTTCCACTCCCCCCAGCTCGGCTTCGGCACCACCCACGCCGTCGGCCAGCTCTACGCCGACGAGACCGGCCCCACCGAGCTCGGTGGCCTCATCATCCAGCCCAGCTTCCGTGGCCACCAGCTCCGCCCCGGCCGCTTCCTCTCCTTCATCCGCTTCCACTTCATCGGCCTCCACCGCGCCCTCTTCGCCGACCGCATCATCGCCGAGATGGCCCCGCCCGTGACGAGCGACGGCGACAACGCCTTCTGGGACCACTTCGGCCGCAAGTTCATCCCCGTGCGCTACTCCGAGGCCGACCGCTTCTGCCAGCACAACCGCCGCTTCATCTCAGAGCTCTTTCCCAAGGACGAGATCTTCCTCACCCTCTTCCCCCTCGAGATCCTGAACATGGTCGGCGTCGTCGCACGCGAGACCATCCCCGCCCGTCGCCTCCTCGAAAGCCTCGGCTTCCGATACCGCGGCTTCGTCGATCCCTTCGACGCCGCCCCACACATCGACGCCTTCACCGACGACATCGCCCTCGTCAAGCAGAGCTTCCTTGGCGTCCTCGGCAAGCCCATCGCCCTCGACAAGTGCACCTCGCACGCCATGGTGAGCACGCTCGATTCCGAGGGCGACTTCCGCGCCATCGAGACGCCTTGCACCATCGAGCGGCTCGAGATCGGCGCCCAGGGCGGCTCCATCGTCCGCCTGCCTCAGTCCTCCATCGACATCCTGGGCGGCGTCACCGGCGTCCGCATCGGCTCGCGCGTCGGCGCGACGCCGCTGGATCCACCCGACCCGGTCGCGATCCCCGAACCCACCGCCGCGGCCCTCGCGATGAACCGGACAACCACCCGGCCCAGTGCGCGTCCCGTCGCACGCCCCGCAAAGCCCAAGCCCGCGCCCCGCAAGCCAGCTCCACCCAGGCCGGCCCCACCCAGGCCAGCCAAGGTGCGCTCGTGAGCCACATCCTTTCGCGAGCCTCAATCAACCCACCCACCATCGCCGGCCGCAACCTCATCAATGGCGCATGGCTCGCCGCCACTCCAACGACCCTTCACTCCCGGAATCCCGCCGCCGCCGCGAGCATCATCTGGCAAGGCGGCTCCAGCCCCGCACACACCGATGACGCCATCGCCGCGGCACGCAGCGCCCTCCCGACCTGGTCAGCATGGCCCTTCGAGCAGCGAGCGAAAGTCCTCCGCTCCTTCAAGGCCCTCGCGATCAAGCACGAGGCCGCACTCACCGCCCTCATCCGCGATGAAGTTGGCAAGCCCACGTGGGACGCGAAGGCCGAAGCCCAGCTCCTCGCGGCCAAGGTCGACATCACCCTCGATGCGGGCAACCCCGGCTCCCCCCTCGCGCGCGTCGGCGGCTTCGAGGTTCCCCTCGCCCCCACCCGCACCGGCCGCTGCTGGTTCCGGCCCCACGGCGTCATGGCCGTCATCGGACCCTTCAACTTCCCCGCCCACCTTCCCAACGGTCACATCGTCCCCGCCCTCGCGATGGGAAACACCATCGTCTTCAAGCCCAGCGACAAGGCACCCGCCGTCGGCGAGTTCCTCGCCGCGCTCTTCCACGAAGCCCTCGCCGAGCACGGCGCACCCCCCGGTGTTCTGAACCTCGTCCAGGGCGGCGCTGACATCGCCTCCAAGCTCGTCTCGCACGAAGACATCGACGGCGTCCTCTTCACCGGCTCCTGGCCTGTCGGCCGCCGCATCATGGAGGCCAACCTCGACCGCCCCGGCCGCCTCCTCGCGCTCGAGATGGGTGGCAGCAACGCCGCGGTCGTGATGGACGATGCCGACCTGCGTCAGGCCGCGATCGAGTGCGTCCGCAGCGCGTTCATCACGGCCGGCCAGCGCTGCACCTGCACACGCCGCCTCATCATCCACGAGGCCGTCGCGCCGCGCCTCATCCCCGCGATCTGCAAGGCCGCGAGCTCGCTCATCATCGGCAGTCCCGATGCGGACCACCCGGTCTTCATGGGCCCACTCATCTCCGAAGCCGCACGCGCCGCCGCGCTGGGAGCCATCGCATCACTCGCGAGGTCTGGCGGCGAACTCCTCGTCGAGCCGCGCGCCATCGATGGTCCTTCAACGCAAGCGAGCCCCGGCTGGTACATGAGCCCCGGCGTCATGCGCGTCGAACGATTCGTCTCCTTCACGCACGGCGCATCAGGCACACACGCCGGTGCCGATATCGAGATCTTCGCACCCTTCCTGCGGATCAGCGTCGTGCCCAGCTTCGAAGAAGCCATCGAGCAGGTCAACGCGACCTCCTTCGGCCTCGCGGCGTCCATCTTCACGCGCAGCCGCGCCCACGCCGATCGCTTCATGCGCGAGGCCCGCGCCGGCTGCGTCAACTGGAACACCGGCACCGCCGGCGCGAGCAGCAAGCTCCCCTTCGGAGGCCTGGGCCACTCGGGCAACCATCGCCCCGCCGGAGCCTTCAGCCTCGACTACTGCGCGTATCCAGTCGCAGGAATGGTCGAGTCCGGCGAAACCGCAACGATCCCGCCCGGCATGCACCTGGACGAAGGTCTGCTGAAATAGCCGCAGGCTCACTGAGAGAGTCGAAGGCTCACCGAAGAGAACGAAGGCACTCCGATCCAAGCGACTCGCCTCAAACCGTTCCACGAATCGTGCCGCACTCTGGACAAGCGCCGCCCACCAGCACACCACCAAGCTCATAGCCGCACTGCACACACCGACGCTGATCCATCAGGGGGAAGAGCATCGCATGAGCAGCACCGAGAAACGCGAAGGCCAGCGGCAACCCGATGATGAAGAACGGCACCACCAGCATCAGGAAGGACAAGACAACGATCACCACCATGATCAGCTGCGCCGCAACCAGCGTCGGCCAAGATCGGGCCGTCGATCGCCAGCTCATCTTGAATGCATCGATGATGTCCAGCGAACCCACCGGCGCATCCAGATACAGCGTCGTCGCGAACCACAGCCGCATCGTGACGAACATGCTCAGAACCACGCCCAGAAGCACGCCAACCCCGCCCACGATGAACGCGACCGTAATCGCGCCGCTGCTCCCATTCCCCGCGAGGCCCACCACCACCCCCGCAACAACCGCGATGATCGTCGGGATCCCCGCAGCAATGATCGCAATCGTGAACAACAGCTAGATCACAAGCAGCGGCCAGTACCGCGGCCCGAAGATCTGAAACATGTCGCCCACATGCACAGGCTGGCTGCGCGCAGCTCGAACAAAGAGATACACCGTCGCCACGTACAGCGGGCCGAGGAAGATCGACGTGAGCCCACCGATGATCGGGATGAACGAAGCAGCCACCGCGATCAGCATGTACAAAAGCGACGCACCAATCAGCGTCCCCGGCTGGCTGAACAAGGTTCGCCACGCCGCCGACAGCACCTCACCCACGCCAAACGGAGGTCCGACCATCGGCTGATACCTCGGAACGAGGACCATCCCAGACATCATCGGCGGCAGACCAGGCAGCGGCGGCGGGCCGCCGGCGGACGCACCAAACTCTCCCGGACCTCCCGGCGGCATTTGCTGATTCATCACTCGGCTCCCACGGATCGCCGGCGTGCGATACGCTCGGCGTCTATGCCAACCAGATTACCAGATGCTCGCCTCTCGCCGCGGTTCGCCGGGATCTCGACCTTTGCCCGCTACCCGATGCTGGACACCGTCGAGCCCGCCCACCGGCCCGTGGATTGGGCCGTCTACGGCATCCCCTTCGATGGCGGCGTCACGTACCGACCCGGTGCCCGCTTCGGGCCGCGCGCCATCCGCGAGGCCTCGCAGTACGTCAAGCGCTACCACATCGAGCACGCCGTCGATGTCTGCGAGAAGCTCAGCCTCGCCGACGCGGGCGATGCGCCGGTACGGCCGTACTCGATCAAGGAAACGCTCGACGCCGCGGGCGACTGGGCCAAGCAGCTCGCCGATCCCACCACGCGCCTGCTCGCGCTCGGCGGCGATCACTCGATCGCCTATGCCAACATGTGCGCCACGTGGGAGCGCCACGGCCGCCCGCGCGGCGGACTCGCGCTCGTTCACTTTGATGCGCACCTCGACACCGTCGATGCCGTGTGGGGCGAACGCTGGGGCCACGCATCGCCCTTCATCCGCGCCGTGGAAGACGGCATCGTTGATCCCAGCGCGATGATCTCGCTCGGTATCCGCGGCCCGCTCAACTCCGCCGCGGATCTCAACTTCGCGGCCTCACGCGGCGTTGAGATCCTCTCGGCAGATCAGGCTCGCGCAACCGGCGCTGCAGCTCTGCAGCGCTACGTGACCAAGCTCGCCGGCCGCGCGGCGTACATCTCTCTCGACATCGATGTCGTCGATCCCGCCTTCGCACCCGGCACGGGAACACCAAGCGTCGGCGGCCTCGCCTCGCACGAGCTGCTCACACTGCTGCGCTCGCTGCGCGGCATCAAGCTCGCCGGCGCTGACGTCGTCGAAGTCCTCCCCGACCGCGACGTCGCCGGAAACACAGCATTCCTCGCGGCGCACGCGGCCTTCGAGATCATCGCGCTGGATGCGGCGGGGAAGGCATGAAGTGGTCGAGTGGTCGAGTGGCAAAGTGGTCGAGTGAAAGACTGAGAGGCGAGGCACTTGGCACTAGCCACTTGGCACTCGTGAAAGGCGAAGAGGGACAATCCAAAGCCACTTGACCACTTGACCACTTGACCACTTGACCACTTGACCACTT
>JBBASU010000038.1:0-27967 GCA_040399065.1 Phycisphaerales bacterium | reverse complement strand
GTGGTCAAGTGGTCAAGTGGTCAAGTGGTCAAGTGGTCAAGTGGCTTTGGATTTCTTGCTTTCTGCTTTCACTCGACCACTGTGCCACTCGACCACTCGACCACTTTTCCTGCTCCGTGGCCCTCCGTGTCTGGACTCCGTGCCCTCCGTGTTGAAATCTTCTCTTCCGTCTTGGTTTTCGCATTCCCCCAGTGCCCAATCCCCAGTCCCCAGTGCCTACTACTGCCCGCCTCATCGACGTTTCTCCCCGCGACGGGCTCCAGAATGAGCCTGGCGTGATCACCACGTCGGACAAGGCCGCGCTCTGCCGCCTGCTCTTTGCAAGCGGCGTTGATGAGGTTGAGGCGACGAGCTTCGTGAGTCCCAAGTGGGTGCCGCAGCTGGGCGATGCTGCGGCGCTGCTCGGGATGTTCGCGGCGCGCGAGGTTGATGGCGCCGTGCCGCATCGCCCGACGCTCAGCGTGCTCGTGCCCAACGAGAAGGGGATGGACCAGGCCATCGAGGTCAATCGCCTGGCGCTCGCGGCGTCGGGGCGGCGTGTGATCGACAAGGTCAGCGTCTTTACGTCCGCGAGCGAGACTTTCAGCCGGAAGAACACGAACGCGAGCATCGAGGAGACGCTGACGCGTTTCGTGCCCGTGATCGCCGCGGCGAAGCGTGAGGGGATGTACGTGCGCGGGTATGTGTCGTGCGCGATCGCGTGCCCGTTTGAGGGCGCGACGCCCGCGGACGCCGCGGGGCGCGTGGCGGCAAGGCTCATCGAGCTTGGCGTAGATGAGATCTCACTCGCAGACACGATCGGCGCGGGATCGCGCGAGTCGATCTCGCGCATGCTTGGCGAGGCTCGCCTGGCACTGGGGTCGTTTGATCGTGTCGGGCGGCTGCCGCTGAACTTGCATCTGCACGACACCTTCGGCCGCGCGGCGGAGTGCGTGCGTGAGGCGCTCTCGCTGGGAGTCGTCTCCTTCGATGGCTCGGTGGCGGGGCTGGGCGGGTGTCCGTACGCGAGCACGCCCGGCCAGCGCGCTCCGGGCAACATCGACATGGAACTCCTCGTGCGGACGATCGAGGGCGAGGGCATCAGCACATCGATCAACGCCGCGGCACTCGCGAAGGCCGCGGCGTTCGCACGCGGGATCGTCGCGGCCTCACGCGAGAACGCGAGCAAGGCACGCGATGACGCGAGCAAGGTTGGAGAGTCGCGCTCATGATCAGCGTTGAGCCCCTCGGCACCGTCGCGATCATGCGCCTCGATCGCGCCAGCAAGAAGAACGCGCTGACGCCCCGGATGCTCGCGGATCTTGTCGCATGCCTGGACAACGCCACGTCCGCGCGAGCGATCGTCCTCTCGGGCGTGGGCGATGTCTTCTGTGCCGGATTTGATCTCACGCTCGCGCAGGAAGATGCGGACGCGACGGCGAGCCTGCTTCGAGGCCTCGCCGCGGCGGTCCGTGCGCTGCGCGAGGCGCCCTGCCCCGTCGTCGCCAGCGCACACGGCGCGGCGATCGCCGGCGGCTGCGCACTCCTCTGCGGCTGCGACATCGTCATCACCGATGACGGCGCCAAGCTCGGCTATCCAGCAGTGAGGCTCGGCCTCTCACCCGCCGTCTCAGCGCCGGGCTTGATCGCGATGATGGGCGCGCCCGGCGCGGCCCGCGCACGCCTGCTCGATCCGGGCCTCGTGAGCGGCCGCGAGGCGCAGCGCCGCGGCATCGCGAGCGAGTGCGTGCCCACCGCCGCGGCGTGCGAGGCCCGCGCCATCGAACTCGCAACGATGCTCAGCGAGAAGCCGCGGAGCGTGATGGCGTACACCAAACGATGGCTGAACGAGTGCGATGGAAGCATGGATCACGCACGAACAGAGCCAGCCCTCGAAGCCTCGCTCGCAAGCATCCTGACAAGCGAGCACAAGGAACTCCTCGCGGCGAGCTGGACGAAGTGATGCAATTCAGCAAGGCAGGTTCACCACAGAGACACAGAGGCCACAGAGTGGAAATGGAATTGATGGGAAGTGGCTGATGCAAGGATCGGAGAGGAACTTTTTCACGAGACTCGTTCACCGCAAATCAACCACATCGCGATCACCAACCTCGGTCCGGTATCATTCTCGGCGCCTTCGCTCTTCTCCGCGCCTCCGCGTTCTGCATTTCTCAGACCCAAGTCCCATTGTGCCTTCTTCTCAGTGCTCTCTGTGCCTCTGTGGTGAAGTCTCTTAGTCTTCAGGCCATCGGAGTTCCTCATGTCCTCGACTGCTTCCCCCCTCGCCACCGTTGAACTTTCCGGCAAGATCGCCACCCTCACGCTCCGCCGCCCTGAGGCCCGCAACGCCCTCTCGCTCGAGCTGCTCAAGGACCTTGAGTCGTGCCTTGATGAGATCCTCGCGGGCCGCGCGGCCAAGGACGCGAGAGTCCTGATCCTGACCGGCGAGGGGAAGGGCTTCTGCGCCGGCCTTGATCTCAAGGCGATCATGGACGATCCGCACGCGCCGGGCATGCTCCTGCGCCGGCTCGGCGAGCTCATGATCAAGATCCGCATGCTCCCGATGGTGACGCTCGCCAAGGCCAACGGCGCGGCGATCGGCGGCGGCGCTGGCATGACCTCCGTCTGCGACATGGCCATCACGCACGCCGACGCGAAGATCGGCTACCCCGAAGTGGACCTTGGCGTCTGCCCGGCCGTCGTCGGCCCCTGGGTCGTTCGCAAGATCGGCGCGGGCAAGGCGCGACGCGTGCTCCTCTCCGGTGGCATCATGTCGGGCCAGCAGGCCTACGACATCGGGCTGATCGATCACCTCGTGCCCACCGCCGCGGAGCTCGATGCGGAGACGATGAAGATCGCCGAACGCCTCGCCGGCGGCGGGTTGCTGGCGATCCAGAAGACCAAGGAACTCCTCAACGAGATCGACGGCTCGGCGGATATCGCGATGGCGAGGAAGGCCGCGGAGCTGTCAGCGTCGGTGATCGGAAGCGAAGAGACGCGAGCGATGCTGAAGGCGCGGTTGGCGAAGTGAAGCGGGCAGATGGAGCCATCCCGGCGATACTGGCCTCCTGGCGGATGTCCTTCATCGCACGGGGTGCGTGAGCACAGCCCTCGAAGCCATATGCACCACCCGCGATACCGCGTGGTGCCTTGGGCAATTCACGGCGTACCGGGCGAGCGGCCTATGCACTAGCGCGTCTGATGCATCGGGCCAGCCATGCCGCAGATATCCGGCATTGCCGTCGGGCAAGATTCCCGTGCTGAGCACCGGAACCAAGTCCCCGACCATTCGCCAGAGCTCGAGTGGTCATGGGACTCCCGACTCCTCGCTTTCTTCCCTCCCAAGTCTTCAGTCCCAAATCCCCAGTCCCTCCCCCTCATAGACTCACCCACAATGGCTGATCGGCGTGTTGTCATCACGGGTCTTGGGGCGGTCACCGGGCTTGGCCTTGGTGCCGCGGCCATGTGGGATGGGCTGCTTGCGGGTCGCAGCGGCGTGGGTCCCCTCACGCGCGTCTCGCCCGAGGCCTTCCCCTGCGGCGTCGGCGCAGAGGTCCGCGACTTCTCCGCCAAGGACCATGTCCCGAAGGGATATCGCAAGGCCGTGAAGGTGATGGCGCGCGATACCGAGCTTGCGGTCGCCGCGGCTCGGCTGGCGGTGGCCGACGCGGGCCTCACGACGCGCTCGCACAACGAGAGCGACGCGCCCGACTTCGCAACGACCTATCCGCAGCCGCGCCTGGGTTGCCAGATCGGCGCGGGCCTGATCGCGGCCGAAACGCTCGAACTCACGCAGGCGCTCGCAACGGCCCGCACCGGCGGCGCGCCCGTGCCCGGCCGCATCACGCCCGATGGGTTCGACATGCAGGCCTGGGGCGCGGCCGAGGGTGGCGGCGGGGGCATGAACAACTTGCAGCCCCTGTGGATGCTCAAGTACCTGCCCAACATGCTGGCCTGCCACGTCACGATCATCCACGGCGCGGAAGGCCCATCGAACACCATCACCTGCGGCGAGGTCAGCGGCCTGCTCTCGCTGGGCGAGAGCCTGCGCGTGATCCAGCGCGGGGCCGCGGACCTCTGCTTCTCCGGCGGGGCCGAGAGCAAGATCAACCTGATGGGCATGCTGCGCCAGACGCTCGCGGGTCGGCTCGCGGATACGCGTGTGCCCGGCGCGGGTCCCCGGCCCTTCGACCCATCCTCGTCAGGCACGGTCCCGGGTGAGGCCGGCGCCATCGTCATCCTGGAAGAGTTGGGCGGCGCGAAGGCCCGCGGCGCGTCCGCCTACGCGGAAGTGGTGGGATTCGGCGCGGCCCAGTCCACGCCGACGCTGCCCGGCCAGCCCCGCGCCGATGCGGGCAAGGCCAACGATGGCCTGGCCCTCGCGATCCGTGCCGCACTTACTGATGCCGGGATCGGTCCCGACGAGATCGACGCGATCGTGCCGCAGGGTCTGGGCGTCCCCGAGCTCGACAAGCCCGAGGCCGCGGCGCTCCGCGAGGTCTTCGGCGCCAGGCTCGCGAGCGTGCCGCTGGTGCTGCTCACGCCGTCGCTGGGCGACTGCTGGGCCGGATATGGCGGCGTGCAGGTCGTCGCCGCAGCGATGATGGTGCGGAGTCAGATGGTCCCCGCGCGGCTGGAAGCCGGAAAGCCCGCGGCGGGTCTCCTCGCCGCAGCAGCCCCCGCAACCCCAGCACGGCTGGGACATGTGCTGGCATGCTCATCCAGCCTCGGCGGGCAGAACGCGGCAGTGATCGTGCGAAAAATGGAGTAGGTGCCGCAGCGGCGGCGCGCCAACGATGGATGGTCGGGGCGTGCATCGGATCGTGCCAGAGTGAACGTCGTCGTGTGATCTGGGCAGGTTGGCTTGTGGTTCGGGTCGTTTGACAGTCTCTTCATTTCCTAAAGGAGTTTCATCATGAACAACGAGTACCCCCGTGACCCGAGCCAGCAGCGTGACCCGCGTGACGGATCTCAGGACCGCGGCCGCAGCGGCCGAGGTGGCTACGGCGGCGGTGGGGGTGGTGGGGGCGGACGTGGACATGGTGGCCATGGCGGACACGGTGGTGGTGGCGGTGGTGGCGGCGACCGCCGCGGCATCCCGCTGTCGGACCTGGATCCCACCACGACCGAGGCCTCGCGCAAGGTCATCGGCGCATCGATCGACGTGCACCGCACGCTCGGCCCCGGCTTTGACCGCAGCGCCTACTTCGGCGCACTCCGCAGCGAGCTCGACGCGCTGAACGTCAAGTACGCCGTCGATCACAACTTCGCCGTGATGTACAAGGACAAAAAGGTCGGCGAGATCGCCAGCGATCTCTTCGTTGAGAACCTCTTCCTCGTCAAGGTCTCGGCGACGCCCGGCCCCGTCGGCACGCCCGAGCGCATGAGCCTGCGGGCCCAGCTCAAGGCCGCGAACCTCGAGCTCGGCCTCATCATCAACTTCGCCGAGCGCCGCCTGAAGGACGGCCTCGTGCGCGTGGTCAACATCGACAAGATCCGAGCCGAACGCGGCATCGGCCTCGAGGACGAAGAAGGCGGCTCCGGCGGCGGCGACGGCAGCATGCACGACTTTGATGACAATGCGTGAGGAAGGCACTTGGCACTAGGCACTGGGCACTAGGGGAGGAAGAAGAGCAGGCATTTGGCATTCGTGGTTCGGCATTCGTGGAGAGCCGAGAGCGCCCAACCCCGCTTGCCTCTCCTAATGCCAAACAACGAATGCCGAACGCCTAGTGCCGAATGCCTAGTGCCCTGGCCTCGCGGTCTCCCAGTTCCCAATCCCCGTCCCCAATCCCTCTTTCCATTGCCTCTCTCCGTGGCCCTCCGTGTCCTACCTCCGTGACCTCCGTGTTGAAATCTTTTTCTTCGATTGTCGCTTCGCACATGGGACCCCGCGTTGTCATCACTGGAATGGGCTGGGTCACGCCTCTGGGCGACGACGTGGAGTCGGTCTGGGCTCGCCTTCTCTCTGGTGAGAGTGGCGTCGGCGCGGTGACCCGCTTTGACGCCAGCACCTTCGCCACCAACTTCGCCGCGGAGGTCAAGGGCTTTGATCTCTCTCGCTACATGCCGGACGCCGCGGTGCACGCCGGCGCGGGCCGCTCGACGCAGTTTGCCCTCGCCGCGGCAAGCATGGCCTGGAAGCAGGCCGGCCTCGCGTCCTTCGCCGGGCTTCGCCGCGAGCGCATGGGGATCTACGTCGGCGCGGGTGAGGGCTCGCTCGACAACGACAACTTCTTCGACAGCAACCTCGCGGGCTACAGCGGCGAGACGCGCAGCATCAACGATGTCGCGTGGGCCAAGGCTGCGATGCAGCGCATGACGATGGTGCGCGAGATCGAGCAAGAGCCCAACATCACCATCACGCATCTCGCCCACGCCTTCGGTTGCCGCGGCCCTGCCTTCAACTGCATGACGGCATGCGCCGCGAGCACGCAGGCCATCGGCGAGGCCTTCGAGATCATCCGGCGTGGCGATGCCGACGCGATGCTCGCCGGCGGCTCGCACACGATGATCCATCCCCTCGGCATGACGGGCTTCATCCGCCTCACCGCGATGTCGACGCGCCGAGATGATCCCACCCGCGCCTCACGCCCCTTCGATCAGACGCGCGACGGCTTCGTCATGGGCGAGGGCGCCGGCATCCTCGTGCTCGAGTCGCTCGATCATGCACTCGCGCGCGGTGCAACGCCCCTCGCGGAGATCGCGGGCTTCGGCTCTTCCGCCGACGCCTTCCGCATCACCGACATCGCACCAGAGCACCGCGGCGCGCAGGCCGCGTTCCGCCAGGCGCTGAAGCAGGCCAGCATCGATCCATCAGAGCCGGGGACGGATAGCCGCCCGCCCGTGCAGTACGTCTGCGCTCATGGGACAGGCACGCAAGAGAACGACAAGCTCGAAACCGCGGCGGTCAAGGCCGTCTTCGGCGACCGCGCCCGCCAGATCGCGATCTCGTCGGTCAAGAGCATGATGGGCCACCTGATCCAGGCCGCGGGTGCCGCAGGAACGATCGTCTGCGTGCAGGCGATCCGCACCGGCAAGCTCCCGCCCACCATCAACCTCAAGCACGCCGACCCGCTCTGCGATCTCGATTACGTGCCCAATGTCGCAAGAGACCTGACTCCACAAGGCGGCGTCGAAGTCGCACTCAACAACTCCGCAGGCTTCGGCGGCCAAAACGACGCAGTCTGCATCCGCCGCTACCGCGCGTAGTGGGAGTAGGTCGGCTTTCCGAACCAACTCTTCATTCCATCCCTAGTGCCCAGTGCCTAGTCCCCAGTGCCTTCCTCTCCAGCTTTTCGCTTTCCCCGGACCCCTCTCCGTGGCTCTCCGTGTCTTACCTCCGTGCCCTCCGTGTTAAAATCTTGGCTTTGATTTCCCGCTTTTCACTTTCCCGCTTTTCGCTTTTCCTACGCCAGCCCCCACACCAGCACCACCAGCACCGCCGCACACACCGCGGCGTAGAACCGCTCTCGGCGCGAGGCCATCGCCACCAGCAACCACGCCACGCGCGCCGTCGGCAGCGCAATCAGCGCAATCACGCCGAGCTGCGTGAGCGAGCTCGGACGCCACGCCGCAAGGCCGCGCAGCGTCTGCATCAGCGAGCGATACTCCGTCGTCGTCGCGTCAAACTTCTCAAACGTTGGCCGCGGCGCTGCAAGCCCGCCCGCCACCGTCTGCCACACAAGCCCGATCCCAATCAGCAGGCACGCAGTGCCGAGTCCCCATCTCAGCCCGCTTGCGAGCCGCGCCGCAATCGCACGATCGCCGGGCACATGCGCGAAGCGAGCCTCCGCGGCCGTGACAGCCGTGACAGCGTTAGCTTCGCCGACTTCACTCATGCGCCACCCCAGATCGTCCGCCTCAGCATCTCAAGCCCCGACGCAACCACCACGATCGCAAAGATGATGCGCAGTGGCCGCACACTGAAGCGCGCCACCAGCATCGCTCCAAGGATCGAGCCCCCCGCCGCACCCAGCGCCACCGGCCCCGCAAGTCGCGGATCGATCTGCCCGCGATGCAGATAGATCCCTGCGCTCGCGCCCGCCGTCACCATCAGCATAAAATTGCTCGTCGCGGTCGATGCCTTGAAGGGCATCCGCATCAGGCGATCCATCGCGAGCACCTTCAGGATCCCGCCGCCGATCCCAACCAGCGCCGAGAGCACGCCCGCGAGCGCCATCACCAGCATCGCGGCAGAAACTCGCCTCGTTGCGTACGGCAGCGGTGCTGCGCCGGCGGATCCGGGCATGATCGAGTCCAGCTGCAGCCGCGTCGCCATCGGATCCGGCGGCACATCAAGCGGGTTCGGCCGCGGCGTTTGCAGCGTCGCAATGGCCGAGTACATGAGCGCCGCGACGAAGATGTACGTGATCGCGGTGGTCGAGATCCATGCCGCAATGATCGCGCCCAGCACCGCCCCGATCACTGTCGTCGATTCGAGCAGCATCCCCATCCGCAGGTTCGCCGCGCCGCTGCGAAGAAAGCTCGGCGCAGAGCCGCACGAGGTCGCGATCACCGCGACCAGCGAAGCACCGACCGCATAGCGAAGATCAACGCCAAACGCCAGCACCAGCAGCGGCACGATCACCACACCGCCCCCAAGCCCCGTCAGCGCACCAAGCGTCCCCGCGCCGCACGCGGCGATCAGCAGCACCATCATGAACACCGCTTCGCTCATGGCCGCTCGCTCGGAGTGCGTGTCTCCGCAGGTGGCTTCACCTCTTGCATCACGCCCGCACGCTCAAGAAACTCCATGATGCTCCGGACATACAGGCGAAAGTCACGCGGAAAATCGTTGTGATCACCCTCCATGATCACCACCGTCGCCTTCGGCTGGAGCTCGCCAAGCCGCCGCGCGTGCGAGACAGGAATGATCGAGTCCTGCTCACCATGCATGATGAGGATCGGAAAGGTGAATCCGCCGATCACGCGATCCGTGCGGAATGGATGACGAACCAGGATCGGCGGCACACCATACCCCGCCGCGAACGAAGCGACCGACGAGAACCCAGACTCAGTGATCAGCGCCGCCGGCGCCCGCGCCGCTCCCGGTCGTGCCGCCACCTGCGCCGCAACGCCACTCCCAAGCGAGCGACCATGCAGCACCACGCGCGCGGCATCAATACCGTCTCGCACAGAGAGCCACTCCACCCAAGCCACACTGTCCGCAACAATCGCCCGCTCACTCGGCCTGCCCTTGGCGCCGCCAAAGCCGCGATACTCAGGTACCAGCACGCTCACGCCGCGGCGTGTGTACTCAGAGATCAGAAGCGAAGCGCCCTCGACCGTCTCATGATTGCCGTGGAAGAACACAACCGCGGCCCCGGGGCTCTCCGGCGCGCGGCCAGCACCGATCGCAAACCACGCCGTGCCCTCCACCCCGTCCGCCATCGCAAGCATCACGCGCTCAACACCCGCCGGTGGCGTCGGGCTGCCGCCGCGCGCGAGCGAGCTGAACGCCCCCGGAAAGATCAGTCGATCCTGACTGAAGTAGAGCGTCCCGCACCAGATCAGATACACCACCAGCGCGAGGAGCGCATACCGCATCACGCGCTGTCGCAGCGTCTCGCCGCGGCGATCCTTCGGGCGCGCGGAGGGCGCATCAGCGATGGCTTCGACGCGATGGTTCATGTGACGCACAGCCCCGCGACTTCCCGACACATCGACACACCCGATAACACGCGGACACTTCCCGCAGCACCGATGTCCCGCACGCGCTCCATCGCCGCCAACACCATCAGCGCACCGTTGAGGTGCGGGATCACAGTGCCACTTTGCAGAGTCGGAACATCGCTCATGTGCAGAGCCTAGCAACCGGGCGGCGGAAGCAAAGGGCGGGTTCGTCCTCTGTCTGGAGTGCCCAGCTCCGACGCCCAGCCCGTACGACCGGCCCCGCCCCCGCCCACGCAAGCCGCCCAAGCCCCCCAATGTAATCCAGAGCCCCCGAGATTCCGGGCTGGCGACTGCGCCCAGACGTTGTAGAATCACGAAGTGCAACCGGTGGCGTCGCCAGCCGATAGAGGCAGGTCCGCGACTCGTGAATGATGCCCTGACGCCACCGCAAAGCCCGACTCGCGCACGAAAGGAAACCATGACCGCCATCCTTCCCAAGCCTTCGTCCCTCCCCGGCATCCCCGGTCTCTCTCCCGCGAAGAAGGGCCCCACGGCCCCGACGCGCCCCATGACCGCCGATGAGAAGGCCCGCATGATCGCCGACGTCGAGGCCTACTGCAACGAGCTGCGCCCCATCGAGGAGCTCGCGTACGTCGAGCGCCGCTTCAACCCCGAGATCGTCGAGCTCGCGAAGAAGCACAACATCTGCGGCATGCCCATCCCCACCGAGTACGGCGGCCGCGGCGCCGACAGCCTCACCTACGCCCGCATGCTCGTCCGCATCAACCGCGAGGGCACAGGCCCCCGCACCTTCTTCTCCGGCCAGACCTCCATCGGCCAGTTCCCGATTCTCAAGTACGGCACCGAGGATCAGAAGCAGCGCTACATCCCCGCCTCCTGCCGCGGCGAGTGCATCCTCGCCTTCGGCCTCACCGAGCCCGACGCGGGCAGCAACCCCCTCGAAGGCACGACCACCTACCGCCGCGAGGGTGACAAGCTCATCCTGAACGGCGTCAAGTACCTCATCTCCAACGGCTCCATCGCCGACGCCGTGATCGTCTTCGCCTTCCCCGAGGGGAAGACCGGCGCCGAACGCCGCATGAGCGCCATCATCGTCGACACCGGCAAGAAGGCCGACGGCACGCACCCCGACTCCTTCATGGCCGAGCAGCTCCACAGCAAGCCCGGCATGTACACCAGCGACACGGCGATGTTCGAGATGCAGAACCACGTCGTGCGTGGCGACAACATGCTCGGGCAGGAGGGCGAAGGCTTCCGCATCGCGATGCACACGCTCGTCTCCGGCCGCCTCTCGGTCGCCTCGGGCTGCCTGGGCTCCATCGAGGACTGCCTCGCCGAGGTGCTTGACTACGCCCGCACGCGCAAGCAGCACGGCAAGGAAATCGGCAAGCACCAGCTCGTGCAGGACCACATCGCCAAGATCGAGATGGCCCGCGCCGCCAGCGACGCCCTCATCGAGCGCGCCGCCCTCGCCAAGGAAGCCAGCGACCAGAACCCCAATGACAAGGACCTCCTCAAGGAGGCCGACACCAAGGTCGCCCAGGCCAAGTTCTTCGCGAGCAACGCCGCCTTCGACGCCGCCGACCACGCCGTCCAGGTCTTCGGCGGCCGCGGCTGGAGCGAGCTCTACCGCCCCTTCCGCCACCTGCAGGACGTCCGAGTCTGCCGCATCTACGAGGGTACCGACGAAGTCATGAAGCTCAAGATGGCCTGCGCCCTCCTCGGCAAGGACTACGAGGCGTTCAAGTAAACAAAGAGCCGATCCCGCAACTCCTACCGAGCCCCGTGCGCAAGCACGGGGTTTTTCGTTGGTCGCGATGTGCCACGATCATTCCCGGCATTGCGGGAATGATCGTGGAGTGCGGCCAGCCTCGCGAACATCGTCCTCGATCATCATCCCAAAGCCGACTATGACCGTGGCACTCCTACCATCCCCCCGGTCAAGCCCTGATCGTGTCCCCTCGCCGGGCCGCGTGAGCGTTCGCTGCTGCGCGTTCCATTCGGAGTCCCCATGTTCGACAAACTCACCGACACCTTCAACGGCCTCTTCAAGAAGCTCAGCGGCAACGACACCATCACCGAGGCCAACGTCCGCGACGCCATGGGCGAGGTCCGCACCGCCCTCCTTGAGGCCGATGTGCACCTCGACGTCGTCAACCAGTTCAGCGAGTCCGTCCTGAAGGACGCCCTCGGCCGCGACGTCACCAAGAGCTTAAAGCCCGGCCAGGAGATGATCGGCATCGTCTACGACCGGCTCGTCGAGCTCCTGGGTGGCCGCAAGACCAACGCCGCGTCGATGCCCGATGTCCCCGCCCCCCTCGCCGCCGCCTCCGCCGGCGGCGATCAAGTCCCGCACATCATGAAGGCCGTCCCCGGCCCCACCATCATCATGATGTGTGGCCTGCAAGGCTCCGGCAAGACCACCACCTGCGGCAAGCTCGCGGCCTATCTGAAGAAGCGCGGCCGAAGCGTCATGCTCGCCGCGCTCGACCTCCAGCGACCCGCCGCTGTCGAGCAGCTCGAGACCGTCACCGGCCAGGTCCGCACCGAGATGCAGGGCGGCGCCAACGTCCTCTTCTACGCCGAGAAGGACAAGGTCCAGGAATACGGCAAGGCCGTGGGCGTCGCGGTGCAGGTCGCGCAGCGCGCCCTCGACGCCGCCCGCAAGGCCGGCGTTGATGTCCTGATCCTCGACACCGCCGGCCGCCTGCACATCAACGACGAACTCATGGGCGAGCTCGAGGGCGTGAAGCGCGTCGCCCCGCCGCACCACATCTTCCTCGTCGTTGACGTCATGACCGGTCAGGACGCCGTCAACTCCGCGCGCGCCTTCCACAAGCGCCTCGCCGTCGACGGCGTCATCATGACCAAGTTCGACAGCGATACCCGCGGCGGCGCGGCCCTCTCCGTCAAGCACGTCACCGGCGCGCCCATCAAGTTCGTCGGCGTCGGCGAGAAGCTCGACGCGCTCGAAGAGTTCCACGCCGAGCGTTTCGCCGGCCGAATCCTCGGCATGGGCGATGTCGTCGCTCTCGTTGAAAAAGCCCAGGAGCAGGTCGACGAGGAAGAAGCCAAGGGCCTGCAGGAGAAGATGGCCCGCGGCGAGATGTCGATGGACGACTTCCTCAAGCAGCTCAAAACCCTGCGGAAAATGGGCCCGATCAAGCAGCTCCTGGGCCTCCTCCCCGGCGTCGGCAGCCTCCTCAAGGGCGTGAACATCGAGGACAAGCAGCTCGATCGCGTCGAAGCCCAGATCTGCAGCATGACCAAGGAAGAGCGCAAGAAGCCCTCCAGCATCGATTTCTCACGCCGCAAGCGCATCGCCGCAGGTTCCGCGGCCAAGCAGGAAGAAGTCGGCGCGCTCGTCAAGCAGTTCGACATGGTCAGCAAGATGACCAAGCAGATGGCCGCCCTCTCAACCAACGAGCGCGTCAAGGCCGTCAAGGACCTGGGTGATCCCGCCGCTGCCATGGCCGCGATGCGGAACATGCCGGGCCTCATGGGCGGCCGCGGCAGCACTCACACCGCCAGCATCAAGGACCGCTTCAAGAAGCGGAAGAAGTGATGCCCCCGGGCACGCACAACGCCCGCGCCGTCGTGCTGCTCTCCGGCGGCATGGACTCGGCCGTCACGCTCGCACAGGCGAAAGCCGACGGCATGTCCTGCCACGCGCTCTCCTTCGACTACGGCCAGCGCCACCGCGTCGAGCTGCGCTGCGCAGCGCTCGTCGCCGCTCACCTCGGCTGCGCTGGGCACAAGGTCCTGAGCCTCGATCTCCGCGCCATCGGCGGCAGCGCGCTCACCAGCGCGCAGGAAGTCCCCAAGGACCGCCAGGCTCCCGCGGAGAGCGCGAGCCAGATCCCCGTCACGTACGTCCCCGCGCGCAACCTCACGTTCCTCTCGCTCGCCGTCGCGCACGCAGAGGTCATCGGCGCCTCGCGCCTCTACATCGGCGTCAACGCAGTGGACTACTCCGGCTATCCCGACTGCCGCCCGGAGTTCATCGCCTCCTTCGAGCGCACCGCCAACCTCGCCACCCGCGCAGGCGTCGAAGATGGCGCGCCCCACTTCCGCGTCGTCGCGCCGCTGATCTCCATGACCAAGGCCGAGATCATCCGCCGCGGCCTCGCACTCGGCGTCGACTTCGCCGTGACTACAAGCTGCTACGACCCGGCCCTCGATTCGGCGGGAGCGCCCCTCGCCTGCGGCCACTGTGACGCCTGCCTCATTCGCTCGCGCGGCTTCGAGGCCGCGGCGGTCGCAGACCCCACTCGATACGCGGGCGGTGCCGCGTGAAGCGCGTGCCGCTGAACATGCTGGATAGCAGCGCAAGCGACTCACCGGAAGCTCGCGAAGCGCCGAACACGCTCCCCATCAGCGAGACCTTCACCTCACTCCAAGGCGAAGGCAAGCTCAGCGGCGTCCCAAGCTGGTTCGTCCGCACCTCCGGCTGCAACCTCCGCTGCGCCTGGTGCGACACGCCCTACGCAAGCTGGAAGCCCGAAGGTGTCCGCCGCACGCTCGACTCACTCATCGAAGAAGCCCGCAGCGTGATCGCCAAGCGCGTGCGCCACGTAGTCCTCACCGGCGGCGAGCCCATGCTCTTCGCCGCGCTCGCGCCCCTCTCCGCCGCGCTCCACGCGCTCGGCATGCACATCACCATCGAGACTGCGGGCACCATCGCCCCCACTTCAGGCCGTGACGTCGCGTGCGATCTCCTCAGCCTCTCGCCAAAGCTCTCCACATCAACCCCCCGCGAGGGCGACGATCGCGACCCCGGCGGCACATGGCGCACACGCCACGAACAACGCCGCATCAACATCGACGCGCTCACCGCCCTTCTCGCACGCTACCCGCAGCGCCAGCTCAAGTTCGTCGCCTGCGAAGAGCGCGACCTCACCGAGATCGAAGCGCTCCTCGCCACCCTCACAACCCGCGGCAGCACCATCGACCCCAGCGATGTCCTCCTGATGCCCGAGGGCGTCAAGTCCCCATCGCCGCAGCACCGCGCCTGGGTCAACGCCGCATGCCTCGCCCGAGGCTGGCGCTACTGCGCCCGCCTGCACATCGAGCTCTACGGCAACACCCGCGGCACCTGAATTTTCTCAGGCCCGGAGGGCCGTCGGGCTGTAGCCACGGGTGGAGCGAAGCGCAACCCGTGGAAAGTGTTCTCTTGATTCCATCGCCCCGGCAGTGGCGAAGGAGATCAACCCACGAAGCGCATCGTGCATCAAACCCACGATCACAGACACACTCAACACCCATCCCAACCTACACGCCCCATCCCCCCGCACGCATCCACTCCCACTGCCGCGCCACGCCCTCCGCAAACGGCACCTTCGGCCCGTACCCAAGCTCCGCCGCGCTCCGCGTCAGGTCCGCCCACGTCCGCTCCACATCACCCTGCTGCGCAGGCGCCGCCTTGATCTGAGCGGGCTTCCCCACCACGCGCGCAATCGTTGCGATCATCTCATCAAGCCGGATCGGGCGGCTGTTGCCCAGGTTCCAGATGCGGTACCCATGCGCCGGAATCCTGTCCAGCGCCGCGACCACGCCCGACACGATGTCATCGATGAACGTGTAATCGCGCGACGAGCCCGGATCACCAAACATCGTGACGCCCTCGCCCCGCGCGATGCGACCCATAAACAGCGAGATCGCAAGGTCCGGCCTCTGCCGCGGCCCATACACCGTAAAAAACCGCAGGCACGCCACCGGCATCTTCGTCAGCCGATGGTGCGTCCAGCACATGAGCTCCCCCGCGCGCTTCGTCGCTGCGTACGGACTCACAGGCTCGTTCACATCCATCGTCTCCGCAAACGGCGCAACCGGGCAGTTGCCATACACCGACGACGACGACGCAAACACAAAGCGCTCACATCCCGAAGCCTTCGCCGCCTCAAGCATCGACGCCGTCCCGGTGAGATTCACGTGGGCATACCCAACCGGATCTGCAATGCTCGGCCGCACACCCGCCTTCGCCGCCAGGTGCACCACCGCCGCGGGCTTCTCTCTCGCCGCAAGGGCCCGCATCGCCTCGCCATCGCAAAGATCCGCCTCCACAAACGTGAGCATGTCGCCGCACGCCGCCCGCACGCGCGCGAGGTTCGCATCCTTGAACCGCCGGTCATAGAAGCGATCGAAGTTGTCCACGCCAACCACACGCTGCCCGCGCGAGGCCAGCGCCATCGCGACGCTACTGCCGATGAAGCCCGCCACACCGGTCAGAAGAACCGTGCCGCGCGAAGGGTGAACGCTGGATCCCGTTGCTGTCGTCATGCAACCTCAGAATACGCGGCGCAGCCGCCACACCGCGCGCCGCCGAGCCCCGAAGTACCCTCGCGACGCCCCCTCCCACCCCCAGCCATGCACAGAACAAAAACAAAGCAGGGCGCTGTCAGAAACAGCGCCCCGCTGGAGGAGAGAGAGATCGTGGGAAGTATACCGGATATCGGATTGCAAGTTGCCTATCTCTCCAAACTTCATGGTCCGATTCGACAAGTTTGTCACCAGTTTGCAGACCAACATCCCTCGTGCTGCACAAAGCTACGAACCAAGTGCGAACACTGTGTAGTGCACTCCCCTCTTCAGGTGAGTAAGACAGCACCCCGCTCTTGGTCTGAGCGGGGTGCTGGGGTCATTTCAACGCAGGATGTCTCAAAGAAACCACGATCTCGTGAGCTGAACTCGGCCCACTCACTCGGCCCACTCAATCAGGCTTCTTCGGATCCCTCTTGCCACCCTTCTCATCAGCCTCGCGACGCTTGCGATACTCCTGAATCACCGCCTCGCGCTCTTCCGGAGTCATCTTCTCAAGGCGTTCACGCATCCGTGGCGGCAGCTTGCTCACATCGATGTCGCCCTGTGCGCCCTTCCCGCCCGCGCCCCCAGCCGCGCCGGGCCGACCGCCGCGCTTCGAAGCCTCGTCCTTCAGCCGCGCCAGTTCCTTCTCAACCACAACCTTCTGGTCAGCCTTCAGCACGCCCCACATCTTCGCCTGCGTATCCGCAGGGCTCGGAGCGCCCTCGAGCAGTTCCTTCAGCCGCGCCTTCGCGGCCTCCGCATCGGCGGGCTTCCCGCCTTCCGACATCGGATCGGTCTGCATCGGAACGCCCTTCATCGCATCCTGCGTCTGGTCCTTCTTGTTGTCCTGCTTGCCGTTGGGCTTCGCCGGCCTCGCGCCCCTGGGCCCTTCATCGCGCAGGAAGCCATCCACACGCCGGCGCTCCTGCGGCGGCAGCATCTCGCGCAGCGTCTCGATCTCCGATCGGTGCGAGTCCCGATACGCCCGCATCGTGCTCGTGAACTCCTCGTTCAGCTTGCGGATCGATGCCGACTGCTCATCACTCAGCCGCACCGACTCATTGGCCTTCTCCCCCTCCAGCGCGCGGAAGGCGCGGACAAAGACCGGCATCGGCGTCTGCTGGGCACGCTCTCGCGCGTTCCCGCCGCCACCTGTGAACTTGCGATTCGTCCCCGGCGCCGCAGGATCCGCAACCTTCGGACCCTCAAGCCCGCCCCCGGACTCCTGACCAAACGCAACCCCCTGCGCCAGACCCGCCACCAGCGCGAGCGAAACAAAGCAAGCACGAACGCAGCGTGAATTGAGTTCCATCGACATCAGCAGTCTCCTGTGATCGAGCATGATAAAAAACCAGCAAGGCGTGAAAGGTCGTGACACGGCGTACAAGGCGTGACAAGGCGCACCAAATCGAGCCCATCCCATCCCAGAGCCCAGCCCGTCCCAAGTCCAACGCCCAAGCAACCCACCGATTGCACTCACCCCTCCAAACACTTCCGCCCCACCTCGCCTCCCTCCGTGGCCCTCCGCGTCCAACCTCCGTGTGCTCCGTGTTGAAACCGCAGGCGTCCGCTTCCGCACTCACCTACGCCCTCAACATCGGCCAGTTGTAGACCCTTCTTCCCCAGTCCCTACTCCCCTTCCCTATCCCCGCACTCCGATAAACTCCAGTGCCCGCTTCATGTTCGCCACCGGGTCCGACTCACGCCGGAACCGATCCGACAGCGCCTTCGACGCGGCCTTGAACCGCGTCGTGTTCGCCGGATCCGTCACCTCCATCAGCGCCTCGGTCAGCCCCTTGCGATCACCCGGCGTAAAGAGCCGCCCGCTCTCGTGGTCCGCGACAAACTCCGGCGAAGCGCCCACCACCGGCGTCGTCACGATCGCCAGTCCCGCGGCCGAAGCCTCCAGCAGCACCACGCCCCACGCATCCTTGTTCGAAGGATGCACCAGCACCTCGCACTGGTGATAGATCGCGTTCACCACATCCTGCTTGTCGATGAACCCCGCAAACGTCACGCGGTGCTTCAGCCGCGCCGGAACCCGCGCTTCCAGAAACTTCCGCAGCGGCCCATCACCAACGATGAAGAGATCCCAGTCCGGACGCCGATCCGCGATCGCGACATACGCATCGATCCCGACATCGATCCCCTTGACCGAGATGAACCGCCCGCAGACCAGGAGCCGCTTGCGCGCCGGATCAATCTTCCAGCGCTCGTGCGCCGCGTCGATCGTCTCCTTCGGACACTTCTCAATCAGCTCATAGTCCGGCTCCACCGGGAACGCAAACATCTTCTGCGCCGGGCATCCATAGCGCGCAAAGAACTTCTTCCCATTCACGCCGCACGGCATGATCGCGTCGGCCTTCGACACCGCCCACCGCACCAGCCGATCCTTGATCAGCCGCTTGTATCCCGTCACCGTGTCGCCATGGATGTTGCTGTCGCCCCAGATCATGAGCGGAATCCGCCCCGAGGCCCACCTGATCACACGGAACGTGCTCGGCGTCGCATACCCGCACACCAGGAGCGCCGCGGGCGGATCCTTGATGAGCTGCTCGATGATGAGCCCACCCGTGCGCCACTCACGCCGGTAGTAGTCCAGCGTGCCCATCTGCTTCTCGCTCGCCACGCCCGGAAAACTCCGAACCCCGATCTCGGGCACATCGTCGTACACCCAGAGATTCTGGCCCATGTCCCAGTGGACATACGTGCGCACGTCAAAGCCGGGAATCTCACGACGCACGCGCAGGTGCGACTGCACGCGATACGGCGTCAGCGTGTTGACAACGAATGCAATGTGAGGTTTGCGAACTTCACCAGATTCAGACCCACCCCCGCGCGCGCGATCACTCGGCGCCTTGCCTTCCTGAATCTGTGCCGCTCCGGACATCTAGGTCGCTCCCACGAGGCCCTGAGTGTACCTAGTGGAACTAGTGCAGCTCACGCTTTTTGATCGCTCTTGCCGGATTTCCGACATACACAGTCTCTGGTTCCATGTCCTTGTAGACGCTCGACCGCGCCCCAAGCACCGACAGCCGTCCAATCTTGACATTGGGCCCCACAAACGCGTCCGCCCCGATCCAGGCATCCGCCCCGATCACCACCGGATCCCGGATCAGTGGGAAGCGCCGGTCGGTGTAGTCGTGCGTGCCCGCGCAGATGTGGGCGTACTGGCTCACGATCGTCCTTGACCCGATCTCGATCATCCCCAGCGAATACAGAATCGCATAGTCGCCCACCGTCACCCCATCGTGCAGGTGCAGGTTCCAAGGCACCTCGATGTTCACCGTCGGCCGGATCCGCACATCGCGCCCGACCTTGGCCCCGAAGAGCTTCAGCAGCAGCACCCGCAGTCCATACCAGTTGTGGAACGAGGCTCGGAAGAGCGGTTTTCCAACCAGCATCCAAACCGCCCGCATGATCCTCTGCCGCAGCGTCCACGGCGTTGACTCCGGCACCAGCTGCACCGGGTTCGCCGCCGTCGCGCTCGATTCCAAAACGGGCATCGCCCGCTCGCGAGCCGGCATCGGACCACGGACCTCTGTCGCGGCCGACTCTTCGGGCGAAGTTTGGACTCCGTTCAGCTCTAGCGTCACCGCGGCCTTGCTCGTCGCGATGCCAGCGCCGACGGCGCCGGCCGCCGCCACGTATCCAGCACCGGCGCGAACCTCGCCCGAACCATCATCCGGCGGCGGGATCTGCGTCCGCACCTTCGGGACCGTGTCCTTCTCAAAGTTCGGCATCGTCGAGTCTGCCTTCGCTCGCAGCAGCCGGAGTTTCAGGGTGATCATCCGGTCATACAGGTTCTGAAGCTGGGCATACGTAAGCCCGGCCCTGCCCTCCAGAATCGCCCCCCGAACCAGCAGCGTGTAGATGTAGCGAAGATCAGCCCGATACGGAATCCGATACAGAAGATCCTTGAACGCGCGCCGCCGCGTCACGCTGTTCCCGCTGAACAGTCCCGAAGGGCTGAACTCACCCTGCCGCGTGCTCTCCAGCGCCTGGATCGCCTCGGCCGTGCTGTAGCGGTTGTGCCGATCGATGTACTCGGTCAAACCCTTCGACAGTCCAAAGTGAAGGTATGGCTCGTTCAGCGTGCCCACAATCCCATCGGTCGCTTCGCGCTGTCCATGCCCATAATCGCCGAACCGCATGCGCCCCTTATGGAAGAGCCGCATCTGGTACGTCGGATAGTGGGCAGCGCGACGCAGCCACCGCCCCATGAACATGAACTTGTGCGGCACATGGAAGCCCGCTTCCTTCGGACCCGCGTCCAGCAGCCGCTGCATCGCCCGCACCAGCTCCGGCGTGAACCGCTCGTCGGCATCAAGATGGAAAACCCAGTCGTTCTTGACCGGGATGTTCTCAATCGCCCAGTTGCGCTGCTTGCCGAACGACTCGAACGGATTCACATACACCGGCACGCCCATCGCCCGCGCAATCTCGCGCGTCCGGTCCGTCGAGCCGCTGTCCAGCACCGCCACATCCTCGCACCACGCGCAGCTGCGCAGGCAGTCCGCGATGTTCACCTCTTCATTGAGCGTCAGGATCAGCACCGAGGCCCGCGCCCTGGGCCACGAAGCGGCAGCGGCGCGATAGTCCGCCAGAGGTGTCGCGCCCTCGGCGACTCCGTCACCGGGAATATCGATACCGCCCGCATCCCTGGCGTTGGTTCCATCCGTCTCAATGCTGGGAGAGGCACTCGTTTGGGTCATGTTGAGTTTGGATGCCGCGTCGCGATGTGAACTTGCAAGGATCGTGGCGCGAGGTTCGAGTCCAACGGATACCAAAGCCCCTTCGGGAGCGAGGTGCCGCCGGATCGCGAACCAGTATCGTACCGATACGTTCATCGGCTTACGAAACCCCGCCGCTCGCTGTTCTACGCTTCAGCGTCCGCGGCCCGCGCACCGTTGCTGGCGTCCCCGCAATCACGGTCCACGCGGGCGGATCCTTGAAAACACCCGACCGGGCACCAACCACGACGCCATCAGGAATCGTCACCCCGGGTGCGATGAAGCAATCTGCCGCGATCCAGCAATCGCTCCCGATCACGATCGGCATCGGCAGAAGCGGGAACTCCGGATCCTCATGATCGTGCGTCGCGCCGCAGAGGTAGCTGTACTGGCTCACCGTTGTCCGCGCTCCGATGCGGATCCGGTCCACGCAATAGCAGTCCACATCATCCGCGAGCGTGGCGCGCGCGTCCATCTCGAGATTCCACGGCGCCCAGACCTTTGCTTTGGGATAGACCCGTGCGGTCGGATGCAGCGATGCGCCGAAGGCCCGCAGGATCAGGTTGCGCACCCGGTGCAGCGGCCGCGGCGTGTTCCTGAAGATCAGCGCGTAGACCACGCCCCACGCGACGCGCCCGGCGCGATTGCGCAACGAGTGCGGGCTCACCGGCGAGTCGGTTCGTCGAACCGATGCTTCTTGCATTTGACCTTGCACGTCCCCACGTGGCTCGCCATCCATCGCGATCTCCGCGACAATCCTGTCATGCGCACGCTCGCACCGGCTCACCGGCTCATCGAGAGGTCGCCGAACGCCTCATCAAAGTCGAAGACGTTGACGAAGTCCGCGAGCGAATCCTCATCGGTCTTGCGCATGAGACCCGCGTCGATCATCGCGAAGACGATGCGGCCAAAGTCCGCCGTCTCATGGATGCTCCAGCTCTTGAGCACCGTCTTGGCGAGCAGGCCGTACTGATGGATCGCGTAGTCCTTGATCCCAAGGCAGAGCTGCTGCCCGGAGACGTGGCGACTCTCATCTGTGTCGCGCTCAGAGTCGCCGTGGATCATCTTGACCGTGTGCTCAAGACCACCACGAACAAACTCGAACGCCTGAAGGGGATAGTTCCCGGCGCTGCGCTGCATAGCACGAAGATCGAGCGGGTCGGACACGACTTCCTCCCTTGCCGTGACGCACGGAGCGGCACGAGCACTGCCTGACTGCGATCGGTCTGGACCGGTACGCGGGGCGAAATACTAGCAACCCGCTACGACGCCGGACACCCCTTCCACGTTTATCGGCCCTCACATCCGCCGAGTTTGAAGGGTTTTGGTCACCCCCCTGCGGTAGACCGTACCACGAGCGTTCGAGTTCTGGCGAATGGTCGTGGTCTTCGCGTCCCTTCGCCGAACTCGAGTGCGGCCAACGCCAACCGCAACCCTCCTTCCTCAGGCTTCATCTGCACGGATCTGCGAAGATGAGAAGTCTCTACGCTCTCTGCATGACGCTCCCAATCCTGCTCTCCGCGGCCGCGTGCATGGCCTGCTTCACTGGAACTCAGATGGTGCCCGCCAGCCAACAGCCTTCTGCGACCGCGCCCGCCGCCGCCGCCACGCGCGAGCCCGCGCTGACGCACGATCCGCGCCTCGCCGAGCATGTGACGCCGATCTCCGCTGGGCTTGGCCTCATCGACCTGAGCGTCTCTGCTGCGCCGGATGTGACTGCCGTTGATGTCATCATCATCGGTCAGGATGGCAACCGACGGCGCGTGCCAATGTCCCGCGATACGCGCGGCGACAACACCACATGGTCCACGCGCCTCAAGCTCGGGTCCGACATCCGCGGCACGTACCACTTCGCTGCGGCGAACTTCGAGACCGAGCGCTTTCCACTCGTGATCGCGCCCAAGTTCGAGACGCCCGATTGGGCCAAGGGTGCCGTCTGGTATCAGATTTTCCCAGAGCGATTCAAGAACGCGGTTGCTGCGAACGACCCCAACGGCAGCGGCGTCTTCATGGCCCCTTGGACCACCGACTGGTACAAGGTGCTGCCGGGCGAGCTGGAGGCGTGGGAGAAACGCCGCGCGATGAACCCCGACACGCGCCAGCGCGGCGGTGGTGATCTGCACAAAGTCATCTTCGACCGGCGCTACGGCGGCGATCTGCAGGGCGTGCAGCAGAAGATGGGCGAGCTCGCGGACCTTGGCATCACCGCGATCTATCTCAACCCGATCTTTCAGGCCCGAAGCCTGCACAAGTACGACGCCAGCGACTTCCGCCACATCGACGAGGCGCTGGGCAACACGACGACGCCGAGCCAGCCGATCGACGCGGGCTACTACCGCCCGCCGCAGGGCGAGACGGAGGATCCCGCGACGTGGACATGGACGCAGGCCGACCGCTACTTCGTGGATGAGTTCCTTCCCGCCGCGAAGTCGAGCAAGCTCCGCGTCGTGCTCGATGGCGTCTGGAATCACGTGGGCTTCGAGCACTGGGCCTTCGCCGATCTCAAGAAGCGCGGCAAGGCGTCGCCGTATGCGCCCTGGTTCATCGCTGAGTTTGGCAGCGACGGCAAGCTCGAGAGCTGGTCCGGCTGGGAGCGAAAGAACGGCTATCTCCCGGAGTTCAGGCAGGTGCTCGGCGAAGGGCGCGACTGGGACAAGACGGTGGAGAAGGGGGACCTCAACGCCGGCGCGAAGAAGCACGTCTTTGATGTGACCAGGCGATGGATGGATCCCGATGGCGATGGCAATCCGCGCGACGGCATCGATGGCTGGCGCCTCGATGTTGCCGGTGAGGTGGGGGACCGCTTCTGGAAGTCGTGGCGCGAGCACGTGCGCGGCATCAACCCCGAGGCGATTACGATCGCCGAGATCTGGAGCAAGGCCAAGGGCCTGACCGACGCGAACATCTTCGACACGCAGATGCACTATCCGTTTGCGTACCCAGTCCTCGCGTGGCTCAACAACGCCGAGCTCGAGCGGCCGAAGCCAAACGCAGATGGCAAGCTCGAAACGACGCCCGTCACGAGCGCGCAGCTCGCCGCGCGGCTTGAAGAGGCCTTCGCCAGCGATCCGGCGCAGACGCAGCTTGTGCATCAGAATCTCTTTGCGAGCCACGACACGGACCGCTACGTGAACATGCTCTGGAATCCAGGCCGCGGGTACAACCAGGACAACCGGCTGCAGAACCGCGACGAGCAGCCGCGCGAGAAGGATGCGACGTACGTGCCATACAACGCAGGCCGGCCGCCTCGCGAGGTGTACGAGCGATCGCTGCTGGGCGTGGCGATCCAGTCGACGTACATCGGCGCGCCGATGATCTTCTACGGCGATGAGTACGGCATGTGGGGCGCGAACGATCCGACGTGCCGCAAGCCAATGCCATGGGAAGACACCGGCGCGAACGAGGACGCGCGCATGAAGCCCGATGCGGACCTGCGCACGCGCTACCGCGCGTGGCTGCGCCTGCGGCAGGATCCACAGATCGGCGACACGCTGCGCTTCGGAAGCGTGCGACATCTTGAGAGTGGCAGCGCCGATGTCTTCGCGTTTGAACGCGAGCTGATGGGGCAGCGCGTCGTGATCGTGATTAACCGCGGCACATCGGAGTTCAACGCAGCGAAGATGCTCGAGCAGGAGTGGGGCACGGCGGCGAGCGATGCGGCTGTGGGCCCGATCAACGCGAGGTGGTTCGTGCGCTGAGCTGTGCGAACCGTTCTTCAGAGCCATCGGCGCGAGCCGATGGTGCTTTTCCGCTTGAATCTCTCGTCCCATTCAACCCCCTCCCTCAAGGCCATCCGCCCGCACACTCCACGCTACCCCGCTCGCGCGTTCCGGTACACCTCTTCGAGGCGCGCGACCATCACCTCCGCATCGAACATCTCAGCGCACATCGCGCGGCCCCGCGCTCCCATCGCCGCGCGGGCTTCGGGATGCGCACGCATCCACAGCACGGCCTCACGCAGACCAACGCGATCGCCGACAGCGACCAGCCGGCCCGTGCCGCGTGCTGCGTCCGTAATCACATCGATGCAGGCTTCGCGCGTGCCGTCGCTGTCGTACGCGACGACGGGGACCGCGCAGAGAAGCGCCTGCGGCACGGTGCGCGGCAGTCCTTCGCGATAACTGGGATGCGCCAGCAAGTCCATCGCGCGCATCATGCTGGGGATGTGCTCGGGCGGGAGCAGTCCGGTCACGATGATCTGCGCGGCGGCGTCGGGCTTCGCATCATCGCGCGGCTTCTGACGCGCATCGCGAACGACGAGGCCCATGCCGCGTGCCCGCGCGAGCAGGCCTTGCTTGAGCCAGCCATCGCCCACCCAGAGCAGTTTCAAGCGCGGGTCTTCACGCAGCGCGGTGCCGAGCGCATCCAGGAGATCATCGTGGCCCTTGTGCTGCGCGAGGCGCGCGACGGTGCCGATGACGAAGTCATCGTGCGCGAAGCCGAGCACGGCGCGGACGGCATCGCGCGATTCGCCCGGCGCGGCGTTGAGGAAGGGCGCGGTCTCCATCCCCGATCGCACGGTGGTGTAGAGCGCGGGGCTTCCGATGCCGCGGGAGAGGAACTCGGTGGTCATCGCGTCGGCGACGGAGACGATCCGGTGGCAGCGCGATGCGGCGAAGCGTTCCGCGAGCGTGTACGCGAAGTTGGAGAGGCGCACCTTCGCGCGGCTGAGCGAGCCAGCCTCAGCAGCTGTGGGAACCGGCATGAAGGGCGGGCCGTGGATCGTGTGGATGATTGCGGCGCTGTTGCGGAGCTCCTTCCATGCGGCCCAACGGCCGAGGATGCCGGCCTTGCTGCTGTGCGTGTGCACCACGCCGGGCGCGAGGCGCTTCATGAGCGGGCGCAGCTCGTTGTGGAAGCACATGTGGTCGTAGTACGGGTGCACCTCGCGCACCATGCGCGGCAGGACGTGCGTCGTGATCGGATAGACCGCCTCGCCCGCGGGGCGCACGCACGGCGCGCCGCCGACCGCGCGGACGCGCTCGGTTCCTGACGCGCAGCGCGCATTGAACGCCTCCACGCGCGCGAGCAGCGAGCCCTCGGGCCCGTAGATCGGGCCGAAGGCCAGATGCACCTCGTGACCCAGGCGCGCCTGCCCCTCGCACGACAGGAGCGTGTTCTCCTGCGAGCCGCCGAGGATCAGGCGTGTGGAGATGTGGAGGATGCGCATGGGGGTGACTTTACTGCGGCGGGTGGGAGCGTGCGGGTGGAGAGAGAGGGGAGAGAGGAGAGCGGGTGGGTGAGTGAGGGTTGATGGCGGTGAATCTGAAACGGGCGTTGATTTCCTTCGCCCCTGCCGGGGCGATTGTGATTGTGTCGGCGCTTTCCACGGGTTGCGCTGCGCTCCACCCGTGGCTACATTCCTGCGGCCCTCCGGGCCTGAGAGTCATCATGGGGTCGCCCTCTGCGTGTTGATGGGCTTGCCGCATTCGGGGCAGAGGGATTGGACGCCGCGGAGGTCGTAGCCGCAGGTGGGGCATGTGTTGGGGCGGCGCCTGCGGCGAGCTTCGAGCCAGGGACGTGCAGAGAGTGATGTGACGATCGCAAAGCCGACCACGAAGTACCATGCTGGCACGGTTAGTATCAGACCGCTGAGCCACGATACTCGGATGGGAAGTGGCAACAAGGGGAATTCCACGTTCAGATCGATGTCGATCACATTCGCGGGATTTGGCTGCCAATTGGCATCAGCGATCACGAGCCAGACATATCCATACGAAAACGCAGCGAAGAGTCGGCCACCACCAGGCTGAACTCGAAAATGGAACCAGCTCGCGACCATCATCACCACCGACAGCACCAGCATCACGACAGATGGCACAAAGAGTCGTCTCATCTCGCACCTCCCCTGCTCATTGCCCCTCTTGATTACGCCTCTCTTGCTTACGCGCCGTACTTGATCCACTCCAGGCACAGGCCCGTTGGCGGGAGTGTTGGGCCTGCGAGCCTTCGGTCGCCGCTGGCGAGGGCGGCTCGCACCTCGTCTAATGTCTTGCGGCCTCGGCCGACTTCGACGAGTGTGCCGCCGATGATGCGGACCATGTTCCAGAGGAAGCCGCTGCCGGTGACTTCGATGCGGACGCGGCGTGTGCCTTCGCACTCGCCGGGAGTTTCGGTGACGCTGCAGGCGAAGATGGTGCGGATGGTGGTGAGGCGGCCGTGCCCGGCGGCGGCGAAGCCGGCGAAGTCGTGCTCGCCGACGAGGAGTGCCGCGGCTTGGTTCATGCGGTCGACGTCGAGCGTGCTGAAGAGCTGGTGCACGTAGCGGCGCGACCAGAGTGCGCGGCGGGCCTCGCCCAGCGGCGGGGGCGGCGCGACGTGGAGCGTGTATGAGTAGGCCTTCGAGGTGGCGCCGCGGATGGGGTTGAAGTCTGGCGGCGCGACCTCGCAGGAGATGGCCTGCACATCATCGGGGAGGCGACTGTTGAGTGCGCGGCGGAGGCGTTCGGGGCCGCGGGAGATGGGCCATCCGACGCCGCGCTGGGGTGGCTTGGGTGACTGAGGTGATTGGGGTGGCTCGGTGGGCGCGGCGGGTGCTTGTTCTGTCATGGTGCCCTCCCCTTCACCGTGCGCTGCATCATCTCCCGAGCATGTGAACGCGATGACTTGTCCTTTCGCGTGCACGCCTGAGTCTGTGCGGCTGGCGCCGACGACCTGGATCATCTCACGGACTGTCTCACGCACGGCGCGCTGCACGACATCCTGCACGGTGCGCAGCACCATCACGCCATCCTCACGCGCGACGGCGTCTGATGGGAGGAGCGGCATCCCCTCGCGCACGGCCATCTCCTGGCATTGCCAGCCGTGGAAGTCCGTCCCGTCGTAGGCGATGGTCAGCTTGTAGCGCGGCACGGGGGAGGGTAGGGGAAGGAGAGCGATCTGAAGAAGCGATGGCGTGCCAGTGGGGAGCTTCGGCGGCTTCGGCGTCGAGGTGTGGGGGTGGGGGCGAGGGTGGAGGAGATGCGGGTTGCAGCGTGGCGGGTGGGGGCGCGGGTGATTGCGATGAGGGGTGTGGGGCTTTGTTGCCGTTGACTTGAGCGTGTTCGTTGTCGTGTTGCGGCGGGGGAGAGGCGGGGTTGGGTGCGCTGGGAGCGGGGGAGGCGTGTTGAGTGTGGAGGGTTGAGGTTGCGGCTTTGGATGTCGAGGGAGGTGGGGGTGGGGTTGGTGTTGATGGGTGCTTCACCACCACTCGCGCCGCCATTCGCTCCCCCTGGGGGCGGAGGTGGTGGCACCTGGAGAGGATGCCTTCGGCGGCGCGTCTTGCGATCTCGTTGGCGTTGGTTGGGTGTTCTGTGGTGGTGATGAACTTGAGCGTG
>JBBASU010000037.1:0-28350 GCA_040399065.1 Phycisphaerales bacterium | reverse complement strand
GAATGGGGAACGGCGAGTGTAGGTTGCGGGGGGTGGCGTTGGGGGGTTGGTGCGATGGCGTGGCGGTTTTTGGAACGCGGAGGTAAACAGAGGGGAGCGGAAGACGCTGGGAGGGGAGGGAGGGGGCGTTCATGCTGCGCGCGCTCGTTGTGGTAGCGATTGGAAGGGTTCTGGAGCGCGAGGGTGGGTCGGGGTTGCGGCGGGGTACGTGGGTCATGGGAAAAGAAGCGGCCCCGGACGGGGCGTCCGGGGCCGTGGAGGATGGGGCGGGAATGAGAAGGGGGGCGGGTTTTAGATGCGGCCGAGGACCTTGTCGAGGAGGGAGAAGGCGTTTTGGCGGCCGAGGAAGAAGTCGGTCCGGGCGACGGTGTCGAAGGAGTCGGAGAGGACGCGTGGGTTCTGGGCGATGCTGTAGTTGCGGCCGTTGCCGGGGCGGTTGTCGACGACGTCGGCAGCGAAGGGATCGAAGTTCGTGGCGGCGGCACCGTTGCCACCGGTGATGCGCAGGCCCATGAGCTCGCCCGCGCGTCGCGCGATGGCACCGGTGATGGCCTGAGCGAACTCGTCGGCATCGGCGGGGCTGGGCGTGAAGCCCTGGAGCGACATGGCGGGGACGAAGACGACGGCCTCGTCGGTGCGGTCGGTGTTGAATGGGTCGGAGCGTTCGGAGAAGCCGTAGGGGTTGGTGTTGACGAAGTTCTGGCTGAGGAAGTCGAAGTTGAAGCCGCTGAAGGGGCTGAAGATGGGGGCGATGGGGTCGCCGGTTGAGGTGAGATAGACGGTGGAGAAGGTGCCGCCCTCGAAGCCGGGCTCGGAGGAGGAGGTGGCGAAGCGGACATCGAAGCCGCCGCCGGAGGCGCCAGCGTTCTGGAAGATGGAGTTGAGGTTGGTGACGACGGCGTTGAGGACGTAGTCGGTGACGGGGACGCCGTTGATGTTGCCGGAGAAGCCGAGTGTGCGTGCGTTGAAGCCCTCGAGCTCGACGGGGACGTTTCCGGCGCGGAGCCACTCGACGAGGCCGCCGCCGGCTTCGATGAGGAAGAGCTGCTGCTGGCGGGCGAGGGTGCCGGTGCCTTCGGTGACGACCTCGATGGCGTAGTCGGTGTTGAAGGCACCCTGGATGTAGACGGCGAAGGTTCCGGCGGTGCCGGGCTGGTCGATGCGCTCGGGGGTGACGAAGTCGATGAAGAAGTCGCCGTTGGAGTCAAAGCCGTAGCGGTTGGTTCCGTTGTCGGCGATAACGGTGTTGGGGGCGATGCTGCGCTTGTTGAAGTCGGTGGGGCTGAAGACGAGGGTGGCGTCGTCGGAGGAGACGGACGTGGATGTGTCGAAGATGCCGAACTGGACCGAGCCGCGGAAGTCGCTGAGCGAGTCGGGGTTGGCAGAGCCAAGGTCGGCACCGAGGTCGGCGAGCTTGGTGGTGATGCGCATCCGCGTGCCGGGGGCGATGGTCTGGCGGTTGTTGAGGTGGAAGACGTCCACGTCGGAAGTGACGACATCGCCGGGGACGCCGGCGTGGCCGGTGGGTCCGATGGCGGATTCGACCAGCGTGGTCAGGCGGCCGTTGGCGTCACGGGTCGAGGTGATGCCGCTGGGGTTGGTGCCGGTGACGACGTTGGTGGTGGCGTTCCTGGTGAAAGTGAAGGTGCCGATGACGATCTCGGCGCGGTCGTCTGCGGTGCCAAGGAGGCCATCCTGGCCGGCGAAGTCCTGCTGCGGGGGGGCGTTGACAATGTTGGTGCCGTCGCCGGAGGGAGTGCTGCTGCTGAAGCCGCTGTCGCCGTCGTCGAAGACCTCGATGCTGAAGGAGTAGTCGCCGATGGTTCCGGGTCCGGCGATGGGGTTGGTGATGCCGCCGGGGACGTCGACGTTGGTGGTGTTGCCGACGGTCAGGATGTAGGTGCCGGTCTGGCGGACGAGGAAGTCGGAGGGGAAGGTCTGGACCGAGGCGTTGATGGCATCAGCGATGGGAAGGGAGATGGCCGCGGCGTTCTGGCCGATGGCGGCGATGGGATTGAAGTTGGCGTCGAAGAGGCCTCGGACGGCGCGGAGGGCCGAGCCCTGGAGCGCGCCCAGGCGGAGGATCTGACCAGCCTGGAGCGTGATGGTGTAGACGTCGGCATCGCCACCGAAGCGGAAGAAGTTGGTGTCGTTGTCGGGGTGGTCACCGATGAAGCCGCGGAGGGTGGAGGCCTGGTTGATGTCGGGGAGGCCGTCGGCCGCGCCGTTGGCGTCGAGGATGAGATCGAGGTTGATGGGTGCATAGAAGTCGAGGCGTGTGGTGTCGCCGGGGCCGGTGAAGACGGTCTCGGCGACGAGCTTGTCGCCGGCGTCGCCGACGATCGTGTCCTGCGAGTAGTCGTCCTCGGACTGGCCGATGCCATCGCCGTTGCCGTCGAGGCTGACGTTGATGAGCTTGGGACGGATGAGGTCGCCGTTGAACTCGATGCGGTAGATGCCGGGGCCCGGGCGGCCTGGAACCTGTGGGAGGTTCTGCGAAGTGACGGCGGTGTTGAACGTGATGCGGACGGTGTTGGACGCTGCCTCGTAGGAGAGGGTGTAGTCGACGCGCTCGATGAGGCGGATGGTGATCTCGCCGGTGCCTCGAACCTCGCTGACGGAGAGAGCGCTGGAGACGCTGCTGAAGTCGACGGGCTGGTTGAAGATGGCGAGCGTCGAGACGACTCGGCTGTCGACCTGGGTCCTGAGCTCGGAGACGGCGAGGGCGAGGGGGGCGAGGTTCTCGGAGACGACGGCGAAGTTGCCGCTGACGCCGCTGAAGGGGAGGCCACCGATGCGGACCTGGCCGATGGTGCCGGTGGAGGCGATGCGGTAGGACTCGGAGAAGCGGTTGGAGCCGACCTGATTGCCGCCGATGGTGATCTGGCCGATGGTGGCGCGGCCTGCGGCGGCGGTGTCGTCGGAGGTACCGAAGAAGCCGTCGGCGCCGCGGCCGAAGCCGGCGACGATGTCGGACTCGCGGAAGTTGCCACCAATGGTGACGGTTCCGATGGAGGCGTTGGAGACGGCGTCCGCGAAGGGGCCGCTGGCGACGGGGCTGAAGGCGGCGTCGATGCCCAGATCAAGACCGGCCATGATCGAAGAGTCGAAGGAGTCGCCGGTGATCGAGACGGTGCCGATGCGGGTTGCGGCGGAGATGAAGCTCTGGCGGAGCTGTGGGCCGGTGACGGAGTTGATCGATCCACCGGAGCGGAAAACGGAGCGCTCGATGATGCCGGTGACGGCGATGGTCTGGATGTCGCGATCAACGGAGATCACGCCACGCGAGGCACCGGTGATGGTGAAGGTTCCTGCGGAGAGGAAGGAGATGATGGCCTCGCCCTGTGTGGCGGCGTTGTCGGCTCCGTAGTTGCCGTTGATTCGGACGTTCTGGACACCACGGCCCTGGACGAAGCCCGCGGCGAAGGAGCCGAAGGTGAGGCTGGTGGCATCGGCGCCGATCGCGATGGTGCCGTCGCCGTCCATGCGGCCGTAGGTGATGTTGCCGGCGAGGCCGTCGATGATGAGGTCAGAGTCGCCGGTCAGGTTGCCGTTGAGCGTGATATTGCCGACGGAGCCGTTGGCACCGGTGACGAGGTCGAAGTTGTCGAGCGTGCCGGTGCTGCTGGTGGCGGTGACGTTGGTGCCGGTGGTGGAGCCTCGGAGGGTGAGGGTGGAGTTGGCGGTGTTGAAGAAGGCCGTGCCGGGGCCGGTGACGTTGATGGTGACGTTGGCGCCTCGGACGTTGTTGAACGTGCGCGAGCCGGAGAACTGGATGCCGGGGGTGCCGACGCCGTTGTCAACCTGCGGATTGGTGTTGGGGAGATCGGCACCGCCACGGATGAGGCGGTTGTCGCTCGCGACGGAGGAAGAGAGGCCGTCGCTCAGGGCGCGGACGCTGCCGGGGGCGACGTTGCCGAGGGTGAGCGTTGAGATGGAAGAGAGGCCGAAGATGGAGCGGTCGTTGCCGTTGTCGAAGATGGCGTCGTTGTCGAGGATGCCGTCCTGGCCGGGGAGGTTGGTGCGGAGGTCCCATGTGTCGGCGCTGTGCGGGGTGACGCCCGCAGCGAAGAAGGTACGGGCGACGAAGCCACTGGCGACGATGCGGTTGATGGCACCGGACTTGTAGAGGTCGGCGTTGGCTTGCGTCCCGCCAAAGCGGCCGTCGGCGCCGAAGCTGGTGAGGCCCGCGACGAAGGCGGCGTCGAGGAGGTCGCCGGTGATGGTGATGGAGTCGATGGTGTCGCCGGCGGCGAAGACGTTGCCGGTGGTGTTGACGGTCTGGAAGTCGTTGCGGACGGAGCCCGCGATCGAGATCGAGCGGATCACGCGGCCAGCGAAGAAGGTGGTCTCGAAGACCGAGCCGTTGGTCGTGACGACCGCGACAATCTCGTTGCCCGCGGAGATCTTGGGGCCCTGGATGGCGCGGTCGGGGAAGACGCCCGGGGGAAGCTGGTTGCGGTTGGCATCGGCAGGGACGGCGGGGGAGAGATCGGGATTGATGCCGATGTCGCCGAAGATGCCCGCGGCGTCGGCCACGACGCGCAGCGACGTGATGTTGATGTCGGCGTGGACGTTGGCGAAGAGGGAGCCGCTGTTGATCGTGAGGTTGGCGATGCTGCCGGAGTAGGCGGCGATGGTGTTGCCGGGGAGGAGGGAGCCGTTGTTGACGGTGATGGTGCCGATGCCGCCGCTGTAGCTGATGATGTCGCCACCGAAGTCGCCGTTGATGGTGACGGTGCCGAGGGCGCCGAAGGAGACGATGGAGCCCTCGCCGGCGAGGGCGCGGCCCTGGCGATTGACGGCGCCGCCGACGGTGACGGTGCTGATCGTGCCGCCCGCGCGGACGTCGTAGTAGAGCTGGCCGTTGGGGGCGCTGACGGAGTTGATGTTGCCGCGAGCGAGGAAGACGCCGGTCTCGCCCTGGCGGCCGATGTGGCGGCCTGCGACGAGGGACTGGACGTCGCCGTAGATGTCTGCGTCGAGCGCGATGTCGCGAGCGGCGGAGATGGTGGAGACGTTGCTGGGGCGGAGCGTGTTGCCCGCGAGGAGGGAGCCGGTCACGTCGCCGGTGGTAGAGCGGATGGTGCCGACAGAGCCGACGGCGGAGATGTCGGCGGTGATGGAGCCGGCGGAGGTGATGGTTCCGATGGCCGAGTCCGCGCCGCTGGCCTCGATGAAGGCGTTGAAGATCCGGCCACCGACGGCGACGCTCTGGAGGAGGCCAGAGACGCGGACGTTGGTGGTGGTGAGGTCGCCTCCGGTGTTGAGGGTCGGGAGCGAGCCGACGGCGATGTTGGAGCCGCGGATGTCGCCCGTGACGTTGATGCCACGCAGCTCGTTGGAGACCTTGATGACGGAGCGCGAGATGTTGGGGGCGGTGATGTTCTGGCGCACGCGGCCGACGACATCGAGGGTGAGGTCGTCGACGTTACCCGAGGAGTTGAAGCGCTCGAGGTCGCGGGCGATGGTGATCGTGTTCTCGCGCAGCTCGTCGCGCTCGCCGGAGAGGGTCGAGTTGCGGGCTCCGGCGAACTGGAGGTTCTGAACGTCGCCGGTCATCGCGATCTGAGAAGCATCGAAGATGACGTTGTTCATCCGGAGCGTGTCGAGGTCGCGCCCGTTGATCTGGTTGCGGAAGAAGCGCCCGCCACGGAGGTCAATGGTCTGGATGTCGCCCGTGGAGATGTTGTCCTCGCCATAGAGGAAGCTGACCCAGTAGCGGTCGAGGTTGGTGGCGCCGATGTAGGAATCCTGGATGTCGGCGTTGTTGAGATTGATCTGCGTGATGCCGTCGGTGCCGTCGACGAAGGGGTCGAGCGCGTTGATATTGCCGGCGGTGATCATGCTGCGGACGATGACATTGCCCTGGTCGCGGCTGACGATCTCGAAGATGTCGTCCTGCGCCACGATGCTCGTGCTGGTGAGCGGGGTCTTGTTGTCGGGAGCGGCGATGCCCTGGCCGAGTTCGATGCGGCCGATGTCGGTGGCATAGATGTTGCCGACGATGCCGTCGAAGCGGCCGGGGCCGGTGACGTTGTCGCTGTTGAATGTGCCCAGGACGAGGATGGAGTCGTCGCCCAGCAGGATGACGTCGCCAGCGGCGCCAGCGACGCGGACTTCCTGCACAGAACCGCCACGGACGACGAGGCCGTTGATGTACGGATCGAAGGGGCTGCCGATGTCATCGAGGTATGCGTTGCCGGTGTCGAAGTTATCGTCGCGGAGGGGGCGATAGAGCTCGCCATTGAAGTCGTCGTCGAAGAGGCTGTCGTCGATGGTGAGGGGGGCGTTGGTGCCGCCGCCGCCGCCGGCACCCTGTCCGATGCCAGCAAAGGGGCCGATGAGCTTGGGGCCCCAGGTTGGGACCTGCGTGCGGCCGAGATCGCCGAGGATGTCGAGGCGGTTGAGGCCACCGACGTCGATGGCGACGATGTCGCCGTTGATGGTGCGATTCTCGATGAGGTCCATGGTGCCCGCGCCCTGGATCTGCCAGACGTCGATCTCGGCGTTGCCGGTGATCTGGATCTGTGAGCCCGCGTCGGAGCCGGTGAGGACGATGCGGCCGATGCCGATGACGCCGGGCTGGCGCTGGTTTCCACCGCCGCCACTCTGCGAACGTGCCTCGATGCGGAGGATGCGTGCGCCAGAGAGATCGACCGTGATCTGGCCGACTGCGACACCGAGGGAGCCGTCGATGCGGAGCGAGCGGACGGTACCAATCTCGACGTCCGGGGGCGCGCCCTCGACGGAGATGGTGAAGAACGTGCCGCTGTCGTCGACGAACTCGAGGGTCTGGTCGCCGAGGATGGGGCGGAGGACATCGACGCTGGAGTTGTTATCGAAGCGGATGAGGTCGACGAAGCGGACATCGGAGCCGAAGCCGCTGAAGATGTTGACGCCGTCGTCGCCCTCGTAGAAGCCGGAGCGCGGGTCGGTGTCGCCGTAGGCATCCTGGCTGGTGAGGAAGGCGCCGATGGTGGAGCCGGAGCTGGTGCGGATGTTCATCACATCGCCAGCGACGTGGAAGCCGACGCGGAAGAAGCCGATGTCGCCACGGCCGCCGGCGACGCCGGTGGTGATGTTGACGGTATCAGGAGCCTGCGGAGCGCGCGGGTCGTCCTCATCCTGATCCATGCCGATGCCGCCTCGGACATCGATGGAGCCGATGCTGCCGCCGACATTGAGGTTGATCTGGTTGAAGTCGCCCTGCCCGACGCCCTGGCCCGAGACGGTCGAGAGGCCGGTGATGATGCTGCCGAGGTTGCCACCGATGGAGAACTGGATGACGCCGCCGTTGCCGGTGCCCGGGGGAGCGCCGATGTCAGAGCCCGCGGTGATGTTGAAGAGGGTTCCGGGGATGGTGAAGGTGCCGCCCTGGAAGGACATGGAGTCGTTGGCGGTCTGCGTGGTGTTGAAGGTCTCGGTGGGGTCGGCCTGATCACCTTCGCCGTCGTTGATGCCTGTGCCGACGCGGATGGAGCCGACACTTCCGGAGAGAACGACGAGGGCATTACCCTCGCCGGTGCTGACATCGGTGAAGCCGGTGCCTGCGCCGGTGCGGAGGGCGCCGAGCGTCGTGGAGGCCATGCCGGTGACGACGATGGTGTAGCCGTTGGTGCCGACGCCGTCGTCGTTGCCGTCGGGATCCGTGACGGCGAGGTAGTAGACGCCGGGCGCCTGCGGCCGGAAGCGGAGGGTCGTGGTTGCGAAGCGGCCGTCGCTGACGAGAGGCTCCTCTGGGGCCGCGACGGTGCGACCATCGGCATCGACGATGCGGAAGTAGGGTGAGCGGGTGGTGAGGGAGTTGGTGCCCTCGATGAAGATCTCCTGCGCTCCGTCGGCGGCGAAGCCGTAGACGTCGACGGTGTCTTCACCGTTGGTGACGTCGCGGCCGCCGAGCTCGCCACGGATGCGCACGCCGGTGGCGGCGGAGCCGATCCACTCGGAGGAGAGGATGCCGTCGTTCCTGAACCAGGCCTCGGTACCGAATGGGACGGGCTGCGCACCGGGGCGGAAGAGGCCCTGCGGATCGCGCAGGATGTAGTTGGTGTTGGCGATGAGGGTGCGGATGTTGGCGAGGAGCTCGGCATCGGTGGGCGTGCCGAAGACGAACTCGCGCTCGTAGTAGTTGAACGTGTCGCGGGCGGGGCGCGTGGAGGGGTTGTTGAGATCACCGACGACGGTGATGTCCATCAGGCTGCGGCCTGCGATGGCGATCTCGCCGACGGAGCGGCCAACGATGAGCTGAGAGCCGGTCTTGTTGACGGGGTCAACGTTGATGTCGGGGTCACCCTCGAAGTCGGGATCCTGAACCCACTGGCCCGCATCGGTGCCGACGATGAGGGAGCCCAGGTCGCCCTCGACGGTGATGGAGCCCAGGAGGTAGCCGGTGTAGATGCGATCAACAAAGCCCGTGAAGCGCGAGGAGCCCATCACGAGGCCGTTGACGTAGATGCCGCCGATGCTGCGACCACCCTCAACGAAGATGCCCTGATCGGCGCGGTTGAAGCCGTCGGTGACGGGCGCGGTCACGCCCTGAGGCAGGCGGCCGGGGTTGTACTGACCTGGGGCGAGGCTGCGGATCCAAGGCGAGCCGACGACGACGTTGCCGGGACCGGGCGGAAGGCCGGTGACCTCGAGCGTGTCACCCTCGGCGCGGAAGGTGAAGCCCAGGCCTGCGGCCTCGAATTCGTCGAAGAGACTGATCACATCATCGAGGTTGAAGGCGAAATTGCCGTCGAAGAAGTCCTCGGTGCCATCGGGCGTGTCGGTGGGCGTCCATCTGCCTCCCCAGAGGGTGAAGGCGGTGCGGGAGTCGGTGCCGTTGAAGATGATGCGACCGATGCCGTCGTTGCCGATGTCGGGATCGGGGATGCCGTTGTCGTCCTGATCGATGATGGGGACGTCGGCACCCTGGGGAGTGCCGAGGCCGCGGCCGGCGATCATGTCGCGCCCGTAGAGATCGAGGAACGTGACGCTGGCGCCGACGGGGCCGGAGATCGTGGCCTGTGCGCCTGCGAGGCGGCCATCCCAGAGACCGGCGAAGTTGCCAGCGGGCGTCTCGTACGAGACATTATCGATGCGCATCGCCGGATTGCCGGGGATGGTTCCGGTTGTGACGAAACGGACCGTGTCGAAGGCCTGACCATCGGCCTGGGCAACTTCGAGATTGCCGATGCCCAGCGCGGGATTGAGCACGCCGCCGGGGAACTGCGCGTTGCCAGCGGTCAGGTTGGTGAAGAGGGCACGCAAGGTCGCGCCGGTGAAGGTCTGGAGGACCTGGTTGTTGGCGACGAGCTCAAGGCGTGTGTTGTTGGTGTCGAGGCCGGTGTTGTCGTTGAGATCGGGGAAGAAGTCAGCCTCGAATCGGACGACGCGGCGACGCTCGAGGGGCTCGCCCTCAACCGGCGTGCGGAAGAACTCGAAGGCGAAGAAGTCGGCGTTGCGCTTGGGGACCACGCGGAGCCACCGGTCGGTGGCCTGATCGCCACCGGGCTGGATCGCGACATCACCGGCGGGGTTGATGTTGTGCAGCACGCGCATGTTGCTGCCTTCGAAGAGGGCCCCGCCGCTCTGGACGGCGCCGGCTTCGTCATCGTCGAAGGGCTCGGTGGTGATCGTGCGGCCTGCGGTGCCGGGCTCGAAGTCGGTGATGAGGTACGGCAGTGCGTACTCGAAGAAGGCGGACTTGGTGCCGATGCCCGTCGTGGGATCGATGTCGTCGGCGGTGATCGTCAGCGAGAAGAGCATCTGGCGACGCTCGAGGGCCTCGAGCGCGGCGCTCTCGCGGATGTCGGCGGCGTGGCGCGTCGCGAGGGGCGTTGAGGCGGCGGCGAGCGAACGGAGCATCGAGCCCACACCGCCAGCCATCGAGGCCAGAGCGCTCACGCCCTGCGACGAACCACGACCCTGGCGAACATACTGACGGCTCGACTTGGTGAAACGGCCCATGGCTGCTCCTGCTCTTGCTGCACTTGTCTTCGGGCGCGGGCCCGAACCTGCACTGTACTTGCCTTGCGGCTTGTCGATCCCGACGCGGCCTTCGCGGTCTTGCACGCGGGGCTTGCGATCACTCGGAGACGCTGACCCGACTCGGACAGGACTGAAACTGCATCGCTTCGAACTGCACCACTTCAAACTGCATCACTTCAGACAGGTCACTCAAACTCAACCGACTCCAACACATCCGACGCGCCACCAGTCTGCGGCGTCACGCCGGAACCACTGCAAGGCCTTCGATGACGCGCCCGTCGCCGACTGCGGCGGTGCCCACCGCCATCGTGCAACTGTGCCCGTCGCGAGCCTTCCGCAGGCCCGTCACCGGTGGCTCGCTCCGGCACGGGCTCTCCGCCGCGCCTCTCGCGAACGCATGCGCGGGCACGCGCGAGCGCGCCCGCTTCCCGGACTCCATCAGACTATCGACCCAAAGCCCCGTTGACAACTCGCACCCCCTCAGGCTCAGCGTTCCACTCCGGCTCCAAGTGGCACTCGGCCACCAACCCGGGACTGTACGCTTTTTGTTTGGCTGTGGCAAGTGCAAATCCGAGCACTCGCGCGAGGGGTGTCGGAGGCCGATACGCCGCCGCCGCGCTTCGGTTCCAGATGCGACGCGAGCGGAAGTCGCGATCGCGTTGATAGGGATATGATTGGTGTTTAAGGAGGGACGTAGCTGTGAAGGCGCGGCGTGGGCTCCGTGGGAATCTGGGTAGTTTGTGCCGCGAGTGCGGCCTGGAGGGGCGATGTGGCCTGGAATGGGTGGCTGGATCGGAGTGGCTGGGTGGCGTGTGCCGACATACCTGGTAGGCGCTTAAGCCTTGGCTTTGGAAGGGTTTTCGATGACGGCCCTGATCACGGTTCTGAAACGTGGAGAGGCCTTCGCCGAACCAAGAGCGGTCACTCGCGGCTGGCGAAGCGGGTGATGGTTCTGCTATGGTGATCAGCCCTCGCGTGCGTACCGGGAATCTCGTGACCGCTTGAAGGTGATGTCCGGCTTGCTGCTGCTCTTGTCGCGAACATGAATCAGGCCTCGCTCCAACTTCCGCCGCTGGCTCCGCTGCTGCCCGATGCTTCGGGATTGGCCGCAGGGTTGCCGCTGGGCTGGTTGAGTGGGGCTGAGGGACTGGCGGCGGTCGGGCTTGTGGGCGGGCTGGTTTTGCTTGCGATGGGGGCGCGGGTTCTCTCGGCGAGTGTGGTTGTGCTCGGGTTGTCGGTCGGCGCGTTCCTGGGTCTGTCGCTTGGGCGGTCGGCGGGGGTTGGCGATGTCGGCGAGGTTCCGGGCTCGATGCTGACGTGCGGCGTTGGCGCGGTGGCGGGCGGGCTGGTGGGGATGGCGCTGATCCGGCTGGCGATTGGTGCCGCGTCGACGGCGACGTTTGGATTGCTCGGACTGCTGGGATCTGCGGCGGTGCTTGTGGTGGGTGGGACGATCAGCACATCAAACATGCCGCCGGCACCGACTGCTTCGAGCGTTGCGACTGGCATGGCCGAGATCGCGAGCGCGGAGGCGGGGGCTCGCGTGCGTGCGGCGGCGGGCGGAAGCCGCGCGGGTGCTGATGAGCGTGCGAGCGGCAGCGCGAGTGAAGCTGCGGTTCGCGTGGCGGGCGCGCGGGCCGGGACGTATGCGACGGACTATTGGTCGGCGCTTCCTGAGAAGTCGCGCGGGACGATCGTCTGGTCGACGCTTGGCGGCGCGGTGCTTGGGCTCGCGCTCGGGACGCTGATGCCGCGGCGTGCGGCGGCGCTGGTGACGGCGCTCGCCGGCGCAGGCGGGGCGATCATCGGTGCGCGCGTGCTCGCGATGGATGACGCGGCGATGGCGCTTGATCCGGGATCGATGGGCGTGGTGGGATGGCTTGCGATCTGGATCGCGCTCGCGGCGGCGGGGATGTGGGTGCAGTCGCGCCTGGCGCGTGGCGGCGGCGAACAGAGCGCGGCGTAGAGATCAGGTAGCGGCGAGGTGCGTCGAGCGCCGTCGGCCTGCCATCACCTGCCATCAAGAGTCAAAGGAAATCGAAGGCGAGTGAAGCTTGGCAGAGGCAGGCAGTAGGCCTGCCCCGCGAGGATTGCGTCGCCTTTGAAGTGAAGAGACACGCACCACGGAGTGGCGGCGCACCCGAGGCAGTTGATGCAAGATTGCGGCTGCTTACTCGCCCAAGGGCGCGGGCGCGTTGTCGCTGCGGACTGGCTCGGAGAGCGTCGCGGGGCGCTGCTGTGGCTCGGCAAAGTTGGGGCTCACGCGTGCGGCGTTGGTGACTTGCGTGAGCAGCGGGCCGCCGGCGAGAGAGAGAACGATGACGCCACCTGCGCAAATCATCGCGACGATCTCGCGACTTCGGAATGGTGTGAGGGCGACGGCCTCGGCGCCGGCCTCGGCATCCTCGACGAAGGGGACGAAGGCGAGTCGCAGGTAGTAGAAAGCCGCGATGGCGGAGTTGAGGCCGAGGACCACGACCAGCACGATCTCGCCGGCGGAGATGGCGCTCGTGAAGAGTGGTAGCTTGCCAAAGAAGCCCAACAGCGGCGGCAGGCCGAGGAGGCTGAGGTTGCAGAGGATCATCGCGATGGCCAGATGAGGCTGGCGCTGCCAGAGGCCACGGAGATCGGAGACGTGCTCGACCTCGCGCGGGTGGCCGTCGGCGTCGGGCCTGCGCTCGATGGCGGCGATCGCGGCGAAGGCGCCGGTGCTCATGATGCCGTAGCTGAGGAGATAGAAGAGCACGGCGGAGATGCCCGAGCCCGTGAAGGTGCCATCGCCGGGACCGACGAGGATGCCCACGAGCATGTAGCCGCTGTGCGCGATGGAGGAGTAGCCGAGGATGCGCTTGAGGTTGGTCTGGAGGACCGCGAGGACGTTGCCGACCGTCATGGTGAGGGCGGCCATCACCCAAAGGAGAATGTGGATGAGGTCGGGGAGCTGGGCATCGTTGGTCATCGCCGGACGCAGGGGCTCAGCGGCGGTTCCGAGCGAGAGGTTCATCACGCCGGGTGCGTAGACCCAGCCGACGGCGGCGGAGAGAAGGATGAGGCTGATGAAGCCGGCGGTCTTGGGGACAAAGGCGAGGAAGGCGGCGACGGGACCGGCCGAGCCCTCGTAGACGTCGGGCGTGTAGAAGTGCATCGGGATGGCGGCGATCTTGAAGGCCAGGCCGATGATCGCGAGGAGGACGCCCATCATGGAGATGGTGTCGATGCCGTGCGTGCGCCAGTGGAGGGCGATCTCGTTGAGGTTGGTTGAGCCCGTGCCGCCGAAGATGAGGGCAAAGCCATAGAGGAAGATGGCAGCGCCCAGGGCACCGAGGAAGAAGTACTTGACGCCCGCCTCGCGGCTCTTGTTGCGCGCGGTGGAGATCGTCACCATGATGTAGGTGGGAAGGCTCGTGAGCTCGAGCGCGAGGAAAAGCCAGATGAGATCATCGGCGCTGGCGCAGAGCATGAGGCCCGTGAGCGAGAAGAGGAAGAAGGCGTAGAACTCGGCGCGGTTGGAACGGATGGGATCAAAGCGGCGCTTGCCCGCAGCGATCTCCACCTCATCGACCCGGTCCACTGTGCCTGCAACCAGGAGGAGGAGCAGAAGGCCGACGACCGCGATCGTCACCTTCGCGTAGACGACCATGCCGGGGAGAAGGATCTGGCCACTGAGCTTTGCTTGGGCTGATCCTTCGGCTGCGCTGAGCGAGGCGAGCGTGACGCTGGAGAGGTCGGGGGTGGTGGTCGCGGCGAGGACGCCGGCGACGGCCAGCCCCAAACCCGCGATGACGGCGGCGAGCTTGCGGGTGGCGAGCTTTGGCGAGAGCCCCACCACCATCACGAGGCAGGTCGTGACAAAGAGGGCGATCTCGGGCCAGAGGAATGCGAGACGTTCGTTCATCGCCCGGCCTCCTGGGCCAGGGCTGGGCCGCGATGGTCGCTGGGTGTGGGCATGGATGAGAGGTCGGAAGCGGTGTTGGAAGCTGCGTCGGAGGAGGTGGTGAGCGGGAGTTGTGCTGGCAACGCAGGCGCTGCTGGCACGGCCTCGGGGACCATGCGGGCGCCGTCAATGCGTTGGACGACGCGCTCGATGGGTGTCTGGAGTGCCTGGAGCATGGGCTGTGGATAGACGCCCAGCGCGATGCAGAGGACGGCGAGCGGGACGAGGGTCAGGATCTCGCGGCGGTTGAGATCGGGCGGGAGGACGGGGGCGTGATGGGCGTGATCAGCGCCATCAGCATGTCTCTCGTGTGAGCCGTGAGCAGCATGAGCAGCGTGAGAAGCGTGCCCGGCGGGCTCAACAAGCGGGCCCCAGACGACCTTGCCGAGCATGTACAGCAGGTACATGGCGGCGACGATCATGCCGATGCCCGCGACGAGCGCGTACCAGGGACCCAGGTCGCCAGCGGTCTTGCCGGGGAGTGCGCCGGCGAGCGAGCCCCACATGCCGCTGCCCCAGGCGCTGCTGGCCTGGAAGGTGCCCATGAGGCAGAGGAACTCGGAGACGAAGCCGTTGAGGCCGGGGAGGCCAACGCTGGCCATGGTGAAGAAGACGAGGAAGGTGGCCCAGATGGGCATCCTCTTGGCGAGGCCACCGATCTCGCGCATGTTGCGCGTGTGGTAGCGCTCGTACATCATTCCGATGAGGAGGAAGAGGGCCCCGGTGGAGAGGCCGTGGTTTATCATGTAGGTGATGGAGCCGGTGATGCCGGCGTGGTTGAGTGCGAAGAGGCCAAGGACGCAGAAGCCAAGGTGGGCCACGGAGGAGTAGGCAACGAGCTTCTTGACGTCGGTCTGGACCCAGCAGATCAGGCCTCCGTAGAGGATGCCGATGATGCTGAGCGTGGCGATGATGGGTGCGAACTCGATCACTGCGGCGGGGACGAAGGGAAGCACGAATCGGAACATGCCGTACGTGCCGAGCTTGAGGAGGACGCCCGCCAGGATGACCGAGCCGGCCGTGGGGGCTTCGGTGTGGGCGAGTGGGAGCCAGGTGTGGACGGGGAAGAGGGGGACCTTGACGGCGAAGCCCGCGAGGAGCGCGAGCAGGAGCCATGACTGGACCGAGAGGGGGAGCGAGGCGGAATAGGCCTCAAGGGCGGCGATGTCGAAGGTCCACGTGCCGGTCTCCTGCGCGGCGTGCCAAGCGATGTAGACCAGGCCCGCGAGGGCGATGACCGAGCCCGTGAAGGTGTAGAGGAAGAACTTGATGGAGGCCTTGCGCCGGTTGGTGGAGCCGTAGAGGCTGATCAGGATGAACATCGGCACGAGCGTGAACTCGAAGCAGACGTAGAAGAGGATGATGTCGCGGGCGGCGAAGACGCCGACCATCGCGCTCATGAGGACCAAGAGCCAGAAGTAGTAGGTTTTGACGCGTTCGGTGATGGCGGTGGTCGAGGCGGCGACACAGATGGGGCCCAGGAGGGCCGTGAGCAGGATCAGCATCATCGAGACGCTGTCAACGCCGACGGAGAAGGTGATGCCCAGTGCGGGGAGCCACTCGAACTGCTGGGCAAAGTGGAAGCCCGCGGCATCGGACCATGGGAAGCTGACCGCCGCGAGGATCGCGCCGGCGAGGGTGAGGAGCGTCCCGCCCATGGCGATGGCGCGTGCGGAGGCGGCGGGTGCCGCGAGGAGCAGCACGGCGAAGACGAGCGGGGCGGCCATCAGCGCGATCATCAGCATCGCACGACCCTCCATGACCGCGCAGGCGCCAGAGCGAGCCCCGTGCTGCATTCCAACCGAGTTGCCCGAACGCCAGACATCATGGAGCCGCCTTCTGAACTGCTGACTGTTCCAACTACTGAGAAGCCCAAGTACTGAGAAGCCCAAGGTGAGGAACCGAACGGGGCCGCGATGGGCCGGGAAATCAGAGAGGACTTTGCGTGTGGTGCGCGACGGGTTCAACGCCCGGGCCGCCGGACCACGTCAGGACGCCGCGAGAACAACGATCAGAACGAGGACTGCGAGGCCGCCGGCCATGCCGAGCGCGTAGCCGTGGAGCTCGCCACTCTGCATGGGACGGATGGTCTTGCCGAGGAACTTGGGGATCGCGCCGATGGCGTTGACGACGCCGTCGACGATGAACTGATCAACGAGGTAGAAGATGTTGGCGAGGACCTTGAGGGGCGTGCGGATGAGGGCGTCGTAGATCTCGTCGACGTAGTACTTGCTGCGGGCGGCCTTGGTGAGTGCGCCGAAGGCTCCCACGAGCTTGTCGGCCCGGGGCGCGACGCCGGCGGACTCGCGGTTGCCGAGGTAGAGGCCCTGCCAGCCCTTGGGCCCGTGGAGGAAGGCGGCGATGGCGAGGCCAATGAGCCCGACCACTGCCGAGATCAGGTACATGGCCTTGTGGGAGGTGATGCCGAGGAAGTTGAAGGTCTCAGGCCCGTGGAAGGAGGCGGAGGACTTGTTGACCATCTCCGCGGCCCAGCCGCCGTGGGGGCCCATGAAGTAGGGGATCGCGGCGAGGATCGAGAGGACCATCGCGATCGCGATCGCAGCCTTCATCGCCATGCCGGGCGGATGCGGATCGAACTCTTCGGTGGAGGGATCGAAGTCGAGCTTGGCGGCGGTGCGGTGGTCGGCGCCGCTGTGGCCGTGACCGTGCGCGTCGTGGCCGTGATCGCCATGGCCGCCATGGCCACCATGACCGTGACCATGGCCGTGCTGCGCGTGCCACTCTTCGAGGGTGGTGCCCTTGGGGTGGCGGCCGAGGTCGATGAGCTCGGCGTCGTTACCCGGGGTGAAGTCCTTGGGCCCGAGGTAGACGCGGAAGAACGTGCGGCCTGTGTAGTACGCGGTCATGCCCGCCGTGAGCAGCAGCAGCCAGCCGAGCCAGGACGCGCCGCCGATCATGGCGTCGGGGGTCGAGAAGCCCGCGGCGAGGATCATGTCCTTGGAGAAGAAGCCTGCGGTGCCGGGAATGCCGGTGAGGTTCATGGAGCCGATGAGCATCGCGATGCCGACGAGGCCGAAGCCGCGCATCCACATGACGCCCGAGAGGCGGCGCAGGTCGAGCTGACCACCAAAGCCGTGCATGACGGCGCCGACGCCGAGGAAGAGCGTGGCCTTGAAAAAGGCGTGCGTGAAGGTGTGGTACGCGGCGCCCTGAGGCGTCAGGAGCCCGAGTCCGGCGAACATGAAGCCCAGCTGCGAGATGGTGGAGTAACCCATGACTCGCTTGATGTCGAAGATCGCCATCTCGATGGTCGCGGCCCAGAAGGCCGTGATCGCGCCGCTCCAGGCGACGAAGGTCAGGGCCATCTTGGCTTCGTCGGCCGCGAAGAGGGGGTACATGCGGGCGATGAGGTAGACGCCGGCAGTCACCATCGTTGCGGCGTGGATCAGGGCGGAGACGGGCGTGGGGCCTTCCATGGCGTCGGGCAGCCAGACGTAGAAGAAGATCTGGGCCGACTTGCCGAAGGCGCCGATCGCGAAGAGGAAGGGGATGACTTCGACGATCCAGGTGCCGGCAATCGGGTTGCCACCCGCATCGACGCCCTTCTGGATCATTTCGAAGAGGGGAGCCAGTTCGAGCGTCCCGAAGGCGACGAAGACGGACATGATGCCGAGGATGAAGCCGAGGTCGCCGATGCGGTTGATGATGAAGGCCTTCTTCGCGGCGGCGACGGCCTCCTTGCGCTGGTAGAAGTAGCCGATCAGCAGGTACGAGCAGAGGCCCACGCCCTCCCAGCCGAGGAAGGTCAGGAGGAGGTTGTCGCCCATGACGAGGCATGCCATGGAGAAGACGAAGAGATTGAAGGCGGCGAAGAAGCGGCAGTAGCCAAGGCCCACGTCGTGGCTCATGTACTCCGAGGCGTAGAGGGCGATGATCGCTGCGAGCCCGGTGACGAAGAGCATCCAGAGGAGCGTGAGCGTGTCGACGTAGAAGGAGAAGTTGGCGACGAGCGACTGGCCGGGCTTGCCCTCTGGGCCCCAGGAGAAGTTGATCCACTGGAAGCCGTGGGCGATCTTGGGGACGCCGTCGAAGCCGAGGTAGACGCTGAGGACCGCACCGAAGCAGATGGCAAGGGAACCAACGCTGATCCAGGCGGGGAGCTTGGACTTGTTGCCCATGGCGGCGAGAAGGCCGCAGATGATGGTGGCCAGAATCGTGACGATGGGGACGAGGAGAATGGCGGAGGCGCCGGAGACGGCGCCGGGGATGACGTGGGCTGCGTGACCGGACGCGTGCGCGTCATCACCGGCCAGCCCAAAGGCGGCTCCAAGCAGGCTCGTGATCGCGGGTTCAGCCCAGTTCGTCATAGTCAGTCTTCAGAGGTCAACACGCTGCGAGGCTAGCGACGCCTACCCGACACGATCAAGACACGATCAACACACGTTCCCGACACCACAGAGCCCGATGAATCGTCCGATCGACTCAGCCTTGCATGTCCTTCCATGCCTCGGCGTCGAGCGACTCCTTGCGACGGAAGAGAAGGACCACGAGGGCCAGTGCCATCGCGGCCTCGGCCGCGGCGACGGTGAGGACGAAGATCACGAAGGTCTGGCCGGTGTACTCGAGGTGGAATCGGCCGAAGGCGATGAGCGCGATTCCCGAGGCCTGGAACATGAGTTCCGTGCAGAGGAACATCACGATCAGGTTCCGCCGCGTGAGGAAGCCGATGAGGCCCAGCGTGAACATGATCGCCGAGACCACGAGGTAGTGGGCCAGCGTGATCTCGCTCATGGGAACTGGGAAGCCGGACTGGGCCAGTGTCGGGACAAAGTTCGGGAAAGAGGTCGAGCCCAGCGTGGAGGCAAGCAGAAGATCGTTCACTCGCCACCTCCCGGGCCACGCCCGATCGCCGCCGAGGCGGAGTCAGAGAGCCGACGCTCGCTCAGCAGTCGCGACTGGGCCGCCTTTGCGTCCTCATCCATCTCAACCTGCTTGCGGGAGAGGACGACGGCGCCGAGCATCGCCATCAGCAGGATCACGCCGGCGATCTCGATGGTGCCGGGATGGTTGCGGAGGAGGTCAAAGCCCAGGCCCTCGACGTTCTTGACGCGCAGGTCGCTGGGCCACTCGCTGCGGCTGAGCGTCGCCGTCAGGCCACTCTCCATGGCGATCACGATCTCGCCCTTCACGCCGTCGATCTTGGGCTTGCCGGTCGTCTCGTCGATGGCGATCTGGTCGCCCGTGTCGAGCATGCCGTGGTTGCGCAGGGTTGATTCAACCTTGCGGGGCATGTCAGCGAGCAGCGCGTCGGGATTCACCGGCTGGGGCTTCTGCAGGCCCGCGGTGCCGTGGAGGATCATGACCGTGAGGACCGAGAGGAGCAGGAAGCCGGCGACGGTCGCGGCGATGGGCTCGCGGGCGGTGGTGTCGTAGTCGGCGAGGACCTCAACGTCTTCCTCTTCGGGTGCCTGCGTGGCGAGCATGATGACGAAGAGGTACGTGATGAGGATCGCGCCGGCGTAGACGATGATCATGGCGAAGGCCATGAACTCGGCCGAGAGGATCAGGAAGAGGCCGGAGGTCGCGATCACCGTCAGCACGAAGTAGAGTGCGGCATACACCGGCCGGTCGTGCGTGATGACGCGAAGGGCCGCACCGAGCGCAATTGCGGAGAAGATGTAGAAGTAGACATTGGGGGCATCGGCACCCGCGCGGATCGACATCGCGAGGATCAGCAATCCACCGGCGAGTCCGGCCGTCGCGGCGCCGACGACCTGCGGCATGCGACCGGCGCGAGGCAGGGCCAGCGCAACGCCGACTCCGCCCGATACGAGCAGCGTGAACAGGATGGCGGGAGCGATGACGTGGAGCAATGCATCCTCTCGCTAGACCAACCGGTGCGGGCGTAGGCACGCTCGACACCAGAACACTTCGCCATGGTCGGCGGCCCACGCCGCCTCCCCAGGAAGGGCAGAGGATAGAGCGTTCACGCGCTTGCTTCAACCAACCCACAGGTCGGCCCGGACAATCCCCGATTGGCGTGACGGGGCATGACAGGGCAGGACAGGGCGTGAGAGGGCGTGGCAAGGCACGACAGGGCGCTAGCGGGCAAGACCGATCTGGCCTCCAACTCTGGCATCATGCGGTTTCCAGCACTTTCGCGCGATACGCTCCCCGCGCGTGACGCCCGATGTACTCCCAACCCAAGCCCCTCCCGTCGCCACGCCCGCGGAGAACGCGGGCTCGGCGCGACGATGGATCCCCAATGCGCTGACGGTGCTGCGGCTTGTGATTGCCGTGGCCTTCTTTACGCTGCTGTCGGTGTGGACCTATCCCGCGGCGGATCTCTTCGTCTCGCCGCGTGAGCCGGTGTGGCCTTATCTTGTCGCGGCACTCCTCTTCATCCTCGCGGCGATCACCGACGCGGTTGATGGCCCCCTCGCACGAAGGTGGAAAGTAGTGAGTGTCTTTGGGCGCGTGATGGATCCTTTCGCTGACAAGGTGCTCGTGGTCGGCGCGTTTGTCATGCTTGCGGGCCCGAAGTTCGCGGTGGATGTGCCAGCGCATCGGGACCTTCAGGTCTCGGGCGTCTTCCCGTGGATGGTCGTGCTGATCCTTGGCCGCGAGCTGCTGGTGACGTCGATCCGCGCGGTGCTGGAGGCAGAGGGGAAGGACTTTTCGGCGACGTGGTCCGGGAAGGCCAAGATGATCCTTCAGGCCTGCGTGATCCCGTTCATCCTTGTCATTCTTGGAGTTACGACCACAGGCCGGGGCACGTGGGGGCGATGGACCATCGACATCGCGGTCTGGGCGACGGTCGCCGCGACCGTTGCCAGCGGCGTTCCTTATGTAGTCCGCGGATTTGAGGCGGTGCGACCGAAGCCAGCCTAGGACCGACTCACTCTGAGCTTTTTGTTCTACTTCTGATTGGATCTATCCGTTTAGCCGGATGAACGGCTAGAATGGTGCCAACGCGTCGCGGTCCCTCCCACTTCCAATAGAACAAGCCGCGTCACTGCCCCGGGTCCGAGAACATGCACATCCGCGACATCCTCCAACGCACGCCGACCTTCTCCTTCGAGTTCTTTCCGCCCAAGACGGAGAAGGCCGCGGCGGACCTGTTTGCTGAGATCCAGCAGCTTGCGTCCCTCAAGCCTGCGTTTGTGTCAGCGACGTACGGGGCGGGCGGCTCGACGCGGGAGATGACGCACGACCTCGTTCTCAAGCTGCGTTCGACGACGGAGCTTGATCCAGTGCCGCACCTGACGTGCGTCGGGCACACGCGTGCGGAGATCACGACGATCCTTGAGCGCTACGCCGCGGCGGGCGTGAGCAACATCATGGCGCTGCGGGGCGATGTGCCGCGGGACTGGCAGGATGGCTCACCGTGGAAGGACTTCACGTACGCCGCGGATCTGGTGCGATTCATCAAGGGCTTCAAGGGGCATCCTGATCCGCGCGGCTTCGGCATCACGGTCGCTGGATTTCCTGAGGGGCATCCTGAGACGCCGAATCGATTGCTGGAGCTGGACCGGCTCAAGGCCAAGGTGGATGAGGGCGCGGATGCGATCATCACGCAGCTCTTCTTTGAGAACCGCGACTTCTATGACTTCAAGGCGCGCTGCGAGCTGGCGGGCATCCGTGTGCCGATCATCGCGGGCATTATGCCCGTCACGAGCCTGCCCGGCATGAAGCGCATGGCCGAGCTCGCGCTGGGCGCACGCTTCCCGGCGCCGCTGATGCGCATGCTCAACCGAACCGGCGGCAGCGACGAGGCGGTGCGGCGCGTGGGCGTGCACTGGGCCACCGAGCAGGCCCGAGACCTCCTCGAACACGATGTTGCGGGCGTTCACTTCTACACGCTGAACAGGTCCGGGGCGACGCGCGAGGTGTATGCGACGCTGGGCGTGCAGGACTCGCATGGGTTGGCGCGGTAGGGGCATGGCGCGATGAGCGGGGCTTGCGTCGAGCCCGAACCGGCTCTTGCAATCAGCCACAAACCAATCTCCGTCGCCTCGGCCTTGCCGCGGCTTGACGTCGAGACTGAATCCCAGTGGCTACGGCGCGTCGAGGTAGACACCTGCTCCGCTGTCGTCCCCCACGCTTCCGCGATCCCTGAACTCAAGGTAGATCATGGCCAACCACGTTGCGAGCGAGGGCGCGATGAGCACCTTCCTGTCGGGATCATGAGCGCACATCCAGATGGTCCCGTAGTCTGGTCCATCGTCGGCCCGGATGCAGTCGACGCCTCCATTCCCGTGGTCGCGAATCGAGATCCAGCCGAGATCCACTTCCTCATGCAGCTCGCACGCGCTCTTGATCTGGAAGCTATTGAACCAGATGCCATCGCACGCGGCATAGAACTCAACCAGCTCGGGCGGAGCCTTCACCGAGAGCGAGTCGAACGCGAGCGCTCTCGACTCGATCGGGAGCGGAGCCATCGTGGAGTAGCCAGAGAGCTTTCGCGCTATGGCATCCGCACGAATCCACCGCAGCACGCGTTTGATCTCGTCGTGAGACATGGTCATCCTCCGTCAACCTCCGTCACATGTTCGCGACGCTCCCACTCGCACCGCACTCCGGGCAAGGACTTGCCGACGGAAGCCCCGCCAGGTTGTAACTGCACTTGGGGCAGCAGCCGATGCGGGCTCTACGCCGTGCTGCGAGATCGATCCGCCACGCCAGCGCGGTAAGGCCCAGCATGATGACGATCGGAAACCAGAGTGGCAGCCCAAGGCTCTTGCGACTTGGAGCCCACTCCAAGAAGAACCACCACATTCTCGCGCCCGGCGCCGGGATGGATCGCAGGCCCTTCGGAACGGGCACGCCAGTAAGTTGCTCTGTCTGCGCGATCGACCCGGGCTCGTACGTGACAGCGACGATCCCTCCTGCGGCGACTGTCGTCCAGTCGCCAGGGCCCACGTAAATGAACCATGTAGTGCCGCCGACCCACCACGCGATGGCAAGGCCCACCGCGACGATCGGGCCGCACCACTTGCTCACGTGAATCGCAGCGCGGCGCGGTAGCACAAAGGCGATGGTACCACAACACATCGAAGAGCACAGTGCCGATCCCAGACTCTCGGTTCTCAGATCCTCACACCGCCTCCCCTCAATGATCAACACTCGGTGCGTTCAGAGCGACCCAACATCCGCGACGAAGCTGTGCGGCGCGTCGGTGTTCACTTCTACAAGCTGAACAGGTCGGGCGCGACGCGAGAGGTGTATGTGACGCTGGGGGTGCAGCACTCGCATGGGTTGGCGCGGTGAGTCGATGCGAGCGCGCCCTCGCCGCACCGCGCGTTCAAGGGTGAGCCGTTGTCTTTCGCTCCCAACCACCCCGTCGCTACCGAAAACTGTCGATCGGGAACGCCGGATTCGCGATGGGCCGCAGCGCGAGGGCCAGCAGCGCCCGCTCGGCGTCGTCGCCTGCGATTCGGTTGGTGCGGAGCTGGTTGCAGGCGCGGCAGCGGTGGATGATCGCCCACTCGCCGTCGCGTGAGCCTGCGCACACTTCGATGCCGATGGGTTCCATCACGCCTTTGCACGGACTGGCGCGGTCGCCGGGCGTCTCGTCGACGTGCCTGCTGTGAAGGCATGCCGGGCAGTGGTTGCGATGCTTGGTGCCCCACGCCTCACCGGCGACCTGGAGCTTGCAGTTGATGCACGTAAAGCCATCCGACTCGTGTCGGCGGAGGTGATCAGACTTTGACATTGGATGAAGACCCGCACAGGCGAGCCGCTGAATCTGCTCAGGAGCTCGCCCAAAGACTTGCTTGCGAATGAAGGTGCCAACAGCAACGACTCGCGGAGCGCGCAGGCAATGCGCGGCGGCTCAGAGACTGAGTGCGAGCGAAACGACGTGCTGTTAGGCAATGGCGAGCATCGGGCGAAGTATACCCGGGCGGCGTGGGGGTGGATGGTTTGGACGGTGGGCCGGCTCAGCACGCAGTCGAAGAGCCCCACGGCATCGATCGGCACCATTCCCGCTCACGCGCCGGCGACGAAAGAGCGTCAGGGCCTTCTCTCGGCACCATCGTGGTTAGCACAGACTGTGAACTTGTCATCACTCACCTCGACCAAGACCGGACCGCCCACACCGCTCACCGCACACTCGATCGTCCAGATGGATGGGTAGGCCTCATTCTGGTGCACGAGCACGCCGCGACTTCCGCGCGGCACATTGATTGGGGCAAGACTCTGTTGCTGCAAGGGATCACCGAGGCAGTCTTCGAGCAGCAGGACGTCATCGAGGAGCTTTGGCATCGTCGTCCATCCGGGTACGCACTCAGGCACATTGAAGGCCACCACTGCGCTCGTGCAGATGCGTTCGGATCCGCCTGCATGAACAGTGCACGTGTCCGTTTCCCTTTGTGCAAGAGCACCAACCGATGCGAGCGTGCACAGTTGCGGCCCTGCCTACTCATTGCTCAAGTCGTCGGCTACGTACTGGAGCATCGCGCCGTACTGTGCCAGCCACTCGCGGGCCTGCTTCCTCACGTGTGCCCACGGTCCGGTCGAAAGCAGTACCTTCGCGTAAGGCTCGTCGCTGCGCTCGGACTCGCGAGCGGCCTCGATCGCACCACTCACGATGGAAGCGAGATCACGTCGAGCAGACTCCGAAAGGCCCAAGCAGACGAGAGTACCCGATTCAACAAGCATCGAGTAAGGGGAGTCGACGGCATCCATGATGTCGAACGTAGGATCACTCGGCAATTCGAGACTAGCCAACTGCTCAGCGGGCTCGGCTGCGAGCAATTGGACTCCAGCGATGAGTCGTTTGCAGTGGTATGCAGGATCGACTGTCATCGGTGTTTCTCTAAAGCGAGCCGCACAGTGTCACGGTGCGTGCCCGTCACGCGACCATTCTCACGACGATGCCATCTTCTGAGCCAGATCGTACCGAATGAACCTGTGGAGGCTATACGGATTCAAATCGCTCGTACTACCTCGCCCCCAGCACAATACTGAGGCCACCCACCCCACCACCTCACTCTACTCCCTCTCCCCCACCGCCCCCACCTCGCGCTGTCCCATCTCAATCAGATGTCCCAGCGTGCAGCCGTTGCAGCCGCACGCGCTCGGCAGCTTGGCGAAGGCGTAGATCCCGCGGCGGGGTGGGCGGCTGGTTTCGCCCGCGGCGGGGCGGTCCCAGCGCACCCCGGTCAGCTTTGGGAGCGTTGCGGGCGTGTGTGTGCCGACTTTGGTTGGTGTGGGCCCTGCCTTATAGATGCTCTGGCCTGCCTTGATTGTTTCGATGACGGTCAGCTCGTCGAGGTCCTCGATGTCCATCGTGAGCGGGTCGGCGGAGAGGACCACGAAGTCTGCGACCTTGCCGACCTCGATCGTGCCCTTTTCCTTTTCTTCGAAGTGCTGATAGGCGCCCCAGATCGTGAGGCTCCTGAGCGCGTCCTTGACGCTGATGCGTTCGTCGGCGCCGAGGATGTCGCCGCTGCGCGTGCGGCGTGTCACGACCGACGAGAGCACGCGGATGGCGCTGGGCTGCGCGACTGGGGAGTCGTGGTGCTGCGTGAAGATCATGCCGCGGCGGAGTGCGGACTGTGCGGGTGAGATCATCTCCGCCCGCACGGCGCCCAGCGTCTCGTCGCGGTGCCAATCGCCCCAGTAGAAGCAGTGCATGCCGAAGAACGAGGGCATGATGCCGAGGGCCTTCATCGAGTCGAGCTGGTCGAGGCGCGCGGCCTGCGCGTGGATCACGACGCTGCGCCGGTCGCCGCCACCGTGCGCGGCGGTCGCGTCGCGCACCGCGGAGATGTACTGATCAATCGCCGCGTCGCCGTTGCAGTGGGCGAGGACCTGCCAGCCGCGCGCGTACGCCTTCGTCACCTTCTCAGAGATCACCTTGTCCGGCAGCGTTTCGTAGCCGCGGTAGTTGGTCGCGGCGCCCGGCGGCGGGACCTTGTATGGCGTGGTGAGGTAGCCGGTCTTGCCCTGGATCGAGCCGTCGAGGTTGAGTTTGACGCCGCCGACGCGGTAGCGGTTGTTGTACGTCCTTGAGTGCCAGGGCGTGCTCATCTCGGGCGGCTCATCGGTGAAGATCATGTCCATGTACGCGACGACATCGATCTTCATCTTGCCTGCCTCGGCGAGCGCGACGAAGCTTCCGTGGGCCGGGCCTGTGGCGCGGCCCTCCTGAGCCGTCGTGAAGCCGTGGCGCACGTACATCTCCTGGCCCATGACCGCGAGCTGCGCGAACTGCTCGGCGTTGAGCTTTGGGAAGATCTTCATCGCGCCGAGCATGAACGCGGTCTCTTCGAGCACGCCGCTGGGCGTCTTGCCATCGGCCTCGCGGCGGATGACGCCGCCTTGCGGGTCCTTTGAGTCTGCGGTGATCCCGGCGAGCTCGAGGGCCTTGGTGTTCATGGCACCGAGGTGGCACGACTGATGGATGAGCAGGATCGGGATGTCCTTGCTTACTTCGTCGAGGTCCTGGCGCGTGGGGTGGCGCTTCTCGGCGATCTGGGCGTCGTCATAGCCAAAGCCCATGATCATGTTGAACTTCTTGGACGGCTCGGTCTTGGCATACTCGCGCAGGATCTCCTGGATCTTCGCGATCGTGTTGCCATCGCCATCGGGCGCGGGGAGGATGTTCGCCGACGCGGCCTGAATGCCCGTCGTGAAGACGTGGCCGTGGCCGTCGATGAATCCGGGCAGCATGACCTTGCCGCCGAGGTCGATGGTGCTGGTCTCGGGCCCCTTGAACTTGGCAACTTCGTCCATTTGCCCCACGCCGACGATGCGGCCGCCTTTGACGGCGACGGCCTGCGTGAAGGGCTTCGAATTGTCCAGCGAGGCATCGAGCATCGTGATGATGCGCCCGCCGAAGTAGATGGAGTCGGCGGGTGGCTGGGCGAGGGCCGCGGGCTGCTGGGCCCGGGCCAGCGAGCAGACGCCAAGCAGGCAGACAACCGCAAGTCGAGCAATGCACATCTTCATGAAGCAGACTCCCACAGCAACTCCCAAGACCGACCCCACCAGCCGCGGCCCGGAGAGGACGTCGAGCGTTCAGCACCGCTGGGCCCGTCGCCCTGACACGTTGGTGTAACGCCGCGGCGTGCGCGTGTCAACTGGGGTTGATGCGCACGGTGTTGATGCGGTTGTGGATCAGTGTGTGCGCGAAGGGACCAGGCGTGACAGCCCTTCAGCTCTTTCGACGCCGCGGCTTTCTTGTGCCCGGTGGGCTCACTGGAGTCGACCCGAATCTCTCCCGAAGATCTGGCGCCTTTGAAATCCAGTGCTCAAGAAATAACCGAAGTTCGTTTGTTGGGTCGCTACCGTCCAGGATTCGTCGCACACAGTTCTGGCCTGTAAAGAACGGGCAGAACCATCCGCCCTTCTTCCTCCCTAGCCACGACACAGACGGGGCGTGATGATCGGTTGCCATGTAGCTCTTTCCCGCGTCGCGGCACGTTGTCCATGTCCAGCACGGATCACTCCGCCGCAGGAGTTCCGAAACGTGGATCCCGATGTCGGCGAGCACCGACCAACCGAGGTCGGTCACGATGTACTTTGGCGTGGGAAAGTGGATCATCTCGCGTGGCACCGGACACTCCGGGCTGATCGAGCCCATTGGCTTATCGTCTGGTGTCGGCGGCCTGATCGGGAGGTGGTCCTTCGCCCATGCCCCGAGCGGCTCCAGCGAGGCTGTCGAGTAGTCCGCGACCCAGCTTGAGTATCCCGGCGTTGACCGCACCAGGATCTCCAGCTGTTCCCGCCGCTCGGGGATGCGCCGGACCAGTTCGGCGGTGAACTCGACCGCTTGCTCGTATGTGAAGTCGGCGAAGTCGTGCACATGAAACGGCGTGACGCCGGGCGTGATCCAGGGCACATAGTCCATCACGGTGCTCCCCACTTGCGAGCTTCGAGGCAGATCCTTGCGTCTTCGAGTACGGACGGACAGCGTAGATTCGTTTGGATCACCACGCCTGAAACGTTCACCAAGAGCGCCTTCTCAGCCGGCATCCGCGTCCCGACGATCGCCCCAAAAGACCGGAGAGCAGACCACCAACAGTGACGCCGCGAGCCAGAATCCGCGCTTGAGCCAGCTTGACGCCGGGATAGGGCTGAAGAGCTCAGAGATCAGCAGCCAGGCCGCGAACCCGGCGATGATTGCTGCAACTCCCCACCATGCACTCCGCGTCAGAGTTAGAGCTGTGCCTGGAATAAGCAGTAGCCAAACCAGACCACCAATGAGCGCAAGGTACTTAAAGCTGTCCCGCCCAGGGCTCGACCGAGGAGTACCAAAGTCCCAGTCCTTCGAGAAATCTGCGCTCGCCGCGACCAACACGCCCGCAATCACAAGCAGTGCTATTCCGACGTGATATGGCATGCGAGAAAGAGCCGTGCCCCATGCCCGCAGTTGGCGGCGAGTCCCAGAAATCATGGAGTTCCTGCCCTTTCACTCCAAAGCCTCAGGCGAGCGCGTCGTTCGCCATGCATTCCTGAGTGCCGCTGTACAA
>JBBASU010000036.1:10264-28924 GCA_040399065.1 Phycisphaerales bacterium | reverse complement strand
TGCCACCATCTCCGACCCCTGGGGGAGCGAATGGCGTCGAGAGTGGTGGTGAAGGCCCCGCCAGCGCCAATCCCACCAACATCAACCCCACCAACACCCCCAACCCCACCCACCCCCTCCCCCGACCCAATCCCCACACCACTACGCTGCGCCCATGCAGACTCCCATCGACCTCCGCAGCGACACAGTGACCCGCCCCACCTTTGCGATGCGCGAGGCGATGATGGCCGCGCCCTTGGGCGACGACGTCCTCGGCGACGATCCCACCATCCTCGCCCTTCAAGACAAATTCGCCGCGCTCGTCGGCAAGGAGTCAAGCCTCTTTGTCCCCAGTGGCACCATGGCCAACCAGCTCGCCATCCGCAGCCAGACCGAGCCCGGCGACGAGATCATCTGCCACGAGGACAGCCACATCATCCACTACGAAACCGGCGGCCCCGCCGCCATCTCCGGCTGCATGATCCGCCCCCTCCGCGGCCCCCGCGGCACATTCGCCGCCGAACACGTCACATCCTCCATCAGGCCCGACAATGCCCACTTTGCCGTCGCTCGCCTCATCATCATCGAGAACACACAGAACCGTGGCGGCGGCGCCGTCTGGGATCAGCGTCAGGTCGAGAGCGTCACTTCCGCCGCTCACGCCCGCGGCCTGCGCTGCCACCTCGACGGCGCGCGTCTCTGGAACGCCCACATCGCCAGCGGAGTTTCAATGAAAGACCTCGCCGCACCCTTCGACACGCTCTGCTGCTGCTTCAGCAAGGGCCTCGGCGCGCCCGTCGGCTCCATCATCGCCGGCGATGCTCGCACCATCCACCGCGCCCACCGCTTCCGCAAGATGCTCGGCGGCGCGATGCGCCAATCCGGCCTCCTCGCCGCAGCGGCCATCCACGCGATGGACCACCACGTCCAGCGCCTCGCCAGCGACCACGAGCACGCGCGCCAATTCGCCTCCATCGCCGCCGCGCCCGGATCCCCGCTCCGCCTCCACCCCGACCAGGCCGCCCGCGGCCCCGAAACCAACATCGTCTACCTCGACCTCCCCGAATCCGCACCATTGGACGCCGCAGAGCTTTGCACTCACCTCAAGGCCAGAGGCATCCTCATGCTCCCAACCGCGCCCCGCCGCGTCCGCGCCGTCATGCACCTCGATGTCACGCGCGAGCAAGCCCTCCACGCCGCCAACGAACTCAAAGCCTGCGCCGCATGAGCACCCGGATCACCACGCCAGCCCCTGCACAACGCCTCGCCCAAATCGTCGCACCACTCGAAGCGCCACACTGAACAGACACCCACGCTCCAAAGACACGCCACCATGCCGCAGCTCCCAGAACTTCCCATGATCCCCGTCACACTCAGCGCCATCGAGACGCTCCAGGCCGTGCAGCTGATCCTGCAGGGCATCGGCTCACTCGCCATCATCGGCTCGCTCACCTTCGCCGCGCTCCAGCTCCGCCACTGGCGCCGCGCGTACCAGGTGATGAACTTCACCAAGCTCGTCGAGCTGCAGATGATGCTCAGGAAGATGCGCGTTGAAGACCCCGCCCTCGCCCGCGTCTACATGGACGACATGCAGGGCCTGACCACCGACGAAGAAGTCCGCCAGTACTTCTTCAACCTGATGCAGATGTCGGTCTTCGAGATCGCGTGGTACAGCCGCTGCATGGGACAGCTCGGAGAGGATTACTTCCAGTCACTCTCGCGCCGCATGACGCTCCTGCGCGACGAGGAGTCTTTCCGACGCATGATGAGCCACCCTGGCATGAAGATCATGCACGACGACTTCCAGATCTACATCCGCGACGTCATCGCCAAGTCACCCGATCGCCCCGACGCGATCGTCCCGCCCCCCGGACCGAAGTGATGAGCACCCACCGTCGCCCCCAACCGCCTACGGATTCTTCGCCATCACCTTCCCATCCTTGAACGTGATCGAAACCTCCCGCGTCCCCATCTTCCAGAGGTACGTGTCCAGCGAGTTTCGTGCCGCCCCGCCCGCCACTCCCGCTCCAGAGATGCTCGTCCCCTGAATCTCCTGCTTGGTGCCCGGCCCCAGGATCCCCTCGACATCGCCCTGCGTCATGCCCATCGTGATCTTGTCCCAGTTGTCCTGGTTCACCTTGCTCTCGCACCCCGTGGCAAAGAGCAGACACGCGCACGCCAACACCATCACGCACCACACCACCACGAGTCGCTGATTCATGTTCGTCGCTCCAGTGAAAGACCACCACTCCGCGCCACGCTACCGCACACGATCAAACCGATACCCGCCCTTGACGGCGCCCCACACCTGGTTTCCATCGATATCAAAGCCGCGGTCCCAGGTCTCAAGAAGCTCGGGCGTAATGATGGCCGAGCTCGTGGCATACTTCGCCCCGCGCAGCGTGCTCACGCATCGCTGCCCATCCGTCCCTCCCTCAAACCGCCCCGGCGCAGTCCGCACCAGGATCATCTCGCATCCTTCGCGCGTCTGAAGATCGCGAGGCGACAACGCGCTGAACCGCTCGGGATTTCTCCACGCACCAGCCCAGACAGTCGCCGCGCTCTCGGCGGGAATCGCACCCGGCTCCGTCGGCGGCGTGGAAATCTCATACACCGTGCTCACAACGCGTCCATCATCACGCACCACAACGTGATACACGCGCTGCCGATACGGCCTCGCGAGCATGTCCGCACGCGCTTGCTCGACATAGATCCACGTGCCCGCCGGAACATCGCTCCGTCCCTCCCAGATCCGCACCATCTCAAGACGGATATCAACGAACTCAGGGTCGCTCGCGGCGTGCGCCGCACTGCTGAACGAGCCGATCAGCAGCGTCGAAATCTCAGCGAGGATCTGCTCGCGCGACTCCGAAGCGGACTCGCTCGCCCGCGTCTGCGGCGACTGCAACGCAGCCACCGCGGGCTTGCCAGCGCCACACCCGGGAGCCACCGACAGCACCGTCACCACCGGCAACATCGCAGCCAGCAGCATCATCGCGCCGCCATCCACCATGCCGCCGATCCACGGCGCAATGACCGACTCGGCAGGCTCCCCTCCGCCGCCGCCCCGAGCACGTTCGCTCTGCCCGATCTGGTCCATGACTTCCACCATACCGCGCGGAGCCCTGTTCTGCGAGCAGATCCCGCGCGATTTCAAGCAACGGCTCGATCGCACACGCTCAACGACGACGATTCACAAAGCGTGGTCGGTCGGCAGCACCCCCGCCGCGATCGCGCGGTGCGTGGGGGTGTCGCTGTCGGTTGTCCGCTGTTTTCACGCCCGCGACGTTCGTCATCCGATAGCCTTCAAAGGCCGGAACTTTCCTCCGGTCACGGGAGTTCACCATGGCCGAGCAGAACCAGACCAACCAGACGAACCAAACTGTCATCGGAGCGGGTGCACGATTCAAGGGGGAGCTGACCCTCTCCGGCGGCGCGCTCATCCAAGGCACCGTCGAGGGCTCCATCACCGCCGAAGGGCCGGGCGAGCTCAAGTTCGCGCCCCAATCACAGACCAGAGCGAGCGTTCGCGCCGCCACCGTCCTCATCGAGGGCCAGTACGACGGTGATGTGCTCGCGACCGAGCGCCTCCAGCTCACCTCGTCGGCCCGCGTCACGGGCGAGGTCGTCGCAGCCGCGATGGTCGTCGCCGAGGGCGCGACCTTCGCCGGCAAGGTCGCCGTCGGACCCGATGCCGTCGCCGCGTCGAGCAAGTCGGCGGGCAACGCCATCAACAACGCAACGAACAGCGCGATGAACACCGAGTCGCACACCCGCGCCGCGCAGACCGCCGCACCAGCAACGCTGGAGTCCAAGCCCGCCTCGCGCACCAGCGTGCGCCTCCCCGACTGGGCCGCAGCCAACGGCGGCGCCATCAGCGGCGAGGCCAGCGCGAATCGCAGCGACTGGGTCGCCCAGACCACCGGCCGCACAAGCCAGAAGTCTGCATCAAACGAGGTGTAAGAAGCCAGAACGGATCGCCGCGGGAGAAGCGAGTGGCTTCTCCCGCCTTGACCGCGCGATGATTCGCAGCCACGCCGCACCGGGGATGTCATGACCAAGCAGGTACCAATGCGCGATGTGCGTTGCTACCACTGCCAGCAGGAGCTGACAGTCCCCGCCGCGGCACGCAACACCAGGTGCCCAACCTGCTATCGCCCGCTCAACCTCGACGACATCGAAGTGCGCGGCGCGTCTGCATCGGCGATGATCATGACCGTCGGCAGGCTCACGATCGAGGCCAAAGCAAAGCCACTCACCAAACGCCTGCACGCAGGCGAGCTGCTCGAAGTGCGCGGCCATGTCGACGCCAACGCAACCTGCGACGGCCACGTACACCTCGCGCGATCAGCGCGCGCATCGGGACAGTTGAAAGCGCGCAGCCTCACGGCAGAGAAGGGTGCCACGTTCAACGGACTGGTAGAGATCGGGCCGCGCACCGCGACTTCCGATTGAATCCGAAACACTGCCGCGCCACAGAGCGGCGGCGAATTCAGATCAACTCCGCGTGCGCTCCGCGTCGCGCACTGTCAGGCCCGCGCGGCGTGCGACCTCGGCGAGCTTGACTCGATCATCGAGCTTGAGCTTGCGGCCGATGGACTGGCGGTGGTTCTCGATCGTCTTCGCGCTGCGGAAGAGGAGCGCGGCGATTTCCTTGACGCTCAGGCCCTGTCCAAGCAGCGCGAGGACTTCGAGCTCGCGCTCGCTGAGCGCATCGAGCGGGCCGAGGTCGGCGATGTCGGCCTCGACAACCTCGACCTTGGACGAGAGCGTCTCGTCGGAGAGCGCATCACCGCCGACGCGGCGGGAGATCGTGAGGATGCGTGGCGGGATCGCGCCGACGTTGGTAGCGCCATGCTCGGCGGCCTCGCCGGGGATGGGGTGCATCCAGACGAGCGTCTGCCAGCCGCGCCAGATGCGCCGGAGCAGGATGGCACGCTTCGTGGTGCCGACGCGCTTCAGTAGCGCGATGTTCTCATCGACAATCTCTTGCGGGAAGAGCTCGCGCATCGGACGGCCAGCGTACTCGGAGGCCTGCGCGAACTTGCCGTGCCAGATGCGCGCGGACTGCTCGTTCATCCAGAGGACTTGTCCTTCGATGGACATGATGCTGACGCCGGTGAGCGGCTCGCTCACGAGCGCGGCCCAGATCGGCGAGTCCTTGAACTCGGCCGGTGCCTGCGGCGCCTGACCGGGAACACGCACCGTCTCGGCCGCGAGGTCGAGAACGCTCTTGGGTTCGGAGTCGCCGGGATTGGACTGCGGGCTTGGGAAGCTGGTTGGCATTCCCAGAGAATACTCCCGAAGCCATGTGTAAAGCAACGCAATCGCTGGAAGTTGTCAGCGCGGTCCTAACGACGGCGGCGGATCGCAACCAGCCCGCCGATGGCGAGCAGCGCACCCGATGCGGGCGTGGGGACCTGCCGGACCGTGACGGAGAAGTTGTCGTAGTCGGCGATGGTCGTGTAGGTGGCGCTGGTGGAGCTGTTGCCGGAGGCAATGCCGAAGCGGATCGGTGCGCCGCTCGCGGAGAAGTTCGGCGTGCCGGACTGGCCATCGAGCCTCGAGAAGTCGGCGGCATTCAGGCTGGCACTTGCGAACGTCTGCCAGGCGCCACCCGAGCCGGTGATGTCGAACGATGCGCCGTACGTGATCTGGCCCTGCTTGAGCGAGATGGCAACGGCCTGCCCCTGACCGAAGCCATCGACGAGACGCGCGTCGAAGGTGAAGGCGATCGAAGCGATGGCGCCGTCGGTGGAGGGAACGTAGCGCGTTGCGAGTGTGTTGCCGTAGCGGCTGAAGCCCCAGATGGTGCCGCCGGAGTTGGGCGAAAGCGTGACACGCCGCGCGTTGCCGGGATTGCCGGTGCCGGGCGACTGAGACGCAGAGGCTGTGCCGCCGGAGTTGAGCTGCACGGTTTCAAGGACCCAGACGGAGTCGCTGAATTCGGTGTCGGAGAAGACGACATCGGCGAGAGCGGGCGCGGCACCAACGCCGGAAAGTGTGGCCACGGTCGCAGCGAGAAGCATAGAGAGAGAAGAACAACGCATGTGTCGGGCGCTCCGAGTCAAGCAACAGCGGGCCGCGGCATGCGGCCCACTCTTAAGTATGACACAAGGGGCGCGGCGTGCCAATCACTTGGGAGATTGCGGCGTGAAGGCTTGTGGACCGAGAATGCGTACGCTCGTATCGAATCATACTCGATTCCAGCGTACATCCAGGTGTTGTGGACTTGGGCCGCGGGGCGCGGATGTCCCGCGATCACTCCGGGAGGTAGCACTGGTGGCCGGTGCGTTCGTTGTAGTCCTGATGGTAGTCTTCGGCGATCCAGAACTTTGCGGGGCCTTCGGTAGCGGCTGACTCGACGAGGGTCACGATTGGACGGCCCTTGAAGCGTGGGTTGCTGGCCTGCTCGGCGATGAAGGCCTTGGCCTCGTCGAGCTGGGCCTGGTCCACTGCGAAGATTGCTGAGCGGTACTGGCTGCCGACGTCGGGGCCCTGGCGGTTGAGCTGCGTGGGATCGTGGAGCTTGAAGAAGCGCTCGAGGAGCTGGCGGTAGGTGGTCTGGGCGGGGTTGTACTCGATCTTCACGACTTCGGCGTGGCCGGTCTCTTCGTTGCAGACTTGCTTGTAGGTGGGCTTGGTGACAGTGCCGCCCATGTAACCGGAGACTGCGTTCACAACGCCGGGAGTCTCCTGGTAGCGGTGCTCGATGCCCCAGAAGCAGCCGCCGGCGAAGTAGGCGGTCTTGGTGGCGATTGGAGCGAGAGGGAGGGGCGTGCCCTTCTCGAAGAAGTCCATGCTTGCGGAGTTGAGGCAGTAGCGCAGGCCTGTCTTGTCCTTGGGGCCGTCGTCGAAGACGTGGCCGAGGTGGCCGTCGCAGCGGTTGCAGAGGATCTCAACGCGCACCATGCCGTAGGCGGTGTCCTTCACGTACTTGATGTGGTCGGTGGCGTAGGGTGCGAAGAAGCTGGGCCAGCCGGTGCCGCTGTTGAACTTGTGCTCGCTGCTGAAGAGGGGAAGGCCGCAGAGCTTGCAGGCGTACGTGCCGTCCTTCTTGTTGTCGAGGAGGTTGCCGCAGAAGGCGGGCTCGGTGCCAGCGTTCAAGATGACCTTGGCGTCCTCGGGTGAGAGCTTCCTGGCGAGCTCGGTGATCGTCTCTTTGGAGAGGGGCGTGATGTCGTAGCCGGCGCGGCTGATGATCGCGGTCTTCACTGCTTTTGGTTCCTTGGCGTCGGGGGAGGAGGGTGAGGTGGGCGTGGCTGGAGCAGCAGGGGTCTGCGTGGCGGGCTGCTTCTTGGCGGCTTCCTCACTCTGGCGCAAGAGTGTTTCGAGCTTGGGTCCACCCGCGGGCTGGGCGAGGGCGAGGACCGCGAGCCCTGCGATGACGGCCGCGGCGACGAAGAGGAGGAGGAGTGTGGCGAGTTTCATGTGATTTCCGGAAGGGACTGGGGATTGGGGACTGGGCACTAGGGCGGAGAAAGCGAAATGCGGAGAGGCACTAGGCACTTGGCATGAGGCACTAGGGGAGGACGGGAGAAAGCGAAAAGCGAAAATCAGACTGCGGTGTTCGGCGTTCGAAGCCGGATTCGAAATGTTGGCCGTTCCCTTGTCTTCGACGGTTGGGCCTTTGGGGATGTAGTTGACTGGGGTTTGATGCCCCTCAAGCTTGCTGGTTGCTGGGATTGTGGGCATACTGGCGGAAGCACTGGGGTGGTCGGGGGGTGTTCCGGGGCGGCTTTGAAGGGGGAGATCGGAGCGGATGGCATGTTGAGGCAGGTTCTGGCCGTGATTGTTGGGTACGTCGTGATGTTTGCGATTGTTTTCGTGACGTTCACGGCGGCGTACTTTGCGATGGGAGCGGATCGGGCGTTTCGGCCTGGGACGTACGACATCTCGGTGCTGTGGATTGTCGTGAGTGTGGTGGTCGGGCTGGGGGCTGCGGCGGCGGGCGGGTTTGTGTGCGCGAAGCTGTCGAAGGGTGGACGGGCGCACATGGCACTCGCGGTGCTCGTGCTGGTGCTGGGCTTGCTGATGGCCGCAAGGCAGGTGGTGGCGCCGAAGCCTGATCCGGGCGTGCGCGGGCCGGAGGTTTCGAACATGGAAGCGATGATGAAGGCGCAGCCCCCGCTGTGGGCGGCGCTGATCAACCCCATCCTCGGGGCTGTGGGCGTGCTGGCGGGTGCGCGGCCTGCGTTCAACCGGCGGCCGTGAGATGGGGTCGGAGAGATGTGTTACATTGATGCTTCGACACATTCGTCGCTGCGTGCGATGTATTATATGATCAGCGAGGTGCCCGACATCTCGGCGGGCTTTGGGATGCCTCCCATGGCGAAGAGGGTGGGCATGATGTCCGCGAGGCGGCCGCGTTGCAGGCGTGCGACGGGGCTGAACCAGTTGGCGACGTTCTGATCACCTCTAAGTGTGCGGCCCTTGAAGGCCTCCCCCACCACGATCAGCGGGACGTCGTACACCGTGTGGGCGGTGTGGGGCGAGCCGGTGGCGGGGTCGAACATCTGCTCGGCGTTGCCGTGGTCGGCGGTGACGATGAGCGCGCCGCCCTTCTTGAGCGTGGCTTCGATGAGTGTGCCGACGCAGCGATCAACTGCGGCGCACGCGGCGATGGCGGCGTCGAGCTTGCCGGTGTGGCCGACCATGTCGGCGTTGGCGAAGTTGATGACGAGGACGTCCTCGCAGTCGGGGGCGTGCAGGCGTGCCGCGGCGGCGGCGCAGACCTGCTCGGCGGACATCTCGGGCTTCATGTCGTACGTGGCGACCTTTGGGCTCTGCGGATTCTCGCGGGTCTCGCCGGGGAACGCCGCGTCGCGGTAGTCGTTGAAGAAGAAGGTGACGTGGGGGTACTTCTCGGTTTCGGCATCGCGGAACTGCCGAAGTCCGTGCGTGCTGAGCCATTCGCCGGAGATGTTGGTCATGCGGGGCGGGCGCGGGAAGGCGACGGCGCTCACGTGGGGCGTCAACTTCTCCCAGTAGTCGGTCATGGTGACGTAGTAGAGATCGAGTTTGGTGCCGCGGTCGAAGCCGGCGAGGCCGGAGTCGGGGCTGGCCTTGACCTTGGCCCACTCTGCGTCGGGGAAGACGAAAGCCGCGGAGAGCTCGCGCGGGCGGTCGCCCCGGTAGTTGTAGAAGATGACGCTGTCGCCGGACTTGATGCGGGAGGCGGCGACGTCGGCGTCGCTGGTGCCGACGGTGCGGGGCGTGATGAACTCATCGCCGGTGAGGTTCTGTGCGGTTGGGTGGTCGTAGTAGTTCTGGATGGCTTCGTCGAGTGAGGCGTAGCGCGGGATCAGGTTGTTGCCGTTGACGAAGGCGCGGCCGGTGAGTGCATCGAAGGCGAGCTTCACGCGCTCCCAGCGGTAGTCGCGGTCCATCGCGTAGTAGCGGCCCACGATCGTGACGACGCGGCCTGCGCCGATCTCGCTCAGGCGCTGCTGGATCTGCGTGGCGTAGCCCTTGCCGGTGAAGGGTCCGGAGTCGCGGCCGTCGCCGAAGAGGTGGATGAAGATCTGGTCCGGAGCGAGGCCGAGCTTCTTGGCGGCGACGACGATGGCGTAGAGATGCTCGAGCAGGCCGTGCACACCGGCATCGGAGGAAATGCCCATGAGGTGGAGGTTGCGGGTGGGCCCACTCGCCGAGCCGACGCCTTTGGCCCCAACGCATCGCTCGATGGCGGCCTTGATGGCGACGTTGGTGTGCAGGCCGGCCTCGCAGGCCTTGGTCATGACGAGGCTTTCCTGCGGCACGATGCGGCCTGCACCGATGTTCTGGTGGCCGACCTCGCTGTTGCCCATCGTGCCATCGGGAAGACCGACGTCTTCGCCGCTGGTCTTGATGAGGGTCCAGGGGTAGTCGCGCATGAGGCGATCGGCCACGGGCGTGAGGCCACGGAGGGAGGCCTGCTTCACGGCGTCGAAGGCTTCGTGGGAGGGATTGGGATTGGCGCCCCAGCCGTCGCGGATGATGAGGAGGAGGGGGCGGGGGGCGGAGGGGGAGGAGGTGGGGGAGGGCATGGGCGGAGTGTAGAGCGGGGAGGGTGAGGTTCGGCGTGACGGCGTCACCGATCGGCATCCTTGGTCAGGCGCAGATCAGGCGTGGACTTGCCGGTCGAGACGGTACCTTCGAGTTCGGTGCCGTGTTCGGTGGCGGAAGCCTTGCCGTAGAAAAGCATGGGGTCGCCGACACGACGGCCAGAGGCGACGATCGCCCAACACATCGCGAGTGAAGCACCAGCGTAGTGGAACCACGAGTGCTGCGGGATGCTTGAGACTGCATCAACAACGATCACAAAGGGCAGCAACGACGCTGCGCAGACTGTCACATAGTCCCGAACCACGGGACGATTCACCACGTCAAGTTGAGGGCGTGCCATGTCACTTGCCCTCCTTGATACCGAGTTGTGCGGCAAGGACATCGAAGCCCTTCGCAGCCTCCAAGACTCGCCGGGCCAGCGTGGACTGAGCGTTCGCGATGGACGCGAGAAGATCCGGGAACTTTGCTACCGCGGCCATCTTCTCGACAAGTGACGCATCGCGAAGCAACACCCGGTCTCTAACCACTGGACCCACCGGATGACCGTCGTCCTCTTCCGTGATGAGGACAAGCACCCAGTCCTTGCCGTTTCGCCAGAAGGCCACGTATCGAGTGATCGGTTTGGTCTCGTCACTCCACAATTCCGTCTTGGCTTCGACACGTCCAGGAAGGGCTGCTAGCCACGCTTCAAAGCGAACGATTCTGTCGGTAATCGCATCGCCAGCAACCCGGACGGCCTTCGCCCCCTCTCGTATCTCGATCGCCTGCTTTGCAAAGTTAGACATGACGCTCCCTCGGCGTTCGCCGAGCAAGGCCTCTGCCGCAGCCTTGGAGGGCTGGCAGTTCACAGTTCTCTCATCTGCAACTCAGCCGGGATCGCCAGCTGACTGTCTCCGCCTACGCGACGGCGATGGGAACGTGAAAATGTTGCCAGCCGAGATGCTCCCAGCAAGACTCCCGGGGCAATTTTGCCACAAAGGCAAGCAGTTCTTGTCGGTTACGCTCGCCCAAACCCTAGCCAGCTTGGCAGTTCGCGCTCGCACCACTGGCGGTACTCCTCCATCGTGTCAAAGGAGCGGTAAATGGCGCCGTCGCTGTGCGAAAAGCGTATCGAATCGCACCGGTTTGTGGAGGAAGGCTGTTGACGCGCAACGCGCTTGACGTGTCTCACCTGCACCGCATTCGCGGTGCGGTACGTATGGCGATCTACTACCGGGGGTTCCGCGTTCGCGGCTGCCCCCGGCTCTTTACCTTTGCCGCTACGCGGCATTAGGAGGAGACTGGAACGCTGCTACTTCGACGTCAAGCACCTTGCATGAACGATGTGTGGTGACTAGCCCTTACCACATCTCTATCAGGGCGCCCAGACGTTTGCCGTGCTCGTTGGTGTTGCTGCCTTTGCTGCACCGTTGCCGTTGCCTGATCCGTTGGTGCTGAGCGGCGCGGGGATGGTTGTGTGGGCGACGCCTGCCTTGATGACTTCGACGGGGTGGACTTCCTTTGGGAACGCAATCGCGCTGGCCTGCGGCACGGTCACGCCGTTGAGGTGCATCTTGCCCGTCGAGAGGCCGGGGAAGTGCTCGCCCTGCCAGCTTGCGGGGTACTTGGCGTCGTCGAGGCCGCCCTGGGAGAGGTCCATCGCCGCGAGCTTGGTGGGGAAGAGGGGGCGGAATGTGTCGCACATCACAGCGAGCTCACCGGTGTGGGTCGCGGCGAGGCTGGCCTCGATCGTGCCCGGGTGCGGCCCGTGCGGAATGCCCTGCGGGTGGGCGGTGAGGGAGCCGACCTCAATCCCCTTCCTGCTGCCGAAGTTGCCCTCGACGTAGTACAGCACCTCATCACTATCGAGGTTGCTGTGGTTGTACGGCACCTTGATCGACTGCGGGTGGTAATCGAGCATGCGCGGACAGAAGGAGCAGATGACGAAGTTGTGCGCCTCGAATGTCTGGTGGATCGGCGGGGGCATGTGGAGCTTGCCCGTGATCGGGCTGAAGTCGTCCACGTTGAAGACAAACGGGTAGTAGCAGCCATCCCACCCCACGATGTCGAGCGGGTGGTAGTGGTAGACGTACTCATGGATCAGGTCGCGGGCCTTGATGCGCACCGGGAAGTCGCCCCGCTCGTCCCACGTCATCGGAAACTCGGGGAGGCGCAGGTCGCGCTCGCAGTAGGGCGCGTGCTCCAGGAACTGGCCGGTGGCCTTGCTCACATAGCGCGGCGGCGGGCCGATGTGGCTGCCGTTGGTCGTCTCAATCAGCAGGAACTTGCCCAAGGGCATCGACTCGGGAGTCCAGCTGGCAGGGGCTCCTGCTGGACGCCAAGTGCTCAAGAAGTTGCCCCACCTCCCGGGCGAAACCTCTGAGACGGCGACGCCAAAACGATCGAGTTGTTCCTTCTTGCAATCCTTGAAGTTCTGAGCTGAGTATGGCTGACCCGCGTTGGGTCCACCGACCAGTCTCATCGAGCCTCGGACTTCGTCTTCCGTCACGCCACCAGGTGTTGAGAACATCTCAAACAACTTCCGACTCTGATCAGCATTGGGAGCCTTGCGCAGCGCCTCCGGCATCGCCGCCGTCACATCTGGCCGTTCATCCCAGATCACCTTGTAGATCACGCCCTTGGGAATGACGAGGTAGTCCTTGGGCCCGAACTTCAGCGTGCCCATCATCGTGTGGCAGACGCCCGAGCCGAAGTGGATGAAGAGGCACTCATCGCCCTGGCCATTCTTGAAGTGGTAGCCCATCTGCTCGGCGGGATTGCAGACTGCCATCTCGCAGTCGGCGTTGCCGAAGAGGACCTTGCGGCCTGTGACAAAGTCGCCCTCGGGCTTCAGTGGCGCGCTCTTGACGTGGCGCATGCGCATGACGTCCTGCTCGACGTACTCGACCTTGGTCGAATAGAGGGGCTTCCAGCCGTAGACCTGCGTCGGCGGATGGATGTGGTACATCGTCGTCGTAGGGCCCGAGAAGCCTTCGGTCCCGAAGACCTCCTCGGAGTAGAGGCACCCGTCGGGGCGACGGAACTGCACGTGGCGCTTCTTGGGCATCAGGCCGAGCTTGGTGTAATGGGGCATGGGTCAGCTCCGAAGGGGCGCGGTTTCTGGACCGTGAACCCCGTGCTGAAGTGTATCACCAGCGTTTGCCGGACCGGAGGTGTGGCGTGCGGGACCGTCGCGATGGAGCAGCCACAAAGGTCGGCCCGCGGCCTGCGATTCAAGCAGGGCGGGGCGTGCCTTGCCGAAGCGTGCCCCGGACGGAATCCGCTAGATTCTGCGAGAATCATGGACCATTCTCGAAGACTCGCGGTATTGTGTCTGATGATGCCGGTGCTGCCGCGGATCGGTCCGTGGGCCGGCTTTGCTTCCTTCCCCCACTCTCGGAGCTTTGACATGCAGATTCGTTCCTGCCCTGCGACTCGTGGCGTACTTCGGGCGTCGCTCGCTCTTGCGCTGGTTTGCGGCCTCGCGAGCGGTGCGAACGCCCAGTGGACCACGAACCCATCGGCGAACACGCCGATCGCGACCGCGCCGGGTGGGCAGGATCTGTGCAAGGTCGCGGCGACGCCGGATGGCGGCTGCTGGATCGCGTGGTTCAGCTCGGTGCCCGCGCCGATCAACTACGAGGTTCGAATCCAGCGGTTGAACGCGGCGGGTGAGGAGCAGTTCCCGCCCGAGGGGATCCTCGTGAGCCAGAACAACTCTCAGTCCTCCACTGCTGGCGACTGGGACCTGCGCACCGACAGTGGCGGCAACGCGCTGCTGATCTTCAACGACATCCGTGGCGGCACGGACCGCGAGATCTCCGCGTATCGGATCGCGCTCGATGGCACGATGCTGTGGGGGGACAATGGCGTTCAGCTCACCAGCAACACCGTCGATGAGTTCGATGCGCGCATCTGCCAGACCGACGATGGCAACTTCACCGCCGTCTGGTCGCGCAGCAACTCGGGCACCACGCCGCCGCGCGGCCTCATCATGCAGCGGCTCAACGCCGATGGCGACCTTCTGCTCGACGCCGCGGGCGTGCTGATCGCGGGCTCGGGCGTTGGCGGTGCGGGCGTTTCTGATGGGCCCGGCTTCTTCCAGATGGTGCCGAGCGTTGGCGGCAGCGTGATCGTCTCGTATCTCAAGGACACGCGGTCCTTCTCAAGCCCGCGTCACCCCACGATCCAGCGCTACAGCACAACCGGCGCAGGCCTCTGGAACTCCGGCAGTGCCATCACGCTCTTCGCCTCGGCCGTGCCGATCGCGTACTACATGAACCTCGTCTCTGATGGCGCTGGCGGCGCAGTCGTGACATGGCACGACAACCGCGCGGGCGGGTCGGGCTTTGACAGCTGGGTGCAGAAGGTCGACGTCAACGGCAGCCAGCAGTTCGCGCTCGGCGGCGTCGGCGTCTCAACCAACACGACGCGCTTCCATGTCGGCCCCACCGCGGGCGTCATCGGGCCCGCAGGCGAGATCTACGTCTTCTGGAGCGAGCGCACGACAAGCCAGGGCACGCGTGGCCTCTACGCACAGATGATCACGCCGCAGGGTGGCCGCGGCTGGGGCGATGGCGGCATCGAGCTCACACCCTTCGACACCGTCATCGAGGACTTCATGCGCGGCATGCCCGTCGAGCCCGGCCAGGCCGGCGCCATCTGCGTCTTCAAGAGCACACCCACGGGCTCCACGCAGGACACGGTCCTTGCGATCCGCGTTGACGGCGCGGGCTTGCCCGCGTGGGAGAATGTGCTCACGACGGTTTCGGATGTTCCAAGCAGCAAGGGCCGCTTCCCCACCGCTTCGCTCGTCGGAGGCGGGATCGCCTCGGTCTGGAGCGACAACCGCAGCGACTCGGGCAATATCTACGCCCAGCGCATCAACCTTGATGGCACGATCGGGCCCGGCGTGCCTCCCGGCTGCCCCGCCAACTACGACTTCAATCAGGACGAGAACATCGATCTCACCGATGCGCAGCTCATGGCGCAGGTCTTCGTCGGTTCCATCACGCCCGAGGCGGGCTGGCTCGATGGTGACATGAATGGTGATGAGAACGCAGACCTGACGGACGCGCAGCAGGTGGCGAGCTTTGTGGTGCTGGGCGTCTGCCCGCTGTAGATCGGAGCGGCATGAGGCCGCGAGGCGGCTGGCTGTGTGGGCCGCGAGACATCTGGACGAAACACAACGCCGCGAACGAAGTGCATCAGCGCACCGTTCGCGGCGTTTTCTTGCGAGAGAGTTGCGTCAGACGTTGCAGATTTCAAAGGCATTCCGCAGCGCGGCCTCCGCATCGCCGGTGGGCATGAACTCCTGGCCAAGGAAGCCCGTGAAGCCGCTCTTTGCGAGGGCCGCGGCGATGCCGCGATAGTTGAGCTCCTGCCGATCATCAAGCTCGTTGCGGCCGGGGACGCCGGCGGTGTGGAAGTGGGCGATGGCGTCGATGTTGTCACTGATCGTCCGGATCACGTCGCCTTCCATGATCTGCATGTGGTAGATGTCGTAGAGGAGCTTGAAGCGCGGGCTGCCCACGCGCTTCACGAGCTCGAGTCCCCATGGCGTGCGGTCGCACATGTAGTCCTTGTGATCAACCCTGCTGTTGAGGAGCTCCATCACGAGCGTGACGCCGAGCTTCTCCGCGAGGGGCGTGATGCGCTTGAGGCCCTCGGCGCAGTTGCGCAGTCCCTCGCGATCACCCAGCCCCGCGCGATTGCCGGAGAAGACGATTTGTTGCGGGATGCCCGCGGCGGCGACGAGGGGAAGTCGCTCCTCGAGCTCGGCGATGATCGCGTCGTGATGCTCGACGCGGTTGAAGCCCTTGCCGATGCTGTTCGACTTGACGTTGGTCGCGACGGCGCACGTCATGCCGTGGCGCTTAGGCACGTCCCACTCATCCGGCCCCAGCAGCTCCACCGACGAGTACCCGATGGTGCTCGCGAGCTTGCAGAGGTCCTCCAGGCTCATGCCGCCGAAGCACCAGCGACAGACGGAGTGGCGGAACTTGCCCGCGCGGGTGGCGTCGGGCTGAGCCGCGGTCGCCTGCACAACGCGCGAGGCCGCCTGCGAGGACGACACAGTTGCGATTCCACCCACCGCCGCGGCGGCCATGAAGGTTCTGCGATTCACGACGTTGGATCTCCTCACGAGTTCAGTCACATCATCACGAACGGGTCTTGTCCTGCTCACGAAAGCCGAGGCTCGAGTCCATCTCTGCGGATCAGATCGCTGTGCATCAGATCAGCGCGGTCTTCCCCGGCACTGCAACCTCGGGCGTCGCGATCGAGCCCATCTCGAGCGCACCAGGCATGAGGTCGAGCTTGGACTCCATCGCCTGCTGCCACGAGACAGCCTTGCCCGTGTACGCCGACATGCGGCCCATGATCGCCATCAGCGTGGAGAACGCCACGCGCTCGGCCTCATTGAGGTACGCGCCCGAGCCGGTGATGCTCGCGACGAAGTCCTTGTGCTCCGTGACGTACGGGTTCTCCTGCTTGCCTTCCCACTTCCACGCCTTCGGGCCCTCGATCTGAGCCCGGCCCGACGACAGCACCGCACGCCCCTTCGAGCCTTGGATCACTTCCTCGACGCGGTTCGCACACCCGTCGATCTGGCGGCAATAGCTCGTGAACGAACGCCCATCGGGCATCTCGTACTCCACGGCGAAGTGGTCGAAGACATGGCCGTACTCGGGGCCGGTCCGCACCTGCCTGCCGCCCATTCCCGCGCAGCGTGCTGGCGGCGCGCCCATGGCCCAGTGGGCGACATCAAGGTTGTGGACGTGCTGCTCGACGATGTGGTCGCCGCTGAGCCATGTGAAGTAGAGCCAGTTGCGAAGCTGCCACTCCATGTCGCTCCACGCCTGCTCGCGCTTGTTCATCCAGAGCGAGCCCTGGTTCCAGTAGACCGTCGAAGTCACCACGTCTCCGATGTCGCCGCTCTGGATGCGCTCCATCGCGCGGAGGTAGCACTCCTCGTGGCGGCGCTGCGTGCCCGTCACGACGGAGAGTTTCTTCTCCTTGGCCTTGGCTGCCGCGGCGAGGACGTTGCGGATGCCCGTGGCATCAACCGCGACGGGCTTCTCCATGAAGACGTGCTTGCCGGCGTCGATGGCCGCGGCGAAGTGCGCGGGCCGGAAGCCGGGCGGAGTCGCGAGGATCACGACGTCGCAGTCGGTCGCGAGCAGCGCCTTGAAGGCGTCGAAGCCCGTGAAGGTGCGCTCGGGCGTGACGGTCACGCGCGGGGCCATCTCCTCGCCGATCTCCTTGAGGTTGCGCACGCACGACGCGGCGCGATCGGGGAAGACATCCGCGACGGCGAAGATCTCGGTATCGGGCGAGGCGTGGAGGATGTCGGAGGCGGCGCCGCTGCCGCGCCCGCCGCAGCCGATGACGCCGACGCGCAGCCGCGTCGCGCCGCGGCGCGTGGGTCCGAAGGCTGGCGCGGGTCGGGCAAAGCCGCCGAGCATGCCAGCCGCCGCGAGCGCGGCCGTCGCCTGCAGAATCTGGCGGCGGGAAGTGACGGGCGCGACGGACGGCAGCGCGTAGCCTGCGTAGCTTGCGTGGCTTGCGTGGCTTGACTGATCCATGGGTCAACTCCTCGAAGATGGCGACGTCTCAGAATACTCGATCCTGAGGCTGCGTGGGCCCGCTCGCCAGCCCGCAACGCTCCGCTCAGGTCACGGGGTAGACCCCGGCACCGGAATGAGCCTGAGCTGCCGCAGATTCATGAGGCCAACCTCGAAGGGCCCATCGGCGGCGACACGCAGCGTGTGGTTGCCAGGCTTCGTGAATGTGATCTCGCCGGGGGAGGAAACGACGTACGCGTCCCACGAGTCCGTCTGCGGGATGTTCGCCAACAGCTTCTGGTCCTGCACCTCAATCACCGCGCGATGCCCGGCACGGAGGCTGGACGTGAGCAGCTCGACCTTGAAGCGGCCGGGCTTGTCGACGCGGATCGTCCACGCCGCAGCGGCCTGCTTGTGCGTCCAGAGTCCGAGGTTGATGCCGCCGCCGCGCTCTTCGACCTTTGGTCCGTGCGCTGCGGTTGTCGCATCGAGTGGCCCGAGCAGGAAGAGACCATCCTGCGTGGGGGCGATGGCAAGCTCCTCAACGACGGGCGGCCCAACCAGCTCGAGCCTGATCACGCTGACGACCGGATCCGGAGCCGTGAGCGACGCGGGGATGATGACCTCAAGGCCATCGGCTGTCTGTCTGGTTTCGAGCGTGGTGCCCGCGTCGGCGAGCAGCGACGCACGCGTCGCGCCGGTGCGCAGCCCGGGCAGAAGGAGCGTGCTCGAAGCCTCGGTGCTGGCGGCCTTCGGCCACGCGAAGACGTGCAGGAAGAGGGTGGTTCCCTTCGCATCGGTTCGAGTCGTCACACGCCCCCACCGCAGCGCTCGGAATGGCGATGCGCTGGTGCCTCGGATGGACTCGGCGTTGACGTCCATCCAGCGGCCCATCGCCGCGAGGCGCTCGAGCGATGGTACGGGAATCTCGCCCTCCGCCGTGGGGCCGACGTTCAGCAGCAGGTTGCCACCCTTGCTCGCGATGTCGACGAGCGTGTGGAGGAGGGCCTTCTCACTCTTCCAATCATGGTCGTCGCTGCGGAAGCCCCATGTGTTGTTCATCGTGAGACAGCTCTCCCAGTCCACGCCG
>JBBASU010000036.1:0-10254 GCA_040399065.1 Phycisphaerales bacterium | reverse complement strand
CCGTCCGGGGAATCGTCATCGACATAGATTATCTCCCAGTCCACGCCGGGCAGGCCGGTCGCGGGCACTTCCTGCTCGGGTGTTTCGAAATCGCCGACGCCCTCGTACGCGGAGATGCCCGACATGCCCTGCCTCGCCTTGCCGAGTCGGTTGTTGACGATGATGTCGGGCTGGATCGAGCGGACGAAGGCCTCAATCTCGCGCCCGCGTTCCTCGGTCCACTCCGGCGTCCACTCACCATCGAACCAGAGGACGCCGATGTTGCCGTAGTTGGTGAGGAGCTCGCGAAGCTGGATCTTCATGTACTCCATGTACATCGGCACGCGATCAAGGCCGGAATCGCTGCGCCGGAAGTCGGGGTTGTGCCAGTCCCAGATCGAGTAGTAGAAGCAGAGCGTGACGCCGTGCCGCTCGCAGGCATCGGCGAGCTCGCGCAGCGGATCACGTGGCGCGGGATCACCAAAGGGCGTTGCGTCCACGATGTCGTACTGCGTCGCGGCCGAGTCGAACATGCAGAAGCCGTCATGGTGCTTGCTCGTGATGACGACGTACCGCGCGCCCGCGCCCTTGATCGCGCGGACCCATGCATCGGCGTCGTACCTGATCGGATTGAACCTCGCCGCAAGCGCCTGGTACTCGTGCGACGCGATCGGCACCGTGTGCTGGATCCACTCGCCCACGCTTGGCGCTGCCTTTCCATTCCACTGGCCCGCGGGGAGCGCGTAAAGACCCCAGTGGATGAAGACACCAAATCGCGCCTCACGCCACCAGGCCATGCGTGCGTCGTGGGAGGGACTCTGCGTACTCGCGGGTTCGACACCGAGCGGCGCGGTCGCGACCGCGTTCTGCGCCTGCGCAAGTGTGCCGATCGCGAGCCCCGCGCATGCCGCGAGGCACGCGACGATGTGCTGATGGCGTCCGCCGTGACCTTGAAAGGAATCTCGTAAGCCCATCTCAGGCAGGCCTCTTCCAAACAACTTTCCGAAAATGGTGAACCACATCGGGAGTTGAGCGTACCAGAACGAGTCGCGTGAGGTGGCAAGGGTGTGTCTGCGCAGGCGGACTGCCCGAAGTTGCCGGTCTCCCGATCAAGACTCTTACGCATTCACTGCGGGTTCCTTCGGAACTTCGCCACGATCGAACGATTCAGCCCCATACGACGCAATGACGGCCTCAGGGTCGGGACGGAGGCATGTTTGCCGAGAAAGTCGCCACTGATCATCGCTGCCAATCGTCTCCCCGCGCACCGCGTGGGGGATCGCAAATCGTTCGTGTGGCGCAAGAGTCCAGGCGGGCTCGTGAGCGCGATGGAGCCGGTTCTTGCGGAGCGCGGCGGGACGTGGGTCGGGTGGGATGGTACCGCGGGTCGCGCGAGCCGCGGCTCCACACTGGGTGACATCTCGCTCGCGATGGTCGGACTTTCGTCGGCGCAGATCGCGGGCTACTACGAGGGATTTTCGAACGGCACGCTCTGGCCGCTCTATCACGATGCGATCCGAACGCCGCAGTTCCATCGGAGCTGGTGGTCACACTACACCGACGTCAATCAGCGCTTCGCGGCGGCGGTGCTTCGCCACGCGCGACGCGGCTCCACCGTCTGGATCCACGACTACCACCTGCAGCTGGTTCCCGGAATGCTGCGCCACGCGCGCCCCGACCTCAAGATCGGATTCTTCCTGCATATTCCCTTCCCGCCCGAGGAACTCTTCGCGTGGCTGCCGTGGCGCTCGGCGATCCTGCGCGGGCTGCTGGGTGCGGACCTTGTCTCCTTTCAGACCGAGGCGAACGCGCAGAACTTCTCGCGTGCGGCCCGTCGAGACGATCAGGCCGAGGGCACCGATCGTGAGCTCACGTCGAAAGGGCGCCGCGTGCATGTGCGGTCCAATCCGATCTCGATCGACGCCGATGACTTTGATCGCATCGCGCGGCTGCCAAGCGTGCGGCGTAAGGCCCGCGACATCCAGGAGCGCCTGGGCAACCGGCGCGTCATGCTCGGCGTTGACCGGCTCGACTACACGAAGGGGATTCCGAACAGGCTGCGCGCCTTCGAGGAGCTGCTGCGCGAGAAGCGGCTCACGGTCGACGACGCGGTGCTGCTGCAGATCGCCGTTCCCAGCCGCGAGGACGCGGCGGGCTATCCGGAAGTGCGGAGCGAGGTCGAGGAGGCCGTGGGCCGGATCAACGGCGCGTTCTCTGAGCCGGGTCGCGTCGCGGTGCACTACTTCCGGCGGTCGCTGGATCGCGAAGAGCTCGTGGCGTACTACCTCGCGGCGGATGTGATGCTCGTCACGCCGCTCCGCGACGGGATGAACCTGGTCGCGAAGGAGTACGTGGCCTGCCGCGAGGATCTCGGCGGCGTGCTCGTGCTGAGCGAGTTTGCCGGCGCATCGCGTGAGCTTCGCCGCGCGTTGCTCGTGAACCCCCGCGACGTGGACGCGCTCAAGAACGTCATGGTCGAGGCCCTGCGCATGCGCGAGAAGGACCGCCGCATGCGCATGGCCGTCCTGCGCAGCCAGGTGCGCAGGCACGATGTCTTCCAATGGGCCCAGACCTTTCTCGAGGCGCTCGCCGAATGAACGATGATCTTCTCCAGCGTCTGACGGATCTTGCTTCGTCTCCCGTGCTGCTCGTCGCGAGCGACTTTGATGGCACGCTTGCGGCGATCGTGTCGCGGCCTGAGTTGGCGCGGGCCGACGCCTCGGCGGCCGATGCAATCGGCGCGATCGCGCGCCTCGATCACTCCCACGCCGCGGTGATCTCTGGACGGGAACGCGATGAGCTGTCGCGTCTCTGCGGCGACACACCCGACCTCTGGCTCGTGGGCAGCCACGGCGCGGAGTTTCCGGGCTTTCCGATGCCGCCGTTTGATCATGATGATCTCGCGCGCGTCGCGGAGGCACTCGAGCGCTCGGCCGAATCGCGGCTTGGGATCAAGTCCGGCGCTGTCGTAGAACGCAAGCCCGCGGGCGTTGCATTCCACTATCGGCGTGTGCCCGCGGAGCTTGCGGGGACGGCGCGGCAGCTGGCGCTCGAGATTGCAGCATCTCTCTCTGGCGCTCGCGTGATCGATGGCGACATGGTGGTTGAAGTGTGCTTTACGCCAGCGACCAAGGCGACCGCGCTCGCGCGGCTGCGTGAGATGGTCGGCGCGACCGCGGTCGTTTTCATCGGCGACGACACGACCGATGAGGACGCGATCCGCTCGCTCGGCGCTCAGGACCTCGGCATCAAGGTCGGCATGGGCCCGAGCGTGGCGCGGGCCCGCGTCGAGAGTGTTGCAGAAGTGCGTGAGGTGCTGACGCGGCTTCTGGAGCTTCGGACGCAGTGGCTCGCGTCACGACGGCTCGTGCCGCTGGAACGGCTGTCGATCCTGTCTGATCAGCGAACCGCCGTCGTTGTTGATCCTCTCGGACGCGTGGTGTGGCAGTGTCTGCCGCGGATTGATTCGCCCTCGATCTTCGGCTCGCTGCTCGGCGGCCCGAGCGCAGGCTCGTTCGACATCGGTTCTGCGGCGGAAGGTGCCGCGCCGACGCAGGCGTACGACCCTGACACGATGGTGCTCGTGACGACGTGGAACGGCTTCAGCGTGACCGACTATCTCGATTGCACCGGTGGGCGCGCGTACCAGCGCGCCGGTCGAACGGACCTGATCCGCGTGATCGAGGGGTCGGGACGTGTGCGAGTGCGCTTCGCGCCGCGGCTGGACTTCGGGCGTGCTGTGAGCCGGCTTCGCGTGATCGAGGATGGCCTTGAGATTGACGGTAGCCCGGATCCGCTCGTGCTCCGAAGCCCCGGCGTGGTGTGGACTGTTGTGGAGGACGGTCCGCATCAGACGGCGCACGCTGAGATTGAGCTGCGCGATGTGCCGCTCGCGCTTGAGCTGCGATGGGGCTCGGCGAATGCGGGGCCGAACATTCTCTCCGAGGCTGTGCGGCGTGAGCAGACGCGGCGATTCTGGTCGGGCTGGGCCCGATCGCTTCGCGTACCGGCGCTGCACGCCGAAACGGTGCGGCGTTCATCGCTTGTGATCAAGTCGATGTGCCACGGTCCGACGGGCGCGATCGTTGCTGCGGCGACGACGAGCCTGCCCGAACATCTCGGCGGCGTGCGCAACTGGGATTACCGCTTCTGCTGGCCACGCGATGCGGCGCTGGGCGCGGCCGCGCTCGTGCGTGTTGGAAACACCGGGCACGCGATGCGGCTGCTCGACTGGGTGCTCGGCGTTGTGGATCGATGCGAAACGCCGGACCGGCTGCGTCCGATCTACACGGTTGCGGGGCAGGAGTTGCCGCCCGAGGCGGAGCTTGGGCACATGCCGGGCTATGGGCAGAGCCGGCCGGTGCGGCTGAGCAACGCCGCGGCGATGCAGGTGCAGCTTGATGTGTTTGGTCCCATCGTGGATCTGGTCGCGCTGCTCGCGGAGCGCGGGATGCCGATCTCGCCGGACCATCTGCGACTGGTGAGCGCGATGGTGCGTGCCGTGGAGGCGCGATGGATCGAGCCTGACCATGGCATCTGGGAGATCCGCGCGGATCGGCGGCATCATGTGCACTCGAAGGTGATGTGCTGGATGACGGCGTCGCGCGCGGTGCAGGTGCAGCGGCATGTGCTCGGGCGATCGGACGCCGCGTGGGAGCGGCTGGCCGACGCGATCCGCGCGGATGTTCTGGAGCGCGGCTGGAGCGAGCGGGCGAAGTGTTTTTCGTCGGCGTATGGGACAGACCATGTCGATGCAGCGACACTCTGGATCGGGCTTTCGGGCCTTGTTTCGCCGACCGATCCGCGATTTGTCGCAACGGTCGAGGCCGTCGAGCGGCACCTTGTGGAAGGGCCGGTCGTGCGCCGGTATCGCGAGCATGATGGGCTGCCGGGCGGCGAAGGCGGGATGCTGATCTGCGCGGGGTGGCTTGCTGAGGCGCTGCATCTGATCGGGCGGCATGAGGACGCGCGGCGGATGCTTGATGGGCTTGTCGGGCTGCTTGGTCCTACGGGGATCGCTCCGGAGCAGTACGACACGCGGCATGGAATTGCGCTGGGCAACATTGCGCAGGTGTACAGCCATCTTGCGATCATCAACGCGGCGGTGGCGCTGGATCAGCCCGCGGCGTGAGGCGCTCCGAACGCACGATCACATCCCCTTCGCGAACAAGGCGTCCATCTGCGTGCTGATCTGCTTGAGGCGTTCTTCGTTGCCGCCGCGGACTTCGGCGGTGGCCCAGAGGCCGCGCGGGTCGGTGGAGTAGCCGACGCGATCAAGGGCCTTCATGGTGCGGTCCCAGCCCGCGTCCCCCTCGCCGAGCTCGACGTCGAAGCCCTTCCAGAGCCCCTCGTTGTCGCGCTTCTTGCGGGAGAAGTCCTTGATGTGGAGCTTGGCGATGCGGGCGCCGAGCGTGTCGATCCAGTGCTCGGGCCAGCCGAAGTTGATGATGTTGCCGATGTCGAAGTGGAAGGCAGCGGCGGGTGAGGCGAGGTCGTCGACGTACTTGGCGGCTTCGATGGGGCTCAGGAGGAAGCCATTCCAGACGTTTTCGATGGCGATCGTGATGCCCTTGGCCTGAGCCATCGGCAGGACTTCGCGGATGCTCTGCTGCGAGAGGGTGTAGCAGTCGGCGTAGGACATCGACGCGTTCACGACGCCTGGGACGAGGAGGATGCTCGAGGCCTTGAGCGTCGCCGCGGCGTTGACGCAGCTTTCGAGGGCCTTGATCGCCTCGGCGCGGACCTTGGCGTCGGGGCTGTTGAGGTGCAGGCTCCAGTGGACGGAGTTGACGACACCGTGGATCTTGAGGCCGGACTTGTCCTGCGCTTCGGCGAGGGCATCGAGCTCGATCGGTGCGGGCCAGTCGATCTCGAGGCCCTCAAAGCCGCAGTCGCGGGCGAGCTTGAACTTGTCGGCGAGGGTGGGCTTCTCGCCGGGGCCGGCGATCATGCCGATCATGACGGCTTTGCGGAGCGTGCGTTTGGTGTTGGGGCTGGGCGTCGCGGGGGCGGCGGGCTGGCGGGGCGCTGCGGCGGCGGCAGTCGCGCTGGCGGCGGCGAGTGCGAGTCCTGCGCGGACGAAGGCGCGGCGGGAGAGATCGGCGTGCGTGGGAGTGCCTGAGTTCAGGCCGCGGATCGGTGTGGTCATCGTGCTGCTCCGGTGCTTGGGAGGGTGAAGTGAGCGATGGATGAGAGCGGACACGATACCGCGCGCTGGCTTGATGCGTTGGATGGGGCGACTTGAGGCAAAGGGGTCGTGAGGTCCAAGTCCGCTCAGGATGGCAGGACTTGAAGATGGGCTCGCATCACGAGCAGCCCGTCGGGCTGCTGAAGAAGAAAGAGGCAGCTCTCCGGGGGTGTCGTCGCCGCTTCGCTTGCTCCTCCACCGCCCGGCTACGAGCGTGGAGGCCTTCGGCCTCGAAGATGTGCACGACATGATGCTGTGATACCCGAAGCGCGAGCGCGAACCAGAAGACTCGATTGCCCGCGTCGACTGGGGTGGATGGAGAGCTACTTGACGCCGCGGCGGACGTTGTCGCGTGGGCGGATGGAGGGGATGGGCTTTCGCGCGGCGGGCTGGGACTGTGCGGAGGGCGCGGGCTGGGGGGAGGCGGCGCGGGGGAACTCGGACCGGGCCTGCGGGGGTGGCTCGGGTGCGCGAGACTGCGGGGCCCGGGCCACGGGGTACGCGCTTCGCGGTGCTGGCGCGGCTTCTCGCGGGGTGTTGCGAGCGGGTTGCGTAGCGCGGGGCTGGGGGCGCGGCGCGGGGCCTGTTTCGACACGTGGCTGTGCGCGAGGTTGGTCACGGGGCTCGATACGGGGTTGCGTTGCAACCGCACGCTGCTCACGGCGCGGGGGGGAAGTCTGATCGGTGCCGGTGGCGCCGCGGCGGATGTTGTCGGAGGGGCGGATCGAGGGGATGGGCCTCGAGGCGTTGGGTGTCGCCTGGGTCATGACGACGCGCGGGGCGGGCTGGGCCTGAGGGGCGCGAGGTGTTGCGATGGTTGCGGGTAGTGGTTCGGCGGTGCGTCGGGCGCGTTCGGCGACGCGCATCAGGCCGGGGGCGGGGCGCGACGACTCAGAAGCGGATGATGATGCGACTCGGGAGGCTGCGCGCGATGATGAGCGCTGGCCTGAGTCATTTGGCGATTCGGTCGGCGGCATGACTCGTGTGGAGCCTTCGAAGCCGCGGGCGGTGTTGCGATTGGGCTGCTGGTTGGAGTCAGAGTTGGCCGCGAGTCCTGGGGCGCGGAGGAGGGGCCAGCCGCGGTTGGTGTTGGAGGCTTGCTGTTGTGGGCGCGAGTTCTCGTCTCGTGTGCCGCGGGTGGGACCGACGAAGTCGCTGCGCCCGTTGCGCTCGGATTGGTTGTCACCTGCCCACTGGCCGGGGTGACGCTCGCCACGACCCTGGCCGTCGTACTCATGATCGCCGCCGCCGGAGTAGTCGCTGTGGTCGTCGTGTTGACCGTCGCCATGGTCCCAGTTGTTGCTGGCGTAGCCGTTCCATCGGTGCTTGTTGTTCCAGCTGTTGTTCCAACTGTTGCCCCAGCCATGTCCGCGACCGTGGCCCCAACCATGTCCCCAGCCGCTGCGGCTGCTGTTGTTGAAGGAGACGGAGAGGGAGAAGCCCGAGTCCCAGGCGGGCTCACAGAAGGGGTCGTTCCATGTGCTCCAACCACCGCTCCAACCACTGCTCCAGCCAGAGTTCCAGTGGCCGCTGGGGCGCGAAACGATGACGACGGAGGAGCGGTGCCACGAGGAGACGGGGCGGCAGTCCCAGCGCGACCAGCGCCATGGGTCCGAGCCGATGCTGACGGAGAGGGCGAAGGAGGGCTGCGAGTAGAAGCTGCGCCAGCGGAAGGCCCACGCATCATTCCAGCCGCACCAGGGCTGGTTCCTGTGTTGGTTCACGCCGGAGACGAACCAGACGGAGCGGCGCGGCGCGAAGGGGGCGACGAAGACGGGCGTGGCCCAGACTGGCGTGGCGATGCTGCTTGGGAGCAGCACTGCGGAGATATCGTTGGAGGATCCGAAGTCGGGTCCGAGGGCGGCATCGTTGCTGAATGACGCGACTGAGGCGGGCTCGGCGGCGATGGGCTCTGGGAATGAGTAGGTTGTGGGAAGGGGCAGGCTCGGAGGCTTGGAAGATGCGAGTGGATCGGAGGAGGCTTGCGCGGCAGAGGGTTGGGCGGTCGAGGCCTGAGGCGCGGGGGCCTGAGCTGCGGGAGACTGACCAGAGGCAGCGCGGCGGCGGTCAATGGCGCTCCAGAGGAGATCGGGCTGCGTGCGCGCGAGTTCGCCGATGCGCTGGGTGCGGTCGATGTCGGCATCCATGGCCTCGATCAGTGCGGGCTCGCTGATGAGGTCAGCGACGGAGGCGAACCAGGGTTGGCTGGAGGGATCAGGCTGGGAGGAGGGGGCGGGTTGGGTGCCGGGTGCTGAGTTGGTGCTGAGCCAGCGGGCGGCTCGGACGACATCGAGCGGATTCTGGCTCGCGCGGAAGATGGCGGTGATGATGCGATCGGGGTAGAGGGCGAGGGGCTCGATGAGGGCGTCGAGCTCGGAAGAAGAAGATGGGGCGGGCGGGGTTGCGAGGGACTCGGCCGAGGGCCATTTGGCTTCGGCGTTGCGCGTCACGCCGGGCTGGGCGAAGGCGGGCTGGATGGCTGCGGCACTCGCGGCGAGACCGGCGAGGAGACAGAGGGTCGTGGAGCGCGTGATGGAGCGGCTTGCGCCAGCGGTGTGCTTGGACTTCATCTCTTCAGACTCCACTGACCTTGGCCGCGTGGGCGCGGGTCACAGAGAGTGATATGCGCGAGCGGTGCGAGAGTTCCGAAGAATCCGAACAGAGCCACAACATTGTTTGTAAAGTGTTGGGCATTAGTAGACTGACCGCCATCAGGATCGGGATCTTCGGTCACGCGACGGAGTTGGGCCGGACGCGCGACAACCTATGCAAACAGAAACCAAGCAAATTCCGGGCTTCGACCTTCTCAGCAAACTGCGCGCTCCAGACGCCAGCGATGAGGCTTGGTACTGAGCAATGTCGCATTAACGGATGTTCTTGTCTTGTTTTCGACCCGTCGGGCACTACACTTTTCGCTGGGGGAACAACAGGAGACACAAGATGAACCGATTCTCGCTAACTGTGTCACTCGCTATCCTCGCCCCTTCGACGGCGCTTGCGGACGTTCTGATCGTCTCGCGGCTGAGCACGTTGGATGCGGAACGCGTGACTCCACAGGGAAACTGGGGTGAGGGTGACTCAAGCAACGCGCTTGGATCGGTGACCCTATCCACCCCGCGAGGGGGTGTGTTCACGTCGTATGTCTCTCCCACGGGCATGGGTGGTGGATTCAACGGGTTCTACGAGATTTACGATCCAGGCAATCCGGGAGATCCAGGCTCCGATTTCGAGAGACGCGAGACAGCATTGACCGTCCACTTCGATGTGGTCGGCGAACCCGTGCAGATCCAGTTCTCCATGAATGGCCAATCATGGCCACCGGGAAACTCGATCGTGCGAATCACCGATGCGGCGGAGACGACCGAGTACTTCAATGCTGACCCACTTTCGTTCCTGAAGGGCGGCCCTGAAACTCTGCTGCAGGTATGGCAGAATGCCGCTTGGAGTGGCGAGCTCGCCCCGGGCTCATATCGCCTGTATGCCGTGGCGTATGGACAGAACGTGTTTCCTTGGGATCGGTCTTGGAGGGGGGCAGGTGAGTTCTCATTTGACCTCGCCTTTGTGCCGGCTCCACACACGGGTGCAACGCTGTTCTTGGGTGGGATGCTGACACTTCGTCGCCGCCGTCGCGGAAGCTGAACTCCCGAGCAATCACTCGGGCGCGCTCTCATCACTCCGGTCAGTCGACTGCGACTGTCTAGCGATCATGCTCTAGAAGTGACTTGTGTAGACGGCGTTGATGACTTTGGTTCGAGTTCACTTCCAGAGTCAGCCGCTAATGCAGCAGGCGGGTCGGTTCCCCATCCGGACACCTGGCGCGAGCCACCGGCTCGCGATTAGGTCTTCTGCAATTCAAAGGCGGCTTGAAACTCACTCCGATTTCTTAGCAAGGCTCTGGAGCTTGGGTTCCATGGCGTCGGACCAGCGCTGATAGCCGGCTTCGCTCAGGTGGAGGGCGTCGGGCATAATGGGCTTTGCGAGGGTGCCGTCGGACTCGAGGAACGTGCCCGCAAGGTCGAGCGTGGTGACCATTGTGTCGCTGGCGAGTGCGGCCGCGGCGAGGCGGCTGGCTTCTGCGTTCTTCTCGC
>JBBASU010000035.1:0-29452 GCA_040399065.1 Phycisphaerales bacterium | reverse complement strand
GGCACAGCAGGTCGCAGCGTTCGCACGACGAACTCCATCATTCGCCGTGCTCTCTCAGAATCCCCCTCCGTCCCGCGGATCGAGTCAAGGTTCATTCCGGAGATGCTTGCGCTTGCGGAAGGAAACACGAGCGGACGCCAACTGTTTCGCCACATGGAATCAACTGGAATCGCAAGCAGGACACCCATGGTGACGACAAATGAAGCAGCCATGACAACCGCAGGGCAACGCTGGCGCCCAGTTCGTTCCCGGAGCCAAAGCATGCGGCTCGCGCATCGGACACTGATCCACGCCACAGCAATCGAGATCAGCAGCATGGGTGCAAGGCTAAGCGGAGTGAACACAAAGCCCCGATTGGACTTCACGACGAGTAACTGAGAATCTCGCCAAGTGAAGTCGTTCAGGGAGAACATTCCACCGCTCGATCTCAGGACTACAAGCCAGTTCGCAGGCCACCCGTAGGCCTGTCGCGCGGACGGCGTCGTGGACTCAGCTTGATCCCAGCCAAAGTGAAGTGCCGCGCCAGGCTCGATCAGATTGCCGAAGTGGTCGGCAATCGCCAGCACCTCCGCACGCAGCAAGATCGCCTCGTCCGGATCCACGCTCGCCCGATGCACGCGCTCCGATGACCACTCTGTCAAGCCAAAAGGCATCACGAGCTCATTCGCTGGTATCTTCAGCGTCGTTCGCTCCCCCATCGCCCCCCACCCCACCGCCACCACAAACACCATCGCAACCGCAAGCCAAGGCAGCCACCTCAGCCAAAGCGGCCACCGAGGCCGAGCCGCCTCGCCAGCCCCCACACCACACTCGCTGCACACCACCTCACTCATCGCCCGATCCTCCATCCGCGACATCGGCCACAGCCGCCATCCCGATCCGGACAATACCACTAAAGCAGAGCCGGGTTCCATCGCGGACAGTTCACCAAGCCAAAGTGCCCCAACATCAGCGGCCCAAACTCCACCCAGCCCCCACCCTCCCGCTTCCTCTACGTTCTGCACTCCTCCGCGGCTCTCCGTGTCCAACCTCCGTGCCCTCCGTGTTAAAATCTTCGCTTCCGCACTCGCCTTCCGCTGCTCCCAGTCCCCAATCCCCAGTCCCTATCCTCTTCCATGCTCCGCCTCGGCCCCGTCCAGCTCGCCACGCCCCTCCTCCTGGCCCCCATCGCCGGCTACTGCGACCTTGCCTTCCGCACCATCTGCCGCGAGTGGGGCGGCGTCGGTCTTGCCTGCACCGATCTCCTCTCCCCGCAAGGCCTCCTCCGCGGCACCGCCACCAGCCTCGACCTCGCCAAGACCAACGACTTCGACAAGCCCGTCGGCATGCAGCTCTACGGCAGCGACCCCGACATCATGGCCGAGGGCGCCCGCTGGGCCGTCGAGCACGGCGCCACCGTCGTCGACATCAACATGGGCTGCCCTGTCGACAAAGTCACCAAGAAAGACGGCGGCAGCGCCCTCCTCACCAACATCGAAAGAGCCGTAGCCCTCGCAGCCAGAGTCGCCAAAGAACTCGAAAAGTGCCCCATCTCCGAAGAAGAATGGCAACGCCGCCAAGGCAACAGGACTTCCTCCCCCCCAGTCCCCACTCCCCAATCCCCAGTCCCTCCTCCTTCCTCACCAGTGCCCAGTCCCCAGTCCCCAGTCCCTGCACGCTTCGTGCCTTTAACATGCAAAATCCGCCTCTGCTGGCACACCTCCGACTATGAGTCCGGCGCCGCCTGCTCGCCGCACCTGGCCCGCATGCTCGCGGATGTCGGCGTCGTCGCCGTCACCGTCCACGGCCGCACCACCGAGATGAAGTTCGGCGGCGTCGTTCAGCTCCCCGGCATCGCCCGCGTCGTCGACGCCGTCAACGGCGCCATCCCCATCATCGGCAACGGCGACGTGCGCGAGCCCATCGACGCCGAACGCATGATGCGCGCCACCGGCTGCAGCGGCGTCATGATCGGCCGCGGCGCCCTCTCCACACCCTGGATCTTCCGCGACACCCTCGCGCACCTCAGAAAGGTCGGCCTCGCGGGCCCGCCGCTGGCCCCGGGCGAAGAACTGCCGCCAGAGCCCACCGAGACCGAAAAGCTCGACACCCTCCGCCGCTTCTTCGACCTGATGCGCACCCAGCGCGACGACCGCTACGCCATTTACCAGATCAACCGCCGCGTCTCCTGGTTCGCCAAGCGCCTCCAGCGCGACCTCGGCAACGGCAAGCTCGAGAGCATCAAGCCCTTCAAGGAAGCCATGCGCAACGTCAAGGACGCCAACCTCGTCCACGAGATCATCGACCGCTTCGCCGCGGGCGAGCTCCGAGGCGGCCACGAAGAGCCCGCCGAATCGCTCGCGTGAAGAGACAGCGTTTCCCCCCTGAATCCATGTCGCACTTTGGCAGAAACACCCTCTCGCGATCCGTGTAGTGATCCCTGTAGCGATCCGTCACCCTCGGCGTACAAGACTTCCCGAGGGCTTACGGTTCCCTGTGCACTTGCGCTCTTTGAGCAGAAGGAAGAAGTCCATGAAGTTGAATGATCTGGCTCCGAATCGCACCCTGAATGTGGCGTCCCTTGGAGCCGCGGCCCGTCTTGTGGCAATCTCGGTGGCCGTCTCCCTCGGCGGCGTTGCCGTCGCTCACGGCACCGCCGACGTCCCGCTGATCCCGCGCGCCGTCCTCTTCGGCAACCCCGAGCGCGCCGCGCCGCAGCTTTCCCCCGATGGGTCCATGATCTCCTTCACCGCGCCCGTCAACGGCGTCATGAACGTCTGGGTCGCGCCGGCCAACGACTTCACCAAGGCCCGCGCCATCACCAGCGACACCAAGCGCGGCGTCCGCCAGTACTTCTGGGCCTTCACCAGCAAGCACGTCCTCTACCTCCAGGACGAGGGCGGCGACGAGAACTTCCGTGTCTACAGCGTCGACGTCGCCACCGGCACCCGCACCGACCTCACGCCCCTCAAGGGCATCCGCGCCGAGGTGCAGCAGGTCAGTGATCGCTTCCCGCAGCACATCCTCGTCGGCCTCAACGACCGTGACGCGCAGTTCCACGACATCCACAAGGTCAACATCCTGACCGGTGAGAAGGAGCTCGTCTTCAAGAACGAGAAGTGGGCCTCGGTCACGACCGACGACGACTTCCGCGTTCGATTCGTCAGCAGCTTCAACGCCGCCGGCGGCACCGACACGTTCACGATCGACACCGCCACCGGCGAGACCAAGCCGCTGATGAGCGTCGGCATGGAAGACACCATGACGACCCAGCTGATGGGCTTCGACAAGACGGGCACGAAGGTCTACCTGATGGACAGCCGAGGCCGCAACACCGGCGCGCTCTTCGTCAAGGACCTCGCCAGCGGCGAGCAGAAGATGATCGCCGAGAACCCGCAGGCCGATGTCGGTGGCCTCATCGTCCATCCCACGACGCAGGCCGTGCAGGCCGTCTCGTTCGAGTACCTGCGCGAGGAGTGGACCGTCCTCGATGCCTCGATCCAGCCTGACCTTGATGCGCTCAAGAAGGTTGTTTCGGCCAAGGGTGAAGATGCCGAGCTCGCGATCCTCTCGCGCACGCACGACGACACGGCCTGGCTCGTCGGCTTCTTCCGCGACAACGGCCCGACCGAGATCCACCGCTGGGACCGCGCCAGCCAGAAGGCCACGTACCTCTTCACGAATCGCCCCGCGCTCGAGGGCCAGCCCCTCTCGCGCATGTTCGCCAAGGAGCTCGCCGCACGCGACGGCAAGAAGCTCGTCAGCTACCTCACGCTCCCCGCCGGCACCGACACCAACAACGACGCCAAGCCCGACGCGGGACCCGTTCCGATGGTGCTCCTCGTTCACGGCGGCCCCTGGGCCCGCGACGCGTGGGGCTTCAACCCCTACCACCAGTGGCTCAGCAACCGCGGCTACGCCGTCCTCTCCGTCAACTTCCGCGGCAGCACCGGCTTCGGAAAGGACTTCGTCAACGCCGGCAACAAGGAGTGGGCCGGCGCGATGCACACCGACCTCTTGGACGCCGTCGACTGGGCCGTCGCCAGCGGCGTCGCCAAGAAGGACAAGGTCGCCATCATGGGCGGCTCCTACGGCGGTTACGCAACCCTCGCGGGCCTCACCTTCACGCCCGACATCTTCGCCTGCGGCGTCTCCATCGTCGGACCTTCCAACATCGTCACGCTCCTCAACAGCATCCCGCCCTACTGGGCGCCCGCCGTCCAGATGTTCAAGGACCGCGTCGGTGATCACACCACCGAGGAAGGCCGCAAGTTCCTCGAGAGCAAGTCGCCCCTCAACTTCGTCGATCGCATCACGCGCCCGCTCCTGATCGGCCAGGGCGCCAACGACCCGCGCGTGAAGCAAGCCGAGAGCGACCAGATCGTCTCCGCCATGACCGGCGGCGGGATCCCCGTCACCTACGTCCTCTTCCCCGACGAGGGCCACGGCTTCGCACGCCCCGTCAACAACATGGCCTTCAACGCCATCACCGAGAACTTCCTCGCGCCACACCTCGGCGGCCGCGCCCAGCCCATCGGCGATGATGTCCGTCTCAGCACCGCAACAGTCCCCGCCGGTGCCGCAGGCGTCCCCGGACTCAAGGACGCCATGACGCCCGCACCCGCCACTGCCCCCACTACCCCGGCTGCACCGAAGTAACACAAACAGCCAGACGCCGCATCGCGGCAGATAACAACCACAAAGGTGCGGGCCACTCGGCCCGCACCTTTTCATTTGAACCGAGAGTCTCGGAAGCGCGTCACACAACCCCACCCAAGTCCGAGAAGCACCCCTGCCAGCACACCTCCGCCGAACACCCGCTGAACTGCCCTCGCCAGCAGGTCGATAGACCCAACGAGCGCCTTCGACTCGAATCAGCCGCACGCCGCGGCCGGAGTGGTAGTGCATGGACCGCGTGGACCACACAAATCAAGGCTCTGTCGCCGGACCCGTCGGTCCCGCGCCCTCGCGCCCGCAGACATCATCCCTCCAGATCGTCGCCTTCGACATCGCCAGCGAGACCTTCGGCGTCAACATCTTCCGCGTGCGCGAGATCACCCGCGTCCCGGACCTCACTCGCCTCCCCACCACCACCTCCGGTGCCGAGAGCCTCCTGAACCTGCGCGGCCGCTTCATCCCCGTCATGAACATGCACCGAAGGCTCGGCCTCGCAAGCGCCTCGCCGTCGGACCGCAGCCGCATCATCGTCGCCGAAGCCAGCGGCACACTCGTCGCGTTCATCGCAGACCGCGTGCACGAAGTGATGCACCTGCCGCCCGAGCAGGTGTCACCAATGCCCCTGCTGGCCGCCTCCTCGATCCCCGCCGACTTTGTCACAGGCATCGGCACGCCGCACGATCGCATCATCACACTTCTCGACCTCAACAAGGTCTTCGAATCGCCAGCGTCCGCCGCGGCCTAGCACCCAGGAGCACGCGCTGTGGCGCACGCCTTCGATCAGGAGATTGTGCTTGAGTTCCTGACCGAGTCGGGTGATCTGCTGCGCCAGTTCGAGGATGATCTCGCCCTCCTGCTCGCAGCCCCCAGCGAGACTGAACTCCTCAACCGCGCCTTCCGCGCGATCCACACGCTCAAGGGCAACGCCAGCTTCTTCTCTCTCGATGGGTTCGTCACGCTCGCCCACGCCACCGAAACCGCGCTCAACACCATGCGCGACCGCCGCGCCACCATCGACCAGGCCACAAGCGATCTCCTCCTCGCGGCCGTTGACTCCCTCCGCACGCAGCTCCGCCAGTTCGAGCGCGAGACCGACATCGACCAGCCCGAACCCGCACTCCTCGCCGCACTCAACGCAGTCAGCCAATGCGAGCAGCCTTCCGCGCCCACAACCGCGCTGGCGATGTCCACTCAACCCTCGCAGCCCGCGCCCGAAGTCACACGCCCCCTCGTCCTCAGCGAGGGCAAGGCCGAGCTCCTGGGATTCCTCATCGCCGATCTGGACGAGACGCTCGCAAGCCTGCACACCTGCCTCGCGACCCTCACGTCCCAGCGCCTCTTCACCACTCCGGCCGCGACGCTCGCCGCGCAGGAGCTCGCCCGCCACGGCGTCGCGCTCGAGCGCATCGCCGAGTTCTTCGACTTCGCGCTCCTGGGCCGCCTCGCACGCCTCCTCAGCCGCGCGGGAGCCCACGCCCCATCACTCCCAGCAAGCGTCCACAGCCAGATCTCCCAACGCCTCACCCTCATCGTCGCGGCCGTCGCACACCTCCGCGATGGCCTCAAGCACAACGAGCTCCGCGCCATCGCCATGGGCCAACTGCCCGACCGACTCGAAGCATGCCTCAGCGGCAGTGCACTCGACGCCCCGACGCGCCTCCCGCCCAACATCGATGCCGCCACGGCCGCGATCATCGATGGCGTCGATCTCCCCGCCACCCTGCTGCGCTCGATCGCACCACCACACAACTCACTCGAAGCGAAGGGCAAAGAAACCGCCGAATTCAGCCCTCCCATCCACACCCTCGATCGTGCAACCTCCACCACCGGTCCCGCACCGAGCGAAGCTGGCAAGCCTCACGCCGAAGTCTCAGTCCCGCTTCCCAACCAGCACCTCGACGAGCATCCACCCACGCTCGCTCCCTCAATACTCACGCCAAGCCCGCTCCTCACCGCCGCCGCAGGTGCGCACACATCCACCGAGCCCACAGTCCGCGTCGAGGTGCAGCGCCTTGATGGAATGATGGACCTCGTCGCCGAGCTTCTGATCCAGAAGCACCGCATCGCCTCGCTCGCGGGCCGCATGCTCTCGCAGCCCCTCGCCAGCAAGTCACACGCGAGCGAGCTCCACACCGCCTCCGTATCGCTCGACCGCGCAGCCAGCGAGCTTCGCAGCCAGCTCCTGGGCGCAGGCGTGCAGCCCATCGGCAAACTCTTCGCTCGCATCCCGCGTCTCGTGAACGACCTCGCCCTGCGAACGGGCAAGCAGATCCGCCTCATCACCGAAGGTGGCGAGATCGAGGCCGACAAGCACATCATCGAGGCACTCGCCGATCCCCTGCTGCACCTCATCCGCAACGCCTGCGACCACGGGCTCGAGTCCCCCGCCGAGCGCACCTCCAGCGGCAAGGACACAACCGGAACCATCACCCTCCGCGCGACCAAGCAGGCCGGCACCCTCTGCCTCATCATCATGGACGACGGCCGCGGCCTCTCCCGCGATCGCATCGGCGCCAAGGCCGTCGAGCGAGGCCTCACCCAGCCCGACGCGCTCTCCACCATGACCGAGAGCGACGTCTTCCGCTTCATCTTCGAGCCCGGATTCTCAACCGCCGACCACGTCAGCGACATCTCAGGCCGAGGCGTCGGCCTCGATATCGTGCGAGCCAACGTCGAGAAACTCCGAGGCACCATCGAGCTCGCCAGCCATCTCGGTGCGGGCACCTCGATCACCATCATGGCCCCCACCTCCGAGCGTTCCCTCCCCGCGCTCCTCTTTGCGGTCGCCACGGAGAGCTTCGCCGTGCCGCTGGAACACGTCGTCGAGATCGTGCGTCCCTCGCCCCAGCAGTGTGGCCACATCGGCGGCTCGAAAGTGCTGCGCCATCGCGATGGGCTCCTGCCCCTGATCAGCGCCTCGCAAACCCTTGGCGAAGGCGATCACCTCGCGATCGAGCCCTACGTGCTCGTGCTGCGCGCCCTCGGCCGCCGCGTCGGGCTGTGTGTCACGAAGATCCTCGATCAGCAGCACGTCATCTCCAAACCAATCGAAGGTGCCCGCATTCTCGGACGCGCCGGCGCGTTCTCATCCGGCACCGACGGAGTCATCGCCAGCGCCACCCAGCGCGAGGATGGAGGCGTGAGCCTCCTGATCGACGTGGAATGGATCATTAAAGCCGCAGAAGCCCACCAAGGCCGCGCCGCGGCGTAGCCATCCGCCCTGTTCACCCAGTCCTGTTCACCGCCCTGTTCATGCCGCCAGTTCCCGGAGCCCTCTCATGCAAGCCAGCTTCCAGACCACCATCGCAGACGCCCTCGGAGCCAGCATCCAGCACGTCTTCTCCAGCATGATGCAGCTCAGCACGGGCGTCGGAGTTCCCACCGAGAAGTGTGGTCCTCTCGACGCGGAGGCCGCCGCCACCATCCGCGTCAGTGGCGACCTCGATGGCTGGATCACCCTCTGCTTCCCCATCGGCACCGCACGCCGCTGCGTTGCCAGGCTCACCGGACAGGATCTCGAGCCCGCTTCACCCGACTTCGCCGACGCACTCGGCGAGATTGCCAACATGGTCTGCGGCAGCGCCAAGGCCACCCTCGCCACCCATGACACCCATGACGTCCATGACGTCCATGACGTCCATGACGCCTCCATCTCACCCCCCTCGGTCACACTCGGATGGAAGCTCGCGCCCACCCCGCTCCACCCCGCGATCCTCATCCCCTGCACCACGCCCTGCGGCGACGTCAACATCGCCTTCTCCATCACGACCAGAAAGAACAAGAAGCCCGACGCCTCAAAGCAAGCCGCCTGATGCAGCCAGATCACACAAATCATAATACATCTTCATACACAACGCAACAACAACACAAGCACTCGCCAATGCACATCGAACCACACATACCTCGGAGTAGCGCACAATGCGAATCCTGCTCGTCGACGACTCAAAGACAATGCGCAACATCCAGAAGGCGGTGCTGACGCAGCTCGGCTACACCGACCTCATCGAAGCCGTCGACGGCCAGGACGCACTCCTCAAGGCCAGCAGCGACCGCCCCGGCCTCATGCTCGTCGACTGGAACATGCCCAACATGGACGGCGTCACCTTCGTCCGCGCCTGGCGAGAGACCGACCGCGCCACCCCCATCATCATGGTGACCACCGAGGCCGAACGCGGCCGCGTCATCGAAGCCATCAAGGCCGGCGTCAACAACTACGTCGTCAAGCCCTTCACCCCCGAGATGCTCAAGGCCCGCATCGAAGACACCCTCCGCCGAATCCGCCCCGCCTCCACCACCCCCACCACCACGACCACCCCCACCACCTCAACATCATCATCCCTTCCCCCGCTCCCATCCCTCCCACCCCTTTCTTCTCTGTCATCGCGGCCACCCCTCTCACCCCTGCCACCCCTGCCCCCTCTCTCGTCGCGCCTTTCCTCCACGTCACTCCGCTCCTTCACCACCTCACGCTCGCCCTCCGCCTCACCCGCCGCCCCCTCATCTCCCCGCGTTTCCCCACCACCGCACTTCCCACCTCCCTCCGACGCGCCCCGTTCCTGAGCACATTGCCCCTTCCCGCAATCCAATCCATCCCCCGCGGCCTCGCCCCGACGCCATTACACTCTGGGCATGCCGTCCTTCCCAATCTCGCCCGCCCTGACCGGTGCAACGCTCCTCGCCGCGTCGATGTCGCTCGCGCTCCTGCCGCTCGCGGCCCAGCCGAATGACACCAAGCCGAAGGAAACCCAGCCAACCGACACCCAGCCTCCGGCACCCTCCCCGACCCCCGACGTTGCGCCCGCCGCCGAGCCAACCAAGCCCGCCGAGCCCCCCATCCAGATCGGTGGCGAGGTCGAGCTCGAAATGAAGGACGGCCGCAAGGTCTCCGGCATCCTCGTTGAACAGACCTCCAGCCGCGTGATCGTCGCCATCGGCGGCCTCGCAACACCCTTCGATCTCGCTGGCATCGCACGCATCCGCGCCATCCCCACCGTCGAGGAACGCTACGACCTCCTCCGCCGCGCCATCCCCGACGACGATGTCGACACGCTCCTCCAGCTCGCCGAGTGGCTGCGCGGCAAGGGCCGCCTCGGCCTCGCCCTGACCGAAGTAGACCGCGCCCTCAAGGCCGATCCCGACAGCCAGCAGGCACGCGACCTCCGCGTCATCATCATCGAGCAGTCAAAGCTGCAGACCATCAGGCCCGCGCCCGGCGAAGAACGCTTCCCCGTCGTCCGCCCGGCCCGCCGCGAGTTCCCCCTCCTGGACGAGGCCCAGATCAACATCATGCGCGTCCTCGAGGTCGACCTTAAGAACCCGCCCCGCATGAACATCCGCCAGGAAACGGTCCGCCGCTTCCTCGATGCCTACGCCGGCCGCGAGGCCAAGGACCTGGGCAAGGTCCCCGTCACCCCCGAAGGTCGCGACGTCTTCCTGCGCAAGCCCCCCGCCGAGATCCTCGCCTGGATGTTCGAGCTCCGCGCCCGCGAGTTCTACGGCGAAGTCCAGATCATGGACGACCCAAAGTCAATGCGCCTCTTCCGCGACAGCGTCCATCGCAACTGGCTCGTGAACTCCTGCTCCACTACCCGCTGCCACGGCGGCGAAGAAGCCGGCCGCCTCTGGCTCCACAACCGCCAGCCCAACGCCGCGGCCTCCGTCTACACCAACTTCCTCATCATGGACCGCTTCCGCCTGGACGACGGCCGCCCACTCATCTCGTACGACTCCCCCGCCGACTCGATCCTGCTCGAGTACGGCCTCCCCGTCAAGGACGCCGTCCGCAAGCACCCAGAGATCCAGGGCATGGGCAAGGGTCGCTGGCAGCCCGTCTTCAGCGGCCGAGACGACGAACGCTACAAGGCCGCCATCGAGTGGATCCGCTCCATGTACCGCCCGCGCCCCGAGTATCCAGTCGACTACACCCCGCCCGTTCCCGGCGGCGCACGCGACAATCCCGCCGAACCCCGCCTCGCGCCACCCGATGCCGACGCACCAGCCAACGCTGACGCACCCGTCGCCAACCCCGTCCCAAATCCCGAAGTCGCCCCCGTCGGCTCGCCCCGGTAGGCGTTTGTACATCACCACCATCGCCATCCCCACCACACCCACCGCCCATACCCCTCGCCGCGCCACCCGCGCGGCCATCGCGCGAGTCTGATACACTCCGCTTGGTCGCCCTTGGATGGCGACATGACGAATCTGCGGGCTCCTTCCACGCCTTCTCTCGTGCCGCAGGCACGCGAGCAGGAATGAGCACCGAACCGCCGCTGTGCCGCATCTTCCAAGGGCTGAAATTCATGACCGGTACCACGCTCCTTCGTTCCAACCCGGCTCCCCTCCACGCCTCCCGCCAGGGCGCGCCCGCGCTCCGCCGCGGTATGACGACCATCGTCTACCTCTCCCTCCTCGCCGGTGTCGCCGCTGGGCTGGGTGCCTGCGACCGCCGCAGCGACGCAGGCCGAGGCGTCGAAGAGAGTGGCAAGGACCTCGTCGCCATGACCGGTGGCGCACCCGTCGCACCAACCGAGGAGCACGCCGCCGCCACCTACAACCGCGTCCTCGCAACCGCCTCCGCCGCCGCCAACGCCTCCGGCCTCCAAGGTGAGCAGGCCGCCGCCTCCCTCCTCGCCGCTCAGAGCCAGCTCGGCCTCGCCGAGGGCCCCGCCGGTCTGGCCCAGGCCGGCGAGCGCCGCGCCCGCAACATGATGCGCGAGATCGACGCGGCCCTCTCCGTCTGGTCCCTCAAGCAGGCCACCGCCGAGGCCGCCGACGCCTTCGACGCCTCCGCACAGATCGCCGAGATCGCCAAGAGCCGCGCCGCCAAGGAGTCCGAGGCCAACACCCAGCGCCAGCGCCGAGGAGTCCTCGCCAAGCAGCTCGATGAGTACCGCGCCGAGATCAAGACCAAGACCCAGGCCGCCGATGCCCTCTCCGCCGAGTACACCAAGCTGATGGAAGGCACCAGCACGATCTCCGCTCGCGAGGCCGCACCCATCGTCGCCGCCGCCAACGTCAAGCGCCGCGCGGGCGACGCCGTTCGCCTTGAAGGCCTCCGCATCCAGGCCCTCGCCGATCAGCTTGAGCCCCAGGTCGCCGAGATCGACGCGATCGTCTCCCAGCTCGAAAACCAGCGCAAGGACCTCGACGAGATCGAGGCCCGCCTTGCGCAGCGCGCCTCCGACTCCAAGAAGGAAGCAGCAGAGTCCCGCGCCGCCGCCGCCGTCGCCGGCACCGACCTCAACCGCCTCGTCTCCGAGCTCGCCCAGTTCCGCGAGACCGAGGTCGCTCCTCAGTACCAGAAGGCCATCGACCTCTTCTCCAAGGGTGCCGCCGGAGCCGGCAAGTCCGCCTCCACACTCCCCGCCTCCGGCAAGCTCAGCCAGGGCGCCGGACAACTCAGCGTCGCCGAGATGCAGTGGTCGCGCTCGCAGGGCCTCCGCTCCTTCGCCGAACTCCTGACCACCCTCGCTCAGATCGAGCCCGCCCTCCCCGGCCGCGCCGACTTCGCCACCAAGGCCACCGCCGCGAAGGAAGAAGAGAAGCAGGCCCTGGAGGCCGCCACCGCCGCCCTCGAGTCCGCTCAGACCGCCTTCAGCGGCGTGCGCGTCCAGGGCCCCGCCAAAGAGCGCCTCGATCAGGTCGCGGCCCTCATCGGCCAGTCCGTCGAAGTGACCAAGGGCGCCTCGCTCGACCTCTCCTCCACCTTCGGCTTCCAGCGCCAGACCCTCGTCGGAGGCACCGCCGCCGCCGCGCCCGCCGCCACCACCGAAGCCCAGGTCCGTGCCGCGCTCGCCAAGCTCATCGAAGCCTCCAAGGCCGGCGACACCGCCGCCACCGAGGCGCTCATGCACATCCCCGACGCCAACCTGCGCAAGCTCACCACGGCCCAGTCCGCCCTCGACAAGGCCTTCCGCGAGAAGTTCCAGACTCCCCTCGCCGACGCCCTCAAGTCCAACCCCATGGGCGCCATGCTCGCCGGCGGCATGGGCGGCGGCCTCGGTGGCCTCGGCGATGTCTCCGCCGACTCCTTCCCGATCACCGTCGTCGACGAGAACAACGCCACCATCGCCATCCCCGGCTCACCCATGCCGATGCCCATGAAGAAGATGGACGGCAACTGGAAGCTCGTCATGGACATGGGCGGCATGGTCCCGCCGCAGATGCTCGAAGTCTTCGGCAAGCTCGGCGGAGCCATGGAAGCCCAGGCCGCAAAGGTGAACAACGGCGATTACGCCGACGCCAACGCCGCAGCCAGCGCGCTCGTCGCTGAACTCATGCCCCTGCTCCAAGGCATGATGGGCGGCGGCTAAAAAAGTGGCACCGGCCTCCCGGCCGGTGTCTTGCTTCTCACAAGATCAACCAAGTCCTCAACAGCACCGGCCCCAAAGCCGGTGTTCTCATTTTTACAAGTCAACGCAACGCACTGCTCGCAACGAAGCGAAGAGGCATCGCGCACGCACACTCCGCGCGCCGCATCAAGGCAGCGTGTAGAACCCGCCACCCATGTCCTTGATCTTCCCCTGGCTCGCCAGCTCGCGCCACATCGCCCGCGGAAAATCATTCGGCGGCACAATCCCCATCCCCTCGGTCTTCTTCCCCGAAGTCATCGGCCGCGAAGCCCCAAGCTTCGACTCCTGATCAAGCTTCGTCAGCTTCAGCCGCTTCTTAAACGCCCCCAGCGCACGCTTGAGCTCATCCTCAGTGAACGAAGGCGGCACAGCAGCAGGCGGCGGAACCGGTGTCTCAGACATCGCAAACTCCTCAACTCACCCGTTCAAGATCCCAGCAACTCGACATCGACATCCAGCGTCTCGGCTCAACACGGAGAACACCGAGCAGACACAGAGAACCACGGAGTAGAGAAATGGTCCAAAACAACTTCCCTCTTCTCCGCGCCCCTCCGTGTCCACCCTCCGTGCCCTCCGTGTTGAACTCTTCTCTTCCGCGTTTGCTTCTGTCTTCCCAAATCTCAGTCTTCTCTGTCTTCCTTCCCACCCCTCCGTCTTCCTCTGCGTTCCGCTACCCGCCACCCACCGCATCTCTCTTCCCTAGTCCCCGCCTCTCCTCCGTGCCCCTCCGTGTCCACCCTCCGTGCCCTCCGTGTTGAACTCTTCTCTCCCGCCTTCTCCTGCCCTAGTGCCCAGTCCCCAATCCCCAGTCCCTCCTCCCAAAGTCAATCTTCATCGCCTGCTTCGCCATGTACAGCGTCTCCTCCGCCGTCGCGTTCGCCTTCTTCACGCCCGCCCGGATGATGTCGATGATCGCATCATCGCCGCCGGGCTTCTCGAACTCCGCCCGGCGCCCCCGCATCGGCGCCAGCAGCTCGTTGATCGCCTTCCCCACCTCGGCCTTGACGTGCCCATCCATCATCTCGCCCTTGAGGTACTTCTCGCGCACCTCGGCGTTCTTCGCAGGGTCCGTCACGAACGCATCCACAAACGCAAAGAGCGTCCCGGTCGAAAGGTCCGGCACGTTGCTTGAATCCCGCACCGGGTTCAGCAGCTTGTTGACCTTCTTCTGGACATCCTTCTCGGTGTCGCTGAGGAAGATTGCGTTCCCCAGGCTCTTGGACATCTTCTGCTTCCCATCCGTCCCCGGCAGCCGCGCGATGCGCCCGATCAGCGCCTTGGGAATCGGGAAGACGCCCCCGGCCTTCACGTAGTCCGCATCCTCCGTCCGGTTCGGCACGCCGCAGTAGAGCTGGTTGAACTTCCGCGCCGCCTTGCGGCACATTTCAATGTGCGGCTCCTGATCCTCACCCACCGGCACCAGCTCCGGCCTGAACGCCAGAATGTCCGCGCACTGCCCGACCGCATACATCGGAAAGCCAAACGAGTACGAGTCCTTCAGCCCCTTGGTCTCCAGCTCATGGATCAGCGTCGGATTCCCCATCACATCGTTGAACGACAGCAGCATCGCGAGAAACCACGTCAGCTCCGCGATCGCCGGCACCTCGGTCTGCAGCACGATCGTCGAGCGATTGGGATCAATCCCCGCCGCGAGCCAGTCCTTCACGATTTCAATCGTGTCCTGCCTGATATCCGCCGGCTTGTCCGCCCGCGTCGTGAACGCATGCATGTTCGCCAGCAGGAAATAGCAGTCGTACGAATCCTGCAACGCCACACGCCGCTCAACGGACCCCACCCAATGCCCAAGGTGCAGCCGCCCAGTAGGAGTATCGCCAGTCAGAATGCGGGGTTTGGAGGGAGAAATCGACATAGGGGAAGAGGGTAGGAGGGAAGCGAGGCAGCGAGGCAGTGCAGAGACACGCCACCGCAAGTGCCACGATCATTCCCGAGCTCTGGCGGGAATGATCGTGGTCCGCGGCCCCACCAACGCAAGCCCTCTTCCCACCCCTGCCTCGCTGCCTCGCTCAATCGCTGCCTCGCTTCCCCGCCACCAACGTCTCCCGGATCAACCGCTCCACCTCCGCGGGCCGGTCAACGCCCATCAGCCCAATCGGCCGCATCAGCGGGCCTCCCGTCCCGCCGCCGCTGATGAACTCCTCCTCCTTCACCTCACCCAGGATCAGGTCCCCCTCGTCATTGGGCCGCTCGATCCGAACGATCCGCTCCACATCCGTCACCCCAAACCGCCGCACCGTCCGGTTCACGCCCTTCGCATCAGAATCAAGGATCAGCAGACGCGACGTCGTGAGCGCATACGCGGAGAACGCCGCGGCCTTCCCCGCCCGCAGCGGCAATCGCGAAATCATCCGCCCACCCGCAACAAATGCAAGCCCGAACAGTGGCAAGAGCGCAAGCACCCAGATCGGAGCCGCTACCCCGGCATTTCTTGAGTTTGGTCCCGGTACCGGTGGTGGAATCACATTCAACGCTACGAGCACGAAGACCGTCCCAAAGAACATCGTGCTGAGCCCGCCCGCAACATAGAAGATGTACGCCATGAACCGAAGCCGACCCAGATGCCGCCCCAGCGCCTCCGGCCGAGGCTGCGCACACCACACAATCTCCTCCCCGTCCAGAAGCTCCTTCTCAAGGGCCCGCTGCATCTCCCGCGACTCAAGCTTCACCCGAGGCCGAAAAGGTCGACTCGACATCCCAACCTCCACGCTCTCAGCCAATCACCACCAAGCCCCACCAGCGCACGCCTCCCTCCCACCCCTGCTTGCCTGCCTGCCTCCCTGCCTGCATGCCTACCCCAGCACCCCCGCGTGCTGCTTCCACAGCCGCTCCAGCCGATCCCCCATCCCCCCCGCCGCCGGCAGGTGCACGCCGCACGCCACGAGCAGATCAACCAGCCCCTCGTAGTCACTCACGCCGATGAACTCGCGCTCGATCGTCGGCCGCGTGGTGTTCGTACCCGCCTGCACCGCCGCGAGGTCGCCCATGTTGTGATAGTTCCCCAGCGGCAGGCACACACACGTCGCCTCAAGCCCGCTATGAAAGAACACGCTCGCCTCGCACGCGCCGCCCGCCATCAGCTTCCGCTGCCACTTCCACGCCGGCAGCGCACTGACCTTCTGCGCCGCCGTCACCGTTGATGGTGCCCCCGCCACCTGCTCCGCCCGCGCCGCAATCGCGTCCGTCAGCGTCGGTGAAAACACACTCAGCCGATCTCCGACACGCACAATCGGCCCGCCACCAATCGGACTCTCCGCAAACGCGCGGCTGTTCTCCAGCGCAATCACACGCGCCTCCGCCGGAATCGTTCCATGCTTCACCGCCGCAATCGCACCGATGAACCCAATCTCCTCCGCCCGCGTCAGCAGCACACGAACATCCTGCTTGAGCTCACCCTTCGCCGCAATCTCGCGCAGCACATCAAACGCCGCAAAGGCCGCCGCGACCGCCGCAAGATCATCGCACGCCAGCGTGTGGAAGTTCCCATCCTTCACCTCAGCACGCGGCAGGTCCCACACACCCACATCCCCAACCGCATGATGCATCGTCGACCCGCTCGCCAGCTCCACGAGATAGTGCTTGAACGAAGGCCCCTGCAGCGACTCCGTGATCGTCCCTCGCACCACCTCATCGCGCGAGTTGTACACCGCAACCTTCGCCTCATTGAAATAGTCATCCATCACGCCGCCCCGGAACGAAAGCTCCAGCGTGCTCGGCGACACAATCCGCTCCACCACAAACGCCGGATGATCCAGATGCCCCGTGAAGTAGACGGGCCGCGAGCCTCCTGCCCCATCACGCGCACTCGCCCTCGCCAAGGTCAGCGTGATGTTCCCCGAAGCATCGCGAGCCAGCACCACATCCGGCCGCTCACTCGCCCACCGCTCCACCCACCGAACAACCCGCCACTCCTTCCCCGCGGCGGTTGGCAGCTGCGTCAATTCACTCAGCCACCGAAGGTGGACCCTGCGCTGTTCAGGCGAAATCAAAAACGGCATCGCGGCAGTCGAAGTGCTCATACCCCATCATTGCACCCCGCCCGCCCAGCCGTGCATCCGTGTTCCAAGTGCCACGATCATCCGGCCCTGCGGATGATCGTGGTTCACCAACCCCCTACTTCAGCGCACTAAACAACGCAATCCCAAACACCAGCAGCGTTCCATTGTGCAGCGCATGCGCCAAAATCGGCCCCACCAGCGACGCCCGCCACTCACGCACAAACGCGAAGATGAACCCGATCGTGATCACCGGCAGCAGCAGCAGCGCGTCATACCCATGCATCACGCCAAAGACCAGCGCCGTCAGCGGCGCCGCCAACCACAGCGTCACGCGCGACCTGATGTGCCTGAAGAGCGCACCCCGGAACACGATCTCCTCCACCAGCGGCGCCCACACCGTCGCCAGCAGGAAGAACATCACCATCGTGAACGGTCCCGCAACGCTCAGCAAATCCACGATCGGATTCGAAGGCTGCACCGGCGCCTCACCCTCCGGCACCCTGCTCAGAAACCCCTTCAGCATCACGATCACCACCGTGATCCCCATCGCCACACCAAGCAGAGGCAGCCCCGCCAGATATCCCCACATCCCAGCCCCAACCTCACGCCAGAATCCAAGCCCCGAGTGCAGCCCGATCTGCCGCCGATACTCCGTCCACTCCATCCCCCGCAACAAAGGCCAGAAGATCGACAGCAGCACCAGCCACTGCAGCACCAGCGGCGAAGTCTGCACCCACGCCGGCACCTCTCCGCTCTCCGTCGTGAGCGCCATCGCCAGCACCGACACCACCACCTTCAGCATCAGGAACGCAAACACAAACACCGCTGCCGTCTCCAGCCACACACTCCCACCCACCGCCGGCGCGACGAACGCACGCCGCAGCTTCCCCTGCGAGTACGCCACCAGCATCATGATCGAGGCAATCAGCGCGCCGATGCACACCATCACCAGCGTCAATCCAAACATCACAAACACAATCAGGATGACCGCGCCACCATCAACCAGCGGCGCCTTGCTCGGATCCGAAGCCGGCAGCCCCAGCGCACGCCCCAGCTCCCCGAACCATCCATTGCGTTCCACAAACGCCGCAAGCTCCGACTCCGAAAGCGCCTCGCGCCGCCCCTCAATCAGCGCCCGCGCGCCATCAATGTCCGAAGCGATCATCTCCCGCCGCTCCGGACGCGACGCAAGCTCACCCTCCAGCCGATCCAGCCGCGACGTACCAGCCTGCGGCCCAGCAATCTCCGCCGCACTGATCGCCGCCCACACCTTCTGCCGGTCCGACACCGCGTTCGAATCAATGTTCATCGCCACCATCGCGCCCTGCTGCCCCTCGCCCGCGCCCAGCGCATGGCCCAAGCGCACCAGGATCTTCATCGACAGCACAAACGGATCCCCATCCGCCGGCGCAAGAACCCGCGGCACCTCACCACCCTCAGCCTGAACCACCGCCGGCGCTTGTGCCTCCCCCCCAAACTGATTCAGCACCACCACCGTGCTCACCAGCACGATCAGCGCCACCAGCGCAATCACCCGCGCCAGCGGCGAGCCAGCATCCGGCCCCTCAGGCCGCCGGTACCACCAAACCCGCGACGGAGTCGCCCCAGCCTCCACACGATGCGACGACACCTTGGCACCAAGCTCATTCATGCCAGACTCATTCATGCCAACATCATCGGCACCCCACCCAAACCCGGCAAACCGGAAATCAGAAAAGAGATGAAGCGAGGCAGCGAGGCAGGGCGCCGCGCGGCCTTCCCTCGACACGAACCTCGCAAGACGCGCCGTCCGCCCCTCAACCGCGCGCAAGTCTCTTCCCCCGATGCCCAGTCCCCAATCCCCAGTCCCACCTACTCCGTGGCCCTCCGTGTCCCACCTCCGTGCCCTCCGTGTTGAAATCTTCTCTTTCACTGCTCTCGCTCCCCTCCGCAACTCCGCGTTCGCATCTCTCTTCCCTAGTGCCAAGTGCCTGGTGCCCAGTGCCTCCCCTCCCATTCTCGCTTTCCCGCTTTTCGCTTTCCTCCGTGCCCTCCGTGGTGAACCCTGTCTTTCTCCCCCACCAGTGCCCACTCCCCAATCCCCAGTCCCTCCCCCTTCCCCCATCCCCTACCATCTCCCGTGCTCGTACTCACCGTGCTCCAAGGCCCCGACAAAGGACGCAAGTTCGAGCTCCCCGATCATGAGCCACAGCTCATCGGACGCTCCAGCGAAGCGCTCCCCATGACCGACAACGCCGTCTCGCGCCGCCACGCCGAGCTCACGCCCGACGACGGTGTCTGGTACATCCGCGACCTCGAAAGTCAGAACGGCACCTACGTCAACGGCGTCCGCCTCGAAGACCGCACGCGCCTGCGCCCGGGCGATCAGGTCCGCGTCGGCCAGACCCTCATGGTCTTCGGCGCCACCGAGTCGACAGACCCCGACGTCGTCCGCGTCGTCGGCCCCAAGGTCATGGACGCCTCCATCGAGAAGGCCCTCCCCAGCGTCATGCCCACGGGCCTCTTCCTCCCCGGCTCCAACGACGACTCGGTCATCCTCTCCGAGCCCGAGCCCCGCGCCGCCGCGGCCGACCACCTCCGCGTCATTTACCGCCTCACCACACTCCTCACCACACGCATCACCGAAGGCAACGACATGCTGAGGGGCGTGATGGACCTCGTCTTCGCCGAGTTCTCCCCCCAGCGCGGCTGTGTCCTGCTCATCCCCGATGATGGTGGCGGCCCGCCAACACCCGTCGTCGTCAAATACCGCGAGCCCGTCCTCGCCGACCCCGAGTCCGCGAACATCCACGTCTCCCGCACCATCCTCCAGCACACCCTCACCAAAGGCGAGGGCGTCCTCTCCAGCAACGCCATGAACGACCCGCGCTTCGCCAGCGGCGACAGCGTCCAGCGCCTCCACATCCGAAGCGCCATCTGCTCACCCATCCGCTTCCGCGAACGCACCTTCGGCGCCCTCTACATCGACTCGTCAATTGCCAACTACACCTTCACGCAAGGCCAGCTCGCGCTCCTCAACGCCATCGGCCAGCACGTGGGCCTCGCGATGTCCAACCAGGAACTCTACAAAGACAAGCTCCAGAGCCAGCGCCTCGCCGCCATCGGCGAGACCGTCGCAACCCTTTCACACTCCATCAAGAACATCCTTCAGGGCCTGCGCGGCGGCGCGGACGTCCTCGAGATGGGCCTCAAAAAGGACGACCTCAAAATCGCCCGGGGCGGCTGGGCCATCCTCCACCGCAACCTCGACCGCATCATCTCACTCACGATGAACATGCTCGCCTTCTCGCGCCAGCGCAAGGCCGAGCCCGAGCTCGTCCGCCTCTCCACACTGCTCGAAGACTGTGCCAGCCTGCTCGAAGGCCAGTGCAGCACGCGACAGGTCGCACTCATCGTCGACGTCGAGGCCGAGATGCCGCCAGTCCCGCTCGACGCGCCACTGCTGCACCAGGCCGTGATGAACCTCCTCACCAACGCCGTCGACGTCGCTGAGCCCGGCAAGGGTGCCGTCACACTCAAGGGCCTCTACCGCGCCGCACGCCCCGCAACCAACGCCGCCCCCGCGCGCCACGCCGAAGTCGAGATCGCCGTCATCGACAACGGCCCCGGCATCCCACTCAGCAAACAACCCTGGGTCTTCGAGCCCTTCAACACCACCAAAGGAACCCGAGGCACAGGCCTGGGCCTCGCCGTCGCCAAACGAATCGCCGAAGACCACGGCGGTAAGATCATCCTCGAATCCACCGAAGGCCGCGGCGCCACCTTCCGAATCATCTTGCCCGCCGACGCCTCCGCCATCAGCGACCCCAGCGCCACCGCAGGCAAGCACGGCAACGAAGACTTCAAAGGCCTCGCAGGCGAGAACGTGAGACCCTCCTAGTTCGGGGGTAAGTCGGCTCTCCGAGCCGACTCCTCACCCGCGCATCCGCGCACCCGCGCCAAAGCTCCGATCGCTCCCCGTCGCATCAACACGGAGCACACCGAGAGACACAGAGGGCCACGGAAAGAGACCTGGTCTTGAAACGCTCCGCATCCCGTTCGTTCCTCCGGGTGATCTCGGTGCCCTCTGTGTTGAAAGACCAAGCCTCACCCAGCGCCACGCCTCCGCCGCCTCCTTTTGCTTTCTGGTCCCACTCTCCAATCCCCGCCTCTCCTCCGCGGCCCTCCGTGTCCCACCTCCGCGCCCTCCGTGTTGAAATCTTCGCTCCCGCACTCGCACCTCTCCGCCCAGTCCCCAATCCCCAGTCCCTTCGCTCTTCCCGTACCCTCACCCATGGACTACGCCGTCGTCTGCCTCGTCGCGCTCCTCGCGGCGGCACTCACCTTCTTCTCCGGCTTTGGCCTGGGCACGCTCCTCATGCCCGCGCTCGCCTTCTTCATGCCTCTCCCTGTCGCCGTCGCCGCGACCGCCGTTGTTCACCTCGCCAACAACATCTTCAAGGCTGCGCTCGTCGGCCGCCATGCCAACCTCTCTGTCCTTATTCGCTTCGCGATTCCCGCCATCATCGCCGCCCTCGCCGGCGCGTGGCTCCTCGAGGTCATCGCCGCTCGCACGCTCCCGCTCACTTCGTGGCACGCCGGCACCCGCACCTTTGACATCACGCTTCTCAAGCTCATCATCGCCGCCATCATGCTCGCATTCGCCGCGATGGAGCTCTGGCCCACCTTCTCCAAGTGGAGCATCCACGAACGCTGGCTCCCCCTCGGCGGCGTCATTTCCGGCTTCTTCGGCGGCCTCTCCGGCCATCAGGGCGCACTCCGCGCCGCCTTCCTCGCGCGGGCCAACCTCAGCAAAGAAGCCTTCATCGGCACCGGCGTCATCTCCGCCGTCGCCGTCGACCTCGCGCGCCTCTTCGTCTACGCCATCGCGATGCGGACCTCACACTTCGGCGACATCACCCGAGAAGGCCAATGGGGCCTCGTCGCCGCCGCCAGCGCCGCCGCACTCGCAGGCTCACTCCTCGGCGCACGCCTCATCAACAAGGTGACCATCCAAGGCGTCCGAATCACAGTCGGCGTCATGCTCGCCATCATCGGCCTCGCACTCGGAGCCGGACTCATCTAGCCACACCCAACCAGCATCCACCCTCCGCGCCCTCCGAGTTGCATGGTCAATCGCGAGCCATCGTTCTGCCTCAACACGGAGCACACCGAGCAGACACAGAGAGCCACGGAACGAGAATTCTCTCTTAAGGCACTCCTCCGCTCGGTCCTTCCTCCGTGCAATCTCGGTGTCCTCCGCGCTAAGTGATAAAGCCTCACCCACCACCGCCCCCGCGATACCTCTCAACTCCCAAACTTCCTCCGCGGCTCTCCGAGTCCAACCTCCGTGCCCTCCGTGTTGAACTCTTCTCCTCTTCCCCCAGTCCCCAATCCCCAGTCCCTTCTCACTGCGGTATCGCCACAAGGAAGCTCCTCTGCAGCTCAAAGTCTGCCTGTCCCTTCACGCGCGTGCGCACGCCTTGACCGTTCACGAGATTCAGCGGGTGGCGTTTCTGCAGCTCGCGCACCTTGGGTGAATCGCGCACGACGCCGCCGCGTGCCGCGTCTTCTTCGCCCAGCAGCCCGACCGTCACCGTGCTCCGGCGCGGCCCGTGGTAGTAGAAGGCTTCTTCTCCCGTGCGCCGCATGTCGATCGCGGCCTTCTCCGCCGCGGTGCGGATCTCATCGAGTTCCTCGTCCGTCACCGCCTCGTCACCTTCCTTCTGATAGACCGCCACCTGCAGCGTGTAGAGCGCGCGCTTTCCAAAGCGCCGGTACGCCGTACCAAGGTCATACTCGGGAATCGCGCCGGCCAGACTTCCAGTCATCGGAGGCGTCAGCACCGCGCTTCCGAACGGCCTGATCCCATCTGCCGTGATCGCGCGAATCCGCGCGAGGTCCTGCGCCGCGGCGGGATCATCCGGCCCCGTGTACGACCCATACATCAGCATCGAGCGATCGCCGCGGCGCTCCAGCTTCGCACTTCCAAGCCCAAGCTCGCGTGCGCGGCTCAGCGTTCCCATCGCTTCAACCTGACCCGTCGGTCCCGCGGGAATCGTCCCCAGCGTGATCGTCCAAGCACCACCCTGCGAGGTCTCGCTCTCTCGCGCCTGCGCTCGGCGTTCGCGTGAGCGCTTGGTATCAAAGACGCCCGCGGCCTCTCCCTTCAGTGACTCCAGCTCCTTGGAAGTCTCCTGCGACTTGTCCGCGCAGCCTGACATCGGAGCCACCAGCACCCCGGCCCAGCAGGTCAGGAGGAGTCCCAACACCCGAACGCCGAACAAAATCTGTGGCGTCCAACCCACGGTTATCCGATATAAATCATTGTGGAGCATGGTTTTAACCTACTTGAACAGACCTTCATGCTTTTTGATGGGTCGCTCTCCCCCCCGTCGATACCTTCCGCACGGACGGATTGCCCGGGTGGGACAAACCGTAGGAAGTGGACGCAAGGACAGGCGTTCACGATGGTACCGGCGGCACGACACTGCGGAGACAGTGAAGCCCCCTTTGATCTCTGAAGGAGTCGGCATGTCGGACCCGTTCTCAGTGGCCTCTGACCGCATGGCAGATCGAGTTTCAGAGCGAGCTTCGGAGCGTCCCGTGGTGGGTGGGGCTCGTTCGGCAGTGGGCGCTTCGCGCGCTAGCTCCATCGAGCCCCAGATTCGCTCGAGCTCGGCAGACGGCGGGCCCATCCAGCGGGAAGGCGACCAGGTGGAGGTTTCGTTTATGGCCACGTACATCGCCAAGCTCCGTGAGCTCCCGCCCCTGCGGCAGGAACTGATCGACCGCGTCAAGGGCGAGATCGCCCGCGGCACCTACGACACCGATGACAAGCTCGTCCACGCGATGGATGAGATCATCGCCGACCTGTAGCACGCACGCGCGATCATGTCGCGCACGAAGGTCTCATCCACGCAGGTCTCTTCATGGTCCAGCCAATCTCAACCGCAGCGCCAAGGCCAGTTCCAACCGGTCCGTGTCGCTCATCGCGCCGCGCAGCGCAGGCGGGCTCCAGCCCCACACGGCGTTGCGCGGATCGGGGTCGCTTGCGTGGCGCGGGATGACGTGCCAGTGCACGTGCGCGACCTGGTTGCCGAGGCACTCATAGTTGATGCGCACGGGCCCGAAGTGCGCGCGGATCGCCGCGGCGGCGCGCGAGACATCGCTCCACAGCGAGGCCTGGCGCTGCGCGCTGAGGTCTGCGACGTGCTCGGCGTGTTCCTTCAGCACGAGCACGATCCAGCCCGGACAACCCTGGTTGTCGCCGAGGATCGCGAAGGTCTCGCTCAGCGTGGCGAGCAGGTGCGGCTCTGCACCCGAAGCGCAGCGCGCGGCTCGCTCGCAGAGTGGGCATGCAACGTGTGTTGATCCTGTCATGCGTTCCCTCCACCACCATCATCTTCACCATCGTCAGCATCATCATCGCCATCACTCAGAATGGTCGCTTGGTTGGATTCACCACCATGTTGTCGCGTCCGAGCACGAGCAGGTCCGCGACCTCGAGTGCATCCTGAAAACTCTCTCGCGCGCGGTCGAGGTCCGACGCAACGCTCGGCACCTTTCCCTGCTCGAGATGCTCGACTGTGGGCACCGCGTCGCCGCAGATCACTGTGGTGAAGCGCTCGCCCTCGAGGAGCAGGCCGCTCAGGCCCGGCGTCACGCCCGGCAGCGGGAAGAGGTCCACGCGCTCGGCGATGGTGTCGGGCGCGACCTCGCACTTCTGAAGCAGGGCGATGTCGTTCTTCAGGAGTTCGAGCAGGCTCGCGCCGCCCTCTTCGCGATGTGCACCCGACTCCAGGATGTGCTTGATCTGCGCGCCGATGGCGCCGCCGACGGCCTCGCGCTCTTCGCTTGAGATGAGCCATCGCGCGTGCTGCAGCTCTGTGAGTGCGCGGCGTGTGTCGGGGTGGAAGCTGGTGAGGAAGACATCCGTGATGTCTGCGAGTCGCTTGCCGCTGCGCTCGTTCAAGCGCGCGCCGAGCACCTGCGCGGGCAGGCCGGGATCGACGAGGATCGTGCGATCACCACTCTGGATGAGCGTGGTGGTTGCGTGGCCGGTGCGCACCGCCTCGCGCTCGTTCCAGAGTGCGTGCGAGGCCGAGGCGCCGATGGAGATCACACGGAACTGCATGGGCCTATTTGCCTCTCTCGTTGGGTTGCGTTCTTCCTGAACTCGCCTCTGTGGCCGGCGTGCTTTTATCGCGTGCCGGCGAGCTTTCGCACCGTCATGTCGAAGGTGCGGACCATGTTGCTGTGGATGCCGTAGCAGATTCCAGCGTAGACGCCCGCGGCGATCAGTGCGCCGAGCATCAGCGAGAAGCGTGCCGCGAGCATCCCGTTGGTGGAGAGCGTGCTCGACATCGCGGCCTCTGGGAAGATCGTTGCCTGCACGAACGCCGCGGGCGAGAGGCCCGCGAGCATCGGCCCGACGAGCGCGATGGACTGTGTCGCGTTCCATGAGCAGAGCCCGACGACCGCGCCGACCGCGCCGACCACACCCACTGTTCCCACCACGCTGGCCAGCGTTCCCTTGCTCTTGATGGACCACTGGAGGCCGATCATCACGCAGAAGGCCATGAAGGGGACGAAGACCAGCGGGGCGACGATGGCGGACTCGGGCAGCACGATCGGAACCATCGTGACTGGTCCCCCTTGCGTGCCCGCCATCATCGGGATCTCCGCCGCGGCGGAGTTTCCGAAGCCGCCCGCTACTGCGTAGACCGCGGCCATCGCGAGCGTGAGGATCGGCACGGCGATCAGCGGGAGCAGATACGCGACGAGGCCGCGGAGCTTGCCCCAGATGTAGGCCGACGCGGTCAGCGGCGTGGTGAGCAGCAGGTCGAGCGTTCCATCCTCGCGCTCCTTGCTGATGGCAGTCGCGGCGGTGTTGACAGCAACGAGGGCGATGACGACGAGCTCGGCCCAGAGTGTGGCCGCGAGGGACTGCTGGAAGGTCGTTGTGCTGAAGGAGCCGGTGTGGAGGAGATACACGAGCAGGAAGCCCCAGCCCATGCCGGAGAGATAGAAGGCCCAGCGCGCGGCGATCTTGGAGGGTGTTGAGTTGCGGCTCGCGGCCTCGCGCCACGCGATTGGATTCTTGCCGACGGTCTTGGGCGCGCGATGTTCGCCTGCCTTCGAAGCGCCGATGAGGCGCCGGTACCAGGGGACGCTGCCAGACTCTGAGCCGAGCATGCTCAGCCCGCCCATGCGCACCGTGAAGGTCGAGAGGAACATGAAGAGGAAGGAGAGGAGCGTGCTGCCGACGCACCACGTGGTGACGGGGATCTCGAGGAACCAGCGTGAGATGCCGGGGGCGCTCCCCTCTGGTGCGCGCGGGTAGGTGGAGGGATTCACGAGCGCGTTGAGCGCGAGGAAGGGATTGAGCGCGGTCATGTAGGTGACGCCCTGGCCGCCGGCGGCGCCGCGACTGGCTTGCCTCAAGCCGAAGTCCACGGCGAGCGTCACTGCGAGGTACGAGACGACCGCAACGTAGAAGACAAAGAAGGCGCGCTTGCCGACGAGGCGCGAGACGGAGAGGGAGATCGCGATGGCGCCCACGAGGAGCGCGGCGCATCCTGCCACGAGATAGCTGGTGAAGACGGCCTGGTATGGGACGCCACCGAAGTACTGCGTGAGGGCGAACAGGGGCAGGCTCGCGGCGAGGAGCGCGAGGACGAAGAAGAGGCGCCCGAAAAGATTGCCCAGGACGATCTCGGTGGCGCTCATCGGCGTTGTGAGCAGGACTTCCCAGGTGCGCGGGTTGGCTTCCTGTGCGATGGCGCCGCCCATGAAGACGGGCGCGAGGATGCAGATGAGCAGCACCTGGAGGTAGGCGATCCATGTGAAGCTCTGAGCGCCGCCCGCCGCGAGCTCGCGGTATCCGGGCGCGGTTGTGGTCGTGAGCAGCAGCGACCAGAGGAGGACGACGATGAGCACGGCGAGGTAGGTCGCGCGGATGTAGAGATGGCGCGACCGCCTCGAGCCGTTCTGCACGAGGCGAACGGCGATGGGGTTGATGGGACCGAGCCTCAGGAGCCAGCGGAGGAAGATGGGCATGTTCGGGGGATGGTACCGGAGTCGGGGCGTGATGGTTCCAACCCATCTCGGGGGGTCGCCACAGGATGTGCGGGTTGATGGGGGCGAAGGCCAAGCTCTGCTTGCGATCCAGGCCAGCGTGCGCCGAACATGTCCGCCATGACCACCACGCCGGCACGGCCCACGCGCGACCTGGACTTCTGCCGGGATGCGCATCAAAAACGAACGACGGCAGCCCCTCTCTTCCAAGGACTGCCGTCGTCGGTTCTCCGGGAGCAGGGCTCGCCGGTTTTCTTGTGGATCGCTGAGCGATAAGAGTACGAAATCCGCGGCGATTCCACAAGGGTTTTGCGTCCTCTTTTCGCGAAGATCGTGCGTGGATTGTGCTTCGAACGCGTTGGGGTGCAGCGTTCGGTTTGCGTGTACGCATGCTGATCGCCCCCCCTGATCCCCGGAAACTCCCCCCCGAGCCGATCACGCTCCGAATTCAGACCCAACATGCCACCCCTGTCTCGGGTATTTGTCAATTTGGGGTGCTCTGTTTGCAGAAAGTGCGGTATCAGCGGACGCGGAAGACTCGCAGCTCGAAGACGTGGACCCGCGTTGAGTAGATTGGCTCGAGCGTGAGCGGGCTTGCCTCATTTGTGGCCAACTCTTCGAACCGTGCGAGCTCGCGTCCGAACTCGTCGCGGTCGTCGTTGCGCAGCGCGATGAAGGTGCCCGGCGGGGGGAGGGATGTTCCGTGAATGGAGGCTGGCCTCCAGATGACGCGCAGGGTGCGGCCCATCTGCTCGGCCTCGCGCTGCGCGTACCAGAAGACTTCCGGGCGTGTGTCGATGGACTGATCGGCGACGAGCGTGGCACCATCGGGGAGCAGCTGCGCGAGCGCGATTCCGGCGGCGCGGCCGCTGGTGCGATTCTCGCGGCGCACTTCGAGCCAGGCGGCGTGCGCGAGCGCGCTGGCGAGGAGGACCAGGGCCCAGACCCGAGGCCGTCGCAGCTGCAAGAGGCACGCGAAGCGAACGTCCGCGGGGTCTTTGGACCTCAGGAGGAAGGCCGCGGCATACGCGGCGGCGATGGGCAGCATGGGCACCGCTGGCTTCATGTAGCGCGAGTTGCCGACGCCCATCACGGTGAAGACCAGCGCGGAGAGGGCGAAGGCGAGCCCGATCGCCACACCGAGACGGCCCGCTCGCCCCGCCGCGCCGGGAAGGCGCGCGAACCACCACCAGAGGAGTGCGGGCACGGCGATTGAGGCGGGGAACGCCGAGATGAGCGAGGAGATGGGGAGCGTGAGGATGTCGCCGATGCGATCGCTCCTCCAGAGGAACTCGCTGGGCTCTTGCGTGACGGGCACGATCGCGAGGCGCGAGACTGTCGCGCTCACGATCAGGAGATAGATCCCGAAGACTGCGCCGCCCGCGAGCAAGCCGCACCAGACGGGCACCGACATCAGCACTCGTCGATTGCGGAGCGCCAGTGATGCGGCGATCAGCGTGCAGAGGAGGAATGGAACCGCGGCGGGACCCTTGGTCAGCAGCATGGCGCTGGATGAGAGGGCCAGGGCCGCGGTGCTGATCGGTGCTGGCAGCGCGAGGGGGTCGGGACTTGGCTCCAGCGCGACGAAGGCCTCGATCGCGCTTCGCTTGCGTGCGAGTGTGAGGTCCAAGATCAGGAGGCAGGATGCCATCGCGAAGAGGTCGTGGAGGGCTTCGATTTCGGCCGATCGAGCCGACGACCAGAGGACGGGGGTCAAGAGAAGTAGAAGGCCGGACATCAGGCCCACGCCCGCACCGAACCAGCGGCGAGCGAACCACCAGGCCACCATCGCGCTGGCAATCGTTGCGATGGCGGAGACTGATCTGGCCGCGAACTCGGTTGGACCCAGCAGAGAGGACGAGAGTCCGATGGCCCACACGATGCCCGGCGGCTTGCGCAGGTAGGGCTGCTCGAAGAGGCGTGTGATCAGCCAGCGATCCGCGAAGGTGCCGGGGTCTGGGGAGTGGGCCGCTTGCAAGGCTTGCCACGCTGGAAGGGCGCGAAAGCCCTCGCTGGCTGAGAGGCCCGAGTAGCCCAGCCACGGGAGATAGATGAGCATGCCGATCCCCACAATGAGGGCGGCCTGCGAGAGGGGAGATCGAAGCGCACGCGGCATCGGCATGAGGATCGGGACGATACCCGGGTTGAGGCGGGGATGTCATGCTGGGTGGTGGTGGCTTTGGGGTTGGTGGTGGCGAGGGTGGTGGTGGCGGGGTTGGTGCTGGCGGGGTTGGTGTTGATGGGTGCTTCACCACCACTCGCGCCCCTTTGGGGCGGAGGTGGTGGCACCTGGTCAGGATTCCTTCGGCGGCGCGGCGTGCGATCTCGTTGGCGTTGGTTGGGTGTTCTGTGGTGGTGATGAACTTGAGCGTG
>JBBASU010000034.1:0-29506 GCA_040399065.1 Phycisphaerales bacterium | reverse complement strand
ACATGGGGTCTGGGGGGTGTTTTTAGCCCCGAGACGTGGAACACGTGGAACGCCCCGTAGCCGCCTAGTAGATCGGCCTGTTCCGCGTCGGTGGAACACGTGCCACACGTGGAACGCCGCGACGACCTCACGGCGTCACCCCATCGCCCCAAGCCCCATCCGCCGCCATGCAAGAGGCGCACGCGCGGCAAGGTTCAGAGCCGATCGGCTGGTAACAGGCCCAAGTCTCGGCACGATCAATGCCAAGCCGTCTAGCCTCTGCGATGACCTCCGCCTTGGACCATCCAACCAGCGGAGCGGACACGGTCACGCCGCATGCCGCATCCATGGTTGCCGACACAAGCCCGATCCATTCCTCGCGGCAGTCGGGGTATCCATCCACGTCACCACCTTGTGCGCCGATCCATACCTCCGACGCGCCAGCCACAGCGGCACGGTTGGCCGCAGCTGCGATCAGCATGGCGTTACGGGCTGGCACAACGCGCGGGGAGTCGGAGGCGGCTTGCGCAGCGGGGTCCATGTCCGCAAGGCCAAGCCCAAACGCATGCACAACCCACAGCGGGACGCCCGTGCGGCCATGGTAAGCAAAAGCCCGCCATGCTTCGGCAGTCTGCGCAGGGTGGCCGTAGTCAACGAAGACGACGCCACGCAAGATCCCGCGCTCCCGCGCAAGCTCCGCGCAGACCAACGAGTCAACGCCACCCGAAACCAGAACAATTACACCCACGATCCACCCCAAAGGCTAGGTTGTTTGCGCTCGTTGTCGAGCTTGGCAAGCGTCGAAGGGAACTGGACCGGCGAAGAGCCGTCAAACGAGGTAGCCCGAGCATCCTTGCAAAGTCTGATCCTGCGCGCGCTGTTGACCCTGCCAACGTGCAACCAGCACGAACGACGCCGCGCAAGCTCACCCCATGCCCCAAGCGTGGCAAGCTTCCATTCTGTGCTTCCTCCAACGAACAGGCCGACCCGAGCACCGAGCAGCCCGTCTACGTCCGCAACGGTCATTCCGTCCTGCACCGCGATCAAGACTTGCAGGCCACGAGCAAGCAGACCGGGAAGCCAAGCGACGGATCGCTCAAGGCTTGCCACGCCGCCAGCAACAATGTCCGGCGCAACAACCCAGTCCGCGCCGTCCGCGTGCTGCTCCAGCATAGCCGAGAAGGCGTCTTCGTCCCACGGCTGGTTGCGCTGGTGCGCGTACCATGCGCCATTGTCCAACGCCCAACGCATGCCCTGTGAGGGGCGACACGGCCGGCTGTTGGGCTGTAGCAGGGTTCGCCAGCCGCGCGCCCTTAGCTCCGCTTCGACGCGCCCGGAAACCCTTGGTGCGTATGCCGCGAGATCAACGCAAGTCACGGCGCCACCTTGCGCGACCAAACCCGCGAAGACTGGCCGCGAACCTTGCGAGGTTGGCAACCGAACCGCCGAAGCAGCGCGCCCACCCGCTTACCGTCCCGGGTGTTGGCGTCCTTGACCTCGATGCCGATCCCCTGCATGACGTCCAAGAGCGTGAACTCGTACGCCCTCCCCGCAAGCCACTCCTTGACCGGCCCGCTCCACGGGTCGTCCACTTGCCACTCTGCGGCTTCGGCCTCCTGCTCCTCCCGCCATTCGGGCGACAGGTGCCACGGCTCGCCCGCCAAGTAGAGCTTGAAGGCTTCGGCCCACAGCTGCGGAACCGCCGTCTTGAGCGCATCCAGCCGGAACGGCCCCGTGGTCCCTGTCTTGACAGGCCACCACCGCCGAGAGCCCGTAGGGTCGTTCAACAGCTCCACCTCGTTCGTGGTGCCGACGAAGACGCAGCGACGGGGACGCTCGATGACGTTGCGCCCGTAGGGTGGGCGGTAACGGTCGATCCGGGAGGTGATGACGCTCTTGATCGTTGCGCTGTCCCTCCGGTTGTTCCACTTCTCGACTTCGGCCAGCTCGATCAAGAGCGCGCCGTCCAAGGACTGATAGAAGTCCTTGGAGCCCGGATCGGCTTCGGTGTCCGTGTAGAACCCGCACGGTGCCAAGGCCCGGATCGCGCTTGACTTGCCGTCTCCCTGCCTGCCTTGGAGCACGAGCACGGTATCCACTTGACAAGCCGGACTCATGGCCCGCGCCACAACGGCCACGAGGAACCGCTTGGCGTACTCCCGCGCAAGGGGCCGATCTTCCACGCCAAGGAAGTCCGCCAGCCAATGCGGCGTCCGCTCCACGCCGTCCCACTCCGGCAGGCCCAAGAAGAAGTCCATCACCGGATCGAAGGCCAGCCGCCGCGCCGCCGTGGCCATGGTCCGCTGGATCTGATCGACCGTCCATTCGGCCCCGAGCTCGTTCGTCAAGGCGATCTGAATGTCCGTGTAATCTTCGTCGCGCACGCCGCGCCCGTCGTATTCGATAGCCCCGGTGAAGCCGTTGTAGCGTGCCCGACCCGTGAACTTGGGGTGGTGCTCAAGGACCACGGCAAGGTTGGCCGCTGTGCGCTTGGGCTTGCCGAACTCGTCCATGTCCAGCGAGCCCATCCACGCCAGCACGGCGGGGCCGTCCTCGCCGAACGGGTCACGCTCCACCACGCGCAAGCCCTTCGCCGCTGCCCGGAGCTCCTGCTTCAGCGACCGCGCGCGGGCCGTCCATTCCTTGTCCAGCTCCAGCCGCCCGAGCTGCGTAAGCGACCCGCCAACGTCAGCGGCCGCGCCTGCAACGAGCTCCGGCCAACGCTCCGCACGGAACGTAGCCCAAGCGGCCCCACGGTCCGCAGCGTCCAAAACGTCGTCTATTGCCCTCGTCAGAGGGCTGTGGTAAGTGTCCAACGCGGCTTCCTGTCGCATTCCTCGCTCCTTGTGTGTGTCCATAGCCCGCGCCCATCGGTTCCCCGCCGGTGGGCGCATCCATTTAGGTTCCCGTCAACGCTCGCACGGCCTTGGCCTCCATGATAGGGGCCGAACCGTCAGCGGGCCAACGCCACGCCCGCGCGTAATGCCAACTCTCCGGAAAAGCCGGAAGGTCTTGCCGCACACGCCGCCCGACCGCCCATAGCACTCCGATAAGGTCAGCCGCCGCCCCGCGCGGCAAGTGCTCCGGAGCCTTGGCGAGCTCACGCACGGCCTTCCTCGTGGCCTCCGGAAGTCGGGAGATCGGCCCCTGCAACCGCGCCCCTAGCCGCTCCAGCTCTGCGCGCTGCTTCGTGGTGGCGGGGAGCTGGCGAGCCTCACCGACCACGCGCTGCGCTTGGACGTCCAGCCCGAGCTCAAGGGCTTGCGACACGAGCTGCGCCGCGAAGGCGTCCGCTTTGCCCGCCGCCGTGGCGATCCCCTCCAGCCGCAATGCCTCCACGGCCTCTTCCGAAGCCATCGCCCGCACCGCTTCGTCGGCCGCTTGCCCCTCCAGCTCCGCAAGCCGCTCCGGAGTCGAGAACGCCTGCAAGGGACACAGAGAGAGGGGATCGAAGATCGTAGCCCGCGCCTTCCCCGGGTACGTCCGAAGAACGCGCCCCGCCTCTTGGACTAGTCCGAGAGCCGACCGTGGACGCCGCAGAGCGATCCAGCGGAGCCACGGCAAGTCCACGCCCTCCGTCAAGAGGTTGACGTGGACAAGGGCGCGCAGCCGTCCGCTCTTCAGCCACGACAGATAATCCGCCAAGTCCCGCTTGCTTGTCAGCCCCGAGACCGCCGCAGCGGGCCAACCTTCGGCCGTCATTCGGGCCGCGTAGTCTAGGGCGTCTTCGATCCGCTCTGCCGACACGATCCCCGGCCCCTCCGGCCGCTCCCGCCGGAGCATTTCCAACAACGCCGCGTCAACGCCTTCGTCTTCGCGGTGCCACGTCACGACGTCCGCCGGGACCACGACGCCATCCCCGAGGGCGTCCGCCAGCCCGTACCGGTAGAGCAGCGGAGGATCCCAACCGGGGATCGCCCCGTCCGTCCGCCAAGGGGTGGCGGTGAAGCCAAGCCGCGCCCGAGGGGCCAACAAGTCCGCCGCCGCGCGCACCACGTCCGAGGCTAGGCCACGGTGGCATTCGTCAGCGATCCACACGTCCGGGGCCCCGCGCCCCGCCTCCATGGCCTCCGACACGAACCGGGGGAACGACGCCACGCAACACACCACGACCCGTCGCCCGGGCTGCTTGTTGGCCGCGTAGAACAGCCCAACGGCGTCCTCCCCAAGCCGTGCCGCCAGCGTGGCCCCGAGCTGCACCACGAGGGCCGCTGTGGGGACCGTCACGACCGCCCACGCGCCGTCGCGCGCGAGGACCGACCGCAAGACCTCCGCTTGGAGGATCGACTTCCCGGAGCCTGTGCAAGCCTGCACGACGCGCCGCCCGCCCGCGCGGACGGAGTCGACGCAGAGCGGGAGGGCTTCGGCCTGCCAGCGGCGCAACGTCGTCACGTGGCCCGCCAAACAAGCCCGTCAGCCGCCACAAGGCCCGCCAGCGCAAGCCGCTCCAGCGACGGCCCCACGTTGAACGACGTGGCCGCGCGCCGCCGAAGTTCCCGCACGGTGCAAGGGCCGCCGTCGTCAAGGGCATCCAGCACGGCCCAATCTTGACCCATCAGACGGTTTTGATCGGGCGGCTGGTAGCTGCCGTCACGCGCCGCCGGACGTGGCCGCGTAGGCTTCGGCGTGACCTTGGCGGGCTTGGGCGGTGGGATCATTTCCACCGCCACGTAGTACGTGGCCTTGACCGGCCCGGGCTCAAGGTAGCCAAGCTTCCGAAACGCCGCAGCCATGGCCGTTGCCTTGGTCTGTGGGACGCCCAACGCTTCGGCCAGCTCCTTAGAGGTGATCGGGAGCTTGCCCGCCTTGGCGTGCAGACCAAGCAGGACTTCGGAGTACTTGGACACGGTCAACCCCTCAGAACGGAATGTTGGCGTCCGGCTCGCCCGTGTAACCGGCAACCGGGGTGGCGTGCTCCGTGGCCGCACGATCGATCAAGCGGGCCGTCTGTGACGCCACGATCACTTGACGGGACTTCTCTTGTCCGTCCTTGCCGGTCCAAGTCTCCGTCTCGATGTGCCCGACCACAAGGACTTTGGAGCCCTTGCGCGCGTCCTTGCCAAGCCATTCGGCCTCACGGCCAAAGACCTTTACGGTGTGCCATTCGGTGACGTTGACGTAGACCTCGCCACGCTTGGCGCGTCTTGTGGTCGCTACGTTCATGCTTCCAAAGTGGTTGCCGTTGGGGCTTTGCCGGATCTCCGGCTCCCGCCCGAGGTTCCCGATCAGCGTGACTTGACAGAGCATCTTGCTTCCTCCCTCTCTTGTTTGACTTCTTCGGCAAGGGCCGCCCGCATGGCGGCAAGGACCGGGTTGCGCCCGTTCATGCTGTGGAGCTCCACCAACCGCAGCCGCTCCGCTTCCACGCGATCCTCCAACGCGCCGTCACGGATGCAAGCCATGGCCATGTCGTAGAGCTCCGACCACTTGCACGGAACGCCGGCCTCCCGGGCTTCGTAGGCGCACGCCTCCGCGACGTTTGCGCGGGCTTGGTGCAGCCGCTCCAGCTTGACCGGGGCCACGAGCTGCACACGGTCCCCAACCCCGAGGGCTCCCGCCGCCGTGCGCAACCGTCGCCAGCCCGCCCGTCCCTGTATACGTTTTGTCCCGAGCACAGCGGCCGACAGTAGCCCAACGCCGTTGCCGCCCTCGTTGCAGGCGTGGCACAACCACAGCGGCCCGTCGAAGCGGAGCGAGCCCAACCGGCCCCGCCTGTCTGCGGTCTCGTGCGAGCACAGCGGACACGTCGACAGGCCCAACCGCCCCGCAAGGGTGGCCGCGTCCATGTCCGCCAGCTCCTCAATCCATGTGCCCATGCGCGCCCCTTGCGCCGAAGACTGACACAGCGCAAGGCAAGCCCGCAAGAAAACCACACACGGACGGAACCTGTCCGCACGTCCACGCGCCGCGCCGCCGCTGTGGTATACGGGCTGCGGAGGTTCCCCAATGGTTGACTATCTTGCGCTGATCAAGATTTCCGAAGCCGCCCACAAGTCCGGCCTGTACGCCAAGTTCAAGTCCGCAGAGCAGGTCTTTGCCGTCATGGCGCGCGGGGCCGAGATCGGCCTGCCGCCCTTCACCGCGTGCGAGGTGTTCCACGTCATTCAAGGGACGCCCCGGATCGGCAAGTCGGGCCTTGCCATGCTCCTTGGGATGCACGGCTACAAGCTCACGTGGAAGCAGAACGACGCGTCAGCGGCGGAAGTTGTCGCCAGCCACCCGCAACGTGGCGACTTTACCAGCCGGTTCACGCTTGAGGACGCCAAGCGGGCCGGGTACACGAAGAACCCGAAGTACAACACCGAGCCCGCCGACATGCTCGCCAGCCGTGCCCTCTCCCGGGTCGTGTCGACCTTCGCCGCGCACGTCCTTGGCGCGTCTCCGCTGCTCCTCGAGGACGACGGCCCCGCGCCCGCGCCCGTGACTCTGTCTGCGCCGGCCGTGCTGGCCCTTCCCGCGCCGCCCGTCGTGGACGTGGCCGAAGTGTTGGAGCTCCCCGCCCGCGCGCCCACAGAGGCCAATGCGTTTGGCGTTCGCGTCGCAAAGGCCGAAGATTGGCTGACCGCAAACGGGCTCGTCGAAGCGGCCGTTACTTGGTTTGGGCCGTCGAACGGTTGGAGCAATGAAACGCTTGACGAAATTTCGCGTTGGGCCGCGCAACGCAAGGCCGACGCCGCCGCCGCCACGGACGGGGGTGCCGCGTGAACCTCGTTCGTCCCACCTTCCTTGCCCTTGCCTCTGACGCCTGCCCGCACGCCGTGACGCTCGCTGAACAGGGTGCTCCCCGAGACCGCCGCCACTTTGCCGCCGGTCAAGCGGCGCACACGTACCTTGAAGCCGTGGCCCAAGGACAAGACCCGGACGTTGCCGCCGCCGACCTGTTTGCCCGTGGCCGTGACGGGGTGGACGCGGAGGGGCCCTTGCCTCTGGACGCCATTGCGGAGGGGGTGGAGCTCGCCCGTCGGTGGCTTGCGAAGCACGGCCCGCCGCCCGCCGGGGCTCTGATCGAGGTGCCCTTGTCAGACGGGGTGCTGACGACCCGCATTGACGTAGGGTGGCTGGAGGAAGGGGAAGCCGGTCCGGTCGTCGTGATCCGCGACTGGAAGACCTCGTGGCGGGACGACGAAGGCCGGGTGTTGCGGACCCAAGCCAAGGTGCAAATCCTTGCGGCCCTCGCCACGTGGCCCGAAGCCGCCGCCGTCCGGGTGGAGATCGCCAACCTACGCCTTGGTGCGGTCTTCGGGGAGACGGTCAAGCGTGACGACGTCCGGATCGAGGGCTGGCGCGCGCTGCTCCATGCTGCCGCGAAGGCCCTGCAAGGGGAACGCCGCGCGTCTCCGGGGCCGGTCTGCCTGTCGTGCCCCTACGTGCTGGCATGCGCCCACGCTGAGAACGCGCCCGGGGAAGTCGTCGGGGAATGGATCGCCGCCGCCGCCCGCGCGGACGCCCTCGAGAAGTTGGCCCGTGACGCCACGACGGAAGGGCCGATCGCCGGGGTAGGCTGGTGGGCCACGGAGACGCGGACGCCCGTGGAGGGTGCCGCCGCGCGCCTTGCCGAGCTGATGGGGTGGCCGGACGCTGCGGGCCTGCTTGAGCGGCTACGCCTTGGAACCGCCAACGTGGAGGCGGGGTTGAAGACCGTCTTTGCAGGGCGCACGGGAGCGGCAGAACGTGAGGCCCACCTTGCGGAGCTCCTCACCACGAAGCCCTCCAAGCGGTGGGGCGTACAGAAAAGTTGAACCGGCTGTGTGTTTCCTCTTGCGTCCCTCTGTCGCTGTGGTAAACAGGCGGCACACACAAGGGGAAACCATGGACCGCTTCGCCGCTTTGCTTGCCGCTCTTGCCGATGGGTCAGAACAACCCGTCGCCGCCTACCAACGCGCCGCCCTTGGCCTGCCGCCGATCCGGGTGATCGATGTGATGGGGGCCCACCGTCGGGGGCTCGTGACCGTCCGCACGTTGGGCGAGGGCTACCTTGTCGCTCTGTCGCGTGGGGTGATCAATGCTTGATCTCACGATGCTTTACAAGACCTTGGTTGGCGGCTTCATTGTCGCGTGGATCGGCGTTACCGTGACGCTCCTGCCATGGTCCGAGCGGGAGATCCTTGCGCTCCGTCGAACGGGGATCGCCCTTGGTGCCGTGCTTGCCGACAAGGCGCGCGCCGCTTGGCGGAAGGTGCGGTCTTGACCCACGCCGCCGTCCAGCTCCGCGCCGTTCTCGAGGCCATGGAGACCCGCCGCTGGCGCGTCACAGACGTTGACCTGTGCGGGGAAGCGTTCGACGTCGACGTTGACCTAGGGCGCGGCGTTGACCTCACGATCGCGTGGATCGATGGTCGCCACGTCCTTACCCCGTTTGGCCTGTCGCCCGCCCGCGTGCCTATCGTTGCGGACTCGTTGGGCCATGCGCTGCTCAAGCTTGACGCCTTGCTTGCCGAGGTGGCCCCGTGACCGCCGCCGATCTTCAAGCCCTCGCCCGTCGCGCTGTCGCTTGCCCTCGCTGGCGGTGGATGCCGGGGATGCAATGGACTGTGGAGCGGGCCGAACCGCTGGAAGACTTGTTTGGGCGCGTACCCGACGACATGCGCGGATGGACACCACAACCCAACGCCATGCCCGTCTTTTCCGGCCCCGCCACGCTAGGTTGTCTGCTTGCGCTGGTGCGGGATGCGCATGGAGCCGCTGCCGTCGTGTACCTTCCGATGGACGGCGCGATCCGCTGCTGGCGCGTCGTGACCTTCGCCCACGGCGCCGATTGGTTGACCCCTGCCCGCTTGTTCGGTGAGGGTGCGACCGAAGCTGAAGCCCTCGTGGCTGCGCTGGAGGTGGCCCCATGAACCGCGCCCAAGACGAAGAACTGCGCGTTCTCGTGGCCACCTACGCGGCCCTTCGGGAGCATCACCGCAAGGCCGTTGCCGACCGCGCGCCGGGGCCCGTCTGCCGTGACCTTCGGGAAGAAGTCGAACGCGCCGCCTGCATGACGTGTGACTTTCTTGCGGACGTTGTCGGGGGATGGCGTGCTTGAGGAACAAGCCGCGCGGAACTTCGCCGCGCACTATGAAGGGTCGGAGAACTGGAACTGCGTGGTGGCCCCGGCCGGCGCGTTCGCTGCTGCGCTGGCCTCCGAGCTGCTTGAGTCAACCGGCTGGACCGCGCCCGCCGTTTGGTTCGCCGTTGACGTCGTCTGCCTAGACGCCGACAGGTTTGAACGGTCGCAATACCAAGGGATCACGGTCCGGTCCTTCGGATCATGGAGGGTGGCGGTATGGCTCAAGTGATGTGGAAGACCCGCACGGAACGTCTGCCGGAAGAGGTGGCGCGCGGGTTGGTGGGCGCGGCCTGTGCGGAGTCCGAAGCCGTCGACGGGCTGTGCGCCGTCTACGGACGGAACGCCTTGGCCGCTGTGCTCTCCGAGGTGGACGTACCTGTGGAGGTGGCGGCTATGACGCTCGCCCTCTTCCGGGCTGGTGAGACCCGCGCTTGGGTGGACGTGTTGGACGCCTCTGCCCAAGTCCGTCTGCTTCAAGTCATGGGGCCGGAGCTTGACGAAGTCTTTGGAGAAGGCACAACCAAGAGCCTGTTGAGGGCCAAGAGGGGGAAGAATGGAAAGTGAAGACGTGTTCCTGATTGACAAAATGGCCGCGCGTGAGCGTCTGTGCGTGGTGGCCTACATCTACCAAGCCGCCGCCGAAGCCACGGGGGAAGCCTCCGTGGAACTGATGGAGCTCGCCAGCGCGATCCTTTCCGGGGCTCACGATCCCGAGCTGGAAGCGCGCATGCTGCGTGACTCGTGAAGCGACAGGTTCTAGACGCCCTCAAGGGTGCGCCGGACGGGGACGGCTACGGGCTCGAGGATCTGTGCTTGATGCTGGACCTCGATGCGCGGACCGTGTCAGACGACCTTGCGCGCCACGAGAAGGCGGGCCGGGTCGTTGAACGAGAGGGCGTTTGGTATGCCTGCGACATGCCGATCCGTCCGAAGCCCGCCATCGCGAAGGGGCTTCGTGATGCGCCGGTGAACGTGGCCGTGGAGGGCGAGATCCTAGACGCGCAGATCCAAGTCGAAGCGTGGACGCGCCACCTTCGCGCCCTCCAAGCGTATCATCGCGCCTTGGTGAAGCGGTGAAGCCCGGGGACCGTTGCCCCAAGAGGGGCTGTGATGGCGTGCTGCGCGTGCGCATGGACGTCCCGCGCGTCGGCCCGGGGATCCTTGAGTGCTCCGCGCGCCCGTTCGTCTCCCCGTCGGAGCTGGCCCGCTTGCCCGAGGACGAACCCGGCCCCGTCACCCACACGTGGTTACTGTGGCGCAACGAAGACGGAGGGCTGTCAACGTGAGACGCTACCTTGTCGAAGCGGGCCGCGTGGTGCGTGAGCTGGCCCCGGGCGAGCGTGCCACGGTTGGGCAGGTCCTCCGCACGGCCCGCGCGGTGATGCCCTCTGCGCGCGTCTGTAAGGTGCCCACGGGAGCCCGCCCGCGCGCCGACCTCTACTTGCACCCGGTGGACCTTGCGCGCGTCCTGCGGGCCGCTGGGGGCCTCTCCGTGCGTGCTTGGGTTGCGGACGCTCTAGCGTCTGCCGACCTCGCCACGCTGCGTCTCCGCTTGCTGCACTTGGACTTTGACGGAGGGGTGACCCGAACCTCCCTACCGCTGATCGTGACGGACGCTCGCCACGCGGAGCTCTTGGACGTTGCGAAGGGGGTAGGCCTGCCGTTGCAGTCGGTGGCCCGCATGGCGATCCAAGTCGCCCTTGAGCGTGACTGATGCGCCGGACGCCGTGCTTTGAGTGCGGCGGGCCTGCGTCGACAGATCACCACGTCGTGCCACGGTCACGCGGAGGACGTCATACCGTGCCCCTCTGCGAGCGGTGCCACGCGCTGGCGCACGATGCATCCTTGGTGGCCTTGTCGTCGGCCGGACGGCAACGCGCCAAGGAACGTGGCGACTACCAAGGGGGACGCCCGCCCTTCGGTTACCGGCTTGAGGCTGGCGACCTCGTGGCGGTGGAGGCTGAACAGCGGACCATTGCGCGGATCGGCCAGCTCTACTTGGACGGCGCAACGGCTTACGCGATCTGCGTGGCGTTGGAGCGGGAAGGTCACCAACCGCGCGGGGCTAGGTGGAACCCGGGGATCGTGATCCGGATCCTCACCCGTCTTGGCTTGTGGTCCCGCTCTTCTTGACGTAGGCCTCCGCCGCGTCGACGCCACGCTCCACCACGGGGAGGGCCGACTTGGCGAGCTCAAGCGCGCGCTCAAGGACGGCCACGGTTCGGATCAGCCCGTCGCGGAGGAAGTAGCCCAAGGCAAGCAGGGCCGCAGAGACCGGGCCTTCCCCGAGCTCCAGCGACACGCCCGGCAAGACAGGTTCGCCGGTGGCCTCTTGGGCGAGCGCGCCGCCACAAGCCGCAAGGAAGAAGCCGCCAGCCAAGACGACAAGGAAGCGACCCGCCCGAGGGGCCACAGCGGAGAGGACAAGAAGCACGCAGCACAGGGTGGCGACGGCGATCATTTTGGACTCCACGGGGACGCGCCTGCGTCGGTGATCTTGAGAAGTTGCAGGCGGTTCTTCCTGCCGAGCGCGTAGGACACGTGGATCCAAGCCCCGCCGCCCTTGCGTTCCACGATCAGCTGATCGTATTCGGTGGCGCAAGCGATGATCGCCCGGGCCACGTCCTCAACCTCCATGCCGTCAACCTTGATGTCTGCCGCTTCGCCGCGCATGTGCTGTGACGTCTTGGACCCGCCAACCGCCGCGTTGACGGCCGGGCTACGGTATGCGCTGTTGACGCGGACGGGCTTGCCGAGGTGCCGCCGGAGCGGGTCAAGGACCGCCGCGCAGAGGGCCACGAGGGCCGCTTGCTCGTCTTCGCCCGGGTCGTTGGTGGGCGCGCGTGACGTGACCGTGAGCTCTGCCCACGTGAAGTACTGACCGGGCCTTTCGGTGATCATGCGGGCTTCCCCTTCTTGGCTGCGCGGAGGTTGGCGAACACGGGCCGCTTGCGCCACGGCTTGGGCTTGATGTCCGAGCATGCCTGCCGGATCACGAGGGCCAACGCGGTTGCTCCCGTCGCGAGATCGGCCGCGTCTTCTGCGTCGACGTAGGGAAGATCGTCGAAGACCTCACGGCACAGATCGTAAATCTCCGCTTCCAGCTGGTACGGATCGTTGGTGGAGCGGAGCACGTCCGGGAGGTGCTCCACGAGGTCCGTCACCACGTCCGCAAGGAAGTCTGCCGGACGCGGGAGGATCGCGCGCAAGACGCCATTCAAGAGCGGAAGCATGCGAACCCCCCTACGCGAGAACGGTAACCTCTACCACGTCCGTCCGGCTACCGTCGCGGGTGATCCGGGTAACGATCACCGGGCCGCTCACGCCTTCGTCCGGAGCCTCTAGGGTGATGCAGTCCCCGACCTTGAGCTCACGCGAAGCCCCGAGCCCGTAGAGGGTGGCGTCCACGGCCAGCTCCCCGCGCCGCCTGTCGACGGCCCGCCGCCGGAGCCAATCGCGCGCCACCAACCGGGCCACGTCCGGGTCTCCGATCAGCGCGGCTTCCTGTCGCTCTGTGATGCGCCCGAACCGTTGGGCCGAGAGTTGGCCCCACGCCCACCCGTCCGCTTGGTAAGTTGCGTTGTAGGCCATGGCGTCAGAGTAACGGTTAGGACCGAACCCAAGGTTCAGCTCGGTAACCACGTCCCCGCCGTCTCCGGACGCGAAGACGAACCGGGAGGTCACGGCCACTTGGTTTCCGTCCGTCAGCGTGAACCGTGGTTGGGCGAGCTCCGGATCCAGCTCGACGTAACGGAACCCAACGCCGTCAAGGTTGGAGACAAGGTAGACCGGGAGGTAAGCAAGAACCCCCTCCGCGAACAGCCGCCACGCTGGCGCAACGTCGTCAATGACTCCGTCGAACGTGTAGCGACTCAAGATGTGCTCCACCGAACCGAGCCCCGAAGGGTCAACGCGCGTCCCCTGCATGCGGCTCAAGAACCAGTCAAAGACCGCCGGGCCGCTGCCGTCAAAGCCGGAGCTCGTGCCAGCGAACGAAAAGAACCAATCCTTCTGTGAAGCGTCCGGGTGGCTTACCCAATCGCCTTCAACGATGGACGCGCCCGACAAGTCAACCGTCGTGACCTCCGTGCCTGCGCTGTCGTTCATGACCTCGATCGCGAACTCTTCCCAAACGTTCTCATCCTTGTTGTTCTTCTTCGGCCCGTAGATCCACACGGTCCCCGGGCTGCACGCATGGCCCGCCACGAGGACGCGCGGAACGACTGAGTCAACCGCCAGCGCATAGCCGCAAGGGAACTTCCCGCCGCCACGAGTGCGGCCCGGGTTGCCGAACACGATCGGGTAGATCCGGCCTTCGGACGTCGTGACGTAGTCCGTCCACGTGTCCTCCGACGTGGCATAGGCCGCCTCGTAGACTTGAAGTCGAACGTCCCTTCGGAGGAAGACGAACCAAAGCGAAGACTCGATCTTCTTCGCGTTGGCGCGGTCTGCCTCGATCTGCGCGTTCCGCTCTGCGCGGTAGTCCACGGTCTTCTGAACATCGATCCGCGTGACCTCCGCAACGCTGACCGAAGGGATCGGCGTGGAGTCAAACGCAACGGCGTCCTCGAGGGTGATCGTGGTGGGCTCGCCCGCGCGTCCGGGCGTCATGCCGCGCGCAATGCCACGCGCAACGATGCGGTCCCCTGCGTTGACGCGCACGTAACAGGTGGAAGGGTGGTGGCCGTCTCCAATGAAGGCGCAGACGTTGCCGAGGTGGACGGAGACGCTCACGCGCCGGGGTTCGTAATAGGCCGGATCTGCGAGATCCAACGCATCAGTAAAGCTCACGAGCTCGCCGTCCACGGTCCAGCTCTTGCCGTCCCAATCCACGAAGACCGTAAGCCCGCCGCTCATGTCAGCTCCGTGATCGTCAGCGTGCCGAGCCTCACGACCTCGTTGCGCTGCTCTTCGCCGCTGCCCGCGTGGTCGATCGTCCAAGTCGGATCAAGCGTGCCAACGATGCTCCCGAGCTGCCGCCCTGCGAGCATGCCGAAGACGCCCGCCGAACCGAGGATCGCGCGGGAGTAGAAGGGACAGTAAGCCACGGGAGTCCCGCTTGCCGCCCACCTGTCAACGAGGGCGCGCAACGTGCTGGCCGCTTCCCCGCGACTGTATGCGGCCGTCCCGCCGTTGGTGAAGGCGACGAAGTCCGGGTTGGCCACGCCGCTTGGAGGGCTGGCGATCCACGCTCCGATACCGTCCCCTTGGACTTGATCGAGCATGTCTGCGGACGCCTGCCACGTCAGCGTGACCACGCGCTCCGAGGGTGCCGCCTGCTCTGCCCACCGCTGGCCGTTCTCGCCACGGAAGCCACGAGAGTAGCCCGTGAGCTGCTCTGTGGTGTCCAGCCCGTGAGCCTCCCCGAGCAGGTACGCTTCCCCGGCCAAGAGCTTCCAGTTGTAGAAGCCTTCGGGCGGGTTGCGGTCTGCGGCGTTGGTGCCGAGACGCAGCCGGAAGCCAACCGGGTTGAAGGTGGTTGGCGCGCGGACAAGGTAGACGGCGCGCGGCCATGCGATCCGCCACGTGCCGCCGGCGTCTTCCGTGTCGTCTCCGTCGAAGACGATCGTGGTCGTGCGGTAGGTTGCGCCCGAAGCGTTGCCGAGAACGCCCGCCGTGTTGGACAAGATCCGGCGACTGTTCTGCGAAGCGTCCACAACCCAACCGCCCGCAAGCTCGTCCTCTTGGACGAAGAACCCGCCGGAGCCCGTGCCCGTGGTGGGGTAGAGGGTGGCCCCAACGCGCGTCATGGATTTGGAGACGTAGCGGGCCAACGTGTCCGAGCTTCCCCACCCGATCCCGTCGTGCCATTGTAGGCTTACGTTGTCGGACGTGTCGCCGTCCAGCACGATCAAGAACGCTTGGCTTCGGAGCTTGACGGCCGCGCCGTTGGTGCCGTCCAGCTGGTAGGCGATCCCCACTTCGTCCGCGTTGACGGTGCGCCACGTGGTCCGAGGGCTTGGGCTGTCTGCCGTCCAGCCAAGTGCGGAGATCGGGTAGTCTGCGTCAATGTCAGACGTCCACGTCTCGCCCATGTAGCCCGGCCCGCCAACCGCCGAGACGCGGAAGCCGTTGTTCACGTAGGCCGGACGGCCGTTGAAGGCGCGGCCCACGAGGAAGCCAAAGACAAGGGCGTCTGACGTGGCAAGCCCCGTCCCTGCGTTGCCGAACCAAACGGGAGGGGCCCCGGAGGACTTCACGCCGAGCGTGGAGTAACGGTAAACAACGAAGTCAAAGTCGGCGGGGATGGACGCCGCGCGCCGACCGTACAAGCGCAGCTGGTTGGCCACAACGGCCGTAGCCGTGCCGAGGTTCGTCGTGCTCCCGAGCTCTGCCCAAACGCGCGGTTCGTCGTTGCCCTCCCCGGCAAACCGCCAGAACGCGCGCGCGGACTTCTCCTTGTGCCAAAGCTGGACCTCGATGCGCCCGCCGCCGTAGTCGTACCCTGCGATCTCCGTGCCGCTGCTCATGTCGTAGAGGCTGACGCGGGTGGAGCTCACGCGCGCTTGGGCAATGTAGGTGTTCGCGCCTACGGTGTGCTCTGAGTCGTGCCGCGCCGTTCCTGTGGTGACCTCCACGTCAAAGCACGCAGCGCGCTCCCGGTTGTTCGTCGTCGTGAGGGTGGACCATTGAACCACGCCGTCGACGCCTGCCGTGTTGCTCGCACGGTACGCGCCGTTGGATCGGCCGACCGCCCCGGCTCCGCTGACGAACTCCGTGTAGACGACAGACGGCGCAACGTCCGGGACGTAGTCAAGGTTCCACGAGACGCGCGGCCCCTCCACTCCCGAAGGCCCATCGTAGACCTTGCCCGAGCTGATCCGGGGCATGCTCGCCACCGCTGAATAGCCGCCCACGTCGACGCGCACGATCCCACCTTCGGACGCATGCGCCGCGAAGGCCACCACACGGTCACGCCAAGGGACCGCCGAGAGGAACCGGGGACCGTAGGTGCGCCCCGCAAGAAGCCGCCCGTAGTCCGTCCAGCTCTGCCCGTCGTCCACGCTGATCGCAACGAGGGTGCCGCGTGCGTAGGCAAGATCCGTGTCGATCGGGTCCGGCATGAAGAGCCACAACCGTCCGTCGTCTGTTGCGCTCATGGCGAGCGACTGCAACAAGCGACCGTTCGCCGAAGCGGCGCATTGCTCAAACGTGGCCACGGCGTCTTGAGCTGACAGGGTCATTCCCGCCGACCCGATCCGCTTCACGACCACGTCCGTGCTCTTGTCATAGGCCACGAGGAACGCGCCGCCCGAGGTAGCAACGGCCGTGTCGTAGATCGTGGCGGCTGTGTCGATCTCTCCGACTTGCGCGAAGACCGCGCCGTCAATGCTCCAGTATTGCAGCGTCCCGACAAGAAGCAGCCATTGACCGCCGGTGAAGGCCACCTTGAGACCGCCCGCCAGCGAGAAGGCCACGGCTGAATAGTCGATCGGGGTGGCGAGGGCTGCGGGGCTTGCAAGCCGGAACTCTGCGTCCGTCAACGCGGAGTCGCCCGGAGCGGTCCACACGGCGACTTGAAGAAGACTGTCTTCGTAGCCGATCGAGTAGAACAGGTGAACGTAACCGTCCGCCCCGAGGGCCAGCGCACAGCGGTTGTCCTGCGTGGTGTAGCCGATCGTATCCGCCGCCGCCCAACCCGTGTCCGGGCTCCACTTCTGAACCTTCACGGCATGGCCGTAGGTGCCGATGATCCCCGTGCTGTTCACGATGTAGGCGATCGCCAGCCCGCCGTCCGGGAGGGCCACCGAACACAGAGAGTAAACGTCATTCGTCGTGACGCCGTTCCCGTCCTTGACGACGGCCGTGGAGGCCACGACAGACGGTTCATCGTAGCCCACCGAGACCCGATCCCCGTTCTCGTCCGTCACGTTTGGGCCTTGCCACACGGCCTCAAAGCCCGCCCCACAGACGCCCGGGCGGGAGGTGATCATTTCCACGTTTCGGATCGTGGAGTCAAGCAGGGAGCCCGAAGGCGTCCAGACAACGCGCGTGAAGGTCTGCTCCCCGTTGGGCCGGAAGTAGCCTTGGAACGCTCCGGCCTGCGTGGGCGAGCCCGAGAGCTGATCCCACCAAACCGCCGCGCGCTCTACGTGAGCGGCCAAGATGGGAAGGCTGTTGGGGGTCTTGTATTCGCTCGCCATGTCAACGCCTCCAGCCAACGGCCCCGGGACGGTTTGCGGAACGGACCGCTCTTGCCAGCGGGACCGTAACCCGCCGATCTTGGAAGTCTGCCACGAGCATCACGTTGGGCGAAGATCCCCCGCCCTGCAACCGCTCCCGCACGGCCTCCGGCCCGCCCGCCGCTGCGACCATGGGGGACGGAACCACGACCTCCCCGCGCCGCAGAATGGCGGGCTGTTCGTCGGTGACAAGGTTGCCTTGCCGCGTGAACCGGCCCACGTGGAAGGTGGGCTGACGTGCCGCAACGATGGCGGCTTGGGTTGCGCCCGTGACGCCAGCGAAGACCGCGCCGACAGGGTTAGGCGGGACCATGGACAAGAAGCCCACCACGGCCTGCGCGGTCTTGATCGCAATGTCGCCCAAAGCAAACGCCTTGTTGATCGCGAACTGCTTGCGCGCGGCCATGCGGCCCATCTCCGTTGTCGTGTCGTAGCTCTGCGCGTATTCGGCCATCACTTCTTGGATCAGCCCGGAGACTTCGGACGCCGCTTCAAGCCCGACTTGGATCGTGTTGAACAGGGCTTCACGCTGCTTGGCTTGGTTCTCTGCCAAGGCGTTTAGCTCTTCTTCGCGGAGGGCCTTGATCTGCTCGCTGGTCTGCCGCTCCTTCTCCAGCCGCTCCGCGTCCGCTGCGTCTCGCAGATCCTTGACCTTCATCTGATACTCACCGAGGGCCGCCAGCTCTGCCGCTTGGGCTTCGGCCTGTACTTGCGCGTTGCCTTCTTGGGCCTTGGCGAGCTCCCGGATCGCCTCAATCTGCCGATAATACGCGGCCTCCACCTGTTGCTCTTCCGAGAGGAAGTCAAGCTGTCCCCGGTTTTGGATCTCGTAGAGCTGCTCCAGCGTAGCCGCCAGATCCTCCGCTGCCTTGCGCGCCGTCTCCGCTGCCTTGCGCTCTGCCTCTTCGCGCTTCTTCGCCGCCGCCGCGCGGGCCTGCTCTGCCTTGCGCTGCGCTTCCGCCGCACGCCGCTCCGCTTCCGCTTGGCGTTGCCTTTGCGCCGCTTCTGCGCGCGCGCGCCTTGCCTCTGCTTCGCGCTGCTTGGCCGCTTCTTCCGCTGCGGCGTTGTCCGGCTTGGCTTCTTCTTGTTGTTGCGTCAGACCGTAGATCGAGTTGCCGTATTCGTCCACCGCCTGCTTGGTTGCAATGATGCTCGCGGTCTGCTGGAGCCAATACTTGTTGTAGTTCTCCATGAAGGTGCCGTGCTCTGCTTGCTGCGCGGCCATGATCGCGAACTGATCAACCTCTTTGCGCTCTGCGTCTGTGAGCTGGCCGACTACGCCACGCCGCTTCAAGTCAAGCTCGATTGCCGCCGCCTGCGCGTAGTTGGTCTCAGTAATGGCCGGGGCCAGCTCTTGCGCTTCGGCAATGGCCAAGAGCTGCTTTGCGTCCGCAAGGGCGCGCGTGCTTTCGTAGCTCCCCTGCATGGAGGACTGTACAGCCTTCAAGGCGTCGTCTAGCGTCTTGCTGTTGAACTCGATGTCATAGAGTCCCTTGACCGTTTCTTCGGCCGCTTCGCGCTGCTTCTGCTGCGACTCGTAGAGGTAGCCGAGGGTCGCCACGAGTCCGGCCAAGGCAAGGCCCGCCGCGCCTGCCGAAAGAGGTAGGGCAGAGAAGACGGCCTCCATGTCGCCGAGAGCTCCCGTCACTTCCCCGATAGTCCCGCCGAAGATCCGCCCGACGCCCTCGATGCCGCTGATCGCGCGGCCTGCGTCCATGGCCCCTTCTGTCGCTTTGCCGGTCGACTCCGTAACTTGCGCCGCTGCCTGCTTGGCTTCCTTGGCCACGGCGTCTAGCCGCTTCTGGAACTGCGCTTCAAGCTTCGCGCCCGCCTTGATCGCTGCCTCTGACGTGACGTCCGGGAGCTTCCCGATCTCCTGCGCGTAGGCTTGGATGTTCGCGGTGATGGCTACGGATGCGGTGGCGTTGCGGCTCATGGTCAGAGCTCCCGGGCGATGTTGGAGCCGATCGCGTTGACGAAGTCAATCTTGACCCGGTCAAAGCGGTTGCGGACTAGATCGGACCATACCTTGCGGCCGGGCTTGAAGCCGTCCGTTCTTGGGGTCTCGACGTAGAAGAAGAGCTGACGCTTGCCTTCCTTCTCGTTGCCCTGCTTGGAGTAGGTGAACTTTCGGCCGGGTGTCGTTGGCCCGACCCATTGCTTGCCCCTTCCCCAAGGGATGAAGAAGGTGTAAGGCGCGCCGCTCCCGATCTCCGCGACAACGCTGCTGTCTCTGATCGACACGTTGACGGACAAGAGATCCTTGGACCTCCCGGTCTTGACCGGCCATGCGTCACGGATGCTCTCAAAGTAGGGGAGCCATACGGCTTCAATGGCACCACGGATAGACGGTGCCAAGGCGTCCAAGAGCTCGATGACGGCCACGTTCATCTCTGCGTCAGACGCGCGGATCAGTCCGCGTTGCATCTTCTGTCCCGTGCCCGCACCGAACTTGTAGCCCGCCGTGAGGCGTTCCCATTGAGAGTCCAAGGCCACAAGACCTTGCTTGCCGCCTAAGTCTCTTTGGTTGCCGATCGCTGCGGAGATCCGCTCCGCTTGGCTTGAGAAGTAGGACCGGGCGTCAAGCATGCTTCACCTTCCCACCCAATCCCTTTATCTTGCCGAGCTGCTTTGCGGCTCGCTTGCGGTTGGCCGTCTCGATCTCCACGAACTCCGCAGCGAACAAGAGCGTCCGATCCTCGTGAGACAGGCTGTGCGCCCAAGACGGCCCGTGACCTAGCCGGATGGACAGACGGATCAGCCAAAGATCCTCTTGCCCGTCCGGCCCGATCAGTTTCCCGCAAGCTCCTCTGCCGCCGCGTAATCGGGGAGAAGCGAGAACAGCCAACGCGCCACGTCCGGCCCGACCTCTGCGACGGTGATCGGCTTGACGTTGCGGTGCCGTTCGAGGTGCTCCACGACCCGATCGCCGAACTCGATCAAGTCTTGGCCAGCGTCAGACAACGTCCCCCACGGTGGACGGCCCGCCGTGCCGAGCCCGATCGCCGCGCCGCACAAGGCCAAGAACTGCTCCGGGCTGGCCTTGCTCCACAGAGCAGCCAAACGACGGATCGGGCCAAACAGCGGGGCTTGGACCTTGAGCTCAAAGCCGGAAAGGTTGATCGTCTCCATGTGTCCCCCTCAAAGCAAAGCGGCGCCGGGGTTGCCCACGACGCCGCCCACCCGTCAAAGCGGGTTCAGTTGATCGTGCCGATGTAGCCGGTGAAGCTGACGGACGCGACAAGGGCGTCTCCGCTCTCAGTGATGCTGGCCGACAGGCGGCACTCCGTGACTTGGATGCTTCCGGTCTGACCGTTGGCCGTGACGCTGTAAACCATCGTCCCGCACCACGGGCCGAACCCGCCCGGGTTGGTGGTCGTGCCGCTCGCCACGCTTCCAAGCTTCATGATGAAGTCCAGCGGGCGGGAGCTGCCAGCGTTGGAGAAGTCTTCGGCCTTGACGGTCAGCGAGAACGACCCGGTAACCGGGGCTTCGTCGCCGTAGACGTAGGACTTGAACGCGCCACGGTGGATGATCGTCGCGGTGCTCTTCCCGGCCTCCTGCAAGCCGTCGATCGAGAAGTCGCCCACGTCGTCAAACGTGATGGAAGCGGGGGTGGGGGTTGCGCCGTCGGAGAAGGTGACGGTTGCATGCTGCTTGGTGAAGAAGGACAAGGTCGCCTCCCTAGGCGTCTGAGGAATGGATCGCGGTTAGAGCGAGCTCCACCGCATAGACGGCCCCGTCTTGGGACGTGCCGAGGTAGGTAACCCGATCGCAACGGATCGTGGCCGGTCCAAGGTCTGCCGACACGGCAGAACGCACGAGCTCCGACACGTCAAACGCCCCGTCGCAGTCCGCCCAAACGTCGTCAAGGTTGGGCCGGATCCGGTAAAGGAACGAAAGGCGGTAGGTTGACAGGGTGAAGACTTGGCCCCGGTTGCGGTCGCCCGGCGTCATGTCTTGCGGCTCAAGGTAGTAGACGAGATGCGGGGAGATGAAGCCCGGAGCCTCCACGTCAAGCGTCAGAGCCTCGCGCAAGTGCGTCTCCCCCGTTCCTTGAGCGTAGGCTGACAGATCGATCGCCTCAATGGCGGTCGAGATAGCCGCGCGGATCGTGGCGATCTTGCCCGGCATCAGAGAACCCGCCGCCGGTTGTGGGCTCCGTAATACCAATTGGGCGCGCCGCTGCGTGACACGATGCCGCCGCCCGGGCTTTTGCGCTCTTCGTCGTCTGCCACGCCGTCTTGGTCGAAGTCCTGCCGGTAACGGACGCCCGCCCATGCGGTGTCCGCGCGGCCCTTGTGTTCGTCCGAGAGGGCTTGGTAACGGTCTGCACCAACGCCCGAGCCCGTGAGCAGGCTGCGGAAGACGTAGTAAAGCGAGAGCTCACGGACGAAGACCCGGAGCTGCGTGGGCTCCACGATCGCCTCCGGCCATTGTCCGGTGGAGACCATGGCAACAAGGGTGTCCGCCCATGCCTCATCGATGAAGCCTTGAAGGCTTGACGCCGCGTTGCCCATGGTCGTTGCAAGACGCGGGTGGACGGCTTCAAGGTCCGCTTGGGTGACGGGACAATGCAACGCCTTGCGGGCCACGTAGGCTTCACGTCGTCCGGTGACCGTGCGGCCGGACTCCACAAGAACCCACTCTTCCCGGTAGCTGTCGCCGAAAGAGAGCGTGTCCGGGAGCGAGAGCGCGGGGACCGTAATGGTTGCCACGCTCGCAGAGATCGTGACAGAGCCCGTGTAAACGACGGACCCGCCCGGGTCATAGAGGGTGAAGGTGCCGGAGGACGGTGCCACAAGGGAACCGCCGATCCGGGCTTCAAGGCGCGTGGTGTGTGCCACGCCGCGTTCGTAGACTTCGGGAGCGCGAAGCCGGAAAGTCAACCCAACGTCAGACGGGATCGGCATGGCTTCGCACTCCTTCAGTTACCTAACGCGCCACGATCAGATCGCGATCGTCCACTTGCAGACGAAGTTCCACGTCCCCGCCACGTTGGCGAAGATCGCGGCCTTGTTCTGCTCCACGGTGCCAACCGTGCTGGCCGACTCGTTCTTGATCGTCAGCGTCTCCGCTGCGTCCGAGAAGTTGACCACGGTGAGGACCATGCCGTGCGTGGCTGCGGCCGGGTAAAGGATGACCTCGCGGCCAGCTCCACCGCAGTCAAGCATGAGAAGGTTTTGGTTGACGGTGTCGAGGTCGAGACCGTAGTTGCCGGTGAGGGTGATCGGACCCGCAAGGTTGACTTGGGCCGAAGCGGCGTCAACGCCGATGACAGACGAAAGGGCCATGATGGCCTCCTGTTACTTCGAAGGGGGGTTGTTCTTCTTTGCGTCGGAACGCTCCACCGCCGCCACGACTTCGCGTTTCACGCTGTCGTAGGTGGCCTTGGAGTCTCCGTTGCGGCGTCGCTCTTGGAGCATGGCCGCTGCGGTGCGCTCGACGGCTTCGCGGCTGCGGCTCATGCCGTCACCTTCTTGGCCGTCTTGGGCGCGGAGGGGGTTGGGTTGACTTGCGGGAGCTTAGCCGCCTTGACGGCGTCAAGGCGCGTCCGGGCGGTTGCGGTGTTGGCTTCGCGCATGTCGGTTGGGATGTCGGTCGCGCTGCGGACGTTGTCGAGACGCCGCATGGCGCGCGCTCGCACGTCGTCCAAGACGGCCTGCCGTGGCTCCGGAATGATCCCCGAAGTCACGAGGGCAGCACGCCAGCGGTTGTAGCTGGCGCGGTCGCAGTCGACGGTGGCCGCGTTGCCACGGATCGCCTTGCGCGGCGTGTCCCAAGCGGTGTGGTAGAAGGCCCCGCCCTGCGCGTCAGTCTCGCGAAGGTAGGGGCCAGCCGCCACGCCCGCCGGGAGGTGCGCCCCGTCGACGTGGAAGTCGAGAGGGAGCACAACCGCGCCTTGCTCTTGGAGCTTCGCAAGGGGCCGCGCGTACATCCTCGAGCGCGGTTCGTCGGCCGACACAGTCCGAACCCCGGCGGCACCGGGACGGATCGGGAACGGCTGCAAGACCGGCACGAAGGTAGGCGCGTCCATCCCTTCTTCCACGACTTCCCAAGACCCTCCAACGTCCACGTAATGGACAAGGAAGAACGGGGAGTTGCCCGGGAGGGGCAGCTTCGGACGGTCGATCAAGCCACCAATGGCGGCGGGTCGAGAGTCCATAAGCGAGTCGGAAGGGATGCCCATACGGAGCTCCTAGGTCAAGGTTGGATCAGGTGGCGTTGGAGCGGATCAAGAACTGCGCGAACAGCGTGGGATCGAGCTTGCCGACACCGACGAAGGCGTTGGCGTCAACGCGCTTGGTCGCCGACTGACCGTCGGTCTTGCGCGTGACAACGATGCCCCACTCCGGGACAAGGATCGGGTTCGCGTCCGACAGGTCGCCCATCTGCGCCGTGCTGCCGACCGCGTAGGCGATCGCGCCGGGCTGGTACGCGAAGCCGTAGTAGTCGCCGCCCGAGAGGCTGACGTCTTGGCTGGCGTAGATGTCGATCCCGAGGAAGGTGAAGCGGAAGCCCGCTTCCGCCTGCATACGCTGGTAAAGCTCAAAGCTCTCCGGGTACTGCAAGGCGGTTTCGCTGCGGATCGAACTGCGGAGGTGCGCAACCTGCACGGGGTGGAGGACGGCAACGGCGCGACCGTCGAAGCCTGCGGTCTCCTCAAAGTCGGCGCGCAGAGCGATCCAGTCGTTCACGTCCAGCGTGGCCGCAGGGTCCGCGCTGTTGGTGGCGAAGGTCGCGCCCGTCGTGCAGAGCAGCGAGCGGAGGGTGGCCAAGTAGCTGTCGACCATGTAGCCCGCGAGGTCGTCAACCTTGAGCATGGCGTCGTCTTGGATCGCGTGCTGGAAGGACTCCGAGAACGCGAGGCCCTGACGGCCGATCGTGATGTCGTCAACGCCGACGGTCACGGGGGAAGCGGCAATCGCCTGCGTCTCAGACGCGAGCGAAGCCATGGCCTTCGACCAGCCGTAGCCGGTGGCGCGGCGGGTGCGGATCGTGTCCGAGCCCGAACCGGCAACGTCGCCAACGGAGGCGATCAGACCGCCGGCGGCAACGTCGAAACGCTCCGCGAGCTGCTGACGGATCAAGCCGGGGAGGTACTGGAAGGAACGGCCGATCGACGACTCTGCGTCAGCGGCCAAAAGCGGGGAGTTGAGAACGGCCACGGTGGCCTCCGGATAGTGCGGGGGTTGCGGTCGCGCGTCCCGGTCTTGCGCCGCCGGTAGGCTGTGTGCGCGGCTGGCGCGTTTGCGCCATGGGGCGAGCCTAAACCCGCCGATCGCCGCGCGTCAAGTCAGCCCGCAGAGTTGGCCCGCAAGAAGTCCCCGGCCTCTTTGACTTGCCCCGAGGACAATAGCCGGGCGTGCTCCCTCAAGACCTCGTTTGGCGAGAGCCGGCGGGCCGCTGCGGGCTCTGCCACGGGGCCGCGCGACGTAGAGGGGACCGCCGCCGCCGGACGCGCCACAGGGGCCACAGGGGCCGTTTGCGGAGCAGACCCGCCGAACCACGGGGACAGGGTGGCGTCTTCGCGCGCGGTGGCCAGCCAATCGCCAAACGCGGGCGCGTCTTCCGTGCCTGCGGTCTCTGCCGCGTAGAGGACCTCAAGACGCCGCCGAACCGCCGCGTCCGTGACGCCGTTGGACGTGAAGAGCTCCGCGCGTTCGTTCGTCAAGCGGATCGTCTCCAGCTCCTTGCGGAGCGTCTCACGCTCCGAGCTGACCGCATCGAAGTCAACAGCCTTGCCCTTCCACGTCTTGACTTCGTCACGGAGGATCGCGATCTCCGCGTCCTTCGCGGCCTTGATCTCCTTGACCCGCTCCGAGACGATCCGGTTGACTTCGTCCTGTGAGAACGCCTTGGCCTCTTCGCTCATTCAACCCCCAATGGTTCAGATTTTGTACTTGTCGAGAATGGCCCGCGCCCACGCGCGCCCTTCGTCGCCACCCCAACCGAGCCACGCTTGGTAGCCCTTGGAGTCCACGCCCCACCCGGAGCCCTGCTTGTCGACCTCGTGGCGGTCGAAGTATGCGACCATGCGGGACACGACGTCAAACGAGACCGGCCGACCGTTGGCGAGGTCGCGCGCCCGAGCAAGCCCGGTGGGCGTCATGGCGCGTTGCGACGGGGGGAGCTCGCCCCGGATCTCTAGCGCGCGACGTGCGTTGCGACGGACCGCCAGCGGGGGACGGAAGGTGAGGTTCGCGGTCTGCGCTGCCGTGGCCGCGCGGCCCTGCGCTTCGGCCTTCTCCCGGGCTTCGTCTTCGCTGGCGCGGTTGCCGGGCTCAAACGTGTAAACCTTGCCCTCACGGCCCCAACGGTAGCCGTCTTCGCCGTCCACGTTGACACGTTGAACCGGCATGTCAAACCCCGCCGGTTTCGGGCGGGGCGGTAGAGCCCTCCACGACGTCCGCGAACAACGCGGCGATCTGATCCTCCGGAACCATCGGCAACGCGATCCGAACTGCCGCAAAGCCCGCCGACTTGGGGAGCTCGCCCTTGGCGACGGCCGAGACAGTAGCCACAAGGAACTCCGCTTGCGCGCCGTTCAAGGCAACCTCCACGGCTGCGGACGCTGCGACGTCTTCCACGGGCGGTGGGGCCGCTTGACCTTCCATGGCTGCGGCCTCTTCCGGCTCTTCGCCTTCTGCGAGCTCCACGGCTGCGGACTCCATTCCTTCGTGCTCCGGGCCTTCTTCGCTGTCGTCTTCCATATGGTAGGCCTCAGACGGTACGCCCTCAAGCAGAGCTTGGACTTCGGCCAGCTCCGAGCGCAGCGGCCCGGCTTGCTCAAGGATCGCGTCAAGCCGCAAGACCGCCGCCTCCACCGAGGGTGCCGCAAGCCCGGCCTCACGCTGGATGCGGGCCAACTCAAGCAAAGCCTCTTCCCGGCTCATGCCCGGGTTGCGCGCCATCATAACGTCAGACGAAGACGCAAAGCCGTTCTTAAGGCTCCACTCTTGATCTTCCCGCTCCGCGCGCTCTTCGTCGGGGGACTTGCCGACCTCGTGGTAAACGATGCCAACGCCCGCCGGGTCAAGGCCTGCAAGGTACGCCGCGTGGCGCACGGTGCGGAGATCGGCCTTGCGGCAGAGAGGCCCGCGCCGCCGCTGCTCTTCGCGCTTGGTCTCGTTGGTGAGGTGGATCGCAACGCCGCTCATGGGGTTGGCCCCGGCCCGCACGGCGTCCGTTGGGGTGATCCCCATGTCGGCCGCGAGCTGCGAGCTGTACGCCATGGCGTAGGCCTGCAAGGCCGGTAGGGTGTCGACCTCCCCGATCTCCGTGACGGACGGCTGAACGCCCGACTCCAAGGGCACGTGGTAGACAAGATCCCCCGGCTCCGCGTCAAGGCTCATGGTCTGCATGCCGTCGTCCGTTCCCCGCACGGTGGACCCGATCGGCTTGGCGTTGAACACAAGCGCAACCTTGCCGGTAGCGTTGAGGGCTGCACGGTTGCAGGCCGAGAAGAGCATCATTGCTTGGAGGGTGCCGCGCGCCACGCTTCGGCCACGCTGCCAATTCCACAGATCCCCAACGTCCCACGAGCGGTGGATGGACCACGGCAGGAACGGGGAACCATTCAGCCGCCGCCACGGGTAGGCGTCCCCCTCGAGGGCGTCCGAACCCGTGGCCTCAAACGTGACGTCACGGCCGAGCTTGCCCGAGCCTTCGGCAAGGTAGACGCCCCACGAGGGGAAGGCCGGATCGCTCACGTCCCAAACGTCCCACGTGTAGACCGCCTCTTGGTTGATCCGCCGGATGCGAAGCCGCCGCATGACCACGGGCTCTGTCGGATCGTCTTGATGGGCCGTGGCCCAAAGCCGGTGGGACGGCACGACGGAGAACGAGACAAGATCGTCGGCTTCTTCCCCTTCCCCGCTCCCCGGCTCCACGAGGACGGCGCAAGAACCGCACGTGTAGGTGAGGTACTCCGCGTGCTGTTGCTTCGGCCATAGGTCGTCGCACAGCTCCGCAAGCGGGGCCGCTGACAGGCCAACAAGGGTGGGCGCGCGGCCGTAATGTCCGGGCGTGCTGACGGCATGGCCGATCGCCGCAAGGGCGTTGCGGGCCGTGTCGGGAGGGCCCCAACGCGCAAGCCGGTCCCGGCTGACGTACTGTTGAAAGTAGTCCTCAGAGATCGCATCGACGTCTTCCATGGCGATCAAGTAGCGGACCTCTTGGACGCGCACGCGCTCCCGTTCGTAGTCCGGGAACATCTCGATCGCTGGCGTGAGGTTGACGTTTGCGCCGCTCATTTCCTGCCCCCGGATGCGCCGTAGCTGGCGCGGATGGAGAAGCCGATCCGTCTCTGCGTTCCCTTCTCCAACGCATAGCGCGCGGCGTCAAGGACGTCCTTGTGGGGGTCTCGACTGTCCCCCTTGAACCGCCTAACCGCCTCCACGAGAGCGTTGCAACGCGGGTGGATAACGGCGCGCCCCTCCGCAAACGCGGCGTTGAGAAGCCCCAGCCCGTACCACACCGAGCCCGAGCCCTTGACGGGGGTATGGATCACCCGGGCCCGCTTGTCGTTGGAGCTGATCCCCGCTTGATACCACAGCTGCGCGCGGAGGATCGCGTTGCTCTTGGACTTCATGTGCCGCCCGTCGCCCGTGTCGCGGTCCCCGATCCATTCGTCCACGTGTTCGTACTTGAGGCCAACGCTGGCAAGCATGTCAAGGATCGCCTTGGCGTCGATCTCCGGGGAGCTGACTTCTTGCCCGCCCGCTTCCGCAATGAACCAGTAACGCGGGGAGTCCGTGGACCCGCCGGACACGGCAAGCAGGACCGCCCATTGCTTCCCGATGACGATCCCGTGGTCGATCCCGACCACGATCTGACAGTCCGATGGAAGGTCGCGAAGCTCGAACGGTTGCGTGGCGTTGTCGGTGAAGGCGGTAAGGTAGCGATCCTTGATGACGGGTTCCCACGCTGCCTTTACCCGCATCGGGACTTCTACTTCGGGCCACGCCTTGATCGCCGTCTCGATCCGCTCTGCCGTGAGGAACGGCCGCGCGTAGCCCTCCGGCCAAGCGTTCTCCGGAGTCATGGCCGCGTAATGCTCCGAGAAGACGCCGCCGTCCACGAGCTCCCGGAGCCAACCTTGGTCCGGCATGTTGAGGGTAGGGGTGAAGGCGATCGTGAAGGTGCCGTTGTGGCGGAGCAGGCGCGGTTGCAGCTCGCCGTAAGCCCGGGCCGGCGACGGTTCGTCGCAGTAGACCGCGTGGATGGTTGCACCTGCCAAGGTCTGCGGGTCTTGCCGGTAGGTGCGGAGCGAGATCACCGAACCCGCGCCCGGGCCCTTGACGAACCGGATCGCAGGGATCTTCGCGCCGCGTACCCCTTCGCCTTGGACGAAGTATATCTTCGGGTCGATCTCGTGCTTGGGCAGAATGTCCCAAAGCTTCTCAAGGATCGCGCCCGGTTGCGCCATCTGCTCCAAGGACTCAGAAACAAGCATGACGTTGATCGGGCCAGCGTGACGTCGTGGCCGGTAGGGGTTGGTCCCCCGGATCTCGTGGAGAAGGTCCGCCACGAGGACCGTCGTCTTCCCCACTTGGTTAGCTGCGCGGATCAGACGGCACGTTGACCCGTCCGAAAGGACGCCACGCTGCCACGGGGACCACGACGCCCACGCAAGCGGGTCACGCTCCACTAGCTCCGCAACCTTGGCCCACGCTCCGATCCCCGTCATGGTCAAGCGACGATCCCCCGCTTGCGGAGGACGGCCACCACGTCAGCCGCCAAAGCCGCCGGGAGGGCGTGCGCCGCCGTCACGAGCTGTTCCCGGATCTCTTCGGGCGTCATGCCGCGTTCGTCGCGTGCGCGCTCAAGGGCCGCGCGGAGGTCACGCCAAACTTCGTCCTGCATGCGGAGCAGGGCCACCCGGCCCGAGTCCGAAGCGGCGTTGGGGAGCTCCGCTTGGGTCTGTCCCCAACGGAAGACCCAGTAGTCTAGCTCTGTTGCCGTCAGCGGATCGAAGGTGCGCCCCTCCGCGTCCTCCACCTTGGGCGGTGGCGGGAGCATCACGAGATCCCCAACACCCTTTGCCGCCTTGCGCTGCGCTTCGCCCCACCAGCGGGACAGGGTGGAGGCGTGGACGCCGAGCTGCCGGGACAGGCGTTGGAAGTTGGGCTGCGCGTCGGTGCCCTCCACGCTGGCGCGCATGACGTCCAACGCTTCGGCCTTCTCTTGACGGTTGATCATTCGTCCCCCTTTGCATGCTTGCATGGTTCGTTGCCGGGCTGAAGGTCTGCAAACGATGGTCGTAGCGCGCGCAAAACGCGAGAGGCGGGGA
>JBBASU010000033.1:0-29781 GCA_040399065.1 Phycisphaerales bacterium | reverse complement strand
CGATGCGGGCCTCTTCGCCGTCGATGATGTTGTTGTACTTGATGTCGGCGTTCATGCGATGCTCCGAATTCGATGCCGCACCCAGCCTGCCCGAGCGACGATGCGGGTGGCATCCCGGTGCTTGGCTGGGGTTGCCACCTCCACGCGTGCGAGCGAGTGTCGATCTAGAGGACATTCAATGGTATGGACCCCCTCGGCCCCGATCCGGGCCGTCTGGACCCGGGCCAGAGCGGGCCACGGACGCGGAAATGGGCACCGGTACCGCAGTTTCCAGTGAGACAGTTCCGCTCACTCTTCACGGTTTCATGTCCCATTCTTCGCATGGTTCCAACAGCCTTGGCCGCCGCTGCCGTTATGTTCCATCACTTGCGCTAGGGCGTGACCACGCCATTCCGGTTGGGCTCGCGGGACGGAACCACGAGTGCCCCGTCGGGGCGGTCCGCTCGTTCTCGCAAAGGGAGAGATGATCATGATTCGTAACTTGGCAGTAGCGGCTTTCAGCCTCGCCGCGGTGAGCCTGGCTTCGGCACAGGGCACACTCTACGGCGTTGCGTCCTTTTCTAACTTTGGAACGCAGTCGCTCTATGCGATCGACGCTTCCACCGGCGCGGCGACGCTGATCGGCAGCACCGGCCTCCGCCAGATTGCGGGGCTGGATTACGACGACGCAACCGGCCGCCTGATGGCGCTCACGGTCGGTGGCGACCAGTTCTCGCTGAACACCTCCACCGGTGCGTCGACGCTCGCCATCGATTCCAACTTCGGCGTGCCCGAGGGCTCGATCACCTTCGCCGGTGGTTCGGCCTTCACCACGCTCTCTGACAACCTGCACAACTGGAACGGGACCGCCTGGCAGCAGGTCGGCCCTTCGCTGCTTGCTCCGGGTGCCGACATCTCCGGGCTTGACTTCGGCGCGACGCAGCTTCTTGGCCTCGCCCTCAACGGTGCCGGCGCCGACGAGCTTGTTTCCTTCAATCTCGGCACCGGCGCGGCGACCGTGATCGGCGTCACCGGCACCAACGCCTCGACGGTTGCCGGCCTGACCTCCACCACGGTCGGAGGCCTCTGGTACATGACCGACGGCAGCACGCTCTACGCGCTCAACACCGCCACCGGCTCCGCGACGAGCATTGGCGCGCACGGCGTCGCCGGCTTCTCCGGGCTCGCGTTCATCCCGTCGCCCTCGTCGCTCCTGGTCCTGGGTATCGCTGGCCTGGCCTCGACCCGCCGCCGCCGCTGAGTGCCCTCGCCTCTCGGCTCCAACGCCCCATCCGGCACTCACACCACACTCCAAACTCCGAAGGAACACACGATGAACCTCTCAAGCTCCCTCACGGCTCTTGCCGCGCTCGTGTTGCTCGCGGGCACCACGGCCCTCACCGCCTCCGCCCAGCCCGTCCGCCGCGTCGTCGCCCCCGCCTCGATCGAGAAGCCCGTCTCGACCAAGACCAAGGGCTTCGGCGGCCGCGGCGACCCCGTTGCCTTCTGGCTCCACGTCCTCCACAACAACGACGGCGAGAGCCGCGTGCTGCCCATCACCACCGGCCCCCAGGCTGGCTTCGGTGGCGCTGCACGCTTCGTCACGCTCGTCAACAGCCTCAAGGCCGAGGCCAACACGCCCCGCCCCGATGGCGTCGCGCAGGGTTGGGTCATGATTTCCTCCGGCGACAACATCCTGCCAGGTGTCAACCTCAACGCCTCGATCAACAACGGCGTCCCCTTCTACGACAGCATCCTCTTCGACCAGATCGGATACAGCGCCGTCACCCTCGGCAACCACGACTTCGACAGCAACCCCGACGTCCTTCGAGACTTCATCGCCGGCACCACCAACACCTCCTTCATCTCCGCCAACCTCGACTTCACCAACGAGCCCGGCCTGCAGGCTCAGGTTGCCGCCGGCAAGCTCGCCCGCAGCAAGGTCGTCACCGTGCAGGGCCGCCAGATCGGCATCGTGGGCGCGACCACCGAGCTCCTCCCGCTGATTTCAAGCCCCCGCAACACGATCGTCAACCCCGTCGCCGCGGCGGTCCAGGCCGAGATCAACACCCTCACCGCTGGCGGCGTCAACATCATCATCCTCAGCACACACCTGCAGGGCCTCGCCAGCGAAGTCGCGCTCGTCCCGCAGCTCACCGGCGTCGACGCCGTGATCGCAGGCGGCGGCAGCGAGATCCTCGCCAATCCCGGCGACCTTCTCGTCCCCGGCGATGTGCCCGGCTTCCCGTATCCCGTCACCACCAACGATCTCTCCGGTCGCGTCGTGCCCGTTGTCACGACCGTCGGCGACTACAAGTATGTCGGTCGCCTCGCGCTGGGCTTTGATGGTCAGGGAAATCTCCTCGTGACCGACGCCAACCTGAGCGGCATCAAGCGCGTGAGCAGCGTGGCGCCCGATGCGGTTCTGCCCGATCCTGCCGTGCAGTCGCTCGTCGTGAACCCGGTCCAGGCCGCCAACGACGCCCTCGCCGTCAATGTCATCGCGACCAGCAACGTCCCGCTCGAGAGCCGGCGAAACGTCCCCGGCAACCCCGCACCGTCCGCCAACGTCGGCATCCGCGTCAGCGAGACCAACGTCGGCAACCTCGTCGCCGATTCGCTCCTCTGGGAGGCAGACCGCGTCGCCCGCGCCAGCAACCTGCCGATCCCCGATGTGAGCATCCAGAACGGCGGCGGCATCCGCCTCAACTCCCAGCGCGCCGCCGGCCCCATCACCGAGCTCTACACCTACGACCAGCTCCCCTTCACCAACGTCCTGACGCTCGTCCCCAACATCTCCGCTTCGCACCTCAAGGTCATCCTTGAGAACTCAGTGAGCAACGTTGCCGGCGCGGACGGCCGCTTCCCGCACGTCTCGGGCATGCGGATCGTCTGGGACGCCAACGGCATCGCACAGACCCTGACTGGCAGCGTCCCCCCCTACACCATCGCCCGCCCCGGCACCCGCGTCCGCGAGGTCATCCTCAACGACGGTCGTGTGCTCGTTGCCAACGGCGTCGTCCTCCCCAACGCACCCACCGTCAACATCGCCACCATCGACTTCCTCGCTGTTCAGGGTGGCGATCAGTACCCCTTCAACAACGCCCCCTTCATCCGCCTGGGCGTCACGTACCAGCGCGCCTTCTTCAACTACCTCACGCAGGGCCTGGGTGGATTCGTCTCTGGCTTTGACTACCCGCTCGCCATCAACAACCGCGTCATCCGCCTGAACTGACTTGCTCGGGTCTGATTGGGTGGCACGCCACTCCGTGGCGTGCGTCTCTCCCTCCTAACAGATCAGAAATCCAAACGCACAACGAGCCCGGGGCACACGCCCCGGGCTCGTTTGTTTGTAACATGCAAAGGCACGTGAAGGAAATCAAGAAACGGAACCCGCCACGGAGTGGCGGGGCACCCAGGCACTTCAGCCGTTCCACTTCCGCACCGGCGCTCCCGTGTAGCGGCTGAGCGGGCGGATCAGGCGGTTGTTGGCGTGCTGCTCCATGATGTGGGCGCACCAGCCGCTCATGCGGGCCGCGACGAAGATGGGCGTGTACTGCGGCACCGGAATCCCCATCGTGAAGTACGTGAGCCCGCAGGGGAAATCGACGTTGGGGTGGATGTTCTTCTTGTCGAGCATGATCTTCTGGACCTGCTCGCCGAGCTCGAACCACTTCAGGGCCTTGTGGCCGCCGGGGAGGGCGGTGTCCTTCTCGGCGACGGCCCGCCCGAGCTTGTGGAGGATCGGCGCGCGGTGGTCGCCGTTCTTGTAGACGCGGTGGCCGAAGCCCATGAGCTTGCGCTTGGTGTCGAAGGCCTTCTGCATCCAGTCATCAACGGCCTTGGTGCCGATGGCGTTCTCGCCCACGTCCTTCATGATCTCCTTGAGCATCTCCATCGCCATCTCGTTGGCCCCGCCATGGAGCGGGCCCTTGAGGGCCGCGATGCCGCCGGTCACGGCCCCGTGCATGTCAGAGAGGGTGCCGGCGATGACGCGGCAGGTGAACGTGCTGGCGTTGAACTCGTGCTCGGCGTACAGGATCAGCGAGACATCGATGACGCGGGCGTACTCGGCCGGCTGGGCCTTGCCGGTCATGAGATACAGCAGGTTCGCGGCGTGATCCAGCTTGGAATCGCCGCCGGTCGACGCGCCCACGATGTCGCGCCCGTCGATGATGTTCTGCATGTGCCCGACGATGGTCGGGGTCTTGGCGAGAAGTCGCTTGGACTTCCGCATGTTCGCGGCGGGCGAGTTGTCCTGGCAGTCTTTGTCGAGGTGGCCGAGGATCGACACAGCCGTCCGCAGCACATCCATCGGAACTGCGTAGCCGCTCTTGAGCATTGGTGCCGCGGAGCGGAGGAAGTCGATCACCGGCCCGGGGAGCGCCCGCTCGGAGACGAGCTCGGCCTTGAAGGCGCTGAGTTCGGCGGCGCTGGGCTTGTGGCCGACGAGGAGCACATGGGCGACTTCCTCGAACGTCGCGTTTGCCGCGAGATCATGGATCTCGTAGCCGCGGTAATAGAGGCCGCCCTGCTCGATCGAGGCGATCGTCGTCTCGCCCGCGAGGATCCCCTCAAGGCCCTTGGCGAGTGCATCGGCGGCGGCGTTGGCGGTGGCAGTGCTGGTGGACATGCGGTGAGTTCCTGTGTGTGCGTGCTGAGGCGTTCAACAAGTGTAGAGCCAGCCGAGCCCTCCGCGCAAGCGAAGATGGATTTCGCGAAACTGGCAGGCGTTTGAGGGTGGTCGAGCACCCCCACGGTTGCGCGTGGGGCTCTGTTGAGGGTTGAGACTAAGTGTTAGGGCCTGCGCGTTGTTGTCCGCGAAGGTGCCCCGGCGGCCCCAAGCCCCAGCAGCGGCGATAAGGGGATCAGCACGAGGCCCAAGATCGCGCCCACAATGCCCGTATAGACGCACGAGAGCAGCCGCACCCACAGCTCGCGTGCTGGCTCCCAGAAGATGGGGTCATAGAAGGCGCGGACCGAGAAGATTGCGACCAATGTCACTTGCGCGACGGCGAGTCCGACCATCGCGAGGAAGCCGAGCGTCAGCGGATTGCGCCGGATCATGACGCCGCGGAGGGCGAGGATGAGCTGCACGCCCAGCACGTACGACAACGCGTACGGGCCCACGACCGTCGCGGGCGGGCCGCCAGCCTTGAGCGGGATCTCGAAGGTCAGGTCCATCGCGAGGCCCATAGCCAGCGCAATCCATGTGCTCGCGCGGGGCGAGGCCGACATCGCGATGAGCGTGAGCAGCACGAAGAGGAAGCTGGGCGCAATTGTTGAATCACCGAGCGCGAGTCCCGCCTTCAGCGAGAGCTCGAGCGCGAGGAAGATCCACGCGGCCAGCGCGAGGGCGAGCCAGTTCATGGCGTGCCTCCCGACGCGTCGGCGGGCATGTCGCTTGGTGGCGACAGCAGCAGCATGACCTCGGTCACACGCGCTAGGTCTTCGATGGTCGGGCGCACCGTCACGACCTTGCGCAGTGGCTGGTCGGGCGCAGGATCAACACTCTCGATGACTCCCACGAGCAGCATCTGCGACGAGGGCGTCCAGCGCGAAGGATCTGAGAGTCGCACCGTCTGTCCGATGCGTGGTTCGATGGGCTGGGCCGTGGTCGGATCGCGCCGGGCCTCGACGGGGCCGCGCAGCGTGCCTTCGCCAGTTGGATTCAGCGTGCAGATCAGCCCGTTGGGCTCGCCATCGAGCATGATCATGGCCCGCAGAGGCCCCGCCGAGCGGGCGGTGATGGGCAGCACGCTCGATGTGCGCCCCGAGACCGCGGTCACGCGCCCGACGAGCTGCATGCCCAGCGCGGTCGCGGGTGTGTTCATGATGACGCCCTCGCGCTCACCCGCGACGACGCGGATCTCGCCGCCGGCGAGGTCAGAGCTGGTTGCGTAGACCGGGGCGACGATCGTGCGCGTGGGCGGCGCCACGCCGGCGGTTGAGAGGACCTTGAGTTCCTCGATCACGCGGGCCAGCCTCTGGTTCTCAGAAATCTGCCGCAGCAGCGCGGCGTTGGTCTCTTCGAGCTTCTCTTCGAGGACGCGGATGGCGTCGTCGCTCGGGGGCGTATCGCGCCCGCCGCCGAGCCAGCGCACCGTTGCGTTGAGCGGGTGGCTGATGGGCGCGACGATGAACTGGACCTTGTCCCCGAACCAGCGCGCCCAGCGCTGATGGCGCACAGGCACAAGCAGGGCCAGCACCAGCAGCAGCAGGAGCACCAGCGGCAGCAGTCGTCGGCCTAGGTGGGGCGAGGTCATGCGCTTAGGAAAGGCGGAGGAGAAAGTGGTCGGAGGACAGTTGAGTAGGGCGATCAGCCGGAGGTGTCGTTCTCGAGCGTGCTCTTCCAGAGCTCAAGGTTCTCGAGATAGATGCACGTGCCGCGTGCGACGCAGGTGAGGGGATCGTCGGCGAGCTTGGTGGGCAGGCCGGTGGCCTTCGCGACGACGGTGGGAAGGCCTCGGAGGAGTGCGCCACCACCGGCGAGCACGATGCCGTTGTCGACAAGGTCCGCCGCGAGCTCGGGCTCGGCACGCTCAAGCGTGCGCGTGATGGCCTCGATGATGGCCTGGCAGGGCTCCTGCAGCGCCTGGCGGATTTCCTCGCTGGTCACGGTCGTCTTGCGCGGCAGGCCCGAGATCATGTCGCGCCCGCGCACGTCCATGGGAATCTCTTTTTCCAGCGGCGAGGCCGAGCCGATCTCGATCTTGATGCGCTCGGCGGTCTGCTCGCCGATCATCATGTTGTACGTGCGCTTCATGTGGTTGATGATCGCTTCGTCCATGTCGTCGCCCGCGACGCGCAGCGACTCGCACACCGCGATGTCCGCGAGCGAGAGGATCGCCACGTCGCTGGTGCCGCCACCGATATCCACGATCATGCTCGCCGTGGGCTCAGAGAAGGGCAGCCCGGCACCGATCGCCGCGGCGAGGGGCTCCTCGATGAGGTACGTGATCCGGGCACCCGCGCGGGCCGCGGAGTCGTAGACAGCGCGCTTCTCAACGGCGGTGATGCCGCTGGGAACCGAGATGACCACGCGCGGGCCGAAGATGCGGCTCTTGCCGTTGACCTTGCGGATGAAGTACCCGAGCATCGCCTCGGTGATTTCGAAATCGGAGATGACGCCGTCCTTGAGCGGGCGGATCGCCGAGATCGAGCCGGGCGTCTTGCCCAGCATCTCCTTGGCCATCCAGCCAACAGCCTCGCCGTTGCGGCAGACCTTGTTGGTCCCCTTGTGCACGGCCACAACGCTCGGCTCGTTCAGAACGATGCCCTGGCCCCGGACCGAGACGAGCGTGTTGCACGTCCCAAGGTCGATTCCCATGTCCACGCTGAACAATCCCATGACGCGATCAAGCCACACGCTTAGGCATCTCCTTGCCCTTCGCCTCCTGACCCCTGCACGGTGTGGCGACAGCCAACACCGCACAAAGACCAATCGGCCCAGTAGTCCTTCGGGCGATGGAGATTATCGGCTATTGAGGCCAAAGACCAATCGCGAGAGACGGTTTCGGACGGATGGGGGTGAAGTGGGCCGGATGGGGGGGGCGTGATGGGGGCGTGAACAGGGCGCATTCTCGGGCGCCGTCCGGCCTCCGGGCCGCAGAGTCCGCACCTTGCCAGTCGCCAACCCCTGCGAGGAGCTTCCGGGTCCTCGGTCACGCGAATCACCCCGCACGACACTGGGGCCGAGCCGTCGCCACCGAAGTCGTGAGGGAATCACGCCGCGGAACTCGGTCAGCATCAGCCTGCGAGGACGAACCTGCGCCCGTCAGGCGCATCGGGTCACGCTCGCCGCCTCACGTGCGCCACGGAGGTCAACTGGGCAATGGCAGCACATGGCTTTATTGCATTTCCGATGTGTTTATCTTCATATACACTTGGCGTATCCAGCGCTTGTATCGACATGCAACCGCCCGCTTTGGTGCGTTGACAGCTGAGATCACCACAAGTAGTCTCCCCGCGTGCCAGTCATCGTCACAGGCCGCGCTGTGGGTTCTCGCCGGCCGCTCTTTGCGGACTGGTCGGTTCCGCTTCCGCCGCGGGATGATGGTGATGGTGGCCTGACGCTGCGCGACGTGATCGCGCTGGTCGTTCGTGCGGATCTCGAGGCCTACGCCAAGCGGCGCGAAGCGCGCCGGCTTGATCGTGTGCTGACGCAGCGCGACATCGAGCGGGGCGAGGCCGCGGGGCGAATTGCGCCCGAGGCGAGGGAGACTGGCGCGCCGCCGCCAGCGGAAGAAGCCATCGGCGCGGCGTGGCTCGCCTTTGAAGATGGGATGTACCTCGTGGCCATCGATGGCCAGGAGTATCGCTCGCTGGATGCACAGGTCTTTGTGACGCCGGACACCCGGATCACGTTCATTCGACTGGTCTTTCTCGCGGGAGCCTGAGCCATGATGAAGTCGGAGGAGGCACGTCAGAAGGTCGAGGCCGAAAAGGACCCCCAGTGGGTCGCGAGCCGCATGGCGGCGGTGAAGCGCCTGCCGGGCGCGAGCGAGTGGATGCGGCGGTGGGTCGATGACGAAGACGATGAGCTCGACGAAGACGCACCGCCGAAGCCAAAGACGATCGGCGTCAGCACGTACTCGGACGCTGACCGTCGCGAGTTCTTTGTGCGGATGTTTCCGAAGCTGGCCGAGCACCTGGAAGCCGTGTGGCAGAGGCTGCCGCAGACGCCGTATGGAGGCACTTACAGCTACGGAGGCCTCTTTCGAGCCCCTCACCATGCGTTGGTTGTGGCTGGTCTTCGCGACGATTGGATCGACCGAGTTGTCCTCAGTCTCGCGGGGCACGACCCCGATCCGATCTGGCTTGCCACCTGGGCAGCTCATCTCGGCTACAACGGAGTTGGTCCTTCGGCATCGGCGATACTGGCGAACGCCATCGACTCTGGCGGCCCCGTCGGCGAGCAGGTCTTCGACATTCTGAAGCAGTCTGCGACGAATCAGCACGAGATCGGCCAGATGGGCGACCATGTCGCCCAGGCGTTCCTCATGTGCCAGCGGACGGAAGCGTGGGATTTTGTCGAGCGCCTTCTGCTCGCGGCCCAGCGTCAGGAGGGCCTTCGCCAGAGCATCCTTGAGTGCGCCCGACTAGGCAGGCCCGAGGCCTTCCGCAGTATCCTCGGCATCGTCTCCGAGCACGGTCTCGTCCGCTTTGCTTCAACCGTTCGAACGATCGACCTCTGGTTCGGCCTGATGTGGGACTCGATCTCGACCAAGGTGGCCCAGCACGCGGTGGATCGTGTGATCACGTTCCTTGATGACGCGGACGCCCGTGCCGCGGCGATCAAGGGCAAGGACGCCGAGTCCGCCTACTTCGCGCTCTGGTGTGAGGCGCACAAGGACGCCGAGGTCGCGGCCAAGAAGGCAACGTCGCTGCTCACGCACAAGTCGCCCGAGCATCGCTGGGTTGGCGTCCACGTTCTGGCCATCACCGGCCTGCCGGAGTCTGCGGAGCCGGTCAGCCGGATGCTGGAGGACGCGGACCTGCGCGTCGCGGGTCGTGCGATGGATGGGCTCTCGCAGGGGTTTCAGGAACCCGAGGGCGATCCGCCGCCCGGAAGCCCGGAGATGGCGATCCTCCATCCGTGGCGTCGCGATACCTTCGACCGCTTCGAGAATCTGCTGGGCCGCATCGGGAAGAAGGACGAGAAGCTCAAGCCGCTCGTGTGGCCCTGGACACGGGCCAAGCTCACGGCGGAACAGGTCGGCGAGTCCATCGTGCGTTTCTGCACGCCCAATCGGAGCGAGCGGCTCATCTCACTCCTCGGACGGTTTGGAACCAACGAACGTGGACAGGCCGCGCGGCTGATCGCGGGTCACGACATCTATACAAGCTGGGAGCACCGTCGCAAGCAGACGGAGAAGCCGCCACTCACGCCCATCGCCCGCACGACGCTCATCGCGCTTCTGGGCGACGCCTCGAGCGGCGTGCGCGAGACCGCCGCCGAACTGCTCACAGACTTCCCCATCACGCCCGATGAGGCCGCACGCCACGAGGAACTTTGCCAGCGCAGCGCTAGCGACATCCGGACGCGGGCGATCGACCGACTGCTGACGCAGGACGACGCCAGCGCGGTTGCGTCCGCGACGCGGCTTCTCGACAAGGGCAAGGCCGCCGCGGCGGTGGGCCTTGAGATCCTCCTTGGCATGGTGCAGAAGGACCGGGCCATCGGCGCGTGCGAGGCGGCCGCGACCGCGTTCAGGGACTCGCAGCCCAAGCTCGCCAAGCCGCTCGCGGCGACGCTCGACCGCATCCTCTCAGCACGCACCGCAACAAAGGTCACGCACGCCGACGCCTTCGGACTCGCCAAGCCCTTCACGCCGCGCCCGCTGCCGACCATCCGCGCATTCCCCAGGGCCCAGATCACACCCGCGGCGATGGAGTGCATCTGGTCGCTGAATGATCTTGTGGAGGCGAACAAGACGTTGGAGCTGGAGTACGACAAGTCCCAAGCAATCTACGTCACCTCGGAAGACGGTGGCACGCTCCTCGGATCGCTGAGGTACTCGTGGGTTTTCTCGCCCGATATCTGGCGAAGCCAGGCCGATGATCTGAAGCGAAACCCAGTACGAAGCATCACCGAAGAGTGGTTTCGAACGAGATCAGCGAGCACGCGAGACTCTGATGGCCTCGAGCTCGTCCGCGCCTGGATCGCCATCCACCTCGTCGAGACCGAGTCGTACCCTGTCACCAAGACCGTCTGGCCCGCCGCGTTGCGCGAACTCTGCCCAAAGGACAGGAGCGGCTGGCCGCCACATGTAGGCGGAACTCAGCTGCTGATTGAATGGGCTCTGCGGAGCCTGACGCAGGACACTTCGGCGTTCTGGCTCGATCAGATCGAAGGTGCCATCGAGCGCGACGACATCGAGCGCCGTTTCGACCGCCATGATGCGCTCAAGCGGTACGCTCCGAGCATCGATCGTTGCGCCCAGGGTTGGCACGAGTGGTACCAGGCCTGTCAGTCGAGCTGGGCGAGTCTCAGTCAGATCGAGCACATTCGCCGGCTCGATGGGCTCGTGCGCCTCGCAGACCGCCGGCTCACAGAGACCCGCGCGGGGAAGAAGGCTCGCAATGCCGATGAAGCTCCGAGCGGCCCGTGGGAAGTCAGAAGCGAGGAGTTCGTGGCCCTGTGGGAGGCTGGCGACATCAGCGATGACGAGCTGCTGATGCGCGTGACCCGCCCGGATCCGAGATCGCAGCATGACTACCCAGACGTTCGAATGTTCTCGGATCTCTTCAGGCTGCGCCGTCCCGGCAAGCCGGACCCTCACACAAAGCTCCGCCTCACGCCGCGGCTCGATGCGTTGCTTGAGCGCATCCGTCGCCGCGTGCTGGAGATCGAGTTGGCCCGTGGCGATGCGGAATCTCCGGCTTCGCTCCACGCGCTCAACATGGAACCCTCCGGCGGTGTCGACGCCGCCATCGGAGCTCTTGGCGCGCTCGGCAAGCTGCGACTGGTTCGCGGGTACATCTTCAACCGCTACGACAAGGCGGCCTCGCTATCGACCATCATCAAGAACTCGCGCCCCGGCGAGCAGGACACGCCCGTAGCGTTCGCCGCCGCGGCAAAGGCCGCGGGACTGACCGACGAGCGCCTTGTCGAGCTGGCCCTCTATCAGCCTCGCTGGGCGGCTCACGTCGAGGCCACGACGGGGTGGGCCGGCCTTGAGGCGGCGGCCCTCTGGATGCGCCGTCACACGAAGGAAGGCTCGAGCGAGTTCAGCGACGACGAGGCTGGGCAAGAAGCTTGGGAGGGCCGGGCCGCTGAGATGTCGCCCATCTCGCCCGACAGCTTCCACGACGGCGCGGTCGATCGTGCCTGGTTCGAGCGTTCGTACAAGCAGCTCGGTCCCAAGCGCTGGGCCGTGCTTGACGAGGCCGCGAAGTACGCCTCCAGCGGCTCGGGGCATACGCGTGCTCGCCTCTTTGCTGACACCATGCTCGGCAAGGTCTCCGAGAAGGAACTCACCAAGCGAATCACGACCAAGCGGCATCAGGACGCCGCGCGTGCGCTGGGCCTCGTCGCGCTCAAGCCGGGCGAGGCCGGTCAGAAGCAGATCCTCGCGCGCTTCAAGACGCTGCAGGAGATGCGCCGCACGAGCCGCAAGCACGGCGGCTCGATGCTGCAGGCCAGCGAGAAGCGGGCGGTCGAGATCGGCATGGAGAACCTTGCGTGGACAGCAGGCTACCCGGACCCGCTGCGCCTGCAGTGGGCGATGGAGATCCTGGAGCTGGGCGATCTGGCGAAGGGGCCGGTGACCGTGAAGGTCAAGGACTGCACCGTCACGCTCTCGCTCGACGATGATGGCGTTCCTTCGCTTGTCGCGACGAAGGCGGGCAAGCCGCTCAAGAGCATCCCGCCCGCCGTCAAGAAGGACAAGGCCGTCGCGACGCTCTCTGACCGTGCCACGCAGCTTCGTCGCCAGAGCTCGCGCGTGCGACAGACGCTCGAGCAGTCCATGTGCCGCGGCGACACCTTCGAGGGCTCGGAGATCACCAAGCTCTTCGGCCACCCGCTGCTGCGCACGATGCTCTCGCGCCTCGTCCTCACCGGCACCACCAAGGCCGGCGGCACGCTCATCGGCTATCCCGACAAGGGTGGCAAGGCGCTCCGAAGCATCGACGGAGCCTTCGAGCCCATCAAGGCCAGCGATACGCTCCGCATCGCGCACCCCCTCGACTTCCTCGCGGCGAAGAAGTGGTCTCAGTACCAGTCCGAGTGCTTCCGGGCCGAGCGCGTCCAGCCCTTCAAGCAGGTCTTCCGCGAGGTCTACGTTCCCGTCGCGAGCGAGCTCGTGGCAGACTCCAAGTCCAGCGGCGATCGCTCGCCGCGCTACGCGGGCCAGCAGGTCCAGCCGCGCCAGGCGCTGGCGCTCTTCGGCTCGCGCGGCTGGGTGGCCCGCCCCGAGGAGGGCGTGCAACGCACATTCCATCGCGAGCGCCTCACGGTCCATGTCGAGTTCGAGGAGGGCTTCTACACGCCCGCCGAGATCGACGGCCTCACGCTCCGGGGCATCTCATTCACGAAGGCCGCGAGCGCCGCGCCCGTCGCGATCCGGGATGTTCCGCCGCGCATCTTCAGCGAGGTCCTGCGCGATCTTGACCTCGTCGTCAGCGTTGCGCACCGCGGCGGCGTCGATCCTGAGGCAACGCACAGCACCGTCGAGATGCGTGCCGCGCTCCTGCGCGAAACGGCAACGCTGCTGAGCCTCCGCAACATCCGCTACGAGGGCCAGCGCGCCATCATCAAGGGTGAGTTCGGCGAGTACGCCCTGCACCTGGGCAGCGGCACGATCCACATGCTCCCCGGCGGCACACTCTGGATCATCCCCGTCCACAGCCAGCACCGCGGCCGCCTCTTCCTGCCTTTCGCCGACAACGACCCAAAGACGGCCGAGATCATCAGCAAGGCCATCCTGCTCTCGCGCGACCGCGAGATCCAGGACCCCGCCATCCTCGCGCAGATACGGGCAGGCTGAGCAGCGCTGTCCTTCGCACTCGGATGCCTCACGCTGCGAAGGTGCCGATCACCTCGCGGCAGGACAAGGTGCGACTAGGCTTGCTGCGCCAGTGGCCTACAGCGTCGATCGCGTTGATAGCCTCGATCATTGAGATGTCGAGACGGTGGTAGGTCCGCCGACGCGCACGGAGACGAGCACGCGCCCATCCGTGAGTGCCTCTGCACCGGTGAGGAAACCCCGGTTCGCGGCTTCGGTGGCCTGCGTGAGGATCTTGGGGCGGTGGACCGCGGCGTTTCCTCGGATAATGGCCGACTGGCCGGAATCACGCACCTCGAGGATCTCGGCGATGGGCTCGGTGACGTCGTCCTTCACTCGGTCGCACACCATCTGGATGCCCTTCAATAGCGCGACATGAAGCTTGAAGGGGGAGACGCCCACGGGGAAGTGGCTGAGCTTGAGCACCCGTGTGAGGAGCGGGTCGGGCGTGGACTTGGGCTGGAAGGCCGCCATGTTGACGGCGGTGATGACCTTGCGGGTTGCGTCCTCGAAGAGGACTTCTTCCTGATCAACCGGAGTGCGCGAGAGGAGGATCTCGCGCACTTCCTGCATGATGAGGGTGACCTCATCCGCGACAGACTGGTCATACCAGGAGGTCGCGGCGTCGATGGGCTTGCCGCCATTCCATGCCCAGTCGAAGTACCCGCCGTGGTAGGTGCAGACCTCGCGGATGATGTTGCCACGATGGACCCAGCCGTCGCCGTCCCCGAAAACGGCCAGTCCCGAGCGGACGTCGGTGAAGCGTGGTGCCTGCTTGGCAATGCTGACGAAGTCGCCAGCGCCGCGGGAGCAGAAGACACGCAGGAAAGGGTTGCGTGTCGTGTGGGCCGCGACGGTGTGGGCCCAGATGCTGGGCTCGGTGAGGCCGTTTGCCTTGAACGCATGGAAGATGGTCCATGCGAACGAGTCGAAGCCGAGTTCCTCCGCCGGGAACATGCGTCCCATGGTGGGGTCGGTCTTGGACTTTTCGACCATCACGCCCCGGCCGCACAGGCACGCGTAGAGGGAGAGGTTGAGGTTGGGAACACAGTGCGGCGCGATGGCGGGCATGGTCCGACGCGATCTTCGCAAGATGGTCACCCTACTTCACGACGTACTTGGGCATCGCGGCGAACTCCTCCCCCCGCGAAAACGTTGCGGCCATGGCGCGCGACAAGTAGCCTCAGGCACTGCTCCCAGAAAGTGTACCGAAAACTCCGCTCGCCCGGTCTGGGGTCCATCCCATGACAGTTCACGAAGGCCCAGGCCCATGCCCGTCACTGGACCATGAACCTCACCATGAACGCCTGCACCCCTCTCCTGAAGGGTGACGAGGCCGCGGCGTTGGCGACGCTCCCAGGCGTCAATCTGCAGGACGACCCCGATACCAACCGGATGAGGGCGACAGGCACGGACGGGCGGCCCGCTGATGTGTGCGCCGGGAGGTGCGCGGCATCGGATTCAGGGGGTGTTTCGCTGGACTTGGCTGGACACTTGGGAGGGTCCACAAGAAGCGGATCAACCTCGGTTTCCCAAGCGAAACACACGCAAATCACTGCACCAAACGCGAAAGGCCGGAGTGGGATTCGAACCCACGAACAACGGATTTGCAATCCGCCCCATTAGGCCACTTTGGTATCCGGCCGCCTTTTCGGAGCGGCGATGCCGCAACCCGAAACTAAGGATAGCCGTCCCGCCGCTCCCGAGTCGCGGCCATGCCGCCCGCGGGTACCATGCCCTCAGCATGCCCAACCACGCACCCAATCTCTCATCGAGCGGCTCATCAACCCCCGCCTCCAGCAGCGCGCTCTCTCACAACCCCTACAGCAACGACGAGTCCTTCGCCCTCGCTCAAGACGCCGCTGATCCGCTCGCGCCCCTTCGCGCCGAGTTCCACATTCCCAGAGCGCACGCCGCATGGGCCGGGCTACCGGCCGATCTCGTGCGTGGCGACGCCACAGCCCCCAGCATCTACATGACTGGCAACTCGCTCGGCGCGATGCCGCGCAAGGCTCGCGAGATGCTCATGCATCAGCTCGACGACTGGGCCGGCCTTGGCGTCGAGGGGCACCTGCACGGGCGAGACCCATGGCTCCCGTACCACGAGTCGCTTCGCGCTCCGCTCGCTCGCCTCGTGGGCGCTCTCGAGCGCGAGGTCGTCGCGATGAACTCGCTCACCGTCAACCTCCACGTCCTCATGACATCCTTCTATCGCCCCTCGCCCACGCGCTACAAGATCATGATCGAGGACGCGGCCTTCCCCAGCGACTCGCACGCCGTCCAAAGCCAGGCCCACCTGCACATCGCCGACCACGGCCACAACCCCGCCGAGGCCATCGTCCGTCTCCGACCCCGCGCGGGTGAGTCCACGCTCCGCACCGACGACATTCTCGCCGCCATCGAGCGCGAGGGTCCATCACTCGCCCTCGTCATGCTCGGCGGCGTCAACTACCTCACCGGACAGTGGCTCGACATGCGGCCCATCACCGCCGCCGCTCGTGCATGCGGCGCCATCTGCGGCTGGGACCTCGCCCACGCCGCGGGCAACGTGCCCATGCGCCTGCACGACTGGGGTGCCGACTTCGCCGCGTGGTGCTCGTACAAGTACCTCAACTCCGGCCCCGGCGCCATCGCCGGCGCCTTCGTGCATGAGCGGCACCTCGCACGCACAGACCTGCCACAGTTCGCCGGCTGGTGGGGCAACGACCCCGCCACGCGCTTCGCGATGGGACCAGACTTCGTCCCCGTCGCCAGCGCCGATCGCTGGCAACTCTCAAACCCGCCGATCTTCTCGATGACACCCGTGAAGGCCTCGCTCGAGCTCTTCGACCGCGCGGGCATCGACCAGCTTCGCGCCAAGTCCATCCGCCTCACGGGCTACGCCGAGTGGCTGATCGATCAGATCAACGATCAGATCAACGCGAACGCACCCGCAAGCAACCGGATCGGCATCCTCACACCCCGCGATCCCGATCGCCGCGGCTGCCAGCTCTCGCTCGTGCTTCCCGGCGATGCACGCCGCGCCCACGATGGCCTCAAGGCCCGCGGCGTCGTCTGCGATTTCCGCTCGCCCAACGTCGTCCGTGTCGCGCCCGCGCCCCTGTACACATCCTTCCACGATGTCTGGCGCCTCGGCAAGGCGCTCGCGGAGGTTGTCAGCACGCGTTAGGCCCGCATCGCACCCGGAAGCGCCTTCACGCCCTCGACGATGTCGCGGTGGTTCGCGCAGCGCGGGCACTTGTGCTGCCCACCAAGCTTGCCGCGCGACTCCATCCATCGGTGGAACGCGCCGGGCGTGAGTGCCGTCACCGTCGGCGCCGCCATGCCGAGACCATCTGTCCGCTTGGTCGTGTAGTCAACGTTCTGACGCTTCAGGCTCTCATCAAACGCCGCGGCGAAGGCCTCCACCTGTGTCGTGCTTGTCACAACCGCCGCCGACTCGATCTCAACGCACAGCTCAAGACCCGCACGCACGCCCTCGCTCGGATACACCGGCGCCGCCGAGAACTCCCCCACCATCACGCCGCTCACGCCCGCGGCCTCCGCCACCGCGTTCTCGACGTGCTCCACGATCAGGTTCTCGCCAAACGCGTTGATGAAGTGCCGATGCCGCCCGACGATGCGCAATCGCGCCGGCCCATCGCCGCCGCCGCCACCGAGTGAGAGATGCTTGTCCGGAATCGTGTCAAACTCCACGACGTCACCAAGCACATAGCGGTACAGCCCCGCGCACGTCGACATCACCACCACATACTTCTGCCCCTTCTCCACCGCGTCGCACGTGAACGCCCGCGCACCCGGCGCGTCAATCTCTTCCAGCGGCACAAACTCAAAGAAGTTCATCTGGTCCACGTTCAATCGCAAACCCGGATCACCCTTGATGTCCTGGATCGCGAGGAACCCCTCCGATGCCGGGTAGAGCTCAAGCCTGCACGGCAGATCCGCGCCCGCGGGATCGCCCGAGAAGGCCGCCCGCATCTTGGGGTCAAACGGGCCGTACTTGACGCCCCCATGAATGAAGACCGTGAAGTTCGGCCACACATCGCGGATGGTCTTGATGCTGCGGCCCTGCTCGCGCGCCAACTGCATCACGCGCTCAAAGAGCACAAGCCCCCACGAGCACATCCCCGACGCCATCCGAATGTCCGCATCCACACATCGCTTCGCCATCGCATCGATCTTGCTCGGCCAGTGCGACATCAACGCGATGTCCTTTCCCGGCAGATAGATCTCCGAGATCGGCCACTTGATCAAGGGCGTCACAATCCCCGAGAGATCGCCCGTCCGAATGCCGTGCGCGTTCGTCTCCAGCGCCGATGAGCCGCCAAGAAACAGACTCTTCCCGCCCATCAGCCGCGGCACCGAAACGCCGAACCGATGCAGATGCGCGAAGATGTCCAGCGACGCCAGATAGTTGCTCTTCAGCATCTCGCGCGAGACCGGAATGAACTTGTCCCCCGCCGTCGTGCCGCTGGTCTGCGCAAAGTCACGCACCAGCCCGGGCCACAGCACGTCCGGCCGCCCCTCCTCACGCATCCGCGCGATGCGCTCCTTGAACGCGTACCAGTCCGCGATCGGCACCTCCTTGCGATACGCGTCGACAAGCTCAGGCCCGCTCAGCTCCGCCAGCCGCGCAAACCCATGCTCTCGCCCAAACTCCGTGCCCGAGGCCTGCACCAGGAGATTGCGCAGTTGCGCCGCCTGGATCCCCGCGCTGTTGCGCTGCCAGTGACGTCTGTCCGACAAGAGCCCGATGCGCGAAGAGATGTACGCACGAAGTCCAAGCCCCACAAGGCTCGTCCACGAGTACGGTCCAACATTGATGGGTGCCTGCATAGTCCGCGTCAAGTCCCGGGTGCCTTGGCTAGCTTCCGCCTTGGCTAGCTAGCGCCTTGAATAGCTAGCGCCTTGAGTAGCCCGGCGGTCCCCGCCGGTCTTCTCGATCCGACCCGCGCCTCGCGCGACACGACTACCGATTCCTCGCCTCGAGCTCCGCGAAGAACTCGAGCATCCCTGCCGCGAACGGCTCAGGGCACTCGATCATCGGAGCATGACCGCACTGCTCCAGCCACACGACCTTGGTGTCGCGGATCTTGCTCGTGAACTCCACCACCGCGTCCGGCGGCGTCACAATGTCCTGCTTGCCCCAGAGGAGCAGCGTCGGCGCACTGATCTTGTGGATCTCATCGCCAAGGTGGTTCCGACGCGCCGACCGTGACAGCTTCACCATCGCCCGCGCATGCCCACGCGACGACAGCTCCGCGAACGCACGATCCACATCCGCCGGATTCATCTTGGTCCGGTCATGGAAGAGCTCGCCGATCTTCTCCTCAAGCCACTCGCGCGATGGGCGAATCTGCACCTCGCGGATCGTTGTGCGCTCATTGAGCCCGCTCGCACCAGCAAGGATCAGGCCCGAAACCAGATCCTGCCGCTCAATCGCCAGGCGCAGCGCCACATGCCCGCCGAAGGAATTGCCCACCAGCGTCGCCGGCTCATTGAGATAGCTCTTCAGGAACCGCGCCGTCAGCTCGGTCGCACCTTCGATCGAGCAGTCGTCCCCCTCAAGGTCGAGCAAGGGCAGCTGCAGCAGGATGCACCGACGCGAATGCCGCACACGCTGCACCACCTCATCCCAGTGATCGTTCAGCCCCACCAGCCCATGCAGGAAGACCACAGGCAACCCAGACCCAACCTCGACCACATTCGCCCGGACCGGCAGCCCGCCAAGGCCCGAGACCATCACAGTCTTGGCTGCCGCCGCGTGCATCGTGTTCGTGGGAAAGGTCGCCATGGATGGATCGATGATAGTAAACGCTAGGCTCGGCGTGTGCGCCCGCCGCGCAAAGACCACGCAAAGGAAATCTGCCACCCAGACCTGTAACCGACACCCCCCTAACCCCTCCCCCCACCAGCCACCGACAACCCGCTCCTCCGCGTGCCTCCCGTGCCCTACCGCCCCACCACGCGCCCATCAGCCAGCCGCACCACCTCATCCGCCCGTGCCGCCGTGTTCGGATCGTGCGTCACGATCACCATCGCCGCACCGTCTGCGGCCCTCAAATCCAGCAGCAGATCCAGCACGCCCCCGCCCGTCGCCTGATCCAGATTTCCCGTCGGCTCATCCGCCAGCAGCAGCCGCGGCTTGGTCACCAACGCTCGTGCAATCGCCACCCGCTGCCGCTCGCCGCCCGAAAGCTCCGCCGGCCGATGCTTCAGCCGATGCGACAGCCCCACACGCTCCAAGAGCCCCGTCGCCCTCTCGCGGCACTCCCTCGCCTTCGCCAGATACCCCAGCCGCCCATGCCGGATCATCAATCCCAACAGCACATTGTCCAGAACCGTCAGCTCCGGCAGCAAGTGGTAGAACTGAAAGACAAACCCGACATCGACATTGCGATATGAGTCCAGCTCTCCCGCTGAGAAACGCCCCACATCGCGCCCATCAAACGTGATCGTCCCCTTCGGCGAGGCATCCGGCCGGTCCAGCCCGCCGATCAGGTGCAGCAGCGTCGACTTTCCCGAGCCTGATGCGCCCAGAATCGCCACGATCTTCCCCGCCTCAAGCGAGAGATTGACGCCATGAAGCACGGGGACATCGATCCGCCCCAGGCGATACGTCTTATGAATGTTGGCAACGGTGAGGATGGGCATAAGGAAATTGGGAAAGCGAAAAGTGAAAAGCGGAAAATGGAAGGCACTGTGAATCGTTGCCCGGTACTTCAGATCATCACTCAAACCGCAGCGCTTTGACGGGGTGGAGCATCGCCGCGCGGATGGCCGGGAGGAGCGCACCCACGGCCGACGACAGCACGAAGCCCACGACGGCGTAGAAGGCGTGCCACGGATCCACCTGGCTCGGAATTCTGGTGAAGTAGTAGATCCTGGGATCCCAGATCACGATGTTGAGCTGCTCACCCATCCACTCGTGGATCGGGTTGATGTTCCAGACAATCGTGTACGCCAGCACCAGCCCCGCCACGCCGCCGACGAGCCCGATCGCAAGCCCATACCGAACCCAGAGCCACACGATCCCGCCGCGGCTCGCGCCCAAGGCCCGCAGAATCCCGATGTCCTTGGTCTTCTCCGAGATCATCGACCAGAAGATCGCCAGCACCAGGAAGACCGCCACGATCGACATGAACGCAAAGAGGACCAGCACGAGCGCCGTCTCCTTCTTCACGGCCTCGATCATGAACCGGTTGTTGTCCTCCCACGTGGAGATCTCAATATCAAACGAGTCGGGCACCTCGCCCGGATGCGCCCTCGCAAACTCATCGTAAATCTCGCGCACCCGCCTCCGCAGCGCCTCGGCCTGCTCACCCGTGCCACGATCCCCCTGGCCACGGATCAGGATGTCAGTCACACGCGCCGGATCCTTGATGAGCTCACCCTCGCTCGGCCGCACGAAGGTCTCTTTCCCGGTCTGCGGATCCACCACCACCGCCCCCGTGCCCGCAGACGCCTCCCCCTCCCGCACGCGCAGCCCCGCGTTCATGCGCAGCATCTCTTGCAATACATCAAGCCTCACCAATGCAATGTTACGATCAATCTCATACACGCCCGACCGGAACTCATTCGCCACCGGCAGCTTCTTCGTCAGCGACTCCAGCGGATTCCCCGCCCGGTCCAGCGGCAGCACCGTGATCCCAACCCGCCCGCTTGCCGGCAGGAACGTGTCCACCGTCGTGATCGACCCATCGGGCATGCGCCGCTCAACCACCTTGGGCGTATAGAACCCCTCCGCCTCACGCAGGTTGAACCCCGACATCTCAATCCCCATCACCACGCCCCCCTCCTCCTCGCCGGTGTCGGGGTTGACGCGAGAGAGATTGAGGCCCGAGTCCCTCAGCCGCTTGAAGCCCGCCGAGTCCCGAAGCTGGTACCGCGGATCGCGCCCATCAGAATCCTTCGCCAGCGGCGTGTCGATCGCCTGCCACCAGAGCGTGTCCTTAAAACTCGTCACACGCGCGAACGATGGACCGTCAACGCCGCGGATCGTGATCACACGCGTGATGCCGTTGGGCAGCGCCACCATCCCATACGCCTGGATCACCGGTGCCGTCGCGCTCACCATCGGGTCCGCCTCGAGCCGGTCACGCAGATCCTGATAGTGCGGGAACCCGATGTTGGGCCAGGAGATGCTCACATCCCCGATCATCGTCCGCCCCGTCCCGATCAGCATCGCCAGAAACCCGCCCATCACCGACCACGTCACAATCACCAGCGCAGAGCACAGCATCACAGCCACCGAAGCCAGCAGCGGCATGACCTTGCTGAAAAGATACCGGCGAGTCAAGAGTGATTGGTACATACGAAAATCCAGAAAAGCGAAAAGCGAAAAAGAAGACTCACCACAGAGACACAGAGGTCACAGAGTCAGAAGAAGTATGAAAGCAGTTCAGTGGCACAAAGAACACAAGCACGCAAACAGCGACCCACTCCGCAGTTTTAGCCCTTTGACCATTTGGCCATTTGGCCCTTTGAACACTTGGCCCTTCGAGCCCCTCTCCCTCCGCGCTCAGCATTTCTCCTCTCCCACTCCCAAGTACCTTCTTCTCTGTGCTCTCTGTGCCTCTGTGGTGAATTCCTCTTCGCCTTATTCAGTTGGAGTTCCCACCGCCGACAGCGCCAGCAGTGCCCGCGCCATCGCCCGTGCCTGCGCCGGGTCTCGCGTCGCGCTGAACGATCCCTCGAACGTGCTAGGTCCCAGCCTGTCATCGAACCCGCCCGTTGCGCGCCTCAGCCGCAGCGTCCCGCCCGAGACCGATCCGCTCAGCGAATCATCCTCCTGGTCGCCCGATGCCCGCATGAACGCCCCGCCCGCATACACCCCAAGCTCGCCCCCCGACAGGACCAGCACCCGCACATTCGACGACGACGCGCTCGACGCAATCGGCGTGTCGCCCGCGCTGGGCCTCAGGTACAGCCGGATATGCACCAGCGTCCCTCGCACTTCCGTCGCATCAAAAGGCTGCCCCCCCTGCCCCATCCAGACCTCCTTGGGCAGGTCCGTCAGATACACATCGGCCGTATTGATGTCGGTCGAATCAAAGATCCGCGTCGGCAGATCCAGCGACAGCGCGTTGCCGCTCGCTACGCCACGCAGCTCCCCCGAGCCGCCGCCCCCAAGCCCGAATCCGCTACATCCGCCCATGACAGACCCAACAGCACCCAAGGCCGAAACGAGCAGCAACCGAACCAATCCGCGGCCAAAGCCGCGGCGGACCCTCGCTCCCACCGCAGCCTCAGCCGCCGCGCCCAACGCCTCAACCTTCGCAACCCGGCATGGTGTCAGTCCGTACATAGGGGCAGGTTAGACGCCCTTGGCCGCGCGTGCGCGCCGGGCCCACCTCACCAACACCCCCCGCCGCGCCCCCTCTCTCCCTACCGGGGAACCACCGCACCCCTCACCCGTCCAATCATCCAGCTCCACTCAACTCGCCCAACAGGATCCGGCACATGCCAAACACTTCCACCTGCGCCGCCACACTCTGCACCGCCGCACTCGCCGGCACGATCCTCTTCACCACCGCCGCGCACGCGCAGTTCGGCGTGCGCCAGACGCCCCGCCCCACCAACCCCACGCCCCCCACGCCCGCCATGCAACCCGCGCCTCCCGCCCCCCCCATCGTCCAGCCGCCGCCACCCGCCAACCCACCCCGCCGCATCATCCGTTCCGGCGGCATGAATATCGATCTCATCAACCGCCCCGCACGCAACGGCGTGCCCGTCACCTGGAACATCCCGCCACGCGCCATCCATCCGCGCCCACCCATCATCTGCCCACCACCAGTCTGGCCCTGCCCACCCACGTGGCGCCCACCATCCTGTGACGTTCCGATCCAGCCACTCCCGGTGAACGTCGGCAGCGGCATCTCCATCGGCGGCAGCTGGCAGGACGATCGCTGGAACATCGGCTTCCAGATCGGCAGCGGCGGCGCCTACCACACCCGCTGGCGCCGCAACACCTGCGTCGCCGTCCCGATCTGGAACTGGTGCAACTTCTTCGGCACGCCCTGGATTGGCTGGGGGCAGTCCACCTGGAGCCAGAACGTGCAGTGGGGCAGCCAGCCCTCCTTCGGCTACGCGCAAGGCAATGGCCAGTACGACCCGCGCCTCACGATGTACGCCGACCAACTCCCCGTCAACACCCAGCCCGCCCCCATGAGCCCGCTCGACGATCCCGACCTCACGCCCCTCGATCGCGCGCGCTTCCTCATGTCCACCAGCACCTCCAACACCCCCAACGCAGCCGCGGCGGTCACGCAGCTCCGCCTCCACCTCCGCGCATCTCCCGACGACACCCGCGCCCAGCGCTGGCTCGCCGTCGCACTCCTCGAAGATCGCCGCATCGACGACGCACAAGCCATGATGCGCATGGCCTACCGCACCGATCCGGCCCTCGGCACCGAACCCATGCTCCCACGCGAGATGGGCTTCGGACGCGAGCGCTGGCGCACGCTCGTCACGCGCGCTTCCACCGCCGCCAACGCCACCAACACCGCCTCAGGCTGGCTCCTCCTCGCAACACTGATGCAGGCCGAAGAACGCCAGACCCTCGCAAAGCAGATGATCGAGCGCGCGAGAAACGCAGGCCTCGAATCCGACATCGCGGGCGGCTTCAACTAAGGCATATCAACCGAAAGAGTGCCATCGAAGTCGCCGGCTCTGCGGGGACTTCGATGGTCTATTTCACACCCTGGCACACGCCACGACTTCCTGCATTCACTCTCCAACCCGCGCCACATCCATCTTCATCACCTGCTTGCTCACCGTCTTCTGCCCGCCGATGTCGGCCTCGATCGTGATGTTCTGCTCGCTCTTGACAGAGCGCAGCATCCCCTTGCCCGTGTCCCAGATCGCCTGGCCCTTGATCGATGATTCCTTGATCGTCGCCTTGGGCACGAGCCCCGGGATCGCGCTCGCGCCGCCCGCCCCCTGCGTGAGCGACACGCCGCCCTTGATGTCGATCGTCGCGCGCCCGCCGCTGTGCGAGCTCAGCGTGTTGTTCGTCGTGACCTTCATCGTCCCCATCGGCGACTCGATCGCATCCTGATTCGTCCACATCTCCCCGACCGCGGCCTGCCCCGTCCCACGCCGCAGCGAGACGATCGGCCCGAACATGTTCTTCACCACATCCGCGCCCGTGAACTGCCGCAGCATCTCGCCCCCCACGCCCCCCACGCCATCGGGGGTCTTCACCTCGGTGATGTTGCCGTCCTTGTCGGTCTTGACCGAGAGCGTGAGTCCCACCATGGGGCGCAGCATCATCTCCGCCATCGCCGCGTCGCCCCCCGTCGCTGGCTTGCTGCTGTCAAACTCAACGCGCCCCATCATCGGCGAGTCCATGTTGAACTTGAGCGACTCGTACACAAGGTCCAGCATCGCCCCCGTCTCAGGATTCACGTCCTTCACACGCATCAGCAGCCCAATCTCCTGATTGGTCGACATGCTCTGCTCGCCCGGTCCCTCGCCCGCATCACCCGAGCCGCCGGCCTGCGTCCCCGTCGACTCCATCTTCATCCTGAAGCGGATCTCCTGCCCCTTCGTAAACCGCGGCCGCAGATCCACCTTTCCACGCGCGTCGGGCGTGACCTCGGGCTTCGTCTCAGGTTGCGCCGCCGCGGCTGGCTGCATCGCGCGCGCCATCACATCATGCGCGCTCACGCCCCACACGCCCACCACACACCCGGCCAGCATCGCCACGCTTGAGAAGTTCTTCATGCCATCACTCCGACGCACCAGAACGCGTTTGGTTCAGAAATCAACCACGGCCGGGACACGCCCGGCCTTCGCCACTCTATCAGTCTGTACCGGCTTGCGCCGCGAAGGATGCAGCGGCCATCATCCCGAGCCCGGGATCACCTCAACGCTTGTCACGGTTGCGCTCATGCTCCTGACGCAGCGTCTGGTTGTACGAGTACCCATGCGCCACCTCGTTCAGCAGACGCCGCACTTCCGACGAGAGGTCCCCAAACTCCAACCCCATATCGTGCCGGAAGATCCCCGTCCGCCGGCTCCACACCACCGTCGCAGGAATCAACGCGCACGCATCCATCGACTCCAGCTGAATCGTGATCGTGTCACCCTTCGTCGGCGGGCGAGACCCGCTCCGCACCCTCATCCCCGAGAACGAGATGTCGAGCACGGCCCCCAGCGAGCAGCGGACCTGCTGGCAGAGCAGCCGACCATGCCTGCGAAGGTTCGCCGGCCTTGGCGCGAAGTCACTCAGTCCGTGATAGCTACGAATACTCATGGGTGGGTGGCGCGATCCGCCACCCCTCCATCGTCGCAAACGCCCTCCCGGTTCACGCCTGGCCCCGCATCCCCACGCTTCTACCGCCCCTGCGATCCGAATGGGCAACCCACCTGAAGACCTACCGGACCCGGCCACCACGCCCGGAATGCCGCCGCCCGCCCGCGGCCCCATAACTCAGCCTCCCTCGCCCAAAGGCGATCGCGCGGCACACGCTCCGCCCCGCACGCACCTGACTCGCGACCACTCTGATGGATGACTACCGCGTCGAAGGCCGCGGCAAGAGCACGAAGCTCGACACCGCTGGATCTCCGAACTTCACGAACCGCGTGGAGCCATCGACCGCGAGCATGTTGCCGCTGTCGATGCTGCCATGCCACGATGCCTCGCGCTGCGCGTCAGGGTCGTTTGCCGGCCGAGTCGCAAACCACCACGCCGGATCGCCCATGAGCAGCAGGCGCGACTGATCCACATGGATCTCGTGCAATCGCAGTGGCCGCTGCAACTCATCAATACCCGCCCGCGTCGAGTCGAGCAGGTACGGATTCGCGCGATAGCTGGTGCCGAAGTTCTCGAAGCAGTTGCGCCCCTCTTCGAGCAGGCTCTGAGGCGACACGCCACGAACCGTCGCGCCACGCTCATAGATGCCGCGGTCGGATGGGCAGCGGAAGAGCGCAATCAGATTGCGGCTCATCGCGGCCCCAGTGTCATCATCCGCGATGTACCGGTTGATCGGCCGCTCACTCGCAAGGATCGGCATGCGCTCGGGCCCAAGGAACGAGGCCCCGCCATAGTTCCAGTCCGGAAGGAGACCAAACCGCGGAAACACGTCCTTGTTGTCCTGGAGATACGTCACCCAACCCACGCTGACCTGGCGCAGGTTGTTGGCGCAGAGTGCCTGGTGGCTCAGCCTCCGGGCATGCACCAGCGTCGGCAGGAGCATGGCAAGCAGGATCGCGACAATCGCGATGCTCACCAGAAGCTCTACCAATGAAAAACCTCGCCGGGTCATCAAACGACGCTCCAGCCCCACACGAGCGAACCTCAGGATTATACACGGTCCTCGCCCACTGGGTAGCCAACTTCAAAGGTCCACTCGAAAAGCCGCAACAGGTCCCCGTTCGGGGATGCGGCCCGTCACGCCGCCCGCGACGGCCTTGGGTAGTGTGCCGGTCCCCGGCACTTCCGGGCAGCAGACCTGCGCCCCGAGCATCTGGTCCCTAGTGCCCAGTCCCCGATCCCCAGTCCCTTCCTCTTCTCACACGCCGCACACCCCCGTCACCACGTAGGCGGCGAGGAGCTGGGCGTCGGTAAGGTCGGCGTTTTCGTCGCCGTTGAGGTCGCCGTCGAGCCATGTTGCTTCGGGTGTGATGAGGCCGACGAAGACCTGGGCCATCTGCTGCGCGTCGGTGAGGTCGACGTTCTCGTCCTGGTTGAAGTCGTAGTCGCATGAGGCCTGCGGCGTCAGCGGCACGAGATTCCCCGGCACATCAACGGTGCCGCTGCTCACGAGCGTGTTGTAGTAGATGCGGCACGTGGTGTTGATGAGGCGCGCGCCCGCTTCGATGATGAGCGTGTCGACGTAGATCGCCTCGCACGCGCTCTGGCCCAAACCATCGTTGTCGTGCGTGTCCACGAGACGCACCGTCGAGGGCGAGGCTCCGATGTGGAGCGTGTTGATCGGGAAGTGGCCGCTCAGCGTGCGATCCAGGCCCGCGGCGTCTGCGCCGATGTCGCTGGACATCACCTCGAGCGTCTGCTCCGGGCCCGTTCCTTCAAGCTGCAGCGTCGCGAGGCTCATGTCGTAGCGTGTGTTGCTGTTGATCGCGCAGTCGAAGGAGCCGCCAACGTGCACGAGCGAGCCATCAAAGGGCATGTTGAGGTTCGCGGCGGGCCCGAGGATCAGATCGCCACCAACATCGAGATTCGGCGGCGTGCCGAGGCAGTTGGAGCAGATCGTCCCGATGATCGTGCCGTTGTTGGTGAGCGAGCCAAAGACAAAGAGCGTGCCCGAGCGGATCGTGGTGATCGCGCCGGCCTCGTTGGTGTACGAGCCGAAGACCGCGCTGGTACCGAAGATGTTGGCCCGCGCGCGATTGTAGAAGAGCGGCGTAGAAATGGTGCCGACGGTGATGGTGAAGGTGTCGATGTTGGTGAAGATGCCGCCGGTGGTGAGCGATGAGTTGAGATTGGCGGTGACGGGGCCGATGCTCTCGACCGATCCGGCGAAGGTCATCGAGGCGCCCTGCTCAAGGCGCGTCTGGCCATCGAGCGCCGCGGCGGGAGCGTTGATCGTGAGCGAGGAGTTGGTACGGGCAGTGAGGATGCCGCGCGAGCCAAGCAGAAAGCCATCGGAATAGACATCCACAAAGCCCTGAGCTCTCAGTTGGCCGAAGATCTCAGCAACACCGCCGGGCGGCGTCGCCAGAGACGAAGATCCGCCGAGCGTCAGTGTCGAAGTGGACGGGGTCCGAAGGTCGCCGGAAGACCGCAGAATCAGCGAGCGACCCGCGGTGTCGATGCTGCCGATGCTCCGCCACGCGGCCTCGGTCGCCTTGATCTGCTGTCCAGACTGGGCGGGGAGCAGTGCCGCGGCGAGGGTGGCATAGGAGACGTCGATCACGTCGTTGTGGGCAAGGGAAAAGTCGCCGGCGGGAACGTCGAAGAACCACGCTGAGCCCTGGTTGGCGGTGGCGCCCACGTCGTCGAGGTACGCCCCCACGACGGCGGTGTCGCCGGAGAGGGCGACGGAGTAGCCGAACAGGTCGTCTACCGCGCCGCCCGTGGCGGTGAGCTGGGCCTGCTGGGTCCAGGTCGTGCCCGAGCGCGTGAAGACGTAGGCCGAGCCCTGGTTGATGTTGGCACCGACGGTGTCGGCGTACGCCCCCACGACGGCGGTATCGCCGGAGAGGGCGACGGAGATGCCGAACAGGTCGTCTACCGCGCCGTCCGCGGCGGTGAGCTGGGCCTGCTGGGTCCAGTTCGTGCCGGAGCGCGTGAAGACGTAGGCCGAGCCCTGGTCGCTATTGGCGCCCACGTTGTTGCCAAGCGCCCCGACGAGGGCGGTGTCGCCGAAGAGCGCGATGGAGTAGCCGAACAGGTCGCTCACCGCGCCGCCGGTGGCGGTGAGCTGGGCCTGCTGCGTCCAGGTCGTGCCGCTGCGAACGAAGACGTAGGCCGAGCCCTGGTTGGCGTTGGCACCCACGTCGTCGGTGGACACCCCCACGATGGCGGTGTCGCCGTCGACGGCGACGGAGTAGCCGAACTGGTCGCCCGCCGCGCCGCCGGTGGCGGTGAGCTGGGCCTGCTGCGTCCAGGTCGTGCCCGAGCGGGTGAAGACATACGCGGAGCCCTGGTCGAGGTTGGCACCCACGTCGTCGACGGACGCCCCCACGATGGCGGTGTCGCCGGAGAGCGCAACGGAGGTGCCGAAAAAGTCGTTTGCCGCGCCGCCGATGGCGGTGAGCTGGGCCTGCTGGCTCCAGGTGGTGCCGGTGCGGGTGAAGACGTACGCCGAGCCCTGGTTGGCGTTGGCGCCCACGGTGTCGAAGAACGCCCCGACGATGGCGGTGTCGCCGGAGAGGGCGACGGACCCGCCGAACCGGTCGTTCGCCGCGCCGCCCGTCGCGGTGAGCTGGGCCTGCTGAGTCCAGGTCGTGCCGGTGCGGACGAAGATGTATGCCGAGCCCTGGTCGGTGTTGGCACCCACGTCGTCGGCGGGCGCCCCCACGATGGCGGTGTCGCCGGAGAGGGCGACAGAGATGCCGAACAGGTCGCCGTCCGCGCCGCCGGCGGCGAGGGCCTGCAGGTCGGGTCCGATCCATGTGGAACCGATGCGGGAGAAGGACCACGCTGAGCCCTGGTCGGCGTTGGCGCCCACGTCGTCGCCGTACGCGCCGACGATCGCGGTGTCGCCGGAAAGGGCGACGGAGTAGCCGAAGTTGTCGCCTAGAGCGCCACCCGCGGCGGTGAGCTGTGCCTGCTGGGTCCAGGTGGTGCCGCTGCGGGTGAAGACGTACGCCGAGCCCTGGT
>JBBASU010000032.1:22610-32650 GCA_040399065.1 Phycisphaerales bacterium | reverse complement strand
GGCAAGCAGGCAAGCAGGCAAGCAGGCAAGCAGGCAAGCAGGCAAGCAGGCAAGACTGAACTATGACACAGCTCCGCAATTGGCAATTTGACCATTTGACCATTTAGCAATTTGGCCCCCCTACTCCATGGCGCACTCACTCGCTCTCATCCCCTTCTCCTCCTCCGACGCCTGGGTCATGGCGACGGCGGTGGTCTGCGCTGTGGCGTGTGCGATTCCCGGCTGCTTCCTCGTGCTCCGCCGCCTGTCGATGCTGGGCGATGCGATCTCGCACGCGGTGCTGCCGGGGCTTGCGATGGCCTTCCTCATCACGGGCACGCGTAATCTCTGGCCGATGCTGATCGGGGCTGCGGCGTTCGGATTGCTCACGGCGGTGGTCTCGTCGTGGCTCTCGCGGCATGCGCGCGTGCCCGAGGATGCGTCGATGGGCGTGGTCTTCTCGTCGCTCTTTGCGCTCGGCGTGCTGCTCATCACGCTGGGGGCGCGCAGCGTGGATCTTGATCCGGGATGCGTGCTGTACGGCCTGCTCGAGGCCGCGGCAATTGATACGACGACGGTCTTCGGCTTCGTGCTTCCGCGCGCCCTGGTCGCGCTCAGCATCGTGCTTGTGCTCAACATCGCGCTCACGGCGGTCTTCTGGAAGGAGATCAAGCTCGTCTGCTTTGATCCGGCCCTCGCGACGGCGATGGGCATCTCGGCCGGACTCGTGCACTATGGACTGATGGGTGCGGTTGCGACGACGACGGTCGCGAGCTTTGAATCGGTGGGGTCGATCCTGGTGGTCGCGATGCTTGTCGCGCCGGGCGCTACGGCGCACCTGCTGACGGATCGCCTCGCGCGGATGGTGCCGCTGGCCGCGCTGCTCGCGGCGTCGTGCGCTGTCATCGGCCACGTGCTTGCGCTCTACTTCGACACGAATATCGCGGGGATGATGTCGGTGGTGGCGGGCGTGCAGTTTGCGATCGCCGCGCTCCTCGCGCCGCGGTATGGGATTGTGCCGACCGCGCTGCGCCGCCTGAGCCTCTCCCTCAAGATCGAGCGCGAGGATCTGCTTGGTGATCTCTTCCGCACCAGCGAGGCGTCGCGCCTGGGCACGATCCAGGCGCGTGAGAGGCCAGCGCTGCCGCCGCACTGGCGGTCACGACTTGCACATCGACAGCTGCGCCTGCGAGGTTTGATCACGGTGAGCGCGAGCGGGCCGGCGCTCACCGAGGCCGGCGCTGCGGAGGCCGCGCGGATCATCCGGTCGCACCGCCTGTGGGAGGCCTTCCTCTGCGAGCGGCTGAATCTCGCGACCGATCACGTGCACGACCCCTCCGAGCGCATGGAGCACCACATCACGCCCGAGATGGAACGCTCGCTGCGCATGGAGTTTGCGCGAACACAGCAGGATCCGCAGGGCAAGCCGATTCCGTAAGGGTTGCCTTTGGGTAGGCCGGCGGTCCCCGCCGGTCCTTCGAGATGCACGGCTTCTGCTTTCATCCGCCGCCGCGCACTTGCCCGATATCGTTCTCGATGCGTCCACGCTCCGGCACCATCCTGCTCGCGGTTCTGGCTCTCGCGACGTTCGCGGCAGTCTTCGTGATCAACCGCGCGAGGGAGGCCGCGGCTGCGACGGAGGCGATGGCCGTCGTGGCGATGGCCGCGGCCGAACGCGTGGATCCGTTGCAGGTCCTCTCGCTCGCGCGATCGATGAAGCTGGTGACGGTTGAGATCGTGTCGAGCATCACGGTGAAGCGTGAAGACGACTCATGGCGAGGCGACATCGAGGCGAGCGTGAAGACGCCCGTGCGGCTGCACTACGGCATCGATCTCTCAAAGCTGGAGCCCGAGTCGATCGCGATCGGTTCGCCAGTGGATGGTGTCGGCGTGCTCGTGGTCCGCGTGCCGCGGCCGACGCGCGTGGCGTCGGAGATCATCGCGGGCGAAGAGGTCACGAGCGTTGACGTCGGCTGGGGCCGCACACGATCACGCGCGGGCGAGTACTACCTCGGCCTGGCCCGGCGCGACCTGCCCGAAGAACTGCAGAAGCTCACGCTGACTGCAGAGCAGCAGAAGCAGGTCGACCGCGAGAGCCTCGAACGCGTGCACGAACTCATCACGCAGATCGTGGGGGGCAACATCAAGGTGGTGGTGGGGTACGAGTAGGGGGAAGGCACTTGGCACTAGGCACTGGGCACTAGGGAGGGAGAAGAGGGAGGCACTTGGGATTTGGGATTAGGCATTCGTGATGAGGCATTCGGGGAGGCCTTCGGACGGGCTTTCGTTCCGTGACTTTCACGAATGCCGAATGCCGAACCACGAACGCCTAGCTCCGAACTCCTGCCTGCGAATGCCTAACCACAAATGCCGAATGCCCTCTTCCTCACCAGTGCCCAGTCCCCGATCCCCAGTCCCTTCTGACTCCGCACCAGTCCCCAGTCCCCGATCCCCAGTCCCTCCCCATGCCAAGTGCCTTTTCTCTCTTCTGGTCCCTCCTCCGCATCGCCCTCGCGGCCTTTCTCGTCTGGGTGCTGACGGTCGATGGCGCCGCGCGCCTTGGGCGGATGGCGCTCATGCAGCTTCCTGACTTTGAGTATGCGGCGGAGGTCGCCGCGCTCCGCGCGCAGGGCCGCTTCGGCGAGGCGATCATGGTCGCCGATGCTGGCCTCACGCACATCGAAGGGCCGCAGCGCGAGGCGATCCTGAAGGAGAAGGCGCTCGTTGAAGAAGCGCAGGGGAGCTGGCTCCGGCGCGTGAAGGATGTTGGCCTCGGTGCGTTCACGGGCGGCGGCGACACGCTCGAAGCCATCGGCGGCGCGGTCGCGGCGGACTTCTTCGTTGTCGGTGACATCCGCGACCTCGTGATCCAAGGCTCCAACGCGACGATGGGCGAAGACACGGACCCCGTCATCATCGCGCTCTCCGCAGTCGGACTCGTGACCACGCTCGCGCCGCAGGTGGACTGGGTCCCCTCGTTCCTCAAGACCGCGCGGCGTGCGAGCATGCTCACCGACCGCCTCGCCGATGCCTTTGTCGGCCTCGCGAAGGGCCGCCAGTGGGACAGGATGCAGGCCGCGCTCGCGGATGTTGCGAAGATCTCTGAGAAAGCCTCACCGGGCGGCGCGATGCGCCTCATGAAGCACGCCGACGATCCCGACGACATCGCCCGCATCGCGCGCTTCACCGAGCGGCATCCCACCGGCGCCTTCGCGCTGCACATGACGGGCGAACGCGGCATGCAGGCCCTGCGAGCAGGCAAGACCGCGAGCAAGGCGGGCGTGAACGCCGCGGACGCGATCGGCGAGATCACGAGCGCCGAGCGCACCATCATCGCCGCGTCGAAGAAGGGCCCCGCCGGCGCGAGGCTCCTCTCAACACCCATGGGCAAGGCCATGCTCCGCCCGCACCCGTTAGTTGGGATCTTGAAGACCTTCTACCGAGGCAACGCCGAAGGACTCGTCACGGCCCTCATGGACCGCCTCGGCCCCAGCGCCTGGTGGTTGCTGCCCGCGGCGTGGGCGTGGCTGGTCGTAGAGGTCGTGCTGATCAGCAACCGCGCGATGCGGTGGAAGCAAGGCGGCAAGGGTGAACGCCTGTCAAGCGCGCCACGCCGCGCCGCGTGAGTGCTCGTGGGCTTGCGTGGCCCGGCGGTCCCCGCCGGTCTTGCCTTCCCTCACCCCAACTCCATCGCGATCCGTGCGCACAAAGCCGGTATCGACACGTTCTGTGCGCACAAACGTGCAAGCCACCGCGCCGCTTCGCCGGATTTCCAAACTTTTTCTTGCGCCTGCTTTTCCTGTGCTGAAACGCATATCGCGCGATCCCGCGCGACACGTTTGTGCGCACATCGGAGGGCGCGACCTGTGAGTGTATGAGGACGCTGTTTTTCGCTGCCAGAGGCCACAGGCCGACGCCGCGAGATGGGAACAGCCACCCCTCAGTCTCGGTCCCTCACAGGAGCTCGCCCATGGCAGTCCCGATCGGCAACGCCTTTGCAGACGCCCGCCTCGATGAGGCAACACTCACGCTCGCCCTGCGCGAGCACACGCTCGGCGCGGTCCCCCGCTATGAGCGACTCTGGGCGTACTACCGCAATCCGCAGACGCCGATCGGGACTGCCCGGGCCGGGGCACATGCTGCTGTGAGCGGAACACACGCCACCGCGCGCCGCTACCACCAGGCCCAGGAGTGTGGCCTTCCCCCACGCATCACCGGCGACTACGGCGCATTCCCCGGTCTCGCGCTCGGCCTCATGGACGATCGCGCCCACGCTCGCCGCGAGAAGGTCATCGAGAACGACATCGCATGGCGCCTCTCGTCCATGGTCGATTTCCTCCTCGGCAAGCCCGTCACGATCCACTCGCTCGCCCGCGACGCGGCCCTCCGTGATGCCCTCACACGTTTCCTCGATCAACTCTTCGAGCACTCCGGCGGCATCGCGCTCCTGCAGGACATGGCCCTCCTCGGCCACGTCTACGGCCACGTCGATCTCATCCTCCGTGCCGATGGCCCCGCGCTCCGCGCCCTCGCACGAAGCATGAAGCCGCAGCGCGCGGGCAACATCGACGACCCCGACACCACCGCAGACCATCGCACGCTCGAAGAAGCCCTAAGCGCCGCGGCAAGGCTGATGCGCATCGAGGTCGTCGAGCCCCGCCGCGGCGTCGCGATTCTCGATCCGCGCGACTACCGCGAGATCAACTCCTACGCCATCCAAACCATCACGCGCGCCGCAGGAAGCCCTGCGCCCGCGTGCGATGAGTCCACCCTCTCGCGACTCCGCAGCCGGCTCGGCTGGACGCCGCAGCAGCCGGAACGCACGCCGTCCAGCACCACGATCACGGAAGTCATCTCCGCCAACGCGTGGCACATCTACGAGGACGGCGTGCGCGTGCACGAGTCTGTGCCGCCGATGCAGGGCGAGATCCCCGTCGTCCACATTCAGAACATCGCCCAGCCCTTCACCTATGAGGGACAGGGCGAGGTCGAGCCGCTGATCCCGCTGCAGGATGAGCTCAACACGCGCCTCTCCGATCGTGCCGCACGCGTCACGATGCAGAGCTTCCGCATGTACCTCGCCAAGGGCATCGATGGCTTCGCCAACGCGACCGTCGGCCCCGGCCAGGTCTGGATCACCGACAACCCCGACGCCAGCATCAGCGAGTTCGGCGGCGACCGCGCCTGCCCCGGAGAAGAGTCGCACATCCGCGAGATCCGCGAGGCGATGGACAAGGCCTCGGGCGTGCCGCCCATCGCCGCGGGCGTCGTGCAGGCCCGCATCGGCAATCTCTCCTCGGCGAACGCGCTCCGCATCACGCTGATGGGCGTGCTCTCAAAGACCGCACGCAAACGCGTCACCTACGGCCGCGGCATCAGCCAGCTCTGCCGCCTCGCGCTCACGGCCCTCGACGCCACCGGCATCGTCGGCATCAGCGACGGCGACCGCGCCGTGCGACTCACCTGGCCCGACCCGCTCCCAGAAGACCTGCGCGATCAGGCCTTCGCCGCCGGCATCAAGCAGGACCTGGGCGTCCCCGACGAGCGGCTGCTCGCGGAACTTGGCTACCAGCCAACGGACCCGGGCGTGACGTGATGTGGGAAGTGGCGGAGTGGTCGAGTGGTCGAGTGGTCGAGTGGTCGAGTGGTCGAGTGGTCGAGTTTCCAACGCAGAGCGTCTCTCGTTCATGCTCGTTCCGGTTCATTTCTACAGGGAGGTTCATTCATGAGTACCGAGTCCGTTCAGTCCCAAGTGTCAGAAAGAGCGTCAGAGCGCGCGTCGGAGCACACCTCCGACGCGGCGAACACGACCGCGAGTGCGAGCATTGCTCCGCTGCCAGACCGCAGCACGCTCGAAGTCGAGCATGCCGAACTGATCCGCGAGCGCGACCAGCTGCGCGAGGCGCGTGAGAAGCTCGCCGAGGCGCAAGCCGGTCTGGCCGAGGCCCAGGCCGCGCTCGCCAAGTCGCAAGCCCAGCTCGACACCGATCGCGCGGCGTTCACCGAGTCGCAGCGAGCGGCCGCGGCCGAGGCAAGCAAGGCGCGAAGCACGCCACCCGCGCTCCGCCTCACGCCCAACGCCGCCATGGCCCCCTTCTCCAGCGGCACACCGAGCCGCGCCACGCCCGACCTCGTCCAGCTCGCCCGCGAAGCACGCGAGACCGGCGACAAGACCGCCCTGATCCAGTACCTCAGAGCCCGAAGGGCCTGATTCCAACCCACAAACGCACACCGAAGCTGCTCCTCTCTCCTCTCTCTTCTCTCCGTTCTCCGAGTCTCTGCCCTAGTGCCCAGTGCCTAGTCCCCAGTGCCTTCTTCCCGAAAGGACCCACATGAGTTTCACCGGTAAAGCCACCTTCTCCGCCGCCGCCGACCTCCCCGAGATCATGGAGGACGTCTCCGACGTCATCGGCATCGTCAGTCCCTTCGAGACGCCGCTGCTGGATCACCTCGGCGACGCCAAGCGTCCCGCAATGAGCACCGTGCACGAGTGGCTCGAGGACACGCTCCTTCCCAACACCGACAGCATCAACCAGACCACCTTCACGCCCAACGGTCAGGACGCAACGTCCCTCACCGTCGTCAATGGCTCGCGTTTCCAGGTCGGCGATCTCCTCCGCCCCGGCAACGCGCCCGAGGTGATCCAGGTCACCGGCGTCAGCTCCAACACGCTCACCGTCGTGCGCCGCTACGGCTCCACGCCCACGAGCACGATCGTGAACGGCCAGCGCATCACGATCCTCGGCAACGCCGCGCTCGAAGGCGCCGATGCCTCGCTCGTCCGCTTCACCAGCCGCACGCGCCGCGCCAACTTCACGCAGATCTTCGCCGCCAGCGTCGAGGTCAGCGGCACGATGCAGGCCGTGCGGGCCCATGCCATCCGCGACGAGCTGGACTTTCAGAAGCAGGAGCGCATGCGCGAGCTCCTGCGCGATCTCGAGAACTGCGTCATCAACGGCGCGGCACCAACCGCAAGCCCGCAAGGCTCCAGCACCGTCCGCCGCTCCATGAATGGCATCGTCCGCCAGATCGCCACCAACCAGTTCGTCCCCGGGCAGGCCGGCTTCCCCGCCGGCGGCGGCGCGGGCACCGACCTCTCGGAGAACCTCGTTAATGCCGCGATGAGGCTCGCATGGGAGCAGAGCCAGGGGCGCATCGACACCATCGTCGTCGGCGGCTTCCAGAAGCGCCGCATCAACCAGTTCGTCGCCAGCACCGCGCGTCACTACACCCCCGGCCAGACGCGCCTGGGCGAACTCGTCAGCATCTACGAGAGCGACTTCGGCACCGCCCGCGTCGTCGTCTCACGCTGGATGCCGGCCGACACCGTGCTGCTCCTGGACTCCTCACGCGTGCAGGTCATGCCGCTCCAGGGCCGCAGCTTCCACTTCAAGCCCCTCGCGACGACGGGCGACTTCACCAGCGGCCAGGTCGTGGGCGAATACACCGTCGAGTTCAAGAACGAGGCGGCGCATGCGCTGATCCGGGGGCTGTCGACGGTGTGAGGAAGGGGGGAAGCGATGCAGCGATGCAGCGAGGCAGGGTTCGGAGTTGCGTTGTGGTGTGGTCGCGGTGATTCGTGTGCATCTCTCTTCTCTTCTCTCCTCTCTCTGCTCTCCTCTCTCATGTCTCTCACGCCCCCAAGCCCCAGGAGGAACCCGGCGCGGAGCCAACGCCCCGCGCCGGGATTGATGGAACAGAAACAGGCATTCGTGATTAGGCATTCGGCATTCGTGTTCAAAGCCCCACCCCACAACTGTGGCCATTTGACCCTTTGACCATTTAGCAATTTGAAAACTCAACGAATCCCCTCGCCCCTTCCGGAGCCCCCCATGCCCACCACCGACCGCGACCTGATCGTCCTTGAACCTTCCCTCTTCCGCGATCATGCCTGGCTCGGCCAGCGCCTCGTGATCGGCAGCGCCTCCATCACCGGCGGCGTCGCGACCTTCACGCTGATCACGCCCGACCTTCTCGCCGCGCTCGTGCAGCGCGGCCACATCCTCATGCACGACGGCGTCCCCTTCGAGATCATCGAGGTCTACGGCGCCGACGAAGCTCTCGTCGCGCCCATCGGCCCGATCATGCCCGCGAACGCGCCGGCTCCGAAACCGCCGCAGCGCGATGAAGCGCCCGCGTTCATCTGCACCTTCTCGCCGCAGATCCAGCTCGCCCACCACGCGGCCCTGCGCCTCTTCGGGATCGAGCCAGGCGAATCTGTCACGCCCGCCACACCCGGCACGCCAGGCGAGCAGCACATCATCAACGAGAGCGCCCTCGCGAACCTCGAATCCCTCATGGCCCTCGAGCTCATCTTCGCCGCGGCGGCAACCCCCGGCCCCAGCAGCGCGCTCCTCGAAAAGTCCGAGTGGTACCGAAAGCGAGCCGCGACCGAACGCCAGCACCTCCACCTGCAGCTCGACCTCAACCAGGACGGCCGAGCCGACGCAAAGCGAAGCAGCGTGAGCGTGCCGCTGGTGCGTGGGTGACAAGAGGCATTCGTGGTTAGGCATTCGGCATTCGTGAAGAGCAGAAAGCCAACCTCCCATCCGCGAATGCCTCCCCTAATGCCAAACCACGAATGCCGAATGCCTCTCCTCCTCCCCCAGTGCCCAGTCCCCAATCCCCAGTCCCTTCTTTCCTTCCCCTAGTGCCAAGTGCCTAGCCCCTGGTGCCTATCCCACATGCTCATCCTCACCCCCACCAGCGTCACCTTCGCGACCAAACCCATCAGCGACGTCGCGCGCATCGCGATCGACCGCCGCGCGACGAAGCTCGCGGTTGAGTGGTCCGATCTCGGCCGCTACGCGACCTTCGCCGATGTTCCCGAGCAGGAAGTCCGCGTCCGCATCGAGCAGACGCCGACGCCCACCGACCTCGCGCAACCAAAGCCCGGCGACCTCGGCCAGCTCATCTTCACCGCCGCGGCCAACCAAGGCGGCGTCCAACGCACCCGCATCACGCTCACCGCCGTCGTGACGAGCATCAAGCACGACCTCGACCAGAGCGGCCCCGGCAAACGAACCCTCGAACTCATCGCTATCTCAAGCAGCGGCACCACGGATCCGGTGCAGTTGGAGGAGGAGTAGGAAGAGGCATTCGGCATTCGTGGTGAGGCATTCGTGAGAGCCAGAAAACCAAAGCCACACACGTTTGGCCATTTGACCATTTAGAAGTTTGGCCCTTTCTCCCAGCCTCCCCAATCCCCAACCCCTGCGAGAAACCCATGTCCTCTTATAAAACCCTCCCCCTCTTCGCCTCCGGCCCGCACCGCTTCGCCACGCTGCGTCAGGGCCACCTCGTCACGCCCGACTTCTTCAACTCCGGCTTCGGCGGCGGCAGCACGCCGCAGGGCCTCGTTGATCTCACGGTGACCGTGACCGGCCGCCTCATCGCGCAGACCGAGTCGGGCCTCCGCGCCCTGCGCGACGCCATCACCAGCCAGCTCGAAGAAGTCCCAACACCCGGCACGCTGATCGACGAGCACGGCCACGAGTACGAGGAGATGAAACTCGTCGGCTATCAGGAAGACCCAGCCATCGACCGAGGCAGGGTCAGAAGCGTGCGCTACGTGGCCACGTTCATGAGGACGTAGGGAGAGGCATGAAGGCAGGGAGGCAGGTAGGCAAGCAGGGGGAAGCGATGCAGCGATGCAGTGGGAAGACCAGAGCGCAGTTGCAACGCGATGCCTTTACACGAATGCCGAACCACGAATGCCAAATGCCTCATCCTCCTCCCCTCGATGCCACGATGCCTCCTGCCTCGATGCCTTCTTCCAGTCGAACAGTCATTCGGGAAGTCAGCCATGCGTGGTTCGGCCTTAGGCATTCGTGAGTACAAGAAAGCCGCAGCCACACACATTTGGCCATTTGACCATTTGGACTTTGGTCATTTCTCCCACTCTCCCCAGTCCCTTCCCCTCTGGAGCACCCCATGGACCCATCCACCCTCATTGGCTCGATGTGGCTCAGCGAACGCCACGCGGCGGCGGCATCAGGGCGTGGGCGCGGGCTTCTTGCTCGCATCCTCATCGCCGGTGACTCGCTTGAGAACAAGTCCAC
>JBBASU010000032.1:0-22510 GCA_040399065.1 Phycisphaerales bacterium | reverse complement strand
GCGGGCTTCTTGCTCGCATCCTCATCGCCGGTGACTCGCTTGAGAACAAGTCCACTCCGCAGATCGAAGAGTCCCTCGGCTCGGCTCTTCACCAGCGCCCTCTGCAGGTTCTCCGTAGAGTCCGTCAGAACGCGGTGCGACCACCGAGCACCCGGCGTCTCCGAGGGAAGGGAGAGCTCAACGCTCGAAGCGTGCTTTGCCAGGCCGACCGGCGAGTTGTCGGCAGGACCACCAAAGGTGAACTTGAGCTCCGGCATGGGTCCCACCACCTTCAGTCGATCTCCATCCAGCTCGAACCGGGCGACCATGTTCGTCGGCACAACGAATCCGCCGTGGTCCTTCATGGCCTTGAGCTGCGCAGCCTCGGACAGCGAGACGTTCATGAACCGATCCGTCCCGATTTTGAAGGTCGTGATCTCCAAATCGAACGGTGCCTCCTTGGCCCCGGTGAGCCGGTAGACACCGGCCCGAACCGGGGAGATGGTGTAGGTTTCCTTGGAGCCCGGGGGTGCTTTCCAGCGCTCTGGTTGACTCCCGTCTTCACCGACGTCGTCCTCGGTAAGCTGACGCCACACGCCCACAATCTCGTCGGTCGCGACCGTCGTCGCCTCTGTGTGGAACGGCGCAATCGAGGTGCCGCCCGAGCAGCCCGTGAGCATCACGGCACACAGCGCCAGCACGCACCCCGCCACTCCGCGGCACATCGACTTGATGATCATCACATGACTCCCCTTCACTGATATCGCCCACCACCCGCAGAAGATGCCTCAGGACAGCCGAGGCCATCCGCTCGCACCAGACGCACGCCGAGAATCATACCAAAGCCAGGAGGAGCACCCCATGGACCCATCCACCCTCGCCGCCACCCTCACCCAGTTCGGAGTCGCCGGCCTCATCGGCTGGATGTGGCTCAGCGAACGCCGCGCCGCGGCGGAACGCGACCGTCACCTCGCTGAGGCCCACGAACGCATCGCGCAGGATCGCGTCGCGATGAACGCGGTCCTCGAAGCCCTGCGCGACAACACTCGGGTGCTGGGTGGCGTTGAGTCAACGCTGCGCGGCCTCGAGCGGCGCCTTGCACGCGCGGACGCCGCAACTGCGCGGCGGGCTACTCGGAACGACTCTGCGCACCACGAACCGCTCAAGTCTCGAGTGGGTGAAGCCGCGTGAAACTTCAACACGCGAGCAACGCGCGCGATCCTCGCCCCCTCACACGCCCCCACACGTGCCCGGTCACGTGCCCGGTCACGCCCCCGCCAAGAGGTCCTTCATCCGGGCCCGGTTCTGAAGCTCCGTCTGGCGCTCATCGCCGATGCTCGTCAGCTCGTCGGCCTGGTGGTCGGCGTGATAGCTGCTCCGCACCAGCGGGCCGCTCTCCACCACCTTGAACCCGCGCGCGAGCCCCTCGGCCTGAAAGACCTTGAACTGCTCGGGCGTCACCCAGCGGTCAATCGGAAGGTGGTTGCGCGTGGGCTGCAAGTACTGCCCGATGGTGAGGATGTCGCAGCCGCCGCCGGAGGCGGCGGAAGGAGTGGTCGAGTGGTCGAGTGGTCGAGTGGTTGAGTGGCCGGAATGAGGAGCGGGCGTGGAGTGGTGATCGTTGGCTTTGGTCTTCATCACTTGACCACTCGTCCACTCGACCACTTGACCACTTCCCCGCGTCGCCCGCTGCACATCATCCATCAGCGCCAGCACTTCCTCGTCCTTCTCGCCGATGCCCACCATGATGCCGGTCTTGGCCACCAGCCCCTGCTCCTTCACGCGGCGGAGCAGCTCGAGCGAGCGGTCGAACTTCGCGCTGGGGCGCACGGCCGGGTACATGCGTCGCACGGTTTCGAGGTTGTGGTTGATGATGTGCGGCCGCGCATCGATCACCATCTGCAGCGCGCCCCAGTTGCCCTCAAAGTCCGGGATCAGCACCTCGATCGACATCCCCGGGCACGCGTCCTTCGCGCGCACGATCGTCTCGGCCCAGATCGAAGCGCCGCCGTCCGCCAGCTCGTCACGGTTCACGCTCGTGATCACGATGTGCTTGAGCTTCGCGTGCTCCCACATGAGGCGCAGCGACTCGGCGACGCGCCGCGGCTCATCCTTATCGAGCACCGGCGGCCGCCCCGTCTTGACGTTGCAGAATCCGCACGCCCGTGTGCACGTGTCTCCCAGGATCATGATGGTCGCGACGCCGCGGCTCCAGCACTCGCCCAGGTTCGGGCAGTTGGCCTCCTCGCAGACCGTGTACACCTTGTGCTCGCTCAGCACCTTCTTGAGGCGCGCGTACTCCTCGCCGCCGGGCACCTTGGCGCGCAGCCACTCGGGCTTGCGCTTGAGGGAAAGTTGCTCCTTGGCGCCGTCGGTGTTGTTCAGGATCATCGACGACAGGCTGAGCTTCGGCGGGTCCATCGTCCGGAGCGGATCGCCACCCAGCGGCCGAGGATGTCGTGCGAGCGTGCGGGCGTTGGGATTCTCAGCGGGCGTGGAGTTCATCATTTCAAGGGTAGGACTCAGCCAACCAGTCACCCTCCCGCGCCGAAGTCGAGATCGTGTCAAACACGCCGCCATGTCGCGACGTACCACCCGACACTCGTTGAGCCAGTGGCGGATGGGGACGAGGATCGTGCTTCGTTCGGTATTGATGTCAAAATGGGTGGGGTAGTTCAACACGGGGGGTTCGTCGGGTCGATGCTTTGGTCCGGGAACTACACTCCGGGCCCGGGGGCCGCGGCGATGTTCCCGGTCCACACGCACCCGCGTGCGTGTCTGGAACGTGTTGGCAGCAGTGTTTGGTCTTTGATTGGGATTCGTCTTTGTTGGTCAGGAACGTGACGGCAGCGATGAATCTCTGAGGTGAAGGAGCTCGGCGTGACAGGGACAGGCCAGACCAAGTCGGCGATGAAGATGACCACCAACTCAGCCACCAACTCAGCCACCAACTTGGCAACAAGCTCGGTAACAACACCTCCGGCACGGCGCGACGTTTACGGCCGGGCTGCGCTCGCGCTGCTCGCCTCTGCCGGCACGCCCATGCTGGTGGGCTGCAACTACACGAAGGACTCGTTCTTTGATCCGAGCGTCGCGGGCCGCTGGGAATACACGCCCACCGTCGTCCCGATCCTGGACCGCATCGTCGCGATCGAGGATGAGGCCATGGACGTGATCGAGTTCAGCGACCCCGTCGCGGAGGATCTCGTCCCTCAGCCGATGCAGTATCGCCTGGGCGCGGGTGACATACTCAAGGTAACGCTCTGGGATCTCGTTCAGATTGGTCAGGCTGAGGATCTCGAGGTCACGATCGATCAGCGCGGCTTCATCGAGCTCCCGCAGCTCGGGCGCGTCGCGGTAGAGGGCCTCACCGTCGAGGGCGCCATCGATGTCATCAAGAACGAGATGACGCGCCTGGTCAGTAAGCCCCTCGCCAACGTCTCGGTCCTCGCCGCACGCCAGCAGACCTTCACGCTCTTCGGCGCCATCGAGGCGCCCGGCACGTACCAGATCCCGCGTTCGGACTATCGCCTCCTCGAGGCCATCACCAGCGGCGGCCAGGTCTTCGCCAGCTTCCAGACCGTTGAGTACATCTACATCATCCGCCAGATTCCGCTCGCCTCGGCCTCCTCGCCGGGCGCTGCGTCTGGTTCGTCCTCCGGTTCTGGCGCCCGCCCGGCTCCGCGTACCGATGACACCTCGGCCCCCGCGCCAACGGCCGATGAGCTCATGAACATCATCAATGATGTTGCTCCGGCCGCCCCGGGCAGTGCCGGCGGTGCGACGCGCCCCGACGGTGGCGGCAACCCAGGCCTGCTCAGCGATGATCCGCCCGCGCCAGTGATCGACCTGCCCGACGCCCGCCCCGGCACGAACGCCTCCGGCTCTTCGTCACCCTGGGTCTTCGTCGATGGCAAGTGGGTTGAGGTCGCACGCGGCCGCGAGTCCGGCTCATCCGACGCCGCGGTGGACACGCTCATCGCCCAGCGCATCATCCGCATCAACTACCCGGAGCTGCTCAACGGCCGGCCCGGTCAGAACGTCATCGTTCGCTCCGGCGACGTCATCCGCATCCCAACGCCGCTCGACGGCATCGTCTTCCTCGGAGGCGAGGTCGCACGCCCAGGTCCCTTCCAGATTCCCGCAACCGGCGGCCTCACGCTCACGCGAGCCATCGACTCCGCCGGCGGCTTCGGCGATATCGCAATCCCCGAGAAGATCGAGCTCACGCGCATGATCGGCAGGGATCGTCAGGCCACCATCATGCTCGATGGTCGCGCCATCTTCGAGCGCACCCAGCCCGACATTCTCCTCAAGAACAACGACCACATCAACGTCGGCACGACCTTCTGGGCGTTGCCACTCGCGGTCATCAGGAACGGCTTCCGCGCCAGCTATGGCTTTGGCTTCGTGCTGGATCGAAACATCGCCAACGACATCTTCGGCCCACCGCCGGTCAATCAGTTCGGCCAGTAGTGGGGTAGGGGAATGGATGGGGAATTGGAGGGGGGATGAGGGGTGGGGATCGGGGAGGGTGGTGCGGGTCGTCCGACCTGCGCGGGCGCGGAGCGCTCGCCGAGCGGCGCACGGATGCGATCAAGGCGGCAGACCCCTCGTTGTGGCCGACGAAGGGACGCGTCGTCGGCTCACGACGCCGCGAGTGCGCCGGCATTCCGACGTGAAGCACTCTTCGCGTGAGTGTCCGGCGAACGGTCGGGTCGGTCAGAACGTACAGATCTCGCTGGGCACGTCAAGCTCAGCATGTCAGGACGAGTGTCAGGACGAGTGTCAGGACGAGTGTCAGAAAGAGTCTCGGGACGAGTTCAGAGTCAGTGCAGAGTCAGCGCGGTGTCAGGAGCGTTCTTTTCGCGGGCCAGCGAACTTCAGACAGGAGGCAGCTTGGCAACGGTCGGCAGTGTCAGCGGTGTCAGCGGTGTCAGCGGCGGCTCGAAGGTGGCTCTTGCCGCCGAGATGCCCCGCGCCGTCTCGACACTCGCCTGGGCACGCGTCGGCCTGCTCGCGGCTGCGTTCCTGCTCCTCTTCTGGCGCTGGTTCATCACGCAGGGCCGCCACAGTGTCGAGAACATGCAGGACTGGGGCCACGCCTTCGTCATCCCGCTCATCAGCGGCTATCTCGCGTGGCGCGTGCGCGATGTCATCCTCGCCGCGCCCACCGCGCCCTTCTGGCCCGGCCTCTCGCCGCTGCTGCTTGGTGTTGTGAGCTACTTCTTCTTCATCGTCGGTGTCTCGAACCACATGCTCCAGGGCGCCGCGATGATCCTCGCCCTCTCGGGCCTGGTGCTGCTCGTCGGCGGGCCGGTCCTCTTCCGCGCGCTCTTCCTGCCCATTGCCTTCCTGGCCTTCGGCGTCACGATCAGCGAGCAGGTGATGATCAAGATCACCTTCGCGCTCCAGCTCCTGGCGAGCCAAGGCGCGTACCTCGTCCTCTCGATCCTCGCCGCGACCAAGATCTTCTTTGTCGAGGTCGATGGCAACACGCTCAAGATGGTCTACGAGGGGAAAGAGATCCCGCTCAACGTCGCCGAGGCGTGCAGCGGCATGCGCATGGTGATCGCCTTCCTCGCGCTGGGCGCCGCCGTCGCGGTGCTCGCGTGCAGCGAGTGGTGGCAGCGCATCCTCCTCATCCTCCTCGCGACGCCGATTGCCCTGCTGCTCAACGTCGTCCGCGTCGTGGTCCTCGCGATGCTCAGCCTCATCGACCCGGACCTTGCCACCGGCGATGTGCACATGCTGATCGGCACGCTGCTGCTCGTGCCGGGCCTCTTCCTCTTCCTCGGAGTGGTCTGGGCGCTCAACCGGGTGATCGCGGATGACGAGCCAACCGCCGGAGCGACGCCCTCGCGGAGCGCGGCCAAGACGGGAGGCGCATCATGAGCCAAGCAACAGATCAAGCAACAAGCCAGGCCACGAATCACGCAACCAGCCCCGGCACAAGCCGCTCGGCGTGGGCCGCGACGCTGGTGGCGATGATCGTCATGCTCGGCGCCGCTGCGGGCCTCTCCGCGGGCGTTTCGTACTTCAAGATCACGCTCCAGAAGGAGGCCATCGAGCCTCCCAACAACCGCCTCCTGACCGGCCTGCCGCGCGAGACTGCGCTCTGGATCCAGGATGGCGTTGATCGGCGTGAGCAGGCCGACGTCGAGGAAGTGCTGGGCACCAAGAACTACATCTCGCGTGTCTATGTTCGCAAGGACTCACGCTCCAAGAAGGACGGCGGCAGTGGCGAGGGCGTCCCGGTGCGCCTGGACTTCCACGCCGCGTACTACACCGGCATGATCGACACCGTGCCGCACGTGCCTGATCGCTGCTTCGTCGGCGGGGGCCTGCAGATCGGCGGGATCCTCGGTGATCTGCCCCTTCCGCTCAACACCGCGGCGTGGGTGCAAGACGAGAGCGTGCCCGAGCACCTCGCGGGCAAGATCTTCCGCGTGCGCCTGCCCAACGACTTCAGCACCGCGCCGGGCGTCAACGTGCGCCTGCCGCGCGATCCCAAGGAGATCGCCCTTCGCACGATGGAGTTCCGCTCGCGCGATGAGCAGCCCTTCTACGCCGGCTACTTCTTCGTCGCCAACGGCGGCTGGGTCTCGAGCGCCGAGGGCGTGCGACTCCTGGCCTTCGACCTGCGCACCAAGTACGCCTTCTACATGAAGGTGCAGGTCACCAGCGTCAGCGGCATCACCAGCGGCGAGCAGCTCGCGAAGGAGGCCGCGAGCCTCCTGGATGGACTCCTCCCCGAACTCATGCTCTGCGTCCCCGACTGGGTCGAGGTCGAGGAAGGCCGATACCCCAAGCCCACGCGGTCGGACACCGCCGCGAGCGGCAGCACCTGATGGCTGCTGCGGAAATCGAGATGTAGGTCAGTGTCAAACGTGTCTGAGTGAAGTAGTCCTGATTGAAGCAGTTGTTCGGAAGTTGGTCTGAGTCCGGTTCCTAGGAAGCACAACACCAGCCCCGGGGCAATCGCAGGCGCCAGCGGCCAGCACCCCGGAGCGTCAGCAGTCGGAGCGAGCGCGATGGCAAGCAAGGTCAATGTCAAGTTTGTCTCGATGCTGGCCGCGGGCCTGATCGGCGCGTTCGCGCTGGTGGCCGGTGCCACGTACTACCTCGTCACCAACTCCGCGACGGACCTGGCGCGCATGGGTGACAAGGCCGTTGCCGAGGGCAAGTACGACGACGCCGTCATCTACTACAGCAAGGCGGTCTTCAAGGAGAAGACCAACTCAGAGTACCTCGGCAAGTGGCGCGACTCGCTCCTGAAGCTCTCGCCCCCCGAGCAGGTCCGGTACAACAACGATCTCACCAACCTGCGCAACGCGATGCGCTCACTCGCTCTGGTCCAGCGAGACAACGTTGAGGCCCAGCGCGAGTATCTCGAGATGCTCAAGCGTCAGGTCATCGACGCGCCCTTCCAGCGCGAGTCCATGGACTTCATGGTGAACGAGGCCAACACCTTCCTCGCGTACCACGCGGGCAAGGAGCCCGGCCCCTGGGAAGTGCTGCGCCGCTTCCGCGGCCTCGCCGAGGCTCGCATCGCTGGCTCTGCCCCCGAGTCCGCGGGCGAGACGGCCAAGCGCGCCGAGCAGGACCTCCGAGCCGCGCTGCGCGCTGATCCCGCCGACATCGAATCTGCGCTGATGCTGCAGGACCTGCTCAGCCTCCTCGCTCGAGAGGCCAATCGCGTGGGTCAGGCCGAGGAGAGGGCGCGGCTGGAGGCCAGCGCCCTGGAGGTCAGTGCCGCCTTTGCCGTCGCCAACCCCGGCAACCCCGCCGCGATGCTGCAGGAGCTTCGGCGCGGGTTCGAAGTCGCAACCAGCAACGCCCGCACCTCCGGGGCCGACCCTCGCGCCGCGGCGATCGCGTTCCAGGCCAGCGCCAAGCCCAAGCTCGATGAGGCCCTGGCGATGATCAAGGCCGATCCGAGCAAGGCCACGCTCCGCGTCCTCGACATGCTCCGCTCGCTCGAGCAGCTCATGGACTCTGGTTCGCGCCTCGCACGCTCCGAGGAGGCCATCCGCCTCGCCTCCGAGAAGCGCCCCGGCGATGCCGACCTTGCCATCGCCCGGGCCGACGTTCTTGCAGCCCGCGACGCCATCGAGCTCTCGGTCGCGGAGCTTGATCGCCTCATCGCGATGCCACTCCCCACCATCAGCATCGAGGGCTCGCGCCTCTTCGGTCAGCGCATCCAGGCTCGGTACCTCAAGGCTCTCTATACCGTCCGTGCGTGGCAGCGAGCCACGCCCGAGCAGCGCACCGTGCTCGCCGAGGCCGCCCGCGGCCACCGCGCCGAGATGGCCAAGGTCCTGGGCTCCGACTCACCCCAACTCATCCTCATCGATGGCTGGCTCGCCTTCATCGATGGCAAGCTGACGCAGGCCAACGAGCTGATCGCGCGGTACAACAAGATGGCCCAGGGGACCGACCCTGACGCGCTCCTCCTGGGCGCTCAGGTCGCGCTCCAGCTCCAGCAGCCCGGCCTGGCCAGGGACCGCCTCACCCAGCTCCTTCAGGTCCAGCCCGGCAACCTTCAGGCCCTGATTACGCTCGGCGATATTGAGCTCTCGATGAAGAATTTCGACCGGGCCCGGGAGCTCTACGAGAGTGTCGCCAAGGTGCTCCCTGACAACGCCGCGGTCCAGGAGCGACTGGCCGCCATCCGCGCGATCAAGGGAGAAGGCACCGTCAGCGACCCCTTCCAACAGGCCATCATCGAGGCCGAGAGCATGCGCGAACGACTGGGCGACAGGCCCGGCGCCGCCGAAGCGGTCGTGAAGTTCCTCAGTGACCAGTTCAAGACACTCGGCCCCGATCCGCGTCTCACCCGCGCGCTCATGACCGCGCGTCTCAAGCTCGACCAGCGCGAGCAGTCCCTCGCCGATGTCCGGACCGCCATCAAGGCCAATCCGGAAGATCGCGAACTCAAGCAGATGGAGATCCTGCTCACCATCACCGATGAGCTCGAGCAGAAGCTCGCCATGCTGGAGTTCCAGCGCGGCACCGTCCCCGACGGCGAGATCGAGCTCGCCAAGTACCTCGCCTATCGCGAGCACGGCAAGACCGCCGAGGCCGATGCCGCCTTCGCCAAGGCTGATGCGCTCCTTCCCGACGATGGCCGCATCCTCGAGATCAAGTTCGTCAAGGCCATTGAGGACCGGGACATTCCCGGCGCGAGCAAGCTCGTCGATCAGGCCAAGGACGCCAACGCCGACAACGTCGACGGCGTGACCTTCCGCGCTCGCCTCCTCGCCTCAGAGAACCGCCTCCCCGAGGCGCTCGTCGCCATGAAGGAAGTCGTCGACCGCGCGGCCGTGCAGCCCGAGCACTGGCGCCTCTACGGCCGCCTCCTCAACGGCGCCGGCCGACCCGGCGATGCTGAGGCCGCCTTCCGCGAGGCCCTGAAGCTTCGCCCCACCGACATCGCCGCCATCAACGAGCTCGTCGGCACGCTGGGCACGATGGGCCGTCGCGAGGAAGCCCTCGCCGCCGCACGTCAGGCCGTCCGCTACGCGGAGGGCGATCCCACCTTCCTCAACATGTGGCTCGCGCTCGAGGGCGAGCTTGGTGATCGCAGGATGGTCGCCGAGCGCCGCAGCCGCGCCCGCGCCGCCAACCCGCGCGATCGCGCCAACCTCATGGCCCTCGCGCAGGCCCACATGGACCTTGGCGAGATGGAGAAGGCCCGCGAGGTGATCGACGCCGCGGGTGAGCTCGGCAAGGGCCTTGACTGGATCGCCCTCGACGCCGGCTACCGCTGGACCAGCAACGATCAGCTCGGCGCCATCAAGAGCTTCGAGGACTACATCGCAGGCCTCCCCAAGCCCGAGGTCGGTCCGTACCTCACCTTCGCCCAGTTCCTCCTGGACCGCGCCGACGAGGCCGGCGCCATCGAGCGGCTCCAGAAGGCCCGCGCCTACCAGGACCCCAAGGTCATGGAGGTTGATCGCCTCCTCTCTGACCTCCTCTTCCGCACGGGCCGCTACGCCGACACCGCCGCCATCCTTGAGGGGATGCTCGCTGCGGGCGTCGATGACGATGCTCAGAACTTCCGCAAGCGCCTCGCCGAGGTGCAGGTCATGATGAAGGAGTTCGAGAAGGCCGACTCCACCCTCGCGGGCGTCAAGGGACGCGAGACCGACATCGCCGCCATGCTCCTGAGCGCCGACATCCTCGGCGGCCGGGGCGATCCCAATGGCCAGCGCAAGGCCCTCGACGAGGCCGTCGTCCGCTTCCCCAACGATGCGCGCGTCTTCTTCAAGCGTGGCCAGCTGCTCCTGTCCCAGGATACAAAGAGCAAGGACGCGCTCGCCGACTTCAGCCGCGCGATCCAGCTCCAGCCCGGCCTGTGGCAGGCCTACCGCCTTCGCGCCGCGATCCACGCGCGCCTGGACGACAAGGACGCCGCCATCGCCGACCTTCGCACCGTCATCCGTCTCAACCCCTCCGACACGAACCTCGTCGTGGGCCTCGTCTCGGACCTGCTCCTCATGGAGTCCGCCGGCTCGCGCCCGCGCGATCAGGACGCTGAGATCATCGCCGATGAGGCCCTCCGCGGGAGGCCTCGCGATGCCCAGCTCGCCTACAGCATCGGCGACACCTTCTTGCGTCGCAATCGCCTCGCGCCCGCCCGCCGCTTCCTCAAGGCCGCCTTCGACATCGATCAGCAGGACGGCATCGCGCTCCGCTACCTCGACTCGCTGCTCGTCAAGGAGAACCCGTCACTCAACGAGGCCGAACGCGTCCTGTCGGTCCTCATGCGTCCCAAGGACCGCGTCTCCGAAAACGCCGGCTTCCTCATGGCCGTGGCCCGACTCAGCATCCTCCGGGAGCGCCGACGTGAGGCCGGCTCGGCCGCCATCGACGCACTCCGCAAGCTCGAGCCCAGCGACGCGCAGCAGATGATGAGCTGGAACGTTTCGATGCGCGAGGTGCTCGACAAGGCCGACCAGCGCCGCACTTTCTACGAAAGTGCCATCAGCCAAAGCGTCGTCTCCCCCGAAGCGACCGAGTGGCTCGCCTACTTCCGCGGCCGCATCGATATCGATGCCGAGTCCACGCTCGAGAGCGGCCTCAGGACCTTCCGCGAGATCCTGCGCTCCTCCAAGAACCCGGCCCTGCGCCTTGCGACCTTCCGCACCATGGGCGCGACGCTCTACACCTTCGGCCGCTTCCAGGAAGCCGTCGATGCCATGAAGCCCGGCCTCGAAGAGTTCCCCGAAGACGTGGAGATGCTCAACAACACCAGCTTCATGCTCTCCAAGAAGCTCAATAACCCCGCCCTCGCACTCCCCCTCGCCGAGCGTGCGGCCAAGCTCGCTCCCACCAACGCCGACGTCCTCGACACCCTCGGCGTCACCCTGCTCCTCGTCGGCCGCGCCGCCGACGCTGAGGTGCAGCTCAGGCAGGCCCTCTCCAACCCCTCCTCACCTCAGAGTGAGATCACCATCGCCGTCCACCTGATCGATGCCCTCCTCAAGCAGCAGAAGACCGAGGAGGCCAAGCAACTCGCGACCAAGGCCCAGGAGTTCATCGCACGCCTCGGGGCGCAGGCCGATCCCGCGATCGTCGCTGAACTCCAGCAGCTGCGCACAACCGGAGGTATCTGATCTGGTTCTCGTTCCCCGTCCTGTTCTGTCCAGTGCTCGCATCCGGGCGTCCAAGGGGCCGTACCGGTAACTCAGAGTCGTTTGTTTGAGATGTGTTCGCGTGTCCCTTGATTGTGTCTTGTGTTCAAGGTGTCCCCGTCCGAAGGTCAGTTCGCCGAGCCGCCCGATCGGGCTCAGCCCAAACCCCTATCGGACCGAATGAAATTAATGGCGGGCCCTGCGGACAGTGCGCAGCGCCCCCGACCAGGCTCACAAGCGGGTTCTGAAGTGGAAGGATCGACGATGACGACGGCCCCAACATCTGCCGGTTCACCGGGTATGTCCTCAGCGGCGGCGGCCGCCGCAGCCCGCATGGGTGGTGGTGGGGGTGGCGCGGGCGGACCCTCCGCGGCCCCCTCGGCCTTCGGCGCCATCGATCCCATCAAGCTCCTCAACCGTTACAAGTGGGTGCTGCTCGGCGCTGCCATCGTCGGCGGCGTCCTGGGCGTCGGTGCCCATCTCGTGCTGCGCCAGGTCTATCCGCAGTGGCGCCCAGCTGCGATCTTCAACTGCACACCGCCCGCTGACGACATTGTGACCGGCGGAATGGCCAACGATCAGGAAATGCTGCGCTTCATGGCCACCGAAGTGCGCCAGATGACTTCTGACGATGTTTACCGGCGCACCGTCGAGGATCCGCAGTTCCTGACGCAGGCTCCCAAGTGGGCCTCGCACTACATGAAGATCGACCCCGCCACCGGGGTCGAGGCCTTCGACTCTGTCGAGGCCGCCAAGGACCTTGAGGACTACGTCGCCGCCCGCATGATCCCGCAGACCACCCTCATCGAGCTCTCGATGAAGGGGACCGACAAGTTCGAGACCACCGCGATTCTGGGCCTGGTCCGCCAGAAGTACATGGCGGCCCTTCTCGCCCGAGGACGCGCGGGCTTCGACGAGCGTCAGACCTCGCTGCGCAACAACCTCTCCCGCATCGATCAGGAGATCACAACCCTCGCTTCGCAGCGAGCCTCCATCATCCAGACCCAGGGCGTTGACTCGATCAACGACCAGATGAACAGCGAGCGCGCCAACCTCCAGACCATCAACCAGAAGCTCGTCGAGGTCACGCAGGACCTCGACGCCGCCCGGGCTCAGAGCGAGATCATGCAGCAGGAGCTCAACAGCCCCGCCGGCATCACTTATGGCGATGACCTCCGCCAGCAGGTCGATCGCGACCCACTGATGCTTGAGATCAAGGCCGAGATCTCCCGCATCGAGAACGAGCAGCAGATGGTCCTCAACATGGGCATCGGACGCGAGCACCGCACGTTCGAGCAGCTCGAAGCCCGCCTTGTCGGCGCTCGATCCAACATGGACCAGACCCGGAAGGAACTCCTGAGGAAGGCCTTCGACGCCGACCTCGATCAGATGCGCCGCGGCCTCGCCCAGCTCGAGGCCCAGCAGCGCACCCTTGATACGAACGCCACTCAGAAGCGCGCCCGCCTCACCGACCTCACCCGAATCTCCGGCCAGCTCCAGGACATCGAGCGCCAGATCGAGGGCGCTCAGGCCAACCGCGCCATGACCTCCAAGGATCTCTCGGACATCGAGGGTCTCAGCACGCTCTCCGCGGCCAACCGCGTCCTGCTCGTCCAGACCGAGCGTCCGCCGCCGGAGATGGCCTTCCCGCAGTGGCGCCTGCTGATCCCCGCGGGCGTGGTGTCGGTGCTTGGGCTTGTGACGGGCATCGTCTTCCTGCGCGAGCTTGTGGACCAGCGCGTGAAGGGCCCGGCCGACATTGCCATCCTGCCGCGTACGCGCCTCCTGGGCTGGATTCCCGACTCCGCGGAGGATCCCGCCGGCGCTGGCGCCGCCGAGACCGCCTTCCGCGATCGCTCCAAGGGCGTCGTTGCAGAGAGCTTCCGCCAGGTCCGTGGCACGCTCCTCAAGCGCATCACGGTCGCCGATCAGCGCACCGTGCTCGTCATGGGCGGCCTCCCCGGTTCGGGCGCAACGACCATCGTCGCCAACCTCGCCCTCTCGCTCGCGACCGCCGAGCGCCGCGTGCTGGTGATCGACGCCAACTTCCGCCGCCCCGCGATGCACCGCGTCTTCGGCCTGCAGGAGTCGCCCGGACTCGCCGATGTCCTCGGCGCTTCACGCACGCTCGCTGAAGTCGTTCAGGCGACCTCAACCGCCAACCTCGACGTCCTCACGGCGGGCTCGAAGGAGCACCGCATCTACGAGCGCCTCTCGACCCTCTCGATGGGCGAGCTCCTCGCGCAGGTCCGCACCAAGTACGACGTCATCTTCATCGATGTCGCGCCCGCCATCGTCGCCGGTGATGGTCAGGCACTCGCGCAGAAGTGCGACGCCTCCATCCTCGTCGTCCGCGCCATGTCCGAGAAGCGCGGTATGGTCAACCGCATCAAGAACGAGCTCACCGACGCGCGCGGCGAGTTCCTCGGCGTCATCGTCAACGCCGTCCGCGCCTCCGCCGGCGGCTACATGAAGGGCAACATGAAGGTCAGCCACGAGTACCAGCAGGCCGCCTGATCAAGGCGACCGCGCCCGGCATCTCTGATCACTCCACGACACCACGCACGTGCGCGTGCAAAGAGCCAGCATGCCCCAGCCCGCCAGACCAGAAACTCCCGCGCACGCCAGGCGCGTCCTGGTCAGTGGCGGTGCGGGCTTCATTGGCTCAACGCTCGTGGATCATCTCATCGCGCGTGGCGACTCCGTCACCGTCGTTGACAACCTCTCTACCGGCCGGCGCGACAACCTCCCCGCGTCGCACCCCAATCTCCGCATCGTCGAGGCCGATCTCTCGCTGGCGCTCAAGGCCTTCGGCGAGGGTGAACGCTTCGACGAGATCTACCACCTCGCCGCGGCCGTCGGCGTCAAGCTCGTCATCTCCGAGCCCATCCGCTCCATCGAGGTCAACGTCGAGCAGACCGCCGCGCTCCTGCGCTTCGCGATGACGCACGGTCCCGGTGGCGGCCCGGCCCGCACGCTGATTGCCTCAAGCTCAGAGGTCTACGGCAAGTCAACCAAGGTTCCATTCTCCGAGACCGACGACGTCGTCTACGGCCCGACCACCGCGACGCGCTGGTCCTACGCCTGCTCCAAGGCCATCGATGAGTTCCTCGCGCTCGCGTACCACGAGAAGGAGCACCTCCCCGCGACGGTGGTGCGATTCTTCAATACGGTCGGCCCACGCCAGGTCGGCGACTACGGCATGGTCCTGCCGCGCTTCGTCGAGGCGGCCCTCGAAGGCGCGCCCCTCCACGTCTATGGCAGTGGCGAGCAGACACGCTGCTTCTGCGACGTGCGCGACATCGTCCCCGCCCTCACCACGCTGATGGGGGATAACCGCAGTGCTGGCGGCGTGTTCAACCTCGGCTCAGACCGTGTGATTTCCATCGCCGCGCTGGCCGATCTTGTGGTCCGCACGCTCGGCTCGCGGTCTTCGGTGGAGCGCGTGCGGTACAGTGAGGCCTACGGCAGCGGCTTTGAGGACCTGCTCGAACGCAGGCCGGATCTCTCACGCGTGCGCGAGCTCATCGGCTGGGCCCCGCGCACGACGCTCGAGCAGACCATCGCCGATGTCGCGCGTTGGATCGAGGCCTCCCGTCCGCAGCTCGCGTCCGCAGCACGTCCTGCTCTTCACACACCCCGCCATCACACACCTGAGGTTCGTTCTTGATCGAGTCAGGCCTCAATCTTGGTTCTCTGCTTGCTCCGGCGCTCGCTCCGGTCTTTGCCGCCGGTGCGCTCGCGAGTCCGGGCGATGCCCCCACGCGCCTCTCGATCTTCGAGGGGTACGTCGGCGTGCTCATCGCCGCATTCCTCGTCACGCTCGTCACAACACCGCTGATGCGACGCCTGGCGATCTACGGCGGCGTCATCGACCGCCCCGATCAGGCCCGCAAGATCCACAAGCAGCCCGTCGCCTATCTCGGCGGCGTCGCCGTCTACCTCGGCCTCATGGCCGGCATCGTCTTCGCCGTCATCGGCATGCGCGTCCCCGGCCTCATGGAGTGGCACCGCACCGACAACCTCGGCTCCGACGGCTTCGTGATGCCCGTCCCCTTCTCGATCCTTCTGGGCATGACGGTGATCGTGCTCGTGGGCGTGATCGACGACGTCGCACACATCTCGCCGCGGGTGAAGCTCGGTGGCCAGCTCTTCGCCGCCGCGGCACTCGCGATCGATGAGGTCGGTGTCAAGCTCGCCGCGGGCCTCATCCTCCCGATCTGCAAGTCCTTCGGCGTCCCGCTCCTCAACATCAACGGGTTCGAGACACTCGGCTTCCTCATCCCGCTCCCGGGGTCGGTCCCCGGCGTGGGCGAGGCGATCCCGATCGACATCATCTACTGGATCGGCACAGGCATCATCGGCTTCGCCGTGATCGGCCTGACCAACGCGAGCAACCTGATCGATGGGCTCGATGGCCTCCTCAGCGGCACGACCGCGATCGCCGCCGTCGGCCTGCTCGTGATCGCGCTGGGCATGGCCCTCGCGGATGATGGACCGCGCGATGGCCAGCGCATCATCCTCTGCCTGGCGCTCTTGGGCGCGTGCATGGGTTTCCTGCCGCACAACTTCAACCCGGCGACGATCTTCCTGGGCGACGCGGGGAGTCTGCTGTTGGGCTTCGTCGCGTGCGTGATCATCCTGACGATGGGCGACACGGGCAAGACGCACCTGGTCGCCGCGGGGCTCATCATCTATTCGCTTCCGATCATCGACACCACGCTCGCGATCGTCCGCCGCAAGATGGAAGGGCGCTCGATCTCGTCGGCCGATGACCAGCACCTGCACCACATGCTCAAGCGCTGGCTGGGCGTGAAGGGCGCGGTCTTCGCCCTCTACGGGATCGCGGCGAGCTTCGCGGCCATCGGCGCGGGCGCCAGCCTCGTCCGCGCACGCTTCATCTACTTCCTCGCGATGGTCGCCGCGAGCTACATCGGGATTCAGGCCATCAAGATCTCCCGCAAGCGCCTCTTCGACGCGCAGGCTGAGGCAATGAACGCCAAGCCCGTGAGCGTGCCACCAAACCCGATCCGAACACAGCCGCCCGCCGCGGCGAAAGTGGCCACCGCGCCGGCTGCGCCGGGCGTTGCCGCGCCCTCCGACCCCGCCCGGGCATGAGCCCGCGGCCTGAAGGTCAGTCACTCGGGTTTGGCGCACCTCACCCCTCGCCCTTGCCCGGATCGGCCCAACGGCCTAGCATTCAGGCCCATCCGGAAGCGTCCGGAGGGACGACCAGCAACGATCCAAGCACACTGCTTTCGCAACACTGCTTTACGAGGTGAACGATGGGCCGCACATGTGAACTGACTGGCAAGACGACGGGTCGCGGCAACAAGCGCGCATGGCGCGGCCAGGCCGTCAGCAAGGGCGGCTTCGGTCTCAAGCCCACCGGCATCACCAAGCGCGTCTACCGCGTCAACCTCCAGTCGGTCAACACCGTCGTCGACGGCGTCGCCACCCGCCTGCGCGTCTCGACCAAGGCGATCCGCACGGGTCTGGTCGTCAAGCCCCTCAAGCGCAAGTACGGCTACACCCGCCAGCAGAAGCTCGCCGCCGCCGCGAAGGCGTAAGCGAAGCAGCACGCAAGAAGATCAACTCAACCAGCCGCGGCCCACGCCGCGGCTGGTTTGTTTTTGGACGTGCCGTTGCGACCGTGCACACCGATCGTGCCATCGAAGTCGGCAGTCTTGGGCCGACTTCGATGCTCCGGTCTTCACGCCGAAAGCGTGGTCGTTCGTAGCCGGCGGTGAAGGAGCGAAGCGACGCCACCGCCGGAAGAGTGCGAGACCGATCGTGCAACTCCGAAGGAGTTGTCGTGGGCAACGTCGTTCGGGCGATACGACAACCCCTTCGGGGTTGCGGATGCGCGGGCGCGAGGACCGGGGGTGTCGTCGCTTCGCTGCGCTTGCTCCTCCACCGCGCGGCTATTGACGGTCAGGCCTTCGGCCTGCAGGATCGGGGCGTGTCGGAGCGAGACTTACTTCGTCACTCCCACTTCAGGACGATCTTGCCGAACTGTTCGGCGCTTTCGAGTCTGGCGTAGGCCTTGGCGGCGTCTTTGGCTTCGTAGATTTGGTCGACTGCTGGGGCGAGTTGGCCAGTATTGAAGAGCGCGGCGACTTCGCGGAACTCGTTGTTGCTGCCCATCGTGGAGCCGAGGAGTCGGAGCTGGTTCCAGAAGACTCTGGCGAGGTCGGTGGTGGCGTCGGGGCCGCTGGTGCAGCCGGGGGTGACGTAGGCTCCGCCTCGGGCGAGGCTTTTGATGCAGTTCAGGTGTGTTGCCTTGCCTGAGGAGTCGATGGCCATGTCGACGCCGCGCTTGCTGGACCAGGTGCGGACTTCGCGGGACCAGTCCTGGCCTGTGTCGAGGATGCCGTGTGAGGCACCGAGTTCTTTGGCGCGGTCGAGCTTCCACTGGTGGCGGCTGGTGACGATTGCTGGGCAGGCCATCCAGCGTGCGATCGAGAGGGCGGCGGTGGCGACGCCGCCACCGATGCCGGTGATGAGGACGGACTGGCCGGGGCGGAGCTGGCCCTTGGTGATGATCATGGAGTAGGCGGTCAGGGCGCAGAGGCCGAAGGCCGCGGCGGTCTCGGCTGGGATGCTCGCGGAGACGACGGCCATGTTGTCGGCGGGGATGTGGAACTTCTGCGCGTGCATGCCGTTGTGGTGTTCGCCGATGAGCTCGTAGTTTGGCGCGAGCGTGGAGCCGGGTGGGTCGGTGGGGCGGGAGCGTTCGGGGACGCGCGTGGCGGCGTTGACGATGACACGCTGGCCGATCCAGGCTGGGTCGACGCCTGTGCCGACGGCCTCGACGATGCCGCAGGCGTCGCAGCCGCTGACGCGCGGGTAGGTGAGATCAAGGCCGGGAACGCCTCGGCCGACCCAGAGGTCCATCTGGTTGAAGGCGCTGGCGAGGGTGCGGATGAGGGCCTGGCCGGGGCCGGGCGCGGCGGGGTCTGGCCAGTCGGTGGCGAAGCGGATGTTGGGCGTGACGGGGGTGTTGGGGGGAGCTTTCTGGGTGCAGACGACTGCGTGCATGGCCGCATCGTACAGAATCGAAGAAGGAAGGCAATTCACCACAGAGACGCAGAGAGCACAGAGCGAAACGGCGGAAGATGGATGAAGCGGGGAAGTGGTCAAGCGGGGAAATGGTCAAATGGTCAAAGGGCTAAATTGCTACATGCTGCGGTGGTCGTGAGGCGCGGCGTGTGGGTTTGATCTCCTGACCACTTGACCACTTCGCCAGTTCCCTCGAGATCTGATCGGTACATGATTGGTTTTAGATTGATGTTTGATCGGTGTTTTAAAAGACCTTTGGGTCTTTCGCAACCGAAAGGCTGGTCTCTGCGGATACTTTACAGTTGACGTGTGGAGCGTTTGTCGATTTACTGTGGGTCCTGGCGATCGGTTCTCGGTCGCTTTCCGCCGCGCGGGATGCGTGGCGGTGCTTGCGAGTGAGTTGGTGAGGCTTGAGTTGGTCCCGGATGGCCGGGGCCTTATTGCCGCAGGTGGATGCCGCAGGTGGATGGCGCAGGTGGTTGGCGCAGGTGGTTGGAGTTGTCTGGCGTTCGAATGAAGGAAAACAAGGGCAAACAGGCGGGGCCTGGCGGACGCAAGAGATGTGTGCCGCGGCTTTGCGGGATGCTCAGAGACTGTTCAGGAAAGGACTAGGGGCATGGTCACTCGTTCTGTGAGTCGTTCTGTCACTCAGACTTTCGGTCGTCGGTTCTCTGCAAAAGGCTTCACGCTGATCGAGCTGCTGGTGGTCATCGCGATCATCGCGCTGCTGATTGGCATTCTGCTCCCCGCGCTGGGGAGCGCCCGCGTCACGGCGCGGCGGACGGCGAGCCTCTCGAACCTGCGCCAGAACACGTTCTACATGAACTACTACTCCACCGACAACAAGGAGGAGTTCCTGAACCCGTTCTCGCCGGTGAACACGACCGCCACCGGTCTGGACGACCGCACGTGGGTCATGGTGCCCGACGTCCAAGCTCAGCAAGCAGGCCTCCGTTTCGGCCAGACCGGTTGGGACTATGGCCAGGGGACCCAGAGCAACAGCGGCACTGAGACCTTCGGCTATCACTGGCTGAGCCACATGCTCTATGCCGACGACACGAACCGCTCGCGTGCGGTGTCGGGCTTTGCGCCCGGCGATCAGGCATTGAATCGCATGCTTCGCGAGCTCACGGCTGGCAACGCTCAGACCGATCTGAACTGGATCTTCCCGGTGTCGTACTGGTACCCTCCGGTCTTCTGGCAGAGCCCGCAGCGGTTTGCCGGCAATACCGCGACGCGCCTGACGCCGACGACGACCAACAACTTCTACATCCGGCGCAACCGTGTGTCGGACACGCTGGTCACGAGCAAGAAGGTCCACCTCTTCGAGCGTCAGGATTTCTACGCTCGCCCCGTTTCGGGCAAGTTTGCCCAGTGGAACCGGCCCCGTGCCAAGACCAACTACGCCGCGGTGGATGGCTCGGCGGGTACGGTCGCGATGGCTGATGTGATCGCACGCACGACCACTCAGGCTTCACAGATCGATCCTCGTGACGGCCTTCTCAGCCAGCCCGCCGGAACGTGGGGCTCGCCCCTCGCGAGCGCGAGCGAGCTGCAGTTCTTCTTCGAGTTCGCGGGTGATCCGTTCAACAGCCAGTTCCAGTTTGACATCGGCAGCCAGCCCGCAGTCACTGGTCCGGCGGCACCGGCCTTCTTCTGGGCAACCCGCAACGGCATCCGCGGCATCGATCTGCCCTGAGTGGGAACCGCTGATTTGAAGCAATGGACCCAGTCGCGGGTGCGGCTGGGTCTTTTCTTGGGGGTTGGTAAAGTTGGCGTCCAGTGGGTGAGGGTTGGAGGCAGATTCCTTCGCCCCTCCGGGGCGATGGGACAAAGCGCCTGCTTTCCACGGGTTGCGCTTCGCTCCACCCGTGGCTACATCCCTTCGGCCCTCCGGGCCTGAAGAGGTGAGGCGGCGATGCTGTGATGCAGCGATGCAGTGAGGGAGAGAATACGGGATGCTGGGGAGTTGGTGTAGGGCGGTGATCGATTGCGACTGGCAGAACAGTGCGGTCGAATCTGAAAGGACGAAGAACGATGAGCAACTTTGCGTTTCTGCCGGAAGACAAGAAGAAGACGTACATCGCCGTGGGCATCATCGCGGTGTGCCTGGTGGGCGCGGTGCTTGGCTTTGTGATGCTGTCGGGGGGCGATCCGGCCAACGATCCGAACGTGCAGGCGGCGATTGAGAAGTCGAGGACGCTTGATCAGCAGATGGCTGATCAGCAGCCCAAGATCCCGGATCCGCCCGCGCCGACGGCCAAGTCCCGCAGCGCCGTGACGGCCGACGGAAACGGCGTCCAGTAAACTCTGGGCGGGAGAGCCAGGGGCCTCTGACAACCGGGCGAAGTCGAGTTGATCCATAGCTTTCGAAGATGGGCTTGCGGGAAGTCGCGCTTTCAAGTATTCTGAACATCCCCGAGCACCTTGCGTGGGTCGGGAATTGAGTGCGTTTTCTTCGCTCAGCCCATTCGGGCGCGTGTTGACTGATCGGACACTTCGGACCGCACAGGGGTACAGACATGGTTCAGACATCCGCTTTGGGTGGTCGCATGAGAGTGCGCGCGTTCACGCTGATCGAGCTTCTCGTGGTGATTGCGATCATCGCGCTGCTCATCGGCATCCTGCTCCCTGCGCTTGGGAAGGCGCGGCAGTCGGCGCGGCTGACGGTCTCGCTGAGCAATGCGAAGCAGATCAACACGGGCGCGAACGTGTACAAGACGGACAACAAGGGGTTCATGCCGCTGACGATGAACTGGCCGCGCGGCTTTGATGGGCCTTCGGCGAACTTCCCGACGAGGCGGCACTTCCCGGCGGGCGGCAACGGTGCGCTGCTTGGGTGGTGCACGTGGAGCTTCGGCGGGAAGAACGCGAGCGCGTACTGGGCGAATGAGGCGGGCGGCGCGTTCGACGTTGAGGCGGCGGATCGGCCGCTGAATCCGTACATCTATCCGGAGCTGGACTATGAGGCTCCGCCGCGGCCGCAGCTGCTGGCGCCGGCGGCGCCCGCGCGGACGAACCTGCAGATGCAGGTCTTCCGTGATCCGGGTGATCGGTTCACGTACCAGCGCAACTGGCCGAACCCGACGCTGTCGCTGAGCTCGTACGACGATGTGGGGACGAGCTACCACTTCAATGTGAAGTGGTGGGAGCAGCTGCCGCAGCTGCCGTTTGATCGGCGGTTTGTCTTCGGGACGCAGCGTCTGGCGTTGTCGGATGCGTTCCAGCCGTCGCGGATGGTGTGGATGTACGACCAGATCTCGGATGTGGTGGCGAACAACGCGAGCTCGACGTTCCAGCTCAAGAACGGGTATGGGGACGTGAACAAGTCGGTGATGGCGTTCATGGACGGGCACTGCAAGTACACGACGGTGATCCCGGGGAACACGGCCCGCGCGTTTGACAATGAGTTCTACACGATGGTGTTCACGGATCTGCGGCCGCCGCAGTAGTGATGGCTCCACCGCCCGGCGACTGGCGTGGAGGCCTTCGGCCTCGGAGAGAGCTGCCTTGGAGTGGCGTGGTACACGGTTGGGATTGACTTGGGGAGACTTATGAGCGCGGACTCTGACTCTTCGCAGAAGATCAAGCTGATTGCGGGCGTTGTGATCCTGGTGCTGGCGGTGGGCCTGCTGGTGTGGAACTTCCTGCCCGAGCCGCCGCCACCGAACGCGGTGACTGGGACGGGTGATGTGCCGGTGGCGCCGGCGCCGGGCGAGCCGCCACCGATGAATCGCGCGCGGGCTCCGCAGTAGGTTGGGATGGTTTGAGCATTTGAAGAAGTGACCGGGAGCGCGTGGCTCCGCCGCGCACATCCCCACCACGAACAA
>JBBASU010000031.1:0-33347 GCA_040399065.1 Phycisphaerales bacterium | reverse complement strand
ACTACCAGGGTATCTAATCCTGTTTGCTCCCCACGCTTTCGTGCCTCAGCGTCAGGACAAGCCCAGTCGCGCGTCTTCACCATCGGCATTCCTGTAGATATCTACCCATTTCACCGGTCCACCTACAGTTCTCGCGACCCCTACTTGCCTCAAGACCCGCAGTTCGCCCTGCTGTTCCACGGTTGAGCCGTGGGATTTCACAGAACGCTTGCGGACCCGCCTACGCACCCTTTAAGCCCAGTGATTCCGACTAACGCTTGTGGCCTCTGTATTACCGCGACTGCTGGCACAGAGTTAGTCGCCACTTCCTCTGGGGGCAATCATTGGTTACGCCCCCTGACAGTAGTTTACACACCAGAGATGCTTCATCCTACACGCGGCATTGCTCCGTCAGGCTTTCGCCCATTGCGGAAGATTCGTTACTGCAGCCTCCCGTAGGAGTCCGGACAGTGTCTCAGTTCCGATGTTGCGGGCCGTGCTCTCACACCCGCTACCCGTCTTCGGCTTGGTGAGCCTTTACCTCACCAACTACCTGATAGGACGATCGCCGCTCCCAAGGCCCTAAAGGTTTGCTCCGGAGAGATCATCGCGTATTACCGGCAGTTTCCCGCCGCTATCCGCAACCTCAGGGTACGTTCGATCGCATTACTAACCCTTTCGCCACTTACCCTTGCGGGTACGTTCGACTTGCATGTTTTAGCCATGCCGCCAGCGTTCAGTCTGAGCCATGATCAAACTCTTCAATTGATTTCCATTGTCTGACCGTTCTTGCGAACGACCAGTAAATTCAAAGGAAGATGACCATGTATACCCCAAGCGGTTACACCTTTCGGCGACCCGCTCGGGGCGGTCTTCGGGAACGCAGTACAAGTACCACGTTCCCGCCATCGATAGGCATCGATGGTTTGGGTTCTCACTCGTCTTTTCGTCCCGCTGGCTGTGACACCAACGGGATCGTGCACGCAGAGTGACCCGCCCGGCGCTGTGAGCCGGGCCGACCCACATGTATACCTCGCCTTGTACGGGGCGAGGCCATGCGTTTTATTTTAGTTTCCCCACCTGACTCGCCCTGGTCGAAGGCTGGACGTGCGTCCGTGTCAGATGGGCACACTCTCGTGCGGCATCCCATTCCTGTTCACTTTTCAAAGATCAGGCCGTTTGGCTCCACAACTTCCAGCATTTCGGCCGGAGGTCGCTTCTTCAAGCGGCGGGTGGGAGAATAGGCCGAGACCCATTCCCGAGTCAAGCCCTCTTCGTCAAAGGTTTTTGAACCCCTCACCCAAACCCCAGATCCCCCAAGCACTTGAACCACAATATCGCCTCTTCACCAATCCGCTTCCAACCCCTCCCAAGACCCCCGCACCCCCCACTCACCCTCTCCGGACCCCTTCCCCGCCCATTGTGGACCCCCATCCAGCTGCCTCAGCCTCTTCCCCAGGCCCCAGCGGCCGCCTCTTCCCGCTCCCGTGCCAGCCACTGGCTCACTCCCCAGCAATTGTAGGGCCCAGCCGCCCCTTGGGACCCGTCCGCCGCTTCCTCTTCCTGTACCGCTAGCCCCTGAGCCAGTAGTACTTATAGGCCAGTGGTCAGGCCACTTGTCCTGGTGCCAGCCATCCGAAGGTCAGTGGTCCTCGATGGGCGTTGCCTCATCGACGCTCGCCTCGCTCCCGCGCCGTCCCGCGGCCACCGGGCCCGCCACGATCGCCGCCCAGACCTTCGGAGCCACTCTGCCGCTCTCCGCCGCTCCAGAGCCGCCTGGGCCTCCTGGCGGCGTGGCGAGCCACTGCCGCACCGCGCGGCAGGCCTCCCGCATCGTCGCCCCCGTCGTCATCACGTCGTCCACCACGATCACGACCTCGATGTTCGCCCCCGGTGCGTCCGCTCGCGCTCTGGCCGCCATGCTCTTGGCCACGTTTGCCCGCCGCTGGCTCGGCGGCACATCAAGCTGTGAGGGGCGATGGCGGCGTGAGATCGGCCGCACGATCGTCGCGCCGGGAAGGAGCTCGCACACGCCGCGCGTCAGGACGAGCGTGTGATCCACACCTCTGTACAGACGCCGCCACATTGTCGTGGGCATCGGCACCAGCGCGACGCGCTGCGCCGGCACGCCCGCCTGCGCCAGCCGCTGCGCGAGCAGCACACCCAGCTCGCGCCCGATGGCGCGGCCCAGCGATCGCCACGCCGTGAACTTCACCTGCGCCACCGCATCACGAAGCACGCCGTCATAGTCGCCAAGCCGCACGCACGCATCCCACGGCAATCTCAAGCCGCGGCACTCAGGGCACGAGAATCTGCCCTTCGCATCGACCTCAACCTCAAAGGCCCCCACCAACGCCGCGCAGCGCGGGCACGAGTCCGCGAGCGCCTGCGGCCGCCACCCAGCCTCACGAGCACGAACACCCCAAGGCGGCGTCGTCAACCCAAGCCAAGCACGCTCAAACTCAAGCCACTGCAAGGCGAGTCGAGCAGCAAAGCGCGATGTGCTTTGATCAGCCACGAGGACAGGATACAAAGTCCGTCGGAGGAGAAAGCGAAAAGCGAGAAAGCGGGAAAGCGAAAATTCGGACTAAGGCAACGAAAGCCTGCCTGCATGCTTGCCTGCACGCCTTCCCCACTGCCTCGCTGCCTCGCTCCTTCCCCCTGCTTGCCTGCTTGCCTGCATGCCTGCTTGCCTGCTTGCCTTCCCCCTCACATCGTCCGCTTGATCGCATCAACGATGCGCTGCGCCGTCCGCACGTTCGCGAAGCCCGCCTCTGCATCGATCGCCGGCCTGCGCCCCGTGCGCACCGCATCGAGGAACTCCTCGATCTCCGCCACGATCGGCTCGGCATCGTCCACGATCAGCGGTTCGATGTTCACAAGCTGGTCCCACTTCAGCGTCGTCAGGTCCACGCCCGCGGCGATCTGCTCGCGCACCTCGCGCATCTGGATCTCGTTGGCGATGCGCCGGATCATGTTGCCCTTCTTGGCGCCGTAGTCGATCTTGATGTACGCGTTCTCGCCCGTGATGCGCGTGACGCGCTCGGTCTTCATCGCCAGACGGCTCGCGGAGATGTTCGCGACGCAGCGCCCGTTCTGCGTGTCGAACTCAAGCCACGCGTTGCACGTGTCCTCGTGCGGCGTAATGACACTCACCCCCGCAGCCCGGATGAACTCCGGCTCGCGCCCACCCATCATCATCAGCACCACATCGATGTCGTGGATCATCATGTCCATCACGACGCCGACGTCAACGGACCGGAACGTCATCGGCGAGACGCGAACAACCTGCATGAAGCGCGGGATGATGGGCTGGCCCGCCGCGGCGGCCCGCTGCATCGCCCGCATCACCGGATTGAACCGCTCGATGTGCCCCACCATGAGGCACGAGCCCGTGCGCTCGGCGAGCTCCTTGATCTCTCGCGCGGTGTCGACATCACCCGCGAGCGGCTTCTCGATGAGGCACGCCACGCCCGCCTTCAGCAGGGGCTCCGCGGCCTCCTTGTGGAACGTCGTCGGCACCGCGATCGAGACCGCATCAACGCCCGCCTCGAGCAGCTGCTCGACGGACTCCATGGGCTTGGTCGACCACTTCTCTGCGATCTGCTCGCGCCGTTCTTTGCCCGCGTCAACCACGCCAACGAGCGAGCACCCCGGGATCGTCGCGTAGACGCGCGCGTGGTGCTGGCCCATCCGCCCGACGCCCACAACGCCGCAGCGCAGCGGACGCCCCTCGAACCGGTCGGGAAGGTCGGCGTTGGGCATGCGAAGAAGACTCCGGGTGGGGCGGGTGATTCGGGTGATTCGGGTGGGTCGGTTCTCCGAACCGACGCTTTCTGAACGATGGCCATCTGAACGTGGCCACTGGCATGAATCGCGAGTGGAGAACGGAGCCAAAGCCAGGAGGTCGGTTCAGCGAACCGACCCTCCCAGCAGATCGATGTGCTACGCCGCGCCGGCCTCAACCAGCAGCGCGACGAGCTCTTCCTTCTTCTTCAGCCCGACAAACTTCTTCACGACCTGGCCACCCTTGAAGATCATGATCGTCGGAATCGCGGTGATGTTGAGCTTGCCCGCGATCTCACGCTGGCTGTCCACATCGAGCTTGCCGACCTTGGCCTTGCCGGCCATCTCGGTCGCGACCGCGTCAACCACCGGCCCCAGGGCGCGGCAGGGCATGCACCACTCGGCCCAGAAGTCCACAAGAACGGGCTGGGTCGAGCCGAGCACATCCGCGTCGAAGTTCGCGTCGGTGAACGTATGAACATTCTCGTTTGCCATGATCACTCCACTTTCTGGGGCTTGCGAAGGTCATGCCCCATGGGATTTGATGCCGTCGCCGCTCGAAAGGTTCCCGGGCGGATGAACCCTGATGGTACCCGCCGCCGCCGCGGCTGGAACGCCCTTCACCGGGGGTTTGTCGGAAGCCAGTCCCGGAGCGCGAGGGCATGGGCCGCGACATCATGCACGCGCAAGATCCTCGCTCCAAGGGCCGCATGACGCATCGAGAATCGCAAAGTCGCTTCGACCCGCTCCGAAGGATCGCTGTCGCGCCCCAGCGCGGCCCGGCCCACAAAGCTCTTGCGCGAAAGCCCGCTCAAAATGGGGAACCCAAGCTCCATCAGCCGGGGCGTCGCTTCGATCAGCGCGAGGTTCTGCTCCACGGTCTTGCCAAAGCCAAGGCCAGGATCAAGCACGATGGCCTCGCGCACCACGCCCGCACCGATCGCGGCCAAGGCCCGTTCATGCAGGAATCCACGCACCGCCCCCACCACCGCCGCGGCATCCTCACCGAGCGGCGCCGCCCCCGGCCCGTACCGATCCGAATAGCGGTCCTTCTCCGGCGTCGCGGCGCGGTGCATGAGCACGATCCCGCTTCCGCGCGCAGCGCAGAAGCCGAGCATCTCCACGTCCGCCGTGCCCGCCGAAACATCGTTCACGGCGTCGGCGCCGCACTCAAGGGCCCTCTGCGCCACCAGCACGCTGGTCGTATCGACCGTGATCGGCACCTCGCGCACGCGCGGATCGGCGTCGGCGCGGATTGCCTGAATCACCGGCACAACGCGCTCACACTGCTCGCGCCACGGAACCGAAACAGCCCCCGGCCGCGTCGACTCGCCACCGATGTCGAGGATGTCGGCCCCTTCCGCGACCAGCCGCCGCGCGGCGTCGAGCGCACGCTGTGGATTGTGCGGATGGTGCGGGTCATGATGCAGCCCACCATCCGAAAAGCTATCCGGCGTCACGTTCAGGATCGCCATCAGCCGCGGGCGATCCAGCGTCAGGCCTACGCGAGGCGAGAGGCGCCAGATCGGCGCAGGCCAGCTCGGCGCAGCCTGGGGCAGTGTCTGTGCGGCGTCGGTCATCGCACGCATTGAAGCAGGCCAAATCCGCGGCCGCCGTACGAAATGAAAAAGGGGCGAGCAGATGCTCGCCCCTTTGAGTTCACTTTGAGATCACATTGAGCTCTCTGCTTCAAGCCGGGCGACCCAACTCAGAACGTCGGCGCTTCGCCGTCGCCGCCATCCATGCCGTCGCCCTCGGGCTGCATGGCCTCCGCAACCTCAGCAAAGGTCTTGAGGACATCGTGCGGCAGGTAGATGCGGGTGGAGACGCCGCCGCCGTCGGTCGTGCCGCCGATGGCAATCGGCGGGAGGTTGGCGGGGATGTCGAACTCGGCCGCGCCGCCCATCATCGCGAGGAAGCCGCCCACGGTGTCCATCACGCTCTTGGTACCGACGAAGAACTCAAAGGTGCGCCCCTCGGGCAGCAGAGCCTGCGAGGCCTTGATCTGCTCGTCGGTCGTGAGGCCCTTCTCGCCCTTGGCCGCTGCGAGGGCCTGGGTCATGAGGGGCGTGTTCTGGCTCATGGTCATGACAACGCCGTTCTCGACCGCGGCGGAGAAGCCGCCGGCGGGACCCTGGCCATACATGAAGGCCTGCATCATCGCGATGCTGCCAGCGTTGGGATCATCAGGATCAGTCACGATCTCGGTAGTCCACTTGTCGACCTTGACGCCCGAGACCTCAGTTGCAGCGGGTTCCCAGATGCTCTTCATGGTCATGCCGCCAACGTTCTGGCCGTTGGACTTGAGCATCGTCTCTTTGACGGAGACGAGGTAGCCAGCGGGGTTGCTGGACTGCATGAACATGGTGGTGTTGACGAGCAGCCCGCCCATCAGGCCGCCGGGGCTGGCGCCCACGACGAAGGAGGCTCCGTCGACCTTGTCCATGTTTGAGGCGAAGTTGGCCATCGCGCCAGCAGCCTGAGCACCAGCGTCGCCGGCCATCGCATCGCCGGCTTCCTTGGCGGCCTCGGCCGCGGCCTTGGCGTTCATCTCGTTGGCGTTGCGGATGATGGTCTTGATGCCGGGTGCGGAGAGATCGACGGCGCCAGCAAAGAGAAACGGCATCGCGGGAACGCGGCCGAGCAGCGCGCCGGACTTGCCCGTGTCGGCGAAGAACTTGGCGAGTTCGGAGCCCTCCTTGAACTGCGCACCGATGTCGAGCCAGATGCCTTTCTCGCCCAGGCCGATGCCGATGATGCCCACCTGGCCATCGCGGGCGAAGGTGTTAATCACGATCTCGTTGATGGCGGAGGCTGGACCGACGTCGGCGCCGCCCATCTGGCCCATCATCTCGGCCTGTTCCTTGAGCTGCTCGCCGCCCTGCTTGATCTGATCCTGCATCGCGGGGATGCTGGCGATCATGAGCACGTCAGCAAGGTCGGCGGTGCGCTTGCCCTGCGGGCCCATGGCCTTCATGTGGGCCGCGGCCTGGCCGGTCTCGCTCTTGAACCCCTCAACGACCGAGCGGGCCTTGCCCAGAACGGCGTAGCCGCCGCCAGCGTCGCGGACAAAGTTCTCCTCGCCATCGACAGTGATGGCCTGCGTGCCATCGGTGCCGGGCGCGCCCAGGGCCTTGACGAACGCGGCGTAATCACTGACCGGAACGAGCGCGACGGCCTCGGGCTCGCTGCCCTCAGCGCCATCACCCATTCCGCCAGCAGGAAGCTTGCCATCAGCCCCGGGCATCACGATGAGCGCGGCCGAGCCGGTCTTGTTGAGGCCTGGCGTGCCCAGAAGCTGCTGGATGTCGGCGAGCGGGTTGTCCTCCAGAGCCTCAGGACCCACCAGCACAGAGAGGGCCGCCATGCGCTCCGTCAGCTGCTCCATGTTGCGGATCGAGAGCGCCATCGCCGCGTTGGCCGGAATGCGGTCCAGCGACGCCGGCGCATCCGCCAGCGCCACCGTCGAGCCGCAAACCAGCGTGAGGAGAACGGCCGCGGCCCGGGCGGGCATGAATCGAGCCGAGTTGCGAGACATGAAACCAGTCGCCATCGTCATTCCTGAGTCCTTTTGTGTGTTGCTGCCTGAACCCTGTGTGTCAACCCTGGATGTCAACCCTGCGTGCCAAACGCGATAAATGTGGTGCGAAAAAGCGGGAGACAAGAGCCAGTCCTTCCTGGCGAGTGTACTCGCCCGGCGTGCCTCCTCATGGGGAAGAAGCATGGCGGCGTTTCAACGCCGCGCCACGACGTTCTGGCCACATGGGATACGCCGCCTGCCGCCACTTCGTTACGACCGTCGGACTGCCGCCGATCGCCCGCGTTCCTTCATCGGACCGTGAGCCGGAAGACCCCACGGGGCGGCGTCCTGGTGCTCGGCTGGGTGTTCACCGGCCTCGACGGATTCACCACAGGTGTGGCGGGGGGCGGCGGAGGGACCGGGTTCGAACGATTGTACGGTGTGGCCGAAACGGAAGGGCCATACGCGGCCTTGCCCGGGAAGAATGCCGGCTGGCGCCTCAGCATCGCGATGCTCACCCCGCCGGACTGACGCGTCACGATCCCGATGAGACGCAGCCGCCCTCCCGAAGAGAAGAAGAGCCCGGCACCCGAGTCCGAATCCACCACGGTCGCAAGATTGCGGGCAGTCGTCGAGGTGTCAAGCTCGAGCTGGCGACGGTCCCAGTCACCGATGATGATCTCGCCCCGACGAAGACGCGCGGGCTGGGCCCGGCTGTCCGCAGGAGTCTGGATGCCCGCCTGCTGCTGACCCCAGCTCACCACCTGGACCCGCGTGTTGGGGAGGATCCGCCGCTCAGGATCGATCTCAATCGGCTGGATGTGCCGCACCGTGGTCGAGAGGATCGCCACCACCGCGTCCGCACCGGGGTCGCGATCCTTCAGGAAGATAAAGCCCCTGACCCCCACCGTGAAGTACGAGGAAGGGTCCTCGGGATTCGCGAGCGTCCCATCGGGAAGGCGGCGGAACCGCACGATGAACTGCTCAGCCGGCGCGTCAGGGCTCTGAGAAAATGTGAACTGGTTGTTGATCAGGTGACGCGGAAGGAGAACCCGGTCCGGCGCAATCAGGATCGCATTCCCCAGCGCTCCCGGCAGGTCCAGCCACTGCGTCCGCGAAAACTGGCCGACGGCCTCGAGCGCGCGCTCAGTGCTCGCCACTTCCGAGCCGCCCTGGATCGCCTGAGCCCTGGGCGTGACCGCGACCAGCGACGCGACCACGGTCACGATCGCCGCCGCCGCACCGAGCACGCCAGATGCGGCACGGTGCGAGCGGGTACGCCAGAAAATTCGAGGTGTGTTCGTATTCATGTGCCTTCCCATTCGGGCCTTGGCCCGCAATAGCTCCAATGATCCGGCCCTCTGGGCCACGTTCCACTGGACCCAGCCAAATCAGGAACTATGTCCGGTAACCTTCCGGTGCATCTCGCATCCGCGACGGACCCGCAATTTCCGATTCGTCGCGTGCACCCTCCGGGGTGCAGACATCTACGCCGCCTGTTCGCATCAGGATCGGCTCGGGTGCAAACTGTACGGTCCATCAAGCGATCGCCAACCTCTTGAGTGACAATCCACTAGAATCCTCTAGGACGCACTGCCGCTTCTGGAGAATGAACATGCACGACACGCCCGACTTCGATGCGCTCTGCACCGCCGCCCACAACCTTCAGAACAAGCTGGGGGAGCAGGAGCTGTGGAAGGTCGCCCTCAACCTTCCCACGTGGTATTTCATCGCCCGCGGCACAGGCGACGATGCAGAGCCAGTCATCGGCACGCTCAATCGCGCCTCCCACCTGCTGGTCTTCACCGATGAAGAGCGGGCGGCGGACTTCGCACGCATGCGCGCCATGCGAGCCACCGACGCCCGCGGCAGCGACCGTTCACCCGAAGCCATCCGCGCCGAAACCGCCGGCACACTCGAGATGGACGTCCCCGACGCCATCGCCTACTGCCGCGACCTCGCCAAGGCCGGCGTCGAGAGCGCCCTCTTCAACTCAGGCGAGTTCCAGTTCCACTGCAGCCTCATCGAGCTCGTCGACCGCTTCAAGCGGTACCGGAACGACCGATAACACGAATTTGTGACCATAGATGGACTTTGTTTGGTATCCAGCCTGCGAATCGGGTATCATCGCGTAACCAATTCGTCGCGAACCTGTAGAGATGTTCGTGACGCCCGTGACGCCCGTGACGCCTTGATGGCGATGGAGCACTGCTGTGGTCGGTCGAGTGGCGCGAACAGTCCGGAGTCTTCTGCCGTGGCCAAGGCCGCGGGGTGGCGACTCTCGTCTGACGCTTCCGATGCGGATCACCCTGGCGAGCCTGGGCGGCCTTCTTCTGGCAACGCCCCTGGTGCTCGCCGGTCCGCTGGATCCCGCCGTGGTTGATTCCCAGGCTCGTTGGGTGATCCACGTCGACGTTGAGTCCGCGCTGCGAACCGCCGTGGGCCGCTCGATGCTCAGCGACCACCGCTCGCCCGCCGCGGCGGCGCTCGAATCACTGCGCTGGCGGCTCGGCGTCAGTGCAGTCAACGATGTCCACGGCGTCACCGTCTATGGCCGCAGCGAGTGCGCTGACCCCGGCACCGTCGTCGTCGACATGACCGCCGCGGCCGACGCGCTGCACACGTCCCTCGCCGCAGCAGGACTGCCCGGCTATCAACGGACCGACCCCGCTCGCGACGCCATCCCCGGCGCCGTCGCGGTGCACAGCTGGAAGGCCGAAGGGCAGCGTGTCTTCGCCGCGATCGTGCCGGGCTCGGATGCTGAGCCCGACGTTCGACGCGTGGTGGTCGCCCCATCCATCGAGCGGCTCGAGCAGGCCATGGGCGTGATCGCGGGATCGTGCCAGTCGGCGCAGGACGCGGCCGACGCCGAGGGCCAGCCTGCCGAACTTTCCCTCGAGCCCGACGAGGGCGCGATCATCTTCGTCTCTGCGACGGAGCTTGGGTCCTTCGAACCCCGCGCCTCTGTCAGCCGCAAGATCAGCAGCCTCACGATCAACATCGGCGAGCGTGCCGCAGGCGTCCTGCCACTCCGTGCCGACGCCGCGAATCCGAAACGGACCACGCCCGCCGCTGCCACCTCCGCCGCGAGCCCCGGTTCCCTCATGGTCGCAACCAGCGCGGGCGGCATGAACACCGTGGACAGCGTGGATATCGTGGGCCCGTCGTCAGGGGACGCTCGCTTGATTCCAGCCGCAGCCGCCTCTCCCGAGGCCACGGTCGACGGACCCTGGTTCTACGCCACGGCACGGCTGACCACACAGGACGAAAGTGCCGCGTCACAAGCCGCGATGCTGATGCGTGGCGTCCTGGGCGTCATGATGCACGCGGCCGAGTCCGAGCCCGAGGCGAGCCAGCTTCGCACAGGCCTGAGCCGCGTGCGGATCGAAGCGCTGGGCAAGAACGTGCGCGTGACGCTCTCCGAACCCGTCGCCCAGATCACCACCCTGATCCGCGAGTCGCGCCAATGGCTCCCGGAGGGGGGTGGAGGGGGTGGAGGGGGTGGAGGGGATGGAGGGGATGGAGGGGATGGAGGGCGTGATGGAGAAGTGGCACAACGTGCAACTCCCGGCACCCCTTCTCCCAATACCATTCGCGGTGGTGGCACGGGCCGTGACAAGCTTGACCGGGCCCAAGACCGAGCGGAGCACAAGCCATGAATGAGACCAAACTCATGACTCAAGCAAAGCTCACAAACACGCCCGGCTCGGCATCCGCATATTCATCCACCAAGGAGGCGAGCACCGAGAGCCGCACGCCCGAGGCCCTCGCCATCGCCGCCCAGCACGGCTCCGTCACGTCGTACGCCACACTCGTCGATCTCTTCCAGATCCGTCTCTTCAACTTCCTCCTCCGTCGCACCGGCTCGCGACACGACGCCGAAGAACTCACGCAGGAAGCATTTGTCCGGGCCTGGGAGCGCATCGACACCTACGACCCGCGATGGCGTTTCTCGACGTGGCTCTTCACGATCGGCGCCCGCCTTGCCATCAGCGAGCAGCGCAAGCGCTCCCGCGCCCGCTGCACGGGCATCATGGAGCACCACGCCTCGACGCCACCAGAAGATCCGGTCGACTCCGTCTCGCAGAGGCGGCTGGGTGCCAAGCTCTGGGCGCTCGCGGGCGAACACCTGACCGATGATCAGCAGACCGCGCTCTGGCTGCGATACGCCGAAGGAATGGAGATCATCGAGATCGCCGCCGTTCTTGGCAAAAGCCGCGTGGGCGTGCGCGTGTGCCTTTTCCGGGCACGCCAGTCACTGCTCACGCTCGCCAAGCAGCAATCCCTCGCGCCGGAATCCGCCGAGGCCGCCCTGGTCGGAGGTGCGGCGTGAACAACCAGCAGCACACCACAAACTCCAGCAGCGCCCCCCACGACACGCAGCCTCGCGCTCTGAACAGCGCACTCGTCGAGGATGCGCTCGCAACGCGCGAGGGGCAGGGTTGGACCGCGCCGTCGCACGACTTGTCCGCGGCGGTGGTCGCTCGCATCCGCGCGAGCCACGGCCGCAAGCCCCTGACGGCCCGCGAGCCCGCGGACTCATTCGTTCTCAAGGCCCGCCTCATGCCGCTGCCGATGCTCGCCGGAGGCGGCCTCGCCGCCGCAGCCCTCCTCGCACTCGCCGCGCTCGTTCCCTTCACGCTCAGCCCCGCCGGGCAGGACATGCGCCGTGGCCTCAACTCCGGTATCGGCCGCGGGATGAACAGCGGCCTCGTCGTGCACTCCCCCCTTGCTGGTTCCGCCGCCGCGCCCGAGCAGGCCCCGATGCACGCATCGACGCCCGGTGAGACCTCGCGTCCGCCCACAAGCTCATACGCGAGCAACGAGCCTCTCGCGGAAGAGGTCCGCCGCCTCGGCGACGACACACGCCGCGCCGCCGACGCCGTCCTCTCCACGCTGCAGGTCGGCGGCAAAGAGCCCGCGCCGAAGTAAGAGAAAGGGCGGCCTTCCCTCGGAAGCGCCACAAAGCCAACAGTTCGTGTGCGCGAGACTTCGATCTCGACTTCTTGCCGTTGACAACGCAATCACGGGTCGGTACCGTCGAGATGCCTTTGGTGCCTCGCGCGGCGTTGTGCCGCGCGGGGTGAAAAGGGAAGTGTGGTGAGGTTTCGGAAGGCCCAGCCGGGCCCAGCCCGAAACCAATTCCACCGCGGACGCGCCGCCGTAACGGGTGAAGACGCGGGGCAGCATGGGCCAAAGCTCGCGATACACGCGCGAGCCAAAAGCCCGGCCACTGATCGCTCGCAAGAGCGATCGGGAAGGCAGCCCCGCAGAGCCCGGAGCCGGAAGACCTGCCGAAGGCTGAGTGTCGGCGAGCCCTCGCGGCTTGTTGCTCCGCCCCGTCGCGCCCCGCGACGATCAGCGAGAACAAGCAAGGGTGCTGGCGGAGTGCGTTCGGCGGCGCGGCCTCTTCGGCCCGCGTGCCGCATCGCTCCACCATCACACCACGCATTGGCTCGGCGGCGTATCCCCGGGGCCGTCCCGCGCGAATCGGGACGCAGCGCGGCCTCTGCTTTCTCGCAGTGGCCGTGAGAAGGGTGTGCTCCATGCGCACTGGTGCTGGTCTGATTGCTGGTCTGATTGCTGGTCCGATTGCTGGTTCGATCATGCCCGTCTTTGCGGGCGTTCTTGCACTGTCGTCATCGTTCGCATTCGCCGCAGACCCTTGGGCCGATCGCGTCGTCGAGTACAACGCGGGCCTCAATCCCGCGGCAGGACGCACCAATCCCGCCACCGCGCTCGGTGAGCCCACGCGTTTCACGGGCGTTGCCGCCGGATTTCCCGGCGCGGTCACGCCCTTCTCGCCCGCCTTCGAGGCCGACGAGATCGTGAGCATCGGCGCGGGCGGATCGCTCACACTCGCCTTCGATGAACCAATCATCGACGACCCCGCCAATCCATTCGGCATCGACCTCCTCGTCTTCGGCAACAGCTTCGTCTTCGACGACATCAACTTCACCGACCTCGCGCTCGTCTTCAGCAGCGACGGCGGCCGCATCGAGGTCTCCGCCGATGGCGTGGACTGGCGCGAGATCATCGGCGTTGAGGCCGATGGATTGTTCCCGACGCTGGGGTACGCGGACACCTCGTCGTACTTCGGCGCACCCGCCGGGATCGTGCCCACGGACTTCACACTTCCCGTGGATCCGAGCGTCAATCTCATCGGACTCAACTTCGCGCAGATCCTCGCGGCGTACGGCGGCTCCGGTGGCGGCGCGGGCGTTGATCTCGCAAGCGTCGGCCTCTCGAGCGCCTCCTTCGTGCGCTTCAGCCTCCCTGCGGGCGCCACAGGCAACATCGAGATCGATGGCGTCTCGGACGTGCGCGCGATCCCAGCACCGGCAAGTGTGCTCGTGATCACTGGTGGTCTCTTCGCCAGTCTGGCAGCCTCGCGCCGTCGTCGTTCGTGACCGAACACATCTTTCCGCGGCCAGCACGGGAACGCGCTGGCCGCGCTTGTGACTTCATGCCTCAACATCACGACGACGCCCACATGCGCGCATGTCCGCGCAGGCCTCTCTGCGCTCGCGGCCCTCAGCACGCTCGCGGCGTCGTGCTTTGCGCAGGAGTACTCGCAGCATCGCTGGCCGCCGACGCCGCGCGAGCAGCTCGCGCGCGGACCCATCGGCCTCTTCACCGCCAGCGCAGACTCATGGTCCAGCAACACGACGTTCGCGCCCGGCGACGATCTCGCAAGCCCCGCGCGGTGGGTGTGCGGGGCGGATGCGCAGGGCCGCGCGATCACGTTCGTGCCGCACGCGCCACTCGCAGTGACTCCGTCGCTCGTGCTCGCGCTCGGCGAGATCTCGCTGCCGCCGTCGGGCGTTGAGATCCGGCTCTACGCGCTCGATCGCGAAACTGGCACCGTCGTCTGGTCAGCGCTGCTCCCATCGCGCGCGCTGGAATCGCAATCGGGCGTCACGCTCGATCTCGCTCGCGGGCAGGCTCTCGTCGCCACCGGCCGCGTGGTCTCGGCCATCGCGCTGAGCGATGGCCACGTGCGATGGCAGACGACGCTGCCGCGCAACGTCGTGAACGCGAACGTCTGCATCGCGGACGAACGCAACGGCCGCGCACGGGCCTTCATCACGGACTACAGCGGCTTCAGCTCCGGCGCGGGCCTCTCGTGCATCAACCTCGATGCCTTCGACGCAGCACACAACCCGCGCGAGCCCGGCGAGCTCCTCTGGCGCGCACCCATCGGTACCTCATCAGGAAACACACCCGCGTATCTGCCGCGAGAGTTCGGCGGCGTCGGACTCGTCTACGTCGCAAGCTCGGGCCAGTTCGGCACGCAGCCCGGCCGCATCTGGGCCTTCGACGCGAGCGCGACGCAGACACCCGCAGCACCCTTCGTTGCGGTCAATCCGATCTCCGAGGGCTTCTACGGCGGCGTCTCAATCCGCCCACCCGCGCGAGCAAGCGAGCCACCACTCATCGCCGCGGCGTCGTACGCCTTCTTCGGCGGCCTGGATTCTGCGAACCTGCTCGTCGTCAACGGCGTCAGTGGCGCGATCATCTCGAGCACACCAAGCAACCGCACGCAGGCCAGCGCCATCATCTCGCTCCCGGGCATCGCGCTTCTCTCGACCGGCATCGGTGGCTATGGAAGCGTGCCATCGCTCCAGCGCTATGACGGACTTGGGAGCGCGAGTGTCGCGGTGGCGTGGGACTCTGCAACTGCAACATGGATCGACGGGAACGCGGACGGACTCATCGATGTCGGCGAGTTTGTGCCGCTGGCGGGCTGGGTGCATCAGCCGCTGCTCAGCCTCTTCGAAGGTCGCGCGACGCTCCATCTCGGCACCGCCCAAGGCGAGTCGCTCAGCGATGGCGGTGCGTGGCTGAGGCGTGTGGATCCGGCGCAGGTGCCGGGGTCGAGCGCGTTCTGGCTCGGGAGCGCCATCGCCGAGGCTGGCGGCACACCAGCCATCGCTGGCAACAACACCTACAGCGTCGGAAGCGCAGGCCTCAGCGCGTTCGGACCACGTCCCTCCGAACTCGACAGGAACAACGACGGCCAGCGAGGCATTGACGATCTCTACGCGTGGGAATCCGGCAGCACCATCGATCTCGACGGCGATGGGATCATCACGCAAAGCGACTCGCACGCGCTGCGCCGCGCTGCACGCTGGAGCGAAGCACCAGCCATGATCGGAGGCCGCCGATGATCCGGCGCGCCTTCACGCTCATTGAGCTCCTCGTCACCATCGCGATCATCGCGGTGCTGCTGGGCATCCTGCTCCCATCGCTCGGCACCGCACGCGCGCTCTCGCGCACGGCGCGTTGCCTTTCGAACCAGCGCCAGCTCGGCCTCGCGTGGACCTCGTACAGCGTCGACGCACGCGACCGTGTGATGCCACTCGCCTACTGGCGGCAGCGCGAGATCGGCATGGGGCCGCAGCTCTTCTGGTGGGGCACGCACGGGACCGCGGCGATCGGCCCGGACTTCTCGCGCGGGTTCGTCGCGCCCTATTTGGACGCCGCGCTCGCGCCAAGCAGCGTGCTCGAATGTCCGAACCAGCCTTGGGGCTCATACACACCGCAAGGTCCCGCGCAGCTGCCCACGAGCACGTACGGCTACAACGGCTACTACCTCTCGCCGCTGATGACGCCAGGCTGGGGAAGCGAGATCGGCTTCAGGCCCTGGCGCCGCGCCTTCGAGATTGCGCGGCCGAGCGAGCTCCTCGTCTTCGCCGACGCGCTGCTGCCCGTCGGAGATGGGCTGGATCCAAACGGCGAGCGGTCGCCGCCACGCAACACCGCACTGCTCGATCCCCCGCTCCTCTTCACGCGCTCGGGCGGATGGCGCATCAACGAATCACCGACGACGGCCTTCCGCCACGGCCCCTCCGCACGCGGCTCGGCGGGCAGCACCATCTCGGTCCGCGCCGACGGGAGTTCCGGACAAATCCATGCAGAAATGAGCGACCTCCGCGCGACCGATATTCGCGTAGGATCGGTTGGATCTTCGCTCGGACCGTGGTATGTTCCAGATGCTGAAGAGTGGCGATGATGCCACAGGGAACGTGAACACTCGATGGCCGTCACACGTTGCATCTGCCACAACGTCTCGTTCGAGCGGCTGAAGTCGCTCGCCGCGAGCATCGGTCCGGACTTCGATCTGCTCTCGCGCGAGACCGGCTGCGGCACAGGATGCGGCATGTGTGTGCCGTACATCCACTACATGCTCCAGACCGGGAAGACCAGCGTCCCGATCCTCAGCAAGGCCCAGATCGAGGCAGTGATGCAGCAGCGCGAGTGCCGCGCATCAGGCGGCGCGGCGTGAGAGTGCCGATGAAAGCCGCGCAATCAGCCGCTCGCGGTCGCCGCTCTGTGCAAAGCGCGTGAAGGCAATCGCCATCCGCGCGGGGCCGGGCTCGGACTCATCCAGCCACACCACGTTACCGATCACAGCGACCGTCGCCGCCTGAGCGTCGTCTGACTCCGAGATGGACGCAGGAAGCTCGATCTGCATCAGGATCGGCGTGCCGGGCTGGATCGCACGATCAAGCTCAAACTGGCAACCACCCTCCGAGAGGTCGTACGCGTGCCCATCGAGCAGCGGCTGGTTGGCGATCAGCTGGCTCACCAGAACGGGCGTGTACGCCGCGGGAAGCGAGAGGCGTTCGAAGCGGCGGCGGTTGCTGTTGGCATCGAGCATGGTGGCCTCTTGTCTGTGGTCGTGTCGTGGCAGGTCGTGACAGGTCGTGACAGGTCGATGTGCGTACAAGATCAGGAACGGAGAATCCCCGCCTTGCTCACGGAGTATCGGACGGATTCACCCCCGAGTTGAGAGCGGCCAGCCACGTACGCTTGGTCGTGGGTCAATTTCGTGGGCGCGAGCAACTTCGGGGGCCGGCTCAGGACGCGCGGGTCCTTGATGTCGCCGTGGTCGGTTGCGGCACCGGTGGCCCCGCCGCGGGCGCCCTGCTCGCCCAGCTCGGGCACCGCGTGCGGATCTATGAGGCCGTGCCGGATCCGGGTCCGGTCGGAGCGGGGCTCCTGCTGCAGCCAACGGGCCGCGCGGTGCTCGAGCAGCTCGGAGTTCTGGGCCCGATCCTGTCGCTGGGCGCACGGGTGGATCGTCTTCGCGGCGTCACGACCCGAGGCGTGCCGGTGCTGGACCTTGCGTACTCGGATCTGAGGCCGGGTCTCTTTGGCCTTGGTGTCCAGCGCGGCGCACTCTTTGATGCGCTGCGCGGCGCGGCCCTCGCGGCTGGCTGCGAGATGCTGCCTGATCACAAGATCGTGCAAATGAGGCGTGATGACCCGCTGGCGACGCTGCGTGACTCGCGCGGGCGCGAGCATGGACCCTTCAATCTCGTGGTGGTGTGCGATGGCGCGCGGTCAGCGCTCCGCCGCGCGTTCCCGCACCTTGTGCTGCGCGATCGGCCCTACGACTGGGGCGCGGCGTGGGCCGTGCTGCCCGACGAGGATGGACGATTCGATGGCACGCTCGCGCAGTGGTACGAAGGAACCGGCGCGATGCTGGGGATCCTGCCCGTGGGCCGCGCCACCGCCGACGGACCTCGCTGCGTCGGCCTCTTCTGGAGCCTCGCGACGCGCGAGTTCGAGGCCTTCAGGGCGAGTTCACTCGCGCAGTTCAAGGCGCGTGCAAACGCGCTGACGGGCGGCGCGACCACGGAGCTGCTCGGCGGCCTCCATTACTCAGAGCAGTTCATCCTCGCGACGTACCACGATGTGATGATGCGCCGCACGTTCGATGGTCCGGTGGTCTTCATCGGCGACGCGGCCCACGCCACGAGCCCACAGCTCGGGCAAGGTGCGAACCTCGCACTCGTTGACGCTGCCGTGCTCGCGGTAACTTTGACGAGCGCGCTCGCCAGCGATAGGGCGCGCGATCCAACGCATCATCGCGTTGAGCGCGCACTGCGGGAGTTCGATGCGAAGCGGCGCCCGCGCCATCGCTACTACCAGCGCGTCTCGCGATGGCTGACGCCATGGTTCCAGTCCGACCATGAGGCCCTCGCGCCGGTTCGGGACCTGATCTTTGGGCCCATGTGCCGCGTGCCATACACGAAGCGCGAGATGCTGCTGGGGCTGGCGGGGGTGAAGTCGGGGCTGTTCAGCGCGGATTCACTGTGAGCGGAGCGGACACTCAACTCGATACCCCAAAGCAAGATTCACCACAGAGTCACAGAGAACGCAGAGACGGAAGAATCCGTCGAGTGGAAGAGTGTTCGAGTGAAAGACTGAATGAAGAAGGCACTTGGCACGAGTGAAGCCGAAGACGAAACATCCAAAGTCACCTGATCACCTGAAGACTCGACCACTTCTGCCGACTCTGCGTTCTCTGTGCCTCTGTGGTGGATCTTTGCCTTAGATCTTCTGCATCGCATCAATCCAGCCAGTCCTTGTTCTTCAGGCGCTGGGGGACGTACTCCTCGGTGACGTAGGAGATGCCTTTCGTAATCAGCCCCTCAACCTCCATCTTGAAGCCGTTCTTGAGCATCCCGTCGATCTCGCGCTGCCAGCCCTTGTGCCCCTCGAACCACGGGTAGCTCTTGATCTCGTTGGCGCGCTTGATGTCGTTGTCGTTCATCTCGATGAGCGCATCGTCCGTCAACTCACACTCGACGAAGTCCTTCGACCGGACGCCGATGAACTTCGCATCGGGAATCGCGAGCCGATTGCTCTCAAAGGCGAGCGAGATCGACCCCTGCTTGATCACGCTGTAGATGTAATGTCCCCAAGGGTCACAGTCGAGCAGGCAGTAGATGGGCAGGCCGAGCTCGCTGTTGAGGCGCTGCAGGAGGCGACGCACGCCGCGGCTGGGCTGGCCGCCGCCTTCGGTGAGGATGCAGTTGTGCTCCTGCCAGAACTTGTCCTCGTTGAACCGCGTCCACACCGTGTCCTTTTCCACGTGCAGCACAAACTTCGCGTCGCACTTCTTGAACTCCATCACGTCGGGCTCGACGATCGATGGGATCGAGTATCCGCCGCTACCCATCCGCCGGCAGTCGATCTCGTCGCCGCTGTCGACCAGCGTGATGTTGCCGATCATCGTCCCCTTCTTCTTGGCGAAGATGTGCAGCTCTTCGCGGAGCGCGCCCAGCGAGACCTCGAGGTCTTCGAGCACGCCGTCGGACTCGTCCTGATCCGTGAAGGTCTTCTCCTTGGTGCCCGCGACGGTGTGCAGCCCGCGATAGAACATGCCACGCAGCGACAGGCTCTTCTCGTCGTCGATCAGGCTCTTGATGGAGTTGGCGTGCAGGCAGGTCTGCATGAACTGCTTGGCCTGGTTGAGATTGAAGAGCTCGCGCTCGAGCGAGGCCGAGCCCATCTCGAGGATGCCGCGCTTCTTGTTCCAGATCGTGTTGCTCTTGGTGCGGAGCGGGATCTCGATCTTGGGCTCGCGCATGGCGAAGGCGGTCTTGGAGACGCCATCGGCGAGGTCCACGATGCGGGCCTGCGTCTTGGCGTCGCGCTCCTTGACCTTCTTCGAGACGCCCGATGACTTCGCGGCGGGTGCTGCTGCGGTTGGTTTCTTTGCCATGCTTGATCTCGGTGCGGAGATGACTGTTTGCGTGGAGCGAAGCCTCGTGTGCTTCGAGCGAGGTTGTGTGAAGAGGGCAGAGGCGAGAGGGAAGAGTCGGTTCGGAGAACCGACCTACTCGGATCAGAAGAGGCCTGGTTCGTCGGCGGGGACCATCTTTCCATTCACGAGGCGCATCTTGGGCTTTGCGGCTTTCGCGGCGGGCTTCGTGATAGGACTTGTGACAGGACTTGTGACAGGACGCGTTGGCGACTCGCCCGTGCGCTGCGCGGCGTTCACCGCGAGCGCTGCGGCTTCGGCCTTGCTCTGCTTGCCCCGCGGGCCGGAGGGGATATCGGAGAGGTCTTCGCCGATCGTCCGCTGCTTCTTTGGTGCGGGGCTCTTGGGCGCGACCTCGGGCGTGCCGGGCGCGGCGGGTGTCGCGCGGTCACTCGCGGGCGCGAGCGCCTTCGCCGCCGCTTCGATGACGATGACGCCCTCCTGATCGGCGGGGTCTTCCTTCACTGCGCGGCCCTCATCATCGAGCTGCGCATCGGCGATGGCTGTGCGCTTGCGGGCCTGGATCAGGAGCTTGTCGTAGAGCTCCTTGGCATCGACGCCGTTGATGGCGTTGATGGCCTTGCTGATCTCGCCGATGTAGCGCTCAAAGACATCGCGGCGCTGGCCCTCTCGCTTCATCTTCGCACGCTTACGCAGATACGCACCGAGCTTGCGGCCGCACTCCATCAGCGCGAGCTTCATCTCCTTGCGGATCTCGTCGTAGTCCGCGATGGCTTCCTTGCTCTCGCTCGTGAAGGGCACCCACACGCTGGCCATGTGGATCATGATGACCAGCGGCCCGACTGGCACTGCGCCGCGCGGATGCTGCAGGTCGTAGTTGCGCCAGTTGGTTTCCGTCACGGCCTTAAAGGAGCTGCACGCGCTCTGCTGGAAGAGGAGCGGCACGCGATTCGCGAAGCGGATCACGCGCGCGGTTTCGTCGCCGGGGAGCTCGCCGCCGAAGGCGATGGCGGTCTCGATCAGGAAGGGGCGGCCACGATAGACGTTGGCCTCGCGCGAGCTGGCGGCGTAGAACTCGGCCCGAACACCCTTGAACATGCCCTTCAGGAGCTGCTGCACGCCGATGGGCGCGAGGCAGTCCGTCGGTGGCGGCGGGAGCTTGGCTTCCTGGAACTCCTTGAAGAGCTTCTCGACCTGCGCGGGCTCGATGTCGGAGACCTTCGTGCGGCTGGTCGCGCCGATCTTCTGGCAGAACTCACTCGCGGTCGAAGCGGACACGCGGCAGAACTGCTCCTGAAGAAAGCCGTAGAGCGTGGTGCCCTTCCCAGCGTCCTCATAGTCCTTCAGCATCTGGATCAGGATGCCGAGCTCGACGCCGCGCGGATGGGGCTGGATCTCCTGCGTTTCTGGCGGGAGCTCGGAGACGCCGCGCGGGAAGATGACGAGGGGACCGAGGTCGGTGGTGACTTCGGGGAGCGGCGCGGCGGCTTCCACAGAGGGCTCGGGTGCCGGAACTCCAAACGCGAGTGTCGCGCCAGCCTTCTTGATCGCGGGCGTGTCTTCGTCTTCCGCCGCGCTCTCGCGCGTGGGGCGGACGAGCGTGATTCGCGCGTGCGGGTTGGCGATGGCGGTGAGCTCGAGGAACTCATCGACGCTGCCGCGGCCGCGCTGGTACTTGCCCTCGAGCTCGATGGTCACGCTGGTGCCGGTGGGGTACGCCTCGTGCGAGAGGAACTCGCCCTTCTCGGCGATCTCGCGCACGGCGGGGCCAAGCTCGCGCAGGCGGCGGAGCGGGAAGTCGTCGGTCTCCTCGTCGACCGTGACCTCGGCGCGGTTGGTCTTGGTGTTCATCGCCAGTTCGATGTGGTGCGCCTGCTTGCTGGCGTTGGGGCGCGTCTGGATCAGCATCGGCTTGCCGGTGGTGATGAGGCCGTACATGCCCGCGGCGGAGATGCCGATGCCCTGCTGGCCGCGGCTCATCTTGAGGCGATGGAACTTGCTGCCGTAGAGGAGGCGACCGAAGACGTTCTCAACCTGCTTGCGCACGATGCCGGGGCCGTTGTCGACGACGGTGATGCGGTAGCGCGACTGCTTGACCTCGCGGCCTCGGTCGGGCTGAAGGTCCTCGATCACGACGGTGATGTCGGGGAGGATGCCGGCTTCTTCGCAGGCGTCGAGGCTGTTGTCGACGGCCTCCTTGACGGTGGTGAGGAGGGCCTTACGCGGATTGTCGAAGCCGAGGAGGTGCCGGTTCTTCGCGAAGAACTCGGAGACGGCGATGTCCTTCTGCTTCGACGCCATCGTCTCGGCGGTCGCGCGCGGTGAGGTAGTTTTCTTCGTCACGGTTGAGTCAGCTGTGGAGCGTGAGGCCGGGGTGGCGAGTGCGGACATGCGCGCCCTCCAATGGCGGCTGCGGCCGAGAAACGGGGATGACGGGGCGGATCCGTCCGCCCGACCCCGCCAGCATACGCCATCACGGGCGGTTTTGGGGCTGGGCAAGGGTGGCGGCGGGTGCAGGGTCGGGAGGCCAAGGCCATCGGGGCCGGATCGGCTCCCGGGCCGGGTTCATGCGCCTGTTGCTGTTTGGGTCCTTGTGGAATGGAGCGAACTTGGTACGCTCTTGCCCGAACTCGGTCACACGCGGGCGAACTTGGGGGTCCTTGTGGTTACAAAGCTGAAAGAAAACGTGCCGGGGCTGGTGGCCAGTCTGGTCATCGCGGCGGTCTTCGCGGGGGTTGCGTATTGGGCCGCGAGCGGCATCGCGGCCTTCGCACAGGATCAGGCGGAGTACGGCATCCGCCGTTCGCGGCATTCGGGCCGCCTGTTTGGGATGATGGGGCTGATCGCGATCGGGAGTGGACTGGTCTCGCTGGTCTTCCTGTTTGTCTCGGGATGGATCTTCGTCGATTGCTTCAGGGCCAAGCCTCCTGAGGAATACGACTCGGACCTGCGCGATCCGCTGGCGCCGCCGCCGCGTCGGAAGCGGCGGTGAGAGCTGCGTGAAATGCCGCGGCCAACCTGGTGGGACGATGAATCCAAACGTTGCGGCTGGCATCTCTCTACGCTGATGCGTCAGACGCGTCTGATGGCCCGAGTCTGAGCGATCAACGCGAGCATCCTCGCGGCCACCCAACACGACTCGCGATCCACCCATCGCAAGGCGCCCACCGAGTTCGCATTCGCCTTTCATTCTCGCTTTCTCACTTTTCACTTTTCGTTTTTCCTCCCATGCCAACCATCCCACTTTCAACGTTCCTCTTCTTCATCAGCATGGCCGTGCTCGCGGGGGTCGCGACCGCATTCCAGCCGGGCGTCAATGCGCGGTTTGCGCAGCATGCTGGGCATCCGATCCATGGCGGGGTGATCAACTTCGCGGTGGGCTGCGTCACGATGCTGCTGGTCTGGTTCATCGCGTCGCGGTTTGTGGATGCGCCCGCGCCGGCGATGGCGAATCTTGCCAAGGGCCCCTCTTGGATGTGGATTGGTGGCGTGCTCGGAGCATTCTTTGTCACGACCGCGGTCTTCCTGGTGCCCAGGCTCGGGACCACGAGCTACCTCACGGCGATGATCGCCGGGCAGCTTGCCGCGTCGCTCGTCATCGACCGGCTTGGGATGATGGACATGCGGCAGATCCCGCTCTCCTTCGGGCGGATTGGCGGCGTTCTGCTGGTTGTGGCGGGGGTCGTTGTTGTGAAGATGAGTTCGTAACGAAGCGCGACGCGATGCCGCAGGTGCCAAGCCACTCCGTGGAAGGTGAATCCACGCCACAGGCGTGAAGGGCGCGACATCGCACTTGAGCGGAGACCGGCGCGCACGGCGTTGGTGTGGTGGTTGTGGAAGCGATCGGAGAGGTGGATGTGTTGGGGGGTGTCGGGCCGGTTGGTTGTGTTGGCGGAGGTGGAGCGTTGGTTGGCTCGCTACCTCCTGACGTGGGGAGGGCCCCCGGTCTGGGCTTGAGGTGCGGGCAGCGGCGGAGGATTCCCTCGGCTGCTCTGCGGGCGATCTCTTGTGACTGGGTTGGGTTGCTGGCAGCGGCGATGACGCTGAGTGTGAGGAGCGCGTCGCTGGCTCCTTTGGTGGCTTGGAGTCTGGCCCTGGCTTCGTACTGGGCTTGGATCGTCGCGATGACTTCGGCGATGTCAGCGCGCCTGGCCCAGAGCGCGATCTCCACGATTGAGAGGCCATGATCGCTGGCGATCTTGGTGATGGGATCGTCCGAGTCGAGCCACGCGGCGAGGAGAGATGCGTCTTCAGGAGAGATGGCCGTGGTGGAGGTGGTCATGGCCGTAGTTTGGCCTATGGTCGGGCAGGATCAAGACAGAATCTGGCTTCGACCGTGATTTTGCGCACAGGGGCGGTCGGAGGGAGAAGAAAGTTGGGATTGGGGATTGGGGATTGGGGATTGGGGACAGGGCAATGGCGACGGATTTGGAGGAGATCGTTGCCTGCTTCGGAGTGGCACGTTCCTCGCGTCTCTGTGTCGAGCGTGCTGTTGATGTTATGTAGCGGAGAGAACAACAAGAAGTAGATGTGAGAGTAGCAGGCGGGACGCCTGCTCCACTTGGTTTGTGTAGGAAGAGAAGAGAGATACCCGCCACGGAGTGGCGGGCTACCCAAGACCTTAACTTGCGACGATCGTGCCGCGGCATTCGCCGAGGCCGATGCGGCGGTGGCCGGTTCGCTCGCACCAGCCGCGCATGATGATGGTGTCGCCGTCCTGCAGGAAGGTGCGCTTCTCGCCGGTGGGGAGCTCGACGGGGCTGCGCGGCTTGCCGGGACCGTCCCAGGTGAGTTCGAGGAGGCAGCCCTTGGTGTCGCGTTCCTTGCCGCTGATGGTGCCGCTGGCGATGAGGTCGCCGGGCTGGAGGTTGCAGCCGTTGACGGTGTGGTGAGCGATCATCTGCGCGAAGGTCCAGTACATGCGCTGGAAGTTGCCGTGCGAGAGGCGCTGTGGCGCGACGCCGCTGGCGGCCATCTGCTGGGTCTGGAGGAGGACTTCGAGCGTGATGTCGAAGCCGCCGAGGGCGCGGTCGGCGTCGTCGCTGAGGTACGGGAGCGGCGCGGGATCACCATCGGGGCGAATGCTGGCGGGGCAACGGAAGGGCGCGAGCGCCTCGGCGGTCACGAGGAAGGGGGAGATTTGCGTCGCGAAGTTCTTCGCGAGGAAGGGGCCCAGGGGCTGGTACTCCCACTTCTGCACGTCGCGCGCGGACCAGTCGTTGACGAGACAGAGGCCGACGAGCTGGTTGTGAGCCTCTGCGATGGGGACGGACTTGCCCAGCGTGTTGCCGGGGCCGAGGAAGGCGCCGACTTCGAGCTCATAGTCGAGCATGGCACAGGGGCCGAACTTGGGTGGCGCTGTAGCCTCACCTTCTGGCGGACTCTGCTGCGCGGTGGGGCGCACGATGGGTGCGCCGCTGACGACGATGCTGCTGGCGCGGCCGTGGTAGCCGATCGGGATCCACTTGTAGTTGGGGAGGAGGGGATTGTCGGGGCGGAACATGCTGCCGACGGTGGTGGCGTGGTCGATGCTGGCGTAGAAGTCGGTGTAGTTGAAGATCGTCATCGGCGGGAGGAACTTCAGCGAGTTCATGGGGCGCAGGGCCTTCTCGCGCAGTCGCTTCATGGGCTGGGCCGCGGGGCCATCGAGAAGGAACTTCTGGAGGAGTGCTCGCACGCGCGGGCGCGCTTCGGGGAAGGCGGCAAAGCGCGTCCAGTACGGGAATGCGAAGACGGGGGCGAGCTCTTTGTCCTCGCGCTCGATCCAGCCCGCTTCCATCAGCATCGAGACATCGAGGACGCTGTCGCCGATGGCAACGCCGAGGTGGTTGTGCCGGTGGCCATCGTGCTCGGCGGCGAAGACGCAGAGGGGAAGGTTCTGGATCGGGAAGTCGGTCGCGGGATCGTTGGCGGAAGCGACCCAGGACTTGAGGGCCGGGTCGTGCGTCTGGTTGAGGGCGGCGAAGGCGGGTGCCGGGGCGTTTGGCGAGGTGGTCATGCGTGTAGGTTAGCGAGTGAGCCGGCAAGAGTTTTGTGAGAGAAGAAGGCATCGAGGCATGCGGCATCGAGGCATCGAGTTTTTGAGGATTCGCAAGCTCAGGGACATGTTCAGGGAATCTGGGCGGGTCCAGGAACCGTGACATCGAGCTTGAGGTCAAAGCGTTGGAAGAAGGGGACACCGGTCGGGGCGATGGGCTGGCCGCTGGGATCGGTGGTGAGTGTGGGCGAGGCGCCTCCGGGCGGCGAGATGATGATGATGTAGACCTCGGCGGCGATGGTGATGGTGCCGGGCGCGGTTGGGCGGATGGTGATGGTGGGCGGAAGGGTCGTGCTCGCGGGGCCCGCGATTCGCGCGGCGGGAGGCTCGGCGAACTCTTCAGAGGCTTGGTGCGGATAGAGCCATGTGGGGCTCGGGAGTTCGAGCACCGCGGCATCGCGAGAGGCCGTGATCGAGCGGACATACACGAAGGGCTGGTGTGCGCCGAAGATGTTAGAGTCGTCGTCGAGAATGACGTGCACGTCGAAGCGCCCGCCGACGCTTGGTGTGGCGCCGTGCGCGAGGATGAGGCGCGGCGTGGCCATCTCGGCGAAGTAGCGCTGGAGCTGATCACGAGGCACGGCGCCGGCGGCGATGCGGCCCTCGATCCACTTGGCGGCGTTGGGAGAGAGCCTGCGGATCTTCCGGCGTTCAAGGAGCGACTCAACGAGGTCACGGTGCTGGTCTGGCGAGAGCGTGCGCTTGGAGATGGCGTCCCAGACTTGGTTGTCGAACCCGCGATGGTTGGCGGCGGCTTCGATGAGGCCAGAGGTAGGGAAGAGGCGGAAGGTGTTGAGGCCGTTGAACTGGCCGAGGAGGAGCGTGAGCCAGATGAGGCCGCAGAGCGCGGCGGCTGCGACGCGTGGCCACGAGGTTGTTCGCTGGCCGATGACGGTGCCCTGCCAACCCCACCACGCGTGGCCACACTCGGGGCAGCGAGCGGCGTCGGTCGCGGGCTGGCCGCCACGGGTGCGCTGGTAGCCGCACTTGGCGCAGTATTCCTCGGTGCCGACGCGCTGGCGGAAGCCATCGCCGAGGAGGAGGATGCCGCCGATCATGACGAAGGTTGGGAGTGTCTGGTTGAAGTTGGCCCAGACGGAGCCGGGAAGGAAGAAGCACAATGCAAGGAGGACGCTGAAGGCGAGGAAGAGAGCGATGAGGCTGCCTCGCCAGCCTTGGGGGATGCGAACTGGGGTGCGGGCGCGGGCGGGCCGGCGGACTCGGTCAGTGCGCGATGGGCTGGCTTCATCCGGGCCACTGTTGTGGCCTGCGGATTGGCGGCTGGCATCGCTCTGACCTTCGCTCATGTGCGATTGTTAGGAAGGCGATGGGCATCGTTACGTGGATTGGTTTCTGGCGCGACAGGACCCGGCTTTGGCAAGAGGATCGCGACGATGCTGAGGAAGATTGCGGCGAGGGTGATGCCACTGGCGTTGGCGGCGTAGTCGTCGATGGCGGCGACGCGATGAAGGAATGGGATCAGCTGGAGTGATTCATCGATGGCGGCGTAGATGAGGCCGACGACCCATGTGCGGACGATGTTGCGGCGCGAGAGGGGCGGGCCGAAGAAGCCGCAGAGCGTGGCGAGCAGGCCCCAGCCGCCGAAGACGGTGATGTGCACCAGCAGATCGGTGCGTGGGATGGGCCCATCGATGCGGACGTTGGGGATGTGGGTCGCGATGAAGAGGACGATGGCGTATGGAACGAAGAGCCAATGCCAGAGAGAGAAGCGAGTCCGCGACGAGACTGGGGTCACGCGGTGGCCTCGGTGGCGGGGGTGGCGGGCTGGCGGGCCACGACATGGACCTCGGCGGGGCTCGTGGCGGCTTCGGACTTCTTGGCTTTGGCGAGCATCGCGTCCCACTCTTTGAGGAGCGAGGCGCCGAGTGCGCCGTAGTCCTCGGCGCCGCTGGCCTGCGGGGCGTACTCGAAGATGGTCTGGCCGAAGCTGGGGCACTCGGCGAGCTTGATGTTGCGCCGGATCGCGGGTCGAAGGACCCGCGCGAAGCGCCAGGGCGACTCCTGCTGGCGGGCCTCTTCAAAGAAGGACTCGAGATCGGCGACGACCTCGCGTGTGTGGGTGCTGCTGATGTCGTGCGCGGTGAGGACCACGCCGGTGACGCGCAGCCGCGGATTGACGGCGCGGCTGACGAGGTTGACGGTTTCGAGGAGCTTGCCCACGCCCTGCAGCGCGAGGAAGTGGGCCTGCATCGGGATGATGACCTCGCGCGCGGCGGCGAGGGCGTTGATGGTGAGCAGACCCAGTGAGGGTGGGCAGTCGATCAGGATGAACTCGTAGCGGCCCGCGGCCCGCGTGATCGCGGCGTCGAGACGCTTCTGACGATCGGGCAGGCGGGCCAGCTCGGACTCGGCGGCGGCGAGATCGGTGTGGGCGGGAAGGACCGAGAGGTGCGGGCGCGTCGAGGTGGCGATGGAAGTGATGTCGGGCTCGTCGCCGATCAGGAGGTCGTAGATGGAGCGTTCGACGCTCTTGGGATCAACGCCGAGGTGGAGCGTGGCGTGTGCCTGCGGATCAAGGTCGATGACGAGGGTTTCGCGTCCGGCCTTGGCCCAGGAGGCGGCGAGGTTGACGGTGGTGGTGGTCTTTCCGACGCCGCCCTTCTGGTTCATCAGGGCGATGACGCGCGTGGCGGCGATGGGTCGCGTGGTGCGAGTCCGTGGCGTGATTGGCGGGGTGTTGGTTGGAGGGGTAGTGGTCATCTCTGGCTCCGTCCGGTTGGATGCGACGGCTCATCCCTGGGCGCGTCGGGAGGGGAAGTGTCTCGGGCGCGAGTATACGGCGAAGGTCTAGCCGGGTGCCTTCTCACGCCGCGTGATCTTGAGGCGGACGGTGCGGTTGGCGACCTCAAACTTGAGGGGTGTTGGGAAGCTGGTGAATGTCGCTTCCTTGGATGTGACACCGCGCTCGAGGTCCTCGTAGGTCAGTGTGACGGTGGCGATGAGCGGGAACGACTTGTCCTCGATCTGGCGGACGAGGTCGGCGGGGCCGGAGACGACGACATCGATGAGGACGCGATCCTGCTCTGGAATCTCGACATCAAAGAGTGCGAGCTCAACGGGGGGAATGCGGAGGTGGACCGGAACGGTCGCGACGCGGAGCGTTGAGGTTCGCATCCGGACGGCGAGGGAGATATCAACGACCGGGGGCCGGACTCGGAGCGAGGGGGTATCGCTGGGAACTCCGGGGATCTCGAGGCGGATTCCGGGGACGGTCTCGCGCCGGCCGGGGACGAGTCGATCCCATGTGGTCTGGTCGATCCGGGCGAGTGCGATTGCGTCGGCGGGGAGGGTGTCGCTCACGGACTTGGGCAAGAGGACCGTGGTGCTGCGGGGGCGGGACTCGGCGGGGCCGTCGGTCTCGCCTTCGGGGAGTTCGACGCGGATCGGGAGCTGGCGCTCGACCAGGTCGTCGATGCGCAGCGTGATGGTGGCGGGTTCCACGCGCCGAATGACCATGCCTCGGCCTCGGAGGGCGGGATGATCACGCAGGAGATCTCGGAGGGAGATGGGCCAGGTGCCGGGGTCCTTGGGCATGCCGGGGTCGCCAGCGCTGAGGCGGATGGGATCACCCAGGATGCGCTCGATCTGTGCGAGCGTGGCGGCGGGGCCCTCGATCTCGCCGATGACACGGATCGCTGTGCCGGGGCCGAGTCTGGAATCTGGCTTTGGATCGATGAGTTCGAGGGTGCGGGTGGAGGCGGGGTCGGAGACGAGGGCGAGATCGATCTCGGCGTTGAGCGGGCGGAGACTCTCGGCCTCGGCGAAGGCCCAGACGATGGCCGCGATGGTCGTCACGATGAGGATGGTCCGCAGGTGTCGCAGCATCGGCTAGGCCCTCCCGGGACGCTGGGGCGAATCGGGCGCGAGGGTGGACGAGTGGGCCGAGCTGATGGGGGGCGATTCAGCCCCGAGGTCAGCCTCGACGGCGCCGGCGGCGAGGCTCTCCTGATGGAGCTGCTCCTGACGGGCCGCGGCGGTTGGCTCGTTACGGAATGGGACGCGGGCCATGCGGGCTTCGAGCTCTTCGCGGAGTGCCGCGGGCGTGAGGCGATCGGAGAGGCGGCCTCGCTCGGCGATGCGGCAGGCGCCGGTCTCTTCGCTCACGATCACGACGATGGCATCGCACTCGCGCGAGAGGCCGACGGCGGCGCGATGGCGCGAGCCGAGTGTGGGGTCGGGCATCTCGGAGGGCTCGGCGAGGGGGAGCTGGACGCCCGCGGCGTGGATCGTGCGACCCTTGATGATGACGGCGAGATCGTGCAGGGCCGAGCCGGGGAAGAAGATGGTCTGGAGTAGGCGGCTGGAGAGCTCGGCGCCGAGGATGGTGCCTCCCTCGATGAGGCCGGCGAGGCCGACGTTGCGTTCGACAACGATGATGGCGCCGAACTTGGCCTTGGAGAGATAGGCCGCGGCGGTGGCGATCTCGTCGGCGATGAACTTGAGGTCCTTGGGGCTGGTTCGGAAGAAGGGCGTTTCGCCGAGTCGAACGAGGGCGCGCCGGAGCTCGGGCTGGAAGATGACCACCAGCGAGATGGCGACGAGGGCGAGGAAGCGGTCGTAGAGGAGGCCGAGTCGCTGGAAGGAGCCGGTGCCGCCGAAGACGCGGGAGAGAACGGTGACGACGATGAGCAGGACGAGCAGACCCTTGAGCGCGCCGGCGGCGCGGGTGCCCTGCACGAAGCGGAAGATGACGTAGACCACGATCCAGATGACCGCGAGCTCAACCAAGACCTGCCACGCGGGATACGTGGAGAGCCGGTCGAAGAAGCTCTGGAGACGGTCGGTCAGGAACACGAGAGAGGCTCCGGGGCGATGGAGGCGTGCGGGCGAAGGGCGGGAGGAGGGTCAGGGTGAAGGTCGGTGCGGGAGTCTACGTTCGTGGGTGCTCGGTTGTGTGCGGAAGTGTGATCCTCGGTGATCGTGTTTGGTCATGTCCGGACGTGTTCGGTCACGTTCGGGGCGGGACTCCGGGACTTCTATCATCGGACGGGTCCCGCTGGTTTCGCCACGATGGATCGGGGCGGAACGTGAAAGCCCGCGTTACGGAAAGGTCGACGCTGTGCCGTACAAGGTTCGTTCGTTCCAGACTACGCCAAATCCGAATGCGCTCAAGTGCGTTGTGGAGCCGAGCCCGGCGCCGCGCGAGCCGCGGTCGTACCTGTCGGCCGATCAGGCCGGCGATGACACGATCGGGGTAGCGCTCTTTGCGATCGAGGGTGTGACGAACCTGCTCATCCATGATGGATGGATCACGGTGGGGAAGCGGGCGGAGGCCGAGTGGAAGGTGCTCAAGCCCGCGATCGAGCGGGCGCTGGCGGGCGTGTAGCCATGGGGGCGTCGGTCGCGTCTGGTTCAAGCGGCGAGCGGGCGGCCGAGATCAAGAGAGATCGGAAGCTCGTTCGTGCGCTGGCGGCTTGGTTTGACGCGGCGCGGAGGGAGCTGCCGTGGCGCGGGGCACCGGGTGCTGCACGAGATCCGTATCTGGTGCTTGTGAGCGAGGTGATGCTCCAGCAGACGCAGGTCTCGCGGGTGATGGTCAAGTTTCCCGAGTTTGTGCGAGCGTTTCCGAGCGTGGGAGCGCTTGCGTCGGCGCCCGAGGATGATGTGCTGGCGCGATGGTCGGGGCTTGGGTATTACCGGCGGGCGCGGATGCTGCACGCGGCGGCGAAGATGGTGGTGGAGAAGTTCGGGGGTGTGGTGCCGCGGGAAGTTGGGGCGCTGATGGAGTTGCCCGGCGTCGGGCGGTACACGGCGGGGGCGGTCGCGTCGCTGGCATTTGGGGAAGCGGCACCGATCGTGGATGGGAACGTGGCGCGCGTGCTGATCAGGCTTGAGGGGCAGGATCTCTCGAGCGGCGCGGATGGATTGGCGTGGGCGTGGCCTCGCGCGGAGATGCTGATGGCGGCGTGCGAGCGTGCGGGCGTTGCGGCCGGAGTGCTGAATGAGGCGCTGATGGAACTTGGCGCGATGGTGTGCACACCTTCAGGGCCGCGGTGTGTCGCGTGTCCGGTGCGGGATGCGTGCGGGGCGCATCTGCTGGGCATGCAGGACTCGCTTCCTCGGCCGAAGGTGAGGGCTGAGCGGCGCAGCGTGCGGCTGGATGCGCTTGTGGTGGTGGATGTTGAGGGGCGCGTGCTGATGCAGAAGCAGGAGGAGGGTGCGCTCTGGAGTGGGCTTTGGCAGCCGCCGACGGCGGCGGGTGGTGCGCGCGGGCTTGCTGCCGAGCTGCGCGCGATGCTGGCTGCGGTGGGTGGCGGGCGGGCGAAGCGGGTTGGTGTGGTGGAGCGGACGCTGACGCACCGGGATGTGGAGTTTGTGGTGTGGGTGGTGGAGGGAAAGGAGGAGAAAGAGGAGAGAGATAGGAGAGCGGGGAGGAAGAGGCCCCCCACGCTTGCGCGTGGGGCTCTTTGGATTCATCCATCGGAGTTTGGGGGTATTGGGATTTCGAGTGCGTGCTTGGCGGTGCTTGGGGTTGCGGGCGTTTCTGGAATGGAGCCGGTACGCTGATGAGTATGAAGCTCTTTGTGGTGATGCCGGTGTACAACGAGGTGCGGTGGCTGCGTCGGTCGGTGGAGCGGCTGATGGCAACGCCGCCGCCTCGGGAGGGGGATGGGAGCGGGGCCCAGGTGGAGCGGACGCTGATCCTTGTGGATGATGGGTCAACGGACGGGACGCGCGCGTTGATCGCGGCGATGATTGATGAGGCGCGGGTGCGGGAGCGTGGCGATGCTGGCGCGACGCGGCTTCGCGCGGTGCTGCATGACGAGAATGCAGGAAAGGGGGCCGCGCTGCGGACGGGATTTCGTGAGGCGCTTGACGAGGGCGCGGATGTTGTGATCGTGCATGACGCGGACCTTGAGTATGACCCGCGCGATCATGATGCGGTCCTCAGGCCGATCCTGGATGGGCGTGCGGACGCGGTTGTGGGATCGCGGTTCATTGGTGCGACGCATCGCGTGCTGTACTACTGGCACAGCGTGGCGAACCGGGGGATCACGGAACTCTGCTGCATGGCGGCGAATCTCAACCTGACGGATGTGGAGTGCTGCCTGAAGGCCTTCAGGGCGGATGTGCTCAAGCAGATCACGATTCAAGAGGCGCGGTTCGGGGTTGAGATTGAGCTCGTGATCAAGGCCGCGCGGACGCGGGTGGCGGCGAAGGAGCAGGAGCGGGGCGGGGCGAGAGATCGGCGCGTGCGGGTGTATGAGGTGGCGGTGAGCTATGCGGGCCGGACGTATGAGGAGGGGAAGAAGATCGGATGGCGCGATGGGGTGGCGGCGATCTGGTGTATTGCGAAGTATGGTTTGTATTTGGTGTGATTAGTGGGGAAGGCACTTGGCACTAGGGAAGAGATGCGGAGGAGGAAGAGGAAGAGGAAGATTTTAACACGGAGGGCGCGGAGGTTGGACACGGAGGGCCACGGAGAAGAGAGGGACTGGGGTATGGGGCAGGAGAAATGCGAACGCGGAGGCGCGGAGGAGAGC
>JBBASU010000030.1:0-38196 GCA_040399065.1 Phycisphaerales bacterium | reverse complement strand
TGTGGTCGTTTGCGAGATCATGCGCCTAGTTTGGCGTGTGTTTGGAGTGGATCAAGGTGGAATCGTGGTTGGTCGCTGAATTTGCGCACAGGGGTGGTCGGAGGGTGCAGATTGTTGAGTTGATGGGCGTGTGTGGGTCGGTCGGGGAGCGGAAATCGAGGAGTCCCACATGAGACTCAGAGCCGAGAGCATTCTGATCGTTGTGTTGGTCATCGCGTGCAGTGGCCTCCTTGCCCTGCTCGCCGGCGGTGTTGCATGGAGCTACGCGCGACATCTCGCGTGGACTGAAAAGGCACTCTTCGTGCAGATTGAGAATGACGCGATGCTGTGCCAGTTTGAGGGGGACTACTCCATCCATGTGTTCAACAGCGACAGCGGCAAACTGGAACAGCAGTTTCCTGCGGCGGGCACTGCGGGCATGGATATCGAGGAGATGGGAACGACGCCCAACGCGGTGATTGGATCGTTCACTTCGCTTTACGGGAAGCCACCGTCGGGCTACTTCCCGGTCCGCGTTCGTCAGCGGAGTTTGCACACGTTTGCAACGCTCGAAGAGTTGCGGCAATTCATGAGCGAACAAAAGATCCCGCAAGCGGAGATCAAGGGGCCACTGGAGTGGTTTTGAGTGTGCTTAACGTGGGCACACACGAGACGCGGCCGCAGATTCCTCTGCCCCTTCGGGGCAGCAAGAAAATGGGACCTGCGTCCACGGGTTTCGCTTCGCTTCACCCGTGGCTGCAGCCCGTCGCCCCCTTTGGGGGCGAGGAGGCTTGTCGCGGCATCGTGCGGATTAGCGGCGACGGCGGCCGAGGGCGAAGAGGCTGAGGAGCGCGAGGGAGGCGGGGGCTGGCACCACGGTGATTTCGGCGGTGAAGTAGGCCACGGACTCGGGAGATGAGTGCCAGATGTATGACGCGGACTCGAGGCCGGGGTAGACGCCCCAGCCGTTTGGAACGACCACGGGCGCGGCGGGAGAGATGCCGAAGCCGGTGTCGCTCACGGTCCAGCTCGAGATGCCTGAGAGGAGCGAGGAGGAGCCGTTGGCGAATGTGGCGAGCGGGTTATCGAGGGTGAAGAGGCCGGACATCATGCGCTGGTTGCCGAAGTTCTCGGCGCGGACCTGGAGGTAGTAGGTGCCAGGGCCGGGGAGCGTGGTGGAACCGGAGAAGGGCCCAAAGAAGAAGTTGGTGGCGCTCAGGAAGATCGATCCTGCGGCGTTGGGATCCGTGCTGATCGAGGCCTGGAAGGAATCGTCGGCGACCATGAGGGCGCTGAGGTTCACCTGGCCCATGGCCGAGGCGGTGATGAGGCTGACGGCCGCGATGGAGAGAATTCCGCGCATGAGCAAATACTCCTAGATGGGGTAGTTTGCATCGTGTTTTCGGTTCGTGCCAATAAAGCGCGGGTTGTGTCGCCAGAAGTGGCAGATTTCAACTTGGGAAAGCTGGGGAGATGGGAGACGCTGCGGTCCGAGGGGACACCGGCCGGGAGGCCGGTGCTGCTTGGAGGCTGCTTTCAGCAGCCTGCGCCGGTGCCGAGGTCGGCCTCGCCCAGGAGCTGGAACTCCTTGCGGCGGAGGATCTGGCCGGCGAGGGTGATGTCGTCGACGGCGAGGGCCATGGTGGCGCCGTGGCGGTCGGTGAGCATGAGGGGATAGGCAAAGTGGATGGAGAGTTCGGCGGCGAGGAGGCAGATGCACATGCTGGCGAGCGTGTGTTTGCCGAGGAGCTCGACGACCAGCACGTCGCGCTGGGTGAAGGGGAGGCCTTGCTTGGTGAGCATGTCGCGGGCCATCGCGGCGTTGTTGGTGATGACGCGGACCACGGCGTGGTCGGAGGCTTCGTGCACGCTGAGTGCACAGACCTTGCATGGGGAGCCGTCGAAGGTCTCGACGAGGTCGTAGAGCTTCCCGACCTTGTTGGTGAGGAAGACGGAGAACTGGGTGATTGTGGGCGGCGAATAGCCGCGGGCGGTCTCAACTGGGGTTGGCGCTTGGCTCATGGCCGATCCTTGGCGAGGGGCCCTTCCGACCCTTCAGCCTCCACAGTACGTCGGCGGCGGGCTTTGCACAAGCCCTATCTGTGTGGGCGGGATCAGATGGGCGAGATGGCAGACAAAAAGAACAACGCCCGGAGAACCCGGGCGTCGGAGGAGAGAGGGCTTGGTTTGGTTGGTCGCGGGAGGCGAGTTCGGTCAATCGCTCAGACGCTGAAGCTGCTGCCGCAGCCGCAGGAGCTGCTGGCGTTGGGGTTCTGGAAGACGAAGCCGCGGCCCATGATCTCGTCCTTGAAGTCGATCGTGACGCCCTTGAGGTACAGGACGCTCTTGGGATCGCAGATGACGCGGATGCCGTGCTGCCAGAAGAGCTCGTCGGTTTCCTTCTGGGTCTCGGTGAGGTCGAGGAGGTAGGAGAAGCCCGAGCACCCGCCGCCCTTGACGCCGACGCGAAGGCAGACCTTCTCGGCGTCGAGCTCCTGCTGCTGGATGATGGTGCGGATCTCGCGTGCGGCGGTCTCGCTGAGGATGACGCCGGCGTTTTCGGTGTGCTGTTCGGTGGTGGTGGTGGACATGGGCTGCGGTCTCCTTCGGTGCGTCCTTGCGTGGATGTTACGCCCAGGCGGGAGGGGAAGTTCGGTGGATCGTGCGGCGTGTCGAGCGGCTCAGTGGGCGGCGGCTTCGGCCGGGGCCGCGAGGCCGTTCTTGGTCCGGTAGTCGGCGATGGCGGCGCGGATGGCGTCCTCGGCGAGGACGGAGCAGTGGATCTTGACGGGCGGGAGGGCGAGTTCCTCGACGATCTCGGTGTTCTTAATCGCCTCGGCCTGGTCGAGCGAGCGGCCCTTGAGCCACTCGGTGGCGAGGGAGCTGCTGGCGATGGCAGAGCCACAGCCGAAGCACTTGAACTTGGCGTCCTCGATCAGGCCGGTGGTCTGGTTGACCTTGATCTGGAGCTGCATGACGTCGCCGCACTCGGGCGCGCCGACAAGGCCGACGCCGACGTCGGTGCGCTCCTTGATCTGGGCCTGAGTCCCGAAGGACCCGACGTTGCGGGGGTTCTCGTAGTGGTCGATGATCTTGGGTCCGTAAGCCATGGGGGGCTCCAAATTGCTAAATGGTCAAAGGGTCAAATTGCTAAATGTTCTGGTGGGTCAGTTGTTCTGCGTGGGCCTGCGCAGTGCTGGGGTGGTCGCGGACTTGGAGAGGATGGAACCGATGATCTTCTTCATCTCTTCGAGTTCCGTGAGGAGTGGGTCGAGTCGGGTCTTTTCTAGCCATCCTCTTCGGATGGCGAGTCTGAGCCAGAATCTTGTCTCTGCGAGTTCCTTGGTTGCTATAGCCAGTGATTTGCGAAAGTCGTTCCGCGACATGGCTTCGTCTGCTTCTGCGAGGTTGGCTCCCACTGATGATCCAGATGCCGCGAGCTGCTCGACGATTCGGCGGAATCGGCCGTCCGCATCCAACTGTTCCGCGACCGCAACGCAGCGATCACTGAAAGCCTCCGAGCGTTCAACAAACTCCGTCCTCAGCCGACCCTTTCCCATCGCCCGCACTCTGCTTCAGTCGTCAGCTTTGCACTATTTGGTCATTTGGCTCTTTGACCATTTGGCCCTTTCCACGCTAGTGATGCGCCCACTCCACCTTGCTCAGGTCGATGCCTTCCTTGTGCATGTCGTAGAGGGGGCTGAGTTCGCGGAGCTTGAGGACGGCCTTGATGACGCGCTCGATGGTGTAGTCGACCTGCTCCTGCGTGGTCTGCTTGCCCATGGAGATTCGGAGGCTGCTGTGGGCGAGTTCGTCGCCGACGCCCAGGCCCTTGAGGACGTAGCTGGGCTCGAGGCTGGCGCTGGTGCAGGCGCTGCCGCTGGAGCAGGCGATTTCCTTGACGGCCATCATGAGGCTCTCGCCCTCGACGAAGCCGAAGGAGATGTTGGTGATGTGCGGCAGACGCTTGGTTTTGTGGCCGTTGACCTGGCAGCTGTCGAGTTTGGCGGTGATCTCGCGCTCGATCTGGTCGCGGAACTTCACGAGGCGGGCGGCCTCGGACTCCATCTCGGCCATTGCGATCTCGGCGGCCTTGCCCAGCCCGACGATGCCCGTCACGTTGTGCGTGCCGGAGCGGAAGCCGCGTTCCTGGCCGCCACCTTCCATGAGGCTTGCGAGGCGGACGCGAGGCTTGCGGCGGCGGACGTAGAGGGCGCCGATGCCCTTGGGTCCGTACATCTTGTGGCCGCTGAGGCTGAGGAGGTCCACGTTGTCCTTCTCGACATCGGTGGGCATCTTGCCGACCCACTGGGTGGCGTCGGTGTGGAAGATCACGCCGCGCTCGTGGCAGAGGGCGCCGATCTCGCGAACCTCGTTGATGGTGCCGATCTCGTTGTTGGCCCACATGAGGGTGACGAGGATGGTGTCCTCGCGCATGGCGGCCTTGACCATGTCGGCAGTGATGATGCCGTCGGCGGGTGGCTCCAGGAAGGTGACCTCGAAGCCTTCCTTCTGGAGGCGCTTGCAGGGGTCGAGGACGGCCTTGTGCTCGATGATGCAGGTGATGATGTGGCCGCGCTTGGTGCTGCCTGCGGGGGCCTTCTCGTACATGTACGCCGCGCCCTTGATGGCGAGGTTGTTGGACTCGGTGGAGCCCGACGTGAAGATGATCTCCTTCGCGTCGGCACCGATGAGCTTGGCGACCTGCTCGCGGGCTTCGTCGATGCCCGCCTCGGCCTGCCAGCCGAACTCGTGGTTGCGGCTGCCGGAGTTGCCGTAGAAGGTGGTGAAGTAGGGGATCATGGCCTCAACGACGCGGGGGTCGCAGGGGGTGGTGGCAGCGTGGTCGAGATAGATCGGGAGTTTCAGGGCCATGGGGCCTCCTGTGAGGTGAGTCTGAGTCTTGGAATCACTCTAGAATAGGCAGGCTGGAAATCCGCGTGTGCATAGCGTGTACATCGAGTGTGTTCGAAGGGCGAGGGTTGGTAGATGTCTGGCGGATGGGATCGGGTGGGCTTGGCGGAAGGAGCGGGAGGTGCTGTGAGAGCCACGGATCTGCTGCAACCCGACGCGAGGGGGCTTGCTTGCCCGGCTGGGGGATTTCATGTCGATCCGTGGGGGGGTTGCCCGGTCGCGGTGATCACGCATGCGCATGGGGACCATGCTCGGGCCGGGGCCGGGGTGTACTACACGGCTGTAGAAGGGCGTGAGTTGCTGGCGCGGCGGCTGCCGGCGGGGAGCCGGATCGTGGCGAAGGAGTTTGGTGAGCCCTTCGAACTGGGATCGGTGCGTGTGAGTCTGCATCCTGCTGGGCATGTGCGTGGATCGGCGCAGGTGCGCGTTGAGGGGGCTCGCGGCGGCGTGTGGGTTGCATCGGGGGACTACAAGCGGCAGAGGGATGCGACGTGCTCGCCGTTTGAAGTGGTGGCGTGCGATGTCTTCATCACTGAGGCGACGTTTGCGATGCCGATCTACACGTGGCGCGAGACTTCCGAGGAGGTGGCTCGGCTCGCGCGGTGGTGGGGAGAGGCGCGGGCGCAGGGGAAGTCGTGCGTGGTCTTTTCGTATGCGCTGGGGAAGGCGCAGCGGCTGCTGAGTGAGCTCTGGCAGCTAGGCGCGCAGGAGGAGTTTGCGTGGGTGCGAGGCGAGAAGGTGCTGCTGCATGGAGCGATCTCAGCGCTCACGGGGGTGTATCGCGATGCGGGCGTTGCGATGCTGGAGACTTCGACTGTGACAGAAGCGGGGGAGGCGGGTGAGTCGGCGGAACGCGATGAGGCTGGTGATGGTGGCGAAGTCATCAAGCCTGCCAGGAGATCTGCGAAGCGGCGTGAGATTGGGCCGTGTCTGGCGATTGCGCCGCCGTCTGCCGCGGGATCGAGCTGGATGCGGCGGTTTGGGCCCTCGAGCCGCGTGGAGACTGGGTTTGCGAGCGGATGGATGCAGGTGCGTGGCATTCGCAGGCGGCGTGGGTACGACCGCGGCTTTGTGATCTCGGATCATGCGGACTGGCCGGATTTGCTGCGGACGATCCGGGAGACGGGGGCGCGGCGTGTGCTGGCGACGCATGGCTCGACGGAGACGCTGGCGGCGTATGTGCGTGAGTGCATGGGGCTTGATTCGCAGCCGCTGGAGATGGCGGATGGTGCGTACGGGGCTGAGGAGTGATGCGCGACTTTGCACGCATGTTCGAGGCGATCGACGCGACCGGCTCAACGAGCGAGAAGGTCGCGGCGATGGCGTCGTACTTTGGTGCGAGGCGTGATGCATCGGCGGCGTGGGCGTTGTACTTTCTGAGTGGGCAGCGGCTGAGTCGCACGATTGGATCGCGCGTGCTGGCACGATGGGCTACGGAGCGGAGCGGGATTCCGGAGTGGCTCTTTCGCGATTCGTACGCGGCGGTGGGGGATCTCGCGGAGACGATTGCGCTGCTGATGGAGAGTGGTGGAGCCGGAGACACTGCGGACGCAGATGACGTTGCGCTTGTGGAGTGGGTTGAGGATCGGCTTGCGTCGCTCAAGAGCATGGATGAGTCCACGCAGCGCGAGCGTGTGATGGCGTGGCTCGGTGAGCTTGGACGGACGGAGCGGTTCCTGCTGATCAAGATGATGACGGGCGCGATGCGTGTTGGCGTGTCGAAGGGGCTTGTGATCAAGGCGATCGCGAAGGCCGCGGCGATTCCTGAGACGCTGGTGGCCGAGCGGCTGATGGGTGAGTGGAAGCCAAGCGGGGCGTTCATGCAGCGGCTGATGGCCGCGGCGGGCGGCGGATCGGATGGCGTGGCGATGCGCGGGAGTGGGCCGCTTCCGTTTGCGTTGGCGAGCCCGATTGAAGAGGCTGTTGGGAAGGGGTGCGCTCGTGAGAATACTGCAGCGGAGATTCACGCGGCTCTTGGTGACATCGGTGGCTGGCTGATTGAGTGGAAGTGGGATGGCATTCGCGCGCAGCTCGTGAGGCGGGCGGACGCGGCGACAGCGATCTGGTCGCGCGGGGAAGAAGTGCTCACGGAGTGTTTCCCGGAGATTCTGGCGGCAGCGGCGCGGCTGCCGGCGGGGACGGTGCTGGATGGTGAGGTGCTCGCGTGGCGGAATGATCGGCCGCTGCCGTTTGCAACGATGCAGCAACGCATCGGGCGGACCGCGCTCTCGGCGAAGGTGCTACGCGAAGCGCCGGTGGCGATGGTGGCGTTTGATGTGCTTGAGGTTGCGGGTGAGGATGTGCGAGCGCTCTCGCTGCGCGAGCGGCGGGCGATGCTGGAGAAACTCGTTGCGGGTGCGGGGTCGGAGCGGCTGCGTGTGTCGGAGGTGGTGCGGGCTGGTTCGTGGGATGAGGCCGCGGCGATGAGGGCGGGCTCGCGCGAGCGCGGTGTGGAAGGGATGATGCTCAAGGCACTGGACCGCGAGTATGTGGCGGGACGCGTGCGGGGGGCGTGGTGGAAGTGGAAGATCGAGCCGCGGACGTTTGATGGGGTGCTGATCTATGCCGAGCCGGGGCATGGCCGTCGTGCGAGTCTGATGACGGATTACACGCTGGCGGTGTGGGATGGTGCAGTGCCAGGGACGGGGAACCTCGTGCCGGTGGCGAAGGCCTACTCGGGGCTGACGGACGCGGAGCTGGTGGAGATGGATGCGTGGATCCGTGGGCATTCGACGCAGCGATTTGGCGTGGTGCGCGGCGTGTTGCCTGTGCAGGTCTTTGAGATCGCGTATGAGGGGATTGCGCGATCGGGGCGGCACAGAGGCGGCGTTGCGGTGCGGTTCCCGCGGATCGTCCGATGGCGGAAGGACAAGAAGGCGGCGCAGGCGGAGACGCTTGGGGCGCTACTGGCGTTGGCGGGGGGAGGAGAGGCGGAGGAGCCGGGACTGTTCACCCAAGGGTGAAAACGAAAAGCTGGAAAACGAAAAGCGAAAATCAGGAGGAGGCACTGGGCACAAGGGGACGGAGAGAACCAAGAGAGTTCACCACGGAGCCCACGGAGGGGCACGGAGTGAAGAGTGAATACTGGAATGTGAGAATGCTTGGTGCGAATGAAGGCGTAGGAGATGCCAGTCGCGATGCTTGCCCCACGAGGGTGGTAAAGGAAATGCTGAAGAAACACGCCACGGAGTGGCGTGGTACCCAAGGCAATCAGCCTCGTTGGCTTCTTGGCGTGGCGGCCCAGTTCATTTTGCCCATGAGGCGGCCCCAGTATCCGAGGGCCGTGTTGCGGACGAAGCGGACGGACTGGCCGAGGGAGGTGATCACGACGCGTTCGCCCTTGGCGAGTGGCGTGTAGACCTGGCCGTCCAAGACGAGCGTGGTTCCGTCGCCGCTGCCGTTGGCGTTGATGGCGAGGAGGCGCGCTTCGACGCGGGTGGAGCCGGGAACGACGATGGGGCGGAACGAGAGTGACTGGGCGCAGATGGGCGTGACGGCCATCGCGTTGGTGCCGGGCTCCAGGATTGGGCCGCCGGCGGAGAGGTTGTACGCGGTGCTGCCTGTCGGGGTGGCGATGACGAGACCGTCGCCATTCATGACGGGGCCTTGCTCGCCATCGATCGTGAGTGAGATGGTGATGAGGCGGTAGGGTGGGCCTGCGGTGATGACGGCATCATTGAGTGCGCGGCCGTCGAAGCGGGGCTCGCCGGTGTCGCTGAGGATCTGGACGCGCAAAAGGCCGAGCTCGCGCATCGGGAGCGTGGTGGAGGTGAGGAGCTCGGCGGCGCGGGCGCGGAGGGTGGCCATGTCGAACTCGGCCATGAAGCCGATCTTGCCGAGGTTGACGCCGAGCATGGGGACGCCGGTGCCGACGAACTCGCGGGCCTGGTGCAGGAGCGTTCCATCGCCGCCGAGGACGATGATGAGGTGCGGGATGGCGTCGGGGGCTTGTTGAGCGAAGGAACTGGGATTGGGATCGTCTGCACCGATCTCGCCGAGGAGAGAGGCGTGCTTCTGGATGAGAGCGCGGACCTCACCTGCGGCGGCGAGTGCCTCGGGCTTGTTGCGATTGACGATGAGGAGCACGCGCCTGGGCATTGGAGGGGAGTCTAGGGGTATGGAGGGGGAGGTGCGTGGTCAGGACCGTGAGCCGCTTTTCTGAGCAGAAGATGGTCGTGGCACGGGGGAGCCAGTGTCCGTATCGTTGTGGAGTGAGTACCTCGAAGATGAGCAGCCCGTTGAACAATGCGGCGGTGCCGGAGAAGCTGGCATCGGTGGCGGTGACTCATGGAATTCGGGTTGAGGTGCAGCCGCGGTTCAGCCTTGATCACAGCCAGCCGGAGTCGAGCAAGTTTGTCTTCACGTACCACGTGCGTGTGACGAACCAGAGTGAGCGGCGGGTGCGGGTGATGGGGCGGCACTGGATCATCGTGGATGCGAACGGCTCGGCGCATGAGGTGAAGGGAGAGGGCGTGGTGGGGCGGCAGCCGGAGCTTGCGCCGGGCGAGAACTTTGAGTACGCGAGCTATTGCCCCCTCGGAACGCCCTGGGGAACGATGGAAGGGACGTACGAGTGCAAGGCCGAGGATGGGGCGATTCTCGAGGTGAAGATCGCGCGGTTCTATCTGGTCGCGTCGAAGGGTGAGCCCGTTGCGTCACGCGGCGGGAAGGACGACGGGGCGGAGCGCGGGTCATGAGTGGCGTTGATGCAGGGGTGGGACAGATTGAAGTTGTGGTGAATGGAGAGGCTCGCCGCGTGGCGGCGGGGTGCACGGTGCGCGGGCTTGTGGAGGCGATCGGGCTCGGCAAGGCGGCGTGCGCGGTTGAGGTGAATCGGGGGATCGTGCCGCGGCGGGAGCATGAGACGCGGGTGCTGGTGGGTGGGGATGTGGTGGAGGTGGTCTCGCTGGTGGGGGGCGGGTGAGAGAACGGGTGAGGGGCGGGGACGCGTTGGCGTCTCAGGCGTGCAACGATGGGGGCATGACTACGCCGAACCCGATGTCTGACGTTGTGAGTGGTGATGCGAACGGGGCGAGCTCGCCGCTGCGGATTGCGGGGCGCGAGTTCTCGAGCCGGCTCTTTGTCGGTACGGGCAAGTATGCGACGATGTCGCTAATGCGTGATGCGCTTCACGCGAGCGCGTCGGAGGTGGTGACGGTCGCGGTGCGGCGTGAGCGGCTCTTCAATGCGGAGGGGAAGAGCCTGCTTGAGTTCATTGATCTTTCGAAGGTCACGATCCTGCCCAACACCGCCGGGTGCTTCAGCGCGGACGACGCGGTGCGGGTTTCGCTGCTGGGGCGGGACATTCTGGAGCAGCTTGGCAATCCGGGCGCGAGCTGGGTGAAGCTTGAGGTGCTTGGGGATAAGAAGACGCTGCTGCCAGATCCGGTTGGAACGCTTGAGGCGACGCGGCGGCTCGTGAATGAGGGGTTCCAGGTGCTTGCGTATTCGAGCGATGATCCGATCGCGGCGATCCGGATCAAGGAGGCTGGAGCGTCGAGCGTGATGCCGGCGGGAAGTCCGATCGGGAGTGGGCAGGGTGTGCTCAATCCGAGCAACATCGTGCTGTGCCTTGAGCTGCTCAAGCAGGGTGATCCGACGTATCCGGTGATTGTGGATGCGGGTGTGGGCGCGGCGAGCGATGTGGCGGAGGCGATGGAGCTTGGTGCCGATGGTGTGCTGCTCAACACCGCCATCGCGCACGCCAAGGAGCCGGTGCTGATGGCGCACGCGATGCGGCACGCGTGCATCGCGGGTAGGCAGAGTTACCTCGCGGGGCGAATCCCGCGCAAGCTGTACGCGAGCGCGAGCAGTCCTTGGGAGGGTGCGATCTCGTACATTCCTGGCGAGTGAGATGTTCAGCGGTCGGGAACGCGATGATCACGCGTCGATGAGGCGTGGCGTTGGTGACTCTGTACCGAGCGAAGACGCTGGCTGGCCGAGGTTGGCGATTTCGGCGATGGCGTCGGCCGCGAGTTCGCTCGCCGGCACGCCTCGGAGCGGGGCCATGACGTTTGCGACGGCGGCGGTTTGCTCGGCTGCCTTTGCGGGATTGCTGATGAGTTCGTCGGCGGCGGCGATGATGGCGTCGGCGTTGCCGAAGTGGGGGATGAACTCGGGTACGACGCGGCCTCGTGCGATGATGTTGGGGAGTGAGAAGACTTTGGTTGAGAGAACCGTCAGTGCCATGAGATAGAGGACGGGGCTGGACTTCTTGTAGAAGATCACCATGGGCTTGCCCTGGCGCGCAACCTGCAGCGTGACGGTGCCGGACTTCACGAGGGCGATCGTGCACCAGCGGACGGCGGCGTCGGTGTCTTGTACGACAATGCGCACGTGTTCGGGCCAGCCGCCTCGGGCCTTGGCGGCGAGGCGGAGCTGATCGGCGACATGATCGGAAGTGGCGGCGACGACGCCCGTGGCGTTTGGGTGCTTGGCGCGCAGGCCCGCGAAGGCGTCCAGAAGGAGAGGGAAGTTGAGCTCGAGCTCTTCGGGGCGGGATCCGGGCATCATGGCGATGCGGGGGGCACCATCGCCGAAGGCCGCGGCGCGGCGGTCGAGCGCGGCTTCGTCCATGGGCTTCTCAAAGAGGAAGTGGCCGATGAAGCGTGCGGGGACGTTTCGCCTCGCGAAGAAGTCGGGCTCGAAGGGGAGCATGCAGAGGACGAGGTCGGTGAGGCGGCGGAGCTTGTGGATGCGCCAGCGGCCCCAGGCCCAGATCTGCGGGGCGACAAGGTGGACGATTTTGACGCCGCGGGCTTTGGTGATCTCGCAGATGGGCGTGTTGGCGGCGGGAGAGTCAACGGGGACATGGAGCGAGATCGGGTGGTTGGTGAGCCACTCGGCGATGCGCTGGTTGATGCGCTTGTGCTCGATGATCTTCTGGATGCCCGGGAGGCCCATCACCGCGTTGTCACCGGTGCGCTCGATGAGGGTGGCGCCGGCGGCTTCCATCTTGCGGCCACCCCACGCGTAGATCGTGAGGGTTGGAAAGCGACGGCGCAGGACGGAGATCACGGCGCTGGCGTGGTCATCGCCGGAGGGTTCAAAAGCGGTGAAGAGGAGTGCGGGCGAGCGAGCGGCGTCCTGCGTGGCTGATGAGCCGAAGGCGGCCTCGGGCGAGGATGTCTCGGTGTCGGGTGGCACGTGTTGCGTGATCGGAGCGGTGGCGTGTTTCGGGAGCCGGCTCTGGATCTGTACGAGTCGATGGTAGGGCGGGGTTCCATGTGGTTGATGATCGATGCAGGTCGGAAGAGAGGGAGTGGGGACTGGGGATTGGGCGCTGGTTAAAAGGAAGGCACAACTGCGTCTCTTGTGCGGCGAGATGTGACTTTGACCACGACCATTCGCCCGAGCTCGAATGATCGTGGTACTTGCCGCGTCGTATTCACGCTGCGTGCGGTCTTCAGAGTCCTGCGGCATCGAGCCACGTGGAGGGGCGACGGTCGAGGGCGCCGGCGATCGTCACGAGTGATTCGAGGCTTGGGAGGTGCGCGCCGCGCTCGATGGATGAGAGCTGGCTCACGGAGACTCCGGAGGCTTCGGAGAGGTCCTTGAGCGTCCAGGCTCGCTCGGTTCGTGCGATTCGAATCTGGCGTCCGAGTTCGGCGCGGAGCCGGTCTTCCGGGCGGCGGCCGAGTCCGAGCGACGCCGCGGCCTGCGCCAGCGTGCGCCTCAGTTCGGCGAGCGAGAAGGGCTTGGCGAGATAGTCGAAGGCGTCTTGCTTGAAAGTCTGGCGCATGCCCTCGAGCGATGGATAGCCGGTGACGACGACGACGCCGAGCTTCGGCCAGCGATTGCGGATCTGGACGAGGACATCCTCGCCGCTGTAGCGGCCCATCTTGATGTCGAGGAGGACGATGTCGGGGAGTCGCTCCTCACAGGCAGTGAAGAAGGCGTCGGGCGTTGCAACGGCGCGGAGCTCGTGGCCATCGGTCTCGAGGATGCCGCTGAGATACTGGCGGAAGTCGTCGTCGTCGTCGAGCGCGACGATGTTGAGATGGGGCGCGAGTGCTGGCTCGACGTCCTGGGGGCCTGGTTTGGGGTTGGGAAGCGGTGTTGCCATGATTGATCGGACGGCGTTCGAGTCGAGGCAGTGCGAGTCCATAACACTTTGCCGACCTGGACGAGACTTATGTTACGGTGAGTGTACTGGAAGCGGTGCTGGTCGTGACGGGGGGAGCGGTGGGCGTCTGGGACGTCGGGGTGGCGGGGAGGATGACTTCAAAGATCGCCCCGCTCCGGTCGGAGCGGTTCCGAGCGAGGATCAGGCCGCCGTGCTCTCGGATGATGCCTTCGGAGACGGCAAGGCCCAGCCCTGAACCGCGTGCGTCCAGACGCGTGCTGGCGAATGGCTCGAAGAGACGAGCGAGGATGGCGGGGTCGATGCCCGGGCCCTGATCGGCAATGGTGATGCTGACCCAGTCACGCTCGTCGCGGCGGAAGAGGTCGGCCCGGATCTCGATCGTGGGCTGCGCGTCGGAGCCCGCGCGGGTCGGAAGGCCGGACATCGCGTCGACCGCGTTGCGAATGATGTTGACGAAGACCTGAACGAGGCGATCGGCGTCACACTCCGCGAGAACATCGGGCTTGATATCGCTGACAAATGTGATGTTCGCGGCCTCGCGGTCAAGGCCGACGAGCGTCAAGGCCTCTGCGACGATGGGCTGCAGCGGGGCGACGCGGCTCATCGGCGGGCGGACCCTGGCGAAGTCCAGGAGACTGTCGCCCAGACGTTCGAGCCGGCCGACGACGCGGAGCATGAGCGCCGCGGTGGCGGGCTCGACCCCGCCACGCGGATTGGCGTTCAGCGATTCTGTGAGGCCCTTGAGCACGGCGAGGGGTGTGTTGAGCTCGTGCGCGATGCCCGCGGACATCATGCCCAGGCTCGCAAGGCGGTCGGCGTCGGCGAGATTCCTGCGTGCGGTTTCGAGGAGGTGGTTCTTGGCCTTGAGGTCGTTGGCGACGGCTTCGAGCTGGGCGAGGGCGTCGTTGAGCGCGGTTTCCTTCGTGCGGAGCTTGATGATGGACTCGTTGCGAGAGCGCATGATGTCGCCCAGTTCATCCTGAGGGATGTCGCGCGTGGGGATCAGCTCGCCATCCTTGCTGCCGCGCTGGATTGCTGCGTCGGCGTCGAGCATGCGACGGATGGGGTCGTAGACGTTGCGAGGCAAGACAAGAAACTCGAGCGCGAGCGCGACGAGGAAGTAGCCCACGAGCAGCGCGCCCACGAGGAGCACGTACATGCGTGTCGCTGCGGACCGTACCTCGGGGATCACAACAGCCATGCCATCGAAGCGTTCGGGCGATTGGTTGCGATTGGGCGTGTAGTGGATGGCCCAGGGCGCGAGCTCGCCGCTAGTGGCGTGAACAGCGCGCCCCTCGGCGGAGATCGCCGCAAACTGGTCCTGGGTTGAGAGGCCCAGCGCGTCGGCTGATCCCGAGCGGATGGCGACCCCTTCCGGGGGCGGCCGATCAATCCCGGCACCACTCTCGAGAAGAAAGCGTGCCTTCTCGATCTCGGCGATGCTCACGGCATCGTTGATCGCGGGCCGGATCGCGAGCAGAAGGAGTCCGCCGAGCGTGAGCGAGAAGAGCGTGTGGAGTAGAAGGAGTTTCTTGCGGATCCTGAGCCTGGCAAAGAAGCCCCGCCGGTCGACCGTCGTGACGCTGCGGACCCGTGAAGGATCAAACGAGACTCGCGGCCGCGGCCTCTTGGGCCGGGCGAGCGGTTCGGAGCCGGGGTCGGGGATGGTGCTGGGCTCGGCCATCGGGCATGAGAGCCTAGACTGCGATCGATGCCGGTTCCAAACCAACCTTCAAGACCCAACTCTTCCTCGGCTTCGCGTTCCGAAGTGCCGCGGGCTGCGGGTTCGCTGCCAGAGACGAAGGACTCACGAGCAACTGGCGAAGGCGTCGCGAGTTACCGAGGAGTAGAGGCGGATCAGGCGGCGCTGGCGGCGCTGGATGATCCGACCGACTCTCGCGATGCGGCCATCCGGGCGATCATCCATGTGGTGCTCGCAGGGGTAGAGGGTGACTTTCTCGCGCCGCGCACGGACCGGATTTCGGATCCACGCGATGTGGGGCTCGCGCTTGCGATCTATGATGCAGCAGTCCGGCGGCTCTCGACGATCGAGTTCATCGCGTCTCGCTACCTGATGCAGCCGATCATGCAGATGCCTGCCCCCGCGCGGGCGGCGCTGATCTGTGGCGCGGCGCAGCTTCTGTTTCTTGATCGTGTGCCGCCGCACGCCGCGATCAATGAGTCTGTTGAGTGGGTGCGGCGCAACGGCCATCCAAAGCTGACCGGCGTTGTGAACGCGGTGCTGCGAAAGATCGCGGGCCTGGTTGCGTCGGGGCGGCTGGTGTCGCGGTATGAGTTCACGCCCAATCACCTGCCTCGAAGCGATGGCGGTGCGCTGGTCGTGGGACTTGATGATCGCGGCGTGCCACTGCTGCCGACCGAGCCCGCGCGATGCATCGCGACCGCGACGGGAACGCCGGAGAAGCTGGTGCGACATTGGGGCGAGGAGCATGGTCGCGAGGAAGCGATCAGGCAATCGCTCCACCGTCTTGCGACGGCACCGACGGTGCTGAATGTGACGCACGCAAAGTCGCCGATCTCTGAACAGGGGCTGCTTGCCTACCACGGGCCGGGTTCACCGAGGCACCGGGTGTGGGTCGGCCTGCACTCGGCGATGATTGATCTGCTGGGATCGCGTCGTGACGTGTGGGTGCAGGATGGCTCATCGGCCCGCGCTGTGGCGGGTGCCGCGGGGATCGTGGGCTCGATGGCTGGCGGCGTCATTCTGGACCTGTGTGCCGGACAGGGAACCAAGACACGCCAGCTTGCGGCCTGTTTTCCTGAGGGGACGATCTTCGCGACCGATACGGACGCAAGACGCGTGGGCGTGCTGCGTGGAGCGACGGCACACCTGCCCAAGGTCAGGGTGCTCGAGATCGGCGAGCTCGCTTCTCGCATGGCCACGCGACCAAACCTCATCATGCTTGATGTGCCGTGCTCCAACAGCGGCGTTCTCGCACGCCGTGTCGAAGCGGCACTGCGCTGGTCGGAGTCGCAGACGACAAGGCTCGTGGCGCTCCAGCGGCAGATCCTGCGACAGGCGCGCGAGATGTTGGCGCCGGGTGGCTGGATTCTCTACAGCACGTGCTCGATGGACCGGGCGGAGAATCAGGAGCAGGCCGCCTGGGCCGCGGACCAGCTTGGGCTGGACCTGCTGGCCGAGGAGGCGGTGCTCCCTGCGGGCCTGCCGGGAGGAGACCCCTCTGAGTACCGCGATGGTGCGTACTGGGCCGTGCTCCGAGCGGGGAGTGGGGCCGGGGGCAAGGGAGCGGCCAGGGCGGCAAGCGCGGTCGGCGGCAAACGCGGGGCCAGACGGGGGAGTGTTGATTCACACTCGCCGCCCGCGAGAGGGGTACACTCCGACCAACTTCCGACTGTGCCGGGAGATGTCCTCCCCGCGCATGGATCGAAGGAGCCGACGGCGTGATGAACCTGCTCGAAATCCTCTCGCCCGACTCGGTCATTGCACCGCTGGTCGCGAAGGATAAAAAAGGCGTGATCGATGAGCTCGTTGATCTCTTGGCCTCGGTCAAGAAGGTCAACGACGCTCGCCTGCTCAAGGATGCAGTGTGGCAGCGTGAACAGATGCGCACCACTGGTATCGGCGCGGGGCTCGCGATTCCTCATGGAAAGTGCCCGGGCATGCCGGGGCTCGCCATGGCGATCGGCAGGCCCGCAAGCCCGATGGAGTTCGAGGCCATCGATGGCCAGCCGGTGCGACTCGTGGTGCTGCTGGCCAGCCCGCCGGATCGCACGAGCGACCACATCCAGGCGTTGGCCCGCATCAGCCGCCTCATGACGATGGAAGACTTCCGCGAGCGGATCTACGCGGCCCAGACGGCGGCGGAGATCTATGAACTGCTCAAGAGCCGGGAGAGCGCGGGCTGAGTCAGCGTCGGTCTGATTTGGCGGGCAGAGGTCACCGCTTGTCCTGATGCAGAGCCGCCTTCATGCAGCGTATCAGCACGCAACCTGATGAGAACGCATTGCGAGCGAGGACCAACGCTCCGATGGTTGCTCGTACCCTCGATGGCCCTCTGCCTGCGGTCGAGGCCACGCTTGACCGTTGGCTCGCGGCACGAGCCGACCAGCCGCCGGCCCTGCTGAGCGCGATGCGGTATGCAACGCTGGGAGCAGGGAAACGGCTGCGGCCTGTTCTTGCGTGGCATGCGGCGGTCGCCGCGGGCGGCACGGGTGAGGCCTCGCTCGCCGCGGGATGCGCTATCGAACTCATCCACGCCTTCAGCCTTGTGCATGATGACCTGCCAGCGCTTGATAACGATGACATGAGGCGAGGACGCCCGACGCTCCATCGGCACGCGGGCGAGGCCATGGCGATCCTCGCGGGGGACCAGCTGCTAGTCGCGGCCTTTGAGCGGATCATGGACGAGCCCGGACTTGCGGATGGTGCAAGGCTGGCACTCACGCGTGAACTCGCTCGCGCGACGGGAGCCATGATCGATGGGCAGGTCTTTGACACCCTCGGCGGATTGCCCGCTTCGATGGATGAGGATGCGCGGCTGAGGCTCGTGCACCGCAACAAGACTGGTGCATTGATTCGCGCGGCCTGCCGCATGGGGGCTCTCTCTGTGATGGCTGATGCGGGGTCCGCCGCGAGCCCGAAGCTGCTCGATGCCATCACGGCCTATGGCGACGCCGTCGGGCTGATGTTCCAGGTCGTGGATGACCTCATCGACGCAACCCAGACCTCCGAGCACGCGGGCAAGCGGACCGGCAAAGACGCCGAGATGGGGAAGCTCACGTACCCGGGCGTGCTGGGTATTGAGGCCACTCGCGCCGAGGTTGAGCGGCTTCGCGTGGCGGCGGAGCTGGCCCTCAAGCCAGTTCCGGCTCTGGCGCCTTCGGGTGACGGTGGCGAGGGTTTGCGGACCTTGTGCAACTACATGGCGGCGAGGACGAAGTAGGAAGACGAAGTCTTTAGATCAGCGATGCGAACCGACTGACGCTTTCTAGCCTATGTGTGGATACTCGGGGCCCAAAGGCCACGTTGGAACGGGTTGCGGTCGTTGGGGGCCTCTATACTTTCAGCGATCGCTGAAAGCTGCTGGGTGGAGAGGGGTGTCGGGTCCAGTTTGCGGTGGCTGGAGGGGTGTGGTCAGGGAAGACCGTGGGAGACGCATGAAGACGCTGCTCGAAACCATCCGCACACCTCGCGACGTCAGGGGCTTCACGATCCCGCAGCTTGAGCAGCTCGCGCGCGAGATGCGGCAGGCGATCTGTGCTCAGGTGATGCAGTCCGGCGGGCATCTGGCACCCAACCTGGGTGTGGTTGAGCTCTCGATTGCGCTCCACTATGTCTTTGACTTTGGCTTTGATCGTCTGCTCTTTGACGTTGGCCACCAGTGCTATCCGCACAAGCTGCTGACGGGTCGTCTGGGCATGCTCGAGAAGCTGCGCACGCGAGAGGGGATGGCAGGGTTTCCCGAGCCGCGCGAGAGCGAGTACGACCTCTTCAGCGTCGGGCACGCGGGGACCGCGATCTCGACGGCGGTGGGCATGGCGCGCGGCGATGTGCTGAACAAGGACTCGTTTGATCCCAAGTCGAATCCTGGCGGACGCCGCGTCGTGACGCTGATCGGCGATGCGTCGATCGTGAATGGCGTTGCGATGGAAGGGCTCAACAACGCGGGCACGCTCGCTCGCCAGTTCCTTGTGATCCTGAACGACAACGGGATGTCGATCAGCAAGCCTCAGGGGGCCATCTCGCACTATCTGGATCGACTCCGCTTGTCGTCGCTCTATGGTGACTTCAAGAGCAGCGCGAAGGAAGTGCTGCGTGGCCTGCCCGGTGGCGGCACGATCCGTGAGGCGTATCACAAGCTCGGCGAGGCGTGCAAGGCCGTTGTCAACGAGGGCGCTTGGTTCGAGCACTTTGGCCTCGTGACCGTTGGCCCCATCGATGGGCACAACATCGAGCAGTTGATCGGGTACCTGCGCGAGGCACGCGACTTTGATCGCCCCATGGTGCTCCACGTCAAGACGATCAAGGGCAAGGGGTACGAGTTCGCGGAAAAGGACTCAAGCCGGTTCCACTCGCCTCCGGCGTTCAATGTCGCTTCGGCGGACCCTGATTCCGAAGCCGCATCGCAGCCAGTCGCGGCGGGCGCCGGACTGGAAAAGCAGGGATGCCGCGTCGAGCTCAAGAGCGATGGCCGGAGCTTTACCGCTGCCGTAGGCGAGGCGCTCGTAGACCTCATGGGGCGCGATGCGAAGGTCGTTGCGTGCACCGCGGCGATGGCCGACGGAACTGGCGTGAGCAAGATCTTCCCGGTGTATCCCGATCGCGCGTGGGACGTTGGCATCTGTGAATCGCACGGACTGGACATGATGGCCGGGCTCGCGAAGACGGGATGGAAGCCCTTCTTTGCGGTCTACTCCACGTTCCTCCAGCGCGCGTTCGATCAGTGCTTCCAGGAGTCGGCGCTGCAGGGGTTGCCGGTGCGGCTCTGCCTGGATCGCGCGGGTCTTGTTGGTGGCGATGGCGCGGTGCACCATGGCTTCTGCGATGTCTCGCTGCTGCGGACGCTGCCGAGCGCTGCGATCATGGCCGCGATGGACGAGCCGAGCCTGAAGGCTTCGCTCGAGTTCATGGCAGGGTTCGAGAGCGGACTCTCGTCGGTTCGATATCCGCGCGATGTGGTGTCGCCGATGTTCGCAGGGCAGGCTTGCCCGCCCTTCGAGCTTGGCAAGGCGCGATGCCTCACGCCCGCGCTGGATGTGAAGGGCGAGGGGGCAGAGTCGCGCCCGACGCCGGATGTCGCGATCCTTGCATTCGGAACGCTCGCAATCACGGCGATGGAAGCCGCGGCGGAGTCGGGAGCGAAGGTCGCGGTCTACGACGCGCGGTTCGCAAAGCCGATCGACGTCGAGCTCGTCCGACTGCTGCTCGAAAAGGGCGTTCCGATCATCACGATCGAGGATCACTCCATCGTGGGCGGCTTCGGCAGCGCAGTGCTCGAAGCGGCGCAGGAGATGGGCCTCGACGCGAGCAGCGTCATCCGACTTGGGCTGCCTGATCGCTGGGTCTATCAGGATTCGCGCTCGAAGCAGCTCGCCGAGGTTGGGCTCGACAAGGCGGGGATCCTCGCCGCCATCAAGCGGGCGGCGATGGTCTCGCCGCCGAAGGAGCGGGCCCACATCGGCCGCACCGGCGCGTGACCAGCGCCGTCGCGGCGTTGTCACGGTGTGATCAGGGTGTGATCAGGGTGTGGTCAGGGCCTCGCGATCCATCCATCCGCTGAATCCATCGCTGCACCAAAATGGGCCGATAATCCGCGTGTTGCCAGCTATGTGTGAACATGGGAAAACGAACATATCCCACGGGCGGGTCGGCACAAAGCCGGCCCGCCCGTGCTTCATTGGCCCCCTCCGTGAGGGCGCGAAAAGTCGACCACCCAGCAGGGGATGCTTGATTCTCGCTAGCTCGGGACCGCTCTTTGGACCTTCTCAGGCGGATCGGCTCTTGCCGACCTCGACCCAGCTCGTCTGCCCGTGGCGCACGATCGCGCCGGTGGTCAGGTAGATCACCTGCTCGGCAATGTTGGTGCAGTGGTCGGCGATGATCTCGCAGTCGCTGGCGACCTCGTGGAGGAGGAACGCAAAGTCAGGCGAGATCGTGCCGCTGGCGAGCTGGGCTTCGGCGTCGCGCATCACCGCGTCCTTGAAGGCCGAGACGGCGTGCTGGCTCTGGAGGACGATGTTCGCGAGCCCCGGATCGCTGCGGGCCATGCTGGTGTTGGCATCGCGCAGGATGCCGATCACGCTGTTGGCCATGACGCGGAACGTGTCGGGATATGGCCGCGCGGGCGAGCTCTCAACGCGCTGGGCGATCTCGACGGCGACATCTGCGGAGCGTTCGAGCTCGTTGTTGACCTTGACGATCGTGAGGACTGCGCGGAGCTGCTGCGGCTCGAGTTCTGCGCCCTGTCGCGTCGCGTCCGAGAGGAGGAGCACGGCCTGCTTCTCGATCACGACATCGACCGAGTCGATCGCGTCGTCCTGATTGATAACGGCGCGGGCCTTCTCATGGCTGCACTCGAACATCGCCTCGAACGCGGCCTCGGTCAACTGCTGAACGCGACGACCCTGGGCGACGAGGTCGCCCTTGAGCTGATCGATGCGAGAGATGAAGCCTTCGGCCGTGGTCGGCATGCGGAAGGTTATGCCGGGTCGCAAGATGGCGGATTGCGATCACGCCTGCGGTTCGAGAGCGAGGCGTCCGGATTGACCAATCATGGCGACTCTCTCCCGCGCACGTTGGCGCGTGTACTCTCGGGCGTCTGAAATGCGGTCCATTTGGCTGGGTCGGTCCTCTGTTCATGAACCATGCCCCGGCGGTGCCGGGAGGAGCTTTGCCCATGTCCTTTGATATCTCTGCGATCAACGCTCGCCAGATTCTTGACTCGCGCGGCAATCCGACCGTTGAGGTTGATGTCACGCTCTCTTCGGGCATCGTCGGCCGCGCGGCGGTTCCGAGCGGTGCATCGACGGGCGAGAACGAGGCCGCGGAGCTGCGGGACAGCGACTCGAAGGCATATGGCGGCAAGGGCGTCACGAAGGCCGTCCAGAATGTGAACGATCGCATTGCGCCCGAGCTGCTCGGCTATGACAGCCGCGAGCAGGAGAACATCGACGACACGCTCAATCGCCTCGACGGCACCGAGAACAAGAACCACCTCGGCGCGAACGGGATTCTGGGCGTGTCGATGGCGGTTGCGAAGGCCGCGGCGGAGGCTTCGGGCCTGCCGCTGTATCGGTACCTTGGCGGCAGCGGCGCGAAGACGCTGCCCGTGCCGATGTTCAATGTCTTGAACGGCGGCAAGCACGCCGACAACACCGTGGACTTCCAGGAGTTCATGGTGCAGCCGTGGGGCTTCAGCAACTTTGGCGATGCGCTCCGCGCGGGTGTTGAGATCTACCACAGCCTGAAGAAGGTGCTGCACGCACGCCACCTCTCGACGGCGGTGGGGGACGAGGGCGGCTTTGCCCCCAACCTCAAGAGCAACGAGGAGGCGCTGCTGCTCCTCGAAGAGGCGACGACCAAGGCCGGGTACAAGTGGGGCGAGCAGATCTTTGTCGCGCTGGACCCGGCGATGAGCGAGCTGTGGAACGAGGCCGCGCACGAGGGGAAGACCGGCTACAAGATGTTCAAGAGCACGAAGGAGATCGTCTCGAGCGATGGCATGGTGCAGATGTGGAGCGACTGGTGCAAGAAGTACCCGATCCGCTCGCTGGAGGATGGCCTCGCGGAGAACGACTGGGCCGGCTGGAAGAAGCTGACCGATGCGCTGGGTGCGCGCGTCCAACTCGTGGGCGATGACCTCTTTGTGACCAACGAGAAGTTCCTGAAGAAGGGCATTGAGCAGGGGTGCGCGAACTCGATCCTCGTCAAGGTCAACCAGATCGGCACGCTCTCAGAGACCTTCGACGCCGTGAACCACGCCATGCGCAACCGCTACAGCGCGATCCTCAGCCACCGCTCGGGCGAGACCGAGGACTCGATCATCGCGGACATCGCGGTGGCCACCAACTGCGGCCAGATCAAGACGGGCGCCCCCTGCCGCAGCGACCGCAACGCGAAGTACAACCAGCTGATCCGGATCGCAGAGGACCTCGGCGAGGCGGCGGTCTTCGGGAGCGGGACGTGGTGGCGGAAGTAAGCGAGGTTCGAAGGGACATGCATGTGTGACCCGCCGCTCTGTGGCGGGTTTTTTCTGCGCGGGCAGGCGACATCGTTGCTCACAGCTTCAGCGGCACGCCCTCGGCCTTGAACTGCTCCACCATCAACTGCACTTCCTCGAGCGTCTTGTTGAGGCGGTCGCTGGCGTCCTTGAGGGAGCGATAGAGGTCGGGGTTCTGCATGAGCTGGCCCATCGTGCCGGGGCCGCTGCGGGCGGTTTCGAGTGTGGCGGCCATCTCGCCCGCTGCCTTCTCTGCTGTGCGGAGCATGGTGAGGGTCTGGAGGGAGATTTCGTCGAGGCGCTGTGTGATCTTCTCGACGCTGGTGTCGACGCCTGCGCTGGTTTTGCTGAGGTCCTGGGCGGTCTGACGCCAGGTCTGGGTGAGGGCGGAGACTTCGTCCATGACCTTGGGGGCCTTGGCGATGGTGTCGCGAATCTGGGTCTGGAGCGCTTCGTCTTCGAGCCAGACGTTGGCCGCGGCGATGGACTGATCGAGGCGCGCGATGGTGCTGCGGATGTTGGCGGGCTTGCCCTGCGCGACTTCTTCGAGCGTGCGGGGCTCGAGCATCTCGTTGATGCGCTCGCCCACGGCGATGTAGGTGTCGGCGAAGTCTTCGAACTTCTTGACGGCGGTTCCGAAGCGGGCGATGGGGCCGCTGATGGCATCTTCGATGCGGCCGAACATGGTCAGAGGGCTGCCCGCGTCGAAGACGTCGTTGGCACGGATGATGTCGGTGGCTTGAGCGTCGGTCAGGCCCTGTGGAACGCTGAACTCGAGTGAGCCGTCGCCGACGAAGCTGCTGTTGATGGAGACACGCGCGGCCCGCGGGATTGTGACGCCCTCGCGAACGCGGATCTCAATCTCGGCGCCGGTGGCGGGGAGGGGACGCACGCGCAGCTCGCGCACATGGCCGACGCGCACGCCGTTGAGCGTGACGGGGCTGGTGTCGGTGATGCCGGCGGAGTTGGTCATCATGACGACGAAGGTGTACTGACCGCCCTTGAGGCGACCAAGCTCACCGACGAGCATCAGCGTGATGACCAGGCCACCAACGCCGAGCAGGGCGGTCAAACCAACCAGGAAATCGCGGATCAGACCTTTGTTCATCGGGGCCTCAAGGTTGGCGGGACGGTGGCGGTCGGGAAAGGTAGTTGCGGAGTGGAGAGCGAGAAGCGGAGCTTACTGGAGCGTGTTCTGGCGTTTGCCCTCGATCTCTTTCGCGGTGAGGGCGGCGTCGTCGGAGCGGTCGTACTGGCCCTTGAGGAAGTGTTGCACGCGTCGGTCGGGGCTGCGCTCCAGCTCTTCGAAGGTGCCGTCGGCCGCGACCTTGCCCCCCAGGAGCATGACGACGCGGTCGGCGACCTTTCGGGCGCTGGTGAGGTCGTGGGTGACGACGATGTTGGTGACCTGCATGGTTCGCTGGAGCTTGATGATGAGTTCGTTGATGCCGTCGGACCGGATGGGGTCGAGGCCGGTGGTTGGCTCGTCGTAGAGGACGACCTTCGGGCGGAGGACGATGGCGCGGGCGAGGGCGACACGCTTTTTCTGGCCGCCGGAGAGCTGTGAGGGGAGCTTCTCTTCAACGCCGGAGAGGTCGACGGTTTCGAGGGCCTCGCGGACGCGGGCGTGGCGCTGGGCGGGTGAGAGTCGCGTCTGTTCCAGGAGCGGAAACTCGATGTTCTCCATGACCGACATGGAGTCGAAGAGTGCGCCCATCTGGAAGACGAGCGAGACCTCGAGGCGGATTGGGAAGAGTTCGGTCTCGGAGCGTCTGTCGACGCGTTTGTCCTCGTACCAGACCTCACCAGCGTCGGGCCGGAGCAGGCCAACGATGTGCTTGAGCATGACGCTCTTGCCGCAGCCGGATGGACCCATCACGACGGTGGTTCGGGCCCGCTGGATGCTGAGGTCAACGCCATCAAGGACGATCTGGGGGCCGAAGCTCTTTCGCACACCCACGAGACTGACAACCGTGTCCGTCGCGCTCCTGTCGCGAGGTCTGTCGGGGGACCCAATTGGTGCTTCAGGCATGCTGGGTCCGATCTGGGCGGGCATACGCGGCTTTCTTCCCTAGAATCTTGCGTTGAGAGCCAGATCGAGCGTGGGTGTACGTCAGTGGGCGTCGGGGTCAGCGTCGGGCAGATGAGGATGCATCACGGGACCGTCCCGGGGCGGCGTATCCGCGGCAAGATTCGCGAAGGGTACTCCAATGACGCACGAGAATCCGTCGGCACAGATACCACCCTCAGGTCCCGCTGTTACTTCCTCTCTCACGCAAGCTGGGGACAGGGCTGGGGGCGCTGGCCCGTCGATGTCGTCGCCGACCCGCCGGCTGATCCATCGTGGTGCGAAGTTCGACCTTGAGATGGTCAGCGGAGTTTCGCCCTCGGGGCAGGTCTTCGCCCGCGAGGCGATCCGCCACCCGGGCTCGGTGATTGTGCTGCCGCTGCGAGGCGAGCCGGGACGCGAAAAGATCGTGATGATCCGCAATTTCCGCCTGTCGCTGGGAGCATGGCTCTGGGAACTACCGGCTGGGACGATGACCCCGGGTGAGGATCCCAAAGTCTGTGCCGCGAGGGAACTTGAAGAGGAGACTGGCTTTGTCGCTGCAACCCTGGAGCCCATCTGCCGGTTTCACCCCGCACCGGGTCTGGCGGATGAGTTGATGCACGCGTACTTGGCCCGGGAACTTGCACCAACCCAGCAGTCGCTGGAGGTCGATGAGAGGATCCAGGTCGAGGAGATGGAGCCGTCCAGGGTCTTTGGGATGATTGAGTCCGGCGAGATGACGGATGCGAAATCGATGATGCTCCTGATGCTCTGCCAGCGGCGTGGGTTGATCAAGACCGGATGAGCGATGAAATGCAAAGGGCTCGGGGGCGTATCAGCTAGCGGCCCATCCAGTGCGGCGATGTGTTGGAGGATGACGGTGCGACTGAAGCAGGGACCAGGCCCGGGTCGGGATCGCAGCGAACTGCCTTACAGGGCGGACCGCTCTGCGGTGCAGCTGCCCTTTGGCGGCGAGGACCCGCTGCGGTGGGGCGTGCCTCTCTTTCGGTTTGGCGGCATCAGCGTGGGAATCCACGCCATTGTGATCCTCTGGATCGGGGCGGAGATGGTCGCGTGGCTTCCTCGCGGCAACCTCGGGCTAATCCACGCGGCGAGCCTCGTACTGGGCCTGCTGGTGGCTTCGATGATGCGTGAAGTCGCTCGGGCGCTCCTCGCGAGGTGGCTTGGCGCTCGCGCGGGGAGTGAGGGTCTGGATGGTGGCAAGGAGCGGAGCGATGTGCTGGAGGCGATGGTGTGGCCGCTGGGAGGGCTGACTTCCGCCGCGCCGCTGGGTGTGAGGCGGACGATTGCGGCAGAGCTTGGCGGGATCGGCGCGGGGCTTCTGCTCGTGCTTCCCGCGGCGGCGATAGTGATTCTGGCCGGTGCGCCGGTGACGACGCTGCTCTTTGATCCGATGTCGCCTCGCGTCACGGCCGCGGAGTTGCGTTCGCCCGCGCAGGTCCTCGCGTGGTGGTTCTACTACGCGAATGCGATCGTGCTCGCGCTCAACCTACTGCTGCCGATGCTCCCCTTTGATCTTGGGCGCATCGTGATGGCCGTCACGCGGCGAAAGAGTGGGATGGCCGCGGCCTCAGCGGTTGTGCTGCGCGTCGGACTTGTCACCGCGCTGGCGTTGCTGGTTGTCGCGGGTACCCTCGATCAGACGCGCATGATCGCCGTCGCGGCAGTGGGCGCGCTTGCGACTTGGCTTGAGCACCGACGCCTGGCATTCATGGCGGACCCTCTGACTCGTTCTAGCTCGCGTTCGGCTACCGGTTCGGATGGCTTGGAGGACGAGGAGCTTCGCGTGGGGTCGGGCGGAGGATCGAAGGCATCACGGGGAGGTAGTGGGGTGAGCGGGGCGGATGCGTCACGCCCGACCCGACCGGGGCGAGGACCGGGTGGGTCCGCTGGGGCACGCCCGGCTCCGGGCGGCACTTCTGGCGGCGCGGGTCCCGGAGCGGGCGGCGTGCGAAAGGCCGGACCGGGAGACGTGGGCAATCGCGGCTCAGACTCCGATGAGTCAGTCGATACGGCCGCGCGGGGCACGGCAATGAATGAGGCCTCAAGCGTGAAGATGGACCTCGACGTCATCCTCGCAAAGATCAGCGGCGGCGGGCTTCAGTCGCTGACGGACGAGGAGCGGAAGTTCCTTGCCCGGGAGACCGAGCGTCGTCGCGGTTCTTGAGTCCGCGTTGCCCTCGCCGCGATTGACCCCTTTCGGTTCGCATAGGATCGCGGCGTTCGGACGGACCGGGTTCTCCCGGTCGCGTCCGCGGATCGCGCACTGAACGATCCGAAGTTTTCTTTGTGCCTTGCACCGGAGCACAGCAGACACGATGGGCATGCACGATCGCGACTATCTCCGCAACGAGTCACAAGGCTTCGGCCGCCGCGGCGGCATGGGCTACCTTGGCCTCAGTGCCAACACGTGGATCATCGCGATCAACATCGCGGTCTTTGTGATCGGCGTGATGATGCAGCCGAGCAGGATGCTCTTTGAGCTCGGACACTTCTCGACCTTTCACGCAGCGACGTGGGATGGCGGCATCCAGTTCTGGCGGTTCCTGACGTTCCAGTTCCTGCACGCCGACGTCACGCACATCTTCTTCAACATGCTGGGCCTGTACATGTTCGGTGCCATGGTCGAGGATCATCTTGGCCCGAAGAAGTACGTCGCGTTCTATTTGACGTGCGGAGTCTTCGGAGCGTTCCTCTATCTGATCCTGAATCTGCTCGGGCAGTTTCTGAAGCTTCCCGGGCTGCTCTTCAACGACATTCGGACGCCGCTGGTCGGTGCTTCTGCGGGCGTCTTTGGCGTCATCATGGCGTGCGCGAAGATCGCGCCCAACACGGTCGTGCAGTTGATCCTGCCTCCGGTGCCGCTGAAGATGCGGACGATGGCGTATGCGTACGTGGGAATCTCATTCGCGTCGCTCTTCTTCGGAACGCGCAACGCTGGCGGCGAGGCAGCCCACATCGGCGGTGCACTCGCCGGTTACTTCTTCATCCGCAACTCGCACCTGCTTCGTGACTTCTTTGATGTCTTCACGGACTCGCGTCGCGCCGGGCCTCGGGGCAAACTGCGGCTTGTGCGTGATGATGGTGGTGGGCCCGCGACCGCACGAGTGTCGACCACGCCGGGAGCATCGATTGACGCAGAGGAAGCCGCCGTGGACCGTGATCTTGATCGTGTGCTCGCTCGCGTCAAGGAAGTCGGTTCCGAGGGGCTCAACGACGAGGAACGCGCCACGCTCGAGCGCGTGACGCGTTGGAAGCGAGCTCGCGCGGGCGGACGCACTGAGCGATGAACAGTGCGATGAAGAGCGCCCTGAATTTCACGATCTCCGCGAAGTCGCGTGAGTGCGGCGCGCGGCTCGGGCGCGTTGAGACGCTGCATGGCCATTTCGATACGCCCGCGTTCATGCCCGTCGGAACGCGTGCGAGCGTCAAGGGCATCCTCCCCGAGCTCGTGCGGCAGACGGGCTCGCAGATCCTGCTCAACAACACGTACCACCTGCTCCTGCGCCCGGGGCCGGAGCTCATCAGGACCATGGGCGGCGTGCACCGCTTCATGAACTGGAACGGGCCGATCCTCACGGACTCCGGCGGCTATCAGGCCTATTCGCTCGCCGATGCCAACGCGGTGGATGATGACGGGGTGACGTTCCGCTCGCACATTGATGGGAGCATGGTCCGTCTCACGCCCGAGCGCGCCATCGAAGTGCAGAACATGCTGGGCCCAGACATCATGATGGCCTTTGATGACTGCCCGCCTTCGGCCAGAGCCGCGGATCAGCCCGCAGAGGGCGACAGCGAATCAGACGCCACGTCAGGCCCCCGGGCCTCGACAGATCCGCGTCTCGCCGCGGCAGTCCGGCGCGACGCTCGCAAGGGCGTCTATGACCACGAAAAGCGGCTTGAGATCGCCAATGAGCGCACGGTGCGGTGGCTGGAGCGTTGCAAGCTCGCTCACCAGAGGCCGCATGAGCAGTCACTCTTCGGCATCGTGCAGGGCGGCACCGATCTTGCTCGCAGGTCCTGGTGTGCCGAGCGCATCGCCAACATCGATCTCCCCGGCTACGCCATCGGTGGCGTTGCGGTGGGGGAGTCGCCAGAGGACATCGCCCGCGTCGTTCGCCACACGGCGTTACTCCTCCCCGCTGATCGACCCCGGTACCTGATGGGCGTGGGGTACGAGCGGGACCTGCTCGAGGCTGTCCGGGCGGGCGTTGACATGTTCGACTGCGTGTTGCCCACACGGAACGGACGCAACGCCAACGCCTTCACGCGGCTGGGCCAGATCCGGCTGCGAAACGCCAAGTACGCCCAGGACCAAGGGGCGATCGAGCCCGGCTGCGACTGCCACGCCTGCGATCCGGGCCGGTACGGCTGGGAAACGCCCGGCAGGGCCCCCTTCACGCGCGGGTACATCAGGCATCTGTTCATGGTGGAGGAGATGCTCGGACCGATCTTGGTGACCCTGCATAACCTTCGCCACTTCCAGCGATTCATGGCCGACGTTCGGTCTGTGGTTGGAAGTGATGACTGGACCGGGCTCGTGGCCCGGTGGCCGGTGGCGGCCGCGCCTTCGGTTTGAGTTCTTCCTTCCTTTGAACCGCGGCTGACCCCGCAGCGACCGATCTGGTCGAAATCGCTGCGATCCTGCTGGGGTTGGTGGCAGTAGATGTCTTAAGCCCGAATGCCGATCAGGTCCGCAGCAACGAACCTCCGCACTTGATCTCGACACGCAACTAACGGAACAAGCACGCGACCAACCGTACAAGCACGCAACCAAGGCCAGCGACTGCCATGGCCAGATAGAGAAGACATTCGATGAACGACCTCTCCCCCGCGGCCTCCATTCTTTTCCTGATCCCGGCCCAAGCCGTCCCGCAAACGACCCCTCAGGCTGGCGCCGCGCCCGCCTTTGCGGATCCGATCTCGGTCGGCTCAGCCCAGCCCACCGGAAACGCTGCGGCACCACTCCCGGGCAGCGTGACTGCACAGGGCACGATCCCGCCCCCGTCTGGCGCGCGTCCGGGGGGCGGAATGGACATGATCTTCTGGCTCCTGCCCATGATGCTGGTCGTCATGATCATCTTCAGTGTCATGTCGGGCCGCAAGGAGAAGAAGAAGAAGGAGGAGCTCGTCTCCTCCATCAAGAAGCACGACAAGGTGCAGATGCTCGGCGGCATCATCGGCACCGTGGCGGAAGTCGGCGATGAGGACATCGTGATTCGCGTCGAGGAAGGACGCATCCGCTTTGCCAAGTCGGCCGTCGCTGCGGTGATCAACTCGGCCAAGGCCTCCGGCTCGGTTGAGAGCAAGCCCGATTCCAAGTCTGACTCCAAGCAAGAGAGCAAGTCCGGGGCGAAGGCCTCGGTCTGATCGCCCGCCGTTCATCATAATCAGCCAACGATTTCCGGCATCTCCTCCCCTCTGTCTCGCCGCGATTCAGCACGCGATCTAGCACATGCGCAACAACTTCAGAACCCTGTTCATCGTTCTTCTCCTCCTTACCGGGGCGATCTACGTCACGCTCCCACCCGAGAAGAACCTGCGTCTGGGCAAGGACCTCCGGGGCGGCGCCAGTCTGGTCTACGCGATCCAGGTCGATCCGGGCGAGAACCCCGACGAGATCATCCCTCAGACCATCGAGATCCTGAAGGAGCGCGTCGATCCCGACGGCGTGCTTGAGGTTTCCATGGTCCAACAGGGTCGCGACCGCATCGAGATCTCGATGCCGCTGCCCAGTGAGCGCGTGAAGGCCCTGCGCCGCACCTTTGAGGCTGAGCTGGTGAAGCTCGGCAAGGCCCAGGTCACCGAGAACAGGGTCGATCTCGCCGTGCGTCGCCCGGCCTCAGAGCGGGATCAGGCTCTTACAGAGCTCAGTGCGGGAAGTGCGGTGCGCCTTGCAAACCTGCGCAGCGCCGCAACCGCCTACGACGCGCTCCAGGCAGCGATGCAGGCCGTTCGTGATGCGGGCACCTCGCCATCGGTCCAGCTCCTGGCCGCCGCGGCCGATGCGGAGAAGGCGTATGCCGACGCTCGCAGGAACGTGATGCGTACGGCCCTCGCGGCGGAGGACATCCGTGCCGCCGCCTTCGCCAGCAAGCGCAGCCGCCGCATGGCCGACGAGAACCGCGTGATGGTGGACCTGCCCAGCCCGCGGGATCAGGCCGTCGCACGGCTCAAGGCCCAGTACCCCGACGCTGAGTCGATCGCTGAGATCGACCGTTTGATCGGCCTCTTCGACGCGTACGCCGCCGAGCGAACCGGCTTCGACGATCCGGCCGACCTCAAGCGAATCCTCAAGGGCGCGGGTGTTCTGACCTTCCGAATCACGGTCGATCCCGGCCAGCACCCCGAGGAGGCCCGCCTGCGTACCGAGCTGCGCGAGGTGGGTGCCAAGAACGTCCGCGCCAACGACGCCCGCTGGTTCGAGATCAACGATGTCGAGACCTGGGTCGACAGCAAGGCGGAGCTTGAGTTCGTCCTCGCCAGCGACGACAACGCCCGCGAGTTCTTCCGCACCCGCGGCTACACCGTCGAGAGCCGCAACGGCCAGTTCTACATGCTCTCATGGGACACGCGCAACACCCGTCTGACGCCCGCCGACGGCGCTTGGCGTGTGGAAGCGACCGGCGGCGTCGATCAGTTCGGACGGCCGGCGATCAACTTCACGATGTCCACATCTGGCGCGCCGCTGCTGGGCGCGCTCACGCGTGACCACATCGGCGACAAGATGGCGATCCTGCTCGACGATCAGGTCTACACGGCGCCCAACCTCAACAGCGAGATCAGCTCAACGGGCCAGATCACCGGCAAGTTCTCGCAGGAAGACATCAGATACGTCGTCCGCGTCCTCTCCGGTGGCAGCCTGCAGGCCAAGCTGGTTCCCGAGCCCATTTCCGAGTCCACCTTCGGTCCCGAGCTTGGTGCCGACAATCTCCGCATGGGGCTCAGGGCGGGCATCCTCTCCGCCATCGCCGTCACCATCTTCATGGTGCTCTACTACTTCGGCTTCGGGATGGTTGCGGTGATCGCACTGGTGGCCAACTCGATCCTCATCCTGGGAGCGATGTCGCTCGCGAAGGCGTCGTTCACGATGCCGGGCATCGCCGGCGTGATCCTGACCTTCGGCATGGCCGTGGACAGCAACGTCCTCATCTACGAGCGCATGCGTGAGGAGTTCCGTCGCGGCGCGGACATGAAGACCTCCGTTCGACTGGGCTTCGACAAGGCCCTCTCCGCGATCGTTGACTCGAACATCACCAACCTGATCGTCTGTCTCGCGCTGTACGGGTTCGGAACACCCGAGATCCGTGGATTCGCCATCACGATGGGCATCGGCGTGGTCTCGACGCTCATCGCCGCGCTCGTCATTTCTCGCCTTGTCTTCAACCTGCTCGTCGCGGCTGGCTGGCGCTGGGCCGAGCCAACACGCCTGACCACCCTGCTGGCTCCCTCTTCGTTCATGGCCTCGATGCTCCCGATGAGCTTCCCTGCGGTGCAGCGCTTCCTCACTCCCAACATTGATTGGATGCGTCTTCGGTACGTCTTCTTCTTCATCTCAGCGGTGTACGTGCTGCTCGGGCTTAGCCTCGTGTTCGTGCGCGGCGAGAAGATGCTCGACAACGAATTCCTCGGCGGCACACAGGTCACGCTCAGCCTCCGTCAGGACCCCGCGACCGGCGAACGAATCACGATGGAGCGTTCCGAAGTTCAGGAGCGCGTCAACGCTATCGCCAACGCAGCCCCCGAGGGTGATGAGCTCAGGCTCCTGCGCGACGCCGAGGTCCTTCCGATCGACCCTCGCGCCGATGGTGTCACCTCCGACACGTTCAGCATCAAGACCACCGCCGAGAACGCCAGCGCCGTGCTCGGTGCGGTCCGCAACAGCTTCGCGGACAAGCTCGATCTCAAGCCGCCGCTGGAGTTCACTTCTTCCGAAGCCACAGCCCTTCGAGAGATCCCCGCCTTCGCGATCGAGAAGCGAGAGCTTGGCGACAACATCGACCGCCCGGCGTTCCGCAACCCCGTCGCCCCCTTCCTTGGCGGTGTTGCAGTGCTGATCGAGAACATCTCCCCGGCACCCACGATCCAGGAACTGACCGAACGTCTCAACACGGCCCGAAACAGCGCGGAGTTCTCCGACACGCTCTCTCGCGATCGTGAGGTCGTGGTGCTCGAAGGCTCTGAGCAGTCAGTGAAGACCGCGGTTCTCCTGGTTCGAGCCGAGGGGGCCAGCGTCTTTGAGAACGAAGCCCGCTGGGAGCAGGACCTCAAGCTTCGAGAGTGGGCGCTCGTCCGAGAGGCCCTCACCCGAGAGACCACTCCCGCCAGCGTCAACAACTTCACATCATCCGTCGCTCGGACCTTCGCCGAGAACGCCATCAAGGCCGCGGTGCTGAGCTTCGTAGGCATCGGCATCTACATCTGGATCCGCTTCAAGACGCCCCGCTACTCCCTCGCTGCGGTCGTGGCCCTCGTCCACGATGTGCTCACCGTGGTCGGACTCATCGCGCTCTGCGAGATCCTGTATGACTTCGAGGGCACGGCCAGCTTCGCAAGGAGCATCGGCCTCCTCCCCTTCAAGATCGACCTCAACATGGTCGCGGCCCTTCTCACCATCGCAGGCTACTCCCTCAACGATACAGTGGTCGTCATGGACCGCATCCGCGAGAACCGTGGCAAGCTCCCGCACGCCACACGCTCCGTCATCAACGCTTCCATCAACCAGACCTTCTCCCGCACCATCATCACCGGCACCACGACCGTCGCCTCCTGCATCATCCTCTACGTCGTCGGCGGCGAAGGAATGCGGGCATTTGCCTTTGCCCTCCTCGCCGGGCTGATCGTCGGAACGTACTCCTCGGTCGCCGTTGCGGCCCCGATCGTCTGGTCGCGCAAGAGCACAAGCGAGTTCGAGACCTCTGAAGAGACCAAGTCGATCGCAACGACCTGATGTAATGCGATTTAATATAATGTAACATACTCGGGAATTCCAGACCCTTTCACGCCCGCGGCCAGAAGGACACGCACCAGCCATGAACGACTCGGTTCGCAGAACGGCCGCGGGTGTCCTGGCCCTCGTGGTCCTGTGGATCTGCGTCTACTGGTGGTGGCCCAGCGAGCCACGCATCTCCTTCGCCCAGGCCGACTCTGCGGCCGACTCTGATCAGAATGCATCGGACGTTGACCAGCTGCCCGCGCCCCGCCGCGAGGTGCCGCAGCCAGAGCAGGCCCGGCCACTTCCCGTCCCCCAGCCGCCCGGGCCCGCTCCCCAGGACGAGCCATCCCGCACGCCTGTCCCCGCACCGCTCGTCACGCCACCAGAGTTCATCGAGCACACCGTCGAGCGAGGCGAGACCTTCGGCTCGATCTCACGGCGCTATTTCGGCAGCACCCGTCACGCCAACGACATCGCAAGGGCCAACCCCTTCATCGATCCCTCACGCCTCCGGCCGGGCCGCGTCATTCGCGTGCCCAAGGATCCGGAGAACATCCAGGGCAAGCCAGCCGTACCCAGCAGTCCTGTCACGCCAGTCACGCCCGCGCCGGGCTCCATCAACTACGACAAGCCACGCAGCTACACCGTGGTCGCGGGCGACACGCTCTCTCGCATCTCGCAGAAGATGTACGGAACGCAGGCCAACACGACCCTCATCTTTGAGTCCAACCGCAACCTGCTCGCCTCGCCCGATGATCTTGCGATCGGCCAGGTGCTTGTGATTCCGCCCGCAACCGGGCCGGCTCCGCCGCCACGATAGTTCGAACGTTACTCGCATCATTCACGACTCGCACGTCACGCGCCAATCGAGCCCATCATGACCCTCGCACACACCAATCCCTGCTACATCGTGACCGGCGGCGCTGGTTTCGTTGGATCTAACGTCGTCGCCGAACTGCTCCGGCGCGACCCCGCCGCTCGCGTGGTGGTCGTTGATCCGTGCATGTCGGGGTCCTTTGCGAACGTGATCGAGGCCTGCGAACGCCGAGGTGTCGCCCCCTTCTCCGGCGAGTGGATCGCTCAGGCAGTGGGGGAGATCGACTGGCGCAGCATCCTCGGCCACCTTCGTCCCGCCGCCATCTTCCACCTCGGGGCCATCACCGACACCACAGTCCTCGATGAGCGGCACATGCTCTCAACCAACCTCGGCGGCTTCTCCGCCGAGAAGCCCGGCAGCCTGCTCCTGGAGTGCGCACTCCTCGGAACACGCCTTGTGTACGCATCGTCAGCCGCGACCTACGGCTCGCCACCTGAGATGGCGTCCCGCACGCCCTTCCCGGTGACCGCCGCGGGTAAGCCAAACAACATTTACGGCTTCAGCAAGTGGCTGATGGAGTGTGAGCACCACCGCCTCACCGCGGCCCACCCCGCGGCACACGTCGTCGGCCTCCGCTACTTCAACGTCTTCGGCCCCGGTGAGTCCCGTAAGGGCAAGATGGCAAGCATGGCCTTCCAGCTTGCGCAGCAGCTCCTCGCGGGCAAGTGCCCACGTCTCTTTGCCGACGGAAGCCAGGCTCGCGACCAGGTGCACGTAGATGATGTTGTTGACTGCACGATCCACGCCGCGGGCCTCCGCCCACGTGGTACACCTGTCACACCTGTTACGCCTGTAAAGCCCGGCATCTACAACCTCGGCTCAGGCAGGGCAACGAGCTTCCGCGAGATCATCGGTGCTGTCAGGACTGGCCTGGGGCTCGACGAGCACACTCTACCGACGGACTACTTCGAGATGCCCGCGTCAATCCGCGCCTTTTATCAGGATTGGACCTGCGCGGACATGAGCCTCACACAATCCGGACTGGGCTGGAGTCCCCGCGTCAATCCCGCCGATGGCATCGTCTCGTACGCCCGGCATCTCCGAGCCACGCACGTCTCCCCTACCACGCCATAGTCCGATCACCCGAACGCCGCGGGACGCAACACCCGCCGAACTTCCGAGCGAGATTCACATGCCCCACACACTCAAGCGCATCCTCGTGACCGGCGGCGCTGGCTTTCTCGGCTCGCATCTCTGCGATCGCCTCGTGAACCAGGGTCATGACGTCATCTGCGTCGACAACCTCTTCACGAGTCAGAAGCTCAACATCACGCACCTGCTCGGCAAGCCCAACTTCGAGTTCATCCGTCACGACGTGACCCACCAGCTCTGGCTCGAAGTTGATCACATCTACAATCTCGCCTGCCCCGCGGCACCGGGCCACTACCAGTACAACCCCATCAAGACCATGAAGACCAGCGTCATGGGCGCCATCAACGTCCTGGGTATGGCCAAGCGCTGCCGCGCCAAGGTTCTCCAGGCCTCCACCAGCGAGGTCTACGGCGATCCCGAGGTCCATCCGCAACCCGAGAGCTACCGCGGCAACGTCAACCCCATCGGCCCACGCGCCTGCTACGACGAGGGCAAGCGTGCCGCCGAGACCCTCTTCTTCGATTACAACCGCGCCCACCGCGTCAACATCCGCGTCATCCGTATCTTCAACACGTACGGACCACGCATGCATCCTTTCGACGGACGCGTCGTCAGCAACTTCATCCGCCAGGCCCTCGCCGGCGAGGACATCACGCTCTTCGGCACCGGCGAACAGAGCCGGTCCTTCTGCTACGTCGATGATCTCATCGAGGGCATGGTCCGGATGATGCACGCCCCCGACGACTTCGTCGGGCCCGTCAACCTCGGCAACCCGTACGAGTTCACGATGAAGGAACTCGCCCACGAGGTGCTCGAGCTCACAGGCTCCAAGAGCGGCATCGTCTACAAGCCCCTCCCGGCCGACGACCCGACCCAGCGCCAGCCCGACATCTCTCTCGCGAAGGCACGCCTGGACTGGGAGCCCAAGGTCCAGCTGCGTGAAGGGCTGGCTCGCACCATCGAGTGGTTCCGGTCCATCAACCTCAATGCTTACAGGCCGCCGACGCCAAACTTCTAGCCCCAAACGCCGCCGATAACGCATGGGCCCTGCCGGGTTGACTCTGATCAATCCGTGTGTTAGTGTTCACTAGCACCGCCGGAGCTCAACCATGTCCAGCGATCCGAACCAGTCCCCGAATCCTGAGCCCGCCGCAACAGACGCGCTGGCCGCACGGCTGGCCACGCTTGAGCACCGTCTCGACGACCTCGAACGAACGCTCTCTACGCTTCCCCTCTTCCAGCGGCAGCGCCAGTTCGCAAGCCAGACGCCTCCGGCAGTTCCCGTGCCCGCCCCTTCGCGCCCGACCATCGCGGCATCGCCGGCGGTCCCGCTGCCGCCGCCGCTCACGCTGAACATCGCTCCAAACGACTCCGCCAGGTCAACTGCCCCGGTTCCTGCGGCGAGATCCGCCCACTTGCCCGCCACGACGGCCCTCCAAGGTCCCTCATTCGAAAAGATCGTCGGCATCGGCTTCGCAGTGGTGGGGGCCCTGATGCTCGTCGCGGGCGTCGCCTTCGCGCTCCTCTGGGCGTACCAGCAAGGACTCCTGCGCATGCCGCCGGTCTGGCGCTGCATGCTCGCGGCGGGCTTTGGCTTCTCCCTTGTCGGTGTGGGCGAAGTCCTGCGTCGTCGCCTTGGCCCCTGGCCCGCCGCGGGCAGTTTCGCCGCGGGAGTCGGCATCGTCTACGCCAGCGTCTTCTCCGCGCATCGTCTCTACGACCTTGTTGCCGAAGGTCCCGCGTTCATGCTGCTCGCGCTCACCGCCGCGTTCGGTGTTGCGATCTCCGCCCACGCGCGCCTCAGCATCGTGGGCGTTGTCTCGCTCATCGCGGGCTTCATGACGCCGATCCTCATAGGCGGGTCGTCACCCAGTCCCTGGATCATGCCGATGTACCTGCTCGCGCTGCTCGCGGTGGGGCTGGCGCTCTCGGGATGGCTGGGCGGAACGTTCACGCTGCTCCGGTCTGTCGCGTGGTGGGGCGTCATCCTGCTCGGCGGCGCCTGGGCCACATCCGCCCCCCGCGGCCATGAACCAGCCGCGACCGCGTTCCTCCTCTTGGTCTGGGGCATGGTCCATTTCGAGCTCTGGTGGTCTACCTCCCTCCGTGGACTCGCCAACCAGGCACCTCAGAAGTGGATGGGCGAGTGGCCGCGTTGGCGTCCCATCGCCGCCTCGATCAGCACCACCGTCTGGTCCGTGGGTCTCGGCGTTCTCGTGCTTCGTGAGTGGGGGACCGTGCCCGACTGGCTCGCGCCCGCCGCGGGGCTTGGTGGAGCAACAGCGCTCGGTCTCATGCTCGCAAGCCACCTCAGGTTCATGATCGACGTGCCCCGCACCGATCGCGAGCGGCTCGGTGCCGCCATGATTGCGCAGGCCGGCGCGCTCCTGATCGCCACCGTCGCGATTGCAACATCAGGCGTGGGAGCGATCGTCTGCTGGCTCGCGCTCGCGCTGGGAGCCGGCGGCATCGCACGCTGGCTCCAAGCTCCGCTGCTCCTCGCATACGCCGCCGTCGCACTTTCGATCCTCACGGGTCGTC
>JBBASU010000029.1:0-38407 GCA_040399065.1 Phycisphaerales bacterium | reverse complement strand
CTTGCCTGCTTGCCTGCTTGCCTGCTTGCCTGCTTGCCTGCTTGCCTGCTTGCCTCACCCCAGCGCCCCCGCCTTGTCAAACGGTGAGATTGCGTGCGGCGATGGTGGCACGGGCCTGGGTTGCCTGCCGAGCTCCATCAATCTTGCCTCGAGCTGCGCGAGCAGGTCTGGCGGCAGCACGTGCTCGATCGCGTCCGCATCTCGATCCACGTGATCCGGCGCGATCGCGGCCTGCTCGATCAGGAAGAGCTCCCAGAGGCGATGTCGCCTCACGATCCCCGCCGCGGCGGTCGCGCCGGCCTGCGTCAGCGTGATGGTGCCGCGACCGGGCTCGATCAGGCCCAGCCGCCTTGCACGCGCGATCGCGCGCGAGAGTTGCGATGGCGTCCATGAACGCTTGAGCGCGAGCTCGCCCTCACGTCCATCGCTCTGGTTCCTGTGCGCGGCCTCATCAAGCTCATACAAGGCCCTCAGCAGATTCTCCAGCAGGATGCGCCGGCGGAGCGTGCGTGCGCGATGCCACGACGCGATCAACCCGCGCTGCGGCGCCACGAGCATGGAGAGCGTGAACATCGCCGCCGCCGCGAGCGCGATGACCGGCCCGGCCGAGACGCCCTCCGCCACCGCGCTCACGCCCGTGCCAAGAGCGCCGCTGAGCGCGCCGACCACGCCCGCGATGATGAGCATCACGCCCAGCGACTCGGTCCAGAACCGCGCGGCCGCCGCGGGAATCACGAGCAGCGCGACCATCAGCACCACTCCAACCGCGGGCAGGCCAATGACCGTGACGAGACAGATCAGCAGCATCAGCGCGAGATCCATCGCGCCCACCGGCCGCCCGATCCCCGCGGCGAACGTGCGATCAAACGCGAGCAGCTTCAGCTCCTTGAAGAACATCGCAACCGTGAGCACCACCACAAGCCCGACGCTCGCGATCAGCATCGCATCGGCCCGGACCATGCTCGCGGCCTTGCCAAACAGAAAGCTGTCCAGCCCCGCGCGGTTGCCGCCGGTCGGATCGGCCATGATCCGCTGACTCATCACGATGCCAAGCCCAAAGAACGTCGCGAGCACAATCGCGATCGCCGCGTCGGCCTTCACGCGCGTCGCACGCTGGATCGCGGAGATGCACAGGACCGCGAGCGCGCCAAAGACCAGCGCACCAAGCAGGAACGCCGGCATCGAGCGATCGCCCACGATCAGGAACGCCGCACAAACGCCCGGCAGCGCCGCATGCGCGACCGCATCCCCCAAGAGCGCCCGGCGCCTCAGCACCGCAAAGCAACCAACCACCCCGGCCGAAAGCCCAAGCGCAGCGGCCCCAAAGAGCACGGTCCGCGTGTTCGAGTCCTGCAAGGTGATGAGGCGGAGGAAGTCGTCCATGGGAGCGGAAGGCACTGGGGACTAGGCACTGGGCACTAGGGTCGGAGAAATGCAGAGCGGATTGCGTGCGATCTGCACTCAGCACTCGTTGATGACTCTTCGTTCTTCATTTGGCAATTTAGCCCTTTGACCATTTGGCCATTTGCCTCTTCCTACCCCCCCGCCCTTCGCACCGCCTCCGCCGCCTGATCCAGCAGCGTCAGCCTGCCGCCGTACGTCCTTTGAAGATTCTCCGGTGTGAAGGCCGTCGCCACCGGCCCCGTCGCCACCAGGTGCATGTTGAGCATCACCACGTGATCGAAGTACTCCGGCACGGTCTGCAGATCGTGGTGCACCGCGACCACAGTGCGCCCCTGGTCGCGCAGGGAGCGCAGCACATCCACGATCGCGCGCTCCGTCGCAGCGTCCACCCCCGCAAACGGCTCATCCATCAGGTACAACATCGCGTCCTGCGCCAGCGCTCGCGCGAGGAAGACTCGCTGCTGCTGCCCGCCCGAGAGCTGGCTGATCTGCCGATCCGCGAACCCCTCCATGCCGACGCGCGCCAGTGCGTTCGCCGCCGCCTCGCGATCCGCCCGCCCCGGCCGCCGGAACCAACCCAGCCGCCCATACCGACCCATCGAGACCACGCCCTTCGCATCAATCGGAAAGTCCCAGTCCACACTCTCCCGCTGCGGCACGTACCCAACCAGCTGGCGAGCCTCCGCCAGCGTGCGTCCAAAGATCTCCACCCGCCCGCTCGCCGGTGCCACCAGGCCCAGGATCGCCTTCAGAAGCGTGCTCTTGCCCGCGCCATTCGGTCCCACCACCGCAATCAACTTGCGCGCCGGCATCAGCACATCCACATCCCACAGCACAGGCTTGCGCTGGTACGCAACGGTGAGGTCATGCACCTCAATGGCCACCTCGCCGGGATGATCGCCGGCGGCACGCTGCTGGCTCGTTGATGTTGCTGCGTCGGTCGTCATGTGTGAATCCGTGGCCTGCACCGTCCCGAGAATGTGCGGCTAATTGAACGCAGAGGAAAACAGAGGGTCAGGAAGGAAGACAGAGAAGAGAGGAGAAGGCACTTGGCATCAGGCACTTGGCACTAGGGAAGAGAGGACAAAGGCAGGAACGCGGAGATGCGGAGAAGAGCGGAGGCAGCGAAGTGAGAAGTGGCCAAGTGGTCGAGTGGTCGAGTGTCAAAGTACTCGAGTGGGTGATGAAGGCCGGAAATCCAATGCGACTTGACCACGTCTTGTCTCCAACTCCGAATCCCTCCTCTCCCTCCGTAGCCCTCCGTGTCCAACCTCCGTGCCCTCCGTGTTGAACTCTTCGCTTCTGTTTTCGCGCTACTTCAAAGCGCCCGCGATCGCCTCCACATTGTGCCGCACCATCCCCAAGTACGTCCCCTCCGGCGTCCCCGGCGCCCCCATCGCATCGCTGAACAGCTCGCCGCCGATCACCAGCGCGTGCCCGCGCGACGCCGCGCCCTCGATCAGCGCCTCGATCGTCTTGCGTGGCACGCTGCTCTCGACAAACACCGCCGGCACCTTCCTCGCCACCAGATCATCCACCAGCGTGTTAATGTCCTTGAGGCTCGCCTCCGACTCGGTCGAGATCCCCTGGATCCCGCGCACCTCGATGCCATACGCACGCCCGAAGTACCCAAACGCATCATGCGCCGTCACCAGCAGTCGCTTCCCCTCCGGGATCGCCGCGATCTTCGCCCGAACCTCCCCATCCAGCGCCCTCATCTCCTCCAGATACGCCGAAGCGTTGCTCGTATACACATCCTTCCCCGCAGGATCCAGCTCAATCAGCGCATCCCGCACACGCTCCGCCGCGATCATCCACAGCGCCACATCAAACCACACGTGCGGATCCGCGTGCCCCTCGCTCCCGTCCGGGTGCATCAGCCGATCCTCCGGAATCCGCTCACTCACCGCCACCACCGGCTTGCTCGCCGCGAGCTTCACAAGCACGTCCGTCATCTTCCCCTCGAGCAGCAGCCCGTTATAGAGGATGAGATCAGCGTCCGTCAGCATCCGGATGTCACCCGGGCTGGCCTTGTAGAGGTGCGGATCCACGCCCGCCCCCATCAGCGTCGTCACGCGCACGCGCTCGCCCCCGATGCGTGCGGCGACATCGCCGATCATGCCGATCGTCGCCACCACGTTCGCCGGATTCTCCTTCGAGTACGCCGCGCGAGGCTCCTCACCCGCCTCGCGCCCGCACGAGGCCGCGCCACCCATCGCGAGCAGCAGCACCAGCGCCACAAGCAGCGGCGCAAGCCCAGTCCGCAAGGCCATCCCAACCACGTGAGAGTACATCGTCGCTCCAAGTCAGCAGCAGCTCCACCCGGCCAGCCCGTACATGTGGCCTCAACCCCAAAGTGTAGCAACGGCTACATCGTTAGGCCCACGCTCCAACTTGTCAACCTTCCCACACTTTCGTACCATCTCTCAGCCATGCCCCCCTCCAAGCCAACCCCTCCCAAACCAATCAAGGCACGCCCCCCCGCCACGCGCCGGCCCGCTGGCCCCTCCCGGCGCGCCCAGCCCGCCCCCGCCACTCCCGATGGCAACGCCGCCGCACTCCGCCATCAGGAAGTCCGGCGCGCCCACGCCACCGAGATCGCCGAGGACTACGTCGAGGCCATCGCCGAGCTCATCACCTCCGCCGGCGAGGCCCGCGTCACCGACCTCGCCCGCCGCCTGGGCGTCTCGCACGTCACCGTCGTCCGCACCGTCGCCCGCCTCGCCGACGAGGACCTCGTCACCGCCCGCCCCTACCGCTCCATCTTCCTGACCGATACCGGCAAGGCCCTCGCCGAGCGATCCCGCGAGCGCCACGAGATCGTTGTCCAGTTCCTCGAGGCCCTGGGCGTCCCCAGCGACATCGCGGCCATCGACGCCGAAGGCATCGAGCACCACGTCTCCACCAAGACCCTCGCCGCCTTCGAGCGTTACCTCCGCCGCCGGTGACCGTCCGCGCCGGGTCAAAACACCCGCCCTTGCCCAATCCCCAATTCCCCAGTACCTTGTCCGGTTCGGAACTTCCCGTCCGCCCGCACCACTGGACATCTCTATGGCCATCCCAACCGACGCGCCGCTCCCGCCAACACCCCCCTCCGCCATCCCAGCCCTCTCCCCCGACGCCACGCCCGAAGAGAAAGACGCCCACTGGTTGCGCTACGTCTATCAGGGCGACAAGATGCCCCAGCTCACGCTGCGCGCGGTGCTCATGGGCGGCATCCTCGGCATGGCCATGTCCGCCTCCAACCTCTACACCACCCTCTCCATCGGCTGGGCCTTCGGCGTCGCCATCACCGCCTGCGTCCTCTCCTTCGTCTCCTGGAACATCTTCCGCTATCTCTCCGGCACGGTCCTGGCCATCATCGCCGCCGTCATGGGTGGCCTCGCCATGGCCCTCTCCGGCACCCTCCTCCTCATCGCCAACACACTCGCCCTTCCCGCGGCCCTGGGCATCATCAGCGGCGGCGTCCTCGTCGGCATCGCCATCTACACGCTGCTGCGCCGCAAGCTCACCGACATGTCCATCCTCGAGAACGCCTGCATGGCCTCCACGGCCTCCGCCGCGGGCTACTCCACAGGCTCCACCGTCGCCACCATGTTCGGCGCCCTCGTCCTGCTCGCCCCGATCCCCGAGGGCAAGACCGCCGAAACCATGTACACCTGGGAGATCACGCCTCCCTGGGTCCTCACCATCTTCACCCTCTGCACCGGCCTCATGGGCGTCTTCCTCGCCATCCCCATGAAGCGCCAGATGATCAACCACGAGCAGCTCCCCTTCCCCAGCGGCATCGCCGCCGCCGAGACACTCCGCAGCCTCTACAGCAAGTCCGCCGAAGCAGTCGGCAAGGCGTACATCCTCGTCGCCGGCCTCCTCGCCGGCGCACTCCTGGGCTTCCTCCGCACCAGCGAAGGCACCCTCAAGTACATCGACGAGCTCTTCCGCGTCGTCCCGCTGCGCATCATCGAGGCCATCGACCTCCCCATGCCGCGCCTCTATCCCGACTGGACCAACCCGAAGACCGGCGAAACGGCCATGGCCCGCCCCGGTGGCTTCCAGTTCGATACCTCCGTCCTCCTCATCGCCGCGGGCATGATCGTCGGCCTGCGCATCAGCCTCTCCCTCGTCGTCAGCTCCGCCATCCTCTACTTCGCCGTCGGCCCCTGGCTCTCCTCGATGGACGTCGCCAACGCCGGCAACCCTGACTACATCCAGAACCTCCCCATCGGCGGCCCCACCTTCAGCATCCGCAACTGGTCCCTCTGGGGCGGCACCGCCGTCATGGTCTTCGCCAGCCTCACCAGCGTTGCCCTCCAGTGGCGCACCGTCGCCCGCGCCTTCATGGGCAGCAAGCCCGGCACCGCCTCCGGCACCGACGACGCCATCGAAGTCCCCGGCATGTGGATGATCCTCGGCATGGCCCCCATCACCATCGCCATGGTCATCGTGCAGATCGTCGCCTTCGACATCTCCTGGTGGTCGGGCCTCATCGCCGTCGCCATGAGCTTCGTCCTCTCCCTCGTTGCCAGCCGCGCCACAGGCGAGACCGACACCACCCCCATCGGCGCCATGGGCAAAGTCATGCAGCTCATGTTCGCCGTCTTCCACCCCGGCCAGATCGTCCCCAACCTCGCCTCCGCCGGAATCGCGGCCAACTCCGCCAGCTCCTCCGCCGACCTCCTCATGGACCTCAAGACCGGCTACCTCCTGGGCGCCAACCCGCGCAAGCAGTTCCTCGCCCAGTTCGTCGGCGTCTTCTTCGGCACCGTCGCCATCGTCCCCATCTGGTACCTCATGGTCCCCACCAAGGCCGCCCTTGAGAAGTTCGCCCTCCCCGCCACGCGCCAGTGGGAGGCCGTCGCCAAGGTCCTCACCGCCGGCATCGACCAGCTCCCCATCTCCGCCCGCTGGGCCCTGGTCATCGGCGCCCTCGTCGGCGTCGCCCTCCCCCTCATCGAAAAGGTCCTCGTGCCCAAGAAGTGGAAGCCCTTCTTCCCCTCCGCCACCGGCATCGGCTTGGCCTGGGTCCTCCCCTTCTCCAACGCCTTCTCCTTCGCCATCGGCGCCTTCATCGCCTGGATCTGGACCCTCATCAACCGCAGAAACTCCGAGACCTACACCATCCCCCTCGCCTCGGGCCTCGTCGCCGGCGAAGCGATGATGATGGCCTTCATCGCCATCATCGCAACGATCATCGGCCTGGCGAACCTATAGGAGAAAAGTGGTCAAGTGGTCAAGTAGCAAAGTGGTCGAGTGAAAGAGAGCCGGGCGAGATCCGAAGGCCACTCGATCACTTGACCACTTGACCACTTGACCACTTGACCACTCCCTCTGGTAAACTCCCCACACCAAGGGAGCACACCATGAGCAGTAGCATGCGGCTGTACGACGACGGTGCCGAGTCGATCCTCAAGCCCGAGCACTACCCCGATCGCCTCACCCTCCTCCCCGGCGAAGGCGGCAAGGTCTCAGGACGCGAACGCATTCGCATCCTCTGGGGTCAGGATCTCCTGCGTGATCTCCTCGACGGCCGCTACCGCACCGTCGTCTGCGGCGTCAACGACACCGACAACAGCCACGGCATCATCGCCCAGCTCGTCGAGCTCGTGAACACCAGCCAGTGGTCCGCCAAGACCGTCACCAACTACGCCAAAATGTTCCAGGACTCCGTCGCAGTCCACGCCGCGAGCGACCGCGAGCCCTACGTCCTCAAGTTCGACCTCGACCGCCTCCTCATCCTCGCCCTCCTCCGCCCGCGAGGCAAGGACCACTTCACCCTCGAAGACCTCTCCCGCGGCTTCCGCACCGTCAACAAAATGCTCCGCGAGCGCGAAGACCGCCAACCCGCCGCCGCCGTCAGCTTCCTCAACGCCAAAGCCAACCGCCTCATCAGCGCCGACGCCAAGGAACCCGGCCGCGAGCCAAGTTTCGAAAGCGTCCTCCGCACCATGTTCGACGCCGGCTTCCGAGGCGACGTCTACACCGCCCCCGCCATGTGGCGCTTCGGCCACACCGGCGTCTTCCCAACGTATCCATTCCCGGCCGGGCTGGACCAGATGCGCAAGGGAAGCAGCTGAAAGGCCAGAAGTGGTCGAGTGGTCGAGTGGCAAAGTGGTCGAGTGAAAGAGAAATTCAGCCAATCCAAAGCCACTTGACCACTTGACCACTTGACCACTTCTCAGCCGCCCGCCGCATCCTGCATCAGCGCCTCAAACGTGCCAAACTCCCGCGCCACGGCCCCATCCACGCCCGCGCTGGCCTCGATGACATGCGCCGATGAACGCCGCTCGTACGTCCCGTCGCCGCTCATGTCCCACGCGCACCGCTGGTCCGCCAGGTGCACCTGAATGATCCGATACAGCCGCGCCCGCGCTTCCTTATCACGCACCGGCAGCGCGACCTCCACACGGTTCGACAGATTGCGATACATCCAGTCCGCGCTGCTGATCAGCCAGTCCCCATCCAGCGGGTCCGAGTGCCCACCCGCAAAGTGGAAGATGCGCGCATGCTCCAGGAACCGCCCCACCACGCTCATCACGCGGATGTTTTCTGACAGCCCCGGCACGCCCGGCCTCAAACAGCAGAACCCTCGCACGATCAGCGTGATCTTGACCCCCGCCCTGCTCGCGGCGTACAGCCGCTCCGTGATATCCCGATCCTCCAGCGAGTTGAACTTCGCGATGATCCTGGCTGGCCTTCCCCTCCGCGCCATCTCGCTCTCGCGCTCAATCAGCTGATTGAACCGCTCCCGCATGTTGAACGGCGCGACAAGCAGGTGATCAAACTTCTGCGTCGCCGCCAGCCCCGTCAGGAAGTTGAAGAGGTTCACAAGGTCGCCCGTGATCTCCGGGTCCGCCGTCATGAGCCCCACGTCCGTGTACAGCTGCGCCGTCTTGGGGTGGTAGTTGCCCGTGCCGATGTGCGCATAGCACCGCAGCCCCGAGCGCTCCTTCCGCACCACAAGGCTCGTCTTGCAGTGCGTCTTGAGCCCCATGACGCCATACGCCACGTGCACGCCCGCCTTCTCAAGCTGCCGCGCAAACCGCACATTGCGGCTCTCATCGAACCGCGCTCGCAGCTCCACCAGGCACGCCACCTGCTTCCCCGCCTCCGCCGCCCGCATCAGGCTCTCAATGAACGGCGAGTCTGGCGTCGTGCGATACAGCGTCTGCTTGATCGTCAGCACATCCGGATCGTTCGCGGCCGAAGCAATGAACCTCTCCACGCTCGCATTAAAACTCTCGTACGGATGATGCAGGAAGATGTCCTGCTTGCGGATCGCGCCAAAGAACGCCGCCGGTGACTTCGTATCCCGCGCCGCAACCTCCGCCAGCCGAGGCGGCACCACGCCCTTCCAAGGCTTGAACTTCAGGTCCGGCCGATCCAGATCGCACAGCTCAACCGCGCCCAGAATGTCCAGTCCCTTCGGCCGCTCATACACATCATGCCCATCCAGATTCAGCTTGTCCCGCAGCCAGTGGATCAACGCCGCGCTCGCCCCCTCCTCGATCTCCAGCCGCACGCAGCGCGCAAACTTCCGCTGCTTGAGGTCCGCCTCCACCGACTGCAGGAGGTTCGCCGTGTCCAGCTCATCCTTCTGGATGCCCGCCATGCGCGTGACGCGGAACGCCGTCTGCTCGCGGATCGGCATCCCCGGGAAAAGATCATCCAGATTCTTCCGCACCACCTCCGGCAGCGACACAAACCGCGTCCGCTCACCCGGCAGCCGCACCAGCCGGCTGATCGCCGGCGGCAGCTTCACCCGAGCAAACAGCGCCGATTCACCAACATCACCAAGGTCCAGCGACGCCGACTGCTTCCGACGCATCGCCGCCCGTGGCGGCGGCGCCGGCATCGGCGAACGACCCGCCACCGACGCCATCACCGCCAGATTGTCCGACAGGTTCGAGATGAACGGAAACCGGTGCGTCGGATCCACCGCCAAAGGCGTCAGCGCCGGAAACACATGTTGCCGGTACCACTCATCCACCCACGCCCGGTCCTTCTCCGTCAGCGCGTCGTACGCGACCATCTCAATCCCCGCCGCCATCAGCGCCGGGATCAGCCGCTTGGAGAAGACCTCGTGCTGCCGGTCCTGCAAGTCCCGCACCATCGCCCGGATCGCGCTCAGCTGCTGCCGAGGCGTCAGCCCATCCGGCCCCGGCGCGTCCACACCCGCATGGACCTGACGCTTGATCAGCCCCACACGCTTCATGTAGAACTCATCAAGGTTGCTCGTAAAGATCGACAGGAACCGCACGCGCTCCAGCAGCGGCACCCCATCATCCTCCGCCTGCGCCAGCACCCGCCGGTTGAACTCAAGCCACGACAAGTCCCGCGACAGAAACCGCGGCCCCTGCAATTCCTGCTCCCCCGCCTCCACCCGAGGCACGCCAGTGGACGCCGCAGGCGAACCCACCTGCGAAAGCGCATTCAAACCCGGAGTGTGCCGCGAGCCCGAGTTGTTCAGTGAGCCTGAGTTGTTTTGTGAGGTAGTCATGTGGACTCGGCAAAGGGCGCTTCACCGGGGCCTCCTTGCTCGGTCACCCCGCCGCCCTTCGCTAGGCGAACCAAAGAAGATAGCCCCCCTCCCAATTCCCTTCTCCCCGCCCTCTTCCCCCCGCTCCCCGATTTGTCTTTCCCTAGTGCCCAGTGCCTTCTTGTCTTCTTTTTCGCTTTCCCGCTTTCCCGCTTTTCGCTTTTCGCTCTTCCAAGCCCCCTACCTCCGATACGTCGCCCAGCACCTCGTCGACTCCGTGACCTCCACACGGTCCACCCGCGCATGAGGCGAGAGCCCCTCATCCAGACGCTCCGCCATCGTGTCCCCGATGTGCCGCGCAATCTCCTCCGCACTCGGATTCACCCGGTCAAACGGCGGCGTCTCATTCAGGTCCACGCTCGAGAGGGGAGACACAATCTCCTCCAGCACCTCCTTCACAAGGTGAAAGTCGCACAGCAGCCCATCCGAATCCAGCTGCGCCCCCGACACCGTCACCCGCACCCGAAAATTGTGCCCATGCCGCGCCTCGCGAATCCCAGAGATCAGCAGCGCATGCGCCGCACAGAACTCCGTCTCAACCGTGATCTCGAACATCGTTCCTCCTTCACGCAAATCCAACCACGAGCGCGCGGGCCAGCAAGCCCATGAACATCGACCAGGTCACATTCACCAGCGTTCCGCCCAGGTACCAACTCGGGTTCTTCTTGATGTCTTCCATCCGCCCGATCGACTTCGCGGCCATCACCAGCCCCAGCCCCTCATACTCACCCATGAACACCAGCGTGAACACGAGCAGGTTCTCGCACTTGCCGATGATCTGGCCCGCTCCCTTCGTGTCCGTTGTCACCTCCGGGAGCGCCGAGTGCGCTCGCCTGAGCGGCCTCACGATCGCCAGATCCATCACGATGCCACTGAGAAGCACCGTTGCGGCCAAACACACTCCGACGATCACCATGATCAGCCACGGCTCAAGCCCCGCGATCAGCGGGAAGATCGGTTCAATTGCCCCGGCCTGCTCGATCATCGCTTACCTCCAAGCATCAACAACCTCGGGAATCCTGGCAAGCAGGCCGGAGATCGCAGTCTCGACTCGCAGCAGGGTATCAAGGTTGCCGCGACGGATGCCGCTCGACGCCGCTTGCGCCGTGACCCCAAGCTCGTCACCCACCTCAATCGCCGTCAAGACGCGACGCCGTGTCCTGATGATCTCTGCAACCCTGCTGGTCCAACCCGCGACAATCACCCCATGCGCATCCGCGAGCGCCTCAAGCGTTCCCACGACCGAGTCATCGCTCAAGGTCTCAAATCCAACGCCTACCGGGATTCGCAGCCGCCTCGCTCGCTCCAGCCCGGCCGCCGCCCGATGAAAAGCCTTTCCATCCATCCGCGCTGCGTCTCTCTCAGCGACCCCAACATCAACCTCGCCCCAGCCGAAGCCCGCCCGGAAGCGGTGGGGCCAGATCGCTTCATTGATGGATCGGAGGATGTCGAACGCGCATCGCGGAACTCGAACGAGCGCCGAAAACTCGTCGATCCCTCGTGTCAACTTCGGCGGCGCGATGATGTCTGACTCGAATTCTGCACCGACGTTCGAAACGACCTTCTCAATCAGCACCTGGAATCCACGCCGGTCCGTCACCTTACGCGAATCGACCAGATCGCCCGAGATCGCAAGACCCCGTATCACTCCAACCCGCCTCCCCAGCCGCGTTTGCGCCATGCAGACTCCTTTCGACCGCGCCGAACCGACGATCCAGCAAGAACAATCGTATCTGATTGTTTTCCTCAGAACAATCTTAAACAGTTGTTCCATGCGAAACAATTGAATTCATTTGTTCTTCAAGAACACACCCAAGACCACCCACACCTCCACACCCGCCCGGAACCCAACCCAGCCCCTACCCTCTCCCCGCATGTCGAACCCCTCCACCAGTCCCACCCCCGCCCCACTCATGCTCTCCGTCTCCGGATGCCGGGGCGTCGTCGGCCAGACCCTGACGCCCGACACCATCGCTCGCTTCGCCGGGTCCTTCGCCGCCTTCCTCCTCGCCCGCAGCGGCGGCCGCCCCTGCACCGTCGTCCTCGGGCGCGACGGCCGCGCTGGAGGCCACATGGTCCGCGATGCCGCCGCCAGCGGCCTCGCCGCCGCGGGCTGCAAAGTCATCGACCTCGGCGTCGCCATGACCCCCACCGTCGCCATCGCCACCGACGCCTACGCGCGGGGTGAAGGCTCACTCGAAACGAGCGACGCCGGCCTCGTCGCCGGAATGGTTATCACCGCTTCCCACAATCCCCAGCAGTGGAACGGCCTCAAGTGCCTCTGGGCCGACACCACATCCGCCGCCTACGCCCACGGCTTCGGATCCGCGGCGTGCGCCCCGCCCGCCGACCTCGCGGGCGACATCATCTCGCGCTTCCAGACCGCCGCTCCCGCCGCCGTCGCGTGGAACCACGTCGGCTCCGTGCACACCGACACCGACGCCGACGAGTCACACGTCAACCGCCTGATGAGCGCACTCGAGTCCGCGGGCCTGTCCACCCTCCCCAGCCGCCTCGCCGACGGCCTCAAGGTCGCGCTCGACTCCATCAACGCTTCCGGCTGCCGCGCAGGCCTCCTCGCGCTCGAATCACTCGGCTGCGATGAGGTCCTCCATCTCAACGGCGAGCAGACCGGCCTCTTCTCTCATCCACCTGAACCCACCCGCGAGAATCTCGCCGCGCCCGGCGGCCTCTGCGACGCCGTCCGCGCTAACTCCTGCGACGTCGGCTTCGCACAGGACCCCGACGCCGACCGCCTCGCCATCATCGACGAGACCGGCACCTACATCGGCGAGGAATACACGCTCGCACTCTCCGCACTCGCACTCCTCGAAGCCCACAAGCGCTCGGGCGCGAAGCACACCGGCCGCCTCCTCTTCGCCACCAACCTCAGCACCAGCCGCATGATCGACGACATCGCCGCACGCTACGGCGCGAGCGTCATCCGCACTCCCGTCGGCGAGGCCCACGTCGTCGCCGCGATGAAGCACGCCGCCGCCACCGGCGACACCATCGTCTGCGGCGGCGAGGGCAACGGCGGCACCATCTGGCCCCGCACCACCTACGTCCGCGACTCACTCTCCTCGATGGCGCTCGTCCTCTGGCTCATCTCGCCGCAAGGCCTGAACCCAGGCCGCAAGACTCCCTTGAGCGAACTCATCAAGACCTTCCCGACCTACGCCATCGAGAAGCGCAAGGTCGATCTCGCCCGCCGCGACGACGCCACCCCCGCGCTCGACAAGCTCGCAAAGCACTTCGCCTCGCACACCGTGGACCGCCGCGACGGCGTCTGGATCAGCATGACCAGCGGCCCACTCGCGGGCAAGGCCTGGCTCCACGTCCGCGCCAGCAACACCGAACCGATCATGCGGCTGATCGCCGAGGCCCCCACCGCCGCCGAGGCCAACGCGCTCCTCGATCAGGCCACGCGAGCAATGGCGTAGCCCCGACTCTGCCCCTATATTCTGCCCATGCCGCTCCACATGCCCGCCCCCTACACACCCGGCCAGCGACTCCGCATCACGCAGCAGGTCCCGCACCTGGGCAACGGAGATCCCACGCTCGCAACCGTCGTCGAGGGCGTCGTCGTCAAGTACGTCCAGCAGAAGACCGGCTCATGGTTCGCCCACTCCAAAGACCACAAGCTCTGGCTCGATCGCGTCCAGCTCAAGAAGGACGACGGAGAACTCGTCTACGTCAACCTCGACAAGTACTCGTCGGTCGAAGACCTCAGCGCAGCAACACGCTGAACAGGACCGATTCACACTCGATGCCTCGATGCCGCATGCCTTGATGCCTTCTTGAGATGATGCCTTCTTGGTATCAACCCGGCTTGAGCATCTTCGCTCGATGCCAGCGCCGCCGCGCTACTTCACTTCGGCAAGGTTGATGCCGCGGAATCGCTGCGCGATGTTCGCAATCTCAACACGCGTCTTCAATCCGAGCTTGCGCCCCAGCGACGCGCGATGATGCTCAACCGTCTTCGTCGTGCGGAAGAGCTTCTTCGCGATCGCGGCGGTCGTCAGCCCCTCGCCGATCAGCTGCAGCACCTCACGCTCGCGCCGCGAGAGCGCCTCGATCTTCCCCAGCACATGGAACTTGGGAATCACCACCTCATACTCAGACGGCCGCGACAGCAGCGGATCAGCCTGAGGCCCGTGATGATGCACGATCAGCGCCGACGAAAAAGATCCGTCCGCGTGACGCAGCGGACGGATCATCGTTTTCATGAACCCACCCAGAAAGACCTCGTGGAGCATGAGTGGTCTACCGCTCGCCATCGCACGCTGCACCAGCTGCTCGCGCTCGCGCCCCACATCGCTCGGCACCGTCCCGCTGATCTTGGTGCCCAACACCTCGCTCCCCTGCTGCTGCGTCAACGCTTCAAAGTGCCGATTCACGTACAGGTATCTGCACTCCGCATCCACCACACACAGCGCAAGCCCAGCATCTTCCGAGAGTGATTGCCAAATCGCCCGGGCATCTGAGGGCATCCACGTGGCCGCCGGACTCTGAGGCTCAGCTTCAACAGGCGTAGGCGTCGCGTTCAACGGTACCTCACACGAGTTCACCCTCACCAGGGAAATTTCTGCGTAAGACGATGCTCCCTCTTCAGGGACACTATATCGGATCATTGCCTGAGGTATCCGCCGAAAAACCCCTAGATGACACTTTATTCCCCGGTGAAGCACCTAGAGCGGGCAGTCTCGTGCCCCTCACCCCTCCTCCCGAGCCGCCGGCGCAAGCCGACGGTTTTTTCTTGCGCACCCCCCGTGGTCGAGCACTAGGGGACAAGTGCGTCCGTCAACGCTTGCTGCAGGAAAACCTGCTTGCGAAGGCGCAGCTGCGAGCCAAATCGGAGTGGCCGCTCGGCGTCGAGCTGGAGCTCGTAGAAGCCGGTGAGGTTGCCATTCTCATCGCGGACCTTCATCGGATGGAGGCCGACGCTCCGGACTTTGCTGGCATCGAAGCGTCGGGTCCGGCCGATGGGACCAACTCCGCAGAACAGCTCGCCCCGACCGGCTCGAAGGGTGACCTCGACGCGGCCGGCGATGTGCATGGCGAGGCCCATGAAGATCACGACCGCGCCGAGGATGAAGGGGCTCATCACAACCCAGCACACGATCACGGCGGCGAGGGGCATCGGACCTTTGCCAGGGAACCACGGGGCCGTCCAACCCGGCGGCGTGCCGCCGCTGGTGCGGATGGTTTCGTGCACCAATCCCGAGACGATGAAGCCGACGATGGCATTCCAGAAGAGGAACCCGACGAGAAAGAACGCAGCGCGGCCGAGTGAGGCGGTTGATGCGCCGATGCGGACTTCGGTGCCGTCGTCGATCACCCAGCAGCCTTCGGGCACGTCGATCGGCGGGGATGGAGCGTGCGTGTTGGGCATGATCTGCTCTGGTGGATCCGGATCAGACTTCGGGGCGGCGCCCTTCGCCTTTCGAGAACTGGTTGCCTTGTCGTTCACAGCTGGAGGAGGCTAAGCGAAAGCGAGCATTACTGGCGCAGTCGCGCGATTGCTTCGAGCACCATCGGTTGCCATCTTGGATGGATGCGGAGGGCCTCGCCGGAGGTCGCGGCGTGGTCGATGAAGTGCTTGGCGACCAGTTCGGCCTTCTCGCGAGAAGAAGGTGCGTGGTAGGACTGATATGCCAGCCAGGAGGCTCCGCCGGGCCACCCGAGCTGGTAGAAGACCTCGGCGAGGCGATCGACGCTCTCGCTCGGATCACAATATCGGCGGAGTGCGAGCGTCTCACCCGCCTCCCCAACAAGATCGACCAGCCGCCAGAGCTCCGGATCTTCGAGGCTGCAATGACCAACCACCAAGATGCTCATCGAAAGCCCATGATCGATGACGTGGTTCACGAGCGCTGCAGGCGGGGTGCAAGGACAGTTGCCGAGCAGCATCGCGAGGAAGTCGTCCTCGTACCGCCACCCCCTGGCCGTTTCGGCGACGCGAAGAACGAGCGAGTCAATCGCCGGCTCGTGATGCGGCAACCAGTGACGCCACTCCTCACCAGCAGGGAAGCTGCGTTCGATGGATGACGGCCAAGCCACGCCGAAGGACCGAGCATGACGCCGGACTTCCAACTCGTCCGTCACGCGCGAGATGGGCCTCAGGCCGCGCGCGTGGCGTTCGAGCATGGATCCGAGCCAAGCTCCGTATGCCGCGCAGGCGCTGGCGTATGTGACGGAGTTTGCTTTCTGTTGCACCGTCCCCTCCTCTCTGCTCGCGGCTTGATCCCGCGTTGGTGCACTCCATGCGCGACTCAGGAGTGGAGAAGTCTACTGGAGCATCGCGAGCAGCTCCTCGCGCCGGAGCCCGTGGTGGCGTTCGACCGCCCGAAGGATCGAGTTGAGCGTTCCGATCTTGATTGGATCGTGTGCTGGAATCGTGACGTGGTGTTCGCCATTTGCCTGTGTCGTCACGCGCATGTGACTCCCAGTCTGTCGCGTGATGACGTATCCGAGCACTGACAGTCGTGCCGCAAGGTCACTACCGCTCAGGTCTCGCGGCAGCTTCATGCCGTGAAGACCTCATCGCGGACATAGTGGAGCCGGATCAGCTTCGGCCTCTCCGCCTCCTCAAAGTGGCAGGCCACCGCGTCGCGCACCATCGTTCGGAGTTCTTCCAGCGTGTCGGCCTGCGTGATGATCGACGCCGACGCCGCAGTCGCGACGAAGCCGCCCTCGGCGTCATCCTCGACGACGAACAGGATCTCGGTTGGGGCTGGTGCGACCATGTGGTCCTCCCTTTGGCTCGTCGATCCCCGCTTCGAGGAAACCCGCCACGGAGTGGCGGGCTACCCGAGCCTCACGCCACCGTCACGCTCTTGTCCAGGTACACATCCTGCACCGCGTGGAGCAGCGCCGCGCCGTCCTTCATTGGCTTCTGGAACGCCTTGCGGCCGCTGATCAGGCCCATGCCGCCCGCGCGCTTGTTGATCACCGCCGTCGAGACTGCTTCGGCGAGGTCGCCCTCCCCCTTGCTCTCGCCGCCGCTGTTGATCAGCGGCACGCGGCCCATGTAGTTGTTCAGAATCTGGTAGCGGCAGAGGTCGATGGGGTGCCCGCCGCCGCCGTTCTCGTCGCTGCCGGCGAGCTTGGTGTAGACGCGCTTGTCCCACTTGCCGTAGGCGGAGCCGCCGGAGTTCAGCGCGGCGTAGCCGCCGTTGTTGGTGGGGAGCTTCTGCTTGATGATGTCGGCCTTGATGGTGGCGCCCATGTGGTTGGCCTGGCCGGTGAGGTCGGCGCTGCTGTGGTAGTCGACGCTCTTTCCGTCGGCGCCCTTGACCTTGAAGGCGTTGTTGCGGGTGTAGCACCAGAGGACGGTGACCATGCCGTAGGAGTGGGCCTCCTCGAACATGTCGGAGACGTAGGCGATCTCGTCGCGGGCGGAGTCGTTGCCGAAGTAGATGGTGGCGCCGACGGCGAGGGCGCCCATCTCGTAGCACTGGCGGATGCTGCCGAAGTAGGACTGCTTGAAGATGTTGGGGTAGGTCAGCATCTCGTTGTGGTTGAACTTGACGAGGAAGGGGATCTTGTGGGCGTACTTGCGGCTGACGGAGGCGAGGACGCCAAGCGTCGAAGCAACGGCGTTGCAGCCGCCCTCGATCGCGAGCTTCACGATGTTCTCGGGATCGAAGTACTCCGGGTTCGGGGCGAAGCTCGCGCCGGCGGAGTGCTCGATGCCCTGATCAACAGGAAGGATGCTCACATAGCCGGTGTTCGCCAGGCGGCCCGTGTTCAGGATCGTCTGGAAGTTGCGCAGCACGACCGGCGAGCGGTCGGTCTGGCTGAAGACGCGGTCGATGAAGTCCGGACCCGGCAGATAGAGGGAGTTCTTCGAGACGGTCTTGGACTCGTGCTTGAGAAGGGCATCGGCCGAGGCGCCGAGAAGTTCGCGAACGTTGGTGGGCATGGAAAGGCTCCGGAGAGGGCGTTGTGTGGACCAGCGGGCAGTATAGGACAGAAGGGACTGGGCATCGGGGATGGAAGCAGAGAGAGTTGGATGCGGTGGCGTGGAGGCAGGGCGGTTCAACACGGAGTCCACTGAGGTGGGACACGGAGGGGCACGGAGAAAGCGAAGGGATTTGGGATTGGGACTGGAACGCACTTGGCACTTGGGAGGAAAGACGAAAGGCGGAACGCGGAGGCGCGGAGGGGAGCGGAGGCGCGGAGAGGAACTGGGGAGCGGACTGGAGACAAGGGACCATGAGTGAACCGGTGATGCGCTGAGACGCATCGGGCTGGCTCCACGCGCCTGGCACGCCGAGTCTGAGGCTTTGCGAAGGCTCGGATCGGACCTCGCACATCGCGCGAGCCAAGCGGGATCCTCATGAGTGAGTCTTGGCTTGGGTACCTGGCCACTCCGAGTCGTGTGTCTCAAGGCCGTAGGCCTTCACGTTCATAGCCGGTCGGTGGAGGAGCGAAGCGACGACACCACCGGATAAATGCCCTGTCCATCGGCAGCCCGACGGGCTGCTCGTACTGCACGCCCAACAAGAAGAGCTCGAAACGCGCCACTCGCGGCAAGCGCGATTGCCCTCGACCCATCGCGCAGATGCAACGCTCCCAATCCCCATCCACATCACTTCTCGTCTTCGCTCTCCGCTTCCCCCAGTGCCCAGTCCCCAATCCCCAGTCCCTATTTTCACCCTCCGACCGCGTTTGTGCGCAAAGTCAGCGACCAACCCATTTTCTCACTTGAATCTCCCGCCGCCGATGCCACACTCCGCCCATGGACGCAGCAACTCCCAACGCGATCGCCAGCACCATCACCGCCGCCGATGAAGCCCTCATCACCGACTGGCTCGAAGGCTCCGCGCCGCTCACAGAACTCTGCACGCGCCACAACATCTCACTCGTGGCGCTCGCCATCTGGTCCAGGCGGCCCGACATCGTGGCGCTCATGGACTCTCTCCGCGAGATGCACGAAGCCCGCATCAAACGCCAGGTCGCGATGGCCGCCACCAACGCGATCGAAACCCTCGACAAGATCGCCGCGACCCCAGAGCCCTCCCTCGCCCAGGAAATCGCCCGCCGCGCCGCGGCGTCCATCCTCCGCCTCGATGCAAAGCTCACACCACGATCGCGCCAGCGGCGTGGTCAGCATGAGTCAGGCGATGGACGCGACACACACAACACGCCACCAACAGGGCTCGATGGCACCAACCCAGTCACACCACCCGCGCCGCCCGAGGCCAATCAACCGCCGTACCCCACTCGCGCCCCGGTCATGAGCCAACAACCCACGCGCATTCCGCGCCATCAACCCCAACTCCAGCCCGCGGCCAAACTCCACCCCGCCCGCCCCGACACCATCTCCACGCCCGTATCGCCCTGCAACCTCGACTCACCCATCACTCCAGCCGCCTCACCACCCAAGCCCCCAAGCCGAGGCCGAAGACCGCCACGCAACTAGATCGCCGCGCGACCGCCAGCGTATCTCCCGTGAAGCGTGCTCCCAGACCGCACGTCTTCCCTAGTGCCAAGTGCCAAGTGCCTGCTCTTCACAACTTCCCCTCAGCCTCCAGCTCGGTCTTCAGCGCCTTCGCGAGGTACTCGTACTGCTCCGCACTGTTGTAGAGCTGCGCTGAGATGCGGATGAACCGCCTCGCATCGCCGCTCTTGCCCGCCAGGCCCCAGACTGGGATCTGGATCGACCACTTGTTGAGCAGCGCATCCTGCAGCGCGTCGTGGTACTTGGTGGGGCGGCGCATGAGACGTTCGTCGCGCTCGGCGCCGTGGGAGGGGAGGATCATCGTGGCGATGGAGCCGATCATGCTTGCGGGTGCGGGGGGCTCGATGCCGAGCGCGCTGCAGACGATCTCGCGGCCCTTGAGGCACAGGTCGCGGTTGCGCCCCTGCACTTCGGGCCAGCCGCTGGCGAGGCCGCCGATGGTGTCGATGGCTTTGGGGATGGAGTAGAGGGCGGTGCAGTCGGTGGTGCCGAGGTAGTCGAACTCGGTGAGGAACTGATCGCGGCCAGGCTTTGGCTTCTCGGCGTTGTTGGAGAGGACCAGGGGGCGGAAACCATGTCGAGCATCACGCCGCAGATCTTCACGCACGTAGAGCACGCCCGAGCCCTTGGGCGAGCAGATCCACTTGTGGCAGTTGCCCGTGAAGTAGGCGGCGTTCATCCGCCGCAGCGAGAGGCGGAGCATGCCGGGGGCGTGGGCACCATCAACCAGAGTCTCGACGCCGCGAGAGGAGAGTTCGGCGACGAGGCGCTCGACGGGGAGGACCAGGCCCGTGGGGCTCGTGACATGGCTCACGAGCGCGAGCCGCGTGCGGGGCGTGACGGCGCGGAGATATGCCTCAATGACAGCATCAGGAGACGCGATCGGGAAGGGGACATCGGCAAGCACCACGCTCGCACCCACGCGCGACGCGGCCCAGCGCATCGTGTTCTGGCACGCCGGATACTCGTGCGCGTTGACGATGACCTCATCGCCAGCGCCCAGGCGGCCGGCGAGCACGATGTTGTGCATCACGGTCGCGACGCCGTGGCTCGCGTTGGGGATGAGCGCGAGGCTGTCCCAGTCGCAGTCGAGGAAGGTGCCGAGGGCGCGGCGAACATCATCCATGACGCCCTCGTGCTCTTCAACAAAGAAACGCACCGGATCGGCCTCTAGCCGCGAGCGCCAGTCGGACTGATGCGCCATCACGGCGCGAGGCGTGGCACCAAAGGAGCCGTGGTTGAGAAAGCAGAGGTTGGGATCAAGGGCCCAGTGGGAAGCAAGCGGGCTGGGGCGCGGGAGGTCGGGCATGCCCATTTGTAGGGAAGAAGTGGACGAGTGGTTGAGTGGTCGAGTGATAGAGCCAAAGCACTCTCATTGTGAGCCTTTCCACTTGACCACTCGACCACTTGACCACTCGACCACTCGACCACTTTTCTCCTTGCTGCCGCGTACACTCGCGCAGCATGACGCCCACCGCCGAACTCCTGCTCCCCGAGGTTGAAGAACTGATCCGAGAGGGTCAGTACGCCGACCTGCGCGCGAGTTTGTCGGTGATCCATCCCGCGGATGTGGCGGAGATTCTGTCGGCGATTGAGCCGAAGATCGCGGCGGTTGGCTTTCGTTTCATGCAGCGTGACGACGCCGCGAGCGCGTTTGCGTACCTCGCGCCCGAGACGCAGGAAACGCTGATCCACGAGCTGGGGACCGAGGACACGGCGCGCGTGGTCGAGGCGATGAACCCCGACGATGCGGCGCGACTGATTGATGAGATGCCGGATGCAGCCGCGCAGCGCGTGCTGACGTCGCTCTCGCCCGAATCGCGCAAGGTGACGCAGGCGATCCTGGGCTACTCGCCCAAGAGCGTCGGGCGGCTGATGACGCCGGACTATGTGCGGGTGAGGCCGCAGTGGACGGTGGCGGAGGCGATCGAGCACATCCGGCGGTATGGGCAGGACGCGGAGACGATCAACGTTGTGTACGTGATCGACAACGAGGGAAGGCTCGTCGACGACATGCGGCTGAGGCAGATCTTTCTGTCGCCGACGACGGCGACGATCGACAGCCTCATGAACCGCTCGTTCGTGAAGCTGCAGGCGACCGATGCGCGCGAGGAGGCCGTGCGCATGATGGCGCGGTATGACCGGACCGCGCTGCCCGTGGTGGATTCGCGCGGCGTGCTGCTGGGGATCGTGACGCACGATGACGTTGCCGACGTTGCTCAGGCCGAGGCCACGGAGGACATCCAGAAGCTCGGTGGTATGTCCGCGCTCGAAGAGCCGTACATGAAGGCCGGGCACATCGAGATGTACCGCAAGCGCGGCGTGTGGCTGAGTGCGCTGTTTGTGGGGCAGTCGATCACGATCATCGTGCTGGGCTCGTTCCAGGATCAGATCGAGAAGGCGGCGGTGCTGACGTTCTTCATGCCGCTGGTGATCTCCTGCGGCGGCAACTCGGGCTCGCAGGCGGCGGCGCTCGTGACGCGTGCGCTCGCGCTGGGTGAGGTCTTCCCACGCGACTGGTGGGCGATCGTCAAGAAGGAACTCGTGAGCGCGATGCTGCTGGCGATCACGCTTGGGTTCATGGGCCTGACGTGCGTCTGGTTCTTCACGAGCCTGCTGCACCATCCGCACACAGAGCACGCGTGGAAGCTGGGCGTGACGGTGGCGGGGGCGGTCGGCGTGGTCGTGCTGTGGGGAACGATCGTCGGCTCGCTGCTGCCACTGGGACTGCGGCGTGCTGGGCTTGATCCTGCGACGGCGAGCTCACCGATGGTGGCGACGCTGATGGACGCGAGCGGGACGCTCGTCTATCTGGGCACCGCGATCGCGGTGCTGACGGGAACGCTTCTCTGAATCTGAGGCTCGCCTGCGTGGCACGCACAATCACGCCACTTCGTATCGTCCACCCTCGATGCCCAGAAGAGTGAAGAGCTCAGTGCGGGCGAAGATCGGGCGCAGGGCGCGAGATGAGGGCGCGAGAGTGACATCGAGAAGAGTGCCGCGTGAGTCGCGCGCGACCACGCCGATGAGCGAGCCGGGGGCGTCGAAGGTCTGGGCCGCGGGCGACTCGGAGATGATGATCGCTTCGCCCGGGGCGGCGGGATCGCTGAGTGTGAACTGCACGATGGCTTCAAGATCGTTCTTGATCACCGTCCTGGTCAACGTGGTGATCGACGGCTTGATCACCGTCCTGATCAACGTCGCACGGAGTTCGAGCTCGGGTCCGGCGATGGTCCACTGTCTGGAGTGTGAGCTTGCGATGTGCAGGCCGGCGCTGCGCGAGACAGACCACGAGGCGAGCGTGAGAGGAGCCGCGGGCGCACGCGAGGGCTCGCTCCGCGTGCGGATCTCGATCGCGGAGGCGCGGCGATCGGCGCGTGAGGCGGACTTGGAGGAGATGATGCTCATCGACGGCGCTCCTCGGCCGCAGCGGCACGATCACGGGCGTTGTCGGTGCTGTCGGTGAACTTGGCGAGCAGGCTCGCGGCTGCGAGCAGACCGCGGCCAGTTGGGCTCACGAAGCGCGTACCCATGCCTTCGACGGTCTTGAAGAAGGAGAGCATCTCGTCGAGGCGATTGTCCAGTTGTTCGAGGGCGAGGCGTTCGGTCTCGTCGGTGCCGCGGGCGCCGACGCCGCTGCGTGCGCTGGTCTGGTCCTTGATTTCGTAGAGAGATGCAACGAGCGGATCGACCTCGCGCTTGAGGCGTTCGCGGACGATGGCGCGGAACATGGCCCAGACGTCTTGCTCTGCGCGGAAGTATTCCTTGCGGTCGCCGCGCTTGTGGGCGCGCTCGATGATGCCCCAGTCGAGGAGCGCCCGCAGCGACATGGAGGCGTTGCCGCGTGAGATCTGGAGGCGTTCCATGACTTCGTCGGTGTTGAGGCCGTCGCCGCTGATGAAGAGGAGCGCGTGAACCTCGGCCATGGTGCGCGAGATTCCCCAGGCGCCTGCCATCTGGCCCCAGATCGCGATGAAGCGATCCTGAGCTTCGCGCAGGCCGAGTTGTGGAGTCGTCGGTGCCATGCTCTAAGTATCGCAGATCCGCGGCGGGATTCCAGCGTTCTTTCAGAAGTTTCTGAAAGATAGTGGGATGGCATTGCTGGGGGAAGCGTGGGCCTGGAGTCGCTCAAAAGAGCGTGTCGGCGATGCCGAGGGCGCCGAGGATGCAGGCGACGATGCCGTTGAGGGTGAAGAAGGCCATGTTGAGGCCTTTGGAGAGGTCGCCCTGTCGGACGCTGCGGACCATGACGGCGTGCTCGATGATGAGGAGCGCGGCGACGGCAGCGATGCCGATTCCGAAGAGTGCGCCGAAGCGCGGCTCGGTGCTCCAGGCGGCGAGGAGGCAGACGAGCGCGATGGCGTGGAGGGCGCGCGAGATCCAGAGGGCGATGTTGCCGCCGAAGGTGGCGGGGATGGAGGAGAGGCCCTTTTCGCGATCGAAGGACTCGTCCTGGAGCGCGTAGATGACGTCGAAGCCAGCGACCCAGACTGCGACGAAGGCGGCGATCCACCAGAGGGCGAAGGCGCTGGTGAGGCTGGCGGGGTTGACGGCGATCGCCGCGGCGATGGGAGACATCGCGAGCGAGAGGCCGAGCCAGAGATGGCAGAGCCACGTGAAGCGCTTCGTGTAGCTGTACAGCGCGATCCAGAGGAGGATCGGCAGCGCGAGCCAGAGGGGCCAGGGATTGGAGAGGAGGAAGTGGAAGAGGGAGGCGACGCCGACGAAGAGGGCAGCGCAGGCGAGGGCGACGGACCAGCCGATGATGGGGCTGACCTTGCCGCTGGCGAGGACGCGGTTCTGAGTGCGCGGGTTGGCGGCGTCGATGGCGCGGTCGGCGAGGCGGTTGACGAGCATGGCCCACGTGCGCGCGAGGACCATGCAGGCGACGACGAGTCCGAGGAGGAGGGCGAGGCGGCCCCAGTCGAGGACGGATTTCGAAGTGGAGTCGTCGGTGCTGGCGCGCGTGGTGACGAAGGCCAGGCACGCGGCGAGGAGGGCGAAGGGGAGCGCGAAGACGGAGTGTGCGAGCTTGATGTCGCGCGCGAGGAGGAGAAGGCTGGCGGGGATGCGGGAGGGCATGGGAAAGCGAAAAGCGGGAAAGCGGGAAAGCGAAAATGAAGAGAGAAGGCACTTGGGACTAGGCACTTGGCACTAGGGCCGCGGAAAGCACAGAACAGGTTCACCACGGAGGACACGGAGGGGCACGGAGGAAGAAGGGAGGGGACTGGCAGAAGAGCAGAAGGAGGTTGAAGAGGTTGAAGAAGGTCTGCGAAGCGAGAACGCCGCGTTTGGAAACGAAGACCGTCGGCTTGCGCCGACGGCTCTGAAGGAATGCGCTGTTGCGTTAGATCCCGACGGTGAGGCCTACGGGCTGGGGCCTTGGGACGTGGGTTGGTTGGACGACGAGGCCGAGGGGGACTCGCTTGCCGCCGGGCGGGGGCATGCCTTCCTGGTCGATGTGGCGCTGGATGGCCATGACGCCTTCGATGAGCTGCTCTGGGCGTGGGGGGCAGCCGGGGACGTAGACGTCGACGGGGATGAACTGGTCGCAGCCCTGGACGACGGCGTAGGTGTCGAAGACTCCACCAGTGCTGGCGCAGGCGCCCATGGAGATGACCCACTTGGGCTCGGGCATCTGCTCGTAGGTGCGCTGGAGGACTGGGAGCATCTTGACGGCGATTCGGCCGGCGACGATGAGGAGGTCGGCCTGGCGCGGCGAGAAGCGCATGACTTCGGCACCGAAGCGGGCGAGGTCGTAGCGCGAGCAGGCGGTGGCCATGAGTTCGATGCCGCAGCAGGCGGTGGCGAAGGGCATGGGCCAGAGGCTCGAGCGCCGCGACCAGTTGATGACGTGGCGCAGCTGCGTGGTCAGGAAACCTTCAACTGGCAGTGCTGATTCGATGCCCATCGTGTGCTCCGGAGGCTTGGTTGCTGCTCGCGAATGTAGGTCGCTGGGGGAGGGGAAACGGAGAGGGACTCGCGAGATCGATGTGTTCGCTGGTGGACGCGGGCCGGATTACTCGGCGCGGAGGCGATCGGGGACGACGCGGTCGGAGGTTGAGCCCGGGAAGACGCCGGTGCGTGTGGGCTTGGCGGGCGTGTTGCCGGTGACGCTGTCGAACCAGCGGTCGGCGGCGGTGTTGGAGCGGCGGGATTCCTGGATGGCCATGCCGGAAGCGCCGACGCCGCGGGCGGCGACGGTCTCTTCGTAGCAGCCGGTGAGGGACGTGACAGAGAGAAGGGAGAGGGCGGCGAGGGTCAGGATGCCGCGGCGGGAGGAGTGAGGAAGAGCCATGCGGGATGGTAGGGGTGGGAAGAAGGAGGGACTGGGGATCGGGGACTGGGCACTGGGGGGAGAAAGCGAAAAGCGGGAAAGCGGGAAAGCGGAAAATGAGGAAGGCGAAGGCGGTTCACCACGGAGGGCACGGAGGGGCACGGAGGAAGAGGGGAGGGACTGGGGATTGGGGACTGGGCACTGGGGGGAGAAAGCGAAAAGCGGGAAAGCGGGAAAGCGGGAAAGCGGAAAATGAGGAAGGCGAAGGCGGTTCACCACGAAGGGCACGGAGGGGCACGGAGGAAGCGAAAAGCGAAAAGCTGGAAAGCGAAAGAGAAGCAACGCACGGGCTTAACCGAGCTCGACGCTCCAGTAGGCGTGGTCTAGGAATGCCTTCCAGGACTGGTACTTTTCGTGGCCGAGGCGCAGGCTGATGAGGGGGTTGCGCTTGGGGCGTTCGGGCTTGCGCTTGAGCTTCATGTGGGCCTGGTCTGGGGTGCGGCCGCCCTTGCGTGCGTTGCACTTGATGCAGGAGCAGACGAGGTTTTCCCACGTGTCCATGCCGCCTTGGGAGCGGGGCATGACGTGGTCGATGGAGAGCTCGGCGGTTGGGAAGATGCGGCCACAGTACTGGCAGCGGTTGCGATCGCGCGCGAAGAGGTTGCGGCGGTTGAGCTTCACCGTCTGGTCGGGGAGGCGGTCGTAGCCGAGGAGGCGGATGATGCGCGGCACGGCGATCTCGAAGCGCACGGTGCGGACCCAGTCGTGCTTTTCGGGCTCGAACTCGTGCTGGAGGGCGCTGACCTCGATCCAGGAGTCGAGGTCGTAGTTGACGTAGCGGCCGCCGCCGGAGCCGTCGGGCTCGACATGGATGATCTCGGCGATCGAGCGGCTCAAGAGGCAGAAGGCGCGCTTGGCGGAGACGATGCGCATCGCGGCGTAGGCGCGATTGAGCACGAGGACCTTGGAGCCAAGGCCATCGGCGGGATCGTTTGCGAAGAGTGCGGCGGCGTCGTGGCCACCGAGGCCAGCACCAGAACCAGGGTGCGTTCCAAAAGAATTGGGGGGATAGAGACCCTCGCCCGCGTCATCAGCGTCGGGCAGTCCGTCGTCGTGCCTGTGGCCGACCGACTTCATGCGCCTCCAATACTGGCTCCGCCAGCGAGAGATTCATAGAGGCTATCGGCGTTGGGATCAAGGGGGGTGGAGAAAGAAGGGACTGGGGACTGGGGATTGGGCACTGGGGGCGGAAAAGACGGAGCGGGTGCAGAACTGGGACTTGGGGAGGGGGAGGAGGGGGAGGGGAGAGGCATTTGGCATTTGTGGTTTGGCGTTCGTGGGAGGCAGTGGCGGGGGGCGTTCTGCGCGGGGTGTTTCTGGGACGTTTGCCAGCAACCGCTCAAGTGACGCAACCACGACGTCAGGCAGCGCTGCATCTGCGACCCGCTATGGCGGATGGTGGCGATCTGCCGCCGCCGGAAACGCTGCACATCCCTGCTTAAAGTCTGGTGAGAGAACCCGCTCAGTTGGTCATGATCCTCAGGAAGACAGTCAGGTTGAGTCGGATGTGCGCATAACAGTGGAACGATGGTGGATTCAACATCTGTCAGCAAGATCATTATTGAGACATTCGGCTGGCTATGTGAGCAGCCGTTCGATGCAACATACACGGTATTGGATCAAACACGCGGTGGTTCTAATCTCGTCAACATTCTCGTCGATTTCGCGAATCAGGTGACTCGTGTCAAGGTGAGTCTCTCTGGATTCGGCCAAGAGTTTAACGTCAGTGTGGCGTCCATAGAGTCTCCGCCTCTGAATCCATGGTCGTGCATGCTCACGTTGGATGATTGGGCAGCCTTCGAACGAGTTGCACTCGAGTCTACCGTCAGCGTGTATACGCCTACTCATCTGCTAAGCCTGTGCAGATCCGCATCTGACCTCTGTCGTCGTTATCCAGACCTCTTTCTCCCTGGCAGTTTCGCTAGAATTCAGGCGAAGGAATTCGCGATCATTGACGCAAAGAAGCGTTCCAGCAACACAGACAGTAACGGAAGCAGTCATGGATAGATGGTGTGTCTACAGCGAGAGCGTAATTGCACATACAAGAGTAGTTCCCAGGGTACTATCGTGAGCATAGACTGTGAACTGCGCTCGGTCGCAAGCTCGTCGAGCGGGTGTATGGAAAGAGAGTAGACTTTGGATGCTTCACAATTCTATGTCTTGTGTCGAAGTTTGATTCAATCTGCTGCCATGGCGAACCCAAAGTCCGTCGTCGTTACTGACTTGGCCAGTCAGTGGGATCCTTTGCCATCTCCGGCATCGGGCCAGGCAATCTCGTCATGGCTCATGAGTTTTCCTCCGGTAAGGGTCGGGGTTGTCAATCGGACTCGAATCGACTGTCGCGATCTCGTGCTGCACTGTCCATACTCGACCCCATACGGTGCCGTGGTTGGATTCATGGATGTCTGCTACCTCTTACAATCACCAGATGGCCCGCTTGAGTTGAGAGATCCCGACGTACCGAGCATTGTCGTACACAAAGTCGCGAGAAGCTTGGACGATTTATGCCTAGCCATGATCTTCGTGATTGAGGATGAGTTGCTCTTTCGCGATCGCCCGGCCGACCATAACGAAACAGAGCCCATCCGCTGGCTTCCTCGCTCTGTGCGGGTTGAACGCATCGCGGCCTGTCTTGGAGGGGAGCAGTACATCCCATTTGCAGACCACTGGATCTTCAGCGAATAGTCGCGACCGCTTGCAGTTTCAACGTTTCCGGCCTTCCGTCCACGCTCCTTGCCAAGTTCACATACAACGCGCTCAGGTGGCGGACCAGTGCGGTCTATGACCTTGCCGGCCCCGGCGGGGAGGTCGAGAACGCGGTGATGGAGCAGTACGCCTGCGACCCGCCGTGGCAGATGGTGGCGATCTGCCGGCGCCGGAAACGCTGCATAGTCCTGCTTAGAATCTGCTGAGAGAACCCGCTCAGTTAGTCATTACCCGGTCAATAACGGAGGAAGCAATTCTTGTCAAAGGCCCTAGTTGTGGCAATTCGGCAAACATATCCAGACATCGACGAGCGTCTTTCACAACAAGAGTTGTCTGTTGAGAACTTCCCAAAGACATTCAGACACAAAGAGACCCGCGGCGAAATGGCGACGGGCGTCTTGTCGGGCATGCTCATCGAAATGGGCATGATTCGTGTGGTCGCTCATGGCGATGTTGCGGGCTTTCGCTCGCTCGTACGCGAGGGAGTGCATCTGGTCGTGTCGAGGATTGAGGCCGAGAACGCCTCCAAAGATCGCGGACAAATGTACTCAAGCCTGCTCGAGTTTCGGAGCATCGCCCAACTGCTTGCCATTGGCGAGTACCGTGACGCGAGAAGCCTTGCCGACCTGCTCAACGAAGATCTCACGAAGCGACGAACCTTCGTACCTTGGGTGAAGTCGATGGGCCTGCAGTTCATCCACCTCGCTCGCGACGACCGGGCAGCCCTGGAGGCGGTCGCGGACGAGGCCATCAAGAGCCGATCGAAGAAGCTCGGCTCCGCGAAGTACTACGCGCTTCTCTCGCACGCGATTGCGCGGCGTGATGCCGTAGCCGCCGCGGCGGCGATCCCGCAGGTGCTGATCGGGCATCGTCTCGATTGCGACCCTGAGTCTGACTCGGATTTCTCGAACTCCGCCGCGGGCGAAGCACTCTGCCTCTACGGCCTCGCCATGGTCAACGCCGCGGCGATGCATGGCTTCCGCGTGCCGCTCAATGGGGATGTGCAGATCCCGGAGGAGCTTGTGGTCGTGCCGCCGGAGTCGGTGTAGATCCGCTGCCGTCGGAAACGCTGTAGAGTCCTGCTTAAACTCTGCCGAGTCAACCCGCTCAGCCAGTCATGACCCAGTGCAATGAGGCTGTCCGACCCGTAACGATGCTGGAATAAGAATGCGATTAACTCCTGAGTCTGCCACCGCGATCATGACCGATCACTTCAATTGGTTATGCGATTCGCCATTCCTTGCGACGCGACGCGTGTATGGAATCGAACGCCGGACCAGTGGAGACTTTGAGATTGGGATCGACTTTACCAATGCTTCAACATCGCTCAAGCTGTCCATCTCTGGATTCCAGATGGAGTTTGATCTCAGTGTGAGTTCTGTAGAGGTTCCGCGTCCGAATGAGTGGGGTTCATCCCTATGTGATCCCGAATGGCCCGAGTTTGAAGGTGTTGAGTTAGACTCAGGCCTCGACGTTCGTACGGAGGAGCATCTCCAACGCCTGTGCAAGCCGTTATCGAGTCTATGCCGTCGTCATCCTGAGTACTTCCTCCCGGGCAGCTTTCTTCTCATTCAAAACAAGATGCTGAAAATGTTTGATGCCCGCGAGGAAGAGTAGGCCACCAAACACACGGGAGGTTTGGCAGTGATTCGTAACGGAGGACTTGATCGATGAATGTAAAGCTGAACAAAGGACGCGCCGCGTCGCAGGACGATGTCGCCGCACTCCAGCGGAAGCTAGGAGAGCCATTGGCTTCTGAGTTCCTTGAGTTCGTAGCGCACAATGATGGCGCAGAGCCCGAAACAAACATCTTCAAGATTGGGACAACGAACGAGGCGGGCATTCATGGCTTTATCCCGGTCAAAGAAATCGCCAGTGAAATGCCGCGAATTGAGAACCTTCCCAGCAGGTCGTTTCCGGTCGCATGGGCAGAATGCGGCAACTATGTCTTCATCAACCAGTCGGACGGCGGGGTGTTCTTCTGGGATCACGAGCAGCCTGAGAGCATTGTCAGGCTGGCGAACGGCTTTCAGGCGTTCCTCGAATTGCTCGAACCATTCGACGCGACTTCAATCAAATTGAAGCCAGGCCAGGTGAAGAAGGTGTGGATTGACCCTGACTTTCTCAAGGGGCTCAGGCGGCGATTGAATCAGAAGTGAGGCACATCATGACGAGTCGACTGGAAACTCTGTCGGCCGATCTCGCGACCAAGCTGCGTCGCGCTTCGGCAATAAAGCAACGTCGGGCATGCGTAGCCGCATGTGAACTGGCTATCGCCGGCGCGATGGTGGAGCACCCACTGGTGTTTGAAGCGCTCCGGCAGCTGCGCAATGGCCATGTCTTTACGCCGCATGAGAAAGCCGCAATCGATGCGCTGACCGCTCAGCTGGACGAAGAGTATTTCGATCTGCAAGAGGCGGCGGAGTCAGGCAAAGCTACCACCAATGATTACTTGCAAGCGTTTGCAAGAGCACGGGCGGTAGCGGCATTGTCCTTTGCAGGCAGCGGTGCGACTAATGCGACTGACGAGTCGATTTACGAGGCAGCAGCAGCAACTGGTGACGACAAATCGGAACTATTTTGCCGTATCGAGTCTGCGTTGCGATAGGCGACTTCCATGACTCCAGAACAATTTGTCTTGAAAGTTCGGGCGGCTGTCGTCCAGGAGACCGCGACAACCTACAGAGACCTGTTTGAATCAACGACACCCGAAGGTGCAAGCGACGCCTATTGGAAACGGGCGCTGGCGCTGCATCGTTCGTTGAGTGAAGCAGACCGAGCCGTTCTCTTTGAAATCATGCGACAAGTCTCGGTTGACACCGTCTCGAATCTCTTTGGCATACTCGACGGCGCGAGCGCGCTCGAAGGCCCGCATGAGGACTTCGTGCTGACGTCGCAATCTGACAACCGGAAGCTCAACGGAGACCTGCAAGACCTGTTCCTGGAAGCCGAAGAACGCGAACGGCAATGACCGCCGGTGTCCCGCACAAGAGGTGTGAGAGAGTCTGGCGGCGCTCAGGCCGCGCCGAAGGTTGGTCGGCCACGGGCAGTCACAACGAGGGCGCGGGAGGTGCTTCGTCAACCAGAGCGGGCAGACCAGCACAAGTGGCGACGCGGCGGAGTCGGCCTCAGCTTTCCGATGCCGCGGAGGCGTGATACACACCGGAACAGAGCTCCCGAGCGGACGCACGCCCCCTCTCCATCCTCCCCTAGTGCCCGGTGCCTGGTGCCAAGTGCCTTCTTCCGTCAGTGCCTGAAGTGGCGGAGGCCGCTCAGGAGGCAGGTGACGTTGTGCTGGTTGCAAAGGTCCAGGGTGTCCTGGTCGCGCTTGGAGCCGCCGGGGTGGATGATGGTTGTGACGCCGGCTTCGATGAGGAGTTCGGGGCCGTCGGGGAAGGGGAAGAAGGCGTCGCTGGCGGCGAGGGCATTGTGGCCTTTGAGTGGGCCGCGGAGTGAGGCCTGGGACTTTTCGACGGCGAGGCGCGAGCTTGTGAGGCGGTCCATCTGGCCGGCGCCGGCGCCGAGGAGGCGCATGGCGGGACCGCCCTTGCCCTGGACTTCGGCGCCGATGCAGACTGCGTTGGACGTCAGCGAGCGCACGACGGCTTCGAGGAAGCTGGCGAGGGCGAGGGTGGTTGGCTTGGGGGCGGGGCCGGCGGCGTGGCGGATGTCGGTGGAGAGGCGGAGGTCGCGCTCCTGGGCGAGGAGGCCGCCGGGGATGGAGCGGTACTCGACGAGCGCGGGTGTGCCGGCGTGGGTGGGCAGCGCACCGTGCGCATCGGCGGGTGGATCGCCGACGGCGAGGAGGCGGACGTTGTTCCAGCGGGCTCGGAGGGCGGTGAGGGCCGCGGCCTCGAAGCGTGGCGCGATGATGACTTCGAGGAAGACTTCCTTGGTGTCGAGTCGGGCGGCGGCGGCCTCGGTGAAGGTGGTGTTGAGTGCGAGGATGCCGCCGTAGGCCGCGAGGGGATCGCCGGCGATGGCGAGGTCGATTGCATCGAAGGCGGAGGTCGCGATGGCGGCGCCGCAGGGGTTGGTGTGCTTGACGACGACGGCGCCGGGGCGAGATGGATCAACGCGGCCGAGCGCGAGCGAGAGCGAGAGGGCGGCGGCGGCGTCGAGGATGTTGTTGTAGCTCAGTTCCTTGCCGTGGAGCTGCTCGGCGCGGGCGATGCTGGGCTCGTGCGCGGCGGGGGCGGCCTCGCGCTTGATGGTGCGGTAGAGGGCGGCGCGCTGGTGCGGATTCTCGCCGTAGCGGAGGTCCTCGGCCTTGACATAGGCCATGCCGAGGAGGGGCGGGAAGGCGGAGTCGCCCTGCTTGGCGAGATACGAGGCGATGGCGGCGTCGTAGCGCGACGTGGTGGCGAAGACCTCTTGCGCGAACTCGGCTCGCAGGGCGCGCGTGGTGCTGCCCTTGCTTGCGGTCATGTCGGCGATGAGGCGTTCGTACTGCGCGGGGCGTGTGAGGACGGTGACGTGCTCGAAGTTCTTCGCGGCGGAGCGCAACATGCTGGGGCCACCGATGTCGATCTGCTCGATAGCCTCCTCGTGCGTGACGCCGTCCTTCTCAATGGTGGACTCGAAGGGGTAGAGGTTGACGCAGACGAGGTCGATGGGCTTGATGGCGTGGGTGGCGGCTTGCGCGACGTGGTCGGGATTGTCGCGCACGAAGAGGAGGCCGCCGTGGACCTTGGGGTGCAGGGTCTTGACGCGGCCGTCCATGATCTCGGGGAAGCCGGTCACGTCGTCGATGGAGATGACGGTGAGGCCGGCCTCGCGGAGGGTGCGGGCTGTGCCGCCGGTTGAGATGAGCTCGACGTTGCGGCTGGCGAGGAAGCGGGCCAGCTCGACGAGGCCGTGCTTGTCGGAGACGGAGAGGAGGGCCCGGCGGATGGGGGCGAGGTCGGGCACTGTGGGATCCTGAGGGAGGGACTGGGGATTGGGGACTGGGCACTGGGGAAGAGAAAGACAAGGTTCACCACGGAGTGCACGGAGGGGCACGGAGGAAGGCGGGGGGAAGAGAGAAGGCACTGGGCACTAGGGGGAGAGATGCGGAACGCAGAGGAAGAGGGAGGGTTGCGGAGGAAGACGGAGAAGAACGGGACTGGGGAATGGATCGGAGAGAGGCGGAACGCGGGGGCGCGGAGATGGAGCGCTGGACTTAGCGGGGGACGAAGCGGGCGAGGACGTTTTGGTCGGAGGCGGCGTAGAGGTTGCCGTCGATGAAGGCGTCGGTGACGATTCGGGTGATGCCGGGGAGTTGGGCCGCGTCGACGATGTCGCCTCGGGCGGGGTCGAGGGTGGCGAGGGTGACGCCGTCCCAGGCGAGGAGGCGGCCGTTGCGAACCGCGATGATCTCGCCCTTGGCGGCGGGGTTCTGCCAGAGGACTTCGCCGGTGGCGGCGTTGAGGGCGGTCATGCCTTCATCGCGCAGGTGGCAGTAGATGACGCCCTCGTGCGCGGTGGGCTGGGCGGTGATGGCGTTAGGGGTGCGGTGGCGCCAGAGGGTCGCGCCGGTGGAGGCGAAGGCCCAGATGGACTGATCGCGCGAGGCGACGAAGATGCTCTGACCATCAGAGACGGGACGCGAGTCGACGCGGCCAAAGACGCGGGCGCGGCCGACGAGATCGCCGCGGGGTGTGAGGACGAGGACATCGCCGCCCTGCGAGACGGCGCCGACGTATGGGCCGACGCGGACGAGATCGGTATCGAAGGAGCCGATGGAGGTGAAGGCCCAGGCCGAGACGCCCGAGCCCATGATGTGGGCGGTCAGGTGGCCGGTGGAGGTGCCGAAGACGAGCATGCGGCCGTCCTGCACGGGCTTGGTGTTGACGACGCGCTCGAACTTCTCGCGGGCGATGAGGTTGCCGTTGGCCTTGGCGAGGACGAAGCCCTCGGACTCGCTGGCGACGATGAATCGCTCGGGGTCGGTGGAGTCCTGGATCATGCCGACCCACTTGGTGAGGGGGCCGGTGAGGTCGGTGGACCAGCGATTGCTGCCGTTCGAGGAGGACATGAGGGTGACGGTGCTGCCGGACTCCTGCGCGATGACGACGTCGCCAGCGGGGAGGATGTCAATGACGCGCGAGCCGCGGGCGGCGCCCATGAAGGGGAAGCCAACCCAATCGAGGCGGTAGCCGAGCTTGGCCCAGTCCTCATGGACGACGGGGAAGGCGGAGGTGCCGTGGCCGCCGGAGGTGGTTGATGTGGAGGGCGTTGTAGTGGGTTGTGCGGCTGGCGTGGCAGAAGAACCTGAAAGCGGCGCCGCGGGCGAGGTTGGTGCCGAGCGGCCGGATGCGGTGGTGTTGCCGGACTGGGCTGCGGTGTTGCAGCCTGTCAGCGGGAGCGCGGCAAGGCCCGCGAACATGACGAGGGTTGTTGTGGCGAAGGTGGTGAGCGGGGCTGAGCGTGGCATCGTCGTCGTCTCCGAAGGAATGGGCGGCCCCGTGGTTTGGGGGCGGGGTCGCGGGAGGCCGTGCGGGGCGAAGCGGGATTCTGATCGGTCGGCGCGTGAGCGCGACCGGCGGGTGGGCTGGGGGAGGAGGGTAGTCGCCAGACCCCGCGGTGAGTGGCCGCGGGCTGGGCGGGGAATCCTCTTTGGGCCTGCGGGTAGTATCGAGGACGGGGGGCGGTTGGTCAAATCGAGGGAATGGGGTGCTCTGGGCTTGTCTCAGGGTGTGGGGCGGCAACAGTCCGGGCATGTTTACAGGATTGATCGAGGCGATGGGCGAACTGGTGGGGAGCGAGGCGACGGCGGCCGGAAGGCGGCTGGTGGTCGAGGTGCGTGGCTGGGGGTATACGGCGCGGCGGGGGGACTCGGTTGCGGTGAATGGGGTGTGCCTGACGGCGGTGCGGGATTCGGGGGTTGGGGGCGTGGGCCGGTTTGAGTTTGATGTGGTGCCCGAGACGCTCAGCAAGACGACGCTGGGGGGGCTTAGCGTGGGGGCGCGGGTGCATGTGGAGCAGGCGGCGACGATGGCGACGCTGCTGGGTGGGCACATGGTGCAGGGGCATGTGGATGGGGTGGGGCGTGTGGTGGCGAATGGGGAGCGAAAGGAGGGCGGGTGGGTGCTGGAGATTGAGTGCCCAGCGGGGACGATGGAGTACATGGTGCCCAAGGGAAGCGTGGCGGTGGAGGGCGTGTCGCTGACCTTGGCTGCTGTCGAGGCGGGTGCGGGACGGATTTCGATTGCGCTGATCCCGACGACGCTGGAGAAGACGACGCTGGGGGGGCTGCGGCCGGGGGACGGGGTGAATATTGAATGTGATGGGATGGCGAAGACGGTGGTGCAGTATTTGAAGCACTTCCTGAGCGGGGAAAAGCGGTAACGGTGGCGAAGGAGTTTCAACACGGAGGGGGAGGGGGGGGCAAATGGTCAAAGGGTCAAATGGCTAAATGGCCAAATGAAGATTGGGTTTGGAGTGTGCCCGCGAAAGTGGAGGTGGCGTGCGTGGCGAGCCGAGTTGTGACGGGGAGGGCTTTGGTGTTCGGCATTTGGCATTTGGCACTTGGCATTTGATTTCCCCTAGTGCCAAGTGCCTTCTTCGATTCCCCCAGTCCCCAGTCCCTAATCCCTTCTCTCTTCCCCATGCGCATTCTTGGAATTGATCCTGGCCTTCGACTGACTGGGTATGGCTGCATCGAGCCGTGCTCCGGTGGCGGCTTTGCCGGGCATTCGATCGTGGAGGCTGGGGTGTTTCGGCTTTTGAAGCGGTCGGCGAAGCTGGGCGCGTGTGATGCGGATGATGTGGATCAGGAAGAGGGTGCCGGGCCGGAGGTGAGCGATCCGCTGGGGATCGAGCGTGCGGCGGTTCGGAGCGTGTCGGAGCGGCTGGTGGAACTTGATCGCGATTTTCGTGAGCTGCTGGCGCGCGTGCGGCCTCAGATGGTGGCGATTGAGGGGCTCTTCTCGCACTACAAGCATCCGGCGACGGCGATTGTGATGGGGCATGCGCGCGGCGTGCTGCTGCTGGCGGTGCGGCAGGCGGGGATGACGCTGGTTGAGATCAAGCCTGCGGAGGTGAAGAAGAGTCTGACTGGGTTTGGTCAGTCGGGGAAGGGGCAGATGCAGCGGGCGATCGCCGCGGAGTTTGGTTTGGCGGAGCCGCCGAGCCCGCCGGATGTGGCGGATGCGCTGGCGATTGCACTGTGCGCGGCGCGGCGGCGGGCGCTGGTGTGAGTGATCACGATCAACCGAGACCAATCGAGCCCCACGCGCGAGCGTGGCGGGGTTTGGCGTTGATCGCGGCGTGTGAGGTTGGTGGTGGGCGGCGGCCCCCCCACGCTTGCGCGTGGGGCTCTGTCGTGGGGTTCTGAAGGAAGATCAGGGCGTACCATCGCGCATGTCTGTCAATTCTCGCGAGAAACTTGCCGCTCAGGTCTTGATTGTTGAGGATGAGGCCGAGCATGCTGAGGTGATGTCGGAGGCGTTGCGCCGGCCGGGGCATGTCTGCACGGTGGTTGGCGGCGTGGCTGAGGCGATGGAGGAGCTGCGCCTTGGCTCGTTTGATGTGATTGTGACGGACCTGCGCATGCCCGCGAGTGGCGGGTTTGGTGAGGGTGAGGACAAGGTCGCTCCGGACGGGGCGGACGCGGGGCTGAAGGTGCTCTCGGCGGCGAAGCGGTTGCAGACGCAGGCCGAGACGATCCTGGTGACGGCGCACGGCGATGTGCCGACGGCCCGCGCGGCGTTCAAGCTTGGGGCGTACGACTTCATTCAGAAGCCCCTCGACCTTGAGGTCTTTCGCAATCTCGTGAATCGCGCGGCGGAGACGGTGCTGCTGCGGCACCACAACGATCAGCTGCGCGAGCGCGTGGACATGGCGGGGTTCGAGGGGCTGGTGGCCCAGTCGGAGCCGATGCGGCGTGTGCTGCGGATGGTGAAGACCGTGGCGCCGAGCACGATCCCGGTCTTGATCACCGGCGAGTCGGGGACGGGCAAGGAGCTGATTGCGCAGGCGGTGCACCGCAACAGCAAGCGGGCCTCGTCGCGCTACGTCACGTTCAACTGCGCGGGGCAGTCCGAGAGCCTGCTTGAAGATCAGCTCTTCGGGCACGTGCGCGGCGCGTTCACGGGTGCGGACAAGGACCGCGCGGGTGTGTTTGAGTATGCCGATGGCGGCACGGTCTTCCTGGATGAGATCGGCGACATGCCGATGGCGATGCAGGCCAAGCTGCTGCGCGTGCTGGAGAGTGGCGAGGTGGTGAGGCTGGGGGCCAATGAGCCGCGGCACGCGGATGTGCGGTTTGTGTCGGCGACGAACCGCGACCTCAAGAAGATGGTGGCGGAGGGAACGTTCCGCGAGGATTTGTACTTCAGGATTAATGGGACGCACGTGCATCTGCCGCCGCTGCGGGAGCGGCGCGAGGACATTCCGGCGCTGGTGCGGTTTGCGAGTGACCGCTTCGCGGCGGAGTTGTCGGGCGCTGAGGGTGCCAAGCCCAGTGGCAAGGAAGCGGCGGAAGGGTCGGGACCTTCGATCACGGACGCGGCGATGATGCGGCTGACGAGCTATTCGTGGCCGGGGAATGTGCGTCAGCTCATGAACGTGGTGCAGAACATGGTGGTCGCGCTGGTGGGTGAGGAGCCTGGACCCGCGGGGACGCGGCCCATGCTAGACCTACGGCACATTCCGGATGATGTGCGGGCGGATGCGGAGGTTGGGGATGATGCGTCGTGGTCGAACGCGACCGGGCAGGCGAGTCTGGCTGGGACGAGCCTGGAGCAGATCGAGAAACGCGCGATCCGCGAGACGCTGCGCCTGACGGCGGGGAACCGCGAGCAGGCCGCGAAGCTGCTGGGGATTGGGGAGCGGACGCTGTATCGGAAGCTGCGTGAGTATGGGCTGCGTTGAGTGGATTGGATCGCGGAATGGTTCTGGTTCGAGCGGTGACGAGGTGTGAGAGTGTGAGTGTGAGTGTGAGTGTGAGTGTGAGTGTGAGTGTGAGTGTGAG
>JBBASU010000028.1:0-42142 GCA_040399065.1 Phycisphaerales bacterium | reverse complement strand
TGCCACCATCTCCGACCCCTGGGGGAGCGAATGGCGTCGAGAGTGGTGGTGAAGGTTCCGCCAGCGCCACCCAAATCACCAACACCAGCGCCAACCACCCCCACCACCCCATCCCCAAGCACGCCAAGCCCACCATCAACCCAACCAAGCAATCCCACCAGTTCCATCCCCCGCGCCATCGAAGTCGGCCGCTCAGGGCCGACTTCGATGCCCACCACCTCAATCCGCGCACCAACCCACCCTCGTACGCTCGACGCGAGCCATGCTCTTTCTCGCACCCACGACCCTCGCACTCGCCGCGGCACTCACCGTTCCGACGCTCCTCGCGCTCTACATGCTCAAGCTGCGCCGCCGCCCCGTCCGCGTGAGCACGACCCAGTTCTGGCCCCAGGCCTCCCAAGATGTTCAGGCAAACATCCCGCTGCGACTGATCCGTCCCAGCCTCCTCCTCTTCCTCCACCTCCTCATTCTGGGCCTCTTCCTCGCCGCACTCGGCCGCCCCGCCATCATGGACGACTCCGGCGCAGGCTCGCGCGTCGTTCTCATCCTCGACACCTCCGCCTCCATGGCCGCGGCCGACACGCAGCCCACCACCACAACCATCTCAACCACCACAACCACACGCCTCGACGCCGCGAAAGCTCGTGCTCGCGAGATCACCGACTCCGTCCTCGCCTCCGGAGGCGAGATCGCCACAGTCGCGCTCGGCAAAGAAGCCACCATCCTCAGCGGCTTCTCCTCCTCTCGCCGCATCGTGCGCGAAGCCCTTGATCGCGCCACGCAAACCGACGAGCCCGGCGATCTCGCCCAGACCCTTCGCGTCGTCGAAGCGATGGCCCTCGACGCCGAAGACGAAACGCGCCCACCCCCAACCGCAATCCTCTTGAGCGACGGCTCCTTCGCACCCTCAACCGAGCCCGCGCGCTCCGCCGCAAGAGTCCGCTTCGAACGCATCGGCCCGCCGCTTCCGAGTGAAGCGCAGTCCACAACTCTCACCGCCTCACCACTCCCGAGCCACAGCAACACCGGCATCATCGGCCTCGCCGCCGCACGCGACTCGGACGATCCCGCGCTCGTCCGCCTCTTCGTCGAAGTCATCAACGCTTCGCAAACCGCCGCCGACATTCCCCTCTCCATCTCCATCGACGGGCAGGTCGTCGCCCGCTCCATCATCAACGTCAAAGGCACCAACCCAGACTCAACCCCCGGCCGCGCCAGCACCACCATCCCTCTCCGCGCCCCCTCCGGCGGCGTCGTCCTCGCCTCCCTCAACACCACCGACCTCCTCACCTCCGACAACGCCGCGGCCCTCACCCTCGACGCGCCTTCGCGTGCCATCATCTGGCTCGTCACTCGCGCAGCCTCCCCCGGCGACACGCTCCTCCGCAAAGCCCTCGAAGAACTCAGGCCACAACGCCTCGACGTCATCGACGAACGCGAGTACACGCTGCGACTCCGCACGCAGGCCGACGCGCAGGCCAATCTCATCGTCCTCAGCAGCGTCCGCTCGCCGCGCACACCCCTCGCGCCCACACTCTCCTTCGGCGCGCCCCCTCCACTCCCCGGCCTCGAAGTCAGCGGGATCACCGAAGGCTCACGCGCGACATTCTGGGATCGCGAACATCCCCTACTCCGCAACGTCTCCCTCGACTCCCTCGTCGTCGCATCCTCACTCCGCGTCACACTCGCGCCCTCCCTCAAAGCCAAGCAGGTCGCCCGCGGCAGCGAAGGCCCCACCATCATCATCGCCGAGCAGGCCGGCCTGCGACACGTTGCCATCCTCTTCGATCTCGATCAGTCCAACTGGCCCATCCTGCTCGGATTTCCCATCTTTCTCGCCGACGCCACCGACTTCCTCACACTCCGAGGCGAAGCAAGCAGCGGCCGCTGGTTCCGCACCGGCGCACCCGCATCACTCCGCGCCCGCGCCACAACCAGCCCCACCCGCATCGCGCTCGAAGGCCCCGAACCACGCGAGATCGAACTCCCCGCCGCGAGCCCCGCCGACGCCGCACTCCGCACAGTCCCCATCGGTGCCTTCGCCCGCGCGGGCATCTACATCGCGCGAGGCGACGCCCTCATCGACCGCGCACTCGCCATCAATCTCGCCGACGCCACCGAGTCCGCCCTGCGCGCCCCCGCCACGCTCGACATCGGAGGCCGCCGCATCGAAGTCGGCGCGGGCGTCCGCCAGCCGCGCGAACTCTGGTGGTGGTTCGTCTTGGCAGGCGGCGCACTGCTCATCATCGAGTGGCTCGTCTACGCATGGAAGACCCGCGTGTAAGCCGCCGCGGCACACCACGCCTAACTTTTCACATCGCTCGCACCGTGCCGACCAACACCGCACCATCCCGCCGCACCACAACGAAGCGAGACCAACCCTCCATGAGAATCGTCTTCTTCGGCTCGGGCGCCTTCGGCCTCCCATCACTCCAGCACCTTGCGCAGCATCACACGCTGCTCACCGTCGTCTCACAGCCCGACAAGCCCGCCGGCCGCGGCTCACAGCTCACACCAACACCCATTGCCGAGTGGGCCGCGAAATCGCTCGCGCATGTCCCACTCATCCGCCCAACAACAGTCAACGAAGCCAGCGTGCGCGATGCACTCCGCGCACTTGAAGCCGACGCATGGGTCGTGATCGCCTTCGGCCAGAAGCTCGGCCGCGCACTCCTCGATGGCAAGTTCGCAGTCAACCTACACGCCTCCCTCCTCCCGCGCTGGCGCGGCGCAGCACCCATCCACGCCGCCATCCTCGCCGGCGACACCACCACCGGCAACAGCGTCATCACACTCGCCGACAAGATGGACGCTGGCCTGATCCTCGGACAGTCGCATCGCGACATCGCTCCAGACATCACTACCGGCCAGCTCCACGACCAACTCGCGGCCGACGGCCCCGCACTCCTCGATCAAGTCCTCGCGCAGCACGCAACATCATCACTGACGCCGCAGGTGCAGGATGAATCACGCATCACGCTCGCAGGCAAACTCGGCCGCGCGGACGCGTATGTTGACTTCGCGCAGACCAGCGAGCAGTGCCGCTGCCGCATCAACGGCCTCTCTCCATGGCCCGGCGTCTCCGTGCAGTTCCGAGGCGCCGCCCTCAAACTCCTGCGCGCCACCTCAGGCCCATCGATCACCACCGACGCGCCACCCGGCACCGTGATCGACGCATCACGCGGCCACATCGCCTGCGCCGGCCGGACCACACTCGAACTCATCGAGGTCCAGCCCGCTGGCAAGCGCGCGATGCCCTGGCGCGACTTCGCAAACGGACAGCGCGTACGAGCGATGAGCCCGCTCGACCAGTCCGAAGCAGACCGACTCATCGGCGGAGGTGCCACCGCTTGCTGACGCTCTGGGATCTCATCCTGAGGCCGATCAAGGACGTCTTCATCCGCCCCGAAGCGAAGGACATCGCGCCGACACTTCCGACATCGCCCACACCATCAAACCCGCCTGCGCCGAAGCTCGTCGCGCCGCCGCGATCGCTGCGAGTTGGTCCCGCGCCATCCACCGCGCCGCGCGCAGCCATCGAGACCAAGCCCGCCGCGCGTGCGCCGCGCGCGTCACGCAAGCGCCGCCCCACCGCCGACGAGCGCTACGAAGAGATCGTCCGCATGATGCTCGCACGCTACAGCGTCAAGGTCCGGCGCTGGCGCTCAAGCATGTCCGGCGTCGCGTGGGAACTCACGTACAAGGACGGCACCGTCACGCGCCATCTGGAATCGCCGCGGCCCAAGAGCCCGCTCTCAATGGCGATCTTCCTCCACGAGATCGGCCACCACGCCATCGGCTTCAACCGCTACAAGCCGCGCTGCCTCGAGGAATACCACGCGTGGCGCTTCTCGCTCGAGATGATGACTGAGCTCGGCGTCCCCATCACCGACCGAGTCCGCAACCGCGTGCGCCGATCGCTGAAGTACGCTGTCGGCAAAGCCACACGCCGCGGCATCAAGAGCCTGCCGCCCGAGCTGCACGAGTTCGCGGCTTGAGGAGTAAAGTCAACCGCAACGAACGCAGGAGATCACGGTCCGACAAAGGTGTCGGTCGGCGAGACCGGAAGCTCGTTGCCGTGGATGATGCCTCGCTCGAGGCCCGAACGCTGCATCTCTCGCGCCGTGTTGATGATCGCCTCGAGCTGACCCGGCAGCCAGATGTTGTCGCCGTGGTACTCGGGCGTGCTGAGCCAGACCGTGGATCCATCATTCCGCAGGACGCGCTGGCCGCGGCCGCTGTGGTTGGGAGAGTTTTCGAGCGTGTAGATCGGCTCACCGCGCGCGGCGCGGAGCGTCACGGGAGAGCGGTCGGCAAGGATGATGGACTCGGGCTGTCGCGACCAAGTCGCGTTGGCGCCGGCCTCGCGGTCCAGGATCTGATAGCTGTACGACACCTCGGAGATGGAGCGCCAGTCCTGAGCGCCCTCGCCGCAATGCCCTCGGACGGCGTTGGAGTTGCCGCCGCAGGCGAGATCCGTGAGCGTGGCATAACGCTCGCGGGCGAGCGTGAAGAGATTCGCGGAGTTGGACTTTCCGGGGCCCGCGCCGACGTTCCACCAGGTTCCGCCGCCGAAGCCCGCGGTCGCCATCGGGAGATTGCCAGCGAAATCGTTCGAGTAGACGCCCATCGCGGACGCGACGGTGGTGAGATTGGAAGCGCAGCCCGTGCGGAGCGAGTGTGCGCGAACGCTCGCGGCGACCGGCCAGAGGACCGAAGCGCCGATGAGCAGCACCGCGGCAACGGAGATGAGGTCCGCGAGTCGCCAGCCGCCGCCGCGCCAGCCGGAGGGCTCGATGCTGCGCGCCACACGCGGTGTGCGCTGCACCGCCGCGGCGGTGGCCTCGACGAGGTCCGCGCGGAGTTCGTTGGCAATCGGAGTGCCGGAGACGAGATCGGCCATCGCCTCGATGCGCTGGGCACGCTCGCGCAGCGAGGAGGGAACGCGCCGGCTGCTAAAGCTCGAGAGCATCAGCGCGTCGAGCGCTTCCTGATCGTCGATCGAGAGTTCGGCATCGGGCGCGTACGCGGCGTGGTCGCTCGTGAGTGTCGCGTCCGCGATGGCGGATCCTTGCGAGCGAGCGGCGTTGATTCGTGCCAGCGTTCGCTCGCACAGATCGGCACTCACGTCTTGCGATACTGCGCCGCTGAGACTTTGCGTGGACTGCTGGTTCGAGAGATCGGCATCGAGCATCGCGAGCAGGGACGCGACGCGATGCGTTCGAGTGCCGACTTCTGCGTGCAGGCCCGAATCATCCGAGATGACTTGAGCACTCTCAGAACTGCATCGCCAGCCGAGCGCCGCGAGGCGGTCTACGGCGTGCTGGTCCTGAGAGGCGAGGTGATCGGGCCAGGGGCCCTGCTCGGCCGCGGCATCGAGATCGATCCGTGCCGGGATGCCGTCGTTGCGATCGATGTTGTCACGTCCGTCGCTCATGCTTGCCACTTCGCTCCGCCATGCCCTGAAGGACTGAGGCTGTTGTGTTCGTCACGCCGTGAACTACTTTGGCCCGACTTCAATCACCTCTGGCCCGATTTCATCCACTCAAAGACCGCGATGCGAAACTCAAGCGCTGCGCTGCGAGACTTCCTTCCACTGCTTTGCGAAGGAGGCGACCGCCGCGTGGAGCCTCGACTTGACTGTCCCCAACGGAATCCCAAGTTCGTCCGATACCTGCACGTAGCTCAGCCGCTGGAAGTACGCGAGAAGGAGGATCTCTCTCAGCAGCGGCGGGACGCGGTCCAAGGCCCGCTGCACCATCGCGCTGGTCTCCGCCGCTTCCATCCCATCGCTGGGTGCGGGGACGTTGACCTCCATCAGGTCAACGAAAGATCCGGAACTGCCGTCGTCACTACCGTCGACGGACGCCGAGAGTTCGAGTGTCCGCCGACGACCCTTCTTACGGAGGTAGTCACGCGCTTTGTTCGCTGCAATCGTGAAGAGCCACGGACGAAATCTTCGGGTGGGGTCGAACGTATCGGACGAGAGGTGCGCCTGGAGGAAGGCCTCCTGGAAGACGTCGTCCGCCGCCGCGGGATCGCCCATGAGGCGCGTCAGGAACCGCAGCAGCTCGGGCTGGTGGCGCTGGATGAGCGAGCGCATGGCGTTGGGATCGCCGGTGCGATGCTGCTCGAAAAGAACTTCGTCGCTGGGAAAGGGCAAGGACGCCAGGGGAATCTCCCTACTACAAGCCAACCCGAATGGGAGGGCGGAGGGGCCGGGGAAGTCGACGGGCGGGCACAGGGATCTAGCTTACCGGATTCGGCTGAGCTTTACAGGATGGGCGGAGCCTTACAGAATTCGGCCGAGCCGGCGCGTCATCGCGACGCCCTTCTCGGGCGGGAAGTGTTTGAGGCCGTCGGCCCTCAGGGCTGGAGCAACGCGAGCGACGTACTGATCAAAGACATGCTTGGTCGGGAATGTGTAGCGGGTTTCGACCTGCAGCGGTGCGGCGGGGTCCTCAATGACGACGATCGACGCGGCGTGGGCGCCGCCCTTGATCACCGCATCGAGGTGGCCATTCTCGAGCCAGGCGATGTACGCATCGCGGGTCGCGAGGTCGGGGAGCGTGGCGATAACCGTGTAGGCGATGGCCGGCATGGCGGAGAGCATACGTCGTCGATCGGGTGCGGGTGGGTCGGGTGCGGGTTGATCGGGTTCGGGTTGGTCGGGCGTGTGTTGGGCAATACTCTGCCGCCGTGTGCGTTCAGCCTGTGTCGGGCTGGACGGATGGTTGAGCGAACGAGGATGGAGTCTCCGAGGTGACGCAGGACGTCGGGATGGAGCAAGTTCCGGACGATCTGGCGCCGCTGCTGGAGGCGGCATCCCGTGGGGATGAGGCGTCGTGGCGCGAGCTCGTGGCTCGTTACGCACGCCGCGTCTTCGCGCTCGCGAGGAGCCGTTGCAAGGACGCGGACATGGCCGAGGAGATCACACAATCCGTCTTTGCGACCGTCGCGATGAAGATCGGCGGCGGGCTCTACGTCGAGCAGGGACGGTTTGAGTCGTGGCTCTTTCGCATCGCGATGAACCGGCTTCGGGACCTGGCGCGGCGGGCCAAGTCGCGGCCCGTGGGCCTCGAGACCGACGCGATGGATCGGCAGGCGGCAAAGGAAACGGGCGAGACTTCGCAGCGTGAGGCGCTGGATGGATTGCGGGCCGCGATGCTCTGCCTCTCGGACTCGGATCGCGAAGTGATCGAGCTGCGGCATCATGGCGGGCTTTCGTTCAAGCAGATCGCGGACCTTCTTGAAGAACCACTGGGAACGCTTCTCGCGAGGCATCATCGGGCGCTGCGGAAGCTCAAGGAACTGATGGAAGGGGCGATGGGCGAGCCTGCCACACGCTCGACATCCCCCACTGCTGCGGCGGCCCGCGTGGCGACCGCGAGGGAGGGGAGATCATGAGTGAACTCAATGGCAAGCGTGACACGCATGGCACGCGTGCAGGACGAGGCGAGGCTGGTGGTGGCGGAGGCGGGGATTTGGAGCGGCACATGAACATCAACGACATGAACAGCAGCAAGCAGATGCACCACTCACTCGGCACGACCAAGGGCATGGACCGCGCGCAGGGCGTGAGCGAGATCGAGGCCGATGTGCTCGAGCTTTCGATCGCGCTGGACCGACTTGGTCTGGCGGAGCGTGCGGGCGCGCCCGAAGGGCTTGAGGCTCGCGTTGCGGCGGCCTCGGCCGCGGAGTTCTCGTTGGCTCATGCTTCGTCGCGGGGCGTGACGCACGAGCGTGATCTTGCGATGGCACCGGCGACCATTCCGATCCGTGCGGCGCGGGATTCGGTGAGCGCGGCTGCGGGCCGCCGCGGCGCTGCAGGAAACTCTTCGGGCTGGCTGTCGCCGCTGCGTCTTGCGGCGGGGCTTGCGCTCGCGGCGGCGGTGCTCGGGGCCGTGCTCGCGCAGCGTCCGACGGGCGTGAGCGGCGGGAGCGGGACGAGCGTTGCGAACAGTGACGGCTCGGCGCGTGGTGCGGCGAGCGGCGCTGCTGGAGCTGGAGACTCGAGCTCGATCGCACTCGCGGGGTTGACGCTTGCGGATGTGGCGCTGGGTGAAGAGATCCTTGACGTGATTGCGCCCTTGGAGTTTGCGGACGCAGCGACCAGCGGGTCGGAGGGGTCGGGCAGCGCGGAGTTCTGGTCGTTTGATGCCCTCTCGGAGGAATCGCTTTGAAGTACTCGACCCGCAACCAGAGTGTGGCATGGCCAGCGCGATCCGTGATCGCCGCGTGCGCTGCAGGCACGCTTGCGATCTGCTTCTTCACGAGCGGCGCGGCGGCGCAGAACGAAGTGGCGCCGAAGCAGCCGAGTGACAGGACGAATGACAGGGCAAGTGACAGGGCAAGCGATCGCGAGCCCGAGCCTGAGGCATTGCGTGAGCGGCTGGTGCGTCAGCGCCAGGACCTCGTGAAAGCACAGACGCTCATGGATGAGGCGATCGCGCGGCTGGACAAGGGTGAGCCCATCGGCGATCTGGTGCGCGAGCTTGCGGCGCTGCGAATCGGCGCTCGGTTGGGCGGCCCGGGCCTGCGCCGTGAGGGTGGACCGGGCGGGCCCGGTGGTCCAGGTGGGCGCGATGGGCTCTTTGATGATGATCGCATGCCTCCGGGCGGGCCGCGAGAGGGGCGTGAGGGGCGAGACGGACGAGAAGGGCGTGGCGGTCGTGATGGGCCAGAGTCGCTGGAGGCGGCCGATGCGGTGCTGATGGACGTGCGCCCCGGCGAGGCCCTCACGGATGCGCAGCGTGAACGCATCTCGATATTCCTGAAGGAAACGGCCCCTCGCGTGGGGGCGAAGCTGGAAGAGCTTCATGGTGCGGACCCCAAGACGGCGGACCGGCTGTACGTTCGCATGGCGCCGCGGATTCGCGAGGCGATGGCGGTGCGGCGTCGTGATCCGGAGCTCTTTGAGCTTCGGATCGATGAGATCCGCGGCGGCATGGCCGTGCTTGAGGCCGTGAAGGCGTATCGAGATGCGAAGTCGTCGCCGCAGGAAGGGCGTGAGGCGCGGATCGCTCAGGCAGAGGCCGGGGCGCGGGCGGCGCTGCTGGCGCAGTTTGAGCAGCGCCGGGCCCTTGAGGCACACGAGATCAGGACTTCGGGCGAGCGGCTGGAGGAGCGGCGCGCGGAGTTTGAGTCTCGCGCCAAGGACCGCGATGTGATAATCGAGCGGATGATCGAGCGGCTGCGCGACAACAAGCCGATCCCGGACGGGCCCGGCCCGCGGCGCGGGCCCGAGGGGCGCCCGGGCGGGGAGCGGCTGCCGCCTCCGTGAGAAAATAACACATATACAACAAGACGCTCATAACATATGATGTTACGAGCGTCTTTTTTATTACAATGAATCTGCCGTGCTGCCGGGGGTTGCTCAGGAGACGATGGCGCCCGGGGCGATGTCGCTGGCGGGGGTGAGGACGACGACGCGGCGGTCGGCGGCACCAGCGTCCTTGGGTGCGCTGCTGGCGGCGAGGAGCATGCCGCGGGATTCCTCGCCTCGGATCACGCGCGGGGCGAGGTTTGCGACGATGACGATGCTCTTGCCGACGAGCTGATCGGGGGTGTAGTGCTCGCGGATTCCGGCGCAGATCTGGCGGGGCGTGCCGCTGCCGTCGTCGAGCTGGAGCTTCCAGAGGCGGTCGGCGCTGGGATGCGGCTCGCAGGAGAGGATCTTCGCCACGCGAAGATCAACTTTGGCAAACTCGTCGAAGGTGATCTGGGGCTTGGCTTCGGGGCCGGCGGGCGCGGGGGCCGCGGCGGGAGAAGGCGTTGGATTTGGTGGGGTGGTCATGGTGGCTCCTTGCGAAGGGCGAGTGTAGGGGAGCAGGAGTGGTGCGATCGGAGTGCGGGGTTGAGGTTGCTGGAGTCTGGAACTCTTGGCTCTTCATGACGTCTTGAAGACCGACGGGGACCGTCGGTCTACCCGGGAGCGATCATGATCCGATCACGACCTGATCATGACCTGATCATGACCTGATCATCCGCCGCTGGGAGGGGGCAGGTTTGGGGGTGTGGATGCGGGCGCGGTTGGTGGGCTTGTTGGATTGGTTGAGATGGCGCTGGGATCGGGTGGGAGCGTGTCGGAGCCGTCGGCGTTGGCTCGCCATGCGCCGTTGCGCCAGTAGGGGCGTCTGGCGTCGACTCGGAAGGCGCCGGCGACGCTGGCGGGGTCGGGATCTCTGAGTGGTGCGCCGCCGTCGGCCGAGGCTTGCGCGGCCCAGGAGCGCTGGCGGCCGTCCAGGAGCCAGGACTCGAACTGGAGAAGGGCGAGGAGCTCGCGGTCGCTGAGGCGCGGGCCGGGGACGCCGTCGCAGTTGGTACAGAGGCGTGCATCGCCCGCGGCGTTGGGGCGCTTCAGGATTCGCTGGTCGGCGCACTGCGTGCAGGGCCAGAGTTCGGACTCGCGGAAGAGGCGGCTCGCGCCGCCCGAGAAGCCAAGGCGCTCGATGAGCGCGTTTGAACGCTGGATGACCGAGCGAACTTCGGGATGGGCAAGGAGCTGGCGTGCGCGGATGCCATCGCCGGAGCGGATGAGGCCGACTGCGGAGGCGGCGCGGAAGGCTTCGGACTCGACGCTTTCGATCTCGGGGCGGGCCATCCAGGGGGGTGTGGACTGGCGCGGGTCGAGTGTGCGTGCGATGGCCGCGAGCCAGCGTTTTTCTTCGGCGCGGGGCGCGAGGGAGGCGAGGGCGAGCGCGGCGGAGGCGCCGGTGGGCGCGATGCCAGCGCGGCGGCGGTCGAGCTCGAGAGAGAGTGTGTAGAGCTCGACGACGAGGCGGCTGGTCGCGGCGTCGGGCTCGGTCTGCTGATCGGCGTGGGATGCGATCTCTTCGCCGAGCTCCAGGTATGCGGCGGGGTTCGAGGGGGACAGGGCTTCGAGCCTTGCGCGCCATGGCGCGAGGGTGGTCTGCTGGGCGGCGGCGACTGGAAGGAGGATGAAGAGGAGTGCCAGGAGCGTGGAGGTGGCGCTGCGCGTGAGGCGGGAGTGTGAGACTAGCTTGTTCATGGCTCGGTCCCTCCGAGGCGGATTTTCCAGAGGGAGACGATGGCCCGCTCGGTGGCGTTGAGCTGCGCGAAGATGTGGGGTGTGGTGCGGCGTGCGTGGTCGAGCTCGGCGAGGATGGCCGCGATCTCGCGTGAGGCGCTGCTGTGCTCGATGCTGGTGAGGAGTGCGAGGTGCTCGGCGATGGCGGCCTGCTCAGCGGCGAAGTCCTGGATGCGACCTGCGGCGACGCGGGAGCGGACGGCGAGGTTGGAGGCGATCTGCTCGCGGGTGATGGGCTCGCGGCCACTGGCGAGGGCGGAGGCGTTCTGTGTTTCAAGGGCGGCGCGGAGGTGGCGTGCGGCGTCTTCGAGGGTTGCGTCGAGCGGGAGCTGTGGCGCGGAGTCTGTGGTGCCTTCGCTTGCGGGATCGGTGGCGGGATCGGAACCGGCACTCAGAGGGGCGAGGGTGGGCGCGTAGGCGTCGGCGAGCAACTGCGAGAACTCGTCGATGGCGCGGGCGTCGCCGGATGAGGCGAGGGACTGGATCAGGCGCTCGACGAGTGCGCGGCGGAGTGCGACGCGCCACTGCGGGGAGCGTGCGGAGGGGAGGCGTGCGCCGGAGACGGCTTCGGCGAGGAGGGCGTTGTCGGGCGTGGGCGGAAGGAGGGGCGCGAACTTGAGCATGGCCTCGACGATGGTGCGCTGCTGGGCGTAGCGCTCGACGAGGGCGCGGGCGGACTGGCGCACCTGCCACGGGGCTCCGCGGCCGGCTTCTTCGACGAGGATGTCGGCTTCGAGCTGAGTGGGGATGGAGGAGACGCCTGCGAGGATTTCTTTGCGGATGGGGATGTTCTGGCCGGCGGCGATGTAGCGAGCGGCCCAGCCGGTGGGGACTGAGCTGGCGCCGCCGGAGCCGGGGACGGTGAGGGTGGCGATGGTGCCAGCGGGGGCGGATGGGGTTGTGGGGAGTGGTGTCGGCGCGGAGGTGGCCTGTGGGATGGCGCTCTTGATGAGGGCGTCGGCCTCGCCGACTTCGCCGGACTGGATGAGCCGTGCGGCGCGGGAGAGGCGGGCGAGGCGGATGGTGCTGGCGAGTGCGGCGACGGGATCGGCGGGATTCTCTCGGGCGAGGTCGATGTTGGCGGCGTCGAGCCACTGCGTGATGAGCTCACCTCGGGCCGGAGTGCTGATGCCCCAGACGACGGCGAAGCGTTCGCGCAGCTGGGTTCGCTCGCTCTCGCCCGCAGCGCGGGAGAGGACCATGGAGAGGTCGATCCCCTCGGCGTTAGACTTCTCGGCGAGGATGCGGGTCAGGGTGTGGAGATCGGCGGTGGTGACGGCGGGGCTTGCGAACCAGCGGAGGAGCCAGCGGCGCGAGTCATCCGTAGGACGCCACGTGAGGCGGAGGGTCAGGGCCTCCACTGCTTCGTAGGCCCACTGCGCGTCGGTGGTTTCGGGGCCGGTGGTGAGGACTGTGTCGAGGGCGGCGAGGATGGCACGCTCGCGCTCGCGTGAGCCTTGCGGCGCGAGGGCTTCGATGGTTTCGAGCCAGGCGGCCCAGGCGGCGCGCGAGCCGGCGGCGATCTCATCTGGCGTGCCGGGGCGCGCGGCGACGAGGCGCGGGAGGGCGGCGGTGGACCAGACGGCAGCGCCGGCGGCGAAGGTGGTCTCGCTGGGTGCGGTGACGCCCTGGAAGCTGCGGCGGTAGGCGGTCTCGGAGATGGTCCAGGACATGGCGGGGAGGTCGCGCTCGCGCATGAGGCGGGTTGCGAGTCCGGCGATGAAGGCGCCGCGGCGGACGGAAGCGGCATTGAGTGGCGCGGGATCGCTGACTGGCTGGGCGAGCTCGGCAAGGTGGGCGACGGCGCTGCGGACTGCGTCGCTGTTTTCGCCGCCGGAGGCGCTGCCGGCGCGATAGACGAACTCGACGAGATCACCGACGACCACGACGAGGGAGCCGTCGGCGGCACCTTCGGGCCAGCGATCCGCGATGGCGCTGAGGAGAACGTCGAAGCCCTCGGAGGCTTGGGCGGGATCGGTGGAGAGGCCTTCGACGCGGACGCGCAGGTCGCGCTGGAGTGCGGTGAAGTCGGAGCTCTTGGCGGGATCGGCGGGGAGCGGCGTGATGGTGTCGGGAGTTGGCGCTGGCTGGGGCGGGCGAGCGGCGGCTACTGGGGCTGTTGTTGCGTCGGAGGGCGCGGCGGCTAACTGGGCCGGATCGGTGGATTGGGGCGAGCGTTGGATGGACATGAAGAGGATGACGACGATGGCGGCGAGGGTCAGGAAGATCGCGGCACCGACGCCTGCGATGGCGAGTGTTGCGGTACGGACGCCGGAGTTGTTTTCGCGCTGATCGCTTGCGAGGGAGGAGAGGTCGTCGATGTCCTCAGAGGCCGGGACTGGTGTGTGCTGGGGGATTGGCTGCGATCGGACCTTGGGTTGCGGGCGCTGTGGTGATGGAGTGGTGGATGAGGGCTGCTGGGTTGTGCGGGGTGCGGGGCGCTGCGGGGGCTGGGGCGTTGATTGAGCGGTTGCCGCTGCGGGGGCGATGTGGGATCGGCCTTGCTGGAGTTGGCGGAGGATGCCGAGGAGTTCTTCGACGGCGAGGCCTTCGCGGCGTGCGATGGCGGCGAACTGGGCCATGGAGGCACGGTTCCAGCCGCCACCCAAGACGAAGGTGCGGGCGAGTTCGTGCGCGAGGCCTTGGCGGGCGGAGGGGTCGTCGGTGGTGGTGAGGGAGATGCCACCGTCGGCGGCGCGACCGTCGGCGTGCTCCAGGAGTCGCGCGGCGGCGGCGTGGAGCATGACGCGGGCTTCGACGCCACCATCGTCGCGGCCGAGTGGATGGGCGTCGAGCTTGCGGAGGCGGGACTTGAGGGCGTCGATGACGGCGGCGTCGGTGGCGGTGGCGTCGACACCCAGGAGCGTCGCGGCGTCGGAGATACCAAGCTCGGTGCGGGCGAGCTCGATGCCGAAGACTTCGGCGATGAGGCGTTGTGCGGTCATGGCTTGCCTCCGCGTGCTGGGCGGGGCGCTGCTGGGGGCGCGACAGGCTGGCCGACCTTGACGTCGAGGAGCCGGAACTTCTCGTTCCATGGGGGCGGGCCGTAGTCGGGGTAATAGACCTTGAACTGGGCCATGGCGGCCTGGGCTCCGGCGGGGTCGGATGTGGCGAGAAGGCGGATGGACTCGTGGCGTGCTTCGAACCAGGGTTCGGTGCCGCGCTGGAGGCCCAGGAGGAGCTCGAGCCAGGCGTCGAGCGCGGCGGCGTTCTCGTTTGATTGCTCGCGCACTTCGGCGAGGCGGCGGAGGCTTGGGGCGGTGCGCTGACCGAGGGAGAGCTGTTCTTCGTCGAGGCGGCGCGCGAGGTCGCGCATTGATGTGTCCTGCTCGCTGCGCCAGAGGGTGATGGCGGCATCGGCGACGGCGTCGCGGACGGCGACGCTCGCGGGATCGGCCGCGTTGCCGACCTCGGCGAGGACGCGGACTCCGTGGCGGATGACGCCTCGGGCGCGTGTGGCGTCGGCGGTGTTGGTTCGCCAGGCGCGGAGGGCAGTGCGATACAGGAGGCGGTCGGCGGCGATTGAGAAGGGGCCGCCTTCGCCTCGGAGCGTGTCGAGGCGGCGGAGGACGGAGGCTTCGTCGCCGCGGGCGAGGTCCATCTGGAGCTTTCGGAACTCGATCTCGGCAGCGAACTCGCGGGTGTCGATGGGGTGCTGGGCGGTGACGAGATCGAGGATTTCGAGGGCTTTTTCGACACGCGGGAGGTCGGGGGTCTCCATGCTGAGGAGGGCGTCGGCGAGCTGGCGCACGCGGACGACGACGGCGGAGGCGGCCTGGCGTGCGGGCTCATCGCTGCTGGCCATGGAGCGTGCAAAGTCGTCGCGCATGACGCGCTCGCCGACTTCGGCAAAGCGCGTGGCGGCGAAGGGCTGGTCGCGTGGGCCGGCGCGGCGGAAGGCCTGGTAGAGGAGCCTTGCGGCCTGGCGCTGCGCGGCGGCGTGGAGGGGCGAGTCGGGCGGGAGCTTGAGGAGGATCTCGATGGCTTGCGCGTCGCTCGCGCCTTGCGCATTGGTGCGGCGGAGGAGGAGGCGTGCGGCGTTTTCGGAAGCGGGGAAGTCGCGGAGGAAGAGCTCGGCGACCTGGTCGCGGCGCGGGGCCAGGGAGACTTGGCCTGCTTCGACGGCGCGGTCGAGAGAGACCACGGCGTACCAGAGGGCATCTTCTCTGAGCTTTGAGGCGGCGGCTGGTGCGGAGGCGGCTTCCTGGAAGGCGCGGCTGGCCTCATCCATGCTGCCGGCGTAGAAGAGGGCGAGGCCTCGGCGCATGGCGGCGCGGCCGCGCTCGGCGTCGAACTTGGTGGCGTCGGGATTGGCGACGGCGGCGGCGAGGAGGTCGGCGGCCTCGCGGTACATGTTGATGATGGCGGGATCGGTGGTTGGGTCTTCTGCGGACGTGGTGGCGGCTGTGGCGGATGTGGCGGACGTGACCGAATTGACGTGGGCGGCTCGGGCGTTCTCGTAGGCCTGGACGCCTCGGACGTAGGCGACGATGAAGCCGTCGTTGCCGATGGGGGCTGTGCCGAACTGGCCGACGAGATCGAGGACGTGGCCGATTTCTCCCTGGGCGATGAGGTCTGCGAGTGCGATCTGAGCGAGGCCTTCGGCGGTGGTGCGGAGGCCTTCGCGCAGGGTGCTGGAGCGGGAGGCGTCGAGGGCGGCGATGGCGAGGAGGCGTGCTTCGGCGATGGTGAGGCGCTTCTCGCCGCCTTGTTCGTCGCGTCGTTGGCGTTTGACGGCGAGATCGACATCGGCCCATTGATTGGCAGCGGCACCGATGATGATGCGGCGCGTGAAGAGCTGGGCGCGGACGGACTGAGGAAGGTTCTCGGCACGATCGAGCTGATCGAGCCAGCGCGAGGCCTCGACGTGGCTGCCTGTGAGGGAGGAGGCGAGCGCGCAGCCGAGGGCGGCGCGTGCGACGTGCTCGAAGCGGAGCATGTTGGCGGGGAGGCGGTCGATGCTTGCGGGCTTGCCGGGGACGGCGTTCAGGATGGCGCCGAACTCGCGGAGTGCGTCTTCGGCGAGGCGAGGCGTGCGTGACTCGAGGGCGAGGTAGTAGGCCGTCCAGCCGGCGTAGTAGCGCGCGAGAGAGCGCAGGCGGCGCGAGTCGATGAGCTCGAGGCGGATGCCCTCGATGTCCTCGTCGCGTGCGGTGGTTTCCTGGCGCTCGAGGCGTTTGACGGCGGCATCGAGCTTGCTGGCCATGTCCGCGAAGAGGGGCTCGAGGTTTCGGACGACGCGCTGGGCTTCGTCGAGTTCGGCGGGAGTCGAGAGGCGCAGGCGGCCTCGCTCGATGACTTCTTCGGCGGGGAGGTACGCGGCCTTGGCGAGGTTGATTCGCAGGTCGAAGCTTGAGGCTTCGGGGACTGACTTCAAGAGTTCTTTGCTGAGGGATTCGAGGCGTTCGCGTGCTTCGCGGGTGGTGGCTTCGCTGAGCATGCGTGCGTAGAGGCGGCCGAGTCGTTCGGCGACATCGAGGCGGGCCTCGCCGCTGGTGTCTTTGAGGCGCTGGCGGAGGTGGGCGGCGAGGGGCTCTCTGAGCTGGAGTTCGGAGAGGTAGGCCTCCAAGACTTCGGTTGGTGTTGCGGGCGAGATGGACTCGGGGGGCTGGGCGTGAGCGGGAGGGGCGAAGGCTGGAAGAGCGCAGGCCGCGAGCAGGCACGCCGCGATGAGCGGGAGCCTAGAACCTGCGGGAGGATTGGAACCGGGAGGGGCCATGGGCTGGATTGACTGAGCTGAGCTGAGAGAGAGAGAGAGAGAGAGAGAGAGAGAGAGAGAGAGAGAGAGAGCTGCTGAACTACGATATATATTATGAATCTGTTGTTTATTTTACTATTATAAACACATCTGATCTAACTTCCAACGTAACTGATCTTTACGAAGCCTGCTTCGCTTGCGGCCTGGATTGCCTTGGCGGCGCCGCCGACCGGGACGCGTTCTCCGACCTGGATGAAGAGGCCTCCCTCCTTGGGAAGACGAGCGAGGAGTTCGACGAGGGCATCGCGATCAACGGTGACTCGGTCGCCGAGGCGGAAGATGACGGCGTCGCCGGAGACTTCGACACGGAGGACCTGGGGGATGAGGGATGCGCCGCCGCGGCCGCTGGACTGGCCCTGGAGCGTGGTTGCGAGTTCCTTTTCATCAGGGACGAAGTTGGTGGCGAGGACGAAGTAGAGGAGGAGGAAGAGAACAACGTCGATGAAGGCCACCAGCGGAAGGCGCGGGAGGTGGGTGAGGCCGATGATGCGTTTGCGGCGGGCGAAGTTCAACCGCCACCTCCGGTGGTGGCGAGGCGCCAGTCGCGGATGCCGATGGCAGAGAGCGCGGCGGCGAGGCGGTTGAGATGGACCGCGTCGCAGGCGCGGTCGGCGCGGATGAGGATGTCGAGCTCGCCGGCGGCCTTGGCGTCGGCGGCGAGGCGCTGGAGGAGGCGATCGCTGGCGATGGTCTCGTTGTTGAGGCTGAGTGTGCCGTCGCGTGAGAGATCGACGATGGCCTGGTGGGTGCGGTTGGACTGGTGAACGGCGCCCTTTTCGCGCGGGAGGTCCATCGGCGCGAGGAGGACGCGCGAGAACTGGGCCGTGAGCATGAAGAAGATGATGAGGAGGAAGACGATGTCGACCATGGGTGTCAGGTCGAAGGGGGTTTCGTCGAGCTCGCGGCGCTTGTGGATGAGTCTCATGGCTGGGCGGCTCCGCCGACGGGACGGGGCGCGGGGCGAGGCTGGGTGGGGCGGGCCGCGGCGGGGGCGGTGGGCATGGAGGGGATGCGCGCGTCGGACTTGTTTTCGATGTAGGTGGCAAGGCCTTCGGCGATTTCGCCGACCTCGCCGGCGAGGCGTTCGACGCGGCGCCGCGCGACGGACCAGGCCACGGTGCAGGGGATGGCGACGGCGAGGCCCATGGCGGTGGTGACGAGCGCGAGGGACATGAAGCCCGCGAGCTCGCGGCTGCGGGCGGCGCCGTCCAGATCGCTGATGGAGGTGAAGGCGCCGATCATCCCGAAGACGGTGCCGAGGAGGCCGAGCATGGGTCCGACGGCGGCGATCAGGCCGAGGGCGTCGGTGATGCGCGAGAGGCGCTCGATCTCGCGGACGCCGGCGTCTTCGAGGGCAGCGCGGATCTCAAGAAAGCCAAGGGCCGAGCGCGAGCAGCGGCGGATGCCGGAGGCGATGACGCGGGTGAGAAAGCACTCGTTTTCTTTGTCATCGCAGATGGCGAGGGTGGCGGGAATGTCGCCGGCCTTGAGTGATTGCTCCAGGCGCTGGACGAGGTCGGGCGGGGCGAGCGCGGCGAGGCGGGCCTGGACGGCGTGGACGATGATGAGCGCGAGGCCGAGGATGCTGAGCAGGATGAGCAGGCCACCGACGGGACCACCTGAGATGAGGTAGTCGAGCGCGGTCTTGGCCGCGGGTGGGGCGGTTCCATCCTGCGCGGCCTGACCGAGCGCGGCGACGACCGCGAGGGTGGAGAGTTCGTTCATCATCGCGGCGTGGATCAAGGCGTACCTCCGGACGGGGCTGTGCTTGAGGGTGTGGGGCTTGGGGACTGGGTTGAGGGGAGGGAGAGCGGGGCGTTGCCTGCGATCCGGGTGAGAGGGTCCCACTCGAGCGCGGGATGCTGCGGATAGCGGCGGAGCATGTCTTCCTTGACGCGGAGGGCACCCTTTGGATCGCCCATGGTGGCGAGGGCGACGGCGGCGTCGGCCATGGCGATGCCACCGACGTATGGGGCTTCGCCACCGAGGCGTGCGGGGAGGTTCAGGAGTTCGGCGACACCGAGCCAGCGCTGTTCGGCTTCTTCTTCGAGGAGGAGGGACCGGCCGACGGCGGCGCGAGTCCAGGCTTCCTGCCAGAGGGCGGTCTGCTGGCTGAGGCCGGACTGGAGGCGCGTGCGGGCCAGGGTCCTGATTTCAGGGTCGGCGACGCGAGAGGCAACGATGTCCCAGACCCATGACGCGGCGCGATCGTTGTCGCCGGGCCTTGGGGGAAGCTGGGCATCGCGCCCGGATTCGAAGGCCGCGGCGGCGTGGTAGAGCCTTGCGAGGATGATCCAGCGTGGGTTGCTGGGTTCGTCGGCGTTGGTGGCCGTGTTGAGCGTGAGGGACTCGGGCGTGAGCTCGGTTCGGGCGAGGGTCTGGACGCCGGGGAGGCGCACGAAGATCGGGGGGACATCCGGGCAGAGCTCGGTGACCGGGTCCATGAGTGGGGCGGCGGGTGTGAGCCCCGGAGTGCCGAGCCACCAGACGGAAAGATCCTCGCCGCCCGCGCGGAAGCCGCCGGCCCGGTAGAAGTCGATGAGTGCGGGGACGGCGCCGACGGGGCCGCCACGCTGGACGCGGCAACGCACGAGTCCGATGGCGGCTCCGGCGGCGGTCGGGCCGGTGCGACCGGACAGGGCGCGGGCGACTTCTTCGAGGAGGGGCTCGGCGCCGACGGCGTCGCCCCGGGCGAGGCGGATGCGGGCGCGCCAGGCTTGCTCGGCGAGCTCGGCGAAGGGCTGGGCTTCTTCGCGGCGTGGACCATCGACGCGGAGGATGCGGTCCCAGGCGATGACGCGGCCGCCGCCTGCGGTGGAGGGACCGATGCGGACGCCCTCGATGGTGATGGCCGCGATCTCGCCTTCTGGGAGCTGATCGCGATCGCGGAGGATGACGCCATCGGCGATGGCGATGCGTGGCGTGAGAGCCACGCACCCCGCGAGGAGCGTGAGAGAGGCCGTGAGGGAGGCGAGGATGTGTCGCGGGCGGATCATGTGGTGCGGAGGATGGCGTGGGTCCGGGTCGGGGTTAGGGGCCCTTGACGAAGGTGTATGAGCCGCGAGTGTGCTTAGCGATGCGCTTCATGCGTTCTTCGCCGTCGCGGCTGCCAAAGCAGATGGTGTGCACCGGGATCTTGGAGCCGGACCAGAGGGAGAGGATCTCGTCGGCGCTCTGATCAGCAAAGTCGCCGTCGGTCATGAAGTAGATGGCGTCGGGGCGGGGGCGGAGCTGGAAGACGATCTCAAAGCCCGGGACGGGGTTGGTGCCACCGGTGGCCGCGAGGAGGCCGACCTGCGTTCTCATGCTGCGCTTGACGGCGGTCGAGGCTTCCTGCCAGGTCTTCGTGTCGCCAACGATCTTGGCGTCGTCGCTGAACTGGATGACGACGAACTCTGAAGTTTCGAGGAGGCCAGAGAGAGACTCGTTGAGCTCTTCGCGCAGGCCTCCGAGGCGCGGGCCGTCCATTGAGCCCGAGACGTCGACGATGTAAGCGAAGCGGTTGCCCTGAACCTCGACGCCGAAGAAGCTGGCACCCCCACCGCCACCCGCGCCGCCGAGGCCCTCGCCGGTGCCTGCGATGTCGCCTCCACCGGCGAGCGTGCCAACCTCGCCGAGGTCGCCACCGAGTGCGTCGCCACCTTCGGACATGGTGTCGGTGGCGGCGGGAACCTCGGAGGCCATCGCGACATCGGTGACGCTGGGTGTGGCGACGCCCATGGCGGCGTCCTGGAGCTGTGTGAGTTCACCCTGGCTGATGACGGCCATCTCGATGGGTGCGCCGCCATCGCCACCACCGCGGCCGGGAACGGCGCCGACGACGAAGATGGCGGCGAGGACGCCGCCGAGGAGATGCACGACGAGGGAGATCGCGAGGGCGCCCAACGTGGTGGCGGTGGCAACGCGGAGGATGGAGTGCAGGAGGCTGGTGCGCGTGGCGGACGCGAGGGCCGCCGGGCCGATCTCGGTGCCAGGTTCGATGCTGGTTGTGCTCGCGGAGCCTTGTGTCGATCCGTCGACCATTCGATCCTCGTTCTACCCCCTGGCCACACTTGCGCCGCTCGGCTGGAGTGTACCTCGGTGCTGGGGGTTGGTTGTGCTGCGCCGCCGCTACTTGCTTGGCCGTTACTTGCCGACGCCCTGCTGCCCCTGACGGTTGCGACTCTTGAGTCCCTGTCCGGTCGTGTTCATCTGATGCACGTACGCTCTCTGACGCTTTGCGGTCCAGTTTGATCCAGTGTGATCCAGATTGTTCTGCCTTGATCTTCCTTGATCTGCCTTGATCTTGGTTCTCTGCACCACGCCAACTACCGGAATCTCACGCATGTCCAGCCTTTCCACTCCATCATCGGCCCGCCTCTCCCCCGGTCAGGATTCCTCGGCCGGGGCGGGTGGGGGGAAGAACCACCGTCGCATTCTGCTGAAGCTCTCGGGGGAGTCTTTCTGTAAGCCCGGCGGATTCGGGATTGATCCGGGTGAGCTCTCGCACATTGCCGGCGAGGTTCGTGATGCCGCTCAGGCCGGGGGGCAGCTGGCGGTGGTGGTCGGCGGGGGCAACTTCATCCGCGGGGCGGACCTTGCGGCGACGGGGGCGATCCATCAGGCTACGGCCGATCACATGGGGATGCTGGGCACGGTGATCAACGCGATCGCGCTGCGGGAGAAGCTGATCTCGCTGGGGGTTGAGTGCCGCGCGATGTCGGCGATTGAGATGCGCGCCGTGGCGGAAACCTTCATCAGAGGGAGGGCGATCCGGCACCTTGAGAAGGGGCGTGTGGTGATCCTCGCGGCGGGGACGGGGAATCCGTTCTTTACGACGGACACGTGTGCCGCGCTGCGAGCGAGCGAGCTGGACTGCGATGTGCTGCTGAAGGCGACGAAGGTGGACGGGATCTACACTGCTGATCCCAAGAAGGACCCGAGCGCGAAGCGGTATGACACGCTGACCTTCACTCAGGCCATCGACCAGCGGCTGAAGGTCATGGATCTGGCCGCCTTGGCGATGTGCAACGAGCGCAAGATCCCCGTCGTGGTCTTTGATTTCAAAGCCAACGGGAACATCGCCCGCGTGGTGCGGGGCGAGCGGATCGGGACCCTGGTCACGCACGGGTAGGTGTACCGGGCTGGGGAGCGACGGTTGCAGCGGCCGCCGGACGAGGTGACCGGGCGACATGTCGGGGCGAGAGTTGGGGCGGGATGGTGGCTGGCCGGGTTGACCTTGTGGCGTTGGGAGGAGACAGTACGACTATGAACGACCCTGACACGATCCTTCTCACGGCCGAAGAGCAGATGGACAAGTCCCTTGAGTATCTCAAGGGTGAGCTTCGCGGCGTGCGGACCGGGCGCGCGTCTCCGGCGCTGGTTGAGTTCATCAAGGTGGACTGCTACGACAGCACGACGGACCTCAAGAGCGTCGCGGCGATCTCGGTGCCGGAGCCGTCGCAGCTGCTGATCAAGCCGTTTGATGCGAGCATCGTCTCGGCGATCAAGACGGCGATCGAGAAGGCTGGCCTGGGCATCAACCCGATGGTCGAGGGGAAGGCGATCCGCCTGAACATGCCGGCGATGACGAAGGATCGGCGTGAGAAAGAGGCCGCCCGCATCAAGAAGATGGGCGAGGAGGCCAAGGTCGCGATGCGCAACGCCCGCCGCGATGCGAACAAGCACGTTGAGACGCTCGCGAAGGACGCGGCGGCCCACGTGCCCGAGGATGAGATCGATCGCCTCAAGAAGGAAGTCCAGGAGCTGCTGAAGAAGCACGAGGACGAGATCGACAAGCGCATCGAGGAGAAGACGAAGGAGATCCTCACGCTGTGAGGACTGGGCGGGGGTGATGCGAAGCTGATGATGGCGCGGCTGGGCGCGTGCTGACTGCGCGGGCCTCCGCGCCTTGCGCGGCTGACGTTCAGAGATCTTCACTGGCCGCGGGTTGCGGATGAGCCTGCGATGTGTGGCTTGGCACGTACGCTTGCCTTCCACGTGCGCGACGATGAGTCGCGTGCGGGCTGGAGTTTGCGTGATGAAGCGTTCGTGTGGTCCGTGGTCTCTCGTGCTGTCTGCTGGTCCATTGGTTCTGGTGACGGCCGCAAGCCTGGCGAGCGCGCAAGGGGTTGAGGGCGAGCCGAATCGTGGCGCTGCGACGGCCGCGGCGGTCGCGGAAGTGCCGCGGAACGTGATTCTGCTTGTGGCGGATGGGGGCGGAGCGGACACGCTGCGGGCGACGCGGCTCTTCACGGGGCGGCCGCTGGCGGTGGACTCGGATCAGTGGGGTGCGTCGTGGGTTGCGACGTACAAGCTGCGCGGCGGGGACAAGCCTCGGCCGGGGCCGGAGGGGCTCGCGCAGGATCCTGCGATGGTGTATGACTCTGCGAAGGCGTGGAGCGCGGTGCCCGTCGAGGGGGAACTCAAGGGGTATCCGATCTTCTTTGACGGATACCGGTGGCTGCGCGCGACCGCGCCGGACTCGGCCAACACGATGACGGCGATGGTCTCGGGCGTGCGGACGTATGCGGGCTCGATCAATGTGGATGGGAATGGGACGCCGGTGGAGAGTGCGGCGCGGGTGGCGCGGCGTGCGGGCAAGCGTGTTGGTGTTGTGACGAGCGTGCCGTGGACGCACGCGACGCCCGCGGCGGGAGGCGGGGCGCAGCACGTCTCGCGCAGCGCATATCACGATCTGGCGGAGCAGATGCTCTCGGCGGGGCTTGTTGATGTGCTGGGCGGCGCGGGGCACCCGTGGTATGACGCGAACGGTGCGAGGCGGGAGACGCCCAAGTTTGAGTTCATCGGTGAGCAGGCGTGGAAGCGGCTTGAGGCGGGCGAGGCCTTCGGCGAGTCGCGGCTGCGATGGAGCGTGGTGGAGACACCAGCCGCGCTGGCGGCGATGGATCCGGTGTCGGTGGTGCTGCCGCTGCTCATGCAGGCTCGCAATGGTGAGACGCTGCAGCAGGAGCGCGACGCGTTGACGACAGGTAGTGATGCAACAGGGAGTGGCGCGAAGCTTGCGGCGCCGGGCGAGGATCCGCTGCTGGCCGATGCGATGGTGCTGAGCAAGATGGCGGGCAAGGCCCTCGAGATTGTCGATTGCGATCCGGATGGGTTCTTCTTGGTGATCGAGGGTGGCGCGGTCGACTGGGCGATGCACGACAACCACGCGGGGCGGATGATCGAGGAGTACATCGCGTTTGATGATGCGGTGCGTGAGGTGGATCGCTATCTGAGCGCGGCTCGCACGAGTGGAGCGACTTGGGCCAACACGCTGGTGATCGTGACGGCGGACCATGACCACCTGCTGCTGGGGCCCGACTCTGGGACGGTGGCGTTCCAGGAGCTCACGGACAGCGGCGCCGGGAAGATGCCCGGGTACCGCTGGCACTCGGATGGGCACAGCAACCGGCTGGTGCCGCTGTTTGCGCGCGGGGCCGGGGCAGCGCGGCTGCTGTCGCAGGCCGATGAGGTTGACGCGGCGAAGGTCACTCAGGATGGAACCGAGCGCTCCGTGGGTCGCGGGCGCTACATGCAGCAGACCGAGATTGGCAGGACGATCATGGAACTGCTCGCGGAACCGGCGCGGGTTGCGCCGTGACGTGAAGACCGACGTGAAGTCCACGTGTTGCTGCGTTGGCTGCGATCAGGGGAGCGGCTCTGGCCCCAAGGCGTCGAGCCGGGAGCGCCAGAGGGTGAGTCCTGCGGCGCCCTTGCCGGGCTCGGCGGCTTCCCAGGCCTCATAGAGCGCGATGATTTGCTTGATGGAGGAGCGTTCGGCGCGGGTGTCGGGAGCTTTGCGAGCTGTGCCGCGTTCTGTCACTCCCTGATGGGATTCGAGCAGGACGGCCTCGGCGCCGGCGAAATCCTTGCGGGCGATGAGGAGCTTGGCGAGGGTTTCGCGGGCCTTTTGCGTGGATGTGGAGGTGTTGCCCTCGACGCGTGCGAAGTCGGCCGCGGCGCTGCGGGCGAGGGGCTCGGCCTCGTCGAGCTTTCCCTGGCGCGTCAGGACGCCAGCGAGGGAGTTCTTCGCACGCAGGACGGGCGGGGTGTGGGATCGGGCGGGTTGCCATCGGCGCCCCCACTGCTGGCAGCAGCACCAGAGAGCTGCGAGCGGAGCCAGGCTCTTGCGACGGCCCAGTCGGCGGCGACGGTGGAGCGTGCGACGCCGAGGGCTTCTGCGATCTGTTCGTTGGTCAGGCCCGCGAAGAAGCGGAGCTCGACGACGCGGGCGCGCCGGGGATCAAGATCAGAGAGGCGCGCGATGAGCTCGTGGAGCTCCAGGATCTCGACGGCGCGGTCGTCGGAGGCTTCGTTGCCGCTGAGGAGGAGGGGCTTGTCGCCGCCGCCGCGCTTGGTGGCGAGGCGCCGGCGGGCATGATCGACGAGGATGCCGCGCATGGCGATGGCGGCGACGGCGAGGGCGTGCCCCTCTCCACGGAAGCCCTCCTCACGAGCGTGCATCTTGAGGAAGACCTCGTTGACGAGCGCGGTGGGCTGGAGGGTGTGGCTGGTGCGCTCGCCATCCATGTAGCGCTGGGCCATGCGGCGCAGGTCCTCGTAGATCATGGGGAAGACGCGTGTGAGGTCCTCGCGGTCCTTGGTGGCGAGGTCGCCCATGAGGAGGGTCAGGGAATGCTGGGTCGTGGGGTCCATGGCGAGCGCGCGCGGGTTCTCCGGGGAGGGGAGTCTACGACCTCCATAGCGGTGCCAAGTGTGCGGGCGGGTCGAAGGATGTGAAGATCCGGTTCCGGGCGGGAGTGTCACGGGCCCGCAAAGACACCGGACTTCGGACGGCCTATCTCGATGAGGAGGAGGCCCAACGCTGGACGATGGGCCTGAGGTCATCTTCCTGGGCACCTGTTGCTGCGGGACCGAAGTACTTGAGTTCGAGCTCGCCGATCTCGCGGTCGAGGGCGTCGCGGCGGGGCTGATCGAGGGTTGCGGCGTGGAGGTTGCGGTAGCGCCTCAGCGACGTCACGACGCCCAGGGGCGTCATGCGGGCGGGCGTCAGGGCCGAGCTGGCGGGTGCGGGCTCATCGGGCGAGCGGCGCCGCAGGAGCCAGGCCAGGAGTGCGACGATTGACGCAAACATGGCGGTGATCGTGATGGTCATGGGTGTCCAGAAGGGGCGGGTGACCGCGACGGTCGTGCCCTGCACCGGCACGATGTCGAGATCCGAGTAGTACCGCGACTCGAGCGCGGCCTGGACGCCCTCGCGCAGGGCCGGGACCTTGAACGCGCCGCCGATGGGCCCGCCGCTGGGCGTGTACGTGACGATGTAGCCCCGCTCGACCTTGAGACGGTACATGCCGTTGGCGTCGGGCTCGGGATAGCCGTCCTTGGGCTCCTGGTCGCCGCCGCTGTTCCAGCCGAAGCGACCGGTGGCGACGTCACCTTCCTGGAGGATGATGGGTGGGCGGCGTTCGATGCCTCCTTCCGCGACTGTGAAGCCGGGCATCGCGTTCTCGATGCCAGCGAGAATCTCGGAGATGTCGGGAAGCACGCCGCTGCCGCGGGCCTGCACTTCGAGCGTCACCTTGCCGTCTTGATCACCCTCGGTGATGGCGCGCACGTCGACGATCTGTGCGACGGTGAGGTCCTTCACCGGACGTGGGGCGCGATCGGGCGTCACGGCCAGCAGCGGCGTGTTGCTCGGCAGCGCGAGCGTCACGGGGCCGGTCTGGTCGTTGAACTGCATGTCCAGGACGATCTGCGGCAGGCGATCCACGCTCGCGTCCTTGCGAGTGAGGATGACGTAGGCCATGGGCTTCTCGAGCCAGCCGTCCTGACCATCCTCGACGACGCCCCTGGGAGGCATGAATGGATCGAAGAACCCGATGGCGTCAACGTCGAAACCCTTGCCGAGGGAGTTCTCGAGCGACTTCTGGAGCTGGTCGCGATAGTTGATCTCGCGGTAGCTGTTGCCGACGAGTCCGAAGACGTTGTTCTGGAGGTACTTCGAGAAGCCGCCGGTCTCGCGATCAACAGAGTTGGTGAAGCGCAGCGAGACGAGAGCGGCGAAGGGCTGGCCCACTCCGACGCGATCTTCGCCGTCGAGCGTGACGCGGAGCTTGATCTCGTCCTTGATGAGATCCTGATAGAGCTCCTCCATCGAGCGCAGCGAAGCGCCGGCGGGATGATCACCGATGATCCGAAGCGCGTGGCGCACGAGACGCGGCTTGACTTCGGGCTCGGCTCGCTCGACCGCGGCCTGGATCTCCGCGGCGAAGACCGCGAGATGCCGATCGAGCGCCTCGGCGGGCAGCGTGCGCATCGAGTTGCGGATGAGGTCGATCTGATCGTCCTGCAGCGTGCCCTCCTTGGGAAGGTCGTCGGGGCGCAGGAAGTTGAGTTCCGCAGTGCCCATCGCGGCGCCGAACCAGCGGCGGTAGATCGTCGGATCGTCGCGTTCCTGACCGGTCGCGATCGCGCCGCTGTAGCGTGCGGCGGCCTGCGCGAAGGCCTCAAAGGCGGCGCGGCGAAGCTCGTTCTGCTTGGCCGGATCCTGCTCCCCCTTGCCCTGCGACTGATTGAACTGCATGCGGTCGTAGGCGAGGGCGGCCCTCAGGACCGAGAGCTTCCAGTCATCGGGCTGGCTGGAGACCGCGGAATCGGCGAGTTCGAGCGCGAGGCCGTAGCCCTTGTCAACGAGGAGGGCGATCTCAGAATCGGAACGCTTTGTGCCTGTGGAGCGCTGCACGGTGCGGCTGCGCCAGTCGCCGTTCAAGCTTGCTCCCATCGTCTGCGCGAGGCCCGCGGCGGTTGAGGCGGGGATCTTTTCGAGCGGTCCGAAGACGCGGGCGAGATCGTCCTTGTCATAGACCTCGGTCTTTGCGTGGCAGGCCTTAAAGGTCGGCACGATCGCCGGAAGGCTGCGCGGCTCGACACCGATGGCCGAGAGCGTGTCCATCAGGCGATCGAGGCGATCAAGGTTGCGGCGCTGGCGGCCTCGCGTGAGAGGGGCCGCGGGCATGAACTCGCGATAGAAGAAGTAGAAGGGGAAGTTCTGATCGTCGGAGTCTGCCTGCGGGTTCAGGCGCTGTTCCCAGCCGACGAGGAAGTGGTTGGCCAGTTCGGCGGCCTGCTCTGGGTTCTTCTTGATGGCGGCCTCAAGGAGTGAGATGGCCATGTCGGTCTCGTCGGCGAGGGTTGCGATGCCGATGGAGGCCTTACGGGCGCGCGTGGCGAGGCTGGGCTCCAGGGCCGCGAGCCATCGCTCGCTGGGCACGGCGCGCAGGAGCAACTGGGCCTCGCGCGCGACGGTGCGCTGCTGGCCCTTTTCGGCGACGGTTGCTTCCATCTCTGCGACCAGCGCGGTGGTGAGCATGCGCAGCGGCACGCGGAGCGCGGAGGAGTCCACGCCATCGCGCGCGAGGAGAATGTCGACACCTTCCTTGAGCGTGAGGACCGCCTGGGCGCGCTGCTCGACTCCGAGCTTTGAGTCGCCGATGGAGGCCGCGGTCAGGGCCATGATCTCAAGGGCGACGGGGCCGATGGTGTCGCTGGCGAAGACCTCGGTGAGCCAGGGCCTTACGCGTGCGCTGGGAACGCTGGCCATCCCCTCGATGGCTCGCTTCAGACCTTCACGCCGATTCTCGAAGGTGGCTCGGGGCAGGAGTGCCACCTCGCACGCGATGGCCCACGCTCCCTGCGAGAGCGCCTCGCGCTCGGGCCCCTCGACGGCGGCCTCTGCGAGCGCTTCCTTGTATCGCGCGTGAACGAGGAGCAACTCACCATCGGCGCTGGCGCGGGCTTCTTCGAGCGTTGGGAGGAACTCGTAGGCCTCCCTGACGAGGCCACCGCCCGCGAGGAAGTCGATGGTCCGGCGACGCGACGCGGCGTCCATCGGGCCAAAGAGTCGCGTGCCGGCGCGGATCTGAGCGAGCATCGGCGCGGGGCTGTTCTTCTTGGAGGCGGCCGCAAGGAGCTTGCCGAGCGTGGTGATCTGCCAGGGCTTGAAGTCGCCGGGGGAGGCCTCGGCGAAAGCGAGCACCTCTTCGGGCAGCAAGCCGGGATCGCCCCGGCCCATGGCCTGCATCACGAAGGTGTAGATGGCCTCCGCCTCGGGGAGAGGCCTTGAGCGAAGGTAGGTTGCGAGTGTGCCCCACTCGCCGGCCATCGTGTGGAGATGGATCCACTTTGCGATGTCTTCCGGGGGCGCGGTCTCAGGATTTGGATAGGGCACCTGGCCGAATCCGAGGCGCGCTCTGGCGGCCAGTACTGCCTGCGGCTCACGCACAAACTCGAGCTCGCGCATCGCCTGCGTGATCTGCTGGCCCTTGCTCGCCTGAGCACTGCGGGCCGCGGCGAGGCCCAGCAACTGATCAAGATCGACGCCCATGTCCGCGTAGTACGCACGCATCTCCACCTGCTCTGGCTCGGTGAGTGCCTCGTACTGCGTCTTCAGTTCGGCGATCTCTTCGGCGGTTGGAGGGCCGCCCGCTTCGGGCGCGCCGGGGGTGGGTGGACCCGACATCGCGGCCTCACCCTCTGCGATTGGCGCGGCGCCGGCATTGGGCTCTGGCTCCGTGGCAGCGGCCGCCGGATCGGCGGGCATCGGCATCGCGCGCATGATGGTCACAGCGGGCACGGTTTGTGCCATCGCGCCGGGCGCGGCGATCGACGCAGCGAGGCCCGAGGCCATCAGCACGCCCGCGACCAATCCGGCCCCGCCACCCACATCTCGTCCACGCAGCTTCATGCAAGGCTCCAGGTCTTCATCGGATCCCGCGGGTTCCAGCGGGTTCATCCCCACACACCGGCACTGACCAACTCAATCAAAACTCAGTCGCTCACTCACTCACCGACGTTCTACCAACCCTGACCGATCTCTCCATCCATCCCGGCGCCGTTGGACGGCTGGTCTCCGGGCCTGCGTCCGCGCCGGCCCGGGCGCTTCTCGCCCAGTCGTGCACCGGCGCCCGGAGGCGAGTCCTTCGGCCGCGCTTTCGCGTAGAGTTCGTCGAGGGAGCTCTGTTCGAGATTCAGGACGAGCTCGCCGTTCTTCTCGTGGTTTGCAACGGCTTCGGCGTCGTTGCCCGCCGCGCGAGCCTGCTGGGCCAGGTAGCGGAAGTTCTGCCGTGCGCGTCCGGAGACCTCGCGCCATTGCTCGCCGGGCTTGCCCGCCAGACGCAGCAGCCGCGCGCCGTAATAGAGCGCGGTCGCGAGTTCCTCGCGGGCCTCGAGCCCGAGCGCTGAGTCCGCCTCGCCGGTCTCGCCGAGTGTTGTCAGCAGGGATTCAAGATCATCGGCCCCTCCACCGACGTCCCCCGCGCGCACGAGCGCACGGGCCCGGGCCAGCCGCACGCGATTGCGAAGATCGGCGTCGCTCTCCTGGATCAGGTCCTGGGCCTGGCCAAGCTCGTCGGCCGTGCGCTGCCACTTTTCACCCGCGATGGCGTAGGCCTGATCCTCGGCCTCGCCCGCGAGCTTCGCGGCGGCGACAAGGGCCGGATCGTCGCCTCCGAAGGCGGCGCGGCGGGCGGTGATCGCCACCAGGTGCTTCTCGTACGCCGCGCTCTGAGCTGCAACGGCCTCGGACTGCAACGACTGGGCGCGGGTGATCACTTCCGACGCGAGATCCTCTTTGAAGGCGCGCTGACCGGGCCCGAAGTGGTACGCGAGGGCAAGGACGGGCACGATGGCCCAGACTGTCCAGCCCACGCGGGCACCGATCACGCGAGCCATGCTTCTGGGTGCACTCATGCGGCACTCCTTGTGTCGATCGTGGTTCCAGTCGTGGTTTCAATCGTGGCCGCCTGAACACTTCCAGCGCGCCCGCGGGCGGCGGCGTTGCGGCGACCTCGCCTGAAGGACGCCGGAACGCCGAAGAGCGCCAGCGCTGGGCCGATCAGGCCGACCATCGCGGCGCCGGTGCCGAGGGCGAGCAACCCGGCCTCACGAAGGCCCACCACGTCCGAGACCCGCGGCGAGATCATGCTCAGTCGTTCCACTACTGCTGTAGGCAGATGACGCGTGTTTCCCTCGTGGAAGTAGCCACCCAGACGCGCCGCAAGCGTCTTGAGGAGCCACGGATCCTGACGCGAGCTGTGCCCGGAGATCAGCGTTGGCTTGCTGGGATCTCCGACACCGATCACGATCGTGTCGGCGATCGACGGTGGCGGCTTCGTCGGCGATGGAGCCGTCTTGAGATCCCCATCGCTGATGATGACGAGCGTTGTTGAGTCACGGGCCCAGCCCTTGGCTAGTCTGAATGCCTCGTCAATTCCGGACTGCATGTCGGTCTCGCCGGCGGTGAAGGCCGTGTAGAGGGGGAGGCCGCCCATCACGCTGCTGACGACGTTCTTGTCGGTCGTGTCCTCCAGGAGGGGGAGCGCCTTGGTGTAAAAGACCACCATCGAGATGCGCGTGTCCTTCATGTCGAGGCGGTCCAGGATTCCCTGGACGAGCCTGCCGCCCCACTGCCCGCGCGTCATCTTTTCAGGGCCGGGTCCAGCATCCTTGAGGTTCATGCTTGGCGACACATCCAGCACGATCAGGAGCTGGCGCGAGGCGCGAGGATCAGGCTCGGTCTGCACCTCCACCGGGTCGTAGGCCATGAGGAGCATCGCTCCCCACGCGGCGAGGGAGAGACCGGTCACCCGCATCACCGGCGCGCTCCGGGCCCACCACGCGGGGCGCCCCGAGGGGCCGAAGGCGAGTCGCGAGACTCGTGCCACACGCCGCGCGTGTCGCCACTCCGCGAGCGCGGCCAGCGCGAAGACCGCGAGGGCGAGCAGCGTGATCAGAGGCACACCCAACCCGCCGATCATGCTTGTCGTGATCACCATGGCGTGTACCTCATTCCCATGAGGCCGATGCCGTGAAGGCCGAGCAGCACGAGAGTCGCGATCGCGAAGGGACGGAAGTGGTCCATGGGCACGGTTCCCACGCTCGCGTACCGCGCGGGCTTCATGCGATCGATGTGAGCAAAGACCGTGCGCAGGCTCGCCGCATCACTCGCGTGGAAGCCGTCGCCACCCGTGCCGCGAGCCAGCTCGACCACCTCGGAGGGGATGTCCGACTGATCGACATGGATGTGGTAGACGGTGATGCCCGCGGCCTTGAGCTCGTCGGCGATCTCGTACTCCTCGCCGTTGCCGAGGTCGAAGCTGAAACCATCGGACACGAGCACGATGAGCCGGTCGCCCTCGGTCGCTTCGATTTCCATGTTGGACTTACAGAACCTCAGGGCTGCGCCGATCGCGGTGCCGCCCATGTGGCTGGGCTGATTGTCGGGGTTCGCAAAGGGCATCGCGTTACGCACCACCTGAAGGTCCTTGGTCAGGGGCAGCCAGCGGATCTGGGCCACGCCGAAGAGCGTGAGGCCGAAGGCATCACCCTCGCGCGCCCGCGTGAAGTCCTCGATGGCTTCGCTGGCGATCTGGTAGTTGCGCCCGCTCATGCTTCCCGAGACGTCCATGCAGATCTGGATGTTGGTCATCAGCCGCTCGCGCTTGGGCTGCTTCAGGATCTGGGGACCCGCGATGATCACGATCGCGCTCGCCATCACGAGCAGCGGCACCGCATCAAAGCCGCCGAGCGCCCATCGCATCACGCGCTGCCAGCGGCCTGCGCCAGCATCCCCCTGATGGTCCATCGGCAGCACAAGGCCCGCACCGCGCGCGAAGACTGTCCAGGCCAGCGCCACCGGCACCACGAGCAGGAGCAGGACCCACGGATGTGTGAAGGTCATGACCGCCCTCCTGCCGAAGGAGCGGGGTTGAGCCGATAGTGATCGAGTGCGGCCATCGCGGCCGCGCCGCGGTCACGCGTCTGACCTGACTCTCCCGCGTGGAGCCACTCCTCGATTGACTTCACGAGCGGCTCCGTTCGTGCATCTGACCTGAGTTCGGCGATGGCGATGGCGAGACCGCTGGCAGATCCCGTCACGCCGCCAGCCGTAGATCCAGCCTCCTCGCGCAGAGCGCGAAGCAGGAGCAGTTCGAGCCGGCCACGCTCAGCAAGAGTCAGTTCTCGCGTGCGCGAGGTCTTCACCATGTCGCTGAGGAGTTCACGCGCGGTCGGCTCGGGCACGAACGGGGGCGCGACGACCGCACGAGGTCGGTTGAGCAGGCGGCGGGCAATCATGGCCGCGGGAACGAGCAGCCACGTCGCCCCGCCGAGCATGAGCAGCGTGCGATAGTGCGCAGAGAGTCCAAAGTCCGGCGCCTGGAGGCCGAAGACGTCCGTTCCGTGATTGGGGGGCAGCTGCGTTGCGATGCTCACCGGGATGGCATTGAGGCCCGTCGCGGGTCGTCCGTCGTCGCGTTCGATGAGTTCTGCGAGGTCATACGTGCCGCTCACTAGGCCAAGGTACTCCACGCGAAAGCGATCGGGTCCGGACTGAGAGACACGGACGAGCATCGGCGCCATCGCGTCGCGTACGGGCTTGGCGCGGAGCACTCCTCCAGAAAACGCCACTTCGACAACGCCCGCTACGCCGCGTGCAGATTCAGATGCGGCGGCGACAGCGTCCGCGCGCTCGGTGGTGGCAGCAGCACCCTGCGCGAGCGTGTGCTGGGCGAGCCCCGCACACGCGCAGATCGCGCACGACACCATCGCGGCACGGACCCCTGTGCGGTGTTGGCTCATCCGCGCCCCCGCATCGCTGCGCCACGCGACGCGAGGAAGTGTCGCAGCGGCCCGATGAACGACTCATCCGTCCGAACCGCGAGATAATCGACGCCGCAGCGAAGCAGCTCCGCGTGCGTTTCCGCGACGCGATGCGCCTCCACCGCCGACTTTTTTCCCCAGCCAAAGAAGCCGCGCCCCGTTTCGGCCTCCTGTCCGCGGTAGAACCCGGCCCGCAGCGGCGTGATCTCGGCGGGATCCTGCGTGTGGATCACCATGCAGTCGTGCTTCTGGGCCGCGTGGCGCAGCGCACCGATCGCAGCGGGATCGTGCAGGTCGCTGATCACGACGAAAACGCTGCGTCGACCCGCTCGCATCGTGAGACGCTCGAGCCGCTCACCCAGATGCGTCTGTTCCGAAACATCGCCCAGGCGCAGCGGCTCGATGGCGCGCCACAGGTCGTTGCGGATCAGGCTCGGTGTGATGGGCACCGTGCGCTCGCCAGCACCGACGATCGCAGCGGGGCTCATGCGACGTTGCGCAATCAGCCCGAGGGCAGAAGCCATCCATACCGCGATGTCGTGCTTGCTGCGCGCGGTCGAGCCGACCGACATCGAAGCGGATGTGTCCACGACGATGTAGACCGCGATGCGTTTGAGCGCTTCATACTGGCGCACGTACGGACGCCCGGTTCGAGCCGTGAGGCGCCAGTTCAGGAGCCGCACGGAGTCGCCGATCTGATATGGCCTCGAGCTCGCGTACTCGAGCCCGCCGCCGACAAAGAGGGACGCGTCGGTTCCGAAGACCATGTCGTCGGCGAGCCTGCGCACCACGAGGTCAAAGTCGCCCCGCGCCAGCCCTTCGGGGGGCGGGAGTGCTGCGTCGTGCTGCGTGGAAACCTCGGGCATTCGTTCCTTTTTCACGGTGGATCTGACACTTGCACCAACACCCAACCCGACACTGTTTCGCTCACGCCATCGTCGCGAGAATCTGGGCCAGGACTTCGGAGGCGCGCCGCCCCTCGGCGAGCGCCTCGTACTTCAGCCGCACCCGGTGCAGCACCACATCCTCCGCGAGCGCGAAGAGGTCCTCGGGGATGACGTACTCGCGTCCATGGATGTAGGCACGAGCGCGCGAGGCGTGCACCATCGCAAGGGCTGCACGCGGGCTGCATCCGAGCTCGATGTCCTTGTGGTTGCGCGTCAGGTTCACAAGCTCGACGCAGTCGCGCACGAAGACGTCGCTCACGTGCACGCCCTGCACGCTCCCCATCGCGGCGGTCAGGTCCTTGACGTGCATCCGCTGGGCACCGTCGATCGCGTCGAAGGCCGACATCGGCACCGCGCCCTCGCCCTGACGCTTGAGCTTTAGCTGCAGGCTGCGTCGAACGACCTCGGCCTCGTCGGCGGGCGATGGGTACGTGAGCCGGTGCCGCAGCATGAACCGATCGAGCTGCGCCTCGGGAAGCTCAAACGTTCCCGCCTGCTCGACGGGGTTCTGCGTCGCGATCACGAGGAACGGCGCCGGAAGGTCGTGCGTCGTATCGCCAATTGAGACGCGCCGCTCCTGCATCGCCTCAAGCAACGCCGACTGCACCTTCGGTGAGGCGCGGTTGATCTCGTCCGCCAGGAGCAGATTGGTAAAGATCGGGCCCTTGTGGATCCGGAACTCGCTGGACCGCTGGTCCAGGATCTCCGAGCCCACGATGTCGCTGGGCAGCAGATCGATCGTGAACTGCACCCGGGCGAACTTCAGATCAATCGCCTTGGCCACCGCCTGAACCAGCAGCGTCTTGGCGATTCCCGGCACACCCTCAAGGAGCAGGTGACCACCCGTCAGGAGTGCAATCAGCACCCGCTCGACCACCACCTCCTGCCCCACCACCGTGCGCGAGACCTGCCCCCGCACCTGATCGGCGAAGGGACACCGCCCCAAACCCGCGGCGACCCCATTCAGTCCGCCGCCACCCGCAACCGCGCTCGCCATGTCTCGCTCCTGGATTTCCTGCCTTGCGTGCCACGCCTCTGGGTACCACGCCACTCCGTGGCGTGTTTCCGCGGCCACCAGAGACCCACCACCAGTCCATCACCCTCACTCCGCCAGCAACGCCTCAACCACTTCCTTCACCTTCTCAGGCTTCACGCCCGCGGCACGAACGATGCCCTTGCGATCAACCACCACCGTCGCGGGGAAGAACCGCACACCGTAAGCCGTCGCGTTTGCTCCGAGCACGCGGGCCGTCGGGGCCGCGGGCTTGGTCACACTCTCCTTGGTCGTCGAGTCACTGGACGCGGGCTTGGCCGCGACATCCTGAACGAACGGCATCTCGACCTTCGCACCCTTCACCATCGCCTCAACCTCGGCCCATGGCCCCGAGGCGTCAGAGACACCGATGAACGTTACCCCGCGATTCGCAAACTCCTTCTCGAGCTCTGCGAATCCCGCGATCGACTTCTTCGATGCCGCGCTCGCGGGGTTCGCAAAGTGCAGCACCACCACCGAGCCCTTCCAGGCCTCCGCACCAACGGGCTTTCCCAGCCAAGTCTCGCCCACAATCGCTGGCGCCGCCTTCCCCTCCACTGCCTTCAGCGTTGCGGGGCGATTGACGCCGCCAAGGTAGATCTCCGGCCCAAATCCGCTCTTGACCTCGGCGGCGCTCGGACCCTCCTCAGCCAGCAGGAGCTTCACCACATCCTCAACATGGTTGGGCATCAGCCCCGCAGCCCGCACCACACCCTTGCGATCAATCGCAACGTACGTCGGCCAGAACTGGACCTGATACGCCTTCGCCGAGGCGCCACCCTTGTCCTTGGCGACGGGATAGTTGATCTTCTGCTGCTTCACCACTCCCGCGGCCTCTTCCCATCCGCTGTTCGCGTCGTGCACTCCGATGAAGACCAGCCCCTTGTCACCATACTTCTTGACCATCTCGATGTTCTTTGGGATCGCGGCCATGCACGGCCCGCACCACGTCGCCCAGAAGTCCACGATGACCACCTTCCCACGCTGGTCCTTGAGCGCGACCTCGTCCCCAATCCAGGACTCAAGCGTGAGCGTCGGCGCGGGCTTGCCCTCCATCCCCTTCAGAACCGCAGGCCTCTGAGCCCCCTCGAAGAACCACTCATCGGGAATCCCGGGCTCGCCCATCGCCGCCGCGGCCTGCATCGTCGGCACGACCGTCACCGCAATCGCCGCGAGAGCTGCCGAGGCCCGAAGGAGCCCGACAAGTTCCATCCCACACGCCCGCACCAGTGATGCAATCTTCATGAGGGCGAGTGTACCGAGAACTCGTCCTGTCGGTCGCAGCGGTTTGCACGCGCCCGCGCGGCTCGGTTGCGCAAGAACACACCGGGCCACGGCTTGCGCGTGGCACGCAATTCGCCACCAACTCTGAACCCCGCCCGGGAATCCTCGACCGGCCGCGCCGATCCAAACTTAATCCAACCAACCGACGGGTCGGTCTTGAAGCCGACCGGCTGGTCGGTATAGTTCGCCATGCCGAACTCCGCGACCCCGCCCCGCTTCAACGACGCGCTCCTCGACGCCGCCGAAGCCGTCATCTTCCGCGACGGCATCGGCAGCTTCACGCTCGACGCCGTCGCGGCGGAGGCTAACCTCTCCAAGGGGGGCCTCCTCCACCACTTCCCAAGCAAGCACAAGCTCCTCGAGTCCCTCGTGGCACGCACCGTCGCCTGCTGGCGTGAAGATGTCGATCAGGCCATCGCATCCGCGCCCGAGGGTCCCGGGCGCGTGGCGCGCGGGCTCCTCAACGGCTGCATCGCCTCCCCCGACTCCTGGACGGAGCACATGCGCCGCTCGGGCATGGTCCTCGTCGCCGCGATGATCAGCAGCAACGAGCTGGTGCAGCCCGTGCGCGAGATGCACCTCTACATCCGCGGCCGGCTCGCCTCCGACTCGCTCGCGCCAGGCACCGGCGACAGCATCGCCCTCGCGATGGATGGCCTCTGGCTCGGCTGGATCTTCGGCCTCCACGAGGTTTCCGAGCAGCGCCTCGCGGACGTCCGCGCCTCACTCACTCGCACACTCGAGGCCGCGCTCCGTCAGGCACCCGCGCAGGAGCCCTCCACTTCAAAGCCCCTCGCCCCGGTCACGCCGAAACGCTTCCCATCCCGCGCCGCCAAGGCATCGCGCGCCGCTCGCACGCCCCGCAAATCCCCCCGCGCCAAACCCGCCCCCTCCAAGCGCGCCGCAAAGGCCCGCTGACCGGCCCGATCTCATCCGCGTTGCACGCTCGTCCCATCATCAATCTCGCACTCGTTCCCAAAGGAATCATCCGTGAAACGCAGCGCCGTCATCGCGACCTCGCTCATCGTCCTCGTTCTTGGTGGCACTGGCTACGGCCTCTACCACTGGAAGATGGCTGGCTTTGCCGCCGCCGCCAACGCCTCGTTCGATGAGCCCTCCGAATCCGTCGGAGCCATCACCGTCGGGACCATCTCCTTCCAGCCCACCGCCGACCTGGTCGGCACGGCCCTCGCGCTGCGCTCCGTCACGCTGGGCGCCGAGATGAGCGGCACGGTCAAGGACGTCGGCTTCGACTCTGGCGTCATCGTCGATGCCGGGCAGGTCCTCATCACGCTCGACGACACAACCGAGCAGGCCGATCTCGAGGCCGCGCAGTCCGCCATTCCCGTGGCGGAAGCCAGCGTCATCGCGGCGGAGTCCTCGCTGCAGTGGAGCAGCGCCACGCTCGAGCGCCTCGAGAAGGCCATCGCCTCGGGCGCCACCTCTCGCGCCGATCTCGATGACGCACGCGCGGCGGTCGACGCCGCGAGCGCGTCACTCCAGCGCGCCAAGGCCGAGGTCATCCTCGCCCACGCCCGTGTCGAGCAGATCAAGGCCCTCATCAGCCGCAAGACCCTGCGTGCCCCCTTCCGCGCCGTCGCCGGACTTCGCAACGTTCACTCGGGCCAGTTCCTCGCCGAGGGCGCACCCATCGTCATGCTGCAGGAAGCCACCGATGACATCTACGTCGACTTCGCCCTTCCTCAGCAGCACATCGCACGCATCAAGGTCGGCGACTCGGTCATGGCCACCTCCAGTGTCTTCGGGCCCGAGCCGCGAAGGATCGAGGTCGTCGCCATCGACGCCGCGGCCAACGCCACAACCCGCAACGTCCGCATCCGTTCCATCGTCGACAACCGCGACAAACGCCTCCGCCCCGGCATGTTCGTCGATGTCCGCGTCCCCGTGGGACCGGCTCAGGAGTTCGTCGCCGTCCCCAACACCGCCATCCGGCGTGCCTCATACGGCGACCACGTCTTCGTCATCGCTCCCGTGCCCAGCCCCGCCAACAAAGCCGTGATGCAGACTCGCGCCACGCAGCGATTCATCAAGCTCGGCCCCTCAGTCGGCACCGACCTCATCGTTCTCGAGGGCCTCAAGCCCGGCGAGCAGGTCGCCTCCACCGGTTCGTTCAAGCTCCGGGAAGGTGCGCTCGTGAAGGTCGTCGCGCCGCAGGCCGAGCCCGGCGCTCCCGCGAACCCAGCAGATCCAGCCGCACCCCCCACCGCCGCCAAGCCCGAACCCGCGCAGACCAGCGCCGCCAATCCCGGCTGATCCGCACCGCCTCCCTCGCGAGACTCGCCTTCCCTCCGGGCTCGCGCTCTGCGCCCCAAACTCCGCCATCCACTTCGCCAGCCGCAAGGGTCCACGCCGATGTCAAGCTCCCAGACGCCAACGCCCACGCTCAAGCCTCGCTCACGCGGGTCCATCACCGACCTCTTCATCAAGAAGCCGGTCCTCGCGATCGTCATCAACCTCATCATCCTCGCCGTCGGCTGGCGCGCCATCTCCAGCCTCCCCGTGGGCCAGTACCCGCGCATCGAGTCCTCCTCCGTCGTCATCACCACCCCCTACATCGGCGCCTCCGCCGAGACCGTCCGCGGCTTCATCACCACGCCCATCGAGCGCGCCGTCTCCGCCATCGACGGCATCGACTACATCGAGTCCACCAGCACCGCGGGCGTCAGCCGCATCACCGTGCGCCTGCGCCTCAACCACAACTCCAACGATGCCCTCGCCGAGATCTCCGCGCGACTCAATCAGGTCCGGAGCGAACTGCCGCAGGAGGCCGAGTCGCCCATCATCGACATCCAGCGCACCGATCGACCCTTTGCGACCTTCTACCTCTCCTTCACCGCCAAGAACTTCGATCTCTCGCAGCTCACCGACTTCCTCGCTCGAGAAATCCAGCCCGAGCTCGCGACCATCCCAGGCGTCCAGCGCGTCGGCGTCGAAGGTGCACACCAGCTCGCGATGCGTGTCTGGCTCGATCCCGCCCGCATGGAGTCACTCGACGTCACGCCCTTTGACGTCCAGCAGGCCCTGACCCGCAACAACTTCCTCGCCGCCGTCGGCCGCACCCGCGCCGACGACGTCCAGATCGATCTCCTCACCAACACCGACCTGCGTTCCGCTGAGGAGTTCGCGCAGCTCATCGTCCTCCAGCGTGAGGGGACCATGGTCCGCCTGCGCGACATCGCGCGCGTTGAGCTCGGCCATGAAGAGCCCGAGGCCGAAGCGGGCATGAACGGCAAGCCCGCCGTCTACCTCTCCGTCTGGCCCCTGCCACGCGCCAACGAGCTCGAGGTCGCGGCGAGCCTGCGTGAGACCATGGAACGCATCCGCCCCACGCTCCCCGCGGGCGTTGAGATGGGCCTCGCCTACGACGGCACCTTCTACATGGCCAACGCCATCGAGGAGATCACCAAGACCCTCGCCGAGACCATCCTCATCGTCGCCATCGTCGTCTTCCTCTTCATGGGCTCGCTCCGCACCGTCCTGGTCCCCCTCATCGCGATCCCCATCTCCCTCGTGGGCGCGTGCATCTTCATGCTCCTCATGGGCTTCTCACTCAACCTCCTCACCATCCTCGCCATCGTCCTCGCCGTGGGCCTCGTCGTTGACGACGCCATCGTCATGGTCGAGAACGTCGAGCGTCACGTGCGCGAAGGAATGTCCCGCTTCGACGCCGCCATCACCGGCGCACGCGAGCTCGTCGCGCCCGTCATCGCGATGACCATCACCCTCGCCGCCGTCTACGCCCCCATCGGCTTCCAGGGCGGCCTCACGGGCGTGCTCTTCAAGGAGTTCGCCTTCACCCTCGCGGCCGCGGTTGTCGTCTCGGGCATCGTCGCCATCACGCTCTCGCCCGTCATGAGCTCATGGCTCGTTCCCGCCAGCGGCAAGGAAGGCTTCCTCACACGCCTGGTCAACCGCATCTTTGATTCCATCCGCCGCGTCTACGCCCACGCGCTCGACGTCACACTGAGCATCCGCTGGGTCATGGCCGGTGCCGCCGTCGTCATCACCCTCGCGGCCGCGCCCCTCTACATGCTCTCGAGCAAAGAGCTCGCACCCACCGAGGACGAGGGGGGCATCTTCGTCATCCTCCAGACCTCGCCCGATGGCTCCCTAGACGCCGCACGCAAGGGCGCTCGCGCCGTCGCCGAGTCCATGAAGCACTTCCCCGAGACCCACTACGTCTGGAACATCGCCCAGATCGGCGGCGGATTCGGCGGCATGCAGGCCACCCGCTGGGCCGAGCGCGACCGCCGCATGCACGAGCTTCTCCCCGAAGCCTTCGGCATCGTCGGCGCCATCCCCGGCGTCCGCGCCATCCCCGTCATGCCCCCGCCCCTCCCCGGCGCGGGCCAGTTCGATGTCGAGCTCCTCATCACCAGTTCCGACGAGGCCGAGGAGATGGTCGGCTACGCGGGCCAGCTCGTGGGCGCCGCCTTCCAGTCCGGCAAGTTCCTCTACGCCGACTCTGATCTCAAGCTCGACCTCCCCCAGACGCGCATCAACATCGATCGTGAGAAGGTCGCGGACCTTGGCCTCGACATGGCCAGCATCGGCCAGGACCTCTCCGTCCTTCTCTCGGGCAACTACGTCAATCGCTTCAACTACGATGGGCGCAGCTACAAGGTCATCCCGCAGGTCGAGGATGCCGGCCGCCAGACCGCCGATGGGCTCCTGCAGCTCAAGGTCCGCGCGGCCAACGGTGGCTTGGTTCCCATCTCCTCCTTCGTCACGCTTGAGACGATCGCCGCGCCGCGCGCCCTCAACCGCTTCCAGCAGCGCAACAGCGCGAAGATCTACGGCGTCGTCGCACCCGGCGTCACCAAGGGTGAGGCCCTCGCCGCACTCGAAGAGGCCGCACGCCAGATCCTCCCTCGCGGCTACGGCATCGACTACGCCGGCGAGAGCCGCCAGCTTCGCAAGGAAGGCTCGTCACTCACCGTCACGCTCGGCTTTGCGCTCCTGCTCATCTATCTCGTCCTCGCGGCCCAGTTCGGCAGCTTCCGCGATCCCCTCATCGTCCTGCTCGGCTCGGTCCCCCTGGCCATCAGCGGCGCACTCATGTTCACCTTCGCCGACCTCACCACCATCAACATCTACTCGCAAGTCGGCCTCATCACCCTCGTGGGCTTGGTTGCCAAGAACGGCATCCTGATCGTCGAGTTCGCCAACCACCTCCAGGAGACGGGCCTGAGCAAGTTCGCCGCCGTCCGCGAGGCCTCCCTCACGCGCCTGCGCCCCATCCTCATGACCTCCGTCGCCACCGTCTTCGGCCACTTCCCCCTCATCCTCGTCACCGGCCCCGGCGCCGAAAGCCGCAACAGCATCGGCATCGTCCTCGTGACGGGCATGACCATCAGCACCGTCTTCACACTCTTCGTCGTCCCCGCGATCTACACGATCATCTCCTCCACCAAGACGCGGCCTTCCCCCCTCCCCACCCCCACTCC
>JBBASU010000027.1:0-47391 GCA_040399065.1 Phycisphaerales bacterium | reverse complement strand
GGGGGGGGGGGGGGGGGGGGGGGGGGGGGGGGGGGGGGGGGGGGGGGGGCGTACTTGGACGCACAGCACGGTGTCGGATGTGAAGCCGGGGCTGGGTGGTGGCGAGCCGCCGCCGTTTGAGACGGGGGATGGGTTTGGCGAGCAGTATGGGGGCGGCGGGCAGGGGAACGCGTCCGAGCCGCCGACGTATCGCGGCTTCTCACCTGGGAAGAAGACGGGACCGATTGAGAATCATCGGGATGGGGGCGGGCCGGACGCGGATGATGATGAGATTCCGATTTGAGGGGGAAGGGACTGTGGACTGGGGACTGGGGAAGAAAGAAAATTCTGGCCGTGGAGTGGCGGGGTATCCGGTGGGCTTGTGAATGTAATATAAGAAGACACCGGCCGGGAGGCCGGTGCAACTTTGGCTGCGGCTACTTGCTACAGACCTGCCTTGACTTCGCCGCCGTCGAAGTCGACGCCTCGGAGGCCGCTGCGGGTCCAGCGGTAGTAGCCGAAGGTGACGCCCGGGCGGACTGGCGGGTCCCAGGATTCTGGGGTATAGGCGATCTGGGTTGGGAAGTTGCCGGTCGGGGTGGCGGGGTTGAAGCCTCGGTTGGCGTCCTGCGTCAGGCGGATTCGCACGGACTGATCGAAGAAGAGGAGGGGCTGGCGAGCTTCGGGGAATGCGAAGTAGACGGCGCGCTTGGCGAAGTGGCGGTCGCCCTGGTCGTGCATCTGCACCTTCTGCGAGGGGAACATGACTTCGTGGAACTTGCGTCGGCCGAGGACGTTTGGATTGCCGCCGACGAGCTGGTAGGTGGAGGCGGAGGTGGCCTGAACGACGGTGCTTGAGCCGGGCTTGAGCCAGTCGGGTGAGTAGGAGGCGGGGACGATCTGGTAGCTGCTGCTGAAGGGCCAGCGCTTGTTGTCACCACCTGCGGCTGGCTGGGGCGGCGTGCGGCCGAGATCGAAGGACTTCCAGTCCTGCCATCCCAGGCGAGCGGCGTCCTCGGGGCAGACGACCATTTTTTCCGGGAGTCGTGCGGCGAGGTAGTCCTGCAGGACCAGGTGCGTGTAGAGGACGTGGGGGATCCACAGGCTGATGGGGCCAATGTCCTGTCGCGGGGTGCGGCGGCGGATGATGTAGATGGCCTGGGAGGAGGCGGCGGCGAGGTCGCCTCCCGTGGCGGAGGTGCGGAGGTCGCCGGCGGTGATGCCCGCGGAGGGATCGTCGGGGAGCTGGCGGGCTGCGTTCTGCGGGGTGACGGTGAAGGAGAAGATTTTGTCCTGATAGTCGGCGGTGTAGGTGTGGGTCGCGACGCCGATCTGCTGGAGGTTGGCCTGGCAGATGGTGAGCTTGCCGGACTTGCGGGCCTTGCCGAGGGCAGGGAGGAGGATTCCGATGAGGAGCGCGATGATGGAGATGACGACGAGGAGTTCGATGAGGGTGAAGGCGCGGCGGGATGCGGGCGAGAGTGCGAGAGGCATGTGAGATGCTCCGAGCTGCGTGCGCGGGTGGCGCGTGGAGGCGGGCGTGTGCCGCGGCGGGTTCCCGGAATCGGGGTGGCCCGGACTTACAAGCGCAAGGTACCGCGAAGGGTTGCGTGGGGCAAGTGAAACTTGCGGGGGGTGTGCTGGCGGCGGCTAGTCGTTGACCCAGGTGCGGCCCGTGCGATCGATGCCCATCGCCATGCCATCGAAGGGCCAGAGGCGGTCTTGGAAGCGGCTGGACTGAGTTGGATTTGCGGCGAAGTAGGCAGGAGATGATGCGATGAAGGAGCGTTCCTCGGCCGCGGCGATGAGCAGCGCGAGCACGAAGCCCAGCATGAGGCAAAGAGGCCAGGCCTTGAGCAGTGTGATGAAGGGGCGCGTGCGCGCGAGGGGCGCTGGATCTTGCCTCCATGCTCGCGGGATCAGGAAGGTCAGACCGTCGAGGAGGAGGAGTGGAAGCAGTCCCATGACGGAGAAGAGGGCTCCGACGATTGCGACGCGGGGCAGGACGTTGAGCGGATTGATCGGCGTGATGAAGAAGGTCCTCAGGCTGTACATCAGTGCGGTGCAGAAGAGGAGCGCGAGAAAGACAAGAAGGAAGCGGAAGACGGACATGGGGCACCTACGGCGCGTGAGTGAGGAAGTCTACGCGCGGGGTGGGCTGGCTGTGCGTACGAAGACATCGCCCGGGAGGGCGATGCTACTTGGGAGGGCGAGATGCTACCTGCTCTCGCAGTTGATCAGCGATCCGCGGCCTTGAGGAGGCGTTCGAGGTAGTGGATGTCGACGCCGCCGCGGCGGAAGTCGGAGTTCTCGACGAGGCGCTGGTGGAGGGGGATGACGGTCTTGATGGGGCCGACGTTGAACTCGCGGAGGGCGCGGGCCATGCGGTCCAGGGCTTCTTCGCGTGTGTCGGCGTGGACGATGAGCTTGGCGACCATGCTGTCGTAGTTGGGTGGGACGACGTAGCCTGGGACGACGTGGGTGTCGAGCCGCACGCCGGGGCCGCCGGGAGTCTGCCAGAGGTCGATGCGGCCCGCGCTGGGGCGGAAGCCCTTGTCGGGATCTTCGGCGTTGATGCGGCACTCGATGGCGTGGCCGCGGATCGTGACGTCCTTCTGCTGGAAGGGGATCTTCTCGCCCGCGGCGATCTTGATGGACATCTTGACGATGTCGATGCCGGTGATCATCTCGGTGACGGGGTGTTCGACCTGCACGCGCGTGTTGACTTCGAGCATGTAGAAGTCGCCGCGCTCGTCGAGGAGGAACTCGCAGGTGGCGGCGCCGGCGTACTTCGCGTTGGCGATCATCTTCGCGGCGGACTGGCAGACTTTTTCGAGCTTCTTGCGGTCGATGTTGGGGGCGGGGGCTTCTTCGATGACCTTCTGATGGCGGCGCTGGAGGGAGCAGTCGCGCTCCCAGAGGTAGACGGCGTTGCCGTGCTTGTCGCCGAGCATCTGGATCTCGACGTGCCGGGCCTTTTCGAGGTATTTCTCGATGAAGACGGCGCCGTTGCCGAAGGCGGCCTGGGCTTCCTGGCTGGCGACGCGGAGCTGGCTGCGGAGGGTGGTCTCGTTGTGGCAGACCTTCATGCCACGGCCGCCGCCACCGGCGGAGGCTTTGATGATGACGGGGTAGCCGATCTCCGCGGCGACGCGGACGGCTTCTTCCTCGTCCTCGATGGCGTCTTCGGAGCCGGGGAAGACTGGCACGCCGGCGGCGCGGGCGGTCTTCTTGCAGTCGACCTTGTCGCCGAGCATCTGCATGGCTTCGGGAGAGGGGCCGATGAACTCGATCTTGCAGTCGCGGCAGGCGGCGGAGAAGTCGGGGCGCTCACTGAGGAAGCCGTAGCCGGGGTGGATGGCGTCGACGTCGGCGATCTCCGCGGCGGCGATCAGACGCGCGATGTTGAGGTAGGACTCCTTCGCGGGCCCGGGTCCGATGCAGACGGCGCGGTCGGCGAGCTTGAGGTAGGGAGCGTCCTTGTCGGCGGTGGAGTAGACGCAGACAGCCTCGACGCCCATCTCGTGGCAGGCGCGCAGGATGCGAAGGGCGATCTCACCGCGATTGGCAATCAGGACACGCTTGAACATGAGGGCTCCGGGGGGAGGCACTGGGGACTGGGGACTGGGCACTAGGGTGAAGAAGAAGTGGTCGAGTGGTTGAGTGGTCAAGTGGTCGAGTGAAGGCGTGGCATAGTCGGGCCGAAGGCACTTGACCACTCTGCCACTTGACCACTCGACCACTTCTCATCTGATGGCGTACAGCTTCTGGCCGAACTCGACGGCCTGGCCGTTCTTGACGAGGATCTGTTCGACGGTGCCGGACTTTTCGGCCTTGATTTCGTTGAAGACCTTCATGGCTTCGATGAGGCAGACGACGGTGTCGGGGGTGACCTGCTGGCCGACCTTGAGGAATGGCGCCGCGTCGGGGTTTGGGGCGAGGTAGCAGGTGCCGACCATCGGGCTTTCGATGTGCTCGAAGTTGGCGGCGGGCGCGGCCGGGGCCGCTGCCGCGGCGGCCGCGGGTGTGGTGGGGGCGGCCTGCGCTGGTGCTGGCGCGTGGTACTGGGGCGCAGGTGCGGCGCTGGCTGTCATGGCGGGCATCGCGGCACCGTTGTAGATGACGGGCTGGTGGTTGATGACGGTGGAGGGCTGGGCGCCGCGGCGGATGGTGATGCCTGCGGGACCGGCGATGGTGATCTCGGTGACGTCGTTGGCGCTCATGAGGGCCATGAGTTCCTTGAGATGGGCGATGTCGGCCATGGAGGTTGCCCCGGTTGAGGTTGAGGGATGATCGCTGGAAGCGAGGGACTTGCTGCCGCCGGATTTGCCTGTCTTTTTGCTCATAGCGTGGCCCACGAGAGGTCTGTCGGGAGCGAGCAGAGGTTCTCGCAGCCCTTTGGTGTGATGAGGAAGTCGTCCTCGATGCGGACGCCTCCGATGCCGGGGAGATAGATCCCGGGTTCGATGGTGATGATCATGCCCGGGCGCAGCGCCGTCGGCGCGGCGAGGTGGCTGACGCTGGGGGCTTCGTGCCCGTTGAAGCCGATGCCGTGGCCGGTGCCGTGGCCGAAGCGGTCGCCGTAGCCGGCGGCCTTGATGACTTCACGGGCGGCGGCGTCGACATCGCGCGTTGTCTTGCCGGGTCCGGCGACGCTGGCGGCGGCGAGGAAGGCCTCACGCACGATGGTATAGATCTCGCGCATCTTCGGGGACCACGTCCCCAGCGTGAACGTGCGCGTCATGTCGCTGTGGTAGCCCTGGAAGATCGCGCCCCAGTCGATGAGGAGGGGCCAGCCTGCCTTGAGCTTGACCTTGGCGGAGGGGCGGTAGTGGGGGAGAGAGCCGTTGGCCTGGGCCGCGATGATGCTCTCAAAGCCGGGCTGGGAGGAGCCCCGGACTTTCATTTCCATCTCGAGCTTGGCCGCGACGTCGGCCTCGGTGATCGTGGCCTTGCGCTTCATGGCGAGGCGGATGGCGGGGAGGGTCGCGAGGAGGGCGGCTTCCTGGATCGCGACGGCGCGCTTGATGAGGCGGACTTCGTGGGCGTCCTTGATCTCGCGGAGAGGGGCGATGAGGCCCTGAGTCGGGACGAGCTTGGTGGCGCGGCCGAGGAGCTTGCTGAGTGCGGTGCTGAGGGCGAGGGTGACGTGCTCGCTCTGGACTGCGATGGAGGTGACCGAGAGACCCTTCAGGAGGGCGGCGACCGTGTCGTTCATGGCGCCGCGGCGGATGACGATGGTGAGGAGATCGGCGAACTCGCTGAGCTCTTCCTCGTATCGCGAGTCGCTGATGATGGTGACGGGCGAGGAAGCGTGGGCGGGGAGGAGGAGGTAGGAATCGCCGCCGAGGAAGCCGGTGAGGTAGGCGACATCGAGCGGGTTGGTGATGAGGGCGTAAGGGAGGCTGGTGGCGGAGAGGCGCTGGCGGGCGGCGTTGAGTCGAGCGTGGTAGACCGGTTCGGGGACCTTTGGATCGGGTCCGGGCTGCCAAGGGCCAGCCTTCGCGGGTCGCTTGGAGGTGGCCGAGCGGGGGGAACCGGCGGCTTTAGATGATGGGGCTGACGAGACGGGCTTGGCCATGGGTCAGGATGATACACGGGAAACAGGGGAGGCGGGGAGGGGGAGTGTTTGGGCCGGGGCGATTCCTGGCACGCAGTGGTTGGCGGTGGGCACCTGCACCACGTTCGTGGTGCGGTTGAAGTGGATGACGAAGCGCGGGGGTGCCGCGTTCGCGGCTACCCCCGCCTATTCACCCTTGTCGCTTCGCGACCGAAAGGCGGGAGCGGGACCAATTGGGCACGAATGAGATACCTTAAGAGGATGGTGGTGCCGGGATGGATGGCGAGTCTGGTGGCGGTGGTGCTGGTGGTGATGCCGCTGGCTGGGGTGGCGGTGCAGGCTTGGCGAGAGTGGATGGGGGGTGTTGGGGGTGGAGGGGGTGGAGCGGGGGGAGGGGGCCGCGGCGGAGCGGTTGTTTCGTTGATGCCTTCGTGGGGGCTGCTTGGGAACACGCTGGCGTGGAGTGTGGGGATTGGGGTTGCAGCTGCGGTCTTGGCGTGGCCTGCGGCGTGGGTGGTGAGGCGGGTTGGGGTGGCGCGGGCGGCGTGGATTCTGGTGCCATTGGCGATGCCGGCGTACTTCGCGTATGCGGGGTTTGGGCTGCTTCGTGCGCCGGGGACGGTGATTGGGAACTGGGTGGAGGGGCTTGTGGCGGGAGGATGGATGCTGGCGCCGCTGGTGGCGTCGCGGGTGGTGGCGGTGGTGGGGCTTGTGCTGTGGGCGTGGCCGGTGGCGGCGCTGGTGATGGGGGGGATGTTGCGGCGTGTGGATGAGGGTGTGCTGGAGCAGGCGCGGGTGGAGCTGGGGGCTTGGGACCGGGCGCGGCTGATGCTGCGGCTTGGGGTGCCGGCGTTTGTGGCGGGGGCGGGGCTGGTGGCGTTGCTGATGGTGGGGTCGGCGGTGCCGCTGCATGTGTCGCAGACGCCGACGTATGCGATCAGGGTTTGGTTTGAGATGACGCTGCGGCCGGGGAGTGCGTTGGTGTGGGTGAGCGCGTGGCCGATTCTGGTGGTTGCGATCGTGGCGGGGTGGGTGATTGGTTCGAGGCTGGAGGCTTGGACGCGAGCGGCGCGGCGCGGAGAGTCGTTGGCGGCGGTGGGAGGAGGGGGGGACGACGCGAGGCGTCGCGGCGGTGGGATGCTGGCGATGACCTTTGTTGGTGTGGTGATGGTGCTGAGCGTCGGCTTGCCTGCGGTGATGTTTGTGCTCAGCGTGCGCGAGTGGGCGAGCGTGGGGAAGTTCTGGGCGCTGCATGGGGAGGCGATGCGGGACAGTCTGATGGTGGCGGCGGCGGTTGGGGTTGGGGTGGCGGGAGTGGCGGTGGTGGTGTGGCGTGGGATGCAGGCGGAGGGGCTCAGCGGGCGCGTGACGGGGTGGAGCGTGCGGCTGCTGCTGGTAGCGGGATTGCTGCCGGGGGTGTTGGTAGGGCTGGCGTGGGTGCGGGCTGCGGCGCTTGGGCCGGAGTGGTTCGGGGAATCGGTGGCGATCCTGGTGCTGGCGCACCTGACTCGGTATGGGTTTCTGGGCGCGATGGTGGGGTGCTGGCTGGCGGCGAGCGAGGCGCGCGGGCTGCGTGAGCTGCGGCGGCTGGATGGAGTCAGTGGATGGTGGGGGTGGTGGAGGACGAGCGGTTTAGCGCAGGGGGGCGTGGTGGTGGCGGTGGGTGTGCTGGGGGGTGCGCTGTCGGTGCATGAGATTGAGGCGAACGTTGTGGTGTCGCCGGTGTATGTGCAGAGTCTGGCGCAGGCGATGCTGGGGTACCTGCACTTTGCTCGGATGGAGGAGCTCAGCGTGGGTTCGCTGCTGCTGCTGGGTGTGACGGCGGGTGCGCTGTGCGTTGGCGGCGCGGTCGTGAGCGTGACGCGCGGGGTAACGGGGCGGGGGTGATGGCGAATGAGGTCGTGGGGAGCGGCAGTGGTTGTTGAGAGGGGGTGCGGGGAAGAGGGGAGAGGTGGAGAGGGGCTGCATCTTGCGGAGCCTTGATCCGGTACGATGCGTGCGGAGCACTCATGGCGCGTTGGCTTTGGACAACTTGTGGGTGGGGGCGGCGTGCTGAGGCGCGCGGGGTGGGACGCTGCGCAATTGTGGCGGCGTTGGTGTTGGGCGTGGTGCTCGCTCCTGCGGCATTGATGCAGGGATGTTCGCGCGCGGCACCGAGCGGTGGGCCGCTGGTGGTGACGAGAACTGTGGGCGAGGTGGGGACGGCACCGGGGCAGTTCTCGTATCCGCGGTGTCTTGATAGTGATGGGAAGACGCTGTGGGTGATTGACAAGCTGGCGCGGGTGCAGCGGCTGGATCCTGAGACGGGGGACAGTCTTGGTGGGTGGCGCATGCCGCAGTGGCAGATTGGCAAGCCAGCGGGCGTGACGGCGTGGCGTGCGGCGGGCGCGAGCGACGCGGATGTGCTGGTGTTTGTGGCTGACACGCACTACCACCGGGTCATGATCTATCGGGCGGGGCCGATCGATGAGAATGGGGACGATGAGAACTCGCCGACGGGTGAGCTGGTGGGACAGTTCGGATCGTTCGGAGCGGGGCCGGGACAGTTCATCTACACGACGAAGGTTGCGATTCTGCCCAGCGCGGATGGGTCGAGGATCGAGCGTCTGTACGTGGGTGAGTATGGTGGCAACGACCGCATCGGGATCTGGGAGCCAAAGACGCCGGGTGGACTGGACTTTGAGTTCAAGCGGACGTTCGGCGCGTTTGGCGGCGGGCGCGAGAAGGAGCCGCTGCAGTTCAATCGGCCGCAGTCGCTGGTCGTCGATGTGGCCCGGCGCGAGTTGATCGTGTCGGACGCGTGCAATCACCGTGTTGGGCGACTGACGCTCGAGGGGGAGTTGATCGCGTGGTATGGGGGTGGCGCGAGCGGGCAGGATCCGGGCCAGGGTCCGGGTGAGTTCAACTATCCGTATGGCGTGACCATTCTCGATGATGGCTCGCTGATGGTTGTGGAGTTTGGAAACAGCCGGGTGCAGAGGATTGATCTGGCGACGGGCAAGAGCCTTGGGATCATGGGTCAGCGCGGGCGGCTCAAGGGGGAGCTGGCGACGCCGTGGGCTTCGGCGGTGGTGGGGGAGACGCTCTTTGTGCTGGACAGCGGCAACAACCGGATCGTGGGCTTTGATGTGCCACGAGGGTCGCGGATGCTGGCGACTGAGGAAGTGAGAACGGGGGACACGCCACAGTGATGCCGCCAGTTACCACGCTTGCGTCGGTTGTTGTTGGGCCGCTCCAGTTTGATGAGCCTCGGTGGCTCATTGGCATTCCGGTGCTTGCGCTGGCGGCGTGGTGGATGGGGCGGCGGAGCCTTTCGGGACTTGGGCCGGTGACGCGGTGGGTGGCGCTGGCGATTCGCTTGATCGTGATTGCGCTGTTGCTCTGCGTGATGGCCGAGCCGCAGTGGCGGCGCGAGGCCAAGGACGTGGCGGTGACGGTGGTGGTGGACAGCAGCGACTCGATCCCGACATCGCGGCAGCAGGAGCTGGAGGCGTTTGTTGCTGAGTCGGTGCGGGCGCAGGAGGATCGGGAGGATCGGCTTGGTGTGGTGACGACGGCGAAGGATGCGTATGTGCAGGCGCTTCCGAGCCGCCTGACGCGCGAGCTGGAGCGTCAGCACATCGGAGCTTCGGACGGCACGAACCTGGCGGGCGGCGTTCGGCTCGCGCTGGCTGTCAAGCCCAATGACGCGGCGTACAGGATCGTGGTTGCGTCGGATGGAAATCAGACGCTGGGGAACCTGCTGCAGGCGGCGGAGGCGGCCAAGGCGCTGGGTGTGCCGGTTGATGTGCTGCCACTGCGGTACAAGTATGACTCTGAGGTGCTGGTGGATCGGCTCGTGGCGCCGGCGAGTGCGCGCGAGGGTGAGACGCTGAACCTGCGTGTGGTGCTGCAGTCAACGGCGGCGACGCGCGGACGGCTGACGATCCTCATGAATGGCAGTCCGGTTGACATTGATCCCGACAGCGAGGCGTTGTCCGCGATGGTGGACCTTCGCGCGGGACAGAATGTGCTGAGCGTGCCGGTGAAGGCGCTGTCGACGGGGCCGCAGCGCTTTGAGGCGAGCTTTGAGCCGCTGGTGGTGGATGGGCGGCGTGTTGGTGACAGTCTGCCGCAGAACAACCGGAGCCTCGCGGTGACGTTTGTCTCTGGCGAGGGGCAGGTGCTGGTCATTGCTGACAAGCCCGAGGAGGCGACGGACTTTGTCGCGGCGCTGACGCAGGCGAACGTAAAGGTTGAGCTTCGCACCTCGGCGACGGCGCCGGCGACGCTGACGGATTTCAATGCGTTTGATGCCATCGTGCTCTTCAACCAGAGCACGTATGGGTTCAGCCAGCAGCAGCAGGAAGACCTGCGCCAATATGTGCATGACAGTGGTGGCGGGCTGCTGATGATCGGTGGGCCGGAGTCGTTTGGCGCGGGTGGATGGATCGGGTCGCCGCTGGAGGATGCGCTGCCGATGCAGCTGGATCCGCCGGAGAAGCGGCAGATGCCTCGGGGCGCGCTGGCGCTGATCGTGCACTCGGTGGAGGCGCCTGATGGTGTGTTCCTCGGGAAGAAGGTGAGCGAGGCGGCGGTGAACGCGCTCTCACGGCTCGACGTTGTGGGCATCATCGAATATGGCTGGGGCGGGAGCACGGACTGGGTTCATGAGTTGGACCCTGTTGGGGATGGCACGGCGGTGAAGAGGGCGATTCAGAATCTGATGTTCGGCGACATGCAGGACTTCACGCCCAGCGTGCAGATGGCGTTTGACGGGCTGCTCGCGGAGGAAGCGGGGCAGAAGCACGTGATCATCATCAGTGATGGTGATCCGTCGCCGCCGCCGGCATCGCTGCTTGATAAGTATCGGGCCGCGGGGATCACGATGAGCACGGTGGGCGTCTATCCGCATAGCGGGATGGACACGAGCCGCATGCAGTGGATGAGCACCTACACGGGTGGGCGTCACTATCACATCAACACTGCGGCGGGGCTTGCGAGCATTCCGCAGATCTTCATCAAGGAGGCGCAGACCGTTCGGCGCAGCCTGATCTGGGAGGGTCAGGCATTCACGCCTTCGTTCATTGGTGGGAGCGAGGCGATGCGCGGGCTGACGAGCGTGCCGCCGATCAGCGGGTATGTGGTGACGGCGGAGCGCGAGGGGCTGGCGCAGACGACGCTCAAGGGGAAAGAGGGCGATCCGATCATGGCCCAGTGGCAGTATGGCCTTGGGCGCGTGGTGGGGTATACGTCGGATGCGACGAGCCGGTGGAATGCGAGCTGGATCCCGTGGGAGGGCTACCGGCAGTTCTGGGAGCAGCATGTTCGGTGGGTGCTGCGGCCGAGCGGGTCGGCGAATCTGCGCGTGGTGACGGAGGCGCGGGGCGATCAGACGCTGGTGACGGTTGAGGCACTTGACAGCAAGGGTGAGCGGCTGAACTTCGCGAACTTCAGGGCGAGGCTGGCCAAGCCGGGTGGCGGCGGCGTGGATGTTGATCTGCGTCAGGTCGGGCCGGGGCGGTATCAGGGGAGTGTGACGACGGATCAGAGCGGGTCGTATGTGCTCTCGATGCGGTTTGCGGCGCCGGATGCGAATGTCGAGGGGGGCGTGCTGGAGGGGAGCGCTCAGGCGGCGATCTCGAAGCCGTTTGCGGATGAGTTCAGGGCGCTGGAGGACAACGCGGCGCTGCTTTCGCAGGTGGCGGAGATGACGGGCGGGCGCGTGCTGAGCGGGAATGCGCAGCGTGATGCCCTGTGGACGCGCGATGGGCTGACGATGCCGGTCTCGACGCGGTCGATCATGCTGTGGCTGGCGGCGGCGGCGCTGACGCTCTTCCTGATGGATGTTGGTGTGAGGCGTGTTCGGATTGATATTCCGGCGATGTGGCGCGCGGTGCTTGCGGGCTTTGGGATGGCGCCGGCCAGGGGTGGCGAGCAGATGGGGTCGCTGCGTGCGGCGCGCGATAAGGCGCAGGCGCGGATGGTGGAGCGTGGGAGTGGCGAGGGGGCGAAGGCCGCGGATCTGGAACGTGATGCACGTGAGGCGGCGCGTCGGGCGGCGCAGGCCGCGGCGGGCGTGTCGAATGTGAAGTTTGAGGCGACCGCGGAGCAGGTGAAGGCGCAAGGAAGAGGCGGGGCACCGGGCATCGCGCTGGGTGGTGCGGAGGCGCGGGTGCAGCCGCGCGGGCCGGGCGGGGCACCGCCACCGCTCCCGGGTGAGGGTGGGAAGGGCGGCGCGCCCGGCGAAGGGATGAACCGACTGCTGAAGGCCAAGCAGAAGGCGCGTGACGACATGGATGAGGGGGCGAAGGGGTAGAGGAAGTGGTCGAGTGGTTGAGTGGTCAAGTGGTCGAGTGATAAGACGTTGCAGGGTGGCGGCGTTTGCGGCTGGATCGACCCAAGTGCCTAGTGCCAAGTGCCTAGTGCCTTTCCAAAGGAACTCCAAATGTCAGTTGTGAACCGTGGAACCGACATCAAGATGGAAACTCCCGCCGAGGTTCGTGAGGCGTGCGAGAAGTTCAGGGCGATGTTCACGAGCCTTCGTGCCGAGATCGGCAAGGTGGTCGTGGGGCATGCGCCGGTGGTGGAGGGCGTGCTGATGGCGCTCTTTGCTGGTGGCAATGTGCTGCTTGAGGGTGTGCCGGGTCTTGGCAAGACGCTTCTGGTGCGGAGCCTGGCGTCGACGCTGAGCCTGCCCTTCAGCCGCATCCAGTTCACGCCGGACCTCATGCCCAGCGATGTGATCGGCACGAACATCGTGATGGAGGATCCCGACACGGGGCGGCGCAAGTTCGAGTTCCAGCGCGGGCCGATCTTCGCCCAGATCGTGCTGGCGGATGAGATCAACCGCGCGACGCCCAAGACGCAGTCGGCACTGCTCGAGGCGATGCAGGAACGCAGCGTGACGGTCGCGGGCGTCTCGCACAAGCTCGTCGCGCCGTTCCTGGTGCTGGCGACGCAGAACCCCATCGAGCAGGAGGGCACGTACCCGCTGCCTGAGGCGCAGTTGGATCGCTTCATCTTCAAGATCGTGGTTGGGTACAGCCAGCTTGATGAGCTCATCACGATCCTGGATCGCACCACCGCGAAGGACAATCCCGAGGCACAGAAGGTGCTGGACGGGCCGGGCATCCTTGAGATGCAGGCGCTCGTGCGCGGCGTGGTCGTGGCGCCGCACGTGAAGGAATATGTGGCGCGGCTGGTGCTGGCGACGCATCCGGGCGGGGCGATGGCCGCGGGTGGGGCGAATGGGCCGACGAACAAGTACATCCGGTGCGGCGCGAGCCCGCGTGCGGCGCAGGCGCTGATGCTGGGTGGAAAGGTCAAGGCGCTGATCGAGGGGAGGTATCACATGAGCTACGCGGATGTGAAGCACGTGGCGGCGATGGCGCTGCGTCACCGCATCCTCATGAATTTCGAGGCCGAGGCGGATCGCGTTGACTCGGACACGCTCGTGAAGCAGATCATGGAGCTGACGCCGACGGAGCCGGTGCGGGGGGCGTGAAGGGCAAATGGCTAAATGGTCAAAGGGCTAAATGGCCAAAGTGGCGGAGTGGCGGAGTGGCGGAGTGGCGGAGTTAGTGCGTTCAGCGTCCTTCGCGTATTTTCTTGAGTTCTTTGGATCTTGTTATGTTTGTATTGCTTTGCGAGCTTCGCGGTGATTGGTTGTGGCGTGCTGCGTTTGTGGCGGTGGTTGGTGTGGTGGGGGGTGGCTTGGCTGGGTGCGTGGCGCGGCCGATTCATGCGAACATGACGGATGATGTGGCCGCGGGCGTGTTGAAGGAGTGCTTTGAGCCGGGGATGTCGCCCGACGCGGCGGTGGTCGTTCTGGATCAGCTGAAGATTGAGCCGCGGCGTCGGCGTTGGTATGCGGCGACTGATGAGCACGGGCCGGTGCTGCTTGGGCGCGTGACGGAGCCGGGTGGATATTGGCCGGGTTCGGAGGATTCGATCGTTGAGTTCATTGATGTCTCGCTGGTGTTTGATAAGAAGTTGAATGGTGAGGCGGCGGGAGCGAGCGAGTCGGCGGGAGTGCTTCGTGAGGTTCGGATGCGTCGCGGCGGGATCCGCTACTTCCAGGGTGATCCGGTGGTGCAGCCGGCGGGCGCGGATGGGCAGCCCCGGCTGATGGGGCGAGTGGGGCGGTTCCCGCTGGAGCCGCCGCCGCCGCGGGATCCGGTGGTGGAGACGCGGTTGGTGGAGCCGTAGTTGGTTGGGCCGTAAAGGAGCTGTCATGGATCGCGAGATCGAATTGAAGTCGGCGCGGTTGGGTCGGTTGGCGTGCGCCACGATGGCGGCGTGTCTGCTCGCGCCGGGTTTGGTCGGGTGTGCTTCGCCGGAGCGTGCGCCGGAGGTAGCGCCGGCGATTGCGATGGACTCTTTGGCGGGTCGCTGGAGCGCGCCGGCAGGGAGGACGTGGGAGATCCGGCGGCGCGGCGAGGCGTCGTATAGCGTGCGAGCGGTGCTGCCGAGCACGCCGCAGGAGTTCACGGCGTCGGTGCGCGAGATCGGCGGAGTGAAGTTCCTGGAGGTGTCGATCTTCGCGCCGGGGAATCGCGCGGGCGTGCCGGTGTTCCTGTACGGCACGGTGGAGGTTGCGGGGAACACGATGACGTTCCGACGGGTAAGGGCGGACTGGCTGGAGCGCGAGGTGAGGGCGATGGGCACGGACGTGCGGCTCGCGTTTGTGTCGACTGGCGACATCGAACGCGGCACGGGCGGGCTGGTGGTGAGGAGCCAGCGAGCGCTGGTGGAGTTGCTGGAGCTTGCGGTGGGGAATGAGGAGGCGCTGGCGGCGGCGGAGGTGGGGACGCGGGTGGAGTAAGGGGCGCGTCTCGCTCGGGGGGCGTCGTTTGGAACGCAGAGGAAGACGGAGGGTTGGGGAGGAAAACAGAGAAGAGATGGAGAAAAGAGACTTGGAGAGAAGAGAGCTTAGAGAGCGGAGAGTGAGGAAGCTCGGAAAGTAGCTGAGAGGTAATGGAGCGGGCGGGGTGAGATCTGAGAAGGTGGAACGAGCCGTTGGAGACCGGAGCTTTCGGGAGATTCGCGGGGAGCACATGAATCGCGCAAGCCGGGGAGAGGTTGAGGTCTTTGACGGGGCTGGCACTGCCGAGAGCGGTGCTCGCGTTCCTGCGCGACTCAATGATCTCTCGGATGAGGTGATCGGATGCGCCATGCGCGTTCACTCGGCCTTGGGGCCGGGCCTTCCAGAGCGGATCTACGCGGCCGCGCTGACGCATGAGCTCCAGCGGCGAGAGATCGATGTCTCGCTTGAGGTTCCGGTGACGGCCGTGTACGAGGGGCGTGATGTAGGGCTGCTGCGGCTCGACCTGGTGGTGGACGGCTCGATCGTGGTCGAGCTCAAGGCGGTGGAGCAGGTCCTCGACCTCCATCTCGCGCAGCTTGTGAGCTACCTGCGTGCCGGCTGCTATCCGCTGGGCTTGCTGACCAACTTCAATGTGGCCCACCAGCGTGATGGCATCTACAGACGGCTGAATGCCGCGGCGATCAAGCGAGAGAGCCCGCCGTAACCCGCTGGTCGCCGCGGGGCGCGCTGTTCCAGAAATCTGTCTTGTCTTCAACCTTTTTCCGCTTCTCTCTGTCTTCCTTCCCAACCCTCTGTCTACCTCTGCGTTCCAAAGCCCGTTCACCTCCGCAACAGATCCAGCAGTCGACAGCCCCCATGCTCAGAACCGCCAATCCAATCCGGCCCAAGTCCATCGAGGATCTGCTCAACTCTGAGCTGCTTGCGAAGCTTGATCCGCTCGACCTCACGAGCAAGCGGGTCTTCTTCGGCAAGCTCAAGGGCGAGCGGCGCAGCAAGAAGCGGGGGCAGTCTGTTGAGTTTGCCGATCATCGTCCGTATGTCAGCGGCGACGACACGCGCCACATCGACTGGAACATCTTCGCGCGACTGGACAACCTGTTTCTCAAGCTCTTTCTTGAGGAGGAGGATCTGTCGCTCTCGATCGTTATCGACGCCAGCGAGAGCAGCGACTGCGGCGATCCGAGCAAGTTCCTCTTCATGCAGAAGGCCGCGATGGCGATCGGGTATGTCGGGCTTGTGAATCTCAACCGTGTCACGGCGACGGCGCTGGGTCCGGCTGAGGGCGGCGTCATGTCGCGCGTCACGGACCTGCGCGGCAAGCGGCGGACGATGGATCTGGCGCGCTGGATCTGCTCGCTCGAGCCGGGCGGCAACTTTTCGTTTAAGCAGGCCGCGGAGCGCGTGGCGCGGTCTCGCCGCGGTAAGGGCGTCATGCTTGTTTTCTCTGACTTCTTCTTCAAGGAGGGGTTCGAGCAGGGCCTGCGCATGCTCGTCGGCGGCGGGTACGACGTCTTTCTGGTGCAGGTTCTGAGCCCGCAGGAGGTGGACCCGCCGATGACGGGCGACCTGCGCCTTAAGGACGTCGAGGACGGCGACCTTGCGGAAGTCACGATCTCCGCGCCGCTCATGAAGCGATACAAGGCCAACCTCGCGGCGTACTGCCAGGCCCTCAACCAGTTCTGCATGAGGCGCGACATGCAGATGCTGACGGTGAAGAGCGACACGCCGATTGATGTGCTGCTGCTGGACTATCTCAGGAAGAGGGGGGTGGTGAAGTGAGTGGAGAAAGGCAAGCAGGCAGGCAGGCAAGCAGGCAAGCAGGGGAAGGCAGAGATGCCCCGGCTCGGCGCATTGTCACGTTTCGGGATCTGGTGGCCTGGCAGCGCGCGATGGAGCTTGCGGAGACGGTCTATCGGTTGACGGCCTTGCTCCCGTCTGATGAGCGATTTGGGCTGACTTCCCAGCTTCGGCGTGCCGCGGTCGCCATCCCGTCGAACATTGCAGAGGGCTACTCGCGCCAGAGCAGGCAGGACTATCTCCGCTTCCTCCGCATGTCGCGTGGTTCGCTCTCAGAACTGAGCACACAGATCGAGATCGCAAGGCGAGTGGAGCTGTACGACCCAGGGCAGCAGCTGCTCGACCTGATCGAAGAAGTCGGGCGGATCCTCAACGCCTTGATCAGGTCGCTCGAACAGACGGAGGCTCAGCCATGAACTGTCCGCTGCCTTGGCCTCACCCTGCCTGCCTGCTTGCCTGCCTGCCTGCCTGCCTCTCCGAAGGATCTCCCCAATGACCTGGCTCACTCCCTGGCTCGCCGGAATCGCCGCGGCCATTGCCATTCCGACGCTTCTGATTCTCTACTTCCTCAAGCTGCGACGGCGGGATGTTGAAATCTCCACCACGCTGCTCTGGAAGAAGGCGATCCAGGACATGCAGGCCAACGCGCCGTTCCAGCGACTCCGCCGCAATCTGCTGCTGTTCTTGCAACTGCTGGTACTGGCCGGGATTCTGGCCGCGCTTGGGCAGCCGCAGATCAAGGGTCAGACGATCACGGGTCGCAAGCATGTGGTGATGATCGATCGGTCGGCGAGCATGCTCTCGCTGGATGAGCAGGATGGGCGTGGGCAGCCGATGGACCGGCTCGCGCAGGCCCGGGCGCAGGCGATTGCGTTCATCGAGTCGCTGCGCGAGGCGGGGTTCATGGCGAGTGAAGAGGGTGACGAGGCGATGGTGATCGCCTTTGACACGGTTGCGGAAGTGCGCCAGCAGTTCACGAGTGATAAGGCCGCGCTGCGGCGGGCGATTGAGAGCATCACGGCGATCGAGGGGCCGACGCGCATCGAAGAGGCGATGCGCCTCGCGAAGGCCCACAAGCCGCGGCGCATTCTTGAAGATCGCACGACCGGTCAGGCTGTTGCGGTCGAGGGGCTCTACTCCGGCGAGCCGGTGACGCTGCACATCTTCAGTGATGGTCGTCTGCCGGACGCTGGGATCAGCAAGCCCGCGCCGGATGATCGCGTGGAGTTCCGACGCCTGGGTGGGACGGCCTCGGGCAACGCGGCGATCACTGGCATTCGCAGCGAGCGCAACTATGAGGATCCGAGCAAGCTCTCGGTCTTTGTCGCGATTGCGAATGCTGATCCGCAGGCCCGCACGCTCGACGTTGAGCTGACGATCGATGGCGCGGTGGCGGGGATCAAGAGCGCGACGATCCCGGGCGCGACGGCAGAGGGTGTTGAGCTTTCGGGCGGCGCGGCGGCGCGGGCCGCGCGTGATGAGCGTGCGACGGCCGCGGCGGCGGGCGTAGCGACTGCGGAGGACGATGCGAGTGTGGCCCGCGCCAAGCCCGGCACCGGGGGCGTGGTCTTTCAGCTTGAGCGCGGCAGCGGCGCGACGGTTCGCGTGCGGCTGCGAAGCCCGGCCTCGGGCGATTCGCTCGCGGGTGATGTGCTCGCGCTGGATGACTCGGCTTGGCTCGTCGTGCCTCCCGCGAGGCGGCTGGCGGTGGCTGTTGTGTCGCCGCAGGGCAATCTCTTCCTGAGCTCGGTCCTCTCTGGGTTGCCTCTGTCGCGATTGGTGGAGCTGACGCCGGATCAGTTCGAAGAGCGTGCGACGGAAGGGAAGCTCAGCGAGTTTGATGTTGTGATTCTGGATGGATGGCTTCCGACGAGCGAGGTCGCGGCGGCACCGGCGGCCGCGCCGAGTGATGGCGCGGCGACTGCGTCCGATGCGCCCGCGGGGCGCGTGACGGACTTGCCTGCCGGGCGTTTTCTTGTGCTTGGCGGCGTGCCAGCGCGGCTTGCGGGGCGGCCCAGCGGCATGATCGACGAGGGAAAGGGCAATCAGGGCGGCATCGTTGATTGGCGGCGAGATCATCCAACGCTCCGCGGGGCCGCACTCGACAACCTCATCATCGCGGACATGCGCAAGATCAGGCTTGAGCAGGGTGGGGGCTCGGTGGCGATCGCGACGAGCGACCAGGGACCTGCGATCATCGAGGCGACGAGCGCGGAGGTGAAGGCGATCGTGGTACCCTTTGATCCCGCCGCAAGCACGTGGCCCTTCGATGTTTCGTTCGTGATCTTCACGGCGAGCGCGGTCAACTATCTTGGTGATGATGGCGCTTCGGGTACTGGACGCATGGTGCAGCCGGGGCAGGTGCTTGCGGATCGCGTGCCTGCCGGCGCGACGGACATCAAGATGCGCACGCCGGATGGGCTCGAGCAGGCTGTCGCATCATCGACGGATGGGTCGATTGCGTTTGGGCCGCTGGCGCGGGCGGGCGTGTATGAGCTGACGTGGAACGGTCCGGGCGGGCCGACGGATGAGCCGGGCGAGGGTGGGCGGATGCGGCGCGTCTTTGCGGCGAATCTTGCAGATCCAGAGGAGTCAGACGTCGCGGCAGTGGACACGATCGAGCTCGCGAACCAGCCCGTCGCGGCCAGCGGCGATGGGAGCGCCGTGGCGGACATGAAGCTGTGGCCGTGGCTCATCCTCTTCGCGCTCGCGTTTGTCATGTTCGAGTGGTTCATCTACAACCGCAAGGTATACGTGTAGTGTGAAGTCCTTGCGGTGGTGAAAGCCTGAGGCCACAATCTCGAAGAAGCCGGCTTCAAGGATCGGTGTCGGCCAGAGGAGCATGGCAGTGGGCGCAGTGTGGGGTGAGCGTGGTTGGCGGCCGCGGCGCGTGGCGTTTGCGCGTCTGGCTGCGCTGATGGGGCTGCCCCTGCTGAGCTGCGTGATTGGTGTAGTGATCACCATGCTGCCAGCCACGGCGATCGCGCAGGTGGCGCCAGCATCTGCCCCGCTGACCATCACGCGTGTTGACTTTGGCTTTGGCCCCGTTCTCGCGGCGGAACGGTGGCAGCCGGTGGTTGTGTGGATTGCATCTGACCGCGCGATCGATGGCGTTGTCTCGCTGGAGTATCAGCAGGACGGCAGTCAGAGCGCGAGGGTGGAGGCGGCATTCGCGACGACGCCCGGGAAGACGATCCCGGTGGAGCTTGTGATTGCGCCGCCGCAGCGGTTGGCGCGGATGACACTTCGAGTGAGCGGTGGCCCGCGCGAGATCCGGCGCGTCTACACGCAGATGCCGGATGAGAACGAGTTTCTGATGCCGCCGGTGCAAGCGGAGGCGATCATCATCGCGAGCATCGGTGAGACCGGGAGCGAGCGTTCACTCGCGACGCTGTCGCGCGTCTCGCCTGATCAGCTGATGATCTCTGACTCGACAGACTCGACTTCGACGCCCGATCTCTCCGCGATCGCGCCCGTCAGTCCACTTCCGTTCATTGAAGCCGAAGAGGAGGACAAGAACGATCGCTGGCGGCAGGCGATCCTCGCGCCGGTGCTTGATCCGGCGATGGTCCCGATTGCATGGAAAGCGTGGGACGCCGCGGCCGCAGTGGTGGTTCGCGCGCCGACGCTCGAGGCCATGGATGAGCGTCGGCGTGCGGCACTCATGACGTGGGTCGAGGGTGGCGGGCGACTGATCATCGTGATGGACCCGACGACGGCGTGGACGCTCGGCGCGGCGTTTCCTGGTGATCCGCTGCCTGTGGACGCTGCGCCGGTCGAGCGATGGAACGTGACGGATCGCGATGCGTTTGCAGTGAGCGAGTCCGAGCGGCCTTCGGAGCTTCGCGGACGCGCGATGACGCTCACGCTCAACGGCAAGCGCGAGGGCTGGCGGCTGGGTTGGCCCGTGACGCGCCCGGCCGAACCCGCACGCGGCATGCTCGCGACAGGTCCGGTGGGGATGGGCATCGTGACGCTGCTGGGTGTTGAGCCGAGCTCGATCCCTTCGAGGATTTCTGCCGAGGCAGAGCGTTCGCTCTGGGAGCAGTTGCTGATCGGCGAGACGATCGGTCTACTGCCCGAGCATCGCAAGCCCGACGGCGCGGGTGATGTGAGCATGGGCCAATGGTGGTACATGGGCTCGGGCGAGGACGTGCCGAGTGCGCAGTCGGTGGTCGGTGCGCTGGACCTCGCGGCGAGTGGACTTTCTGTGCCGCAGGGCGTGTTTGTGCTCGTCGGGCTGAGCATGGTGGTGCTTGCGGTGCTGATCGGGCCACTGGACTTTGTCGTGTTCCGGCGCCGAGGGCTTGGGGGGCGCACGTGGCTGACGGCGCTCCTGTGGATCGGGCTGGCGACGATTGGTGCGTACGTGCTTCCGGGCCTCACGCGAAGTACGCAGAGCACGGTTCGGCGCGTCGAGGTCGTCGACATGCTTGCTGCCCGTCCCCTGACGGGTGAGACGGGTGAGAGGGTTAACGCTCGCGAGTACGAGACCGCGATCACTGGGCTCTTTTCAGTCCGGCCCGAGTCATGGGAGGAGTTGCAGGACGGTTCCGGCCGCTGGTGGCGCGGCGTCTCGACGACGCCGCTGGGCTATTCCGGTGAGGCTTCACTTGGAGCCTTCCAACCGCTGCGCACGCGGCTCGCGGGCTCGGAGGGTGACGTGGCGATGCGTTGCACGGCGATCACATCGCTGAGCATGCCGCAGTGGACGTTCCGCGGTCTCATGGACTCTTCGCCCGGTCGAGCCAGTGATGTGCGAGTGCGCGTGACGACTCAGGATGAGCGGAGTGTTGTGCGCGTTGAGGGACTTGCGCCTGGCGCGAGCGTTGTCGCCGCATCGCTGCTGCGGCCATGGGAGTTGCCGGCGCTGATGCTCGACGATGCGACTCTCGACGGTGGTACGGTTGAGCTGGTCTTTCCCGCCTCCGGGCGCAGTGGGATTTCAATTCCTGGTGAGGCTTGGTCCGGATGGGGGCAGCGCGTGCAGGTGCCGCAGCCTCCATCGGAAACACTCTGGGCGGGGTACAACTGGTCGCCCGAAGGGCTGGGAGCCCTTCCCGGCCTGCGCGAGCGTAACGACGCGATCGTCCGCCGCGTGCATCAATTTGATGCGAATGCGGCTGAGGATGGGAGTGGGTACGCGTGCCTTTTTCTGCATCTGGATGAAACGTCGGAGGGCGATGGTGTTCGGGCGCCGCTGGTCACGAGCGGCGGCGTGACGCTGAATCGCAGAACCCTGCTGCGAGTCCTGATCCCCTGGTCGCGAGCCACACCATGATCGAGATCAACAACCTCACCAAGCGGTATGGCGCGCTCACCGCGCTCGACGGTCTCACGCTCTCCATCAAGCAGGGTGAGGTCTTTGGCTTCATCGGGCCCAACGGCGCCGGCAAGTCGACGGCGATGAAGATCCTCGCGTGCCTCCTCAAGCCCGATGGCGGGAGCGCGTCGGTGTGCGGGCTCGATATTGCGGGCGATGGCGATGAGATCCGGCGCGTGATCGGTTACATGCCTGATTTTCTGGGCGTGTACGAGGATCTGACCGTCGATGAGTATCTGCAGTTCTTCGCGGCGGCGTTTGGCATTGCGCGCGGGAGGCGGCGCGTGCTCGTCTCGCAGGTGCTGGAACTGACGGACCTGACGCAGAAGCGCGATGCGCTCGTGGACTCCCTCTCTCGCGGGATGCAGCAGCGGCTGGGTGTGGCGCGTGTGCTGATCCATGATCCCAAGGTGCTGCTGCTTGATGAGCCCGCGAGTGGGCTTGATCCGCGGGCCCGCATCGAGATGCGTGAGCTGCTGCAGGAGCTGGCGCGCATGGGCAAGACGCTGATGGTCTCAAGCCACATCCTCTCTGAGCTGGGCGAGATGTGCAACACCATCGGCATCATCGAGCGTGGCAAACTGCTCTATGCGGGCTCGATCCAGGAGGCCTTCGAGAAGACGCGCGCCGCGGCTCCGGCGGGCGAGCGCATCCTCATCAAGCTTGATGCCGAGAGCGCTCGCGCGAGTGTTGTTGCCGCCGCGTTCGCGGGTGAAGTGCGTGTGATGCGATGCACGCCCGATGCGGGTGGTTCCGAGCTTCTGGTGGAGCTCGCGCCGGGCGAGCATGGCCATCACTTCCTGATCGAGCGAGTGATCGCGGCCGGTGGGAGAATCCGCAGCTTCCAGCCCGCGGAGCTCAAGCTCGAGGACGCGTTCCTTCGGCTCACGACGGGAGCGCTGCAATGAGCCACGCGGCGGCCGCGCAGGGCGGGATGGCGACGGGCCCGAGTGGCCACGCGCCCGGACACGCGCCCGGTCCCAAGCCGGGCCGCCCTCAGCGCTCGCGCGCGGCGCGGCTCTTTGCATCGCTGCGCCCGGGCTCCTTGCCGGGTCCGGTCTTTGAGAAGGAGATCAGGGTCTCTGGCCGGCGCGCGGGTGTCTACTGGGTCCGGGGGCTGAGCGCTCTGGGCCTCTTCGGGCTTGCGGGCCTTGTGTATCTCGCAACCTTCGAGTCCTGGGGCGGGAGTGCCGCCTCGCTCCAGAATCTGCAGACCGTCGCCCCCGCCGTCATGATCGCGATCATGTGGTTTCAGTTCATCGTGCTGACGCTGGTGGCGATGGCTTCGGCGGCACCGTTGATCTGTGATGAGAAGCGTTCGGGCACGCTCGCTGCGCTCCTCACAACGCCTCTGACCTCGTGGCAGATCCTGATGGGCAAGTCGGGGGCGATGCTCGCGAACCTTGGTGTGCTTGCGCTGGTGCCGATGCCGCTGCTGCTCGCGGCCCGCATGTTCGGCGGCATTCCTACGCGGATCGTTGTGGCATCGGCGGTGCTGACGCTCTCGTCGGCGATGCTGGGCGCGATGCTGGGCCTCTTTCACTCCGCGAAGAGCCGCCGCGCCACCGGCGCGGCGGCGAAGGCCATCGTCACGTGGGCGCTGCTTCAGTTCGGTGTGCCGCTGGCGATGCTGCTCGCTAACAGCTGGTTCTCGATCCGTATAAACGAGGTCTGGTATGCGCGCAGCAGCGGCCCCATCGCGCTCTTCTCGGTGCAGTGGCTGCTGATGGGCGGGCCGGGACCATTCGCATCTCTCGCGGATGAACTCTGGATCACTTCGTCGCTCTGGATGCTCGCGCTCGCGGGGCTCTTCTTCGTTGGTGCGTCGCTGCGGCTGCGCGGCGTGATGTCCGGCGACTCGGCCTCTTCTGCACCCGAAACCGCCCCCTCGAAGCGCCGGCGCGGGTCGGTCCATGCGGCGATCGTGTCGCGTGAGGTCTCGGATCATCCAGTCGCGTGGCGCGAGATTCGCCAGCGGGCCTTCCGGTCGAGACTGGGGGCCGGGCTCGTGCTGCTGGGCCTGCCCGGCCTCGCGGTCCTGATTGCGCTCTATGGCCTCATCGATTCGGATGGATACTTCTATGTTTCGATCGTGGTGCTGACGTTTGCGACGGCGCTGCTTTCGTCGATCGGCGCGGCTTCTGGCCTTGCCGGTGAGAAGGAGAGTCGGACGTTGGACGTGCTGCTCGCGACGCCGCTCACGGCGCGGGCGATCATTTTCGGTAAGGTGCTGGGCACGGCACGACGCGTTATGCTCCTGCCCGTGATCGCGAGCGTCACGATCGGCGTGGTGGGGGTGCTCTCGGGAGAGTGCAACCCGATCCTCACCATTCACCTGCTGATGATCTATACCGGTGTCGTGCTCGCGGCGTCGGGCACGGGTGTGCTCTTCAGCGTCGTGTGCGGGCGCACGGTGCTGGCGATGGCGCTGAACCTCGCGACGTGGGTCTCGGTGTGGGCGCTGATTCCGATTCTGCTCATGATTCTACTTTCGATCAGTGGCGGGCCGGGCACAGAGTCGATCTTGTCGGTGATCGCGCTCACCAACCCACTCGCGGTGGCGATGCTCGCGGCGAACAGCGCGGTGGATTGGCCGGGTGCGTTCACCGAGTCGTACGAAATCTTCAACCTGGGTCGCGTGGGGATCGTTGGATACACCGTGTCCATGCTGGTGTTCGGCGCGGTGTACGCCGCGATTGGTCTCTTCTTCATGACGGTGGCGGCCACGATCCTTGCGGAGCGCACCGGTCGCCGTAAGTAAAGCCCAGAAGACCGTTTGGACGCGATTGTTGGGTGCTTGGCAGGGCACGGATCTTTGAGCCCGCACGCGCCAGGGACCGATACTGACTGCATGCGCGCTAGGCCGATACAAGATTCCAGACCGCGCCCATGGCGGCTTGCGGGCCCGATGGGCCGCGGCGTCCAGCAATTGCTGGTCGCAATGGCGCTGTTCGCTGCTGGCCCAAGCGCCTTTGCACAAACGAGCGGGGCCGAGCCTGCGTCGCAGCCCACAGAGCAGCCCGCTCAGTCAGGCCAGTTCGAGAACTTGCCACAGGATGCGGCGTCGGCGCGGGGTCCGCTGGTGAATCGCCCGAAGACCGCGGGGCGGATCGTCTCGGTCTTTGACTTTGAAGAACGCCTGACCAATCCCGGCGAGGTGCCACTGCACTGGTCCCGTGATCAGGATCAGCCCGGCACCGATCGCCGCCGCCCCGGATTTCCGCGATGGAACCAGGCGATGCTGGAGTACTCGGGCAGCGGCGCCATCGTGCATCGAGGTGAGGGCGCGGTGAAGCTGCCGACGACCGGTGGCGGCACGTCGCTGCTCCTCTCCTCGGGTGTCGTGCCGATCTACCCCAATAACGACTACATGATCTCGGCGTGGGTCCGGACCGAAGGTCTGGAGCATGCGCGGGCCGCCGTGGTTGGTCGATTCCTCGACGCGTCCGGCAGGCCCATCACGGACTCGGAAGTCAGGACGACGCCCACGATGTCTCAGGGTACGTGGACCCAGGTCAGTGTTGAGCTGCGCGGGCGATGGTCGGAGGCGGCATGGGTGCAGATTGAACTCCAGTTGCTGCAGCCGCGCCAGCTCGCGACGCCCGAGCAGCTCGCGGACAAGAACCACCTCTTCACGCAGGACCTCTCCGGCTCGGCGTGGTTTGATGATGTGGCAGTGGTGCAGCAGCCGCGGGTGGAGCTTCGGAGCCTTTCGCCTGCGGGGATCACGCGAGCTCCCGATCAGCCGGTGTTGTCGCTGCTCATTCGCGATCAGTCGGGTGAGGACCTTGATCTCTCGCTTGAGGTGCGCGACCACCATGGTGTCATCGTGGACGAGCGCCGCGAGAGGGTGACGTCGGGGAGGCTTGATCGGCAGTGGATTCCGAAGCTGCCGCGGCTGGGCTGGTATCGCGCCTCCATGTCGCTGACGAGCCAGATCGGGCGCGTGGGTGTTGCCACGTGCGACTTCATCTGGCTCGGAGAGGCGAGCGCGGGCTGGAGCGCGGGCAAGTCCGGCGATGCGAACCGATTTGGAGTTGAGTCGCGCGAGTGGAGCGATGTCGCGGCGAGGGATCTGCCCGCGATTGTTCGCTCGATCGGTGTCGGCTCGGTGACAATCCCCGCGTGGGACGCGGCCTCAACGCCCGAGACCATCCTCGAAGGCGCCGAGGCCCGCGAGAGCACGATCGTGGCGATCCAGTCCGCCGGTGCGGATGTGACGCTCGCGCTGCCCATGGTTCCGGCAAGCCTGAACGCCACACTCTTGGCTGGCCGAGACGACCTCTGGACGGTGATGGCTGGCGACGAGAAGGTGTGGCTGCCCTATGCGCAGCCGGTCTTCGAGACGCTCGGCGCGATGGTGAGCCGCTGGCGTGTTGACTCGGTCGATCGTGTACCAACGCCGACACAGGCGCGGCTTGTGGGGCTCGCGCTCGAGCGGAACCTCCCCTCGCCGCTGCTGCTGGGCGCCGCTGACTTCTGGGAGTCGGCACCGACCCTTGCGGGCGCGACACCGATGCAGCGCGTGATCAGTATTCCTGACACGATGACTCCCGCCGCGGTCTCGATCGCGGCGTCGGGCTGGACTGGGTTACTGGCCTCTCAGGGTGCGGGAGGGATCGCGGCCACGGTGCTGCTGCGTCAGCCGACTGGTAGCGAGGACCGTGCAGAGAACCTCGCCGAGATGGTCAAGCGCGTCGTGGAGGTTTGGCGAGCGTCGAGTGATGGTGGCACTTCCATCGTGCTCGAAGAACCATGGACCATCCCCGAGGCGGTGCGGCCAGCGCTCAATCCGCGGCCCGAGCTTGCGGCCTTTCATTCGATCATGGAGCATCTGGCGGACCGGCGCATCGTCGGTCAGCTCCCCAGTGCGCCGGGTGTCATCTGCTACCTCTTGGCGCCCAGGCCGGGGGCGCCTCTGTCGCGCGGGGGTGCGCTGGTCGCGTGGAACGAGAGTGCGCCGCCGCAGGCTGCGATCATCGAGACGTATGTCGGGATCCCGGAGCAGGTCCGTGTCTTTGATCTCATGGGCAACTCGCGCGAGCCGCGCACCACGTCCGGCCACAGCGGCGGACGCACGCTGCTGCGCGAAACGCTGACATCGCAGCCGGTCTTCATCGAGGGTGTTGATGTCGCGATGCTGCGTGTGATCTCTTCCATCCGCTTCGAGCCCGCGCGGCTGGAAGCCACGACCCGGACGCAGGAACTGACGCTGGTCGTTGACAACCCGTCGCCATCTGCGCTCGCGGGCACGATCACGCTCCTGGAGCCCGGTGGCTTTGAGCGCGAAGGCACGCAGCGTGATCGCTCGTGGCGCATCTCGCCTCGCACGCTCAAGATCAACACTCCGCCCGGTGGCACGGCCCGGGTTCCGATCACCATCGCCTTCAGCCCGCTGGCCGAGGTGGGCGACCGCGAGTTTGTGCTCCGGTGCCTGTTCGATTCGGGCACATCCGCACGCGAGCCCATCATCGTCCGCCGCCCGGTGACGATCGGTCTGAGCAACGTCGTCGTGAACCTGCGCACGTTCCCGCGCGTGAGCGCGAGCGGCGCGACCGACCTTGTGCTTGAGGCCTCGGTCACCAACACCGGGAGCGAGCTTCTCACGCTGGACCTCACGGCATTCGCGCCCGATCGCCCTCGGATGAAGGGGCTGATCACGAACCTTCCCGCGGGGAGTCAGGCGATCCGGCAGTTTGTCTTCCCGGCCTCCGCGGCGGAACTCGCGGGCAAGCGTCTCTCGCTCGCGGTCGAAGATCGCGCGGCCTCGGCACGCGTGAACCGGTCGATCGAGGTTCGGTAGAACAAGTTTCGGTAGAGCAGGTTTCGGTAGAGCAAGTTTCGGTAACTCGCGAGAAAGTGCTATTTGCCAAGCACAAAGATCGCATACCCGCCCTCCCGCGGCGGGCTGTCCTCGCCATCCTCATCGATGCTCGCGATCTCGCGCAGGCCCGAGCTGTCCACGATCTTCCGCCACTGATCGAGGCTGTACGCGCGCAGCGTGTAGACGCTGTCGCGATGGGCCTCCTCGTGCGTGCCGTCGCGCCGCGTGCGTGAGAGTGTGAGGTGGCTGATGACGCGCTCGGCGCGTGAGGTCTCACCGCGCGGGCCGCTGGGTGGGATGTACTGCACGACCTGCGAGACCTCGCGCGTGCCGCGGGTTCCCTTCCAGATGTCCTCGGTGATGGGCTCGCGTCCATACGCCGTCAGGTGCAGGCCGACGATGTAGATGCCGCCCGGCGCGAGCACTCGGGATACTGCGGCGAGGTGCAGCTTCATCGCGTCATCATCACGCAGGTGCCGGATCGTGTTGATGAGGTTGAAGGCCAGATCGACCTTCGGAATCGTGCGTCCCTCGGGTGACTGATCAAAGTCTTCCATCCGCGCCACGTACAGGACGGGCCTGAAGGCCGATCGGGGGAGCTTGGCGGCACGTGCCCGTGCATACTCGATCATCGCGGGCTCGATATCAAAGCCATAGCAGCGCCGGCCCTTGCGTGCCGCGGCAAGAAGGTATCGGCCACTGCCGCAGGCGGGCTCAAGCCAGACTCGGGCGTCCTTGGCTCGCGCGGGCTCGGGCCCGAGGAAGCGACGCTCGATCCTGAAGAGCCCGGCCACATCGCGGTTCGTGCCTGGGCCGTGCAGAATGTCATAGACCTCGGCATCGGCATAGAAATCAACCAGCGCCGGGCTGGCCTGTGCGGCGGCGTCTGACTCTGGTGCGGTTGTCTGCTTTGCGTGTGCGGTCTTTTTCACGAGCTCATCCAGGTGTGTTCGCATTCGCGTGTGTCATCTTCGCGACGATCATTGACCGGTCATTGTTCGATCATCGCGACTCGTCGCAAGAATCAGGAGGCTATCCATGCTCAGGGCTCAGGACGTGCTGGCGGCGGGCGTGCTTTCGACCAAGGGCCTGCTGGCCCGCTACCTCGCCGGATTCGATGAGTCCACGCGGCTGGCGCAGCCGCCAAACCTCCCGAACCACGTCGCGTGGTCGCTGGGTCATCTCGCCCTCACGCTCCACCGCGTCGCGGAGCGACTTGATGGTCTGCCGATGCCCGAGCGCGACATCACGAACATGCCAGAAGCCCGCGGCATGCCGGCAACCAGCTTCCATCGCGACGATGTCGCGTTCGGATCAGCGCCCGCGATGGACCACGAGCGCTATCCCAGCCTCCGTCGGTGTCAGGAGATCTATGACCACGCCTGCGACCGCCTCGCCGCGGCGGTGCAGAAGGCAAGCGACGAGGCACTCGAAGCACCCACGGTCTGGGGCGCCCCGGGCACGCCGCCGATCCCTGTCTACTTGCTCGTTGCCAGGATGATCTTCCACAACGGCGCCCACACGGGCCAGATCGCCGACCTACGCCGCGCGCTGGGATTCAGGTCGGTCTTTGCGTGAGGAAGAAGCGAGGCAGCGATGCAGTGAAAGAGAAGAGTCCGAAGCAAGCGCACGTCGCTCGTGGTGTTTGTCTTCCCCTGCCTCGCTGCCTCGCTGCCTCACTCTTCTTTCCCGCTTTCCCGCTTTTCGCTTTTCCTCAAGTTCCCGGCGCACCTCGTGCCTTGAACTCCGCGTTCTCCATCACGTACATGCCCACGAGCCAGTCGCCGACCACGTACGGCTTCACGCTGAAGCGCCCCGCCACCTCGCCCGAGATCGCGAAGCGATCATCGCCCTTCGCGCCAGCCTTGAGCTGCACCTCGATCGCGTCGTACGGCGTCGGCGGCACGCCGATGCAGCATCCGTCCCACTGGTTCAGCATCGCCAGCAGCTCGCGCGGCTCGTCCATCGCGAGCGGGAAGGCGACGTACCCCTTTACCGCGACGTACTTCCCATCCAGCATCGCCACGCGCTGCGGGATCTGCTTGCGTCCGGCCTGCGGCGCGAACCCCTCCTCCGCCGACGTCAGCATCTCCCACGGCACCACAAACGGGTCGGAGGCCGTGCCGCTGCCCTTGATGACAAAGCGGGTATCGACGAGCACGCCGCCCTGCTCGCGGGTTTCAATCTTGGCAGGCGTGACTTCGAAGCCCGCGATGCGAGCCGGCACTGCGAAGAGTGCAAGATCGGCGGGAGAGGCTTCGGTGGTGGCCCCATCGGCGTTGGCTTCGGTTGTGCTGGCGTCTGGGCTGTCACCAGCCGCGGCTTCCGTGCGTGCGGGTTCTCCAGGTGAGGCTGAGGTCGAGGCCTGAACCTCCGGCAACGCGGCCGCGAGCGCCGCGATCTGCGCTGCGAACCCATCGGCCTGAGCTTCGAGCACCCGAAGCTGATCGCGAAGCTCCTGCAGCCGCGCGGTCAGCACCTCGGCACGATCGGGCATGCGCTCGATTGAGAGCTCCACCTGAGTTGCCTGATCGCGCAGCGACTGAATGGACATCATCGTGACTGCGCGCTGTTGGCGGAGCGACTCGATCGAACTCTCGCCCGCCTGGGTGGTTGTCGGCGAGGTTGCGCGCGTGTCCTGAGCTTCCGGTGTCAGACTCGGCTTGGCACCGGTCGAGGAACCTGCGAGTTCGGCTGGCTGTTCAGGTCGCGACGCCAGCGCCGACGGAGTGGGGTTGGCCGCGGGAGCGGGTGCCTGCGGCGTTGCAGTGCCCGCCGGTGCCGGCGGCACCTTTGAGGTTCCGCCGCCATTGCCAACGAGCGCGTACGCCCCTACGCCGAGCACCATCACCAGGATGACGAGCCAGAAGGCACGCATGAGAGCTCCGATCTGCCGCTGGGCCTTGCTCCGAAGGAGGTCACGTGAATGCACGCGCCGATTAGAACTGGACTGGTCAGGGCTGGACTGGACCGGACGTGACCGGTCAGGAAAACGCTAGGCCATCGGCCTGAGATTCTTGGCCACACTCGTGCGATAGGCCATCATTGCCGGGATCAGGCCCGCCGCCGCGGCCAGCAGCACCGAGACCAGCACCATGTACAGGATCAGTCCCGGAGGCAGCGACGGGTCGATGGCCAGCCCGACGCGGCTCTGCAGGACTTCCGCCGCCACCATCGAGCCGCCCAGCCCCAGCGCCACACCGACCGCCGCCCCGAGAACGCCGATCAGCGCCGACTCCGTCACGATGAGCCCGAAGACATGCCCGCGGCTTGCACCCAGCACACGCATCACGGCCACCTGCCGCCGCCGCTGCTCCATCGAGTTGTAGAGCGCGAGCATGATCGCCACCGCGCTCGAGATCATCACCACCACCGCGACCGCGAAGAAGAGCGTGTCGATGTTGCGCACGATGCGGAAGAGCTTGTCGATCTCCTGACGCGGCGCCGCGACCACGATCGTCGGATCACGCCGCAGCTGATCGAAGACCTGCGGCAGGTTCGAGGCCACATCACTTCCCTCACGCGTGATGAGGCGCAGGTACATGCCGGTGATCAGCCTGTCGGCGTCGGTCAGATCAGCCTCGGTGGTGGGGGGGATCTCCGCGCCCGCCGCACGCTTGCGCTTCTCGTGCGCGTGGATGATCCAGCTGCTGGTGAGGTCCGTGAACATCGCGCGGTCGTGGCTGCCGCCGGTGGGCTCCAGTATCCCGACGACGGTGTACGTGAACTCGTTGTGCACGTTCTCGTCGTGCTCATGGTCGTCGTGATCTTCGCCCTTGGGCGCCGGCAGCGGGCTCATGCCGTGCGTCAGGTGCAGCTCGCTCCCGATCTGGAGCCCGCTCTGACGCGCCGCCTGCGCCCCAAGCACGACCTCGAACGACTTCTCAAAGAAGCGCCCATCGGCAAGGGCCCACGCCTCGCCCGGATTGGGCCGGAACTTCGTGAAGAACTCCGGCTTCGTCGCCAGGACCGGGATCCCCTCGAAGTTGTCGCCGATCTGTGTCGGAATCGCGTATGCGAAGGGGGCTGATCGCGCGATCTCCGTGTGCTTGGCCCACGTCATCGCCCGCCGCGGCGGGTTCGCGTAGAAGACTCCGTTGAGCACCGCCACCAGCGGGCTGTCGTCCGCCGACACCAGAAGGTGCATGTCCCCCGAGCCGCGCTCGAAGGCCTTCTGCCCCGCTCCACGCATCGTGAGCAGCACGAGCATCAGCGCCACCGCGATGCCCACCATCAGCACCGTCGTCACGGTCGAGAAGAGCCGGGCCCTCAGGCTCCGGAGGATGATCGTCCAGTCGTTCACGCGGGCCTCCGATCTTCCGCAGCGCTCGCGCCGCTCAGCCCCGCCAGCGACTCGCGGCGCGGGAACCTCGCCGCCATCGAAGGATCATGGCTCACGCACAGCAGCGCCGCGCCTTGCTCCTTGCAGACGCCCTGCACCAGCTCCATCGCAACGCCGGCATTCTCCGGATCCAGGCTCGCCGTCGGCTCGTCCGCCAGCACCAGCGCCGGGCGGCACGCCATCGCCCGCGCCACCGCGACACGCTGCTGCTGCCCCACGCTCAGCCGCTCCACCAGGGCCCCCTCACGCGTGATGCCCAGCCGCGAGAGCAGCTCCCTCGCGCGCGACGCGTGCTCCCGCTCGGGAACCCCGCCAAAGTAGAGCGCTGCCATCACATTCTCGAGCGCGCTGAAGCCCACGAGCAGGTTGAACGTCTGGAAGATGACGCCGACGCGCGCCCCGCGGAACCGGTCCCGCGCCGCCCCCCGCAGCGCATGGATCCGCTGCCCGTCGATCTCCACGCTGCCCGAATCAGGATCCATCAGCCCCGCGATCAGCGACAGCAGTGTGCTCTTTCCCGCACCCGACGACGCCGACAGCAGCACCTGCTCCGAGCGGGCCATCTCCAGCCTCGGAATCGTGAGCGACCAGCGCGTCGGCTGGTCTCCATCGCCGCTCGTCGCGGGATACGCAAACGAAAGATCGCGGATCACCAGCGCCGGCGCCGCGGCAGCCCCCGCCGAAGCCCGCGCTGGTTCCGTGCTTGTTGAGTTCATCGTCTCAAAGAATACACCGCGGCACCCTTCGATGCCGCGGTGTGCAAGTGCCTCCCGGGGCCCTCTCCTCAAAGGACCCCCGGGTGCGTTGATCGGTCTCATCTGCCAGATCTGGCGGTCCGGTCACCTCAGCGGCGACGGCGCGAGGCCGCCCCGCCCAGAGCCATCAACGCCAGCACCGCAGCACCCGGCGCCGGGATGTTGGACTCGGCCCAGTCAAACGCGGCGTCCTTCGTCGCTTCGTCCGCGTTCTGGCTCCACAGGATCCAGACCGGATCGCTGGCCGTTGCGTTGTTCGCAAAGAACTCGAGCTCGACGAGGTACACGCCATCGAGCGCGGGAGCACCCAGCGTCCAGGTCGGGTGCTCGTGGAACTCGCCATCGGCCTCGACGGGCAGGTTCATGCCGAAGGTCAGTACGTCCGTGCCCGGCGTCGTCGCCGAGAGCGTTGCGTACTCCGCCGTGAAGGTCCCGCCAACCGTCGAGAAGTCCGTCCCGTTCCACACGCGCGTCGCCTGGCGGAAGTTGAATGCAACGAAGCCACTGGGATCAAAGGCCCCAGCGAGCGACTGGAACCCGGGCTCCGCCGCGACGTTGGGCACGTCCTCGCCCAGCTCCGCGATGAAGACGCGCTCCCCACGCGTGATCTCAAGGCCGTCCTCGGAGATGCGACCCACCTCGACGCGCCCATTGACGATCTCGAGGAACACGTCGCCGCTGGGGCCGTCGGCCATGGCGATGCCGGTGCTGGCGCTCACGCCCGCGGCGGCGATCAGGACTGCAACAAGGCTCTTCTTCATCTCAGACACTCCAGATTCTGTGGGCGGCACGACCGCTCGCCCCTTCTCTTCGGCATCAGACACATCCACCCTCCGCGACGCGATGCCGGCTCGTCACGGGTGAAACACAACTCCACTCTTCAGATCGCGCAAGATCCCGTCACGACGAACTGCGCCAGAAGCTGCGCGTCCGTCAGGTCCGCGTTCTCATCCAGATTCAGATCGCCATCGAGCCAGCCCGGCTCGGGCGTGAGCAGCCCGACAAATACCTGCGCCATCTGCTGCGCATCCGTCAGGTCCACGTTCTCATCCTGGTTGAAGTCGTACTCGCACGTGGGCCCGCCCCCCTCGCCCGCGAGGTTGATCTCGACCCACTCCGCCGCGAGCGTGACCGAGGCCGCATCCGCCTGGTTGTCGAAGATCAGCCAGAAGGGCTCACTCGGCGCAATCGACGGCTGGTTGCTGAAGATCTGCATGGTGAGGAGATAGATGCCGCCGGGTGCTGGCGCTGGACCACCGAGCGCATCCACCAGCGTGTACTCCAGGTGCCGGTGCCATGTCCCGTTGCTCCCCACCGCGAGCGTGAACCCCTCCACGGTCTGCTGCACGGGCGGCGTCACGGCCAGCAGCGTCGAGAACGAGATCTCCAGCGTCTCCGACGAGATCTCCGTGAAGTCCGAGCCGTTCCACTCCCGCAGCGCATCCATCACGCGGAACCCGTTGCGACTCGGAAACGGAAACGTCCCCGGCTGGCAGTCAAAGCCCGGATCCGACGTGAAGTTCGCGAAGCTCCGGCCCATCTCCGCGACGAAGACGCGTCCGGGCCCAACGCTGAAGGCCGCTGGTGTGATGCGCCCGCCATCCAGCGCAAGCTCGATGTCGCCGGTGTGCGGCTGTGCCAACGCACTTCCGCAGAGGGCGACGATCGCGCCCGCGGCCGAGAAGATCCCCGCGCGCCCGATGCGCCTGGTAAAGCACTCTGTGGTCATCATGGCCTTGCTCCTGATGCACGCGGGCGGCCGCGTGCGAACTGCGCTGGACTGACTCGCTGGATTGAACCGACTTCTCGCTGGAACGAATCTCTCTCTCTCTAGAACGAAATCTCCGGATTGAACCGGTTCTTCCGCTGATCCACGTACACCCGCTCGAAGGCCTCGATCCGCGCGTGCCCATCGAGGAAGGAGTAGTTCGAAAGGGCGCTCCCCGTCCGCGCCTTGCCGCCCCACTTGCCGGTCTCGATCGAGTTCGCCGCGGTCGCGGGCGCGCGGGCCGCGCTGCCGAAGTTCTCCGCGTGCACATGGTCCGAGACAGCAAAGCCCGGATCGTCCGGCGAGCTTGCGGGCTCGCCGCGCTCCGTCATGAGCAGGAACTGCAGCGTCCCCGTCGGAGACTGGATTTTCTCAACCCGGTCAAAGGGCTCGCGCTCAGAGAGGCCCGGCCCATACGTGCGCGAGAGGTAGTTGTTCATGCCGTAGCTCGTTCGTCGGAATGCCCCCGCCACCGGCCCGCGCCCGCCATCCCGCGCGAGCCAGAAGGGGCTCGCGTCGCCCGGGCTGCGCAGCACCGGCGGCACCGTGTACGACTCCGCCGGTGCCGCGGCGTCAAACTCCTTCGGGATCGAGCCGATGTACTCGCTCAGCGTGAAGACAAACGAAAGCCGCGGATCCCCGCCGCCGCCGTGCGGCAGCCCCACATCGCACAGCTGCCCCTTGTAGTCCTGCGCATACGCCAGCTGCCCCATCTGGATCGAGCGGATGTTCGCGAGGCACACGGTCTGCCGCGCCGCCTGCCGCGCCTTCCCCAGCGCAGGTAGCAGGACGCCGATCAGCACCGCGATGATCGCGATCACCACCAGCAGCTCAATCAGCGTGAAGCCGCGATGGGTGGTGAGTCTGCGGCTGCCTTGCCACGCCGTGGCGGGTCGGCCTTGGTTGAGTTCGAACTGTCCAGCCCGCGCCGATGATCCGGGCGCGGTCCATGTCGCAGAGTGCATGTGTTGTCTCGATGCCGCACGACGCACGCCACGACGCACACAAGGTGCGGCGGCTCGCGAAGCCACTCAGAGCCCTCACGCCCAGAAAGCCGGCGTGAGGCAGTGAGCGCAGCGCGTGTGCATTGCTTGCCGTTGCGAAGTGATGGGAACGCCACTGGGTCTTCTCAAGATCACGAGCGATGGCACGTATCGGCCCACGCAATCTCAGGCAACCCGCGGCGGTCCACGCTCACGAAAGACATGTGCCCGCCGCGCCAGTACCGGCAACGGCCGCACTTCCGCGTGGAGCAGCGTCGAAGACTCCGAGAGGAGCGCGACCTCAGGAACGCCAAGCAGCGCAAGGCTCGACTTCACCAGCGCAAGCTGGAGGCAGAGGCCGCACGAGTGCGACGAGTCATCCTGCGGATCCTGAGGGACTTCGGCGGGAGTGCTGCTGGAGCCATGCGCGCCTCGAGCCGCATGCTGACGAGCCTTATGACCCGAACAGCCATGGCCAGATTGACCGCACGTTGGAACGTGCTCAACTGAGGCCGCCGCACCGCTCACTCCCGAGCCCGAGTGGCTCTTCGCGTGGGCCAAGCCGTGCACCGCCGGAAGCAGTCCAACCAGCGCGATGGCGAGCGCAACGAGGATGACCGCAGCGGCCGCGGAGCGCGTGCCGAGCCAGGGTGGCAGAGAGGGCGGCAGAGATTGAGAGTGATTTCTCAACTCCAATATCATGACACAGCTTTGGACGTTGTCAAGCCGTCCCTGAAGGTCTGTTGATCGGACCCGCAGTCTTCACAAAGCCGCGCTCGCCGGTCGGCGAGTCGCGACAAGTACGTGACGAAGCCAGCCAGGCGCTGGGCCCGAGGCTTGTCCAAGCCCAACACAAGCTCAATCTCAGCCAGTCTTTACGGCGGCCGCGATCGGCGGAGTTTCCGCCGAGACCAGCCCCGCGGCGATGGCGATGCGGGCCAGCTCCACCCGGTTCGCGACGCTCAGCTTCTCACCCAGGCTCACGCGGTGCCACTCGACGGTCTTCACGCTGCGGTCCAGCCGCTTGGCGATATCCGCCGACGAAAGTCCAAGCCCGATCAGCCGCAGAATCTCCAGCTCACGCTGCGTCAGATTGGAGAGGTGCCCGCGGTCATCGATCCGGGCCTTGATATCCCCGTTCATCATCCCAACCTGACCATCCGGGGGCGAGGCCAGTCGGAATGTCACCAGCAACCGAGCCGAGGCACCCGCGCCTCCCAGGCCGCGGAATGTCGCGCGCATCAGGCGGCCACGAACCATGCCTGTCACCGTCACCGCCTTTGACGAATTCGCGGCCTCGGCTCCAATGCCCAGGCGATCCCGCGCCAGATCCTCACCGAGGAACTCGGCGAGCGACTTGCCCGCAATCACCGCCTTTGAAGGAAGACCCAGCAGCGAGAGTGCCGCCGGATTGGCAAACTCAATCACACCCATCGCGTCCATCAGCATCACGGGCGAACCAGTGTCCTCCGAGAGTGCCGCGAAGAAGACTTGGTCGCGGACCAGCGGCTGAGCCCGAGTCGTCGAAACTGATCCGTTGGAGGCCGAGGGATTGAGAACCGTTGCCATGGCAGGTGCCCCTTGTGTCCCGAAAGAACGAACCGGTGGGATTCAGAAACTGCGCCACCCCTGACTCTTGTTTCATCTCCAAGCGACCCGTGGATTCACCCAACACGACCAGCAACTCAACATCCAGACGGATGCCCGAACCGACAAGTCCGTGGCCTCTTTGCGGATGTCTCGGTGCTGTTTAGCCGCAGGATCTGCCGGACACGCCTCCGCCTGCCATTGGCCACCTTCTCGATCCTCCTGCCGATCCAAGAGATATGCTCCAAACCCAGATGCAAGACTCCCGATCATCACTTCCCATCGACGAGCCCATCCAGAACCAGCCCGCGGAATCCGCGCGCTGGCGGGGCGGCGTCGGTGGCGCTGATGTTCCTGAATTCCTCTCGGGTCCTCGCTCGCGCCGGGCCGAGGCTTGGCGCGTGATCCGCATCGCCGCGGAGTTCATCCGCGGCTTCCGCCGCCTCCACTTTGTCGGCCCCTGCATCACCGTCTTCGGCTCGGCCCGTTTCAAGGAAGGGCACCTTCACTACGAGCTCGCACGTGAGATGGGCCGCCAGATCGCGGCCATGGACTTCACCACCATGACCGGCGGCGGGCCGGGCATCATGGAGGCCGCCAACCGCGGCGCACGCGAAGCCGGCGGCCGCTCCATCGGCTGCAACATCGTCCTGCCCATGGAGCAGAAGCCCAACCCCTACCTCGACACCTTCATCGAGTTCCACTACTTCTTTGTGCGCAAGGTCATGCTCGTCAAGTACAGCCACGCCTTCATCGTCATGCCCGGCGGCTTCGGCACGCTCGATGAGCTCTTCGAGGCCGCGACGCTCGTGCAAACGGGCAAGATCACCAACTTCCCCATCGTCCTCATGGGCGTGGACTACTGGAAGCCGCTCCTGGACTTCATTAGGGACCGCCAGCTCGCCGCGGGCACCATCAGCCCCGAGGATCTGAACCTCCTGCCGCTCACCGACGATCCGGCCGAGGCCGTATCGATCATCCGACGCGAGCTGCACAAGGCCGCCGCGGCCCACAAGCCCGCCCCGCGCAAGCGCTGGTGGCTGGGCGAGTGACAGGTTGAGTGACAGTCACTGTCCGCTTACAGCACCCGCGTGCTCCGCGGATAACTCCCGAGCACGAACAGCTCCTGGCAGTGCGCCCGCGCGCCGTGCAGCGCCTCCACCATGCGCGGCTCGCTCGCGTGCCCCTGCGCATCGACGAAGAACGTGTACGTCCAGTTCGTCTTGCGGGCCGGACGCTTGTCGATGTGCGTCAGGTTCACGCCCGCTTTATCAAACTCTCGCAGCACGCTCACCAGCGCGCCCGGCTTGTCCAAGGTCGCGAACATGATGCTCGTCTTGTCGTCGCCGCTGGGCTTGCCCGCCTGGCGCGAGAGGATGAAGAACCGCGTGACGTTGTCCACGTCGTCCTCGATCTCCTCGAACAGGATCGGCACGTCGTACAACTCGCCCGCCAGCGTGCTCCCGATCGCGGCATCGGCACACTTCTCCAGCCCCTGCTCGCGCGCCAGCTCCGCCACCATCTGCACCGCACGCGACGACGACGCCGCGGGGATCAGCTGCGCCTGCGGATACTGCGTCGCCAGCCAGCGCCGGCACTGCGTGAAGACCTCCGGCTTCGAATGGATCCGCGCCACGCGGCTGGGCGGGCAGCACGCCAGCAGCGTGTGGTGCACCGCGATCTGCACCTCCGCATACAGGCTCACCTTCCCCGCGTGCGCCACCAGCCCATCGAGCGTCTCCGCGATCCCGCCATGGATCGAGTTCTCAATCGGCACCAGCCCATAGTCCACGTGCCCGCGCACGACCTCAGTGAAGACGCCGTCGATCGTGCGCAGATCCTCAAAGTCCACCGACGTCCCGAACTGCCTCGACGCCGCGACATGCGAGAACGACCCCGCCGGCCCCAGGTACCCAACCCTGATCCCGCGCTCGAGCACGAACGACCCCGACATGATCTCGCGGAAGATCGCCTCCATCGCGCGCGCCGGCAGCGGCCCCGCGTTCATCGCATGGATCCGCTCCAGCAGGTTCGCCTCGCGGTGCGGCGCATAGATCGGCAGCCCCAGCCGGCGCTTCACCTCACCCACCTCGCCCACCACGCGCGCACGCTCACCCAGCAGCTCCACCAGACGCCGGTCCACGTCGTTGATCCGCTCCCGAAGCGGCGCGAGCGGATCGGCCTCCGGCTTTGCAGGACCAGAGTTCGGCGGGGACGGGGGCTGATTAGGGGGCGTGCTCATAAGCGATCCATCTATCGGCATTCCGGCCAACTCAGCCGCGCCCCGCGGCACCAATACCCCCTCCCATCCGCCACGGACGGGATTTCCAGCCGCCCAACGCCCCGAATCGGGCACCGTTGATATTCTCGGCCGTCCTCGGAAGTCGCCCCGTCGGGCTTCGACCCGGGCGAGCGATGGGGATCCCGGTCCATGAGCCTGCTCCCGAGCATCCACGACAAGGACGAGAGCTTCAACGCGGGCATGAAGTGGGCCGCGATTGTCGGCACGCTGGTCCTGCTGCCGCTGATTGTCTTCTTCCAGCACTTCCTCGGCACGCTCCGCGGCGCGACGCTCTCACGCCCCCTGAACGAGATCTCCGCGAGCGAGGTCGCACGCGATCCCGAGATCTCTGGCCTGATCCTCACCAGCAAGTCCGTGCTGAAAGAGGTTTACTTCACCATCGAGTCTGTATGGGAAGACGTGTCTGAAACGGGCGCTCCCCTGGGTCGCCACGCGGAGATCGAGGGCCTCCAGGCCGCGGTCGCAGAGCTCGACGCGATGGCACTGTCGCGCGTGGATCGCCTGCGCGTCGCGATGGTGGTGGGGGAGCTCCAAGGCCCCGAGGCCGCGCTCGAGCGCGTGCAGCAGATCAAGCGCGAGGCCATGGACGGTGGCGCCCTCTCAATCGAGGCCCACACGCTCGAGCGCTACTACGCCGCCGCCGCGATGGGGCAGGACGCACCCATCGAGCCCGACGCCGCGGCCGCGCTCATCGCACGCCACGGCTGGTTCGGCAGACTCGCAACCACCTTCGACGATCCCCCCGGCTCTGCCGACCGCGAGTACACGCTCGGCGGCTACGGCTCTCTTGTGGTCTTCTTCGGGGCCCAGGCCCTCGTCGGCTTTCTTGCCTTCGTCGCGGGCCTGGGTGCCTTCACGCTCCTGGTCTATCGCATGCGCACGGGCCTTACGACCTTCCGCATCCTCGAGACCGGCGTCCCGCGCATCATCATGCTCGAGACCTTTGCCTGCTTCCTCTTTGCCTTCTTCCTTGTCCTCATCGGCGGCGTCGTCTTCATCGGCAGCACCAGCCTCACCAGCGTCGTCATCTCCGAGATGCTCATGTGGTCCTGCGGCCTCGCTCTCCTCTGGCCGCTGGCCCGGGGCGTCTCATGGTCCGATGTCTGCGATGAGCTCGGCCTCTCTCGCGGCGAGGGGATCCACAAGGAACTCTTCGCGGGCGTGCTCGGCTACCTCGCGGGCCTGCCGCTGATCCTAGTCGTCTCACTCATCGCCATTACAGCCGAGCAGGCCATCATGGGTGAAGAGGTTGGCCCCGAAGGCTTCCCAATGTTCGAGACGCCGCTCGCCGGAAGCTGGGCGGGCCTCATGATCGGCGCGGTGGGCGCCTGCCTCTGGGCCCCGCTCGTGGAAGAGGCCCTCTTCCGCGGCGCACTGCACAGCTACCTCCCCGCATGGATGGGCGTCCTGGGCCGCTGCCTCCTCGTGGGCGCGATCTTCGGCCTCATCCACCCCTACTCACCCGCGGGCATGATCCAGGTCGGCGCTGCGGGCGTGGTCCTGGGCTTCCTGCGCGAATGGCGCGGCTCACTCATCGCCCCCATCACCGCCCACTTCCTCCACAACGCAACAATCACCGCCACGACGATCGCGATTGTCTCCATGCTCGACTGAACTCGATGGATCTCGATTGATCACGTCTCAAAAGAGCCCCACGCGCAAGCGTGGAGGGCCTCTCCCCCAACCAACGCCCCACACCAACCCACCCGCCACCAGCAACCCGCCAGCAACGACAAATCGGCAGGCTCCACGCAACGCGACCACCCTATGTACGATGATCGCTGGCAGATGGTGGGTGCCTTTTGGAACAGCATGCGACACCCAAGGAGTCCTTCATGTACCACGCGGCTGGAAACGCTGGCTCGCGTAGGTCGGCTCTCCGAGCCGACTTCGATGGCACGGACACCTCGATACCGCCTGCCTCCGAACTACCTCAAAGGGCTGACGCATGAGCTTGGATTCAAGGAGTGCAGACTGGGCAGCAACAGGTCGCTCCGGCGCGAAGCGGGTACTGGAAATCTGCACCAGTTCCCGCCGAGATGTGCTCGCGGTGAGGACAGAGGACAACCGCATAGCGATGCTCGACATTGCGGGTCGGGTATTGTCGCCGGTCCTCATGAGTGTCGAGCGTTTTGACTCTGCTTATATGGCAATCGATCCTGAGAATGATGTTCTCTTCGTCGGCCTGTGGTGGAAACGGACGATCGAAGCCTTTCACTGGCCAAGCGGACGGAGTCTCTGGCGGCGCACTTCACACATAGAAATTTACTACATGCAATGGCACCGTCGTGGGCTCATTGTTCAACATCATAGCGGGCTGTGCCAGCTTATCGATGCCCGTACCGGTAAGAAACTTGAAGAACTGAGGGGGATACAAGACGTTCATGTTGGAGACGGACTTGGACCCGTCGTCCTCACGCATCGAACCACGGGGAGATCTTGGCCACGCCGCGTCGAGTTTCGGGACTCGGTCGAAGGAGAAGTTCTTGGGAGTGACGAGACGACTTGCGAGTACGCACCACAGCACACCTCCGGCGATGGCTGGATCGCGTTGAGTGTCGCTGGCTCGCCGGGACTGCGGGTGTACACGACCTCTGGTCGTCGCGTATGGAAGTTCGACCTTGAGGACTATCGCGGACACTTCTTCGGCGTTATTGCCATCAATGAAGGCAAAGAGGTGTTTGGCATCGTGCGTGGCTTCGATCATTCAGTACCAAAATTCGCCTTGCGGCTGGATGGTCGTACGGGAAGCGAGTTGTCCAGAGAGCCGCTTGATAACAAGCATACTGCGAGCCATCCGGTCTCGGGCGGAAGGCTCGCAGAGGCAGATGGAGTGCTGGATGCAAAGACCCTATCATGGACAAAGATGGAATTACATGCATGAACGTGTGATCATTGAGCTACGGACACTTCGACGCCACCCGCCGCCGCCCTAACAATTGCGGAGACACGGTACATGAACTGGGAAACGTTTGAGAGTGCGTGTCAATTGCTCGCGACCAAGCACCAAGGCCGCGATGCGTTCGATGCCAACATGATACATGAACTCAAGACAGCAGCTCCCTTCGTCCCGCCGCAGTACTGGGACATCATGTCGCGAGTAAAGGCCCGCAGCGCAGTTCTGGAACTTGAAGAATGGGCACCGTATCTCGTTCTCTCAGCGGCCGACGTGCTTGACGAGCTGACGCAAGCGATACCCGGCATCTATGTCTCCCGCTTTCACTGTCTTCCCTTCGCGGGTTCAAGTGTCGGCAGTGGTGATCAGTTGTTCCTGCAGTGGAACGAATCCTCCTGCCGAGTGATGATCATCTTTCACGACTGGTTCGGAGTCGACCCCGGTGCCACCCTGCCTCCCGACTCTTGCCACGTCATCGCCGATTCCTTCGAGGAGTTCGTTGCCAATCTTCGATCTTGATCTGATCTCACGAACCGAGCCGATGCGTGCTTCGTGCTGCAGGATGGCGGGCGACACCAAAGTAGCCGCCTCCGTTGTCCGGTAGCATCCCATCAGCCCCATCGTGCCATCGCACCCAACGCACCAACCCGCAGCCCGCTTCATTTTCGCTTTCCCGCTTTCCCGCTTTTCGTTGTTCCCTGCCCCCCTCCACAACTCCGCCTTCGCACGTCTCCTGCCCCAGTGCCCAGTCCCCAATCCCCAGTCCCTTCTTCTTCTCCTCCGTGCCCCTCCGTGTCCTCCGTGGTGAACGCTCTTTTCCACGCCCCGCTCCCGCAGGTTTACACTTCCCCTGATGCACCGCCTGTCCAACCTTCTGCCGCTCTTCGTGTTCGCCACGTTCACCACGTTCGCCACGCTCTCGCATGCGCAGGCGCCCGCCGCGCCCCCCACGCCCGCCGGCCCCATCACCATCCGCGTCGCGACCTTCAACCTCGAGGACGTCCGCACCACCGACCTCAAGGACGGCACCCAGCCGCGCCTTCGCGCCCTCGCCGAGGTCATCCAGCGCCTCCGTCCCAACATCATCCTCCTCAACGAGATCGCCTTCGACAGCGCGGCCACCCCATCCGCTCCGAGCGGCCAGAACGCCCAGCGCTTTGTCGACCTCTACCTCCATCATCCCCAGCTCGAGGGCGCGCCCGCCCCCATCCGCTACCGCGTCTTCGTCGCCCCATCCAACACGGGCCTGGCCTCGGGCTTTGATCTCAACAACGACGGCGCCATCACCACGACCTTCCCGACGCCGCCACCCTCCGACGAACTCGGCTCACCCTCGCCGCAGACCGCCGACGGCCGCGCCTTCGGCGAAGATTCCTGGGGCTTCGGCACCTTCCCCGGCCAGTACGCCATGGCCCTCCTCGTCGATGAGCGCCTCGAGATCCTCACCCCGCGCGCCCGCACATTCCAGAAACTCCCCTGGGACTACATGCCCGGCGCGTACCTGCCCACATTCCCCGCGCCCATCACGCCGGTGCCCGCGACACTTCCCGCGCATGACGGAGCGAGTGACAGCACGAGTGACAGCACAAGCCCAGGCACAACCGCCACCCCAACTCCGCCCGCAACCACCACGCCCGCACCGGCAGCAATCCAGCCCGGAGCCATCACGCCCGGCGCACCCTGGTACTCCGACGAAGAGCGCGCCCTCATGCGCCTCTCTTCCAAGAGCCACTGGGACGTGCCCGTGCGCCTGCCCAACGGCGCGGTCCTTCACCTCCTCGCCTCGCATCCCACGCCGCCGGCCTTCGATGGTCCCGAACTCCGCAACAAGAAACGCAACTACGACGAGATCCGCTTCTGGGCCGACTACATCAACCAGCAGTCCTGGATCGTCGACGACGCGAACGTCGCCGGCGGCCTCATCGACTTCGCCTCCTTCATCATCCTCGGTGACCTCAACGCCGATCCCGATGAGGGCTCCTCGTTCAAGGACCCCATCGACACACTCCTGAGGCCCATCCGCCGCCTCAACATGGAGACCGTCCCAACCAGCGACATCGCCATTCCGCGCCTCGATCTCGACGACACCGCGATGTTCGGCCTTCGCGTGGATTACGTTCTCCCCTCTGCCGACCTCGAAGTCCGAGGCAGCGGCGTCTGGCGGCATGTGCCCACGCTCGCCCCCAAGCCAGGCACCTTCCCCAGCGACCACTTCCCGGTCTGGCTCGACCTCAAGGTTTCGGCCCCTGGCGCACCCTGATTTCAAGCGATTTCGACGCCGCGGCGTCGCCCAGCAGCCCGCCGCGAGGGAGGGCTTTCCGTCATTCGTCCACATGCACCCCGCGTGCACCAGGCTCGCAGTCACGCATCCACTTGCGCGTAAGCCGACTACCATCCATTCCCGTCGCGACTGCGAACCTCTATGGGTCGCGGTGAGTGCGTCCTGTTCGTCACCGTTCCGGAGTTCCTTGTGGATCAGACCGCGGCGATCAACTCGGCAAGCCTTGATGTCCCGGCCAGCACGGCCGGCGCATTGATCGAGGCCACCAAGCCGGGCATCACGCGCCTCGTCACGACCACCGCGATGGTTGGCCTTGCGATGTCGGTCGCCGTCCGCCCATGGACGCTCGGCCAGCTTCTGATCGCCGCGGCGGGCGTTCTCGTCGGCACCGCGCTCTCCGCCTCCGGCGCCAACGCCATCAACCAGGTCATGGAGCATCGTCGCGACGCCCTCATGAATCGCACGATGCGCCGTCCCATCCCCAGCGGCCGCGTGACCACGTCGCAAGTGCTCACCGCTGGCATCATCCTCAGCGTTGCGGGCGTCGCGCTCCTGTGGGCGGTCTGCGGCATCGTTCCAGCGATGGTCTCGCTCGCGTGTGTCCTTTCATACGTCCTGATCTACACGCCCCTCAAGCCCATCACCACGCTCGCGACGTTCGTCGGCACGATCCCCGGCGCACTGCCGCCACTGATCGGGTACTCCGCTGCCGCGAGCGTCTCGGCCGCGAACGTTGAGTCCGTCTCGCCCTGGCTCTCGCTGCTGGAGCCGCTGGGCATCTCGCTCGTGGTGCTGATGTGCGTGTGGCAGGTGCCGCACTTCCTGGCCATCGCATGGATGTACAAGGACGACTACATCCGCGGCGGATACCGCGTGCTTCCCGCGATCGAACAGACCGGAAGCTGGACGGCCGCCACGATCGCCCTCTGGAGCGTCGCGCTCCTGCCCGCAACGCTCCTCCCCGCCGCGGTCGCGCCCGAGTTGCTCGGCCTGCCATACCTCGCGATCGCAACGGTCTCGGGGCTGGCCTTCATCGCGCTCGCGGCCAAACTCCTGGCCTCAAGAGATCGCGCCGCCGCACGCCGCGTCTTCTTCGCCTCGATCATCCACCTCCCGGTGGTCCTGATCGCGATGGTCTGCGAAGCCATCCTGCGGGCCATCTGACGCCTACGTCCGCGCCTCCAGGCGCCACGCGAGCCGCTCCGCGCTCAGCGTTCCAACCAAGTCCCCACTCCCCGCCCGCACCCTGAACGTTCGCACCCGCGGCCGGCCGCTCCAGACCGCCCGCACGATCGCCGCAAGCCTCCGCCGCGGCATCGCAAGGTCAGGCTCCCCCGAAACCCGCCGCGCCGCCAGCACGATCGCCTCCGCCGCCACAAGCTCGCCCGCCTCGCGCACTTCCCCCACATCAAGCCACGCCCCGCTGATCGCGCTCGACTCCGCCCGTTCGAGGTGCACCAGCCCCAGCGCACGCCGTCGAACCAGCGACTGAGCCTCCCTCGCCGCCATCGCGATCTCGACAGCGTGCGCCGCCACGCCCCGGTTCAGTTGCCGCAGCTGCGGCAGCACGCCCGCCCGCAGCGCCGCTCGCAGCCGCGTCGTGTCGGCGTTCGTGGCATCGACGGCAGGCTCGTACCCCGCAAGCACGCAGATCCGAAGCGAGTCCTCGCGTCTGGCCACCAGCATCGGCCTCACAAGCCGCACACCCTCGGCCAGCCTCCGCGAGGCGTGGATGCACGCCAGCCCACGCAGCCCACTCCCCCGCACCAGGCGCATCAGCAGCGTCTCCAGCTGATCGTCCGCGTGGTGCGCCGTCGCGACAAACGGGCACCCAGCCTCCCGCGCCATCTCCACCAGCGCGGCGTACCTCGCCCGGCGTGCGTTCGCCTCCGCGTTCCCCGCCATCGCAACCACCCGCACCTCGCGCTCGACAAACTCAACGCCCAGCCGCTGCGCCAGCCCGCGCGCCCGGTCGCGATCCGCGAGCGCAAGGCTCGCCGGCCTCAGGTCATGAACCACATGCCCAAGGACGACGCTCCGCCGCGCCCCAGCGCTCGCGCCCGCGAGGCAGATCGCCAGTGCCGCGCTGTCGGCTCCGCCCGAGCAGGCCACCAGCGTGCGACGATCCGCATCGGCCGTGCGCGCCGTCGTCCATCCCTCCGACGCCGTCAGCCGCCGCCACGCCGCGACCACCGCGCGGCTCGCGGCGTCCGACCGGCTCGGAAGCTCATCGCCGGGGGCAAAGGTGTGGCGGTTCGCAGGCACGATCCGATGATACCGGGCGATTCTGATCGCTCGTGTCCGATCGCGACTGATCGTGTCCGATCATGTCCGATCATGTCCGATCGCGACCGCCCGGAGGATCCGGGCAGATGGAGTGCAGCGTGCAGCCGACGGAGTCGACGCCCACCCCCTCCCCGAGCACCGCAGCAGGCGATGTCGCGCCCGCCACGCCCGCCGCGCCCCAGACCGGCACGCGCGAGCCGATCGCAGGTTCGCAGCTCGTCCCCGCGCCGGGCCAGCCCGAATCGGCACTCTCGATCGCCCCCTGGCACTCCACCGGCGGCATGATCTCCCTCGCCGCCGTCCTCATCGGCGGCGCCCTCATCCTCCACGCCCGCTACAGGCTCAGCCGCCGCCAGCAGCCCGCAAGGCCCGACACCACGAAGCCCAGGCCCGCCCCACGCAGCCCCGAACCCCGGACCGACCGCAGCGCAGACATCACCACCGACATCAAGAACGCCCACGCCGCCGCCGCCGAACTCCGCCAGCTCACCGAGGAACTCGCCTCCATCCTCGACGCCAAAAGCCAGCACCTCGAATCCCTGATCGAGCAGGCCGATGAGCGGATCGCGCGCCTCAGCAGCGCGGCGAAGTTCGACAAGGCCACCGCCACCTCGCGTGTGGGCGAGCCAGCACGAGCCCCCGCGCCGCCCTCTTCATCACACGCCTCCCCCCACGCCCACATCCACGCCCTCGCCGACGAGGGCCTCTCGCCCATCGACATCGCCCGCAGGACCGGCAAGCCCACCGGCACGATCGAGCTCATCCTCAGCCTCCGCCGAGCCGCCGCGGCCCGGTGAGGCGGAAGTGGTCAGGTGGTCAGGTGGTCAGGTGGTCAGGTGGTCAGGTGGTCAAGTGGTCAAGTGGTCAAGTGGTCAAGTGGTCAAGTGGTCAAGTGGTCA
>JBBASU010000026.1:0-49289 GCA_040399065.1 Phycisphaerales bacterium | reverse complement strand
CCAACTGGCTCGACGGCGACCTCAACGGCGACGAGAACGCCGACCTGACCGACGCCCAGATTCTCGCTTCCTACGTCGTCACCGGCACCTGCGGGCTCTAAGTCTCTTCGAGCACACCATCGTTCGCTGAAGGCGAGAGTGTGCTGAGGAAAGTGTGCTCAGACAGTTCGATGTTCCCCAAGCCCCCGGCGATCAGCCGGGGGCTTTTTCTTTTCCTTGGCTGGTTGGAGCGGTCAATGGACAGCACCTCACGATCGCGAGAGGGCCCCTGACCGATGACAGTCAGGAATAGAGAAGGACGGGTGACCACGGATCCGACATACGCTCCAGCAACCAGCGAAGGCCAAGCCCTCGGAGAAGCGACCATGACCGCAGCCACTACTCAGCCCAACCAGCCCGCATCTGCCAGCACTTCATCAGTGGCTGGAGCGCCCACACCGGGCTTAGCGAAGACCGTCGGTTCGCAGCTCAAGGCCAGCCCCGCGATCCGGGCTGCGGTGAACGCAATCCGCGACGAGGTCGCCGCCAAGAGCCGCACCATTACCGGCGAGCGACCCGGCGATCCGTCGCTGAAGGACGCCTACGACGCGCTCATGAAGCGCGCCGTCGAGGTGCGCGGCCGCGGCCTGATCTACCCATTCATCGGCAGCGGCGCCGGCAACGGCCCGCTCGTGGAGCTGGCCGACGGCTCGGTGAAGTGGGACATGATCAGCGGCATCGGCGTCCACTTCTTCGGGCACAGCGACCCCGACCTCATCGAGGCCGCGGCCCTCGCGAGCATCGATGACACCGTCAAGCAGGGCAACCTCCAGGCCACGATGGAGCCCTTCGAGCTCTCGGAGACCCTGCTCACCGAGGCGAAGAAGGGCAGCCGCCTGCGCCACGCCTACATCGCTACCGGCGGCGCGATGGCCAACGAGAACGCCCTCAAGGTCTGCCTGCATAAGAAGCATCTGGACAACCTCCGCTCGCTCGCCGCGACACCCAACGCGACTCCCGAGCAGCTCCTCGCGAAGACCTCGACTTCGCCGCGCGTGATCGCCTTCAAGGACTGCTTCATGGGCCGTTCGCTGGGCATGGCGAGCATCGGCGACAACCACATCGGGCGCGAGGGCCTGCCCATCACGCTCGATGTTGACTACATGCCCTTCTGGGACGCCAGCGCCGCAGAGCGGATGGGCCCGGGAGGCAAGAAGCGTTTCATCGACATGGCGGTCTGGCACCTCGAGCAGTACATCCACCGCTATCCAGGCGCCCACGTCTGCTTCATTCTCGAGATGGTGCAGGGCGAAGGCGGCTTCAACGTTGGTGACCGCGATTACTTCAAGGCCATCATCGACGTCTGCAAGGCCCACAAGATCGCGGTCTGGGACGACGAGATCCAGACGTTTGGTCGCCTGCCGCGCATGTTCGCGTACGAGCACTTCGACCTGGGCGAATACGTCGACGTCTTCTGCGTCGGCAAGATGACGCAGGCGTGCGTCACGATGTGGACCGAGGAGTTCAACCCTCGGGCTGGCATCCTCAGCGGCACCTTCACGGGCGAGGGCGTCTCGTTCCGAGTCGGCAAGCGCGTGATCGAGAAGCTCCGCGACGGGAACTACTACGGCGACCAGGGCCACTTCACCAAGCACCATGCGCTCTTCCGCCAGCACGCGATGGCACTCATCAGCAGGCACCCCGAGTGGTTCCCGCCCGTCGCGGCCTTGAACGGCGGCGGCGAGAAGCTCGTCGGCGGCCTGGGCGGCATGATGCGTTTCACGCCTTATGGCGGCGACAAGGACAAGATCCTCAAGGCCGCGAAGGCCATCTTCGAGGAGGGCGCGATCCTCTTCTACTGCGGGCATGGTCCGTACCACGTCCGCATGTTGCCGCCGCTGCCTGCCATGCGAGAGGAAGACTGGCCCCGCATCTTCGCCTGCATCGAGCGCGGCATGGCCAAGGCTGGCGCGTGAGTATCAGGGCGTAGTGGCAGGTTCATGTGCCAAGATCATTTCGCAAAGCCGGAATGATCGTGGCGCTTCTGGATCGCGGCTCTTCGTTCACTTCGCCAGCGCACGCGCCCGATCTCGTCCGGCGATGATCGCGCGTTCCATCGCCGCTGTCCACGACTCCTCTGCGAGCACGCGCAGCGCGGCCTCGGTCGTGCCGCCCTTGCTCGTGACGGCCTCTCGCATCACAGTTGCGTCGCGCGGATCAGCGTCGAGCATCGCTGCGGATCCTGAGATCGTCACGCGTGCGAGTTCGTCGGCCTGTTCACGCGAGAAACCGGCGGCCTGTGCGCCGCGGCTCATCGCCTCCGCGAGCAGGAAGACGTACGCAGGACCCGACCCTGCAACCGCGGTGAAGGCATCGATGAGTGGCTCTTCGAGATCGATGACCCTGCCGACGCTCTGGAAGATCGAGCGGATGCTCGCTGCCTGCTCGGGCGTGCAGCGAGCATCGGTACAGATTGCGGTCATGCCTCGCCCGACGGACGCGGGCAGGTTCGGCATCAGCCGAATGCACGCGCACGCCCATGGACACGCATTCGCGATCGTCTCGAGCGGTGTTCCCGCCATGATCGACGCGACGAGCGCACCCCGCAAATCCCCGGCGCGTTCATCAAGCTCGCGAGCAACACCCGTAAAGACCTGAGGCTTCACCCCGAAGAGAACCATCGTGGAACGCGCATCGGTCGCGGGGATCAGCGAGGCTGCCGAGACAACGGTGCCCGCGAGCAATGTGAGACCCGGGTGCTTGCTGGCGTCGGGTTCTACCACCACCACACGCTCGCGCGGGATCATCGAGGACGCAAGATTGCCCCGCAAAATAGCCCCACCCATGTTGCCGCCACCAATCACGATCAGCGTCTGGTGCGTGCAGGCGTCGTTCAGCATGTCCAGATGGTTGGCTTCCCGCGCGCCCCGTGTCCGCGACCCTCGTAGAATCAGCATCTATGGCGACGTACTACCAGTTGGACTTTGAGCGCCCCGTTGTTGAGCTTGAGCGGCAGCTGGAAGCCGCGGAAGCCCGGCTCGCGGCCGAGGGGGCAGATGGTCCTGCGAGCCCGACGCTCGCGGGCGAGATCGAAGTGCTCCGGACACGCCGGCTCGCGGCCCTCGAAGCAGCCTACTCGAACCTCAGCCCCTGGCAGACCGTTCGCGTGTCGCGTCATCCCAATCGGCCCCAGACGCGCGAGTACATCGGGCTCATGTGCCGCGACTTTGCAGAGCTGCACGGCGATCGTCGCTTCGGTGATGATCCTGCCATGGTGACCGGATTCGCCCGCATCGGTCCCATGAAGGTGATGGTGGTGGGACACCAGAAGGGGAAGGAAACCAGCGAAAAGCTCGCGTGCAACTTCGGCTGCGCCCATCCCGAGGGGTACCGCAAGGCCCTAGCCAAGATGAAGCTCGCCGAGAAGTATGGCGTTCCGATCGTGACGCTCGTGGACACGCCGGGCGCGTATCCGGGCCTGGGTGCCGAGCAGCGCGGCCAGGCCGAGGCCATCGCCGTCAATATGCTGGAAATGAGCCGCCTCAAGACCCCGATCGTCAGCGTCGTCATCGGCGAGGGTGGCTCGGGCGGCGCCCTGGGAATCGCGGTGGGGGACAAGGTCGGCATGCTCCAGCACGCGTGGTACAGCGTGATCTCCCCTGAGGGGTGCGCCGCGATCCTCTGGAAGGAAGCAAACGAGCAGACCAATTCCGCCGCGGCCAAGTCGCTCAAGCTGACCGCAGCGGACAACCTGGGGCTGGGGATCATCGATGAGGTGATACCCGAGCCGATGGGCGGCGCGCATCGCGATTCCAAGACCACCGCCGCGACGCTTCAGCAGTGGATCATCGCGAGGCTCGCGGAGCTCCAGACGCTCGACACGCAGACCCTGCTGGATCGCCGCTATGAGCGATTCCGGCGGATGGGCTCCTATCTGGAATCCGCTGAGGCACGCCTCGCGGCTCCTTCGGCCTGATCGAGCGGGCCCCGCACCGCGTGAATTTGCCCGACCTCAGCCAGAAAGCGCTGACATCGCTGGCGGTTCTTTGACAGGGCGCGGCTTGGTCCCTATCCTCCCGGCCCGCGAATCCGGGGAGTTTACCGGACCATGTTTACCGGACGATGACGTCCGGCTTTCCATCTCACACGACCGGTGATCACCCGAAAGCCCTTCGGAGCAATCATGGCGAAGAAAGCTCCCAAGAAGTCGGCCAAGCCTTCCACCACGGCCAAGACGTCCAAGCGCGCCAAGGCAGCCAAGCCGAAGGCGGCAGGCAAGCCCTCCTCGAGCGCCCGCACGAAGGCCCGCAAGGTACCCATCGAAAAGACCAACAAGTCCACGACCGCGGTGAAGTCCGGCGCTGAAAAGCCAACCAAGGCAAAGCCCGCGGCTGCCGAGAAGCCCGAGTCCAAGTCTGAAGCCAAGTCCGAGGTGAAGGCTGACTCCAAGGTCTCGAGCAAGCCCGCGAGCAAGTCGGGTGGGAAGTCGGCGCCCGCGCCCAAGGCGGCCCCTGATGCCTCGAAGGCGCTGGCTGCCAAGGCCGCGGCCGACGAGGCCGCGAAGGCTGCCGCGGCGGCTGAGGCTGACAAGAAGGCCGGACGCAAGGGCATCACGATTGTGACCCCAAAGCCCGTGAAGCGCACGAGGCCGACGCCCTCCGCCGCATCGATCGTGCCCGCGGCGCTGGCCGGGTTCCTGCTCAAGGGACACGGGCGCAAGCCCCTGATTCCGTCGGGTCCAAAGGCCGCCGCGACGCGTCCGCTTGGTGCTCATGGTGGCGCCGCGGTTGAGGAGGCACCCAAGCCCAAGGCCAAGAGCCCCTTCGGCAAGAAGGACCTCGAACGCTTCCGCCAGATCCTGCTGAAGAAGAGGGCCGAGCTGGTGGGCGATGTCCGCGGCATGGAAGCCGACGCGCTCCAGAACGACGCTGGCGCCCTCTCGAATGTTCCGTCCCACCAGGCCGAGCAGGGTTCGGACGCTTCCGACCAGTCACTCTCTCTCGACCTCGCGGCGGCGGATCGCAAGCTGATCCGCGAGATCGACGCGGCTCTCAACCGCATCGACGACGGGACCTTCGGAGTGTGCGAGCTCTCGGGTGAGCCGATCAAGCTGGAGCGGCTCGAAGAACTGCCGTGGGCCAGGTACTCCATCGAGTCGGCACGTTCGCTCGAGCGATACACGCCGCGGACTTCGTGAGTGAATCGCGTGTGTGTTGATGTTCAGGCACGCATCTCGTGGGGCAGGCACTTTGGAGTCGGGTCGTCGGCGCAGTGGAGCCATTGGCGATGACGGGCGAGCCAACATTGCCGAGCTCTGAAGCCAGCGGCGCGACTGAATCGCAGCCATCATCCACTTCGGTCGCGACTCGCCAGACGCAGGCGTGGCGCAGCCGGCGGGCATGGATCGTCCTCGCGCTCACCGCGATCCTCGGGCTCGCGGCGGACCTCGGTTCCAAGTACGTGGCCTTCGATCACATCGCCGGCACGCCGGTCCGCCTCGAGCGTGAGGCCGTGCTTGAGATCGGCAACGCCAACTACATGATCCCCCCGCACGATCCGGTCACGGTCGTGCCGCACGTGCTTGAGTTCAAGCTCCTTGCCAACCACGGCGCGGTCTTCGGCATCGGCCAGGGCAAGCGTTGGTTCTTCATCCTGTTCACGCTGCTGGCACTGGGGATCTCAATTGGCATGTTCGCGGGATGGACGACCTCGCGCGATCATCTCGCGCACATCGCCATCGGGCTTGTACTCGCGGGAGGGGTTGGCAATCTCTACGACCGCTACTTCTACGCGTTCGTTCGAGACTTCATCCATCCGCTGCCGGGCGTGACGTTGCCATTCGGGATCGCGTGGCCGTCAGGCAGCCGCGAAGTCTGGGGATACGTCTCCAACGTCGCGGACCTGTTCCTGATCATCGGGATCGTGGTGCTGATGTACCGCACGCTCTGGCCGCACAAGGACTCACGCCTGGCTGAGCCGACCGCGAAGAGTGCATAGGCCGCAGATTCACGCCGGTTACGCCATCTTCTGCCGCACGTTGTCGATGATGTTGCGGACCTCCGCCGCCATCCGGCTGTTGGGAAACTCCGCGATGATGCGCTCGCCGATCGGAACTGCATCCGCCCAGCGCCGATCCTGAACCGCGAGTTTGAACTGAGCACCGAGATTCTCACGGGCCTTGGTGATGACTCCCTTGGCCAGTTCACGCAGTGGCTCGGCCTCCGCGACGGTCAGGTGCTGGTCGAGATCCTTCAGCAGTGTCAGCGCGTCGTCGTGCCTGCCTTCCTGCGATGCGACGAGGAAGCGGCGTTCAAGGTCAGACTTGTACGCGTCGAGCGCCTGCTCGACGCGCGAACGCAGCCCCTCAACTCGCGGCGAGTATGGATAAAGGCGCGTGATCCGTGCCGCATCGAGGCGTGCGGCGTCCCAGCGTCGCTGCAGGATCAGTCCATCCAGGTACGACACGGCGTCGTCGATCTCCTCGTTCATGCTCTGCTCGCGGGCCTCTTCGATCTTGCGACGGAACGCTTCCGCATCCGCGCGGTAGCCAAAGCCATCGGCCAGTTCCTTGATGAGCACCATCGCCGCGTCCCAGTTCTGCGTTGAGATGTCCTCCTCAATGGCGTTGCAAAGGAGTTCACGCTCACGCTGGCGATTCAGCACCTTGCGGGCATCGTCGGAGAGGGCCGCCTGATCGCTGGTCTGCCGGATCGCGTTGTGCAGGTCCACGGTCCGGCCGAGCAGCTCCCGCTGCAGGCGCAGCCCCGGCCCGACAACGAGCGCGAACGCCACAGGCGACATCGTCAGCACCAGCATCGCGCCCACGAGTCCAAGCTCGATCTGTCCACGGAAGACCAGCACGACCGCGAGCAGCAGCGCCAGCGCGTAGAGCAGCACCAGCAGCAGGACAAGACTGGTGACTCCGCCCCTCGCCGGGCCCTTAACCGACCCGGCACGCTGGTCGGGCGCATGATGGTGTCCGTTCCGATCGGCATGTTGGGGCGTACGGTCGCTGGAGCGGTTCATAGCATCGTCCTTGGTTGGGTTCCTCGTAAGGTTGCTTGTCCGGGCCGCATGGCCCGACTGCACCCGGAACCGACGCGCTGGCCTCAGGCTCTTCCAGTCTACAGGAAATACACGTGGGTCAAGAGAACCAGCACGATACGACCTCCTGGGCCGATTCCACACGCCGCCCTCGCCTGGAGATCAGCGTCTTTACGCTGGGGCCGTATGCCACCAACTGCTACGTCCTTTCGACGGCTGGCGCGGCCGACTGCTGGATCATCGACGCCTCGTTCGGTCCGGGTCCGATCCGGGAATCGATCCAGAAGCGGGGCCTCTCGCCCAAGGCACTCATACTGACTCACGCTCACGTCGACCACATCGCTGGCGTACGCGAGCTGGTCGCGGCCTTCCCCGGCCTTCCGGTCTTCATCCACGAGGCCGAGTCGGAGTGGCTGCTTGATCCGGAACTGAACCTGTCTGCCTTCTCAGGGACGCCGGTCACGGCCCCGAAGGCCACACGACTCCTCCGCGATGGCGACGTTCTGGAACTCGGCGGCATCGCGTGGGAGGTCATGCACACGCCCGGCCACTCGCCGGGGAGCATCACGCTCCACGCGCCGCAAGTCGCGGTGGCGATCGTCGGCGACACGCTCTTTTCAGGTAGCGTGGGACGCACGGACTTTCCCGGCTGCAGCTTCGAGCAGCTTGAGCGATCGATCCGCACACGCCTTTACACGCTGCTGCTCGAGACGCGGGTGCTGCCCGGCCATGGCGACGCGACCTCGATCGGAGCCGAGCGCGAGAGCAACCCGTTCGTGTCGGGCTGAGTTCTCCGCGCCCGCGGCAACACGGGGCATCAGGCCGGAGGCAGGCCCATGCAACGGCGCCAGGTGCTGACCTGACCTAGGTGCATCATCGTGTGGTTGTTGAGCATGAAGATGAGCGTCGGCCCGGTGACGGGGAAGATCTTGGCGTACCCCTTGTGAGCGGTGGGGGTCAGGAGGATCGCGTCGTCCATGGACTCAACCGCGTCGAGCATTGCGTCGGTCGCCTTGAAATACGCCGCACAGATCTCTGAGAACGCGGGGTAGATGGTGCCGCTGGGATCATCCTGGCAGGGAGCGCCGTTCTTAAACTTCTCTTCCCATGCCGCAGGTACTGCGATCGAGGGAGAGAGGTCAGAGCGGCCGATGAGGCCGAGGATCTGGGCTGGGTAGAGCGCCAGGTGCCCAAGAACAAAGACGGGGTGATTCGCGTCGATCGTGATCGTGTCGCCGCCCTTCGTGAACACCGGCTTGCGCGCGGCGATGGCTGGCGTCACGCCGACCATGAGTCGCTCTGCGTACATGCGAGTACGGCGGGCGGGTGCGGCGATGGCGGCTGAATGCTGGCCCATGATGAACTCCTGACGTGCGAGTGAGCGCGTGAGTGGTTTGCGAATGAACGCGAAGCAAGAAACAGCCGCCGGCTCAAGCCAAGCGGCGAAAACAGCCCAGACTTCGATCGCCGGCTCCGGTAACCGGGTTCGAGCGAGCCATGGGGGACAATGCTACGCGGCGCATGGTCTGCGCGTGAGGCAGCTGCTGGCCATGAGAACCGCTGCGGACGTTGCGAGATGTACGAATGTGCGGCCGGATGATCGTCATTCGTGATGCCGCCTGCGTCTTCTGCGCAAAGTCGGACCCGCCGAACGACGACGAATGAGCAGTGAGTGGACGCGGCGTGCCGCGAGCTCGCTCGTTCGAGGCGGTCTTGAGCGCTCGCGTGGGGCTTGCGCAGGCGTGCGGCAGCGATGCCGCGAGTCGGAACGAAAACGAAGAAGCGAGGACGACCAATGTCGATCAATGACGATCGTGGTGTGAAGGTCTCTGGTCGTGCGGTGACCATCGCGGCGGCTCTGCTGCTTGCCTCAGTGGCAGGCACGACAAGCGCCCTGGCCCAGAACTCGGCGCCAGTCCGTCAGGACCGTCCCTCGCCGTACAACGTGCCCCCGGCACCCAGGGGTCTCCCGCCCGCCGCGCCCGCTCCGGCAGCGACCGATGCCGAGCCCGAGGTGCAGGTCCGAGTGGACGAGAACATGATCGTCGACCTCCACGTCTCTGACGAGGAGCTCGGCACCGTTCTCGAGATGCTCAGCCTGCAGAGCCAGAAGAACATCATCGCGAGCAAGAACGTTTCCGCCCGCGTGACCGCCAATCTTTATGGCGTCACGTTCTACGAGGCCCTCGACGCCATCTTGAACATCAACGGCTACGGCTTCATCGAAGAAGGCAACTTCGTGATGATCTACACGCTCGAGGAACTCCGGACGATGGAGCAGGCCTCGCGCCTCCGGGTCAGCAAGGTCCTCACGCTCAACTTCCTCAACGCCACCGATGCCGCGGCGTTCGTGACTCCCCTCCTCTCGACGGGTGAGGGTGGCGCCATCGCCGGACAGATCAAGACCAATGGCAAGACCGGCAGCTTCCCCTCCATGGGTGATGTTCCGCTGGGCAGCGAGGAATACGCGCACACCTCCATGCTCGTGATCTACGACTATGAGGAGAATGTCGCTGAGATCGAGGCGCTCATCGCTCAGATCGACACGCGCCCGGCGCAGGTGCTCGTCGAGGCCACGATCCTCCAGACCACGCTGAACGAGGCCAACGCCTTCGGTGTTGACTTCGCGCTGATCGCCGACATGGACTTCGGTGATTTCGTCGGCTTCGGCGGCCCGCTCCAGGCCACCAACGCACTCATCAACGGCCGCACCGCTCCCGGTGGCAGCGTGCCGCTCCCCATCGATGGCGACGGCCGCTCGCTGGTCAGCAACGTCGGTAACACCGCGGGCCCGGGCGGCCTCAAGATCGGTGTCGTCAGCAGTGACGTCGCGGTCTTCATGCGTGTCCTCGATGAGGTCACGGACACCACGATCCTCTCCAATCCGAAGGTTCTGACGCTGAATCGCCAGCCCGCCCGCGTCCTTGTCGGTCGTAAGGTCGGTTACCTCAGCACGACGAGCACCGACACTTCAACGACGCAGACCGTGCAGTTCCTGGACACTGGTACTCAGCTCAGCTTCCGACCCTTCATCACCAACGACGGCCTGATCCGCATGGAACTCCGTCCGCAGGTGTCGGAGGCCGTCATCCGCGACGCCAACGATGCCACGGGTGCCGCCGTCACGATTCCCGACGAGATCACGAACGAACTGATGACCAACGTCATCGTTCGCGACGGGCAGACGATCGTTCTGGGTGGTCTCTTCCGCGAGAGCACCGAGAGCGCCCGCCGCCAGATCCCGCTGCTGGGTGACATCCCCGTCATCGGCTCCGCGTTCCGAGGCCACGACGATCAGACCGAGCGGAGCGAGATCATCTTCCTCGTGACGCCGACCATCATGAACGACACCGCCCTCGCGACGGGTGGCGCTCGTGCCAAGGACTATGTCGCCCGGACACGGGCCGGTGCCCGCGAGGGTGTGCTCCCCTTCAGCCGCGATCGCCTGACGACGATGCTGAACCTCGAGGCCGACGACATGGCTCGGGAGGGCAACACCGAGCGTGCCCTGTGGCTCACGCAGCGTTCGCTGGCCCTCAACTCCAACCAGCCCGAGGTGATCGGTCTGCGTGAGAAGATCGCAACCAACAAGACCGAGTGGCCCGAGCGAAGCATGCTCAACCGCATTCTGAAGGGCGAGAGCGAGACGATCATCCGTCGCGTGGGCCAGGCCCCCGGCAGCGACTCGCTCCCCAACATCGTCGCCAACACCAGCCCCGACTCGAACACCGCCGCGACGTTCAACACGACCACCGAGCCCGCCGCCAGCACCACCTTCACGACGCCCTCGAACACGCAGGCTAATCCCTACTTCGATACGAACCCCACGGGCCAGAACAACACCGGCGGCCAGCCCGCAACGCAGCCCTTCAGCGAGCCCGCACCGAGCACCGAGCCGGTGAATCCCAACACAGATCAGAACGCCGCTCAGAACACTGAGCAGAACAACCAGCAGAACTCGGATCAGAACACTGATCAGAACACCGAGCCTACTTCGCCCGAGTCGTTGAGCAGCATCACGACCATGCCCGTCGATGGCACGAACACTGCCGCGACGTCGACGACGCCCGCCAACAACGCGAACTCGACGGCCCGCCTCTTCTTCGGCAACAACAGCGTCCTGAGCAACTTCTATGGGTTCGTGCAGGCCATGGGCGATTCCGGTCGCAACTCGTGGCAGGCTCCCGGCACCACGACCTTCACGCAGGTTGGCGAGGGCTTCGACCCCGCGAAGTAGACCCCGCAGCGGAATCCTCCTGGCACGCCGCAGAATCGCTGCGGACCGAAAAGTCAGCCCCCTGGATCTCCGATAAGAACACAGGGCACTCGAGGCCGCGCCCCCAAACGGGCGCGGCCTTTTTCCTTCCTCGGGAATCGTCGGCGTGCATCGCCGGCATCCGCCGGGCCGGGCCAGGAATCGTTCAGAGTTCAACCCACACAGTGGAGCCAGCCTTGAACAAGAGCATCAGCATCGCACAACGCCAGTTCCGTTTGGTCCTCGGCCTGAGCGCGGTCGCCGCCGCCGGACTCCTGCTCGGCGGTTGCACCGGTCAGGGCCAGTACACCAAGGAGCACATGAACGCGGCGAAGATGAAGATGAACGCGCTCAAGAGCGCGACCGAGTACCAGATGGCCCACCAGGCCTTCCTCGCATCGGACCTTCCCAAGGCGCTCAAGCACGTGTCAGCCTCGATCGAGCTCAACGAGAACGTTGTGAAGAGCCACGTCCTCCGCGGGCGCACGTACATGGAGATGGGCAACGTCGAGCTTGCGGCCATCTCCTTCGCGGAGGCCGAGAAGCTCGACGAGACCAACGTCGATGCGTGGTACTTCCAGGGCATCATGGCCGAGCGCATCGGCCAGACCGACGAGGCGCTGCGCCGCTACCTCGGCGCCGCCGAGCGCGACACGCAGGACGCGCAGTACTCGATCGCCGCCGCGGAAATGATGATGGAGCAGGGCCGCGTCAACGAAGCACGTGAGTTCCTCGCTGCCCGCGCCGCCAACTTCCCGCACAGCGCAGGCGTCAAGCAGACGCTCGGACACATCGCGATGCTCGAAGGACGCCACGCCGACGCGGCCCAGGCCTTCTCCGATGCACGAATGCTCGCGCCAGATGACGAGAACATCTCCGAAGATCTCATCCGGGCACAGATCGCTACGGCTCGCTTCGGCGAGGCCGAATCGAACCTCGCTCGGCTGCTGCGCAACAAGGACAACAAGGACCGTCGTGATCTCAAGCACCTTCGCGCCATGTGCCTCGTGCAGATCGAGAAGCCTGTCGAGGCTCGCGACATCTTCATTGAACTGACCCGCGACATCGAGAACGCCAACGACGTCGAGGCGTGGATCGGGCTTGGCGAGCTCTCCTTCGTGCTGCGTGATCAGGCCCGGCTGCGCACCGCCGCGAATCGCGTCGTGGCGCTCGCACCGGATCGTCCTGACGGCCACGTGCTGCGTGCCCTGCACATGCGCCGCGCGGGCGATCTCGCGGGCGCGACGCAGAGCCTCCGCGCCGCTCTGAAGATCCGCGAGGATGCCCAGACGCTGATGCTCCTGGGCATGGTCCAGCGTGACCTCAACCAGATGGACGCATCCCGCCAGACCTTCGCCGCCGCCGCACGCCTCGACCCAAGCAACCAGGTCGCGGCGGATCTCGCGGCTTCAACCTCGGGCACCGTCATCACCGGCTTCCCAACCGGCGAGTGAGCTGACCGCGGGAGTTCCACCGTCCCTGAATCCCCAGTCCCTCACCTTTGCCCATCTTCCCACCCCGCGGGTCCGCCGCGGGGTGCGTTTTTTCTGGTCAGTTGCCAAATACGCCCCGCCAGGCTGGTCTGGAAGTGGTCGGGGTATGGGCCTATCATCAAGGCCATAGACTTGCCGCAGGAGCGGTGATCCCGGAAGCCAGAGTGAGGTTTCGCCAATGCCGAAGAACAAGAGCCACAAGGGTCTGCTCAAGCGGATCCGTATGACCAAGAGCGGCAAGGTCCGCCACCGTTCTGCCAACCACAAGCACTTGCGTTCGGGCAAGGGCGGCAAGAAGCTCCGCCAGTACCGCAACGATCCGTTCATGGCCGGCAGCGATGCCAAGCGCCTCGAGCGTCTGCTGTTCAAGCGTCTGCGTGGGCGTGAGCAGCCCCGCACGGCCATCCGCCGCAGCCCCTCCCCCGCAGAGCGCCGCGCGGCCCGTGAGGCCGCGAAGGCTGCTGCCGCGGCAGCGGCTGCCACGAAGGGTTAAGCCGAGTTTCCCGGAGTGATTTCGTCGCAGGGATCGTGGTGCTGGCACCTCGTCTCCCGATTGCGATTGTTGGAGTCAGGCCGTTCGACGGGACAAGCGAAGATGGCCAGCGTCAGGCCACCCCGAGTCGAGCATGTTTGATCACGCGTGTTCCCAAAGGACACGGTGGTCGCAGGAGTTGATCAATGCCTCGCGTTCGCAAGGGCTCTGCCCGTACCAAGGCTCGTAACAGGATTCTGAGGAAGGCCCGCGGCTACTTCGGGTCCAACAGCACCAGCAAGTATCGCGCCCGCAACGCGGTCATCCGCGCAGGCGTCTACGCCTACCGCGATCGTCGCGCCCGCAAGCGTGACTACCGCCGCCTCTGGGTCACGCGCATCACCGCCGCCTGCAAGATGCGAGGCACGCGCTATAGCCTCTTCGCCAACGGCCTCAAGCTCGCCGGCATCACGCTCAACCGCAAGATGCTGAGCCAGGTCGCCATCGAAGACCCCAAGCTCTTCGACACGATCTGCGAGAAGGCCGTGAAGGCCTCGAAGGCCACGCCGAAGGCCAAGGCCGCGGCCTGATCTCGCGGCTAGCCTTGCCCATCAAGACACAGAAGGAACGCGGCCTGCCCCTCCGGCAGGCCGCGTTCTTGTTTGTACTTGCCAGGCTGCGAGGAACTCGCATGAGCCGCATTCCAGCCGTGCGTCAAGCCTGAGCCGCGTGTGAACCGAACGCGAGCCGCGGCTGCGTTGTGAACTCGCCACGATCATGCCTTGTGTGACGCGTGCACCAATCCGTGTGCGTCGTTCTCACGCCGCACACGGGCTCTCTCTCCCTTCCCCCTTCCCCCCTTCCCGGCAAGCCTCAGACCCGTGGTACGTCTTGGCATGACCAAGCCCGCGCACGAGCATGTGAGGCGTGCGCTGCCACGCGCCCGACCCCGCTCCACACCCGATCTCTCTTTCCAACCAGCTCTCTCGCTCTCACGCGCTCTCACTCCGCAGGTCGCACGGTCCCGGGTCTCTCTCTCCGGTTCCAGCGGGGCAAGTGTCGACGATCGAGTGGTGGTGGGGGAGGGGGGGTGGGATAGGGGGCCCGGCGCACGGCCTCGCAGTTGTGGCCAGACGCCTCAGCGGCGGCGCCGAGCCGCGAGAATCGTTGAGAGCGCGATGGGCTGAATCGCATCGCCGTCGATGAGCAGAAGACTGTTCAATCCGTAGAGACTCCACATGATGCGTACTCCGTTGCATGATCAGGGATGATCGAGGATGAACACATGTAACACAGTGTGAACACAACAGGCGCGTAGTGATCTCGCTGCGGCGGTTGCCGCCAGACTGCTCGGCCATGATGACGGAGGAAGCACAGCCAGGCACTCTGGCCATCATCTCCCAAAAACACAAGCACCACCGCGGCCGATGCGGTGGTGCAGGACGATTGCTCGTCGCTAGGCTCAGGAAAGTGTCAACTCAGCGTCAACACCTACACCCAGCCCGCACCACCGCCAACGAATGGCAGACAAGACAGACCATGCAGCACATGGCGCATGCCACGCAATGGTGCGTCTGTCGCTGCTGAGCTTTCGAGATGGTGGTGTGGGTGGAGTGACGCATGGACCTGATGAGTGTTCCATGTCCGAGCAAGAAGTCAAGAACCAAACGTGCGGATTTTCAAGTCGTTTTTCCACCTTATCGCAGCCTGCTTCAGAAGAAGTACCAGCGGCACCCCAAGGAGACTGCGCTGAACTCGTCACCATGAGTGGTGAGGTCAGCCTCCCACGCGGTATCAACGGCGGGCAGTCGGATCAGTCCCCGGTAGAAGTTCCGTCGCGGGTCGTCTGCATAGAGCCAAAGAGACCCATCGACAAACCGCTGGACCTTGGGGATCTTGATACCCGCGACGTTCCGGTCTGGATACAGCACGCCGGGCATCACCAGCGCAGACTCCATCTCGTCGGCAAAGCGATCAAGTTCGCTCGCGTGCAGATACACGAACAGCCGCTTAGGAACTCCGGTGCCGCTTAGAACCATGAACAGGACTGCTGCGATCCAAGAAAGAAGCCAGAATCGGAGTCGTGGCGAGCCTGAAACCAATCGGCCGAAGCGGACACCGATTTGAACCATGCACGACGCATAGAGAAGCGACCCCACCGCAGGGATCGCAAGTATCAACAACAGCACGATGAGTCCCACCCAACGCGGCCCTTCAGCGGGAAAGAAGTCGTAGCAAAGGGCAATCACCATGCCGGGCACGAGCAAAGCACACAATCCGATGCCTGCACGATCAACACATGTCTTCACTCGGTGCCACCAGAGCGGCCCGATCACGAACGACCGCTTGCCGCACTCGGTGCACAAGTCCGCTGCGCCACGTGGGTAGCCGCACGACGCGCAGATGTGTTGATCGCGGCCAGGACTCAATGGCACACTCCAAAAGCACGCGCGGCTCCTGCTGTACGACCCGAACGGATCTGTGTTCGTTGGGTCTACCAAGCGCCGCGCTCGACACCTCCGCCTGTCTCACCTCCCAAGCCGATCCTCGCAAGCCGCCGCCACCGCCTCAACACCGATCCGCTCCATCATCACCCGTGACGCATCCACCTTGTGATTAAACGTGTCCCCGGACATGAGCACCTGCAGCACGTCGCCCTCGCGCCGGTATGGTCCGACGCGTTCCACGCGAGTCGGTCCAAACAGTGCCACGATCGGGCGGCCAAATCCCACCGCGATGTGCAACGCCGCGGAGTCGTTCGCAACCACCAGTGCCGCGTGCTCGATCACGTTCATGAGCTGCGCAATCGATGTCGCACCGACGAGATCAACGACACGCGGCGAGCGTGCGTCCGTTTGCTTTGCCACCAGCGCCAGGCACGCACCAATCTGCGCACGCTCAGACTTACCTCCAACCAGCACGACCGTGCGGCCCTGCGCAACCAAGCACTCAGCCAACGCCGCAAACCGATCATCGGGCCACTGTTTCGCGATCCAGCGGCTCGTGGGAGCAAGCACGACGTACGAGCTCGGCACCAACTCGCGTGCGGCGGCGAATCCTGCGGCCTCCGCCGGCGTGTAAAGCCGCATTGCCAATGCATCACTCCGCGCGGTGGCGCCCGCCGCGCTTGCGAGCGTCAGCATCTGATCCACCGTGTGCACAACGCCCACCCGCGGCACGCGCTCGGTGTACCCAAGCCAACCCAGCTCTCGCGCGTCAGCGTGCCCAATCCGCCGCGGCGCGCGCGTGCTCCACGCGATCAAGCCGCTGCGAGCCAGGCCCTGCGCATCAATCACGATGTCGTACTCACGCGAGCGAAGCGACGCAAGATACGACCAGAGCCGATCAACGCGACCAGCACGCAGCCATCGCGAGAACTCCGCACGCGGGAAGGGCAATGCCTCGGTCAGTGCCGGGTGCGCACGCACCACATCAACGAACGAATCCTGCACAAGCCAATCGATCTTCGCTGCGGGAAACGAATCACGCAAAGACACCAGCAGCGGCACCGTCCGCGCCACATCGCCAAGCGCACTCGGCCGGATGATGAGGATGCGATGCGGCGGATTGAAGCCCTTGCGTGCGAACATGTGCGTCATCCCGGCCTGATGCCGCGAGCGGTCTGCTGCACACGCTCGGTCTCGCTCTTGAGCACGGCGAGCAGCGTGTGACGCGGGATCTTGAACATCCCCACATCCCGCGGCGTGCTCGCACAGTGCTCTGCGATGCAGCGATACAGAAGCTTGAACGCATCGCGAGGCTGGTGCACGCGCTCGAGCGCGCCCGCAAGCTCCTCCTGCGTGACATCCTCCGTGAAAAGATCCAGAAGACGGATCGACTTGGCGCCCGGCCTCAGGCACGATCGCAGCCGCCCCTCGCAAAGGTCATAGAGCATCGTCCCCGTCCATGAGAGATGCTCAACAAGACTCTGCTTGTCGAGGCGTGCACCTTGGAAGAAGGCCGACGACTCGCGAAAGACCGCGTGCCGCAGCTCCATCGGCAGCAGGAGCTTGATTCCAACGCCCTCCTGCTGCAGGAATTTGTTGCTGAGCATCGGCCAGATCAGCGCCTTCATGCGCTCGGGATCGCCGCAGACCAGCGTCGGCTCATCAACGCGATCCACAACAACGACCAGCCCTGCATACCCGATCGCGCGAAGCACGCCCTTCAGGCGATCCATCATCGCGTAGCGGACTTCATCAGAGTCCGAGACCGGAAGCTGCGAGGACTCGCGCCATGCCCTCGGTAGCTGCCGGATCGAGCGTGCAAACGAGACATCGCCGCGTGGAACCGTCCGAAGCTGCCGCCGCAGCCTGATCCCGGTCCGGATGATCGCAAGCCGATTCCACACCGCGACCTTGAGCGCAAAGAGCGCATAGATGCCAAAGAAGATCGCCAGTCCCCACGCGGCCTGCGCCTGCGTGATGTTCATAAGCCCGGTCGGCAGCGTGAAGAAGTTGACCCACACCAATCCGGCCAGAATCAGCAGGGGCCAGATCACAAGCACCACGCGCTGCGCAAAGACCGCCGCGCTCGGCCAGATGCGCAGACGCCGCCGAAGCCGATTCGTCCGGTTCGGTGCATCACTCGGCCGGTCGTAGCATGCCTGCAGCGTGAGGATCGCACGCTTCGCATCCGGGGAGAGCCGCTTCGCGACTTTGGCCGCATCAGGCACATCGATCGGCTCTGGCCCACTCTCATCCAGCAACGCATCCACAATCCGAGGCACCACGCGGTGCAGAATCGCATCCACATGGTCCACGAGCCGGATTTTCTGAAGCGACTCAAGGGCGGTCTTCGACCCGAGCTTCTCGTGGATCCGGTCGCAGAAGGCATTGAGATCGTCATACCCCAGCAGCAACACCTTCGCACCAGGATGTGCCGCGTTGTGATCAAGAATGCGACGACCCAGCTGGAATCGCAGGGCAGTCTTGCCGGAGCCCTTCTCACCAAATACAACAGATGCGCCGGGCCGGCGAAGATCACCCAGAATCTTGTCAAAGTCGGAGTGATGGATCGGCCCGGACTTGGCCTCGATGCCGCTCGTTGAGACGGCGCCGGGGAACGAATCGGTTGTGATGGAGGCTGATCGGTTCGAGCCTGCTTCCGAGGCAGTGGGGGTACCGAGTGCCGTTGGTGTGCTTCCCGATGCTGACGGCTCTTCCGCCATCACGAAGCCCGGCGGCCCCGCCGTCGTCGTGCGCACGCCCGCGAGCCCGCCGCTCATCCGCGCGAAAACATCATCCGAGCGAGCCTCCTCGCCGCGGAAGGGATGCTCCGCCAGCTTCCATGCGTCGAGAAAGTCGGAAAGGGTCATTGGCTCCCTGCTCGGGCTGCGGCCCTTCGTGCAACGGGCGGGCACCTTCCATGATGCACCACTCTATCAACTCTGGCAATCCGGCACTCTTCTGGCGACTCGTCTGGCGACTCTGGCATGTCCGTCGAACACGCCTTAGTGGTGCTCCTCGCGACGGCCGAGCCTCGGCGCAATCTCCGCCATCATCCGTTCCAGAGTCGCCTTGTCCTTGGCCTCGAGGTTGAGTCGCAGCAGTGGCTCGGTGTTGCTCTTGCGCACGTTGCACCACCACCCCTGCCCCTTGAAGCAGTCGATCGTGACGCCATCGAGCTCGTCCACCACGCCGTGGGCCGCCGAGCCGGGCCCGTACGCCTGCTTGAGGCCGGCGAGCGCACCATCCTTGTCCTCGATGTGGAAGTTGACCTCGCCCGACTGCTGGTAGCGTGAGATCGGCTTGATGAGATCGGAGAGGGGCTTGCCAGTCTTCGCCAGCACCGACAGGATCGTGCACATCGCGATGGCGCCGCTGTCGGCGTTGTAGTTGTCGCGGAAGTAGAAGTGCCCCGAGAGCTCGCCGCCGAAGACGGCCTGATGCTCCGCCAACGCCTGCTTCATGAACACATGCCCGACGCGCCCGCGCACCGGCTTGCCGCCGTGCTTGACGATCTCTTCCTCGACGGCCTTGGTCGAGCGCAGGTCGTAGGCGATCGCCGCGCCCGGGCTCTTCTGTAGGAAGAACTTGGCAAGCATGCCCGTGAGCAGGTCACACCCGATGATGCGTCCCTTCTCATCCACCGCCATGCAGCGGTCCGCATCGCCGTCGTAGCAGAATCCCACGTCCGCCTTGTGCTGGAGCACGGCATCCTGGGTCATCTTCATGTTCGCCGCGACCAGCGGGTTGGGGTCGTGCGCGAACACACCCTTGGTGTTGTCGAAGTTCAGCTCGATGATCGAGAGGCCCGGCGCGGCCCCGACGGGCGACTGCTTTCCGAAGATCTTGGGGATCATCGTCCCCGCCATGCCGTTGCTCGCGTCGATCACGACCTTGAGCTTGGTCCCGCCCAGCTCAAGGAAGGAGCGGACGTGCTGTGCGTACGGCTGCCAGAGGTCGCGCTGCTCGACGCGCCCCGACTGCTTCACCAGCGTCGCCTTGTCCACCATCGCGGCGTGCTTGCGCACCTCCGCGAGGCCCGTGGCCTCGCCCACGGGCTTGGCCTTGCGCTTGCTCACCTTGAAGCCGTTGTAGTTCGGCGGATTGTGGGAGGCCGTCACCATGACGCCGCCCGCGCAATCAAGGTGGTTCACCGCGAAGTAGATCATCGAGGTGTCGCAGAGCCCGATGTCGATCACATTCCCGCCCTGATCGTTGATCCCCTGGATCAGGTTCTTCGTCAGCGTTGGTGAGCTCGTCCGCATGTCGCGCCCGACGATGATGTTGGTCATCATCGGCGTCGTCTCGCCCGCCGCCGCGGCGTCCGCGAGCAGGAACTTGCTCGCTCCATATCCAATCTGCCACGCCATCCCATCGGTCAGCAGATCGGGATAGGTCCCGCGAACGTCGTAGGCTTTGAAGACTCGTCCGAGCATGGTGGACTCCGTGTGTAATCGCGCTGTGATCGCACTGTGATCTCAAACCGCAGAGGGCACTATCAGGCCAAACGCCCAGAAGCGTTCGTCCACCCCGGGTCGCAAGCGTATCCGAACATCTACCCAAACGTCCTACGTACGAGCCGACCATTCAGTTCGGTGCCAGCCTGCCGAAGACCAGCCGCAGGAGCAGGGAAGCCCTTCACGACGCCAGTAAAGCCCTTCACGACGCCAGTAAAGCCCTTCACGACGACAGCAATGCCCTTCACGACGCCAGTAAAGCCCTTGACGATGCCAGTAAAGCCCTTCACGACGACAGCAATGCCCTTGACGATGGCCGTAGACCCTTCCACGATGGCCGTAGGCCCTTCTACGGTCGTCGTAGACCCTTCTACGGTCACGTTCAGCACTTCTTTTGTCTCATCCGGCCCTTCTTTTGTCTCCTCCAAGCCTTCTTTTGTCCTCTCCAAACCCCCCCTCCCCCTCCCCCTTTCCACTCCCTCCCTCCACCCCCCCCTACCCCCCCTCCAAACCCCGTCCCCCTGCTTCCACCCCCGCCAAGTCCCTTCATACCCTCCTGCGTCACTACCCTTTTGCCTATGCCCCGCACCATGCGAGTCGCCAGATCAAACGCGGAGCTTGCCGACGCACTCACGGAGCTTGGCCCCACCGTCTTCGTGCCAACGATGGGCGCCCTCCACGAGGGCCACGCGTCGCTGATCCACCAGGCCGCGGCACTTGCTGCAAATCGCCGCCTCGCGGGCGCATCAGTCTCGATCTTCGTCAACCCCACGCAGTTCAACGACCCCAACGATTTCAAGCGGTATCCCAAGCCCATCGAAGCTGACCTTGCGATCTGCGAATCCGCGGGTGCGAAGCTGGTCTATGTCCCTTCAGTGACGGACATCTATCCGCCCGGCCCCCCCAGCGTCGTCATTCCGACGCCGCCGCTCCCCGACGTCGCGACGCAACCCAAGCTCGAAGATGCCCAGCGACCGGGGCACTTTGCGGGCGTCTGCCAGGTCGTCTCGCGCCTCTTTGACCTCATGCGCCCCGCCGCGGCACTCTTTGGCGAGAAGGATTGGCAGCAGCTCGCCGTGATCAGCGCCATGGAACGCGCCATGGAAAAAGTCCGCACGCACCCCTCGCACAACCGCTCCCATGGACGAGTCGAGATCATCCCCTGCCCCACACGCCGAGATCCCGACGGACTCGCGATGAGCAGCCGCAATGTCTTTCTCTCACCCACAGATCGCACTCGCGCCCTTGCGATCAGCCGCGCTCTCAAGCTCGCGGCGTCGCAAGCGACACCCGCCGCCGCCGAACGCGCCATGATCGCAGAGCTCGCAAGCGAGTCAATCACGCCCGAGTACGCCGTCGTGCGGGACGCCGCGACGCTGCAGACGTTTGCCGGGTCATCCCCCGGCCGTGCCCTGATCGCGGCCAGAGTCGGAAGCGTGCGGCTCATCGATAACGCCGCGTGGCCGGGCGCGACCTAACCTCACCATCACACAAGCCGATCCGGCGCAGCGCAGTCGAAAGTCCACTGCCATCTGCGCTCTCACTCGCGAGGAGACCCCGCCCGTGCAACGCACCCCGCTCTACAACTTCCACCTCGACCACAAGGCCAACATGGTCGACTTCGCGGGCTGGGAGATGCCCCTCACCTACTACGGCCTCACCGAAGAGCACCATCAGGTCCGCACCAGCGGCGGCATCTTCGACGTCTCCCACATGGGCCGCGTCAAAGTCACCGGCCGCCACTCGCGGAAGTTCCTCGAACGCCTCTGCACCCGCAAGATCCACGACATGGTTCCCGGCCAGTGCCGCTACTCCCTCGTCTGCAACGAGCAGGGCGGCGTGCGCGACGACATCATCGTCTATCGCATGGACGACGACGACTTCCTCCTGGTCGTCAACGCCTCCAACCGCGAGAAGCTCATGGGCCACTTTGAGCAAGTCCGTGCCGCCGGCGACCTCACCGTCAAGATCGACGATCAAACGACCTCCACCGCCATGGTCGCGCTGCAGGGCCCCAGGATCATGCCCCGCATCGGCAAGTTCAGCAGCGAGGTCCTGGGCCTCAAGCGCTATCGCTTCGCCGTCAAGAACCTCATGATCGTCAAGCTCATCGTCAGCCGCACCGGCTACACCGGTGAAGACGGCGTCGAGGTCATCCTCCCCGCCGGCGCCGTGGGCCTCGCAATGAAGCTTCTCGCCAGCGACGTCGACATGTCCAAGACCGGCGCTGAGATCCGCCCCGCGGGCCTGGGCGCACGCGACACGCTCCGCACCGAGGCAGGCATGCCCCTCTACGGACACGAGCTCGGCGAAGAGATCAACGCCCTCTCCTGCGGCGTCGACTTTGCCATCTCCATGGACAAGGCCGACGACGGCAAGGGCGAGCCCTTCGTCGGCATGGAAGCCCTCAAGAAGACCATCGCCTCAGGCGGCGTCAAGCGCAAGCTCGCAGGCTTCATCCTCGAAGGCAAACGCTCCGCACGCCAGGGCATGAAGATCACACAAGGCGGCAAGGAAGTCGGCACCGTCACCAGCGGCTGCCCCTCGCCCACCCTCGGCAAGTGCATCGCCATGGGCTTCCTCGACACCGACCTCAGCGCCGTAGGAACCCAGGTCCACATCGACACCGGCCGAGGCGACCCCCTCCCCGCCGCCGTCGCGCCACTCCCCTTCTACAAGCCACAAAAGGCCTGATCCAAAGTGGCACCGGCCTCCCGGCCGGTGTCTTCGAAACCATTCAATCAATCAACCAACACCCAAGCCAAAGCACCCGCGGCAAAGCGCAAGCCGCAAACTACAACCCCAACACCCACAATCGAAATCACACGCTCCAACAACTCTCCACTCCTTTCCAAGAATCTCCACTCCGCGCCTCCGCTCTTCTCCGCATCTCCGCGTTCTGTCTCATTCTTTTTGCCTTCCCAAGTGCCAAGTGCCAAGTGCCTAGTCCCCAGTGCCTCCTGTCTTCATTTTCGCTTTTCGCTTTCCCGCTTTTCGCTTTCCCCATGCCCCGCCTCTACCTCGACAACGCCGCCACGAGCTTCCCAAAGCCACCCTCCGTCTACGACGCGATGATGGCCTACGCCCGTGACATCGGCGCTTCCCCGGGTCGTGGCCAGTACATGGAAAGCCGCGAGGGAGCCCGCCTCATCCGCCAGTGCCGCGAGCGCCTCGCGACGCTCCTTGATCATCCTTCTCCACGCCACATCGTCTTCACGCTCAACACCTCCGACGCCCTCAACCTCGCCATCAAGGGCGTCGTCCGCGCCGCTCGCCTGCGCCACGGGCCACACACACCCATCCGCCTCGTCACCACGACGATGGACCACAACTCCGTCCTGCGGCCATACGCCGCCCTCGCCGAAGAGGGCGCCACGGTCATCCACATCGAGCCCGATCCTTCAACAGGCCGCGTCGATCCCAACACGCTCGTCGCCGCCCTCTCGCCCGGCACCACGCTCCTGGCCCTCAACTGGGTCAGCAACGTCACCGGCACGATCCAGCCCATCCACGACCTCGTCTCCCTCGCCCGCTCCCGCAGCGTCCCAACCCTCGTCGATGTCGCCCAGGGCCTCGGCCATCTCCCCCTCAGCCTGCGCGAACTCAACGCCGACCTCGTCGCCTTCCCCGGCCACAAGGGCATGCTCGGCCCGCAAGGCACCGGCGCTCTCGCCGTCAGGCCAGGATTCGAGGAGCACCTCGCCACCACGCGCGAGGGCGGCACGGGCTCCATCGCCGAGCTCGACAGCCAGCCCGAATCTCTCCCAGAGCGCTTCGAGGCAGGCAGCCACAACACCATGGGCATCGTCGGTCTCTCCGAGGCCGCCGCCTGGCTCGGCTCGCGCACCGTCACCTCTCTCCACGCCCACGAGCGTGAACTCTCAGCCCAGTTCCTGGGCGCACTCATCTCCGGCGGCGTCACGCACGGCCATCTCGACACGCCTGAGCCTTCGCGAGCCGGCCCATTCAGCGAGCTGCATCTCCTCGGCTCGCCAGACGTGGACGCACGCGTCGGCACCTTCTCCCTCGTCCATCGCACGCTCACCGCCCCCGAGATCGCAACCATCCTCGAGTCCCACTTCGGCATCCTCGCCCGCGCCGGGATCCACTGCGCTCCGCTCGCGCACCGCACGATGGGCTCCCTCGACCACGCCACCGGCCGCGGCGCCATCCGCCTCAGCCTCGGCCCCTTCGTGACCGCCGCCGACATCGACCGCGTCGTCGAGGCCCTCACCGCGATCTGCGAAGACGCCGCGGCGATCTCCGGCTCCGTCGCCACCGAGGCCCCCGCACGCTTCTGACGCCACAGCCAAGCTCCGATCACGCTCGCGGCTACCCTCGCCGATGCTCACGCTCGTGCTGCTCTATGGCACGCTCGCTCTCTGCGCCGCCGTCATCGGCTGGATGGTGCTGCGCTACGACCTCTACGACCGCGAGCCCTGGCACACGCTCGCACTCGTCATGCTCGTCGGTGCCGCGCTCATGTGGCTCGCGGGCAAGGCCCAGGGCGCACTCATCCGCCTCGCCGCCGACCACACGCCCAACATCGTCGGCAACACACTCTTCGCGACCCTCGCCGGAACGCTCGAGGAGATCGCCAAGATCACCAGCGTCCTGATCGTCGCGTTCCTCTTCCGACGCCACTTCAATGATCCCATCGACGGCCTGATCTACGGCAGCTTCGCAGGCCTGGGCGCCGCGATCGAAGAGTCGATCTTCCACATGGGCTTCGAGTCCACAACGATGATCTTGCCAGGCCAGGAGCCCATCCGCCTCATGGGCCACCTCATCATGGGCGGCATCGGCGGCTTTGGCCTGGGCTTCTGGTTCGTGCGGGCCCCACGCTGGCCCCTCTGGACCTTCGGCTCCCTCGCCGCCGCCATGCTCCTCCACACCCTCTGGGACATCGTCGCCTTCGACGCCGCCGACCACCTCGCGCAGTACAAGTCCATCAACACCTGGCACACCGCCGCCTCCATCGCCCTCATGCTCGCAGGTATGATCGCCTTCCGCATCATGGTCGTGAGGGGCAGCGCCATGTCCCGCAGAGTCTTCAGGCCTGAGCCCTCAGGATGACCGAGTCGCAAGACGCGTCACCCGGTGCGAGATGAGCGTTCGAAGCTCCTCACCAACCGGCGTCGCAGCCAGCCGCTCCCTCAGTCGCTGCGGGTTCACGATGCCAAGGCGCAGCATCGTGCCGACAAACTCCAGGTCCTTCTCTCGACCCGCAACCAGCTTCGAAATCGCCATGTCGTGCGGCTCCAGGCAAAGCCCGACGACGCCATTCGTTCCGGCTGTCACCAGCCGAATCAAACGGCCCTCCCAGCCATCTGGAAGGACGCATGTCTCTTTGCCAATTCCGTGCGCGTAATAGCCGAACGTGCGGTGAAACGGAGAGTCCTCTCCAATCGAACCGTCGATCAGCTGGGCATCCTGCGGATCGCGGAGCGTGAAGACATCGGCTTCCACCGACTCACGGAGCTCTTCTGGTGCATCAGAGACGACACCAACGATGGACTGCGAGCCAGCCACCACGATCTCGCCCGCTCCACAGATCGCCCCCGACGCTCTCAGGATGTGCTCAAGCTGCTGTCGAGTCATGGCGTCGCCTCCCACCGAGCCCGAACCTCCCGCTTGATCCTCCAGACTTCCTGTGGCGTCAAGATCCCCGGAAACGGCGCATTCTGCCGCAGCCGGTCCCCCTCCTCACCCTCATCCCGCAGCACGCGAACCACCTCGGCAAGGCCCTTCGCCAAGATCGCTTCCCACTCCCTGTAGCACGCGAGCAGACCCGGCGAGTCCGCGTTCCGACGCGACCAGCGCGCGATGTTCTCGATGGCAATCCGCATCAGCGACGGATCCCGCTCCAACTCCTCCACGATCCGGGCGTGCATCGCAAGCGACGTCTCATCCTGCAGCCTGTGCGGATTCTTCTTGAGTGTCGGCGTTGGTAAGTTCTCTGGCATTCGTCCCATCACCATCCCCGGGCAATCGCATGGCCCATCTTGAAGCCCCGAAGGCGCGTTGGGTTGTAGCCACGGGTGGAGCAAGGCGGCGACGCCGCCGCCGCGCAACCCGTGGAACTGATCAGAGAACGCACGCCGCCCCGGATGGGGCGGAGGCGTCGGCGGCTCGCGCGTCCAACAACGCACGACGCCCGGATCCCTTCGGCTTCTCCGCCTCTGCCGGTGGGGTGCAGCTCGAAAGACGCCTCCCACAGGCAGCCCGCCGCCGCTCGCGGCTTTGCTCTACCCGCGACTGCAACCCTGCGCCCCGTTGGGAACAAGGAACGCGAAGGCGCGGCCTCCGGCCTGATCTGTGCTACGGATCTTGCGATTGCCCTGATCACCTCCCCAAGTATACGGGAACAGCTCGCCACCACCGCTACCATCGCGCCAAGTGTCCACCACGCTCGAGTCCATCCTCTCCCCCGGCGGCCTCATCGCGAGCCACATCGGCCCGCACTTCGAGGCCCGCCCCGAGCAGCTCGAGATGGCCAAGGGCGTCCTCGAAGCCATGTCGTCGCGCTCGCACCTCCTCGTCGAGGCCGGCACCGGCGTCGGAAAGAGCTTCGCCTACCTCGTCCCCGCCATGCTCCGCGCCGCCGAGCGGGGCGAGACCGTCCTCGTCGCCACCAACACCATCGCCCTCCAAGAGCAGCTGATCAAGAAGGACGTCCCACTCCTCCAGTCGCTCATCGACCCGCAGAACCACGACGATCCCGACTGGAAGCCCAAGGTCCGCCCCATCCTCGTCAAGGGCCGGGGCAACTACGTCAGCATCCGTCGCCTCCGCCTCGCGAGCCAGCGCCAGGACCGCCTCTTCGCCGACCCCGCCGCCCGCCGCTCGCTCCATGTCATCGAAGACTGGGCGATGTCCACCACCGACGGCACGCTCTCCACACTCCCGCCCATGGAACGCGCCGGCATCTGGGACAAGGTCCAGAGCGACTCGGGAAACTGCATGGGCCGCAAGTGCCCGACCTACGAGCAGTGCTTCTACCAGACCGCACGCCGCCAGCTCGAGGACGCCAACCTCCTCGTCTGCAACCACGCCCTCTTCTTCTCCGACCTCGCACTGCGCTCGCAGGACTTCGGCTTCCTTCCTCGCTACGACCACGTCATCCTCGACGAAGCCCACGGCGTCGAAGACGCCGCCAGCGACCACTTCGGCGTCTCCCTCGCCGAAGGCCGCGTGATGCACCTCCTCTCAACGCTCCTCCATCAGCGCAGTCACAAGGGCTATCTCCCGCAGCTCGGCACGCTCATCGGCGATGGTGACGGCGTGATGCGAGCCATGCGCCTCGTCGACGACGCCACCCACGCCACCCGCGCCTTCTTCGACTCCCTCCTCTCTCTCCTCCCAGGCTTCAATCGCGGCCATCCGAGCGATTCATCAGGTGAAGAGCCCGGCAGCGAAGCCTCATGGATGGACCGAGGCAAAAAGCGCCCGCCGCAATCCAGCGGCGACTCCAGCCGCTCCGCCGGAACCGCACGCATCCGCCAGCCCGGCGCCATCCCCAACGTCCTCACGCCCGCGCTCCGCGAACTCTCTCTTCGCCTCAAGTCCCTGCGAGAAGAAGTCAAGAACGACGCCGACAAGTTCGAGCTCAACGCCTACGCCACGCGCGCTGAGATGATCGCCACCGACGCCGAGATCCTCGTCTCTCAAGCCATGCCCGCCGCGGCGTACTGGGTCGAGGCCACCGGTGGCGAGTTCTCCGACGAAGATGGTCCCGGCGCGGGCCGCCGCCGCGTCACCCTCGGCTGCGCACCCATCGAGGTCGCGCCCCTCCTCAAAGAACGCCTCTTCGCCGGCGAGTGCTCCGTCATCCTCACCAGCGCGACCCTCGCCACACGCGCGACGAAGGACGACGAAACCCGCGAGTCCGCCGAGACCGCCTTCGCCCACGCCCTCTCGCGTCTTGGTGCCGAGGGTGCCCGCACGCTCCAGCTCGGCTCGCCGTTCGACTACGCCAAGCAAGCCGAGTTCTACGTCGATCCGATCCCGCTCTCGCCACGCTCCCCCCACTCCGGCCCAGGCCGCCGCCCAACCTCGCGTCCCAGCGGCCCCACATTCGAGCCCGATCCTGAGTGGTTTGGTGGTAGCGGCAGCAGTGGGGGGTTTGAGCAAGAGCCGCCAGGACTGACGCCCCTTTCCGCCGCGATTCTCCGCCACGTCCGCGAGACCGACGGCGGCGCGTTCGTTCTCTTCACCAGCTTCTCACAGCTCAACGCCTGCGCCGCCGAGCTCGCCGGTCCACTCTCGCGCCTCGGCCTCCCTCTGCTCGCCCAGGGCCGCGATGGCTCGCGCTCGCACATCCTCGATCGCTTCCGCGAGAACGAGGGCTCGGTCCTCTTCGGCGCCGCCAGCTTCTGGCAGGGCGTCGACGTCCGAGGCCGAGGCCTGCGCAACGTCATCATCACCAAGCTTCCGTTCGAGCCCCCCGACCGTCCCATCACGCAGGCCCGCAGCGAGCTCATCGAGTCCCGCGGCGGAAACCCCTTCATGGAAGACAGCCTCCCGCGCGCCGTCATCCGCTTCAAGCAGGGCTTCGGCCGTCTCATCCGCAGCAAGTCAGACAAGGGCCGAGTCGTCGTCCTCGACGATCGCATCATCAACGCCCGCTACGGCCGCCTCTTCATCAGCGCACTCCCCAAGGGCGTGAAGGTCCGCGTCGTCGGCCGTGATGATGAGTAACGAGTGATCCTTCGCGCACGGTGCGTCACGACTCCGAAAAGTCGTACCCCGCCATGTACGTTCCACGCTTGAGCCACGCCACCTGCCGCAGAATGTCGTTGCAGAGCGCACTCGCGCCAAACCGGAAGTAGTCCGGCGTGAGCCACGGCGAGCCTTCCCACCCCGGAACCTGCACCACGCCCAGCGTCTCCTGCACCATCACGAGGTAGTGAAGCGCCTGCTTCGCGGTACGGATGCCGCCCGCGGGCTTCATCCCAACCAGCCGCCCCGTCTTCGCGTGCCAGTCCCGGATCACCTCCAGCATCACCAGCGTGACCGGCATCGTCGCCGCGGGCTGCACCTTTCCGGTGCTGGTCTTGATGAAGTCCGCGGTGCCGAAGGGCTCGCGCTCGATCACGCCCAGCTCATCATCCACGCTCGCCATCGCCTCAATCGCAATCTCGCTCGCCAGCCGCACTTTGTCCAGTGTCTCGAGCTCGCCCGTTTCCAGAATCACCTTCAGGTGCGCAGGCGTCCCATCCGCCCGGGCGCACGCCCGCTTCACGGCCCTGATCTCTTCCGCAACCTCGTCGTACCGCCCTGCGAGGAACGCGCCGCGGTTGATCACCATGTCGATCTCATCCGCACCATCCGCGACAGCACGCCGCACATCCTCGACGCGCACATCCAGCGGATACTGCCCGCTCGGAAAACCGGTCGCCACCGACGCTACCTTCACGCCGCTCCCCCGCAGTGCCTCCACGCACGTGGCAACCAAACTCGGATAGACGCACACCGCCGCGACGGGCGGGATCGAAACACCCATATCCGCGCCAACGTAAGGCCTCATCGCCTTTCGGCAGAGCCCCCGCGCCTTCTCAACCGAGTCCTTCCCCTCCAGCGTCGTCAGGTCCAGCATCGTCATCGCCAGCAGCAGCCCATCAAGCTTGCTGGCGTTCTTGATCGATCGACGCGTGAAGCTCGCCGCCCGCTCGGTCGCGGCGACAGCATCCACGGTCATGCGCTGTGAAGCAAGGCTTTGTGAAGCAAGGCTCATGTGCAATCCTATGTACACGCCGCACTCGACACCGTCTGGCTGCGGTTCCGCTGCCCGCTCACCACTCAATCCACGTGGATCACGCCGCCATCCTCACCTGTGCCGCTCCGAGGCCCTTCACCCGGGAGCACCACCACCTCCACACGCCGCCGCGGCCTCTCCCAGGCACCTTCACTCGAAGCAACCTCAATCGTCCATCCCCGCTCGGAGCGCGTCGCGCGGTAGCGCGTCAGCAGGTACGCCCCATCCCGATATCCATATCCCTCCCCCTCATCCTCGTACAAAATCCCCTCCGCATTCCCTGCATCATCCGGCGAGACCACCAGCGTCAGCCGCTCAAAAGGCCCCGTGATCGCGTGCTGCGTCACAGGCCCCAGCGGCACGATCGCCCCGCCCCGCACCCTCAGTCGCGGCAGCAACGGATCCCAGGTCCCGACCGACCCCGCCCTCAGCAGCGGATCAAACTCCCGCCACACGCCGCGTGGCAGCGCTGCTGCGACTCCATCCTCCCACACCGGCTCCACCAGCACGTCCGCACCAAGCAGGAACGCGCGATCCTCCCCACGCAATCTCGCGTCCGTCGTATCAGCAAAGAAGAGCGGACGCACGATCGGCAACCCCCGCGTTGAGGCGATCCAGAAGAGCGTCGAGAGATACGGCATCATCCGATACCGCCGCTCGATCGCCCTCCGGCACGTCGCCTCGCAGCTCTCACCCAGAGACCACGGCTCGTGTCGCGTCGCGGCCTGCGTCTTGTGCGCTCGCGCGAAGGGAAGCATCGTCCCCAGCCCCATCCAGCGTGCAAACAAGTCCGGCGGCGTGTTCTCAATGAACCCACCAATGTCCGGCCCGCTGAATGGCTGCCCCGAAAGGCCCATGTTCAGCGCTGTCGAGAGCGACCACCGCATGTGCGCCTCGCTCGCGCGATTGTCACCCGACCACGCCGCGGCGTAGCGCTGCCCACCCAGAAAACTCGCCCGCGTCAGCACGAACGGCCTCTTGTCTGGCACCAGCCGCTCGAGCCCCTTGCGCGTCGCGCGCGACATCAGCATCCCGTACACATTGTGGTACCGCGCATGATCTCCCTCGCCTCCGATCGCATCATCGGCGCGGTGTCGCACATCATCAGGCATGGTCTTGCCCGATGCTGGCCAGAAGATCGCAGGCTCGTTCATGTCGTTCCAGAGCCCGTCAACTCCAAGCTCAATCAGTGGTGCCGCAAGCTCACCCCACCAGCGTCGCGCCGACTCCATCGTGAAGTCAGCGAACGCACACTCGCCCGGCCACACCTTCCCGTGATACTCCGCGCCATCGGCTCCGCGGATGAAGTAGTCCCGCTCGCGTCCCTCGCGATACGCCGCGTACTCCGGATCAACCTTGAGCCCCGGATCCACCATCGCGACGACCTTGAACCCCGCATCGTGCAGCTCGTCAAAGAGCACCGCAGGCCGCGGAAATCGCCCCGAGTCAAGCGTGAAGCTCCGGAACCCATCCATGCAGTCGATGTCGAGCCAGATCGCATCACACGGTATCTTGCGATCACGAAATCCTGCCGCGACCTCACGCACTACAGCCTCTGACTCATAGCTGAACCTGCACTGGTGATACCCAATCGCCCAGCGTGGCGGCATCGCCATGAATCCCGTCAGCTCCGCCAGCGCCTGCACAACCTTCGCCGGACAATCGCGTTCGATCACCATGACAGCAGGTGACGCGCCCTCCACCCGAGCCTCGATCCCATCACGCAGGTCAATCACGCAGCGCCGCGTCGTCTCGATCACCACGCCAAACGCGCTCCCATCACGCCGCACACCCAGCACCCAGGGGTGCGACTGATACAGCGCCGCCGTCTTGTCCGTGAAGTCGTACGCGTCATAGTTGTACAGCGTGACCACCGTGCCATTGCGAAGCAGCGGTCCCGCCCGCGCGCCCGTGCCATACAGCGATGTTCCAGCCTTTACCTCAACATGCACTCGCGCCATCCGCCCATCGCGCGAGAACCGCGGCCGAGTCCGCACTCCTCCCTTCGGTTCATCTCTGGCCGGGTTCGGCGGCTGCACCAGATATCCCGGAAACGGTGGCAACGCCCGACCACGCTCCGCAGGATCACGAAACCGCGTCACCCCCTGCGCCAGGTGCACAGGCCGCGGATCAGTACACCGGATCGCCGCGCGGCCAAATCCCCGGTCCCTCAACGTCTTCAAGCGCTTGGAATGGCGTTTCATGCTGGCGCGAGCGTAGCGACACCCAGCGCCCCGCGTGCAACGGCCAGGAACGATGATCTCCCGATCGACCGCACGCGAGCCCCCATATTCACGCCACTATGCCCCGCTCGAGCCACTTCCGCCCGCCTCTCGAGCGGCGAGAATCGCCCGCACCATCTCTTCAGGCATCTCCGGCACACTGCCACCCCGACGCTGCTGCCCGCACAGCTTCACGCTCGCGACATAACTCCTGAGATACTCATGGCAAGGCGGGCACGCGGCCATGTGCGCATCAAAGGTCGCCTTCTCTGACGCGGGCAGCTCCCCGTCCAGATACGCCATCAGAAACTCGATGCAGTGCTTGCACGTCGGAATCGAGCCGGATTGCTTGGAGCACTCGGTCATGACACCAGTCCCTCCTTCCCACCAGCAACCCGCGTGACATCACCAAGCTCAGAAATCCGCCCCATCCGCGGCGCAAGCAGCTCCCGCAGCGCCTGCCGCGCACGGTGCAATCGTGTCTTGAGTGCGTTCTCGGTCATTCCCAGCACGGTCGCGGCCTCCAGCGTGTCAAGACCTTCGATGTCGCGCAGCACCAGCACGATTCGGTAGTTCTCGGGAAGTTCTTCGATTGCTCCCCGCACCATCTCGCCCGTCTCCCGCTGATCGAGCGCAGCACCAGGCCGCTCGCCCCCGTGCTGATCCGCCAGTTCCACCTGCACACGGTGCCCATTGTCGCTGTACCGAGGCAGCAGCTCTTCGATCGACCGCTCGGGCTTTCGCCGCCTCGTCCGCAGCTTCATCAGGCACGCGTTGATCGCGATCCGATGCATCCAAGTCGAGAGGCTCGAATCTCCCGCAAACTTCGGCAGCGACCGAAACGCAGACAAAAACGCGTCCTGCACCGCGTCCCGCGCGTCCTCCTCGCGATGCAGGATCCGCAGCGCCGTCGCATACAGCCGCGGCCCCATCTCCCGCACCAACGCCTCATACGCACCACTCTCACCCGTGCGCAGCCGGCGCAGCAACTCCGCGTCTGCCTCCACGCCGGCAGCTTGTGTGTCAGCGTGTGCCATGATGACGTCTACGGAGCAACCAATCTCAACGTTCGGAATCTCAGACAAACCGATCTGCCGGAACCGCGATCCACATCCAGAACACGGCAGATCGACGCCACGCGAGCGACGACGAAGACGCACCGCGCGAACCCGCCTCAATCGTTGGGGTTCCGCATCAGCTTCCGCAGCAGCGGCGTCATCGCGATGATCAGCACGCCCGCGCCGATCGACGTGACCACAAACAGGAAGAAGAAGTCCCCCTGACCGCCAAAGTTCCAGGGCAGGCTGATCTCGCCCTTCTCGATCTTCTCGGTCAGGCCCGCCACCTTGCCGCCCACCACGTAGGCGATGAAGCTCGAGATGAACCAGATGCCCGTCAGCAGGCTCGTGCTCTTGGGCGGAGCCGCCTTCGTCACGTACGAAAGCCCCGTCGGCGACAGGAACAGCTCACCGATCGTGTGGAACACATACGTCGCCGCGACAAGCCAGAGCGACGCCAGCCCGCCATCCTTGGCCTGCACGCCCGCCCACACCATGAACATGAAGCCAACGCCAAGCCAGATCAGCCCAAGCCCGATCTTGACAGGCTGCGGCACACTCCGGTTCTTCCGCGCCAGCATCATCCACATCGCGCCAAAGAGCGGCGCCAGCGTCACGATCACAAACGGGTTGATGTTCTGGAACCAGCTCGCGGGCACCAGGAACGAGCCCACGCTCCGGTCCACTCGCTCATCCGTGAAGAAGTTGATGCTCGTCGCCGCCTGCTCAAACGCAAACCAGAAGAAGGCGTTGAACGCCATGAAGATGAAGATCGACAGCACCGGCCCGCGATCACCCGTCCCCTGCTTGAGCACGAACATCACGATCCAAGCCAGCGCCGCCGAGATCATCACGCCCAGCGTCGCAGGATGCGTCAGGAACGAGTCAATACGCCCCAGCTGCCCAAGGTGGAAGAGCGTCGCCACCAGCGCCGCAATCAGAATCCCGCTCCCAACGAAGATCGGAGCGATCGAGCCACGCTGCGCAGGTGCATCTCCGATCCCCGCCAGGTACCGCGGCTTCGCAAACACGTACAGCCCAAGCCCCGCCAGCATGCCCACCGCCGCCGCGCCAAATCCATAGTGCCAGCCAACCCGCTCGCCCAGGTAGCCGCAGATCAGAACACCAAGGAACGCGCCAATGTTGATGCCCATGTAGAAGATGCCAAAGGCACCCTCCCGCCGCGGGTCACCAGCCGGATAGAGCTGATTCACCATCACCGTCACCGAGGGCTTGAAGTGCCCCGTTCCCACGATGATCAGCACCAGCCCGAAGATGAAGACCGACATCCCCATCGCGCTGCTGTGCATCGTCCCGATGCCGGAGATCGCCAGCACCACATGCCCCAGCGCAATCAGCAAGCCACCAATCAACATCGACCGATGCGTGCCGATCAGCTTGTCAGCAATCAATCCGCCCATGATCGGCAGCAGGTACGCCATTCCTCCGTACCACCCGCTCAGGTTGTTCGCCTCCGGCTGCGTCCAGCCTCGCCCCGGATTGAACCCCTCCGGTGCGCCTTCCGGCGGCGTCGCCATCCCATCCAGCGAGCACTTCAGATACAGCCCCAGGATCGCCCGCATCCCGTAAAAGCTGAACCGCTCCCACATCTCAACCAGGAAGAGCAGGAACAGCCCGACAGGATGCCCAAAGAGCGTCGCGCCACCCGGCACCATCGACCCAGCCAAAGGACCAGACGAACCCTGACCGGATGTTTGCATGCTCATGAAGGATGGTTCCATCAACCGGCAGAATCGCCGGGCTAGATTTCCCCGCAGGATACCGCATCCCAGTCCCCGCTGCGCTCTCGCCTCCCGCACACTCGCAAAACCCCCCGCCTATTGGCCAAGGATCACTCCATGTCAGCCCCCTCTTCCGCCCCCTCCTCGCCCCGTTCCCCTCACTTCGACAAGCTACTCATCGGAATGGTCCACGTCGGCGCACTCCCCGGCACGCCCCGCGCCGAGAAGCCCATCCGCGACCTCATCGACCAGGCCATCTTCGAAGCCCAGATCCTCGCCAACACCGGCTTCGACGCCATCATCATCGAGAACATGCACGATGCCCCCTACGTCAACGGCCCCCACGGCCCCGAGATCACCAGCGCCATGACCGCCATCGTCGGCGCGGTCCGTGCCGCCATCGCCCCCTCCATCCGCCTCGGCGTCCAGATCCTCTCCCGTGGCGAGAAAGAAGCCCTCGCCGTCGCCCACGCCACCGGCGCCGACTTCATCCGCTGCGAAAACTTCGTCTTTGCCCACGTCGCCGATGAGGGCCTCCTCGCCCACGCCGCCGCCGGCCCGCTGCTTCGCTACCGCAGGAACATCGGCGCCACCAACGTCCTCATACTCGCCGACATTCAGAAGAAGCACGCCAGCCACGCCATCACCGCCGACCTCTCACTCGCAGACCTCGCCCACGGTGCCGAGTTCTTCGGAGCCGACGCCGTCATCGTCACCGGCACCGTCACCGGCCAACCCACCGACCCCCTCGACGTCGAGGTCGCCCGCAAGGCAACCAGACTCCCCATCGTCGTCGGCAGCGGCGTCACGCCCGACACCGTCGCAACCCTCTTCGCTCACGCCGATGCCCTCATCGTCGGCACCGCCATCAAGCATGACGCCCACTGGAGCAACGCCGTCGACCCCATCCGAGCACAGCAGATGGTTGACGCCGCCCGTGCCGCGCGAAACAGTGCAAAGCCATAGCACCAGCCACTCAAAACGCCTCGCCCCTCCTGGGTAGCCCGACGGTCCCCGTCGGTCGTCAGCATGCAAGCGACAACACCCAAGCAAAGTGGACTCGTTGCCACCTCACATCGGATGCGAGAAACTCCGAAGATGCGAGTCACTCCGATGTACATCCTTCAGAGGCCGAAGGCCTCCACGCCAATAGCCGGGCGGTGGAGGAGCGAAGCGACGACACCCCCGGAAAGCGAACCGCGCAATCACAGGGCAGCCTGAAAGGCTGCTCGTAGCGCACGCCGAGCGAAGGCATCGCCCATCGGTCAACGACTGTGTTGGCGGCGTGACTCGCCCTCACCGCTCACCGCTGGGCAATCGTGCTCCGGGCCTTCTGCCCACGCTGCTTGAACGCCTCAAGCGCACTCTGCCCATCCGCAAAGTCGCCCGTCGTAAAGACCAGCTTGCTGTTGCCGATCTGGATCTCATCCCCATCCGCAAGCTTGATGTCCGCCAGCAGCGGCCGCCCATTGATGAACGTCCCGTTGCTCGACTTCATGTCGAGCACGTAGTACGCGCCCCCAGCCTCATCAAAGCGAAACTGCACGTGCTTGCGCGAGACGCGATCATCAACGACCTGCATCGTCGCGCTCTCGTCACGCCCAACCACGATCGTGCGCTTCCCCAGCGGGTAGTAGAGCCCCTCGCTGGGGCCAGAAACAACAAGGACTGAGGCCATGTGCGGTTCTCCAGAGACGCCCAGTGTAGCGTTCTCCGCCCCGCGCGCCAACCGGGGCAAGGCCCAGTGCCACGGTCATTCGAGCGCTGGCGAACGATCGTGGTCCGGGATCACTCCACGCCACGATCCAACGCCCGCACCTCGGCAGAGGTCACACGCCACGTCGGATCATCCCGCCCAACGCGCTCCGATGACCCATCGGCCGACACGCTCCAACCCCGGAGCTAGAACCAGCTGCGCTTCCCCTCGATGTACATCGCGTAGAACTCCTCGTTGGACTTGGTCAGATAGATGATCCCTTCGATCAGCCCGATGAGGGCGATAATCGGAGCGAGGAACCCCATCGACACGAGCGTGAGAACCAGCATGATGATGCCAGCCAGGGTGCGACCGATGATGAACTTGTGAATTCCGAGCGCGCCAAGAACGATCCCGAAGATGCCCGCCGCTACCCGCTTGTTGCCAACATCAGCCGCTGCCATTGCGTTTCCCCAGAGAGTTGCCATCGGATCCCACGGACAAGACATTGTCCGCTGCCACAGCCTACAGGTTTGACCACTAGACTGCACGAAAGTTCCCCTGCCCCCCGGAGCCCGCATTGGCCACCATTCTCAACATCCCCGAGCAGATCCGCCACGTCCGCCGCTATGGCGAGATCGCCGCCGTGCTCGTGAAGTACGGCTTCGGCGACATCGTGCAGGAGATCGGCCTCGACCGCCTCATCGAGCGAAGCCTGAACCGCGTCGGTCAGTCCGCTCGCGCGCCGGACTTCGAGCACCTCAAGCGGGAAGAGCGCGTCCGCCGCGCCCTCGAAGAGCTCGGCCCCACCTTCGTCAAGATGGGCCAGGTCCTCTCCACCCGCGCCGACCTCATCCCACCTGAATGGGCCGAGGAGTTTCGCAAGCTCCAGAACGATGTTCCGCGCGTCCCCTTCGAAGAGATCCGCGCCCGCCTCGAGGATGAGTTCTCCGACGATCTCTACGACACGCTCTTCAAGAAGATCGATCCCACGCCACTCGCCGCCGGTTCCATGGCGCAGGTCCATCGCGCCCAGATGCGCGACGGACGCCACGTCGTCCTCAAGGTCCTCCGCCCCGGCATCGAGGAAGTCATCAACTCCGACATGGAGGTTCTGAAGACCCTCGCTGGCTGGGCCGAGTCCCGCTTCAAGGCCATGGGCTACAGCCCCGTCGAGGTCGTCAAGGAGTTCACGAAGGAGCTCAAGCGTGAGCTCGACATGACCCTGGAGGGCACCTCAACCGAGCGCTTCCGAACCCAGTTCGAGGACGACGACGGCATCACCTTCCCCGCCGTCCATTGGGACGCGACCACCAAAGGCGTCCTCACACTTGACGAGGTCCACGGCGTTTCACTCTCGGGCATCGACCCCGAGTCCCTCTCCGACCACGACCGCCGCGCCATCGTCGAGAACGGCGCCCGGGCCGTCCTCCGCCAGTGCCTCGAGTTCGGCTTCTTCCACGCCGATCCGCACCCCGGCAACATCTTCGCCCTCCCCGGTGGCCAAGTCTGCTTCATCGACTGCGGCATGACCGGCCACATCGACGACAAGACCCAGCAGCAGCTCGCCGATCTCGTCGCAGGCGTCGTCAGCACCGATGCAGACCGCGTCATCGCAGTGGTGGGGGCCCTCTGCGATGCCGACCCCAGCAAGCTCGAAGAACGCCCCTTCCGCGCCGATGTCCGCGAGTTCATCTCCAACTTCAAGGACACGCCCCTCGAACGCCTCAACATGGGCCGCCTGCTCAGCGAGTTCTTCGACAAGCTGCGCATCCATCACATCCGCTGCCCCGCCGATCTCGTCCTGCTCATCAAGGCGCTCTCAACCATCGAGGCCGTCGGCGCATCCCTCGATCCCAAGTTCGACATGGTCGGCTACGCCCGCCCCTACGTCGAAAAGCTTGTCTCCCGCAAGTACGGGCTCGGCGCACTCCGCAAGCGTCTCGAATCCGGGCTCCTCCGCTACGCCGAACTCGCCGAAGACCTTCCAGGCGATGTCCGCTTCCTCATCACGCAGATCAAGCGCAACCGCCTCGCGATCAACCTCGAGCACAAGGGCCTCTCTCGCCTCACTCAGACCATCGAGCACGCCAGCCGCAACATCTCCTTCGCGCTCATCATCTCCGCGATGCTCGTGGGATCAGCAATCCTCGTCCTCGCCGATCGCAACAGCTCCCTCGGCGTTCTCACCGCACTCGGCATCGCAGGCTTCCTCGCCGCGGCCATCCTCGTGGTGCTCATCCTCATCACCAACCGCCGCCTCAAGGACCGCGAGTGACGGACTGAGTGACAGAACCAGTGACAGCGCAATCCACACCGCCTCCAACGCTGCCACGCAACCACATCATTCAACATCAAGATCCCAATCGTCCGCATCAGCCTCCAGTCCGAAGGACTGCACGCCCACAGCCGGGCGGTGGAGGAAGCGAGCGAAGCGAGCACCGACACCCCCGGACATGAGGCTCCTCGCTCAGCAACTCCGAGGGAGTTGTCGTAGCCCACGCACTGCTCAAGCCTCGACAACGCTCTCAAAGTCGCGCGACGCCCGGTCATCGATCTCTTGACAACGCGATGGCCCCGCGGAACACGCTACCCACGCTCCAAAAAAGCACGACCGCCCGGCCGTGCATGCCGAGCGGTCGTGCCACACAGGAGAACGCAAGGCCCAGTCGCCCAAACCGCAGCGCCGGGAGTGATCCCGACGCCGCGTTCTTCGATCTCTCCTCAACTACCAACTCATTCGTTCCACCGCGATCATGCCACACGCCCGCGCCATTGCCACCCCCTCTCCCGTCCTTCCTCGACTTCGCTTCGTCCGAGTTCCGTCTGTACCGCGCAGCGTCCGCATACCCCGCCCCTCGCTCATACCATCGCCCCCGTGCACCACGACTACCGCGTCATCGTGATCGGAGGAGGCCACGCAGGCGTCGAAGCCGCGTGGGCCGCGGCCAACATCCTCGCCTCACACTCGCAAGCCCATAACGCAGCCTCGCAAGTTGCCCTCATCACCCTCGATCCCTTCAAGATCGGCGTCATGAGCTGCAACCCCGCCATCGGCGGCCTCGCTAAGGGCCAGCTCGTCCGAGAGATCGACGCCATGGGCGGCCTCATGGGCCTCGCCACCGATGCCGCAGGAATCCAGTTCAAGGTCCTCAACGCAACCAAAGGCCCCGCCGTCCACGGCCCCCGCGCCCAGTGCGATAAGCACCTCTACGCAGAAACCATCCAGCGCACGATCGCCTCGCGAAGCGAGATCAAGGTCTTCGCCGGCAGCGTCGAGTCCCTGCAGGTTGAGGGCAGCCGCATCACCGGCATCACAATCAAAGGTGCGCCGCGCCCACACGCACCTTCCGCCGCCGCGAACGACACGCCCGACTGGTCTCGCCTCGCGCACTGGCCCGATGGCACCATGACCCTCGCGGCACCCGCCGTCGTTCTCACCACCGGCACCTTCATGCGCGGCCTGATGCACACCGGCGAATCACAAACGCCCGGCGGCCGCCACGGCGAGTCCGCCGCCAGCGCGATCAGCACCGCCCTGTCGTCGCTTGGCTTCGAACTCGGCAGGCTCAAGACCGGAACGCCGCCGCGCCTGCGCCGAGGTTCGATCCGCTGGGACGATCTCGACGACGCGCCCGGCGATGTCGTCCCACTCCCCTTCAGCGATCTCACCGCCGAACCCGGCAGCCACACGCCCCGCATCACTCCATCTCACGCGAGCGCCTTCCCGAGCCTCGCTGGCTTTCCAACACTTCCGCAGGTCATGTGCAAGCAGACCCGCACGACCGCCGCCGCACACGAGACCATCCGCGCCAACCTCCACCGCGCACCGATGTACAGCGGCCAGATCGAGAGCATCGGCCCGCGCTACTGCCCCAGCATCGAAGACAAAGTCGTGCGCTTCGAAGACCGCGACTCGCACGGCGTCTTCCTGGAGCCCGAAAGCCTCCGCGACGACTGGATCTACTGCAACGGCATCTCCACAAGCCTCCCGCGCGACGTGCAGGACTCCATCGTCCACGCGCTCCCCGGCTGCGAACACGCCGAGATCCTGCGCTACGGCTACGCCGTCGAGTACGACATGGTGAGGCCCCACCAGATCTTCGCGAGCGCCATGACCAAGCTCGTCGATGGCCTCTTCCTCGCCGGACAGATCAACGGCACCAGCGGCTACGAAGAAGCCGCCGCGCAAGGCCTCATCGCCGGCCTCAATGCCGCGCGCCACACGCTCCAGCAGCCACCCATCATCCTCTCGCGCGATCAGGCCTACATCGGCGTGCTCATGGACGACCTCGTCACCAAGACGCCCGTCGAGCCCTACCGCATGTTCACCAGCCGCGCCGAGCACCGCCTCGTTCTCCGCAGCGACAACGCGGCATCGCGCCTCACGACACTCGCCGACGAAGCGGGCCTGCTCAGGGGCCACGATCTCGGCATCGCTCGGCTCGAAAGGTTCGAACGTCGCGAAGCGCACGCCACGCAAGTCGCCGCCGCGATCGACGCATCAACGCTCGACGGCACGCCACTCGACCGACTCTTGCGAGGCCAGCAACTCTCGCTCGAAGAAGTCCGCCGCGCCGCCGATCCGAACGCCGCGATCAACGCCGATCCCGCCGTCTGGCGCGAGGTCTACGCGCAGCGCCGATACGCCGCGTACATCCATCGCCAGCTCATCGTGATCCGCAAGGCCGCCGAGCTCGAGCATCGCGCGATCCCATCGTGGATCAACTACCAGTCCCTCGTCCACCTCCGCACCGAAGCTCAGCAAGCCCTGCACCGCTTCCGTCCCGCAACCTTCGGCCAAGCCTCGCGACTCGAGGGCATCACACCCGCCGACATCACACTCCTCGCCGTCCTCATCTCCCGCGCCCGAGCCGCGCACGTGGCCACTCCCGAACATTGACAGGTCCGCAGCAGCCACATGACATCACTCTTCGCCCAGATCTCTCCCGGCAGCACGGCGCTCCCAACGCTGGCCAGCATCGACAGCAACTGGCTCGGACTTGACCTCATGACACTCCTCAGCGTCGCCGCGATCGTCGCGTGGCTCTTCCAGCGACTGCGCCTCGAGGCCATTCCCGGATATCTCCTCGCGGGGATCGCCATCGGCCCCAACGCACTGAACCTCATCAATGGCGGGGCAAGCATCGACCAGATTTCGAGCATCGCCGTCACACTCCTGATGTTCGGCATCGGCCTCCAGCTCGACCTCAACTCCATCCGCCGCGGCATGGTCCACATCCTCGCCATTGGAGTCATCTCCACGCTTCTCTTCGTCCTCGCATCCTGGGGCCTCATGGCCCAGGCAGGGATTCCGGTTCCCGTCGCGCTCCTCGGCTCCTTTGCCCTGTCGGCATCATCCACGGCCGTCATGGTCCGCATCGTGCAGGCGCGACGCGAGAGCAACACCGTGCACGCCAGAGTTGGGCTCGGCATCTCCATCGTGCAGGATCTCGGCTGCGTTCTCTTTCTTGCGATGGTGCCGGTGCTCGCAGCCTGGCATGGCGTCCAATCGACCGTGCAGGAAACGCACGCGGCATCTTCGTGGTTTGCAACACTTCCCAAGTGGCTTGAGGTCGCCGCGCGGGCCGGCATCGCCGCCGGAGGCATCACGCTCCTCGTCCTCGTCGGCAAGAAGCTCCTGCCGCGTGTCCTCGACGCCGTCGCGGGCGTCGGCTCGCAGGAGCTCATGCTCATCGTCTCCGCCGCCATCGCGCTCCTCGCCGCGGTCTTCACCTCTGCGATCGGTCTCTCGGCCGAGATGGGCGCGTTCCTCGCGGGCTTCATGCTCGCCGCGACGCCCTACCGATTCCAGATCTCTGGTCTCGTCGGTCCCATCCGCGATGTGCTCATGGCCGTCTTCTTCGTCTCGGTTGGGCTCAAGGTCGATCCGATGATCGTGATCCAGAACTGGTGGATCATCGGCCTCGCCGCGATCATGGTCGTTGCGCTCAAGATCGTCTTCATCGGTGGAACCGGCTGGGCGCTCGGCATGACGGCGGCGTCGGCTTCGATCTGCGCCGCGTATCTCGCGAACGCGGGTGAGTTCTCGCTCGTGCTCCTGACCGCGGCCGAGCGCAGCGGCCTTGTCACGGAGAGCGAACTCGGCGACACGATCGCAATCTGTGTGCTGACGCTTGTCGCAACGCCGCTGCTCGCCGGTCCGGCGCACGCGCTCGCGGTGCGCCTCGTGAGCGTTCCGCAGGCTCGTCTCTTCCGAGGCGGTCAGGCACTGTCGGATCCGCCGCCCGTGGCGTCGCCCGAGGGTGCCGATGCGACTCGCGCTCCCAGTCTCGCTCAGCCGCACGCGATCATCGCCGGCTTCGGCCCGGTCGGTCGCGCGCTGGCGGATCGCTTCGAGTTTCTTGGCGTTCCGTACATCGTTGTTGAACTCAACCCGCGCACCGTGTCGCGTCAGGGCAAGCTTGGCCGCACGGTTGTCTACGGCGACATCACGAATCCCGAGGTGCTCGAATCGGCGGGGCTCTCGCATGCGATGGCGGTCTTGCTCACGATCCCGGATGATGAGACGATCCTGCGTGCGTGCCGTGTGGTGAGGTCGATTGCGCCGCACGTCTTCATCGCATCGCGAACGAGCTTTCTCAGCGGGTCGTTCGCCGCAATGCAGCTCGGCGCGGACGTGGTCACCGTTGAGGAAGTTGCAACCGCAGCGGCGATGGAGCGTGACGTGCTCGCGCGGCTGCCGGCGCTTGCGGCGCAGCGCAACGCGGCTACTCCGTGATCTGCTTGAGCTCATCGCGCAGGATCGCCGCGAGCTCGTAGTTTTCCGCCTTGATCGCCGCGGCGAGGCGTTCACGCAGCTCGGCCTTCTGGCTCGCGGGCAGACGTGGCGAGAGCGAGTCGCGCATCGCCCGGAGCGCTGCAACTTCGGGAGATGCGTCGAGCTGGCGGCCCATGCCGCGTGCGGCGTACCACTGCGCCATGATCTCGAGGCCGTCATCGATGACGACGACTGCGGCGCGCTGCTCGCCCGTAGCGAGCATGAGCCGCGCCGTGGCGATCGTCTTGGCCCGAAGCAGGTCGGGTCGAGTGCGTTCGAACGCGGCGATGTCCTCATCGCTCTGGGCGTGATCGGCGACGAACTGGATGACGCGGAGATTCCGCGAAGCGTCGCGCACGACGCGAGCGTGCTCGCTCAGGGCTTCGAACGCCAGCATGCGGCGCCGATACTGCAACGCCTCCGCCGCGAGAAGGCGGCAGGCTTGTCCGTCGAGCTTGAAGGATGCCTCACGACGCGGGCCGGGGACGCCGGCTTCTTCTTCACCACGTTCACCACGTTCACCACGTTCGCTTCGTTCGCCACGGGTTGCGCCGCCGGCCCCAGACTCACGCGAACTGCCGGGTGCCCGCGGGCCAGCGATCTCGCCCTCGTCGGAGAGTGCTTCGTAGTGCTCGAGGAGGCTGCCGTGTCCGTACGGCTCTTCGCCGTCGGGCCTGCCGTCCACATGGAGCTGGAGAATTCCGAGCTCAACCCGCAGCTGCAGCCGCGGCTCACCATCGAGTCCTTCGATGAGCCGCGCAAGGGTCTCGTCTGGCCGGAAGGGCCAGTCTGCCAACATCGGGGTGAGGTCGCTCGACATTGAGGCGAGCATAGGGGTTCTCCGCGCGTCGTTTCGGACGTTGCGAGTTGATGGTCAGAGTCAGGAAGACCTGTTATGGGCCCTGACACTGGCTTGGGAAGCTAGCCCTGACCGACATTCAAACAGCGCTAAGCCTGTTGGTTGGAGGAGAGATACTCCAGTTCAGGGACCTAGATCTGCGACAAAGGTGTGCTAGAGTTGACTGCTCAAGCGGAAATTGTTGAATTTGAAGGACTTGTGACGATTTTGCAGGCAATTTCGAGAATCGGTGGCCGTCCGGTCGTTCTGTGTCACAGTGTACATTGGGGAGTTGTAGAGAGATACGGGGCTGAAGGCTCCAAACCCCCATGTCGATGAAACCCCAGGACGGGGTGGTGCGGATAGGCACGGGCCTCCCGCGTCTGCGGCCAATGTTGTTGGGCCGCTGCCGTTCTTGGGTTCGGCTTTACGATCTTCGGCGAGCCTCCTCGCCGGGAAAGTGGGTGGAGAGTGAGTCAAGTGAAGTCGCAATCTGGTGCAGGGCGTGCGGTCCAGTCGGACCTGCAGATGTACCTGCGCGAGATCAATCGCCATTCCCTGCTGACTGCTGAGCAGGAGAAGGAGCTTGGCTGGCGCATTATCAACGACAACTGCCCAGTTGCCCGCGAGACCATGATCCGGGCGAACCTCCGCCTTGTGGTCGCGATCGCCAAGAACTACACGAACCGCGGCCTTCAGATCCAGGACCTCATCGAAGAGGGGAACATTGGTCTCCTCCGCGCGGTTGAGGGCTTCGATCCCGCGCAGGGCGCTCGCTTCAGCACGTATGCCTCGTGGTGGATCAAGCAGGCGATGAAGCGTGCGTTGGTCAACGCCAATCAGCCTGTTCATATCCCCGCGTACATGGTTGAGCTGGTTGCGAAGTGGAAGGTCGCTTCCCGCAAGCTCGAGGCCGACCTTGGTTTCCCGCCCTCGCTCGCTGACCTTGCGAAGGCGATGGACCTGCCCCTCAAGAAGGTTCGCATCATCAAGCGCGCCGTGCGTGCGATGCAGTCGCCCGCGACGGGCATGCGTGACGCTGGTGGCGACCTTGTTGGCCTTGGCGAGATGCTCGCGGACACCAAGATCGGCACGCCCGATGAGCGCATGTTCAAGGATCAGGAGCTCGAGACGCTCCGGCGCCTGCTCGAGACGATCGATGACCGCGAGGCTTCGATCCTCCGTCTGCGGTTCGGCCTTGATGGCAGCGAGCCTCTGACGCTCAAGCAGATCGCCGAGGAGATCGGGATCAGCCGCGAGCGAGTCCGCCAGATCGTGGACGAGTCTCTCGCGAAGCTCAACGAGCGTCTCACGGGCGAGAAGCCCAGCCAGTTCTTCCGCCGCTCGTTCGAAGAGTCGATCACCGAGCCCTAAGCCAAGGCCTAACGAAGTGCGAGTTGGCTTGCGAACGGCCTCGTTGGACTGACGGATACGACTGAAAATCATGACTTCCCCCTTGGACGACGCCGATCGGCGTCGTTCTTTTTTTGCCGCGATCCAAGTGGCATGCTTGCCCATCCCCCGAGCTTGCTTGACGTGGCTTCCTGCCGCCCTCGCGACCTTTCGCCCTCGCCGACCGGGACAATCCACACCCGACGCCGCACCTCGCGCGTCTTTGCTACCATCGCTCCATGATTCAAGACTCCGTGCAGTGTCTCACCCGCGTCCTCGGGCGCGTGATGGTGGTTGGTGCCCTCGCTCTTGCGATGGGGCTGAGTGCGACGTCGGCCCTTGCCGACGACTTCCTGAATCGCGTGAATCAGCCGTGGGCAGCGATTCCCGATGCCCGTCGGAGCGAGCTGCTGATCCTGCCGCTCCTCGCGAAGCTTGACCGGCCTCCGGCAGGGGTCGCGACGGTCGAGCGCGCGCGGCTGATCCAGTCCGGCATGCAGGGATGGTCCGAGGCGGAGGCATGGGCGACAGCGAAGCCGCAGGCGGATCTCATCAGAGCGCTCGCGGACATCAGCAAGGAGATGAGCTTCACCAAGGCGCACGCGTTCGCGCAGCCGTACGGCGAGGCGGGGATCCCGCCGGCGATAATCGCTGCGGAGTTGTACACGGCGCTGGGTGATCCGCCGACGCTCGCTGCGGCGCAGCACAAGTACCTGCCCGCGTTCGACACGCTCGCGGTGCTGGTCAACATCGAGGCGACGCGGCTTGCCGCGGCGGGGCGGGTCAATGACTCGATCGATCTGCTGACAAACTTCCTGGTCTTTGTCCGACAGATCTGCGACCGCTCGTTCTTTGCTGAGGCGAAGTGGGGCCTCTCGAACCTGGCGCTGACGCACGAGCGCATCCGCGACATCGCGTATCGTGACATGCGGGGCGAGCGCAAGCTGGACACGACGCGGCTGCTCACGCAGATCCAGCGGCTTCTGGAGGGGAAGGATCGCGTGCTCGATCTGGATCGCATGCCCTTCCCGCATGGCAACCAGGCGGCGGTGGAGCAGATCATCGCGCGTGTCTATACGCCCCGGGCGGGAGTTCGAGAGGACATCTTCCCCTCGACGATGGCTCGGCTTGGCAGCACGGACCGTCCGCTCCGGCTCTTTGGCGAGGCGGCACGATGGAAGGATGCGGCATCGAACCAGGCGAACTGGTTCGACGCGGAGACCAAGGCCCGCGGCATCTTCGCGGACTGGGAGTCGCGCTGGCGGCTTGAGTGGTTCAACAACCGCTCGAACCAGCCCACGGAGTGGTCGCGCACGGATCTTGCGAAGTTCGCGACGATCTCGCAGGCCACTCCGATGATGGATGAGCTGAGGATCCTGCGGCAAACGGCGCGGGTTGAGTCCGCCGCGACGCGGCAGACGCTCGCGCTGATCGGCCTCACGCGGACGACGGGCTCGCTGCCTCGCAACATCTCCGCGGTTCGGCCGCGCTGGCTCAGCGTGATCGAGACCGATCCATTCAACGCCAACCTCGCGGCGGGGAACGCGCCGCCGCTGCGCTACTTTGTCCCGATGCGTGATACGCCCAAGGCCGAGCGTGAGGAGGCAAGGCCCTTCGAGATGAGCGTCATTCCGTTTGAGGGTGGGGCGGCGATCGGTGTGCGACTCACGGATGATGTGTTCGTGCTCTATTCGCTGGGTTCGGATGCCAACGACGACTTTGCACGGCGCATCCAGAACGGCACGGTGGGTGTGCGCGGTGCGGACTACCTGCTCTTCCCGCCGGTGCTTTCGCTCTATCGCCAGAACCTGATTGACCGCGGCGACCTCAAGTAGTTCGGCGGCAGGATCGGCACTCGGGCTGGCACGCAGGTCGGTCTTCATCGGGACGGAGTTTTCATGTCCAACCAGTCCAATTCGAGCGGCGTTCACAAGCTTGTCATCATCGGCTCGGGGCCGGCGGGGTGGACCGCCGCGATCTATGCGGCGCGGGCTCAGCTCAACCCGATTGTCTTCTGCGGCATTGCCAAGCAGGATCCGGGGCCGATCCTGCCCGGCGGGCAGCTGATGCTCACGACCGAGGTTGAGAACTACCCGGGCTTTGAGCATGGCATCATGGGTCCGGAGATGATGACCAAGTTCCAGGCGCAGGCCGAGCGCTTCGGGACCACGGTCGTGGGTGAGGATGTCGAACACTGCGACTTCACCAAGCGGCCCTTTGAGCTCAAGCTGAGCAACGGGACAGTTGCGAAGGCCCACGCTGTCATCATCGCGACGGGCGCGACGGCGAACTGGCTCGGACTGCCCAATGAGATGCGGCTGGCGACCAGCGGCGGCGGCGTTTCGGCGTGCGCGGTGTGTGATGGTGCGCTGCCGGCCTTCCGCGGGCAGGAGCTTGCGGTGGTGGGGGGCGGCGACACCGCGATGGAAGAGGCGACGTACCTCACGAAGTTTGCGAAGACCGTGCACCTGATCCATCGTCGTGACTCCCTTCGCGCCAGCAAGATCATGCAGCAGCGATTCCTCTCGCGTCCGAACGCGAAGGTGCACTGGAACAAGGCCGTGATCGACTGCATCGGTGAGAGCCACATCGAGGCGGTTCTGCTCGAGGACACGGTGACGGGCGAGAAGAGCACGCTTGCGGTCAAGGGACTCTTCATTGCGATTGGCCATACGCCAACGACGAAGTTCCTGAAGGGTGCGGGGCTTGAGACCAATGAGAAGGGGTATCTGGAGCTCAAGCAACGCAACTCGTACACGAATATTCCGGGCGTCTTCGCCGCGGGCGATGTGGCGGACGAGCACTACCGGCAGGCCGTGACGGCGGCGGGCATGGGCTGCCAGGCCGCGCTCGATGCGGAGCGGTGGCTCGCGGCCGAAGGCATCCACTAACCAGAAACGCAAAGGGCCTGTGCGGTTTGCACGCGATGCGCGGCGGCGCGCGCGTGCTGCACTGCGCCGGGTGGCGGCGCGGCTTGCGCTGATGGTTCGATGGTGATGCTGCAGGGCGGCGCGAGTTGCGAGACGGGGGCGGGGTCAATGTGACGGATGGCTGGCTCGGGGCTGGGGTGAGTTTCGCGCGGGTGTGTGATCGCGGGCGTCGAGGCTCGGTGGTGTTGATCTGTTGCGGCTGGGGGTGTGGCTGCTGGCGGCTGTGGTGACCCCGGTTCGGTGGCAGGGGCGTTGTGGGTTGGCTGCCTTGGGAGCGAGTGATTGGGCAGGTGGCTGGTCTTGTGGCTGGTCTTGTTTCTGGTCTTGTCACTTTTGCGATCGCGAAAGGCAAGACGCAGGATGCCCGCGGCGGCGCGGCGGACGATCTCCTGGGCGTTGGTGGGGTTGCCTGTAGCGACGATGGCGCTCAACGTCTCGACGGCATCGGGCGCGGCGGCGGTGGCCTTGAGCCTCGCTCTTGACTCGTGGAGGGAGCGGAGGGCTTGCAAGGCCGCGGCGATGTCGGGCCGCGTGGCCCACTTCGCGAGGGCGAGGAGTGAGAGGCCGTGGCGGCGGGCGAGCTCGGGGAGTGGGTGGTCGGACTCGAGCCAGTCGGTGAGGAGGGCGAGGTCGGCTTCTGAGAGGGTTGCGAGGTGGAGGTCGATGTGGGGTGTGGTCGTTTGCGAGATCATGCGCCTAGTTTGGCGTGTGTTTGGAGTGGATCAA
>JBBASU010000025.1:8038-50403 GCA_040399065.1 Phycisphaerales bacterium | reverse complement strand
ATAAGCCCGTGATCAAGCTCGCCATCAACTGACTGCTTCCCTCTCCGTCCCCTAGTGCCAAGTGCCCAGTGCCTAGCGCCTTCTCCGAGAGGATCTCCCATGGCACGTGCCTCAGCCTTCGCAGTGTCAGCATTCTCTTCACGAGCGCGGCACTGGTCGCCGGTGGTGCGATGCTCGCAGGCCTGACGCAGAATCAGCCCGCGGCAGCGCAGAAGGCAGAGCCCGCACAGGCCGCGCCCGCCGCGGCACCATCGATGCTCGACGCGATCAAGAAGCTCGAGGGGACGTGGACCACGCAAGGCCCAGAGGGCAAGCAGATCATCGCATCCATCTACAAGGTCACTGCCGGCGGCAGCGCGGTCCGCGAGATCATGTTCCCCGGCTCGGCACATGAGATGACCAACATGTACCACCTCGACCGCATCGGAAAGGACGGCGCCCACGAGGTGCTGGTCGTGACGCACTACTGCGCCGCGGGCAACCAGCCACGCATGCAATGCGTGAAGGAGTCGGCGCCGGGCGTCTTCCCCTTCCAGTTCCGCGATGTGACGAACCTTCGCGCCAAGGACGAGGGATACATGGGCGGCGTCACGCTCACCATCACCGATGCCGACCACGCCGTGCAGGAGTGGACCCACTACAAGGAAGGCAAGGAGCACGGCGAGAAGATGCGATTCGAACTGACGCGAGAGAAGTAGCCAGCGCGAGCGCACGCACGCGCTACGGCGTGTGGCCCACGGCCTTCAGCCCCACCACGCCTCCCACGATCATCGCGATGAAGAGCAGATGGATCGGCTGCCACTTGTCACCGAGGATCAGCACGCCGCCGACATACGCGCCCGTCGCGCCGATGCCGACCCAGATCGGGTACGCGATCGACACAGGGATCGTGCGCACCGCGCTCGCAAGCAGCACAAAGCTCGCGGCCATCGCCGCCAGCACCCACACGCTCGGCCACAGCCGCGTGAAGCCCACAGTCCGAGGCAGCCCCAGCGCCCAGACCACCTCCAGCACGCCCGCGGCGATCAACATGACCCAAGGATGAAGCAGCCACGCGAGCCATGCGTTCATGCCCGAGTGTATCGGCACACCGCACACTCGCGCGGCGGCGCCCGAACGCTCAGGGCGCATCGCCCAGGATCATCGCCCGCCGCGCCGCCGGGCTTCCGGCGTGGCGCGGCTCATCCCGGTCCGCGCTGCGGATCTGCTCGATGATCGGTGCCGCGGCCTCCGGATGCCCTGCCTCCCGCAGAGACCGGGCCAACTCCGCCAGCAGGTCGAGCCCGCCCGCCAAGTCACCCTCGGCCGGTGGCACCGCATCGGCCGCGGGCCGAAGGACCTCCAGCGCTTCGCCCACACGGCCCTGAAGCCGCAGCGCCCTTCCCAGCTCCATCGTGAGCCGGCGCCGGAGCGGATGCTGCGGACCCAGACTCGTCCCGGCAGAGGCGAGACACTCGCGGCAGATCGTCTCCGCCCGCGCTGGCTCGCCCGTGTCCGAGTACATCGCCGCGAGCCGCATCGCAACATTGACCGTGGTAGGGTGATTGGGCTTGAGCGTCGCGAGCGCGCGCGTGTGCAGCGGGCCAAGGATCTCCAGCGCCGCCGCGTGCTCGCCGCGGGCCGCGTGCACCGAGGCCAGGTCCGCCAGCGTGTGCATCGCGTCCTCGTCCTGAGGACCGACGACACGGTCGTACCCGGCGACCGCCTCCCTGATCGAGCGCAGCGCGCCGGCGTAATCGCCCGCGGTCATCTGATGCAGGCCCACCGACCGAAGTGCAAAGAGCGTCTGGGTGGCATCGGGACCGGAGATGCGTCGGCGATCTTCGAGCACGGCAACCGCCATCGCGAGTCCGCGTTGACGCTCGGGTGTGCGCCGCAGCGTGTTGGCCAGGAACTGACGCGCCACCAGCGCGTGCTCCGAGTCCTGGACCGGGAAGGAGTCGACCGCGAGTGTGAACTGCTCGATTCCCTTCTCGAGCAGGCCCAGCGACAGATACGAGCGACCAAAGAGGCTCGCGAGGCGCGCCATGACCTCGGGTGATTCGATGTTGTCACGCGCATTGATCGCCGCGGCCCGATCGAGCATGTCAGCCACGCGGACGTTGGGGCCCTCGGACCTTCCGTTGAGCGAACCGAAGGTCCGCTCAATGAACGTGGTGACGGCCTCGGCGGCGCGGGTCTCCTGCTGCGCCACGCGCGTGGCATCGCGAGCGACACGCGTCTGCCAGGCGAAGGCGCCGAGCCCGCCAATGGTCGCGAGTGCCGCCGCGATGCTGACGGCCAGAAGCGCGGGGTTGCGGCGGGCCCACTTGATCGCGCTGTAGCGCAGGCTCGCGGGTCGGGCAAGAATCGGCTCGTGCCGGATCCAGCGCCGGAGGTCCTCGGCCATGGCCGCGGCGGACGCGTAGCGGAGCGCGGCGTCGGGGTGCGTGGCCTTGGCGTAGATGCTCGCGATCTCCGCGGGCGCTCCGGGCATCGCGGCGGGCGACGAGGCGGGCGTCGAGGCCGAGCGTGATCGAGCCATCGCCTCCGCAAGGCTCAGCCCGGAGAGGTCAACGGGAGTCCTCTGCATGAAGAGCTCAAAGAGCAGAACACCGAGCGCATAGATGTCGGTGCGTGTGTCGATGGCCTCCTTGGAACCTTCGAGCTGCTCGGGGCTCATGTACGCGAGCGTCCCGACGACCATGCCCGGGATGGTGCAGGTCACATCGGTCGTGAGGCGAGCCACGCCGAAGTCCAGGACCTTGGGCGCACCCTCGGGCGTGACGAGGATGTTGGCGGGCTTGAGATCACGATGGATCACGCCGCGCTGATGAGCGTGCTGAACAGCGTCGCAGACTCTGGCCAGGAGTGAGGCCCGATCCTGTGCAGAGAGCGACTGTTCTCTGGCCCAACGCGTCAGCGGCACGCCCTCCACGAACTCCATCGCGATGTACGCACGTGCGACCGCCGCACGATCGCCCTCGACGCCGGTCTCGTAGATGGTCGCGATGCCCGGATGGGAGAGTCGTGCGAGAACCTGCGCTTCCAGGGCGAAGCGTCGAGCGAGCTCGCGGCTTGGTCCGCTGAGATCAAGGACCTTGATCGCAACATCGCGGGCGGGGTTCTCCTGCCTTGCGCGATAGACGGTCGCCATGCCGCCACGGCCGAGGAGCGAAACGATCGAGTACCCGCCGAGCTGCCGAGGTGGTGGGCGCTGAACGATCGCTTCGGTCACGCCCGACCCGATGGGGACATCGAGCGCAGAGTCGCGCCGGTCATTCTCGATGAATCGCTCTACGCGCGAGCGCAGGGCGGGATCATCGGCGCACTCCCGGTCGAGTATCTCGCTTCGCGACACCGGATCGAGATCGACCACGCGAAGAAAGAGATCGCTCAGGCGATCATGCGCACCATCGCTCATGCGCCACCGTCCAGTCGCTTCTCGCGCAGCTCCACGTGCTCGCGCAGCCACACGCGCGCCACCCGCCAGTCGCCCTTGACTGTGCCCTCGGAAACTCCGAGCACCGCGGCGACCTGCTCAACCTCGAGCCCTCCGAAGTAGCGAAGCTCCACGACGCGCGCCTGACGCGGGCTGAGCTCCGCGAGCTGGTCAAGCGCCGCATCCAGCGCCTCCAGATCCACGTCCTCACCCTCGATCTGGATTGAGATCTCTTCGAGCGGGAGTCGCTCCGCGCCGGCACGCTTCTGACTGCGGCGTCCGCGGGCATGATCGACCAGGATCCGCCTCATCGCCTGGCTCGCGAGCGCCAGGAAGTGCTCTCGACCGCCGCACGACGCTCGATCCTGCGCGGAGAGCTTGACGTACGCCTCGTGCACCAGCGCCGTGGGCTGGAGCGTGTGGCCGGGCGACTCGTGACGCAATCGGGCCGCGGCGAGGGCGCGAAGGGACTCATAGATCTCCGGAGTGAACCACTCGCCCAGGCCGCGAGCGAGCTGAGGTTGAAGTTCATCAGGGGACCGATCGAGATCAGGGTCGTGGGGTTGGTCTTGCGACTGCGTCACGCGAGCACTCCGCAGATCTATGGACCGATCCAGAAGCACAGGGGCATCGGCAACGGCATCGTGGAGTCGCATGCACGCACAACGCGATGATATCAGTCCGATTGCCCGGTTTGTTTGTCCCCGGCGCAGACGCCTGTCGCGTAGATGGTTGGCAACCGAGCGTTGCCCATGAAGTCCAAACCAGCAACCACAGGAGAAAGCCATGAGCAAGCCCATCAGCGTGCCTCTCACCCGTCCGGCCGCACTCGCCCGCAGTGCCGGCCTGCTCACTACGCTGGCCACCACGCTGGCCACCTTGCTGGCCGGCGCAGCGATCACGCCCGAGGCGCTCGCCCAGCCCTTCAACGTCCGCGCCTGGGAGGCCGCGGGTCAGGTCTTTGTGGTCTGGCAGCAGCCGGCGCCGCCCGCGGTGCCGACGGACACGGTGGAGATCTACGCCTCTGCCGCGGCACAGGCCAACATCGCCGGCATGCAGCGCGTGGGCCGCATGTTCTTCACCGAGTACACCGGCGCTCGCCTCACGGCGCTCGCGCCCGCCGCGCGGCTCACGATTCCAACCCCCGGCGGCGGCACGTACCTGCTCGCACCCGACGAGGGTGTCTTCGCGTACACGCCACGGGCCGCGGGCAACCTCTTCTTCGCTGTTGTTGACACGGGCAGCGTCGTCGTGAACGCGGCCAACAGCGACGCAACCGCCTTCGGCTTCAACCCCGCAGCGAACCCGGTGAGGCCGCATCCGCAGTTCAATGGCACCACGCCCGCGGGCAACCCCTACACCGCGTTCGTGGTGTGGGCGGATGGACGCGATGACATCAACAACCGGCGCCCCGATGTCCCGGTCATGGGCGACTTTGACAAGAACGGCGTGCCCCATGTCTTCGTCGTGACCTCTCCGGTGGGCGGCTTGCCCGCTGGGCCGGCTTCCGCGCTCTTCGCGCACCACGGCGGCGGCGGCGAGTACCAGCTCTTCCTTCCCGGCGTGCCCGCTCGCGCCAATGTCTCTCTCACACTCAGCGATGGCGTCGTCGTCACGCCTGATGACACGTACTTCGCCAACGTCGGCGGGGCGCTCGAACGAAGCAACACCGGCTGGTTCGGCTACGCCTCCATCGTCGATCCCTTCTTCCCGGGCGCGCGCGTGGCCCCGCCCGCCGCCGCGATCGTCTCCAACTACACCCAGCAACGCGTCTACTGGATCATGGACTGGATCACCTCGGTGAATTCGCCCTATCCCGTTGATCGCCAGCGCATCGCTGCGATCGGGCACAGCGCGGGCGGGCGCGGCATCTCGCATCTCTCGCGTCTCCATCCGGAGCGCTACGCCTCGGTCGTCTGCTACACCCCCGCCAGCGATCTCACGATTCCGCCGGGCCCTCGCGACAACTTCCTGATCGGAAACTGGACCGACAATCTCGCCACCAACCTCACCGGCCCCGGCGGCGTCACGCTGGGCGTCACCGACGTCTTCGACGTCACCAATCGCCTCTCGGCAACGCAGCGCGACTTCGCTCAGACCCGCTTCTTCTACGGCAAGCGCGACCAGGAGTCCTCCGCCGCCTGGAGCCCCGGCCAGCGAGCCGTTCTCGACGATCTCGAAGCAACCGAGAAGGGCCTCATGATCTTCTGGGACGAGCGCGAGCACGGCGTCGAAAAGTGGAACACCGAAGAGAACGACGCCACCGACGGCAACCCCGGTCCCTGGCCCGACATCGGCCAGTGGATCGCGCCCGTCCGCACGCAGCGCGCCTCGGGCCAGTACCTCACCACCAAGTACCGCGTCAGCCAGAGCTACCCCGGCTTCTTCAACGTTGATCAGTCCGACACACTCCCGGGCCGCCAGCCCGATCCCGGCGCGGGCGACCCGGACATGGGCGATGCCTGGGGTACCTGGGGCGGCTACCTCGACTGGGACACCACGACGATCGTCGATCAGCCAACCGGCTGGGCGTGCACCGTCTGGGCAACGGGCCTTGCGCCCGCGTCGATCGACAACGCTCCAGTCACGCAATTCACAGCAGACTTCGCCCCGCGCAAGCCGCAGGCCTTTTCACCCCCGAACGGCACGCCGATCTACTGGTACGTGCTCAACCTCGCGACCAACCTCGTCACGCAGCAGGGCCTTGTGAACGCCGAGGCCGATGGACGCGTGAAGGTCTCGGGCCTGCGCATCCCTCGCGAGGACGTCGCACGCGTGCGCATCCATCTCTCCACCGTGCCCCTGTGCCTGGGCAACAGTCTTCTCAACGCCAGCGGCTCCGTCCAGACCTGCGCCGACGAACCCGCAACCTTCAACGTCACCGCAACGGGCAGCGGCCCTTTCACCTACGTCTGGGAGATCGAGCTCCCCGCCGCGCCCGGTGTCTGGACCCCGCTCGTCGACGGCCCGGTCATCGGCGTCGGCACCGTCGGCGGCAGCGCAACCTCCACCATCACCTTCACCGCAAACACGCCCGGCGCCCTCGCCCGCGTCCGCAGCGTCCTCACGAGCCCCTGCGGCAGCGTCACCGCAACGCCCGCGAGCTTGCAGATCCTGAGCCTCACCGACCCGGCCTGCAACGCCGAGTGCAACTACGACTTCAACCAGGACGAGAATGTCGACCTGACGGACGCACAGCAGATGGCGCAGGTCTTTGTGGGGCTGCTCGTCCCCGACCCGATCTGGCTCGATGGTGATCTCAACGGAGACGAGAACGCCGACCTCACCGACGCGCAGATCCTCGCCACCTTCGTCGTGACTGGTGTCTGCCCGATCTAAACGCGACCCACGAGCTGTCAGCGACCGCTCTAACCCAGCACCGGCGGGAATCCCCCGCCGGTGCTGGCCCACTTTGCTGGTAGTGACTTCTCTTCCGAGCATGCTCGAAAGGGCCCAAGGGTGCCCCGGGGACGGTCATGCTTCAAAAATCGCATGAAACCTGCACCAGTCCGGACGCGATGCGGCGGCAATCCAGTACACTGCGCACCGGAGACTTCTGGCCCGGAGGGTCCCGGGCCTTCGCTTTCGTGTGTTGTCCACAGGTACGTCGGAACAGCCCGCACGCCGGGCCAGCCTCCGGTGCGGGAGATCTGAAGATGCGTTGCTCGAACCTTTCCTGCGTGCTGCCCGTCCTCTCGCTCCTCGCTGCTTCCGGATCCGCCCTCGGCCAGGGCAGCTTCCGCACCATCGCGCCCGATGCCGGGTTTGACTACGCCGTGATCCAGGATGTCTCGGGCGATGGCACCAAGGTGCTCGTCTCGCTGCAGAACTCCCAGACCGGACCCCGACCCCTCTATGTGTACACCCTCGACCTCGCGACGAACACGCGCGTCAACATTCAGGATCCCTTCGGCTCTGACCTCATCGGGCTTGCGATGAGTGCCGATGGATCCGTCGTCGTCGGGTCCCTCGGCGGCGGGCCGCTGGCGAGCGTCAACGCCTTCGTGTGGCGCAGCGAGACCGGCGTTGTGAACATCTCCGGCCTGCCCGGCGCCAACCTTTCCTACGCGGTTGGCGTCTCGGCGGATGGCAACACCGTCGTCGGCTCCTCAGGCACCAACTTCGGCGATCCGTACCAGCAGGGCTGGCGTCTTTCCGAGAACGGCCTCGAAGCCCTCGAGGACATCAACAACTCCAGCGGCGACGACATCCTCCTCTTCTCGACCGTCGAGGGCGTCTCGGCCGATGGCCAGACCATCTTCGGCACCGGCGCCACGGGCGACTTCGACCCCGACACCGACAACGAGTTTTACTTCGGCGCCCTCTGGCAGAATGGCTCGCTCACTCCGACCAACATCGGCAACATGCCCGCCCCCTTCCCAGCCGTCTCCTCGGGCTATGCCTCGAGCGCGGATGGCTCGGTCATCATCGGCACCGGCGGCGGCTTTGGCCCCGGCAACTCCTTCGTCAACCGCGCCTTCCGCTGGACTCAAAGCGGCGGCTATCAGGACCTGGGCTCACTCCCCGGCCTGCCGCAGGGCTCGACGTACGGCTTTGACTGCTCCGCCGATGGCAACACCATCGTCGGCTCCTTCATCAACGGCGGCGTCGGCAGCTGGGAGGCCTTCGTCTGGACGCCGCAGCGCGGCATGCGCTCGCTGCGCCAGATCCTCGCCAACGCGAGCATCACCATCCCGGCCAACATCCGCCTGCGCGAGACCTTCACCGACGACGCCGGCCGCGTGATCGCAGGCTGGGCGTATAACACGACGACGCAGCGCTACCTCGGCTACGTCGCGACGCTGCCGCTGGCGTGCGAGTATGACTTCAACCGCGACGAGAACATCGACCTCACCGACGCACAGCAGATGGCCCAGGTCTTCGTCGGCCTGATCACCCCCGAAGCCAACTGGCTCGACGGCGACCTCAACGGCGACGAGAACGCCGACCTCACCGACGCACAGCTCCTCGCGGCCTTCGTCGTGACGGGCCAGTGCGGCGCCTAGTCCTTCCGAGCCATTCCTTCCGAGCCAATCCTTCCGAGCCCCAGGGCGCAAGCCCGGGGTGCCTTCGGGCTTCGCCTCCCAAATCCAACATCGACCAGCACCACGGCTCCAAAGTGCCACCCTCCAAAGTGCCACAACCATCACCTGCTCTGAGGTGATGATCGTGGACTCGATGTCCATCGCGCCGAACAAGCCGCGGCCCGGCCAACATCGCAATCACCGCCGCGCCGCGGCTGCGACCACAACCAACGACGCACTCGTCGAGCAGCTTCCTCCCTCATCGAGCGGCAGCCTTTGGGTGGCCTGCCACTCCGTGGCAGGTGCCGGCTCGAAGAGCCGGGCCGCCCGAGCAAGGCACTAGCCCGCCAGACCAAAGAAACTGATCTGGAACCAAACCGAAAGGACTCCCGCGTGGTCCTATAACACCTTCGGCCCCCGCCGCCGCCTCGTGTTTCCCCCGGCCTGCACAGATTAAGACTCGAAATCCAATGCCAAACCCCTTGCGAACATCCATTCGCATCGGTACGCTCCTCCCCGGAGATCGCATCAAGGGGAACCCCATGAAAACTCAGTCCACCGCAGCCCTCTTCTCTTCCGTCGCGGCCTGCATACTGCTGCTTCTCACCTGCGCGATGCCAGCAAAAGCCCAGCCCTGCGGCGGCCAATGGCTGCCGGGACAAGGTGTACCGGGACTCAGTGACGACGTCTTTGCCACGACAGTGTGGGATCCTGATGGGGCCGGACCTCAGGCAGCCACTCTAGTCGCCGGGGGCCGTTTTTTCGGCGTTGGGATCAATTATTTTGGTATCGCCCGCTGGAACGGCACCGCCTGGTCGCCTTTGGGTACGGGCATGAACAGCTCCGTCATCGCACTGGCCGTGCTGCCCAATGGCGATCTAATCGCCGGAGGCGACTTCACCACTGCCGGAGGTGTGAGGGCGAACAGGATCGCCCGCTGGAACGGCACCAGCTGGGCACCCTTGGGCACGGGCATGAGCGGCATCGTCAGCACGCTCGCGGTTCTGCCTGGTGGCGATCTGGTCGCCGGGGGAAACTTCACCACCGCAGGAGGCGTGACCGTGAACTTTATTGCCCGCTGGAATGGCAACGCCTGGTCGCCTCTGGGTACGGGCATGAACGGCGCCGTTTCCGAACTGGCCGTGCTGCCCAATGGCGATCTGGTCGCCGGGGGCAACTTCACGACCGCCGGAGGCGTCAACGCAAACAATATCGCCCGCTGGAACGGCACCGCCTGGTCGCCTTTGGGTATGGGCGTGAGCGGCTCCGTCTCTGCACTCGCCGTCCTGCCCAATGGTGACTTGGTCGCCGGGGGTTCGTTCTTGGGAGCCGGTGGCGTAAGCGCGAACAGGATCGCTCGCTGGAACGGAACCTCGTGGTCGCCACTGGGCACGGGCATGAACGATGGCGTCTTCACGCTGGCAGTGCTGTCCAACGGTGACCTGATCGCCGGGGGTTCGTTCTTGACAGCCGGTGGCGTGAGCGCGTGGAGGATCGCTCGCTGGAACGGAACCTCGTGGTCGCCACTCGGCACGGGCATAAATGGGTACAGTGTCAACACGCTGGCCGTGCTGCCCAATGGTGACCTGATCGCCGGGGGTGAGTTCTCCGCAGCCGGTGGCGTGAGTTCAACCCACATCGCCCGCTGGAACGGTACGGAATGGACGTTCTTGGGCGTGGGCGTGGACCGTCACATCAGCGCACTGGCCATAGGGCCCAACGGCTATTTGGTTGGCGCTGGATTGTGGGGATGGATCGCCGAATGGGACGGGAATTCCTGGTCCCCCTTAACCACGAGCATGAACAATTCCGTGTATGCGATGGAGGTGCTGCCCAATGGCGATCTGATCGCCGGAGGCGACTTCTCCACTGCCGGAGGTGTGACTGCGAGCAGGATCGCCCGCTGGAACGGGACCGCATGGTCGCCTCTGGGTACGGGCATGGGCGGTGATTCAATTCTGTCAGTCAACGCCCTCGCGGTGATGCCCAATGGCGACCTGATCGCGGGCGGCAGCTTTACGACCGCCGGAGGCGTCAACGCAAACAATATCGCCCGCTGGAATGGCACCGCCTGGTCGCCTTTGGGTACGGGCATGAACGGCTCCGTTTCCGCCCTGGCCGTGCTGTCCAATGGTGACCTGGTCGCCGGTGGTGCGTTCACCATGTCCGGTGGCGTGAGCGCGAACAGGATTGCGCGCTGGGACGGAATGGCCTGGTCGCCATTGGGCGAGGGCATGGGCAGGAGCGTCTTCGTGTTGGCCGCGATGCCAAATGGGGACATTATCGCGGGGGGAGACTTCATCACTGCCGAGGGAGTGAGCGTGAATAGGATCGCGCGTTGGAATGAGGAGGAAGCAGCCTGGTCACCCTTCGGCACAGGCATAACTGGTCCATCCGCTAACACCAAAGTCAGCACGCTTGCCATGCTGCCAAATGGCGATCTGATCGCCGGGGGTGAGTTCTCCACAGCCGGGGGCGTGGCGGCGAGCAACATCGCCCGTTGGAACGGGACCGCATGGTCGCCATTGGGCGATGGCGCGTTTGGTCAAGACTACTTTTTCGTTCCTCCCGCTGTCACGGCTCTGAGTGTGATGCCCAGCGGCGAACTGCTCGCCGGGGGCACCTTCACCACCGCAGGACCAAGCCCCTCCGCCTACTTCGCCCGCTGGACCGAAACCAACATCCCGGTAATCACCCACCAGCCCCAGCCGCAGGCCCTTGCCGCAGGCCAAACGCTCACCCTCACCTCAACACCCGCCAACGGCTACGCGAATGTCTCCGTCCAGTGGCGTCGCAACGGCGCACCCATATCGAGCGGCCCCGGCGGCGCCTCTCCCGGCGGCGGCACCGTCATCGGCGCCAGCGGCCCCCTCCCCTCCCCCACCCTCCTCTCCACCGCCACGCTCACCATCACAGACGCACAATCCAGCGACAGCGGCGACTACACCGCCGTCTTCTCCAACGCCTGCGGCGGAGTAACAACAGCCATCGCCACCGTCGAAATCACGCCGCCGCCCGTCGCCTGCAACTACGACTTCAACCAGGACGAAAACGTCGACCTCCTCGATGCCCAGCAGATGGCGCAGGTGTTTGTCGGACTGCTGACGCCCGAAGCCAACTGGCTTGATGGCGACCTCAACGGCGACGAAAACGCCGACCTCACCGACGCTCAGCTCCTCGCCGCCTTCGTCGTCACCGGCCAGTGCGGCGTGTGAAGTCGCGGCAATCAGAGGCAGATTGCCGCGTTAGGCCGTCGCGGGAAGAGTCCCCGCCGTGAAGGAGGCCGCATGCTGCGCCGTGGCTCTGCTCGCACACTTCCCGCCGCACTGATCGCCGCGGCCTGCCTGCCCCTCATGCTCGCCGGCCACGCGCGCGGGCAGGTCTACGACTTCTCGGAGGTCACCGCGCTCTGCGAGGGCGCGGTGGTCGGTGAGAACGTCGGTTCTCCTGTCCGCGGCTTTGACCTTCTGCTCATGAAGAACGGCGAGGTCGTCTACCACCGCGCGTTCGGGCTCTGGTCGCTCAACCGCGTCGCGAACGCGGACTCCTCGACGAAGACGCTCTCGGGCGCGCTGATCATGTCGCTCGTGGACAACGCGCCCCAGCCGCTCACGCTCGACACGCGCCTGAGCGACTACATCCCCGCCTTCACGGGGCCCAAGGCGGCGATCACGATCCGTCAGGCCTTCTCGCACACCTCGGGCCTGCGCAGCAGCACGGCGGTGAGCAGCCAGACACAGACGCTGCTTCAGGCCGCCAACACCATCGCGATCCCCGCGCTGCAGTTCGATCCGCCCGGCTCGGTCTTCGCCTACGGCGGCACATCCATGCATGCGGCTGGCGCGGTCGCGGAGATCGTGGGCCAGGCACCATGGAACACGCTCTTCCAGCAGCGCCTCGCGGGACCACTGGGGCTGACGGTGACGCGGTATGTCCTCAGCACGCCGGACAATCCGCGGATCGCGGGCGGCGCCGAGAGCAACGCGACGGAGTTTGGCCGCTTCATGGAGATGCTCCGCCGCGGCGGCCTCGCGCCCGATGGAACTCGACTGATCTCAGAGGTAAACGTTGACGCGATGTTCACGCGCCAGACGGCGGTGGGCATCACGATCGCGAACACGCCGGTCCAGACGCCGTACACGGATGGCGCCGATTATGGCGTCGGGGTGTGGCTTGATGAACGCGGCCCAGGCGGCGAGCTGCTGGGAGCGCTCGCGGCCGGCGCACGCGGCTTTGCGAGCTGGATCGACTTTGATGATGGCATGGTCGGCGTCTTCGCGACCGACGTCAGCAGCACGGGCGACTTGCAGCAGCTCTTCTATCTGCTCCGGACCGCGGCGGGGAACGCGGTACGCTGCGGCTACGACTTCAACCAGGACGAAAACGTCGATCTCGTTGATGTCCAGCAGATGGCGCAGGTCTTTGTGGGTCTTATCAACCCCGAAGCCAACTGGTTGGGCGGCGACCTCAACGGCGACGAGAACGCCGACCTCACCGACGCGCAGCTCCTCGCCGCTTTCGTCGTCACGGGCGTCTGTCCCATCTGAAACTGCCCGCCGTCCGATCATCCGCGGACGTCACGGCGTCGCAGGCTCCGCGCCACCCGAGGGTTCGGGGTCTTCTTCGTGCTCGAAGCTCAGCACGTACTGGACCTCCATCATGGGATAGTGCACGCTGAGCCGGAACCCGGTGAAGTCGCGCGGGTCGACGCCCGCGCCCTCGAAGACGCGCGCCGTGAACTCCGCGTGGTGATCGAAGCGCTCCATCTCCGCGCCCGCCAGCCCGCGCCCGAGCAGTCCCGGCGTCAGCGTGATCGGAAGCCTGTCGAACCACCGGCGCGAGGTGGGGCCGGAGACATCGCCCAGGATCCCCGCGCGGTACACGCCCGCGGCACATCCAAGGTCCGTCGCCCACGCCCGCGGCACGTACACGTCCGTCACCAGCCACTCCGCGGGGCTCGAGCACTTCGTCCCGGCATTCAGATACAGCGATGCGCCCTCGCGGATCACGACATTCCTTCCGGTGAAGGGACCGGCGAAGATGTCGATCGGGCCGCCAACCTCGAAGTTGGGGTCAACCACGCCGAAGCGCACGTCGCCGCGCTCTTCGAGCACGACTCTGGGGAGGGGCGTCGTGCAGAACTCCTCCATGAGGGACCAGGCCGGACTGCCCGACTTGCCGGGGTCATCGAGCGCGGGGCTGCGGTGGTGGGCGATCATGAAGGGCATGCCCGCCGAGGTTCGGGTGAAGCCGACGCGCCCGATCGCGCCGGTCACGTCGAGGTCTCCCGCGAATCGGGGCGTCGCGGCGGGGGCGTAGACCCGGACTACGACGAGCGTGTCGGCGACGCAGCCGATCTGCTCGACGAGGGCTTCGAAGCCGCGCCGGCGTGCATCCTCGAGGGCGAGCGCGTTGCGTCGCTGGCGGACCAGCGCACCGGCGCCCTCGCCGCCGGGCGTCATGAGGGCCGCGACGAGCCGGCGCTGGCTGCCCCCGGACTGGACGATGAGCGACTCAAACTCGTCGACGGCGCCCGCCGCGCTGGCGACGGCCTTGGCGGGGCAGCCGGCCGATCTGGCGGCGTTCAGGAACATGCGCAGACCTTCAACGCCGGGGAAGGCGCCGAGCACCTGGCCGGCGGGTCCGGACTCGCGGATGCCCGCCACAACCCTGTGGCACAAGGGGACTTGCAGGTCGAACAGGCGGGCCATGGCGGTGGCCCGGCGCTGGGCCGGCTCGAGCGTCTGGAGGAGATTTCCAAGCTCGCCGCGGAGGCGTGCGGCCACGCGCTCGGCCCAGGCGCGGTCTGGGGTCGAGTCTGAGGTTGCTCGGACGGGATGGGCTTTCAGCTCGCGAGGCAAGTGGTTTCCATGGTACTAGAACTTCGGAGGGAGGCTAATCTGAAATATATCTGAAAAATGTCTGAACAGGGTGGGTGAATGCAGCGGATTCATGGTAGCATTTTCCGGCGGGCCGACTCGCGGTGGCCGCCTGTTCGCAGTTGCTGGTGTTGATTGCCTGTGATCCGGAGATCGCCTCATGCCAAACCACGTCTGTTGTCGTTCTGGGAGTTGGTCTGATCTCTTCCGCGCGGGGCTCGCGATGCTGGTCCCGGCCATGATGCTGCTGCCGGGCACGTCACTCGTGCAGGCCCAGCCGGCGACCTTCTTCGACGTCGGCGACATCACGGCGCCGGCGACGCCGCCGTCCACGACGGAGTACGTGAACCTGCCATTCAACCTCTTCGACTTTGGCGGTGGCGAGATTCTGACGGTCAAGTGGCTCCGATTCAACCTCACCGACACTGTCACGTCGCCGCTCTTCTTCGACGTTGACACCCGCATCTACGAAGGGGGTGATCTCTTCCTCGCGTTGTACGACAACGCGGGCAATCTCGTCGCGACCGACGATGTGGACGGGAGCTTCCCGGACGGCATCGGCGCCGGGCTCTCCTTCGGCTCTCTCGATGCGCGGAACCCGCCTAGTACGCCGCGCCTTGCGGGTCAGGATGGGGCGACGCTCCCCTCGGGCGTCTACTGGCTGGCGCTGGTCGCTGGTGGCGCTTCGAGCGTGACGGCCAACCCGACGGCCTGGGACGTCACGACGACGGACTCGATCCAGCTTGGCTTCTTCCTTCCTGGCACCAGCTACCTTGAGATGGCGATCTTGGTTGGCAACACCGTGCCGTTCCCGCCGCCGGCCAACGACAACTGCGAGAATGCGCTGCCGCTGGGTGAGGATGCGGCCCCGGGCGAGCCCGCCTGGGTGGGCACGAACCAGGGCGCGACCAACGACGGCTTCACGCCCTGCTACGGCACTCCGGCCTTCCCCGCGCTCGCGGCGAAGGACATCTGGTTCCTCTACACACCGACGCAGACGGGCAAGGCGGTCATCTCCGCCGGCGGCGGTGCGGGCGGTGCCGCGACTCCGGTCCTTTCCGCGTACTTCGACGGCTGCGGCAGCTCGGTGCGTGCGTGCTCCGGGGGCGGGAGCATTGGGTTCGTCGGTGACCGTGTCCGGCTCGTGCTCGATGTCGTCGCGGGCCAGCCGGTCCTCCTTAGCCTCTCGGTGCGTGCGGGGCAGTTCGGGGACATGGACCTGAGCATCCGTCTGGTTCCGCCGCCGTGCTCGCTCTCTGTTCCAGCCGGCGCGGCCCAGGAGATCGAGCAGTTCTGTGGCGAGGATCTCAACGGTGGCTGCAACGTCGCGCCCGCCGCGTACGACACGATCACCCCAGGCCAGCCCGTCACGGGCACGCTCTTCAACACTCGGTCGCTTCGTGATACGGACTGGTTCCAGTTCACGATCGAGGAGCGCTCGAACGTGAGCGTCAGCCTGAGCGCGCAGTTTGCGAGCGTGGTGGCCATCCAGCGTCTGGTTCTGGACGAGGCGTGCTTCGCCGGCGAATTGTTATTCGCCGAGTCACCCGACTACTTCAACCCGTGCGTTCCCGCGCAGGCGAACCAGTCGCTCGAGGGTGGCACGTATCTTGTCGTCGTCGCGCACCGCTTCTTCGATGGCTTCTCCTGCGGCAGCGGCTACGAGCAATATGTCCTCTCGCTCAACGCAGAGCCCTGCGCCACACCCAGCTTCGCGCAGCCGGCCGATGTGGTCGCGTGTGCGGGGACCACGACCCAGCTCTCTGTGGATGCCGGTGGCGCGGGTGCCCTGAGCTACGGCTGGGACGTCGGCATCCCCTTCGGCGGCGATGAGTTCTTCTGGTTCGAGATCAGCGACGGCTCACTGCCGACGTTCACCGGTTCGCAGGCCGTCGTTTCGGGCAGCAACACCAGCACCCTCACGATCTCGGGGCTCGATCAGGACGCCAATCAGACCTTCCGCGTCCGTGTAACGGCGTGCGACACGTTCCCCAGCGAGCCCATCTTCCTCACCGTGCTTCCGGCGGACGCGCCGGAGTGCGCGGCCAATCCCTGCGACTACGACTACAACCAGGACGAGAACGTCGATCTCCTCGATGCGCAGCAGATGGCGCAGGTCTTCGTCGGGCTCCTCTCGGCAGAGGCTAACTGGCTCGACGGCGACCTCAACGGCGACGAGAACGCGGACCTGACAGACGCTCAGCTGCTCGCGTCGTTCGTGGTCAGCGGCCAGTGTGGCCTCTGAAGTCTGTGCAATCGCCGGCAGACTGCCGCGTTGAGCGGTTGCGGGAGTCATACTCCGCCGCGAAGGAGGCCGCATGCTGCACCCTGGTCGTCGTGCTCACACACTCCCCGCGGCGGTGCTCGTCGCGGCTTGGCTGCCGCTCTCACTCGCCGGCCCTGCGCGCGGGCAGGTCTACGACTTCTCGGAGGTTACCGGGCTCTGCGAGGGCGCGGTGGACGGCGAGAACGTGGGCTCTCCTGTCCGTGGCTTTGACCTGCTGCTCATGAAGAACGGCGAGGTCGTCTACCACCGCGCGTTCGGGCTCTGGTCGCTCAACCGCGTCGCGAACGCGGACTCCTCGACGAAGACGCTCTCGGGCGCGCTGATCATGTCGCTCGTGGACAACGCGCCCCAGCCGCTCACGCTCGACACGCGCCTGAGCGACTACATCCCCGCCTTCACGGGGCCCAAGGCGGCGATCACGATCCGTCAGGCCTTCTCGCACACCTCGGGCCTGCGCAGCAGCACGGCGGTGAGCAGCCAGACACAGACGCTGCTTCAGGCCGCCAACACCATCGCGATCCCCGCGCTGCAGTTCGATCCGCCCGGCTCGGTCTTCGCCTACGGCGGCACATCCATGCATGCGGCTGGCGCGGTCGCGGAGATCGTGGGCCAGGCACCATGGAACACGCTCTTCCAGCAGCGCCTCGCGGGACCACTGGGGCTGACGGTGACGCGGTATGTCCTCAGCACGCCGGACAATCCGCGGATCGCGGGCGGCGCCGAGAGCAACGCGACGGAGTTTGGCCGCTTCATGGAGATGCTCCGCCGCGGCGGCCTCGCGCCCGATGGAACTCGACTGATCTCAGAGGTAAACGTTGACGCGATGTTCACGCGCCAGACGGCGGTGGGCATCACGATCGCGAACACGCCGGTCCAGACGCCGTACACGGATGGCGCCGATTATGGCGTCGGGGTGTGGCTTGATGAACGCGGCCCAGGCGGCGAGCTGCTGGGAGCGCTCGCGGCCGGCGCACGCGGCTTTGCGAGCTGGATCGACTTTGATGATGGCATGGTCGGCGTCTTCGCGACCGACGTCAGCAGCACGGGCGACTTGCAGCAGCTCTTCTATCTGCTCCGGACCGCGGCGGGGAACGCGGTACGCTGCGGCTACGACTTCAACCAGGACGAAAACGTCGATCTCGTTGATGTCCAGCAGATGGCGCAGGTCTTTGTGGGTCTTATCAACCCCGAGGCCAACTGGCTCGATGGCGACCTCAACGGCGACGAGAACGCGGACCTGACCGATGCCCAGATCCTCGCCGCCTTCGTCGTCACGGGCCAGTGCGGCGCGTGATGAAGATCTGAAGTGGATCCCACCTCAATCCACGCACTCCCTCACACGAGTTCCGGGTGCCAGCACCGTCATCCCCAGACCCTGCTTACGATTCCCCATGACGATGCCCGCACCCTCGACGCCGGACCCCTCCACCTCCACCTTTGACCACGCGCGGCAGATCTCGCCGCGAAGGAAGAGCACGAAGGCCACCGACGTCAATGGCCTCGTGATGGAGCAGCTCGCGCACTTTGGCATCGATCCCAAGAGCGAGTACGGCGCGCACCTTGCGAGCCTTACGCGCCACCTGTATGAGGGGCACGCCGACCTCAACCACATGTGGCACAGCGGCGTCCGCGAGCTGACGAGCATGGCCCGCCAGGACCGCATCGAGCGGTTCGCGGCCCAGAAGTTCCTCTGCTTCCAGCTCGCCAAGATGCTCGACACGCTCCAGCACGGCTTCCGCGCCAACTACCAGAGCATCGTGACCGGCACCAGCCAGCGCCTGCCCAAAGGCCCTTACCCCATCTTCGACAACGTGACGGCGATTTTCGCCGCCAAGCCCGTCATCACGCGGACCGCGACGTACATCTACGCCTGTGCCGAGTGGGTCTCTGATGCCTTCGAGGGCAAGGAGCTGATGCTCGAGGTCTACTCGCGCCTGCTCAACCCCACCAACGTCAGCCTTGCGAACCACATCGTGGACGTCGAGGCGGGGCCGTATTCGGGCGAGTACTTCGCCTGGAATTTCAACAGCGGCATGGCCGCGGTTGATGCCATCCTCAGCCACCTCGTCGGCTATCAGGACATCATCCTGACCTCGCGCAACGTCTACGGCGGCGTCTACCAGCTCATGCACGACTGGTACGCCAAGAAGAGCAACCTCGACGTCAGCGTCAACTTCTTCGACGGCTTCACCGAGGCCGACTTCATCGCCGCCCTCGACAAGGTCACGCGCGAGAACGCCGACCGCATCCGCCAGGGGCGCCAGATCTACGTGTACATCGAGAGCCCCTGCAACCCGCACGGCTACTGCCTCGATGTCCCCGCCATCACCAAGGCCGCGCACGCCCGTGGCCTCACCGTCATCTGCGACTCCACGGTCGGCACGCCCTTCCTCCATCGCCCCCTGCAGAAGAAGGACCCGATGGAGCGCCCCGACTTCATCATCCACAGCTACACCAAGGACCTCTCCGGCCACGGCTCCACCACCGCCGGCGTCGTCATCGGCCGCAACGAACGCATGTTCATGGGCAAGCACGACAGCGTCGTCGGCACCGCGCCCGACGGCAGCAAGAAGACGTACACCGGCGCCGAGACGCTCTTCTGGAACGTGTATTACATCAAGGGCGCGTTCCTCGACAGCGAGAAGGCCTACGAAGTCATCAACGGCATGCACACCCTGGAGGTGCGCATGCTCCACAAGGTCGTGAACACGCTGACCTTCGCCGAGTTCCTGCAGTCCCACCCGGACATCAACGTCAAGTGCGCCGCGGCCCCTGGCAACGAGAACTCCGCCATCCGCGAGAAGGTCATGTTCCTGGGCTTCCCCGCCCCGCTCTTCACCTTCGACTTCGAGGGCAAGACCTCCAGCGGCGGCAAGCGCCCCAGCATCTCACGCGAGAGCTTCACACGCTTCTTCGACTGCCTCGATCCCATCTTCGGCCACCAGGTCAGCCTCGGCCAACCCAACACGGTCGTCCTGTGTCCGGCCATCACGAGCCACAGCGAGATGAGCGAAGAAGCCCTCCGTGCCGCGGGCATCATGCCCACCACGGTCCGCGTCGCCGTCGGCGCCGAGGACCCGCGCACGCTCATGGCCCACCTCATCAAGGCCGCGGAGAGCACGCTCGACGCCGACGTCCCCGGCTTCAGCAAGAAGTTCCCAAAGCCCGACGAGTGCGACGCCATCTACCGCAAGCACTACAAGGCCGTGCACGAGAAGTACCTCGACGCGCAGCCCAAGATGGCCGAGCTGCTGGGGTAAGGGAGAAGGCACTGGGGATTGGGGACTGGGCACTGGTGAAAGCAGTGTGCTTGGGTGGCCCGGCGGTCCCCGCCGGTCTTGCTCCTCCGCACGGCGTAAACGCATCACCCAATCCGCGGCAGTGACTCCACCGCCATCAGCCCCACGCTCGTTGCCTTGCCCTTCCCCGCCTTCCCATACTCGGGCATCGCAATCATCACCACCTGCTCGTTCCAGCAGCCGACCACTCGGTAACTGCCCGTCGTCACCACGCCCGCGCGCTGACCGTCGGTCGTCGCAATCACCGTCGTGGTCGGCGTCAACGCTCCCCACGCGAGCCGGCCCGCGCCGTCAAACTCCAGATCCATCCAGCCCCGCGACGCAAAGTGGGCCAACGCCTTCCCAGTCGCACGATCCCGGATCGAAAGCCCCGCGCCCTTCTTCAGCCCCGCATCAAAGTGCGGCCCGCCCGCGAACGATCGCCACACCGCCACCTCCGGCTCAACGCGCACGCCATCGCGCGTGAAGTACCACGCTACCGAGTCCGTGACGTAGATCCCAACGCAATCATCGCCACAGTGAAAGATCGACGAAACTTGCTTCGCGCCCGGATACCGATGCACCGCCTTTGGCTTCACGCCATCGCCGGTCACTCGCGCCACGCACAGCACCTTGGCCTCCAGCCACGCCACCGTCGCGCTCCCGTCCGCATGAGGCAGGCCCGCCAGCACATCCGCCGGCGCACTCCACACTGTGCGAGTCTCACCCAACGCCACATCAAACCGCTTCACATCACGCCCCGCCGCGAACCAGCCCGTGGAGTTACCCACCGGCGCAAGCTGGACTGTCCATTCCGTCGAGTCCACCTGATGCGCCATCACGCCCTTCCGCGCATCAATTGCGACCATCCGCAGCATCGGATTCCGCTCGATCTCCTCAAGCTCATCGTCCCCAACAGCATGCCGCGTCGTCATCGCATCGTCGCCCGCGATCACTACCAGCGGGCATGCGTCAAGGTCCGCAAGCTGGGCCGTGAATCCCCACCCATCGTCGGCGTCGATCCCGATCCCCTTTGGCTTGGGAACCGCCACGCTCCACGCAAGCGATCCATCCGCCACGCGAAATCCATCAACCCGCACACTCCCACGGTGCCCCAGAAGCCTCGCAAAGATGTCCCCGCCCGGCGATGTCCAGTTGTTGCGGCCCTGTGGAAACACCACATCTACGGCTTTGCGAAGCCGAGTGTTGTTGGTCTCCTCCACATCAACCGACCACGCCACGGCCCCGCGGCTGAGGTCAAACCCAATCAACCGATCGCACATCGCGTCTTCCGTCCGGCTCGAAAGGACCAGTGTCGACGACGCACGCAGAAGCGCCTCAAGCCCAAATCGCCCGCGCGCAACCTCTGTTGCGGAGATACGAGCATCAACTCGCGCTGCCATGGATCCTCCGTTCCTGGGTAGCCGCTTCAGTTCCCCCGCCCCTCGCCCGGCTTGACCAAGCTCGTGATCTCGACCTCAGCCTCGCTCAATCGCTCGTACAGCCGCCGCTCCCCGAGCACGGGCCACCAGTCGTACAGGATGATGTCCAGCGGGCGCCACATCGCGACCCATCCCGCGATGATCAGGCTCTCGCGCACGACGTCTGTGACGGTGCCGCTGCCGTACTGCGCGATGAGGTTGGCGCCGAGGATGCACGCGATGAGGAAGAGCGTCCCCACCAGCAGACTCGCGCGCCCGCGTGACATGAGCCGCTTGAACTTCAGCCGCGTGATCTGGGCCCGGTACGCAAAGTACGTGTGGATCGCGTCGCGTGTCCGTGCCTCAACATTGTCCCCCTCGGCCGGCCCGGTCATCTGCACCCGGATCGTCAGCGGCACGCCCCGCGGCAGCTCGCGAGCCCAGCTCACGATGAACTCCTCCGCGTCGTCGTCCATGTCCTTCTCGGGAAATGGCGTCGGATCGAGCGTGTTGAAGAGCTCTTCCAGACGATGGACTCTGACTTCGATCGCGCCAACGCTGGCGGCCTCTGGGGAATTGGTGGAGTTTCGTGCCGCGGGCTTCATGCACGATTCTAACACGGGCAACCGAAGCCCGATCCAGAGGATCTGCCGCCCGCTCGGTGTCGAACTCGTGCACGTCGAGGCTCGTGTGCACCAGCGCAAGAAAAGGCCCACGCTCACGCGCGGGCCTTTGTGTTGCTTCCACACGTGTGCCGTGGGTGATGGCGTCCGTTTCGGATGCGATCAGAACCAGTAGATCCGCACGCGACCCGCGCTGCCGGCGCTGGCGGGCGTCGAGGGCGACGCGCCGTCCCCGCCACCCACAACGACATCGCCCCGTACACACCGAGAGGATCCGGCGCGCGGGGCGATGAACGGTGTGCGAGCGTCAGGATGGGTCTCGTTCAGAACCAGTAGATCTGCACGCGGCCGGTGCCGCCGCTGCTGGCTGACGGTCGGTCGCGTCGCAGTTACTAGACGCCGCAGGTTGTTTGGACGGGAGAACTCAGAGTTGTTCCAGCCACGCGGCTTCATCGTGCCGAGGCGGCTCAAATGGCACCAGAGGCGTAGTCGGTTCGCGCGCCTCGAGAAACACGCTCGCGCCTTCAGCCCTGTGCAGAACTCGCGCCGTGACCGGTCGACCGCAAGGGAGATAGGCCCGAAGCGTGGAACCCGAGAGTGCCGAAGAGGGGCAAAGAAACGCCCCACGAAGATCACTGATACCGATGATCCGGCCGCTGGGGTTGACGAACACGACGCCAGGAGGTGCTGGAGTTTGGGGAGTCAGCCATGCTTGTACGTGCATATGGGTTGGAATCTGCTCGAGATCGCTATCTGGCCGTCCAGTGCCGAAGATTGAAGTAGCTCCCGCTGCCAGAAGCGCGGCGATGATCGCTCTCACAATCCACGGTGTTTTCGCGTTCTTGGTGCTCATGGTCATTTCCTTTCTCAGAGTCCTAGTGCGGCCGGACTTCCAGATGCGTCATGCACGCGGTCTTGGCTTAGCGCCTTGCCAGGCCCCCGCATGCTGAAGATACGCCGTCGCGCACTCTCTGCAACTGATAAAAACACGGTTGGATCGAATCGAGCGCTAGCCACATGGCTTACCTCGTCGCAGAAGCACTTCCCCTCGGCTCGCGCTCTACCTTGTATTCGTTGCATGCTCGCAACTCTTGCGCCGACAACACAGCACCGCGCTCCAGTGGAAGCGCGGTGCCGGGGTTCACTTCGTTGTTCGTTTGCGGCGGCTTTAGGACTTGTAGATAGGGAGAATCAGTTCTCGGAACGCCTCTACCGCAAGCTCCTCGCTGCGAGCCGCGATCAAAGATCCCTTGCGTGGCCGATGCTCGGACCTTCCGTCCACTCCTACCCGCTCTTCAGTCCCAAGAGGTGTCCACTGCACGGGAGAGGCGAGCAACTTGCCGGTCTCCGCATCGGTGAATCGCAGAACGACGCCGCCCATCGCTCGCACGAACATCGTCGCAGCAAACATGTCCGCGTCATCGACGCTGAAACTCAGTCGCACGTCGAGTTCGCCCAGCGCGAGCGACGCGAGATCGAATGCCGCGGCGCCGGTGATACGCAGGTACTGGCACTTCGCGGCGGCGTTCGCAATGAGGCTGCGGACCGCAGGAGACGATTTGGGGTCCTTGAAGTCGCCCGGCACCGAGCACCAAGCGGCCTTGAGTGACTGGGGCGCCTTGTCAGGATCGACGATGGGCCGATCATTGCACCGGATTGCGCTGCGGAACGCTGCTCGCCACTCCTTGGACTCCTCACCACACTTGTAGTCGACCGGCTCCGAGACATGCGATGTCAGGACGAGGTGGCGGCGCGGGCACGAAAGCACCGCGTTGAGTCCGTCCGTCGTCGCGGCTGCGAACGCGGTAGCGAAGGAGTTTCGGGAGGCGTTCGCACTGCCGTCCAATACATCCGCGATGATGCCGACCTGTGCCGCGCCGCCATTCACCCAACTTGCCGCAGCCTGGCGACCAAGATAGTCATCCGTGGCCACCGAGAAGCCGGTCAGCCTCGAGAGCGTGGCGATCGCAACGTCTTCACGCTTCATCTGAATGTCGGGTGCAGGAGCCAGATCGTGGTTCGCGCCGCCGCCAGTGGAGCGTTCCCTCGATCCGATCAGACGACCGTCGTCGGCAAAGAGGTCCAGGCTGCTTGCCTCTGCAGCGATGCGAAACTTGAGGTCCGAAACCGAGCAGTGCTTGCAAAACTCCTCAGCACTTACATGGGCCGGCTCGGGCCCATCCTTGGGAACCGCGATGATGATCGACGCGTTGAGCGTCTTCACCGCTTTTCTGACCGGACCGTCGTGCGTGACGTACTCGTCCTTGTGAGGTGTGTGCGCGAGGCTGCGCAGGATCAGTCGCACACCATGCTTGGCGTGTTCGGTGTCCTTCGTGCTGGCGAGCTTCGAGGAGAAGTCGCGAAAGCTCTTCGACAGGTTTCCAAGGTCCGTGGTGACCTTCTGGACGGTATCTGCGAGATATCCGAACGCAGGGAGCAGCAGTCCCGTCTGGTCGTTCCTGATGTTGTCGTGACGCATCTGCTGCCCTTCGGCGTGCTCGTAGATGGCCTTAACCAGATCTTGCAAGTGCATCTGATCTGTCGTAAGGGCCCTAGTCTCGAGATGATCCCACATCTCGCCGACGAGGTCGTGGATCGTTCCCCACTTGGACATGAGTGTTCTCCTTCTTCTGAACCGGAAAACATACGTCACAATTGACGTGGCGGCGGGTTTGTGGATGATTTTGGCTCGATTCGAAGGGGGCTTGACGATCCGCATGCCGGTCAGATTGGCCGCCCTTTGACTTAGAAACGAGGGTGAAAAGTCCCCCGAGCCAGCGAACGCACGATGCAGGCGTGTGTTTTTGAAGCCCGGCCTATCCGGAAGCTCGATGTGATGCTCACGTAGTCTTCACGCCCCCAAAAGAAAAAAGGCCCACGCTTGCGCGCAGGCCTCATGTATTGCTTTTTGGTCTTCCCCAGTCCCCAGTTCCTACTTCTTCGCCACCAGCATCAGCACCCCGCCCAGCAGGATACCGACGATGCCGAGCGCGGCACCGAGCCACCAGAAGGCCGCGAGCGAGGCGAGCAGGCCGCCGCCGGCCGTGCTGGTCATCGCGATCACGAGCACAAAGAGCGTAAAGAGCAGCGCGAGCGAGACGCCGATGTTGGCGCCCATGAGGAGCATCGACCACTTGTTGTCGACGACCTCGGTGTAGGCCATCGCCATCGCGGGCGAGGCGGCCTCGGCCGCGGACATGTCCACGCCGCCGGCAGTTTCAAAGAGGCCCGAGGGGGAGCCGATGGCCTCGCCGCCCATCGCGGTCTCGGCAACGGTGCCGCCACCGACGGTCTCGCCGCCATAGACGTCTTCCATCAGCCCAGCGCCCAGCGACGTGTCGTCGGCTTCCTTCGTGAGATCAAGCAGGCCGCCCGAGCCACTCTTCTCGCCCGGGTCCATCAGCGAGCCCGGCGCGGCAGAGATTCGAGTCACGGCGTTCGAGTCAGCATCGTCGGTCGAGTCAGCATCGACAAGGCTGATGCCCGTTCCCTCGTTGGGGCGATCCATGCTCATCGACGTGCCGCTGCTCGCGGGCGTCAGGGGCTCGAGCTCGCCCGAGTCCGCCAGCGGGATGATGTCGTCGTCGCCGCCGCCGGAGCTGGCGATCAGGTCCACCTGCTGGCGCGAGAAGAGGAGCTTGTCCCCGTCGCGGAAGACCTCGATCAGCTTCTTGTCCGCCATGGCGCGGACCTCGCCCGTGGACTTGCCGAGCTTGGCCGCAGTATCTTCGAGCGAGTAAAACAGAGTCTCCATACCAGCAAGCTCCAGAAGTCAGGTCGCATCGAACAGGCACACCGACCGGGTCCACCAAGGCCCGAACCACGCCCATCCGCCGCGAACGAATCAGAATAGCACGATCCGCCCGCGCGTGCCATCCGCCAGCTTCCGCCGCGGCCCGCTCCCACCGTGGGGCCCGTCCACATCCCTCACTACACTGGGGCCAACCATGCCCGCGAAGCCCCGCTCAGCCGCGCCCCTCAGGCCCACCATGCCATCAACCCCGTCACATCCCGCCCACAACCCGACCACTCCGTCCGCGAGCACTCCGCCGCCATGGCTCGCCGCGCTCGCGGGGAAGTTCATCGTCTTCGAGGGCGCTGACGGCTCCGGCAAGTCCACGCAGCTCACGCGCTTCGCGAAGCTCTGCTCCGATGCGGGCCTCAGCGTCTGCCAGGTGCGCGAGCCCGGCGGCACCGACGTTGGCGAACGCATCCGCACGATCCTTCTTGATAAGAACAGCGCGGGCATGACCGTCCTTTGTGAGATGCTCCTCTTCATGGCAAGCCGCGCCCAGCTCGTCGAGCAACGCATCGCGCCCGCGCTCGCGCGAGGTGACATTGTCCTCACCGATCGCTTCACGGCCTCGACCTACGCCTACCAGGGTTCCGGCGGCGGCGTTCCCGACGCCGCCATCGCGAGCGTGGCACGCGTCGCCTGCGGATCGATCATGCCCGATCTCACGCTCGTCTTTGACCTCTGCGAGGACGCCGCGGCACGCCGCACCGGCGTCGCAGCAAACTCCAAGGCCCAGTCCGGCGGCTCACTCTTCGCCGACCGCATGGAAGAGCGCGACCGCGACTTCTTCGCCAAGGTCCGCAAGGGCTACCTCGACCTCGCACGCCGCGAGCCCGACCACCACGCCATCATCGACGCCAGCGGCACGCCCGATCAGGTCTGGTCCCTCACACTCACAACGCTCGAAGCCAGACTCACGAAGGCAAGCTGAACACACGCTTCGCACGGATCACGATCACAACGCGGCCGCACCTCTCGACTCCGGTTCTTGCACTCGACCACTTCGCCACTTCTCTCCGCCATGCTCCCTCTCATCATCATCGCCGCCTTCCTCGCTGGCTCGATTCCCTTCGGCCTGCTCATCGCGCGGGCGAAGGGTGTTGACATCCGCAAGCACGGCTCGGGAAACATCGGCGCCACCAACGTCGGGCGCGTGCTCGGCCGGCGCTTCTTCTTTCTCTGCTTCGCGCTTGACCTGCTCAAGGGTTTGTTGCCCACGCTCGCGATGGGCGCGGCGCTGGGCGCACTGGGCGCCTTCACGATGTCGATGCACGACGCGGCGTGGTGGCTCGGTGCCGCCGTCGCATCGATCCTCGGACACGTCTTCTGCCCGTGGCTTGGCTTCAAGGGCGGCAAGGGAGTCGCGACCGGACTGGGTGCGCTGCTCGGCGTCTTCCCGCTCCTCTCCGTCGCTGGCGGCGTCGCAACCATCGTCTGGATTCTCGCGATGCTCCTCTGGCGATACGTCAGCCTCGCGTCGATCATCGCGGCGATCACGCTCGCGCCAACGATCGGCCTGGCGTGGTGGCTGGCCTCGCGCCAGCGCACTGGCCAGACAACACCCGAGCCCGCCATGCTCCTCTTCGTCGGGATCGGCGCGCTGCTCACGCTGCTGGTGGTCTGGACCCATCGCGCCAACATCGGCCGCCTCCGGGCCGGCACCGAACTCCGCGCAGCCTCCAAGCGGCCCGCCTGACGCCGCAGCAGGCTCAAAGATCTCAACACAATGTTATCGGTCGCGGCCCCGACTGCTGGCGTTTCCGCATCCGCCCACTCCCTGATCTGTGCCCTTGTTGACCGCTGGACCGATATCCAGCGTGCGGCGGTTCTCGCCGAGCTCTGGTCCGAGACTGTGTTCTGCGTGTTCCGGATCCAACGCCTGGGCGTGAGGTTCATTCCTGTGAGAGGTCTCAGATGCTGATGGTCGACCAACATCGAGTCAGTTCCAATCCGATGTTCCCTCGCCGGCGCGAGTTCTTCGCTCGGCTGAGGGCCCACGACATGGACGAGCTGCATAAGCACGAGCCCCGCGATGTCATCCCCTTTCCAGGTGTCACGACGGTGCGCCCGTCACGCCCGTCACGCGTGTCCCACAGCCAGCGCCTGCCGCACCTGAGCGAGGACTCGATCGCCGCGGCGGAAGAGGCCGTGGCGCAGTTCGAGCGTCGCCTCCAGAACCTCCGCAAGCTCCTTGGCGAGGAAGGTCCCGACGACGGACCTCGCGCGGCGTGATGGTCTGGAAAGTCCGATGCTTGCTGGTTCGCTTCTGATCGCGAGTTGAGCGCGTGAGCCGAGCGCGTGATCTGGGCCGTGTTCAATTCAACTGATCCGCACAGCCCTGCCTATGGGCAGACGCCCGTGACCACAAAGAGTGCGAGTTGCTGCGCGTCGAGCAGGTCGACGTTCTCATCACCGTTGAAGTCACCATCGAGCCATCCGGGCTCGGGGACGATCAGCCCGACGACGGACTGCGCGAGCATCTGCGCGTCGGTCAGGTCCTCGTTCTCGTCCTGGTTGAAGTCGCCGTAGCAGGAAACGGCCGTCGGGGGCTCGCAGATGGAGGCCGAGAGGGGGGAGATGATGATCGAGAAGCTGCGCAGGCGGCCGGAATCAAACTGCGCGAGGTCCTGCACGGTGAGCGACCAGGTGCCCTCTGCGATGCCGCCATCGAAGGCCGCGAGCGGTTCCGCGGGGAGCCAGCTTCCCTGGTAGGGTGCGCCCATGCCGCTGGACGGGATGTTCTGGATCGACGCCCAGGGGCCATCGTCGTCGAGGCGAGTCTGGCAGAAGTTGTTGCCGCTGCTGCCGGGTTCGGTGCCGCCCGGGCGGTTGATGACGCGGACTCGCGTGCCATTAGGGCTCGTCAGTGTGACGACGAGATCGCCGACCCAGGTGTGTGAGAGTCCGACGCCCGTGGCTCCGATGGCGGTGCTGCACACGTCGCCCTCGAACTTGAAGTCCACATCACCGATGAGCACGCCGGGCCCACCCATCCCAAAGACCGGCACCTGCACCGTCACGCCCGTCGCGTTGTTGTCGGGAATCGCGATGGAGACTCCGGCGAGCCCGAAGGGCTGGGGCTGGCCGGCGATGCCGGGGCTTCCGGTCGGGAGTGCGAACTCAACGAGTCCGCCGCCGGCCTCGCTCGAGAGGAGCAGCCGGAGCTGGATCGGATCGCCGCACGGATGGTCGGGGGCCACCGCGATGACAAAGGGTGCGCTGGCGAAGGCGACTTGCGAGGGATCAAGCTCGGGATAGGCGCCGAAGTCCTGGATGACGCGGGCCGTGGGCGTCAGGCTCTGAAGTGTGCCCACGATGTCGTCAGTGCTGCTGCCACCATCATTGGCGATCTGGACCGACACGAGAACCGCGGCCTCGCCGGGATCGGTGCGGCCGTTGGCGTTGCCGTTGGCCCGGGTGTCGTCGACCTGAACGACGCCGGTGCCCACGAGCACGGCAGTGCCGCTCGAAGGACTGACGGTGAAGTCGCCATCGCTGACATCGAAGTAGATCGAATTGTCCGCGTGGACCCGCACGCGTGCCTGCGATGTCAGGACGCCCAGCGGCATCGTGACGACCTCGGCGCCGTCGTTGGGCGTCGCGGTCGCGAGCGCAATCGGGAACGTCACGCCGCCATCGAGCGAGAGATCGATCGTTACGGTCTGAGTGAAGAGGGGGGACTGGTCCGTGCCCGCGACGTCCCACGTCACGACGCGCGTGCCGGACCAGTGTGCCTGGGGGAGGGGCGTCAGAACGCGGAAGGGGCCGGCCTGCGTGGTCACGGTGACGGTGGTGTCGTCGGAGTCGGTGCCGCCGCCGCCCGCGCGGTTGTCGCGCGCGGTGACGCGGAAGTTCATGACGCGGTCGGTCATCGGGTACGACTCACCGATGGCGAGCGTTCCCTCCAGCACTTCTTCAAGGCGCGGGAACGTGCGCGAGGGTGAGGAGACCGGCGCGAAGGATCGGAAGAGTGGGCCGCTGCCGAGATCGAGCAAGGGGAACGAGGCCGGCGGACCACCGTCGCGCTGCTCCCATGCGAAGAAGAGCCCATCGCCATCCGGATCGCTGCCGCTGGCCGTCAGGGTGAAGAGTGTTCCGTGGGGCACGATCCACTCCGGACCCGCGTCGACGTTCGGAGACTGATTCGTAAGGGGCACGATCGCGGCGCACCAGGCGCCATCGCCTGACTCGATGAACTCGCGCACCTGCTCGATGTTGGTCGCGTGGAAGTACGGGTCGGACATGAACTGCACGTTGGTGGCGCCGCAGAGGCCGGCGTAGCCCATGACGGTGGAGCCAGAGCCGGGCTCATGGCAGATCGAGGGATCATCTCCTGCGCTGCCGCGGCAGTTGTTGAAGGTGTGGCGTGCGCCCATCTGGTGGCCGAGCTCGTGCGCGACATAGTCAACCGCGAAGGCATCGCCAGCGGGAGGAGTGATGCCGCTGAAGCCCTTGGCCTTGACCCCATCAACGCAGGTCGTGCCGACGCCGCCGGCGGATCCGGCGCCGCCGGTGCCGAAGACGTGGCCGATGTCGTACCCCTGGCTTCCAAGGACCGCGTCGAGCAGGCCCTGATTGACCACCATGTCCATGACGGGCGACTGGTTCGAGAAGGGATCGGTCTCGGGATCGACGAAGACGACCTGATCGTTCCCCTCGGTCACGACGAAGCGGAGTGCGTGGTCGCTCTCGAAGATCCCGTTCACGCGGTTGATGGTCGTGACAATCGCGGCAAGGCCCGAGGCGACGCTGCCGCCGTGGTACTGCGTGTACTCACCTGTGGTGCTGACGGCGATGCGGAAGACTCGCAGTTCCAGGTAGCTGCGTGCGCCGTAGCGGCCCGGGCCGCGTTCGGGGCGGTGACCCTCGACAACCTCGCAAGACCAGGGCGCCCGGGCCGTGTCGCGCCACCACGAGACGGTCGCGACGGAGGCATCCTCGCGCGAGTATGAGTCGATCCGCACCGTGCCCTCGCGCGTGCGCATGATCGCGCCCAGACCCGCGGGGGTCACGTCGAGGCGGAGGTTGATGGTCGGATCATCAATGCCGCGCCCGATGTAGGTCTTGATCTGCGGGAAGCGGGCCGCGAGGGCGGGGGCCATGACGGGCGATTCGAAGATGGCCACACGCACTGAAGTGCCGTCGGGCATTGGCAGGCGGAGTTCGACAGGCGCGCCGCCGGATCGCTCCATCGGTGCTGGCGCGAGGAGCTCGCGGACTCGATCCAGATCAACGCGGAGAGCGCGGAATCGATCGGGGACGACGAGCCCTGTCCCGCGCTCGGGCGCGGAGGCCGCGGGCTCGGGCATCTTGTCCAGCCACTGCCAGCCCTCGATGACGGGCGCTGTCGTAGGTGTCAGGGCAGGTGTCAGGGCAGGTGTCGGGTCACGTGTCGGGGCACGTGTCGGGGCGACTTGTGCCAGCGCGTTCGGCTGGGCGGCTGCCTGGCCAGCAACGCAGACCATCGCGGCGATGCAGACCAATCTCGCCACGCTTCCAAGTGCGCGGCCACCACGCCGGGGCATGACCCGGCAAGGCGGCAGGACAGGGTTGGAACCGCGTTGATCGATCATCGCGTCCTATCTACGTTCAAAGCCCCGATGGGCTTGGTTCAAGGCCCCAAGAGGGCCCAAGGCATGGACCCCGAACATCCTATCAGAATCCAACCACGGATCAAGGCCTCTTTCTTTAAAGATGCGCACTTGCCGTGTCATGGGTTCCATCGGATCAGTTTCGAGGCTCGATCCAAGCCGATTCACCGGAGGGATTGAACCCAAATGAAAACCCCCCGCAGAGCGGGGGGTTTGGGAGGCTGCTTCGAATCGTTCCAGACTATTGAAGGCTTAGGTAAAACCCTTGCCTTTCTGTGAGCCCATCCAAGACTGACCGGAGCGATCGGCGTGGGTCGTGAGGGTCGTGGGGCTCACTCAACCCTTATGGGCACTGGCCGGTGGTGACGTAGACGGCGAGCTGCTGGGCATCCAGGAGATCGACGTTCTCATCGTTGTTGAAGTCGCCCGTGAGCCAGTTGGCGCCGGGGGTGAGCATGCCGACGAAGACCTGGGCGATGTTCTGAGCGTCGAGGAGGTCGACGTTCTCGTCCTGGTTGTAGTCGTAGTTGCAGCCGGGCGTGGTGCAGGTGACGGTCTGGATGCGGAAGTTGTCCACCGCGGCCTCGACGATCGAGCCACCACCCTGGTCCTCGGCGATGAAGCGGACGCGGGTCTGGTTGGTCGGGGTGGTCAAGGCGCCGAGCGTGTACTCCCTGAAGTTCCAGCCACCGGTGGTCTCGGTGCCGGCGGGTCCGACGGTCTCGATCGGGGTCCAGGTGGTGCCGTTGTTGTTGGAGATCTGGACACGGAAGGTGTCCTGAGCGGGGTTCGCGCCGGTGGAGTTGGAGAACCAGCGCCAGTACGAGAGCGTGGCGGCGAACTGGTTGTTGACGGCGAAGGCCGGAGAGGTCAGCGTTGTCGTTCCACCGTCAACATCGAAGGAGCCGAGCGAGGAGCCCGCGCGGCCGTCCGTCGCGAAGCAGATCGCGCCGGTGTCGTTGGAGTCGTCGCCCGGCTGGGCCGCAGTGGCCTCGGGATCCATGCGGTTCCAGATGCCCAGGGTTGCGGTGTCGCCGGGTGCGCCGATGGTCCAGCCCTGATCGGTCTCGAAGGTGTCTGCGAAGAAGGCGTTGATCGTGCCGACGCCCGAGGAGTAGGGGGTGGTGGGTCCGTTGGTGGGGAGCGTGCGAACGCCGACGTTGACGCCCGTGGCCTGGAAGTAGTACTGCGGGTTGGTCTCGCAGGCGGCGGCGGGCAGCGCGGCCTGCCAGGTGTTGCCGGTGGTGTTCACCATCGGGATGGTCTGGAAGGTGCCGGAGTTGGTGGGGCGGTAGCGAAGGGCGACCGAGCCGGGGACGACCGTCTCGTTGGTCGAGATGATCTGGACCGACACGGGGGTGGGCTGGCCGGGCTCGATGAGGGCCGGGGCGATCTGGCCGGGGACCATGGTGATGGTCGGGAAGGTGCCGGTGCCCTGGAGCGGCGCGCTCGAGACGAGGGAGAAGGGCTGGGGGCCGCCGGCGGGGACACTGAATCCGCGGACGCGGACCTGCCAGGTGCCCGCCTCGGGGGCGTCGACCTGCACCTGCTCGATGTTGTTGCGACGGTCCACGCCCGTCCGCACCGCCGGGTTGCCCGGGTTGCCCGGGTCCAGCGTCCAGACGAAGTTCTGCGTGCCGCTGGGAGAGATGACCTCAAGGTCGAGGTCGTTGATCAGGGCCGGGTAAGTGTTGGGCGTGGCGGGCATGTCGTCCCAAGCCAGCGTGATCTTGAGGGGGCCAGAGCCGTTGGGCACCACGACGGTGTACCCCTCGGCGCTGTCCTGCGCGACGGTGTTGGAGGCCCAGTTGCCGGAGCGCATGAGGTCCACGGCGTTGACGACGCGGATGGAGCCGTAGCCGAACTGGAAGTCGGGGCCGACGTTGCCGCGATCAACGGCGGAGTTGGCGAGCCAGGCCTTGAACATGCTGCCGGCGGGGTCGGGCTGGGCGGGGTAGCGGACGCGGAAGTCCTGGAGGATGAGAGCGACGCAGCCAGCCGTCGTCGGCGAGGCCATCGACGTGCCGCAGTAGGAGCCGTACGCCGTGTTGCTCTCGGCGGTGGGGCTGGTCAGACCGTTGTCGCCGCCGGTCTGGCAGCCAGGCGCCGAGACGTCGGGCTTGATGCGCCCATCCAGCCGGTTCTGCGCCGGAACCCACTCCGTCGGACCCCACGACGTAAAGCTCGTGATGCTCTCGTCGTTGGAGTTGATAGCGCCGACGGTGATGTGGTTCTTGGCGTTGGCCGGTGGGGCGGTGGTGTAGTAGGTCTGCCCACAGCGGCCGCTGCCGCGCTCGTTGCCGTTGGCCCAGACGATCGGGAGAGGACCGTTGGAGAAGGTCGCGTTGCCGCGGGCCATGGAATCGATCAGGGCATCGGTGTTGCCGTAGTCGCCTTCCCAATTGCAGTCAAAGCCGTTGGGGGCGGTGTTGGTGCCGATGGAGTTGTTGGAGAGGTCGGCACCCGCCGCGATCGCGCGGCCGTAGTCGTCGTCAACGTCGACGATGTTGGTGTAGAGCCAGCCGGTCTGGCCACCGATCTCAACACCGGCGGAGAGGAAGGTCACGCCGGGGGCCATGCCCTTGTAGAGGCCGCCCTGGCCGGCGCCGCTGGCGCCGATGGTGCCCGCAACGTGCGTTGCGTGAGAGATGACGCCCGAGTTGTCCAGGGGGAGCTGGGTCACGCGGCCGGTGAGTTCCTGGTGCGTCGCGAGGACCTTGCCACCGTCGAAGACGAAGACCGAGACGCCCGCGCCCGTCAGGCTGTAGGGCGCGCTCTGAGCGATGTTGGCCCCGACCACCTGGCGCGACTGATCGTTGTTGGGCGTCAGGAGCGGGATGGCGGGCTCGATCCACTGGACCTGGTCGTCGGCGACGAGCTGGTTGATGGCGCCGCGGCTGAGGTGCGCGACGACGCAGGAGATGGCCTGCGTGACGCCACGGATCTCGCCGCCCAAGGCAGTGATCTTGTTGAGGAAGGCGGGATCGGTTGCGATGTCCTCGTGGGGATTGATGTAGACCGCGAGGATCTCATCATCAGCGCCGGAGGCCGCGGCGGTGGCCGAGCCGCCAACGGGCTGGATCACGGCCCAGGCGAGAGGCTTGCGATCAGTCAGGTCGCTGTGGAGCTTCCAGCGCGTCTCAATCGCGGCGACACCGATCACCATGCCGCCGGTGGCGAGGGCGTCCGCGTTGAGCGATGCGCCGTCGAGGCGAGCGAAGAAGGCGTTGCTGTTCGCACCGAGCGAGGCCAGCAGCGTCATGCCCTGCTTGCGCAGGTCCGCGCGGATCGAGTCCGTCACGGGGACCGCGAGCTGCACCACGACGCGCGAGGCATCGGGACGGCTCGCAAGACGCACAAGGTCGCCCGAGAGCGCGGGGCCATGACGCAGCACCAGCGGCGTCACATCGCTCTTGAAGTTGATCTGTGCAGACGCCAGCGGCGTCAAGGCCGCGCCGGCGCACGCCGCGAGCAGCGACGCACTCAACAGGACACTCTTGCGACCCGAGCAGGACCGCGTGAACATGGAATGACGCATGAGCGGGTTCTCCAGGAACATGGGCAAGCCTCAGAGGACGACATTGCTGACCACACTTCTGACCACTGACATGACAACGCCTGACATGAGAACAACGGCGAACAGCGACACACGATCGCTACTGGCAGAGCTGGCCAGAGATGGCCAGCGCGACCAACACTGGCCCGCATCGATCAGAACGCATGCACGGAACGCGCGCACGCCCAGACCGACCGGACCAATGACGCCGACCCACACGAGGCCATAGTCTCACACACTCTGAGCGTTTCGGCAAGCCGATCTTCAACTTGAAAAGTCCGAAAACTTTCTTTGTGGCGACCCAGGAAACACTTGGGGCCGTGCAGAAGTGGTTTTCACCGAGCCGCATGAAGACCTGGTGCAAATCTGGGCCTGCTGGATCGGGTCCGGATCCTCCGCTCTGGGGGTTCACCACACGTATCCCGCACCTCGAAGCCTGACGGATCGGGCCGCTCAGAGCCGATACAATGGTCTTACGTGCCAACACGCCCCGGACCAACCAATCTTGATGGCGGCATCCGCACCCGGCCGCTGGTGATCGCCATCGGCGCATCGCTGACGCTGCATGCCGCGATCCTTGCCGGAGTCGGCGTCTGGGGATTCCCTGCCCCCAGCGGGCCACGAACGGATGTCGAGGGTGGCATCACGCTGCTGGACATCCCGGTGGCTCCGCCCGCCGCGGCCGAGCCGGAGGCTACGGCGCCGGAAACACAGCCCGACGCGACGTCGCAGCCAGACCCATCTATTGAAGCGCCTCCCGATGCAACCGCGACGGTCGACGCGCCGCCCATCGAGCCGATCACTCCGCCGGTGACCGAGAGCAGCGTCGTCTCGACCTTGCTCGCGCCCGTGATCGAGCCGCGGCCTGCGGCACCCGCGCGAGTTCAGGAGAACGCACCCCGGCGTCAGGCGCGTCCGCCGGCCACCGCGGCGCCCGCGCCCGCCGCGAGGCCATCGCCCGTGAGCTTTGCCGGCTCGCGTGGTCACGCCGCGGAGCGGATCGTGTATGTGATCGATGCCTCGGGCGCGATGACTGCGTCGCTCCCGATTGTGAAGCAGCAACTCAACGCGAGCGTCTCGGGGCTCAGTGATGCGCAGCGGTTCACGGTGATCGTGCCGCGTGCGGGCGCGCGTGATCAGAAGAACCTCTTCTCCGGCGGACTCACCGCCGCCTCACCCGCAAGCCGCGGCGATCTCGCGGCGTGGCTCACGACCATCCAGCCCGGCGGCGGATCAGATGTCGTCGCGGGCCTCTCGTGGGCGCTTGAGCTCCAGCCTGATCTCATTTACGTGCTGACGTATCGCTTCGCACGCACGGGCGTCGCGAGCGAGCAGAGCACCGCCGAAGTCCTCGCGCGTCTTGACGCGCTGAACCCCGGCCGCCAGGGCAAGAGGCCGGTTGTCATTAAGACCATCCAGATGATCGGCGAGGATCCAACCGGCCTGCTGCAAGCCATTGCGCAAGCGCACGGCGACGGCGAGGGCTCGTATCGCGTGCTTGAGTTGCCCAAGCGCCGGTAGTTGAATGACAATCAGCACCGCTTGCCAAAGCCTGGCTCTGCCTGAGAGTTGCACGGCATGGCTGATTCCGCACCCACTTATCCCGCAACTGAATCTTGTCGCGCTCTTCGCACCACGCTGATCCGGCTCGTGGACGCATGCGCTTTAGTACTTTCGGTCGCGCCGTGATGGCGCGAGCGATTCACCACACACGCACTGGAGCACGCCATGACCCGCCATCGCACTTCGTCTCGAACCGCCGCGATCCTGCTCGCACTCAGCGGACTCGCGTCCCTCACTGCTCACGCACACGCCACCGTCGGCGACTTCCGCGTGCTGCCCTACCAGCAGTCGCCCACCACCGGCGGCATGACCTTCAACTGGTTCACGATCAACGACGTGGTCGGGACGATGACCGTCACCGGGCCGGGACTTGTTTCGCCGCTGGTGCTGAACTCCGCGCCGGCGCTCATCCCAGTGCTTGACTATCAGATCGCGGCGGAGCTGAACGCGGGCGGCGCGTTCCCCTTCGCCACCACCGCGATCTTCGAAGCGCCCGGCATTCCGGCCCGGAACTGGAAGCACCAGATCGTGCTCACCGGCCTCCAGCCCGGCGCTGAGTACACGTACACCGTGGTGCAGGGCGCAACCACGCACACGGGGACGTTCGAGACGGCGCGGCTCGCGACGGACACGCGTCCGCTGCGGTTTGCCGTTCTCGCCGACAGCGAGACGCTGGTCTCGGGCCGCACGCGCAACCGCGAGTGGGCCCGCACGACGCCGCAGCTTCCGGGCTCCACCGGCCGCCCCGCAGGGACCGGCCGCGGGCGTGACGCGTACTTCCTGACCGAGACCGTCGGCTACACCGAGAACCTCCGGCAGATTGAGCTGCGCGATCCGGACATGATCATCATGCCCGGCGACCTCATCGAGGGCACCGGCGCCGAGCAGCAGCGCCGCTGGGATGAGTTCTGGCGCCACAACGCCGGCGAGTACGACAACCTTCTGTCGAACCGCCCCATCGTCGCGGCCATCGGAAACAACTGCATCTTCGCCGGCGTCGGCGCGGGCGAGGGCGGCAGCGGCGGCCCCAACACCAACCTCCTCATCTCCTACGCGCGCCAGCAGTGGTCGGCCTATTGGGACAAGCCCAGCAACGGCAACGCCGCCTTCCAGGACCTCTACTTCCGCCAGGACTACGGCCCCGTCACGATCATCACGCTCTGCTCCGTGAAGGCCACCGAAGAGGCCAACAGCCGCGTCGCGCCGCCAGCGGGCCAGGGCCTCAGCGCCGCCTTCCCCGCCAACCGCGACACCAACCGCGCCTGGTTCAGCACGCCCTACGCGCCGGCGGACATCCCCGACTTCAACGTCGGCACCACGCAGTGGCAGTGGGCGAGCGACACGCTCGCCGCGGCTCGCGCTGAAGGCCAGGTCATCTTCGTCCAGTGGCACCACACCCCCTTCTCCCGCGGCGTGCACGGCAGCAGCGTCACCAGCACCCAGTCCGGCGAGGCCATGCGCATCTACGCCCCGCTCCTGGAGCAGTACCGCGTGGCCGCCGTCTTCTGCGGCCACAGCGAAGTCTCCGAGCAGTCCTACTTCGACCTCGATAACGACGGCTACGGCGTCCACCTCTGGGACGTCGGCGCGGCGGGCGACGGACTGCGTGGCGTGGAGGATTCTGCCGGCGCGACCAACGCCGCCATCACCACCTGGCGCAACAACCCCGCCAACCCCGAAGGCGCGGCCTTCACCATGAACCCCTTCAACCGCTGGTCCGCAGACCAGAGCGAGGCCGAGCTCTGGAACGGCAACCAGCTCCTGCGTGGCGGCAAGCACTACGGCTTCCTTGAGGTCAACCTCCAGCCCCTCACCGAGGGCCAGTTCCGCCTTGAGTTCCAGTACTTCCACAACTTCCCACTCAATAACGGCGACGCCAACTTCACCGTCACCGGCTATGAGCTCCGCGAGTTCAGCAACCGTGTCATCCTCGCCGGCCCCGCCGATGATCTCCAGCCCGTCACCTGCGACTACGACTACAACCAGGACGGCAACGTCGATCTGCTCGACGCGCAGCAGCTCGCCCAGGTCTTCGTGGGTCTGCTCACGCCCGAAGCCACCTGGCTCGACGGCGACAGCAACTTCGACGGAAACGTGGATCTGACGGATGCCCAGCAGATCGCCAACTTCGTCGTCAGCGGCAACTGTGCTCAGTAAGGGAAGGGACTGGGGACTGGGGTAAGACGAAGACCCCGGTTTCGGTGCCACCAGTCAGGTCGCTCCGACCTGACGGGTGAAGCCAGTCGCAAGCAAGATCGCCAGTTCTGACTACAACAAGCACAAACGCCGATGGGCAAGGGCCCATCGGCGTTTCTCGTTGGTAGGACGCATCGGCCGCAGGCCCACGCCCCGCGTCACCTCACCGACCCGGATCCTCGCTCATCACGCGAAGCAGCACAACCCCATCCGCCGGCGCCTCGCCGCGTGCTGCGCGATAGCGGGCCAGGATCGCCGCAGCCTGCGCCCGAATCGCCTCATCATCCGGGTGCCCCGCATGCCCCTTCGGCGCCGCCCACACGAACCGGTTCGTCTCCGACTCATGCACAGGGATCGAGACAAAGTCCCGCGGCACGATCGGCCGCCTCGCCGCAGCCTCGCCCCCTCTGCTCGCCTCGCTCGCCTCCTTCCCCGCGCCCTTGCCTTCCTCGCTCCCCTCCGGCTTCCCCTCGTCCCGCGCCGCCTCAACAAAGAAGTCCACCGCATACTGCGGATACCCGAAGAGCAGCCCATACGCCCGGAAGCGATCAAGCCGCGGCATGCGCTCCACCGTCGCCAGCACCTCGCCCACGCTCGTCCCGCGCGTCAGCGCATAAGGCCCGAAGAACGCCGCGTGCCGCGACAGAACATCGTCCATCGTCCCCACATGAACGACATACGCCTCCACGTGACGCTGACCATCAAACACCGTCGTGAACGCCATCACGCCAAAGTCCAGGTCCCGCGTGTCAAGAAGGTCCAGCGCACGCCGGCGCGACTCGAGCTCGCGCAGCGCGTCATCCTTCGGCGCCGCGGCGTCAAGCTTGGACTGCCAGAAGCCGGTGCTCAGCGCCTTGATCCGCGTGCCGCCGTCGGTGGGAGCAATCGTGTACAGCGCCTCCCGGTCCATCGCCCGCAGCGCCATCTCGCTCGCAAGCTCCCTCGACTCGGTCTGGCGTGCGTCGAGCGCGGCAGGCGCGGCCGCGCTACTCGCGCAGCCCGTGCCGGCGACCGTGGCAACCGCGGCGAAGAGGAGCACGACCGCCGCCAAGGGCGCCGAGAAGAGACGCCCGAATGCAGACGCGAGCCTTGACTCTACCTGAGAACGATTTATCATCATCAAATCGTAGGCCGCCCCGAAGCCCCCGGCGAGGGTGTGTGCTCCATCGGTGGCTCGGGCAAGGCCGCACACAGGGAGAGCTCCACGATGTTCCAGTCTCGCTCCACGCGCGCGCTCCGCACTCCGTCCCTCCTCCTCCTCGCCATCGGCGCCGGCCTCCTCGCCACCAGCGCCGCATCGGCCCAGCCGCTCATCGTCGCCTGCGCCGCGCCCGCGCCGGGACAGAACTTCTTCTACACCATCGACCCCGAAACCGGCGTCGCAACCCAGCAGGCCCCAACCCCCGGCAACGCCATCTTCTCCGCGCTCGCCGCCAGCGCCGACGGCCGCTACTTCGCATGGCAGAACGGCGCACTCTGGGAGATCAACACCACAACCTGGGAAGCCACGCAGCTCACCATCGCCAACGGCCCCAGCGCCACCTGCTTCGACATCATCGGCTCCACCGGCTACGTCATCCCCAACGCTGGCGACGTCCGCCTCTACGAGGTCAACCTCGCCGATGGCCTCACCGCCCCCATCGGCGCCGAAGGCCAGCTCGCCTCCGACCTGCTGGACTTCTACGGCACGCCCGTCGCCCCCTTCATCATCGGCCTCGGCTCCGTACAGGGCCAGCTCTACGGCGTCCACACCTCCAGCGCCCGCACCAACCTCCTCCGCATCGATCCCGCCACCGGCGAAGCAACCCCCCTCGGCACGCCCAACAACGTCCCCGCCTCCGCCGGCGGCGGCTGGACCGGCTTCGCCAGCATGACCGGCGTCGACACAGACTCCGACGGCGTCTACGACACCCTCATCGGCGGCGTCAACTTCCGCAACTCCGCACGCGTCGGCGGCGTCGTCCGCTACAACCTCACCGATGGCACCTTCGACCTCCTCAGCACCAACTCCACCCTCATCTTCTTCGGAATGGCCAGCGCGCCCGCCCAGGCGCCCTCCTGCAGCTACGACTTCAACCGCGACGAAAACGTCGACCTCCTCGACGCACAACAGATGGCCCAGGTCTTCGTCGGCATCCTCACGCCCGAATCCAACTGGTTGGACGGCGACCTCAACGGCGACGAAAACGCCGACCTCACCGACGCCCAGCTCCTCGCCGCCTTCGTCGTCAGCGGCCAGTGCGGAATCTAAGAAGAGGCACGTGGCATCAGCCACCCGGCACGAGGCGAGCAAAAAGACTCGCACTCCCCGTGCCACCAGTCAGGTCGCTCCGACCTGACTGGTGAAGCCATAGACCAGTCCAATCTCAATCCCCGCTTCCACCAAACACAAACGCCGATGGGCCAGGGCCCATCGGCGTTGTTCGTTTGTGGTTTGAGCCTTCGGTCACTCCACCACCAGTGCCCAGTCCCCAATCCCATCTTCTCCTCCCCTAGTGCCTAGTGCCAAGTGCCTAGTGCCTTCCTCTTCTAATTCCCAAACAGATTCTTCTCTCCAAAGTACCCCTTGCTCTCAAAGTACGACAGCGCCTCCTCCGTCGTCTTGAAGATGCGCGTGGCCGTCTCCGTGATGAACGGGCTCGGGGCCTTCTTCGGCTTCCACACCACGTACACCTCCTTGGTGTGCTCGAAGGCGTGGTGCAGCTCGCGTTCGACGCCGCTCGACAGTCCCGGGAACTCCTTCCCCGTCGCCGTCGGAATCTCAGGGATGTAGCTCACGATCATGTCCGCCTGATCAATCAGCTTGAAGTCGCGCATGTAGATCTGGCCATCGATATCGCCCGCGATGTCGAGCACCTCGCGCACGCGCACCTTGATCGGCGCGCCCGCCGCCTTGCTGCCGCCAAAGCTGTGCGGCGCGGCCTCGATGTAGTCCTTCCCGCTCTTGCTCGCCTCAATCGCCCGATCCAGCAGCAGCTTCTCATCCACATCGCCCGGATCAAACGTGATGAAGTGCTCCGCCAGCTTCGCGCGGAACGCATCGATCTCCGCCAGCACCTCGGGCATATCGACGACATGGCTCATCGGGAAGCTCGGATACACCCGCCTCATCTGCGGCCTGCACACCAGCCTGAAGAGCGTCTTGGTCGTCATCGCGTGCCGCCCGCGCGCCATGATGAAGAACTGCGACCCCGGGATCGCCTTGCTCATGAGCTCGGTCGCCAAGATCTCCTCCTCGCGCCAGACCATGCAGTCCTTCAGCGTCGCATCGATCTCGTGATCACGGTGCAGGCGATGGTGAACCACCTCGATGTTGTCCACGAGACAGATGAAAAGGTCCGGCTTCATCGCCGCGATCTGGTCATAGTCAAACGCGGCGAAGAGGCCATGCCTCCAGCGGAACGTCGCGTGCGTATTCACGACGAGATTCGGCACGCCATGCGACTCAGAAATGACATCCTTGAACGCCGCGCGGCGGAGGCTCGAAAGCCGCGACAGCGGCAGGTCCAGGATCTTCCCCGGCCGCACATCCGGCGCTTCCTTGTACATCACGTCGCCAACGTTGTAGAGCGCCAGCGGCTCACCCTGCTCCCCGGCAAACTGCTCCAGGGCCTCCAGGTACTGCTTCTTGTCCATCCCGATCTGGCCAGTCACAATCGCGCGCATGCAAGGCTCCCAAACCCGGCCCACAGCCGCCGGACCCACAGTCTAGGGACGCTGCAGGATGTGG
>JBBASU010000025.1:0-7938 GCA_040399065.1 Phycisphaerales bacterium | reverse complement strand
CCAAACCCGGCCCACAGCCGCCGGACCCACAGTCTAGGGACGCTGCAGGATGTGGCCGCGAGGGGGGAATGGCTCCCGGGTGGCCCGACGGTACTCGTCGGTCTGTAAAGCGCAACGGACACAACCAGCACCATCAGACAAGAACAGCGCTCCCGATGCGAGCTCTTGGACTCATCCTCGACGATCATGCACCTGCACCGGAGCGCATCTCCCTCCCCATGCCGCGAAGCGGCAAAGGTCAATAGGCGGGGGTCGCCGCGAAGCGGCACCCCCGTACTCGTGCCGCGCTTCTGAAACGCACCGCGAAAGCGGTGCAGGTGAAGCGAGATCGTCAACGAGCGGGCAACCTCATCAGAGCGAATCCCCGCACATCAATCGCATGGCACATCGGCAACCCACCCGCACCGCATTCGCGGTGCCACAACACACCGCCCCGCCCCCGTGGGCGCCGCGTTCGCGGCGGCCCACGGCTACTCACCCCGGCCGCTCCGCGGCGTTCGGAGGCAGGGCGCATTGAGCGGGCGCCAGCGATGAATTCCGATATCATCTCTCCATGAACCTGACTTCTGGACGGGCGTGTCGTGTTGGGGGCTGCCGATCTTGGGCGGTGTTGCTCTGCCTCGGCCTCGCCGCGTGCGGCCTAGGTTGCCAACGGACGACGACAACAACCGAGCCGCGCTTCTCTGGCCATGATGTCCGCCACTTGGGCGACCCGAGCAGTTTCCTCAGCACCCCCGAGGTCAACCGGGTCAGAGCCGAGCGAGATGGTGCCGTCCTGAAGATCGTGGACGCGATGAACTGGGCAAACGGAAGCGTCTACATTGGCATTGCGACCGCTTCGAGCGCAGCGACCAAGGCAACGTACGACTACATGACGTATGCCCTCATGCAAGAGGTCGGTCTACTTGCAGAGAGGCGATCTGACCACTCCACTGTCACGCTCACTCCGTCGCCCGTGCCAAAGGGTGACCATGAGGGCTTTGTCAGTTACAACATGGTCGGCCTTCCGTGGGCGACATCGAGTGATACCAGGCTCAATGTCGATTGGTTTCGATTCACTCCGAGTCAGCCTCTGGCGGCGAACGAGTCCGTGCTGATCCGATGGCAGCGGCCTGTCCAAGTCGTGGAAGGCGTGGATCTGATTGACGGTGACGTGGTGGTGCGAGCGTCGGGCTTGTGAAGTTGCGCGGAAATCGGGCCGCGAGGGTGGGCGTGAGGAAGGGCCGAAAGAGGCGGAGCGTGCTATCGAGCCTCGTCAAGGCGAAACGTGAGGGAGCAACACAGTGCTGTGGATCAGGAGTCTGATGTTCTGGACAGCAACGTACCGCAGAAACCAAGCCACGTTGTGTCTTTTGGGAGCGCTGCTCTACACGGCCGCCCTCGCAGGGGGCTGCGGCGCACCGTCAATTCGCTCGAACTTCATCGCCGTGCCTAACAACGCGTTGATCGAGATCGCTTCGAAGCGGGACGCCGCGGGGAGTCCGTCGAGGATGCCCGAGCACCTTGGTATGGTCGCGACGGGATTCGTACCGATTTCCGCCGAGCATGCAATCGTCATTGTCACAGCAAGCGTTCCGGATTGGCTTGCTCGTGAACCGGACCAAGTGACGGAGTTCGTCAAGGCGTTCCAGTGGCAGGTTGGGTTCGAGGGGCGGGTGACCCTGGTCGATCCACGCGGCCGTGTCCACCGTGCCCAGAAGTTCGCCGTGGAAGATGGACGTCTCGGGACGGCTTCGTTGCCCGAAGTGTCAGCCGCTCGTGATGCTGTGCAGTTGGCATCCTCAACTCCCTCGGAGGTTCGCGGCTTTGATTACCTGTCATGGGCTGTCGTGTGCAGGTTTGGCGGCGAAGTCCGGCTGAGTGAATTGCGAGACCCGATCCGAGTCGAGATCTCACAGCGAGGAGTCGATCTCGCGACTCGGCTTGGGAGGATTGGTCCCTTGCGTGGAGAAGAAGCGGTGCTCGTTCCTCTCGCGATTGAGCGGCACGTTGAAGCTACTGCGCCGTATGTCACTCGGGTGCTGATGGAAAGTACGCGAAGGGTGCCGGGACCGCCGTGATCGATCTGCCGCGACCGGGGGCGGAGTGAGACATCGTGGATTGGTGTAGCGGCACACGTGACGCCCGCCCCACAAGGTTGGTGTAGGTAGAGCAAAGAAGGCCGCGGCTCACGGACGTGCATTCCTTCTCCCCCTGCTTGCCTGCTTGCCTGCTTGCCTGCTTGCCTGCTTGCCTGCTTGCCTGCTTGCCTTCCTGCCTGCCTGCCTACTCCCGCCCCTCCCTCCTACCCTCTCCGCCTATGGCCATCCTCATCGATAAGAACACGCGTGTCATCTGCCAGGGCATCACCGGCGCTTTCGGTGCTGCCCACACCAAGGGCTGCCACAACTACGGCACCAGGATGGTCGGTGGCGTCACGCCCGGCAAGGGTGGGACCAAGGATGAGAATGGTCTGCCGATCTTCGACACCGTCGAGGCCGCGGTGCGTGCGACGGGTGCCAACGCGACCATGATCTTCGTTCCCCCGGCCTTCGCGGCGGACGCCATCCTCGAAGCCGCCAGCGCAGGCATCCCCGTCGTCTGCGCCATCACCGAAGGCATCCCCGTCCAGGACATGATCCGCGTCCGCGCGATCCTCGACGAAATGAACGGCGGGGCGGAAGTTGCCGCCGACAAGCGCCGCATCACCCTCGTCGGCCCCAACTGCCCCGGCGTCATCACCCCCGGCCCCAAGACCGGCGGCGGCACCAGCGGCAGCGACCCATACACCAACGCGGGCTGCAAGATCGGCATCATGCCCGGCTACATCCACACGCACGTCAGCCAGGCCAGGCTCGGTAAGTCCGTCGGCATCGTCAGCCGCTCCGGCACACTCACCTACGAGGCCGTCTGGCAGACCAGCCAGCGCGGCCTGGGTCAGTCCACCTGCGTGGGCATCGGTGGCGATCCGGTGCGCGGCATGAACCACATCGACTGCCTGCGTCTCTTCGAGCAGGATCCCGAGACGCACGGCATCCTCATGATCGGCGAGATCGGCGGCACCGACGAGATCGAGGCCGCGGCGTTCGTCAAGCAGCACGTCAAGAAGCCCGTCGCGGGCTTCATCGCCGGCCGCACCGCGCCCCCGGGCCGCCGCATGGGCCACGCCGGCGCGATCATCGGCGGCGCCGACGACACCGCCGACGCGAAGATCGCGGCACTCAAGGCCGCGGGCATCGAAGTCGCGATGAGCCCCGCCGACATGGGCGAGGCGATGCTGAAGGCGATGAAGATCGGTTGATGCCGGACTTGGGCCTTGGGTGGTGTGCCGGTCCCCGGCACTCTTCTCGGCCATCGCCGCTGGCTGCACCAAGACCACGAACATCATCGCAAGGCCGATGATGATCGTGGCACTTCACCACGTGTCATGGCAGCGCCAATCACATCGGCTTCTTGCTGATCGTCACGTCGTAGACGTGCAGCAGCTTTTCCTTGTCGAAGACCATCTCCTGCCGCGAGGCGCCGACGATGTCGTACTCGGTCGTGAGCTCGATCGCATCGACGGGGCAGGCCTCTTCGCACATGCCGCAGTAGATGCAGCGGAGCTGATCGATCTCGAACTTGGCCGGATACTTCTCGCGGTCTTCCCACGGGCTCTCGGCGGCCTCGATGTGAATGCACTTGGCCGGGCAGATCGTCGGGCACATCATGCACGCGACGCACTTCACGCGCCCCTGCTCATCGCGATTGAGGCGGTGCACGCCGCGGAAGTTGCTTGCGTTTTGGCCACCTTCCAGCACGGGCAAGTGCTCGCGCCGCACTTCCGGATACTGCATCGTGCGGCTGGTTTTGCCCTGCCCGAAGCTCGTGAAGAAGTGGCGCAGCGTCGTGCCAAAGCCCTTGAGCACGCTGGGCACGTAGACGGCCTCCGTGCGGCTCATGGATGGGACGGAAAGTTGAATGATGTCCTGGTCGCGGATCGTCATGGGTCCAAAGTATACGCGTCGGACCCGCAGGCCCGATACCATCCGTCATGGCTCCGCCACGTCAGGTGCCGCTCTTTGACCTCGTCTCGAAGCGCCAGCCCGCATCCACCCCCACTTCCCCGGGTGCCGCGGCCCGCACGCAGACCAAGCCGACGGTGCGCCTCGAGGCCGCCCCCTCCGCCCCCGCCGCGGCAGCACAGCCGGCCCCGATCCACATCGCCACACCCCGCGCGGCCAACGTCGCGCCCTCGCGCGATCCCGAGCCCCCCCACTCTTCCACGGGTCCCGGCGGGGCCGCGACGCTCCCACGCAATCAGGTGATCTGGATAGCCGCGGCGGTGATCCTCGTCATCATCCTGATCTCGTACATCGTCGGCGTCACGCTCGGCAAGCGCCAGGCCGAGACCAAGGCCGAGCAAGAGCTGCGGCAGTTGCAGCCGCGGCCGGTCGAGCCGCTGGGTGATGGAGCGCCATCCACACTGTCGGGGGCGACTTCTGGAGCAAACTCCGGCACGTCCGGGAATCGCTCGTCTGCGGCACCACAGCCCGCACCCGGCGGCGTAACCCAGATCCGTCCCCCGGCCCCCGCCGGCAAGCCGCCGCCTATGTCCTCCACGCGGCCGGCCATCCGGGGCGTGGGCCAGCCGCAGAGTGACCCGCGCGAGGTTGATCTCAACTATCTGGCTCTGGCCAACTTGAGCGAGGAAGACACCCGGGCCGCGATCGCCTACCTGGGCTCGCACGGGCTGGATGCCTTCGGGATCCCACTGGAAACCGGCGGCGGGGCTGCGAATAATCGAGGCCCGGCGTTTCGGCTGTTCGCGCTCCCCGGCATCACCGCCGAGGAGTTCAGGCAGCGGAAGACAAGCCGGACCAACCTCGAGGCCGCAGTGCTGCGACTCGGGGAGCAGTGGCAGAAGCAGGAACGCGGCCCATCAAACTTCTCCAAGCCCGGCTGGGAGAAGTACACGGGACGCTAGCGGCAGAACTTGAACACGCCGACTCAATCGGTGATTCAGCAGTTGATCTAGAAAGGGTGGAGTCCATGAGCCTCGATCGTTCCCTCAAGGTGTCGGCCAACCTCGCCGGTAAGCGTTCCGTCCTCACCCGCGCCGAGCGCATCGGCAAGCTCACCGCCGACAAGAAGTTCAACCCCAAGAAGGACAAGGCCCTCGGCCTCGCCAAGACGCTCGTCGGCAAGTAGGCCTTGGGTGGCACGCCTTGGGTAGCACGCCACTCCGTGGCGTGCTTCCGAGTGCCGCCACGCCACAAGACCACGAAGGTCCCAACTTTTCCAAGCCTCCGCCCGCCGCGCTCCAAAGGTGGTGGGCGGCTTCGTTTTTGGGATTCTCCAACCCACCACAAAGCCAACAATCACCATCACGACCAAAGTCCAGAATTTGGCCCTTTAGCCATTTGACCCTTTAGCCATTTGGCCGCCCGCGCCCCACTCCCCAGGAAGCCCAGCATGTCCAAGCCCGACGGTTTCAAAAAGTACCAGCGCTTCTTCGAGCGTGCTCCCTCGCTCGTGGTGGAGTGGAACGACGACAAGACCGATGCGCAGGGCTGGCTCTGCATCGACTCTCTCCGAGGCGGCGCCGCCGGCGGCGGCACACGCATGCGCGACGCTGGCACGCGCGAAGAAGCCGTCTTCCTCGCCAAGACCATGGGCGTGAAGTTCCGCGTCTGCGGCCCCGAGATCGGCGGCGGCAAGTCCGTCATCCGCTTCGACCCCCACGCTCGCCCCAAGGAAAAGCGCGGCGTCCTCGAACGCTGGTACACGCATGTCGCCCCGCTCCTCCGCGAGTGCTACGGCACCGGCGGCGATGTCAATGTCGATGAAGTCTCCGAAGCCACCGCCATCACGAGCCAGGTCGCGGGCATCAGCCATCCGCAGGAGGGCATCTGCCGCGGCCACATGAGCAAGGTCGATGGCGAGAAGGTCGAGCCCAAGACCAAGCGCCTCAAGTCCGGCTGCGAAGCGCTCGTGACGCTCCCCGATCTTCCCGGCCCGCGCGAGGGCGGCGCGTGGACCATCGCCGATGTCGTCACCGGCTACGGCGTGGCGCGCTCGCTCGAGCACTACTACCAGCGCCGCGGCATGCCCATCGCGGGCCAGCGCGTCGTCGTTGAGGGCTTCGGCGCCGTCGGCGCCTTCGCGGCGTACTACCTCGGCAAGGTCGGCGCCAAGCTCGTCGCCACCAGCACGCGCGGCGCCGACGGCTTCCGCGTAGCGATCGCCGAAGAAGGGCTCGATGTCCCGGGCCTGATCGCAGGCCGCGATGGCACACACCTGGGCAAACCCAAGAAGACCTCACCGATCTTCAAGAGCGAGGATGCGTCAGAGATCTTCGACATCGAGGCCGACATCTTCGTCCCCGCCGCGGCGTCGCACACCGTCGACGCCAAGCGCATCAAGCAGCTCCGGAAGGCGGGCGTGCGCGTCTGGAGCTGCGGCGCCAACAACCCCTTCTCCTACAAGACCAGGAAGCCCGACGTCGTCAAGTGGGTCGAAGAGATGAGCGACCTCCAGCGCAAGGCCGACAAGCACTTCGCCATCATCCCCGACTTCGTCGCCAACTGCGGCATGGCCCGCACCTTCGCCTACCTCATGGCCAGCGGCGCCAAAACCGACCAGGCCTCCATCCTCGCCGATACCGCGAGCGCCATCGACACCGCCATCGACCGCATCCTGAAAGGCCACGACCAGGAGTCGGGCCTCCTCGCGAAGGGCTACGAGACGTTCCTGACGGAGTGAGATGAAGAAGGGACTGGGGATTGGGGACTGGGCACTGGTGTGAGAGAACAAGTCACACGCCGCAGTTGCCGCTGACGAGATACGCCGCGAGGATCTGTGCGTCGGTCAGGTCCGCGTTTTCGTCGCCATTGAGATCACCATCGAGCCAGTTGGACTCTGGTGTGAGGAGTCCGATGAGGACTTGGGTCATGAGCTGGGCGTCGGTCAGGTCGACGATCTCGTCCTGGTTGAAGTCGTAGCCGCAGCGGTTGCACTTGGGGTTGGTCGGTGCAAGGACGGTGAGTATTGCACCGTTGCTGATCATGGCACCGCACGCGTTCGCGACGATGCAGTCGTAAACATCACCATCGGTGGGTTGGACATTGGAAAGCACGAGGTTGGCGGTGCCGGCGGAGGGGTTGGCGACGGTGCTGATCGGCGTGGTTCCCTTGCGCCATTGGTATGTGAACGGTCCGCTCGTACCGGGTCCGAGGGCGACAGAGAAACTCGCGGTGCCCGAAAGGCAGTTGGTCGCTGGCTGGACGGTGCCATCCTGTTCAAAGTCGAGGGGGCACTCAACGACCGTAACTGACTTAAAGTCTTCACCCGGAATCACGCCGCTGGCAAGGAGGTGCGCCGAGAAACTCTGTAACCCAACCCGTGCCGCCGTCAGCGTTCGGACAACAGTCACGTTCGCGCCCGGGGGAACCGTTCCCAGCACAATTTCCTCCGTGCGAGTTGTATTGTCGATCAGCAGCTCGGCGCCGCCGGAGAGCCTCAACGTCGCACCTGTGAGCGGCGTCGGGAGCGGGTTCGAGTAGGTCACGCTCGCCACGACTTGATTGCCAAGCCCCACACGGTCAGCTGGCGCGAGCGCGACCGCCACCGGCAGACCACGGATCACGACAAAGCCCTTCTTGAACCAGAGACGCTCGTCATGCACGCGCGTGACCACCACGAAGAACTCGAAGAACTCGGTAGACCCGATCCAAGGCTGGACCATCGCCCATGCTGCGTCGGCGGGCACGATGACCTCGCCGCCCGCCGCGATCGTCAGTGGGTCGGTACGCGGCCCGACCACAACTCCAATTTGCTTGCCGTTCTGCGCCATTGCCCGCACGTGGACATAGCAGGTATAGTCACGCGGTTCTGCATCCATGTTGCGGATCACGATGTCCGCATGCAAGGGCACGCCCAGCGGCGAACCCGGTTCAGTGATGACCTCGACCTCCGGCA
>JBBASU010000024.1:0-54790 GCA_040399065.1 Phycisphaerales bacterium | reverse complement strand
TTGCGGGCTGCTGCTGGGGCAGCGTGGCAAGGTCGAGGAGGAGCATGGAGTGGTCGGAAATGCCTGATTTTCGGGGTGTGTGGTCGTGCGCGACGCGTGCGACGTGAGGCCGGAGCGGGACGGAGACATACGCCGCGTCGATGCGGGAGCCGGAAGAACGTGGATTTCCATGGGGAATGAGGGCCTCGAGCGCGGGTGGGAGGCTCCAGGTGGGTTCACGCTGGCCGGGGTTGGCGGCGAGCCAGGCGTCTTGGAAGCCCGCAGTTGCGAAGGCGCCCATGAGGTCGGCGCAGGTGGAGACGCCGAAGTCGTTTCGGAGCGTGTCGATGCCGCGGCGGGCGGTGTTCAGATCGCCCAGAAGGATCGAGGGGCCGGCGGCCCACGTGGGGGCTTGGTTGACGAGATGACGCCAGAAGCGGGCTTTGCGGCCACCTTCGACCTGATCGGGGATGTGCACGGCGATGAGGTCGAGCGGGAGTGGGGGCGTGAGTGGGGTGGATGGCGTGAGGTTGACGTTGAGGCGGGCGTGCAGGAAGCGTGGCGCGTCGAGGGCGGGGCCGTCGTGGATCGGCTCGAGGGGGAGGCGCGAGGCGATGAGGATGGTGTTGCCTCTGGCGTGGCCCGAGGGGTCGGCGTTTGTGTTGGAGGGGTCGGTGCTGGAGAGGTGGTGCTCGAGTCCAGCATCGGCGAGCATGGCGCGGAGTTGTCCGCCTCGGGCGTGGCGGAACTCTGAGAGGACGACGATGTCGGGGGCGTGCGAGAGGAGCGCGAGGGCGATCTCGGGGATGCGCTTTGGGCCGCCGCCGTGGAGGATGTTCCAGGCGAGGATGCGGAAGGGTGCGGGTGAGGCAGGCACGGGCATGTGTGCGAGGGTACCGGGTGGAGCGTGCTGCGTTGTGCGTGCCGCGGCGGTACGCTCAGGGCATGAACGACTTGCAGAAGAGCGTTGCGGGGCTTCCGATTGAGGAGCATGGGTCTGGGCCGCTGGTCGTGGTGACGCGAGCGGTGCCGGGGCGCGTGGAGGTGCCGGGCGCGAGCGTGCGGCGAGTGACGGCGATGCGGGCGCTGCCGAGGGCGGACCTGCTCAGGGTCGTGCGCGGTGCGGCGGTGGTGGTGACGTGGGTTTCTGAGCGCGTTGATGCTGAGTTTCTGGACGCGTGCGGGGCGGAGCTCAAGTGCGTCTGCAACTTTGCGGTTGGGTATGACAACATCGATCTCGCGGCGTGCAAGGCGCGCGGCGTGGTGGTGACGAACACGCCCCATGCCGTGACGGAGGGGACGGCGAACATGGCGTGGGCGCTGCTGCTGGCGGTGGCGCGGCGCGTGGCGGAGGGGGACCGGTATGTGCGCTCGGGGCGATTTGGTGCTGAGGGGCCGCTGGCGCCGGCGGAGTTTCTTGGCACGGACATCACGGGCCGGAACCTCCTGATCGTGGGGCCGGGGCGCATTGGGTATGCGACGGCGCTGCGCGGCATCGGGTTTGGCATGCGCGTGCTCTATACGGCGCGGCAGCGGCACCATGAGTTTGAGATGGCGCCGCTTTGTGCGCGGCGGGTGGAGCTGGAGGCGGGGATTCGCGAGGCGGATGTGATCAGCATTCACACGCCGCTGACGCCGGAGACGCGGGGACTCTTTTCCGCGGCGCGGATTGCGATGATGAAGCCCAATGCGATCCTCATCAACACGGCGCGCGGGCCGATCGTGGATGAGGGTGCGCTGGTCGCGGCACTTGAGGAGCGGCGGATCTGGGGGGCGGGGCTTGATGTGTTTGAGAAGGAGCCGCAGGTGCATCCGGGGCTGTTGAAGCTGGACAACTGCGTGCTGATGCCGCACGTGGGGAGCGGCGAAGAGAAGTACCGCAACCTGATGGCGGAGATGGTGTGGGCGAATGCGCGGGCGGTGCTGGTGGGAACGGAACCGCCGAACCGGGTGGGGTGAGTCTTGCGGGCCTGGTGCGTTGTGCACCTGTGCGATGGGCTGGCGTTACTTGAACGCGGAGGACGCGGAGGGGTTCAAGGCAAGGAAGACAGAGGAGGAGTGGTTGGAGGAAGGCTGCGGGACAGTTGCTTCCTCTCGCTCCCGTCCGGCTCTCTCTCTCTCTCTCTCTCTCTCTCTCTCTTGACTTGTTGCCTTCTCTTCTCCGTCTTCCTCCGCTTCCCTCTGCGGCCTCTGCGTTCCAAAGGCCGCTGCTACGAGGCGAGAAGCCGCCGCGATCGCTGCGTTACAAAGACCGCAACACCGAGGCCGCGCGCCGCACAGATCACCGGCGCTTGGTGGTCCCGTAGTGCAGCTCGAGGTAGCGGGCGACGTAGTCGACGATCGATTGGGCGTTGGGGATGTCGGGGTTGCTGGTCATGCCCATGGGTTCAAAGCGCATGCCCTTGAAGCGGGCGACGGCGTCGTTGATGGAGAGGCCGTGCTGGAGGGCGAGGCTGAAGGCGCGGCAGAAGGCCTGGGCCATGCCGGAGATGGTTGAGCCTTCCTTGCTCATCTTGATGAAGATCTCGCCGGGCTTGCCGTCGGGGTAGAGGCCGATGGTGAGGTAACCCTCGTGGCGCTCGATGGCGAACTTGTGGGTGATCGAGTCGCGGGTGACGGGCAGGCTCTGGCGCGTGGCGATCATGTCGTCTTCCCTTGGGTGATGTCCGGCGGCGTCCTGCCGCGGAGGGGGTTGGGACGGAGGAGTTTGAGGCGGAGGGGTGGGGTCGGGTGATGAAGAGGAATGGGAAGGGGGCACGGAAGGGGGCTTGGAAGACATGGCGGGACTTTACCAGCCGCGGCGAGTGGCCGCGCCTTGATGACGTGAAGTGACTGAACTATCGGACGAGGCATCGGCAGAGCCCACAGAATCAAGATGCCTGTGTGGCGCGGTTTGCCGGGATCATGCCGTGCGCCGGGGGTTGGCTGGGTGGCCGGATCGGGAGCGCTGGGACGGATACTGTTGGGGGAGTCGGTTTCTGGCGCCATCTGGCCTGATGAGGCCGCGCTGGAAGGTCGATGAGTGTTTGGGAGGGTGGTGCGCGAGGCTGGGTGTAAGGAGCTGGTTTGAAGGTGCGTGAAGAGGCGATCCAGACGAGGGCACCGAGCCGGGCGATGCTCGGCGGGCTGTCGCTTTTGCTGGTGGTCGCGTTCGCGTTCCAGGCTTCGAATCCGCTGGGGTTGAAGGCCGCGAGCAGGACGAGCCCCGAGGCTGTGCTGCGGATGGTCGTTGAGGCGTCGGTCCGGGCCGAGGTTCGGGCCGTCCGGCGCGATGAGCACCGGCCGGACGTTGCTTCGCGAGCTTCACGAGCGGACGCCGCGTTGCGGATGGCGCGGGCTGATGGGCTGCGAGGTGGGGAGGGGGCGACGGCGCCTGTGGTTCGCAGGCCGCTGGTGCGTGTGACGAGTCTGCCGCCGCCGCGGGTTGGGTGAGCGTCGTGAGCGACCGGCGGCACTGTTTGTGCGGCTGTGCTGCTTGCGATTGAACCCAGCTTGGGTACCCCTTCGACGGACTCGGTTGTTGCCGATCCGTTCACCCTGTTGAGCAGCGGCACAAAATCTACCTGAACATCGACGTCCGGACCACCCATGAAGTGTGGTCCTGCGGCGTCACAACGCATGGCAGCGCGGCCTCCTGCGCTCCATGCCTGCGAGCAGACACCATGGCAGAGACTGGCATTCCGATTCTGGGCCCGATCCTGAACCGCATCATCGGCACGCGCAACGACCGCTTCGTGAAGCGGTACACGCAGCGGACCAACGCCATCACCGCGCTGGAGCCGAAGGTCCGGCAGCTGACGGACGAGCAGCTTCGCGGGAAGGTCAACGAGTTCCGTGCGCGAGTCGACAAGAAGGAGAGTCCCGAGGACGTGATGATCGATGCCTTCGCGGTGGCGCGTGAGGCGATGGACCGCGCGGTGGGCATCCGCAACGTCTTTAACCCTGAGAAGAACTTTGACCCCTCGGTGCTGACGCCCGCGATGCGGGAGATGTACGCGAAGATCCGTGCCGAGGCGGACGCGATGGAGCCCGCGCCGCCGGTTGGGCAGTGGGCGGGCAACAACGATCCGGTGCCGGGCTGGAGGCAGGTCTCGGTGCCGCCGGAGTTCTATGAGGCGGTGCGGGCCGCGTACCCCGAGAGCCGGCCGCCCTTCCGGGCGAGGCCGTTTGACGTGCAGCTGATCGGCGGCATGGTGCTGTGCCAGGGGAAGATCAGCGAGATGCGGACGGGCGAAGGCAAGACGATCGTGGGGCCGCTGGCGTGCTACATGGCGGCGATCGAGCGCATGAAGGTGCACGTCGTGACGGTGAACGACTACCTGGTGCAGCGCGACCGCGACTGGACCTTCCCGTACTTCCACGCGCTGGGGCTGACGGTTGGCGCGATCCACCCGCAGCACATGCAGGACGAGAGCGAGAAGCGGGTGATGTACCGCTGCGACGTGGTCTATGGGACGACGAGCGAGTTCGGCTTTGACTACCTGCGCGACAACATGAAGCGGAGTGTGGAGCAGCAGGTGCAGCGCCGGCGGCAGTTTGCGATCGTGGACGAGGTGGACTCGATCCTGATCGATGAGGCGCGGACGCCCTTGATCATTTCGGGACAGGCGCACGACGACACGCCGAGGTATGAGCTGGCGGATCGGCTGGCGCGCCACCTGATGGAGAAGCAGCAGCCGTGGGAAGCGGCGAACGAGAAGGTGATCCGCTGCCAGATGCGGATCAAGGGTCTCGAGGGCGACATCCGGCAGTCGCGCGAGAAGTCGCGCGTGCCGGAGCTGCAGAAGCAGATGGCCGCGGCGAAGGCGGAGCTGCCGGGCCTTGAGCGCGAGCGTTCGAAGTTTGTGCAGTACTTTGAGACCAAGATCGAGCGCAAGCAGACGCACGCGACGCACGACGGCATCGCGGAGGCGCAGCGCGCGGCGGGGATGGGCTCGTTTTATGTTGATCAGAACATGGACATGCCCCACCTGCTCGAGCAGGCGCTGCGGGCCCACGCCTGCTATGAGCTTGACAAGGACTACGTGATCATGCCGGCCCAGGACCCCAACACGGGGAAGATGGTGCCCAGCGTGGTGATCGTGGATGCGAACACGGGGCGACCGATGATCGGGCGTCAGTGGTCGGATGGTCTGCACCAGGCCATTGAGTGCAAGGAGAAGGTGCCCGTCAAGCAGGAGACGCAGACGGTCGCGACGGTCACGATCCAGAACTTCTTCAAGATGTACAAGCGGCTCGCGGGCATGACCGGCACGGCGGACACCGAAGCGCAGGAGTTCCACGACATCTACAAGCTGGACGTGGTGTCGATCCCCACGAACAAGCCCGTGGTGCGGCGTGACTTTGACGACATGGTCTTCCTGTCGGCCAAGGACAAGTGGTCGGCGATCACGGATGAGATCAAGAACTTCCACGACTGCGGCAGGCCGGTGCTGGTGGGCACGACGAGCGTTGAGAAGAGCGAGTCGCTCAGCAAGATGCTGACGAGCAAGCACGCCGTGCACCACGAGGTGCTCAACGCCAAGCAGCACGAGCGCGAGGCGCACATCGTGGAGAACGCGGGCCAGCTCGGCGCGGTGATGATCGCGACGAACATGGCCGGGCGTGGTACCGACATCAAGCTTGGTGCGGTCACGCGCGAGCGTCTGCTTGATCACTGGCTTCGGCGCGGCATCTGCCCGCGCACGGTGACGGTTGAGAGCACGGAGGAGCAGCTGCGCGAGGGCGTGTATCGCAAGATCGCGAGCAAGGAGCTTGATCTCCAGAAGCGCGACGTCGAGGCGATCCCGTTTGCGGAGCTTGAGATCCAGCTGCTGCGCCACTGGGCGGCGCGGTTCACGTGGCTGCCGGAGAAGAAGATCGGCTCGATGGATGCCGAGGGGCTTCGCAAGGAGCTGGATGCGACGGGGCGGTTCCTGCTGCACCGCCTGCGCTGGTTCGCGACCATCGAGGAGATGGGCGGGCTGCACGTCATCGGCACCGAGCGTCACGACGCGCGGCGTATCGATAACCAGCTGCGCGGGCGATCGGGGCGTCAGGGAGATCGCGGATCGTCGCGCTTCTTCATCTCGCTCGAGGACGACCTCATGAAGCGTTTCGCCGGCGAGACGCAGATGAAGGTCCTGTCGCGGCTGGGCATGAAGGAGGGTGACGCGATCGAGCACCCCTGGCTCAGCAAGAGCGTGGAGCGTGCGCAGCGCAAGGTGGAGGAGTACTTCTTCCAGATTCGCAAGCAGGTGCTCGAGTACGACGAGGTGATGGAGCACCAGAGGCAGGCGTTCTACGGCACACGCCAGCGCGTGCTGGAAGGGCGCTCCGTCAAGAGCCTGCTGCTGGACTTCATCAGGAGCACGGTGCGCGAGGCGAGCAAGACGTACCTCGATCCGGACTACTCGGCGGTCTGCGCGGCGGAGTATGCCAAGGGCAAGCTCGAGTGCTCGATCGCGTTCGAGCGGCTGCGTGGCAAGGAGCTCATGGACCTCGAGACCACGATCGTCGAGGAGGCGCTGTACGAGGCGCGCCAGAACATCGGCATGACGGTGGGCGAATACATGCCCACCGAGGGCTCCGACGTCGAGGTGGACTTTGACGCGCAGGGCCTGTGCCACTGGGCGAAGAACCGCTTCGGCCTTGAGATGGATCCGGTTTCGCTGAAGGGCTCGGCGAAGGACCGGCAGCAGGTGGAGGACACGCTCTACGCCGCGGCGGAGCGGCAGATCAGGGCGACGGACCTCTCGGGCCTCGAGGAGTTTGTCGCGAGCACGTACGCCGAGTCGCAGATGTCGGCGTGGGTCAAGGACAAGCTGAACATGGACGTTCCGGCCACTGAGATTGCCAAGGCCCGCAAGGGTGATGAGGGCATGGAGGGCGTGACGACGATGCTGATGCGGCGCGTGGAGGAGGTCTTCCAGAAGCGCGAGATCGAGTATCCGGTGGAGTACGCGCTGCAGCTGACGCAGATGCTGATGCGTCAGAATCCGGGGGACGCCGCGACGCAGCTTGTGGGCTGGGCGAACCGGCGCTTCGAGCTGGCGCTCACGACGGACGAGGTGAGGAAGCGATCGCCGCAGGCCTTCAGGCAGCAGGTCATGGAGCACTCGCGCAAATTCGTCGAGGGGAAGGCGATCGAGAAGGCGGTCGCCGCGGCACAGGCGTGCAAGACGGATGATGATCTGGCGCGTCACGTGAAGGATCGCTACCAGCGCGAGCTGCCCGAGATGATGAAGTATCTGGAAGGGCAGGAGCGCGAGGAGTCGATCCGCGCGTTCGTCGAGAACCAGCTGCGCACGGAGCTGCTGCAGTTCGAGCGCAGCGTGCTGCTCGAGACGCTGGACTCATCGTGGAAGGACCACCTCTACGCGATGGACCAGCTGCGTGACACCATCAACTTCCGCGCGATCTCACAGCAGGACCCACGCACGGAGTACAAGCGCGAGGGCTCGCACCAGTTCGCGACGATGATGGACGGCGTCAAGGCGAAGGTGACTGAGTTTGTCTTCAAGGCGCGGCTGGCGCCGACGGCACCACCCCCGATGATGGCCAGGCCCGCCGGACAGGCTGGCTTGGCGGGGCAGAACGGCCCGGGCGCGATGAGCGCCATCGGCACGGCCCGGATGGCGATGCCCGGTGCACTTCCGGGTGGAGCCGCGGGCAGCGGCGGCGGCCCCGGTGGTGGCATCGTGGGCGGTGGGATCTCTGGGCCTGGAATCGGATAAGCGAAGCAAGGGCCGAGCTGATTCACAGCACATAAAGCAAGCGCGGCTGATCGAACGATCGGCCGCGTTTTTCATTGATTGTGCCAGAACGGCAGCCCAAACCGTGACTCGACGAGTTCGCGGCCGAGTTGATGGCGGGCCCGCGGGCGCCGATCCTCACGAGTTCTTCACACATGCTCGATCGATTGGGTGTAACCTCTCCATCCATTGGAGAAGCCCATGCACTTGATTTGTTCGTGACCAATGGTGTTCGTGTCGCGCGTCGTAGGTTCGTGTGTGATGCTCAGCCGCGCGTTGTGTTGTGGGGTCGCGGCTGCGATGACCGCGTCCGTCTCGCCGGCTCTCGCAGGTCAGACCGTGTGGGACTTTGATCCTGATGCGACGCCCTTGTCGGCGTCGGTGGGGACGGGGGTATTGACGTATCGCGGCAACACGGTGAGCGCGGTCTCGTTTGGGCGCATCTCGACGGCGGGGCTGGCGCCGATGCTGGGTGGGGACTCGGGCGTGATGCTGGTGGGGGCGTTGTCGGCGGCGCAGGGGATCAACATGGATCATGCGTCGCCTCCGAATGGTGTGCACACGGTCAATGGGTGGACGAGCAACTACACGATCGTGATGGATGTGCTGATTCCGGCGGCGTCGTTCGCGTCGCCGCGGTCGCTCTTCCAGACGAACACGTCGAACGCGAACGATGGGGACTACTTCATCGATGGTCAGGGTCGGATCGGGACGAGCGGGGTCTACAACGGGCAACTCCAGCCGGGCGTGTGGCACCGCATCGCGATCGTGGTGGGGGCGGCGGACAACGAGGGTATGGCCTCGACGTACATCGATGGCGTCTTTGTTGGTGGTCAGGGTGGGACGGGGGCGTCGATTGGATCGCGCTGGGCCCTCTACTCGCAGGCTGGCGCGGACCTGATCATGTTCGCGGATGACAATGGGGAGACCGCGCCGATCTGGGTGAGCAGCATGTCGTTCACGGATCGGCGGATGACGGCGGCGGAGATTGCGGCCCTGGGCGGGGCGCACGCGGCGGGCGTGCGGACGCCGGGGGCCGCGGCGAATCCGCCTCGGAACTACACGCGGTGTGCGGGTCCGGTGGCGCTCGTGGCGCGTCTGCCGCGGCTCCAGAGAACACGCTGGCGGCGATCGATGCGGCGATTGCGATGGGGGCGTGGGCGTTTGAGATGGATGTGCGGCTCTCGTCGGATGGGGTGGCGGTCCTGATGCACGATGGGACGATGGAACGGACAACGAACCTGGTGGGGAATGCGACGAGCTTCACGGCGGCCCAGATGCAGGGTGCGGATGCGGGATCGTGGTTCGATCCGGCGTTTGCGAGCGAGCGTGTGCCGACGCTGCGGCAGGCCTTCGAGTGCATGCGCGGGACGGGCGTGGTGCCGTACCTGGATGTGAAGGTGAGCGGGATGGGGCCGGCGATCCGGACGGCGCTCCAGCAGGCGGGGATGACGGAGCGCGAGATCTGGCTGTGGGCCTACAACCGCGGGCTGGTGGCGGAGTTCAACGCGACGTTCGCGAATCCGCGGATCGTGGTGGGGGAGATTCCGCGGACGGCGGCCCAGTTTGCGGAATTGCGCGGGCTGAAGGTGGTGGGGCTGGACCTGGGCTTTGGGAGCTACACGGGCGGCGAGGTCGATGCGGCGTGGGTGGCGCAGGCACGGGCGGAGGGGTTCTTTACGTGCGGGTACACGTTCGTGACGCCGAGCGTGATGAACACGATGATCGATCTGGGCGTGGACTTCATCGAGACGGACTATCCGGATATGGTGGCGCGGGCGGGTCGAGCGCCGGTGGTGCTGGAGTTGGCGGACCGTCAGGTACGCGAGGGAGAGATCGTCACGCTGGTGGCCACTGCTGAGCCGGGGGCCGTGGTGGTCTGGTCGCGGGATGGTGAGTTGCTGGCGAGCGGACCAACGGCGTGGGGAAGCGTGATTGAGATCGGTCAGTCTCTGACGATTTCGAACGCGCTGGGAGCGGACACGGGCTCGTACGCGGCCCAAGTGCGGAGCGCGTGCGGCACAGTGGAGGTGGGGCCGGTACGCGTGATCGTGGGGTGCGTGTACGACTTCAATCAGGACGAGAACGTTGACCTGCTGGATGCACAGCAGATGGCGCAGGTCTTCGTTGGCGTGCTCACCCCGGGGGCAGGTTGGCTGGATGGGGATCTGAACCTGGATGAGAACGCGGACCTGCTGGACGCGCAGGCGCTGGCGGCGTTTGTGGTATCGGGGGTTTGCCCGCAGTAGCTGGGGAGGCCGGGCCCGGTGCTTTCTCGGACTTTCGAGGCGGTGGATCGCCACCAGCCCCGGAAGATGCGATGTTTTTGGGGTGGGGCGAGGCGCGGCGGTTTTCTGGCGCGGGTGTGAGGCCGATACCCTGTGGGGAGCGAATAGATGCGGCCTCCGCTGCCAACTTTTGGAGCGGAGCGGCCGCAGCAGCGCATCGCCGTTGCGCTGTCTCTGCCGTATTGATCCGCCAGAGCCGAGTTAACCCGAGCCGATTCCGTTGGAGCTTTGCATGCGTTGTCCTTTGGCGAGTGTTGCGTGTCGGTTCAGGTCCATGGGGCTGCTGCTCGGGGCGGCGGTGGCCGCCGCGGTGGCGGGCGCTGCGGGCGCGGCGCGGGCCGACTCCATCACGCTGCGGGCGGTTGCGGACACGACGATTTACGCCGAGAATGACCGGCTTTCGAACGGGTCCGGCTCTTACATCTTCTCGGGGAACACGGGGAACAACTTCACGCGTCGGTCGCTGCTGAGGTTTGATCTTTCGAGCATTCCGGCGGGGGCGTTCATCACAGATGTGGCGCTGACGGTGCAGCTGAGCCGCTCGACGGTGGCGGGGCTTGAGACGTACCGGGTGCACCGGTTGAACTCGGCGTGGGGCGAGGGATCGTCGAACGCGTCGGGGCAGGAGGGCGGCGGCGCGTTCGCGAAGCAGAATGATGCGACGTGGCGGTACCGGCTGTACAACGAGTCGAACCCGACGGCGAGCCCGGCGTGGTCGACGCTGGGCGGGGACTTCGTGGCCGAGCCTTCGAGCACGGCGGAGATCGACTCGATCCTGAGTCCGTACACGTTCACGGGGACGGGGCTGATCCTGGATGTGCAGTCGATGATCGCGACTCCAGCGAACAACTTCGGCTGGATCCTGATCGGCAACGAAACGGCGGCGGGAACGGCGAAACGGTTTGTGGCGCGGGAGACGGACACGGTCTCGCAGCGTCCGACGCTGGTGGTGACGTACTCGCTGAGCGCGCCGACGGGCGCCTGCTGCCTGCCGGATGGGTCGTGCGTCACGCTGCCTTCGGGCGTGTGCGCGAGCGCGGGTGGGACTTTCCAGGGCGTTGGCGTGCCGTGTGCGCCGGGGCTTTGCCCGCTGCCGACGGGAGCGTGCTGCCTGCCGGATGGATCGTGCAGTGAGTTGACGGCCAGCGCGTGTGCCGCGGCGGGGGGAACGTTCCAGGGTGCGGGGACGGACTGCCCAGGGCAGAGCTGCCCGCTGGTGCTGACGCCCTTCGTGGATGAGCTTCCGGTGCCGGGGATCATGCAGCCGACGACGGGCGAGCCGGGCGGCGCGGCGCACTACGACATCTCGATCACGGAGTTCACGCAGAAGCTGCATCGTGACCTTCCCAACACGCGCGTGTGGGGATACAACGGCACGTACCCGGCGCGGACGATCGAGGCGCGGCGTGGCTTCCCGGTGACGGTGAACTGGATCAACAACCTGCGGGCGCTCGAGACGGGGCAGCTGCGCGCGACGCACGTGCTGCCGGTTTCGACGTGCCTGCACGGGCCGGATCAGACCGGGCAGGTGCCGGTGACGGTGACGCATCTGCACGGTGGACGCGTGGCGGACGACAGCGATGGTGATCCTGATCTTGCGTTCCCGCCGGGGCAGAGCTCGCCGACGTACTTCTATCCCAACGACCAGCAGGCCGCGACGATCTGGTACCACGACCACGCGCTGGGCCTGACGCGGCTGAACGTCTACATGGGGCTGGCCGGGTTCTACCTGATCCGTGACGATCAGGAGGAGTCGCTGAACCTGCCCCGGGGCGAGTTTGATGTTCCGCTGGCGATCCAGGATCGCTCGTTCAACGCCGATGGTTCGCTCAATTACCCGGGCATCTGGGAGGAGCACACGTTCGGCGACTTTGTGCTGGTGAATGGCAAGGTGTGGCCGTTCAAGCAGGTGAAGCGTGGCAAGTACCGCTTCAGGCTGCTGAACGGGAGCAACAGCCGCGCGTACACGCTGGCACTGTCGAATGGCGCGACGTTCCACCAGATCGCGAGCGAGCAGGGGCTGCTGGAGGCTCCGGTGGAGATGACGAGCCTGACGTTCACGCCCGGTGAGCGCGCGGACGTCGTGATCGACTTTGCCTCGTACGCGCCGGGCACGGAGATCATCCTGACCAACTCGGCGCCGTCGCCGTTCCCGGTCGGGGGCGTGGGGCCGGATGTTCCCAACGTGATGAAGTTCATCGTGGGCTCGGAGGCGGGGGACACGGATCCGCTGCCGGCGGCGCTGGGCGTTGTGGAGCGACTGGACGAGGCGGACGTGAGCGTGACGCGGACGCTGGAACTGCGGAAGTTCTTTGACCCGGTGTGCGGGCACGACAAGTGGCTGATCAACGGGCTGATGTGGAACGACATCACGGAGTTCCCGCGGGTGGGGGCGACGGAGATCTGGGCCTGGGTGAACCGGTCGGGCGTGACCCATCCGATGCACATGCACCTGGTGGAGTTCCAGGTGCTGGATCGCCAGGACTTCATCGTTCAGGGGAATGAGATCGTGCCGCAGGGCCCGCGGATTCCGGCGAGCGGCGGGGAGCGTGGTTGGAAGGACACGGTGCAGGCGACGCCGAACCAGATCACGCGGGTGATCGTGCGGTTCCCTGGGCCGGCGGGCACGTATCCGTACCACTGCCACATCCTGGAGCATGAGGACCACGAGATGATGCGGCAGTTCACGCTGCTGTGTGATGCACCGACGATTACGACGCAGCCGGTCGAGACGTCTGTCCGTGAGGGGGAAAGCGCGACGCTGAGTGTTGGTGTCGCGGGCTCGCTGCCTCAGGTCCGCTGGCTGCGCAACGGCGCGGAGCTTGTGGATGGCGTGCAGAACGATGGAACGATCGTGAGCGGTGCCGGTGAGACCGAGCTGGTGCTGTCGAACGTGCGCGCTTCATTTGCTGGAACCTTCGCGGCATCGGTCACCGGGGCGTGTGGTGCCGCACTTTCGGTCGAGGTAGCGCTCAGCGTTGGTTCAACCTGCGACTATGACTTCAACCAGGATGAGAACGTGGACCTGCTGGATGCGCAGCAGATGGCGCAGGTCTTCGTCGGCTTGATCCAGCCCGAGGCCAACTGGCTCGATGGCGATCTCAACGGCGATGAGAACGCGGACCTGAGCGATGCTCAGGCACTGGCGCAGTATGTTGTGACGGGCACGTGCCCGTGAGCCTTCGCGGCTCGCGGCTGCGTCGGTGTGGCCTTACTTGAACGCAGAGGACGCGGAGGTTCTCAGGACGAGGAAGACAGAGGGAGGAGTTGTGTGAAAGACGCCGAGCCTTCGGTGCCTTCAGCCGTCCCTTCCATTCTCTCCGCTTCCCTCTGCGCCCTCTGCGTTCCAAAGACGTTGGTCGCCGCAAGAATGCTGATCACGTCTTGATCGATGTCAGGCCCGCGATTGCGAGCGGGATGAGGATCATGACGGGGATGAAGACGGAGATCTCCGCCGGGAGGCCCGGGATCGCCGTTGCCGAGCCGAGGAAGGCGCCCATGAGTGATCCGACCGCTGCTGGCGCGCACTTGAGCGATTGCAGGAGCATGTTGGTGGGCTCGCGGCGCATGAAGAAGGGGAGGCAGACCAGGAGCGTCAGGAGGTTGGACGCCATGACGCACAGGCGGCCGAGCTTGTAGCGGGTGAGCTCCTCGATTCGCTCTGGCCTGGTCAGTGGGCTGGCGCGTGAGCGGGTGATGAGTTCGGTGAGTTGTCGGAACGAGAGGTTGGCGGCGTACCCCTCGAAGTGGCGCATGCGGATCGTGGTGGGATCGAGGTCGCTGGTGAGTGAGGCCAGCGGCAGCGGACGCGGGTTGCCAGCGCCCAGGCGGCGGTCTTCCATCTGGCCACCGGTGAGGACCCACTTTGTTCCATCCCAGACGGCCTCGGCGGCGGTGATGCGCGTGGTGAGCAGGCCCTGATCATCGCGCTCCCAGACCCAGAGGCCCGAGATCTTCTGACGGTCAAGGTCGAATGATCGCGCGTAGAAGACGCGGCCCCTGCCATCCACGTGCAGCACGCGGTTGACGGCACCCATGGAGCTTGAGCCCGCGTCCCCCTTGTCACGCGTGAGGAGCGGGGCGAGGCGCGGGATGATCATCTCTCGATTGAGGCCCTGGAGCACGACCATCAGGAGCGCGACGAGCACCATGGGGCGGGCGACGCGGAACATCGACTGGCCTGAGGCGAGGATCGCGACCAGCTCGCGGTGCCGGACCATCTGCGTCAGCGTGAAGCCCATCGCGCCAACGAGCACGAAGCCGAGGAGGAAGTCGTAGAGCACAAAGAGCCGCGGCCACCAGAGGTTGAGGAGCACGAGGATGGAGCCCGCCGCGCGGACGACCAGCGGCGAGTTCTCGTACACCCGGTCCGCGATGCGGAAGTACTCATCGAAGTTGAATGCGTAGTCAACGGCGGTGATGACACCGGCGAGAATGAGAAAGAGCACCGCGGCGTTGGCGGTGAACTGGAAGGCGATGGAGCGGTCGAGGATCTTCATTGAGGGACGGGCGGCGGTTCAGTCGCGAAGGTCAGCGTGACTCGAGCGGATCGGGGAGGGCCAGGGCCGAGCGTGGACCAAGGTATCTCCAGAGGAGCCAGCACACACCGTAGGAAAGGACCACGGCAACGTAGACGTCGGTCGTCCAGTGGGCGCCCGAGTTGATGCGCGTCCAGCCGCAGGCGGCCGCGAGGAGGAGGAGCTGCCATCGCAGGTGAGGCAGAAGCCAACCGAGCATGATGCAGCCGCCGAAGGCGACGCCCGCGTGCGAGGAGGCCAGGCCGATGCCGAGCCCCTCGCGACCCATGCCGAACCAGTCGAAGGTGTAGATGCCTTCGACGCCGGGTCGCTGGCGGCGTGAGACCTCTCTGACGATCTCCGCGGCGAGGCCTCCGAGAGCAGCGCCGAGGAAGATGAGCGTGGGGCGGTGGAGTGGCCGCGCGACGCCGCGGGAGCGGTCGTACATGTGGAAGCAGTGCGCGATGAAGAACCAGCCCGGAAGAAAGCCAACGACGCGGAGTGCCTGCCACCAGTCCAGAGTCCGGAGCTGGGCGGGGTCGGAGGTCGCGGCGAGCCAGATGGGCCGGTCGAGCAGCGTGAAGGCGAAGAGGCCGAATGAGATGGCGAGGAAGATCAGGAGTATGCGCGGGCGAGCGCGACGGCGCTCGTCGGGTGTGGTGTACGCGCTGTAGCCGCGAGCGGTGGGGCCGCGAAGGAGATGTGGTGTGCCGGGCATGGAGACGGAGGGTAGCGAAGGGCAGAGCACCAAGTCCGGAGAGGGCAGCACGAAGTGAGTGTTCGCAACGGGGAGAGATGACAGGCGCGGGGAATGGAGGGCTCGTCATCATGCTGTCTGTGGGACCTTGACGGACGAACTCGGATTCAGCAGACGAGGGTCCGCTTTCAGGTGACACTCGCGTTTCTGATGACGCTCACGCCGATCGGTGATATCTTGGCTCTTGCGGAGCGCGGCGGTGTGGTGCGTGGCGACAGAGGAGGCTCGGTGTGATCCAGTTTGCGATCTTGACCGCGGTGTATGCGGCGCTGGCGGCGTGCTTCGTGTGGCTCGCAATGGCGAAGACGATCACGTGGCGCCGGTCGCTGGTGGTGGGGACTGCGGTCATGATGTTGGCGATGGTGTGGATGGATCTGCGGCGGAAGCACGCCGCGGGCGGGTTTGGGTGGGGGAGTGATGAGTTTCTTGGCGCGCTGCTGATTGCCGGGGTGATCTTGGTCGTCTTTGTGGTCATCCGGGTGGTGGATGTGCGGCGGGGTGCGGCATCGCGCTGATGCACATCGAAGTCGCCGCAGAGCCGGCGACTTCGATGGCACGAGGATGCACGATCCTCACTGTCGATCACGGCAGTGGGGGCCATTCTGGCGGCGGCGGCACCGAGTCGCGTGCGATGCCATCGGGTGGGAAGCCCTTGAAGCCGTAGGCGAGGAAGGCGGGGCGGTCGCGTTTGCCGTCGCCATCGAGGCGGCCTGCGGGCACGACGCGTTCGAAGGCTTGCTCCCAGACTTCTTGCCAGGCGCCGACGACGAGGGCGTTGCGGCCGAGGAGGTCGGTGCGGTCCTTGGGGGTGGTGTCGGGCCAGTAGTCGTACTGCGTGACGCGGCCGCCGAGCATGATGGAGCTTGAGCAGATGACGGTGGGGCGCGAGGGCATGTAGAAGGCGAGCTGCGATGCGCGGCCGTAGTGCATCGCCATGACGAAGGGTGGGCCGGCGGTGTTGCTGCTCGCGGCCGCGCTCTCGGTGGCGAGCTGGTCGAAGAGCTGCTGTGCGTGCTGGCCCATGCGGTCGGCGCCGGTGAAGCGGTGGATGGGGATGAGGCGCTGCGCGTTGGGGATGACGCTGCCTGGGACGAGCCCGAGCGTGGAAGAGAGGAGGTCCAGACGCGGCGTGAGGAGCGCGACGAGTCCGCCGACGATGATGGCCCAGGTCCAGACGACCTGCGTGAAGGTCTCGGGGCGGCGGACGAAGAGGCCCGCGCGCGGGCGTGGCTCGGGGAGGGCGCGCCAGGCTTCGAGCTTCTCGCGCCATGCTGGCCAGCCGCGGACGACGGCGTGGCCGATGAGCGGGAACATCGTGATCCACGCGGCGAGGGGCCAGTTCCCTTCGGGCTCGGCGATGAACGAGACGCCGATGTAGAAGAGGAGGACGGGGGCGCCGATGCAGAGGCAGTACTGCACGCCCCGGTGCCAGGTGGCGGCGTCGGGGTTGGTGGCGCGCTCGCGCCGGGCGCTGACCACTGCGGGGATGATGAGGAGGATGGCGGGGCCGATCATGGCGATCTGCATGCCGATGAGGCTGAGCGTCCAGAGGATGGAATAGCCGGGCTTGGGGTCGGTTGCGGTGCCGGAGTGGACGGGCATGTCGCCGCCGGCGAGGCCGAGATGGCCGAGGAGGTGGCGGATCGTGGGCCAGCCCTCGCGCGCGTTCCAGAGGAGGACTGGTGCGATGGCGATAAGCAGCGCGATGAGGCCCGCGACGACCCAGGGCCAGGTGGAGCGTGTGAGAGATTGAATGAGTGATGGGAACGCGTCGCGGCGTGGGGCGGCATCAGCGTCGAGATCGGCCGCGGGCTTCGCTCTTGCGAAGCTCGAGAGAATCGCGAAGAGTGCGAGGCCCGGGATCATGAGCAGGATCGTGTACTTGTAGAGGAAGCCGATGCCGATGGCGAGGCCGAGGGCGATCCATGCGGGGCGGAAGCGGCGGTGGATCGCGAGCCAGCCGAAGAGGGCCGCGAGGGCCCAGCACGCGGCGTAGGGGCCGTCGATCGTGAGCATCAGGCCCATGGTCTGGAAGACGGGCGCGAGGAGGAGGGCGACAACGGCGAAGAAGGCGACGCGGCCGTCGCGTGCTGATCTTGTGTCGCTGGTGATGAGCCGCGCGAGTGCGGCGACGGCGAGGCAGAGGATCGCGCTGGCGATGGGGGAGGCGAGGCGCACGCCGAACTCGGTGTCGCCGGCGATGGATGTGCCGCCGGCGATGGTCCAGGCGATGCCGGGTCCCTTGGTGTAGTAGGAGAGATCGAGGCGGCGGCTCCATTCCCAGTAGTGAGCTTCGTCCTCGATGAGGGTGTATGGGCAGAGGAAGGCGAGGTAGGTGAGGCGCAGGAGCGTGACGGCGAGGACGAGCGCGATCGTCGCGGCCCAGGGGCGTGCGAAGGCGAAGGCGGAGTTGGAGGGAGGGGGGGGCATGGGAAGAGCGAAAAGTGAAAAGCGGGAAAGCGGGAAATGAGGAGGACGCAGGCAAGCAGGGGAAGCGAGGCAGCGATGGAGCGAGGCAGTGGGGAGAGAAGAGGAGTATCGCCTGGATCGCGGCTGGTTGCGGTTGCTTCTTGAGGGTGAGGCGTTCGCGGGGAGTGCTTGCCGCGGAATGGGACCTCAGTGCACCGCGAGTTTGCGGTAGACGATGAGCGTGTAGATGGCCATCGCGGCGACGCCGGACCACATGAGGAAGAGGCCTGCGGTGCCAGCTTGTCTCACCATCTGCTGGCCGCCGGAGATGGTGACGATGCAGATGAGCGCGGGTGCGAAGGTCCAGAGGTAGACCGTCAGTGGCTGGCGCTTGCTCATGCCCAGTGCGGTGACAGCGCCGGTGAGCACCATCACGAAGCATGAGGCGGCCATGGCCCAGCGTTCGTGCTGCTTGCCGAGCACGTCGCGCGAGAGGCGCGAGAGCTGGCGTGTGAGCTGATCGAGCGAGGTCTGGACGAGGGGGTCCGGGACCGGACGATCAACGTAGGTCTTGGACGCCTTCACGAGGTCGGTGACGCTCATCGCGAGCAAGGCCTCGGAACGCTTGGGATCCGGCGCGAGTGGCGACAGGGTGATGCGTTCGCGCTGCGTCGCCGCGGCGTCGTCGGCGCCGCGGGTGGTGGCTTCGAGGGCTTCGAGCGCGAACTCCAGTCGCTTGGCGACGCTCGCGTCGGCGAGGTCGTTGGCCATCGTCACGAAGGGCGCGGTGATCGTGGTCGCAACATCGGACTCGGTGCCTCCAGGGCCGGAGACGGGGCGCAGGAGTTCCACGCGCACGCGCGTTCCCGGCGCGGGGGAGAACTTCCAGCGGTCCACTTCCCATGTCATCTGTGCGGCGAAGATCGTGACGGGTCGGTTGCGGTCGTCGGTCAGCGTGATGCTGCCGTGCTCTTTGATCTGGCGCTGCATGTCCTCGACGGCGGTGCGCTCGGCGAGCGTCAGTGCGAGATTGCGCCGGCGCGTCTCGATCCAGTTGATCTGCGCGGGGTTGTCGCGCAGGCTCGCGAGCTCGCCGGAGGTGAGGAACTTGGGATTGTCGCGGAACGCGCTGGGAACGTCCCACGCGAGGTCGACGCGATCGCGGAAGCCGCCGGTCGCGCGGCCTTCCTGGATCGCGACAACGTTCTGGAGTCGCATCACGACGCGCGAGCTGATGTTGGCTTCATCCTGTTCGCTCGGAGCGCTGGATGTCGGCCTCGGGCCGCCACCCGGGATGAGCCAGAGCCGCGCGGAGGTCGACGTTGCTTCGACGGTCGGGTTGCCTTCTTTATCGAGCTCGACGGCGGCGAACTTGCTGAGCAGAAGTTCCTCGGTTGCGCCCGAGCCTGGGTCTGGCTCCAGCCGCCGGGCCTGATCGGCCCAGATGATCATCTCGCCGACGGCGACGGAGCGGCCCTTGCCGATCTCGTTCGCGGTGAAGCGGGCCATGTCAACGGTGATGAGTCGCGCCATGCCGCGGAGGAAGCGAGGGATGACCTGCTCGTTCAGGACCGCGAGCGAGGCCGAGGCGAGGATGGCGACGATGAGGGCGGGCGCGAGAAGTCGCCGGTGTGAGATGCCGCCGGCGTAGACGGCGACAGCCTCGTTGTCCTGCGCGATGCGGTAGTAGACGAGCGTCGCACCAAAGCCCGCGGCGAAGGGAAGGGCATACGCCAGCATCGGGACGATGGCCAGGCTGATGAATCGCAGCGTGTCGGCGGCGGAGAGCTTGCCGTTGGAAAGGGGCTGGATGGCGGCGGCGAACGCGAGGATCGCGACAAGGACCGCCGCCGTGAGGAGGATGAGCCGGAGAAGGTCGAAGATGATGGCACGCCAGAGCGTGCGCGGGATTCGGAACATGTGAGCGTGCATGGTAGGGTGTGGTGGGAGGCGGTAGGGGTGGGGGTGGGGCGGCACGCAGCCAGCCTGTGGCCAGAGTCGTGTCGGATGGGCGTTTGCAGTTTGCTCGTGGGCCCGGGTGATACGTTGGGAACCGGTGCCCGTTGGGGGCGTATGGTTGGTGGGGACCGGGGCTCGCTGCGCGGGCTGATGTGGCCGCGTGGACTGGCGGGCGGGGGGCTTTTTGACGCTTGGCGCGTTGGAATGAGATTCGCGTCGCTCGTGTGGAGCGGTCGATGGAAATTGGGCAAGAGCCCGACCCACGCCGCACGCTGAAGAACCTTGGAGGCCGACATGCCCACCCCCATCCACCCCAGCCATCCCAGCCACCCCATCCCGCTTTCTGTACAGCCTGCCGCCCTGATGCACACGACCAACAGCGCGTGCCGTCGCCGCGGCTTCACGCTGATTGAGCTCCTGATCGTCGTGGGCATCATCGGGCTGCTTGTCGCGACGACGCTGCTCGTCGGCGGCGCGGCGGTCGGTGGTGCACGGCGCAGCGTGACCGAGGACACCTTGCGTGTGCTCGACGCCGCGCTGGAGCAGTACATCGCGAGCGAGGACATCATCCCGCCCGCGCTCGTGCAGGACCCGCGTCCGGGTCGGACCACCTTTGTGCTGCCCGTCGCGGATGTTCGTTCGATGGCGGACAACGCCATGATCGACAGCGTCGGCCTCTTTCTGCTCCAGGCCAACACGATCCCGGATGCGAAGAAGTCGCTGGACCAGCTGCCGCAGAAGTTCGTTCGGCAGCAGACGACGACGCTGAGCGCGAATCCGCTCACGATCACGAGTGTCTTTGACGCGTGGGGCGAGCCGATCCGCTACGTGCACCCGCAGTTCAGCGGCCGCATCACGACCGTGACGCCGATCAATTCCGTCGAGCTCCTTGGGCCAGCGCCGGCCGGGAAGCAGTACGGTGTGACGGACGTTCGCCGGAACAACGTCACGGCCTCGCCGCAGGACATCGCCGATGGCGACGGCGGCAAGTGCATCGGCGGCCGGCCGTACTTCTACTCGGCAGGTCCGGACAAGGATCCATCCACGATCGACGACAACGTCTACCTGATCGTGCCGCCGGTTCCGAGGAGCTAAGCGGTATTACCCAAGGCACGTGGGAACGAGCCAGCCTGATGGACAGGGTGGTGGCGGTCCGTCGTGGCGGTGGAGGCGTCCCAGATCGTGACAGGCCGTGACAGGCCGTGACTGCGTCGCCAAAAGACACGGGCCGAGGACCCAAAATTGGCCCTCCAAGAACAAATCACGGAGGATGCGCCTATGCTCACAGTCCAGTTTCCGGGGTGTAGCGCAGCTTGGTAGCGCGTGTGGTTCGGGTCCACAAGGTCGCAGGTTCGAATCCTGTCGCCCCGATTGACGATTGAACGCCCGTAAGCATTGGCTTGCGGGCGTTGTCTTTTGTTGACGGTGCGGAGATCCCTGCGGCCGTGCACGGCGTGCAGCAACTTGAAGACGTCGTGCCCGTCGGGTGTGGGGCGCGAGGATGGTGTTCAACGACCGTGGCGCGGTCGTGTTCCCAGCGAAACGCCAGCATCGGGAGATGAGCGCGGAGGGCACTTCGTACGGGAACGGGCCCACGGAACTCGCTCGCCGGGATGGTGAGGCGGGACGCCGTTGAGATTCGGTGCCACTGTGTGTACGACGACCGGGAGGTCAACCTCAGTGTGAGGGGGTGCTCATGATGCCGGAACTCGCCTGCTTGAGAGTCCCGCAGGGCACCTTCCGAGGGTGGCCCATTCCGGTCCAGAGCTACTGAGCGCGACGAACAACGGGCGCGGCTCACTCTCCGATCTTCTGGAGCATTCCACACGAGAGTCCATTGGTGTACTGTCACTCCGATTGAGGATTGAGGCGGCGGCGGGGGTGCTGCTTTCGGGGGGTCGCACTCTTTGCGAGAGCCCGCGCTGGAGGGACAGGGTGGGACATGATTGACGAAAAGCCGACAGAACTTGCGCTGATCGAGGAACGGCTCTGGGTGGTTTCGCGTCGCACTGGGCTGGCGGTGTATGACTTTGACTTTTCGTCGGCCTTTGGCGTGAGACATCCGGCGGTAGTGCCAGCACCCGTTACGGCCGTTGCGCGTCTTGGTGCTGTCGAGGACTATGCCGCTACCTTCGAGGCATGGCGAGGCCGCGGGGTCGAGTTCGTGAATAGCCCTGAAGCGGTCGGACTGGCTGATGATCTGTCGAAGTGGTATCCGTTGCTTCGGGATGTCACTCCGAAGAGCATGGTCCTTGACTCCTTTCCCGATGCGGCGCAGATCGAAGCGACCGTTGGATGGCCCGTGTTCCTGAAGGGAGTTCGCCAAACGAGCAGGCACGACGCTTCCCTTGCGATCGCCAGATCAGCCACCGACTTGGAGCGAATTGCATCTGCTTGGAGTGACAACTCCATTCTGGCGTCTCAGCGTGTGGCGGCGAGAGCGTTCATCCCGTTGCGCCCGGTTGAGCGCTCCGGTCACGGCAACAGGCTGCAGCGGTCGTTTGAGTTTCGTACCTTCTGGTGGCGCGGCCAACTGGTCGGAGCGGGCCCGTACTGGACAGATTGCCCTCGATACGAGTGGAATGCTCGCGAGAGGCTGGAGGCTCTGAGCTTGGCGGGCGAGGCCGCACGCCGAATCGACGTCGGCTTTCTCTGTGTCGATGTCGCGCAGACCGAAGAGGGCCAGTGGATCGTGATCGAGGTCAATGATGGCCAACGAAGCGGGTACGCGGGTGTGCCGCCCATCTCGCTCTGGCGAAGGGTCATCGAACTGCAGACCGCCGCGGACGGTTCGATGGACTCGATGGATCAGTCGGCCACGCGCTGATGTCCTGAGGGGCTTTGGCTGGTCTTTCGTCACACCGATTGACGATCAACCGAGCCGTAAACGAGGTCTGTGCTCATCTGGTGATCGGGGGACAAGGGGAACAGGTATGGTGGGGCTTGCTGATCGAATCGCGGCCGAGTTTCCTCCGGGTGTGGCCATGCCGGATGAACTCCGGCAGCTCTGCGCCTTTGTCGAACGAACCGACGCTCCTTTCAGTGGTCTGATGAATCTGGGACCCGAGGGGGAGGGACTCAGGGCCTGGTTCGGTGAGGGGTGCGAGGCGTGGCGGCATCTGGCTGGATTCGGCAATGGGCCGGACGGCTCGATCTTCGCGTTGTGGTTGTACGGGGGGCTCGACACCACGCGTAGCCCGATAGTCCATCTCGGCTCGGAAGGGGATCGACTGGTTGTGATCGCCGACAACCTTCGAGCTTTCCTCGCGCTGCTGGCGATCGGTTACGACGAGCTCGGATTCGACGATCTGGCGAAGCCGCCCGAGAAGCCGCAGACCGCCGAGCCGTTGCGACAGTGGGTCTTGTCCACGTTTGGAATCGAGGCGCCGCGGACAGGGATCGAGCTCATGCGTCAGGCGCAGATGCGGCACCCTAGCTTTGAGCGGTGGATCGAGTCGGTGCAGGGATTGCACGAAGCGGGCGGCGGCGAGTGATTTGACGAGGGGTGCGGTCTCGCGACCCCATTGCTCGGTGATGCGCGTGACTGGCGGGAGGGACGCGCAGTTCGCCGCTCGGGCAACTCAGGATCGACGCGAATCTGGACGCTTGCTGTGCGGTTGGCGCTGCTTTGGGGGGCTTGAGGTGCGAGTTCAGCGGGGTTGGTGAGCAGGGGTGTTGGCGCACGCGTGCAGCAGGGAAGTGAGTGCCGCGTTGAACTTCTGCGGGCTTTCCAGGTTGGGCATGTGACCGATGCCGGGAAGCCAGACCAGGGATGAGCCCTCGATGAGGCGGTTCATCGAGTCTGCGTCGGCGCGTGAGGTGAATGCATCTTCATCGCCGACGACGATCGTTGCCGGGCATCGGAGCGACGCGAGGACGGGCTCGTACGACGGGCGGAGTGCGCGGCCGCGGAGGGCCGCCGCGGCGCCGACCGGATGGGCCTTGGTCATCATTCGCAGCACGTGCTGCGCGATGTCTGGAGAATCGTGTATGGAGCGCGGGCTCAGCATCTTCGGCAGTGTCTGGGCTGCGTACTCCGCCATGCCTTCGCGGAGAAGTCGATCGGCCATCTGATTTCGGCGGAGCTTGCCTTCGTCGGTCTCGGACTGTGGGAATGTGGCCGTGAGGAGCACGCCGCGCACGCGCTTGGGGTGCATCCTGCACATCTCCATGACGATCTGCCCGCCCATCGATAACCCGCAGAGCACGGCGGAGGAGGTTCCTGCGGCGTCGAGCAGTTCGAACAGATCTGTGGCGAAGCGGTCGAGTGTCGTCGGGGCCTGAGTGACGCCACTCTCTCCGTAACCGCGAAGATCGGGAGCGAGCACTCGCCAGTCGTGCCCCACCAGGGCCCGCATCTGCGGCGTCCACATGGAACGGTCGAAAGGATGGCCGTGGACGAGGAGCACCGTGTTGGGCGCGCCGTCGTTGATCGTGTCGTACGCGAGGCGGATGTCGGCAAGCTCGACCGTTGGCATTGGCGGACATTATGGGCCGCGGGGGTCGGTGATTGAACGATGGGCCGCTGCGTGCTGGTCCATTGGGCGCGACCCAAGTCCTACGTGCGGCGTGCGGGTGCTCTCGAGGGTCGCTCGCAGTCGGCCGTGTCCTGTGCGCGTTCTTGACAAGCTGATCGCACCATGATCGGGCCATGTTCGGCGTTGGCGAGAGCATCGTTCCGGCCCATTCGGTGCCCGCTTGGCCCTTGCGTCTGTTCGCGGGCTCGCCTGTCTGCGCCGAAGTTTCTTCCGAAATCGCGACAGCTTCGCGGCTGCGGCGTCGCTTGGGGGGTGGAGATCGGGCTTGCCTGGCCAACGTGTGGCTGGTGCGGGCTTGGACTTGTTTCAAAGAGTGGAGCAGTGCGATGCGTATTCAAGCCAGCGTTTCACCCGTGCGTACCTTTCGTTTGACCCACGCCGCGTGCGTCGTGGCTGCGGCCGGATTGATGGTGGCCGCGACGGGCGCGTCTGCCCAGAGCATCACGAACATCGGTGTGCCGCCGGGCGGTGGCTGGTCGTTCGCGAGCGCTGTGAACGGCAATGGCTCGGCGGTCGCGGCGAATGTGGACTTTGCGAGTGCTCATCGCTGGACGGGGTCGGGGCTTGTCGACATCGGCGTGCTGCCGGGGGCGGCTTCGACGTCGGCCCGCTGTTGGGCCGCGACGTGCGCGGGGTAGGCGGCGATCCACGCGAGCAGGGCCTGCTGCAGCGGGAGCAGATCGGACGCTTTGAGCCCTTGGGCCAGCCACCAGTCCTTCACGGCGTCGTAGTAGTTCGTGACCCACGCGGAGAAGTCACCATCCGGACGGGGGATGTAGTTCGAGGTGGTGCGGGGCATGGGGGGGCTCCAAAGGGCTAAATGGTCAAAGGGCTAAAGGGCCAAATCTGAACCGTGAGGTCGCGGCGCTTTGGCCATTTGGCCATTTGGTCTTTCGCCATTTCGCACCGCGCTTCCGTGCGACGAACCCTGCGCCCCAGCTCGCCTCCGCGGACGGGAACGGAGGCGCGCCGACCCGGCGAAGTCTTCCGCCGCCGCCTTCCGGATCGCCTGGAACGTCCTCCGAAGCGGCCGGACATCTCTCCCATCGGCTCGGAACCGTCTCCACTCCAGTCGGAGCAGACTCCGACCGGCCCGACACGCCCTCCGGACGGGTCGGAGGACGCTCCGGATTGCTTGGAGCATGTTCCGGATGAAGCGGAGGAGACGCCGGATGAGTCGGAGGAGGGTGGAGAACGGGGTAAGGAGGGCGACGAGGAGGGCGGCAAGGAAGAGGGTCAGGAAGAGAGCGAGCTGGGCTCTGTTGCTTGCTTGAGTGCAGCAGAGCACGATGACGCATTCGCTGTGCGCGGCCGGGGGCCACGGCCCGTTGGTGTACGGTGCTTCCTTGCGGCTCTCTGCCTTTATCGTCTCGCACATGGAGGCCGTGCTTCAGGAGTGGGAGGACTTCGCGCGATCGCTGGGCACGGTCACCTCGTCGATGGATGCTGCGGCCCTGCGTGATCATGCCGAACTGATGCTGAGGGCGGTCGCAGTCGACCTTGAGACCGCGCAGAGCCCCGCGCAGCAGGAGGCAAAGTCAGAGGGTGACGCTCCGGAGCGTGCCGCGTCTCTGCCCGAGAGTGCCGCCACGTCGCACGGGTCAGACCGTGCCCACGAGGTCTTCACGCTCGAGCAGATGGTCTCGGAGTACCGTGCACTCCGAGCGACCGTGCCGCGCCCGTGGGCGAGAGTCCAGAAGCTCCCCGACGCTGAAGCCTTTCAGGAAGTCATGCGTTTCAACGAGGCGGTCGATGAGGCGCTGGCCGACTCGATCAAGACCTATTCGCACGCCGTCGACCAGATGGCGGCGAGCAAGGCCCGGGTACGGATGGAGGCGCTGGGCACTTTTTCGGCCAGGCTCGTCCATGGCATGACCAATGTGCTCCTGCCAATGCGGATGCCGCGGGCCTGCTCGGGGCTCATGTAGCCCGCGGTGCCCATGATGGCTCTGGGGATGGTGGGAGAGTTCTGCGGCATCGTCGGTGAGTCGGGCGTTGCCATCGCGGTGGATGACAGCGACCCGTCCCCGGTGCGCGCGAGCCCAAAGTCCAGCACCTTCACGACCCCATCCGGCGTGACCATCACGTTCGCGGGCTTGAGGTCGCGGTGGATGACGCCCTTCTCGTGGGCTGCTTCGAGGGCCTCGGCGATCTGCTCCGCGATGGAGAGTGACTCACTGACCGGGATCGGTCCGTTTGTGAGTCGGTCCGCCAGAGTCTCGCCCTCGACAAACTCCAGGATCAGGTACTGTCGGCCGTCGGCCTCCTCAAGCCCGTAGATCGCCCCGATGCACGGGTGGTTGAGCGAGGCCAAAACCTTGGCCTCACGCTGGAACCGAGCGAGTCGATCCTGATCCTGCGTGAGATGCGCGGGCGATGCCCTGATCGCCACCGCCCGGTCCAGACGAGTGTCGCGCGCCAGGTACAGCTCACCCATGCCGCCGCGGCCGAGATCACGCTCAATCTTGAATGGGCCAACAGCGGAGGGGTTCACGAGGGGCGATTACACACGACGAACGACTTTGGTCCTGCCTGCTCGACGCCATCTCCTTCGGCTGCACCGCCAATCTCAGGATCCGGGCCCACTTGCTCACCACCGGATCAAGGTTGCGTACTTCACCGAGCGGCGATCTTGCGAGTCACGATCTCGTCGCTCATGGCGCCGCTCGTTCGGAGGCAGTCAGCGGCCGCTCCGACGACTCGCGTCCAGGTACACGCGGTCCATCGCACGCCGGAAGATCCAGGCTCTCTTCGCCGCGTCCCTCTCTGCCAATCCTTCAGCGAGGGCCAGACGCACCTGATCGGCACCATCGTTACCGATGGCCTCACGACCGAGCTCCACAAGGGACGTGAGCGTCACCTCGTAGATGGCGGCACACGCCTCGTGATTCCCATCATTGAAGATCGGAACACCCCGCTCGATCGCCAGCTCGACAACGCTCAGCACTCCCGCCAGCGATGCACCCGTGACGTTGACCGGCGCCTCCCGGACGGCCGAGGTGCTGGGCAGGATCACACGATCGATGATGTGGATGATGCCATTGGATGCCTCGATATCGCCCGCGACGATGCTCGAACCAGAGACCACGACGCTCCCGTCCACCAGCGAGAAGGAGACCGTGTCGCGGCCCATGAGTGTGCGTGCGGAGCGCTGGGCGATCATGTCACTGCGCCGGATGCGGCTGGGAATCACGTGCGCGCTCAGCACGCTCGCCAGCTGAGCCGGATCGGCCAGAAGCGCCTTGATCACATCCTCGCCCAGAGCCGCGAACGCTTCATTTGAAGGGGCCAGCACCGTCCACGGACCCGCGTTCTCACTCCCGAGTTGTGTGGCAAGGCCGGTCGCCGCAACCGCCTTCAGTAGTGTGGTCAGCCTCGGATCCTGACTCACGACCTCGGCGATGGAACGAGTCTCGGGCATCATGACGCGGTTGATCACGTGCACGACGCCCTGATCGAACGCAACATCCGTCTTGAGAATCGGCGAACCCGCGATGGTCAACCCTTCGGCGTCAATGCTCAGGTTTTGACCCGACAGCGAGACAACTCCCCGCCGCTGCAGCAGCGCGCCAGAGTCGAGGGCCATCGGAAGGATGTGGTGCTTGAGGATCGCCTGGAGCGTCTCGCGCCCGTTCTCGCTCTTGAGGAAACTCACGGTCTCAGGAGGCAGCAGCGCGAACGCGTCATTGGTCGGAGCAAAGATCGTCACGCGGCTGTCGGCGGGAAGCTGAAGCCCCGAGATCTCAACAAGTGAGAGGAGCGTCGTCAGTCCCGCGCTCTTCGCGACGTCCGGCAGGCCCGATCCCTGGGCGGACGCACTCCCCTCGCTGCCGATCGCCCGGACGAAGTCGATGTCAAGCTGAAAGGCACCCGGGTTGCCATCGGACAGCGTCACGCCGATGGACTCCACACGTTCGGGCGTGAGCTTGGGAGCGTTGGAGACAAGACGCCCGAAGCTATGGAGACGGAACTGATCAAAGGGCAGTCGCACCGTCTTCCACTCGCCCGCCACCGTGTCGAACTTGGTCTGAAAGCTCCCCGCCATCATGCGGACATCCGAGCAGCGCACGTCAAAGGTGTACGTCCGGCCATCGCCGCGGACTCGCGCCTCGATGCCAGTGGCGTCCTTGAAGGCAGCCTCCGCCACAGTGGTCTGCACCTGCGAGAATCCGCCGTTGTTCTCCAGCGAAAGCTCACCGGAAAATCGCAGAACTCCAGACTCAGGCTGAGTCACACGCCCGCTCGAGCGGCCCCCCATGACCCCATCCAGCACGGTCCGCCAGCCAGTAACGCCCGAGTCAAACTCGAGATTGACAGGCTGGGCACAGGCAACGGAGGACAAAGCGAGCGCGGACGCCAACACGAGGAAGTAGTTCATGCAAATCTCCTGACCCACCGCTTCGACCGGGTCATGCGGCCGGATTCGCCCGGATTGGCCCAGACTCCCCCATGATCGGTCCCGGGACTGATTGGCCCGAGACCGATGATGCACGCGGCGTCATGGCCAACCAGCGCCGGCTCGCTCGCCACGCAGGTCCATCGTGCCGCGGGTGGCTCGAAGAGAGTGTCTGCAACCTTCCGCTACCGATTCCCATCCTGAGATATGTCCTGAGTTCTGTCCTGCGACCTGGCCTTGGCGGCGCGGAGGCGGGCCATCATGTCGGCGTCCGTTCCCGGCTTTGTATTCGCACTTGCACTCACACTCGCACGCGGCGGAGTAATCGCCGGCTGTGAGTGAGTGGTCGCGGACCGACTGGGGACGTTCCGCCCCTCATCCCCACGCTCGCGCGATCCCAGCCCCGCACTCGCGCGCTCGCTCGCACCATCACGATCACTCTCTCGCGCCCGAGCCTGCGCCCTTGCCTTTGCGTTGGTCGCCGCCAGCGTGGCCATAGAGGCTGCGCCAATATCCGGAGCTCTGCCAAAGAGCACCGCGATGCTGCGCTGCATCTTCGCGAAGTCCAGGGAGATGCGCCGTGCGGCGACGTCCGCAAGGAAAAGGCCCACCGCGGCGAGCGCCATCAGAAGCCAGATCGCGCGAGAAATCTCCGGCATCGTGAGATGCTCGCGCACCCAGAGATCCGCACCGCGCGGATCAAGCCGGTACACGCGCCCGTTGGTCTGCCGGGCAAGGTCCCAGAGCAGCGCCGTGTTGGGCGTGGGCTGTCGAAATTCTTCCCCCGCCCGCCGCACGATGGCCGCTCGGACACTCCCCGATCGCCGGCCTTCCGCGTTGACTTCGCCGCTCGTGCTGCCACTCAGCGCGTCATACCGGATTGACAGCACGTGCGATCCCGCCGCCGCCGCGTCAACCTCGGCCTCGTATCGGCCGGGTGCCACCTGTCGAAAGGTCACATCCCGCGCGGGCGGGCTTTCCGCGCCGGGCACGGATGGCGGCACAAGCCGCGCGCGGATCGCGGCGAAGTTCACGCGATCGCCAGCGGTGTCCGTGAGTTCGAGCGAGATCTTCGCCCGCTCGTTGCGGGCGTCCACCGTCACACGCGCGTTCGGATCGCCGCTCGGACGCATGACCCACTTGACCTGCTGCTCCCAGAACGAGCCGAACGCGGGCCAGGCGGCCCACGCGCCGTTCCACCGCGTCGCCGCATCGCTGGTGAACGCCGTCACGCGGCCGAGCCCGTGCTGCCACTGCGCCAGGATCGGATCACCCTGAGGCCCACGCAACGCAACCGAAGAGAGCCCTCCCCGATCCGCCGTCACGACGTATCCCGTGATGCCCGGCAGCGGCCCCGCGATGCCGCGCATCGCCTCGCCACCAACCGCGATCCTGGGCACAAACGCCGGTCCTTCCCAGATCAGCGTGCGCCGAACGGTCTGCGCCTCCTTGATGATGATCTGAGGCAGCACAGCCCGTGAGTTCGCGCTCTTCACCTCGTAGAAGCGCCCCCCGGCCGTGCGCGCCATCCCCGCCAGCAGCGGATCGTTGGACTGATCGCCAATCGCGACCGTCGAGAGCGTGATGCCACGGCGCCGCAACTCGGCCGCCTTTGCAAGTCCTTCCTGGGGCGAACCAACGGTCTGGCCGTCGGTCAGAATGATGATGTGCTTCACGCCGCCGGGAGCCCTGGCGAGTTCGGAAGCAGCGGCGTCGATCGCGGGAAAGAGATTCGTGCCGCCCCGAGGTCCGATCGAGCGAATGCTGCGGGCAATCGCCTCCGGATCGCCGACGGGCGTCAGGGGCGAGACCACTTCCGTCATGTCATCAAACGCGATCACCGCGACTTGATCCAGACGCGAGAGGGCCCGAATGCCCAGGATCGCCGCCTCATTGGCAATCTGCTGCTGGTCCAGCCCGGTGCCCGCTACCGGGCTGCCCATCGAGCCCGAGCGATCAATCACCAGCACGAGCGCACCGATTGGCATCTGCCGCTTCTGCGGCGGATCGAGCATCACCGGCAGCGTATCTTCAAGAGGTGAGCCGATCCAGCCGCCGGCGCCGAAGCTCTCCGGACCGCCGACCATGAGCAGTCCCCCGCCAACGTCATGCACATATCGGGCCAACGTCTCCTGCTGCGCGAGCGAGAAGTTGAACGCGGGCTGATTGAAGAGCACCACCGCGTCATACCCAGACCACTCCTCAAGCGTGAAGGGGGCCAGCGAGGCGCTGCGCACTTCAACACTGATCGACTCTGAATCAACCGAGGCAATCGCCGCAGCGAACGGCGCCGCAGCACTCGCATCCTCCGCCAGCACGAGCACACGCCCGCGACTGCTCGAGAAGGCGACCCCTTCCGCCCGCAGCAACTGCGGAATCGACGACTCCCGGTCGTCGGGCTCGAAGATCGCCTCGATGCGATGCACCGGTCCCGGCGGCAGCCGCAGCGGCAGCGACAGAACCTGCAACCCCGCAGCAAGATCAACCCGCGCCGAGAGTGCGTTCGACTCGGGATCAAGATCAACCAGCGATCCATTCAACGTGAGCGAGAGCCGCCCGCTCGCCGCGCGTCCGGCGTTGAGGATGATCCGCGTGTTGATCGTCTCCCCCTCGCGTGCCCACGCCGGCACAGAGACGCCCTCGACACGCACCATCCCCGATCGGTCATAGTCGACTACCGCCACATCGATTGGGATCCCGGCCGCCAGCAGCGAGGGAGCCGCCGCCGCCAGACTTCCCGAAGTCTCGTTCCCGTCCGTCACGAGCAGGATGCGACCCGCGGCGTCGGATGGAACAAGCGCCCGCGCCATATCAACACCCTTGCGCAGGTCGCTCGCGTCAACACGCCCGATGCCGCTAATCTCCATCCGCGGCGCCATCGCGCTGGGCAGCGACTGCACAAGCGCGTCCCGCGCAATCGTCACAAGTCCGAAGCGATCCTTGTCCGGACGCCTCATGAGCGACGCTGCGAGAAACTCATCAGCCGCCCGCCGCTGGCTGCCGGGAACCGACTCGCTCACGTCCATGACCGCGACAACAGCGACCACGTCCGCACGCCACCGAACCCGCGGCTCAGCCAGCGCGACACACAGCAGCGCAATCACGATGCACCGGATCAGAAGATGTATTGTGCGCCGGGTCAGACCCCATCCCGCCAGACTCCGACGCGCGATCCACCAGGCTGCGAAGCACAACGGCGCAATCAGCAGCAGCCACGCGGGATGATCAAAGGTCGGCCAGATCGGCGTGCCCGCCCCCCGTGCGCCAGGCCACGTCACACCCGTGCTGGCAGCCATCTTTGAAAATGCGTCAGGCATCGCTCACATCCAGGGGGCCATGCACGTCCGACCTGCATGGCGATCAATCCATCATTGGAGGGTCCCTCCTTGTACACTCAGCTTGACTCGTAGGTTTCCGCGAAAGCGAAAAGTACATCCATGAGGCCTCCCATGCCCGCCCCGCAGCGATCAAAGTCATGATGGTCATTGGCGTCGAACATCTCGACGCGCTCCACGCAGGCCGCGTCGCCGATGCCAAGATGGTTTTCAACCATCGCGGCGCCATCATCTTCCCCTCGCGTCTGCAGCACCGCGACATGAAGATCGAAGGCATCTCCTACGAAGACAAGTACGCCGGCACCGCGCTCGCGGCCATGCTGCGAGCCAACGAGATCGAGGTCCGATTCCACCAAGCCTTCGACGATCGTGAGGTAGCTCGCATCATCGCGACCCTGCTGGCGCAACCTGAACTCGCGAGCCTGGCAATCGCTCGAGTGACCTACCAGGGCCGCCCCCTCAAGGTCTGATCACGTTCACTCCACGCGATTACCCCAGCCTCCAACAAGACCTTTCCCTTGCGTAGCGGCTGCGCCACCCTCTTCCTACGACAGCCCTCTCGATCTCTGGCTCCCGCTCCTCCGCCGTGTCATAGGTCATCGTCTACCAAGCCCGCCCGTCACGACAACTGCGGCGAGCGAAAGGCACTCAAAGCGGAGAGGGAAGAAATGAAGAACCGAAACACCACGCTGTCCCTCCGCGCCCTCACCGTTAACGCATCCGTCACTACCGCCCTGCTCGCCATGACCGCGCTTTCAGGCACCGCCTCCGCGTCAGCGGCTCCCCCGGCGCGGGCTGGCAGGCCTTCCCCGGCGGCGTCAACAGCTACTCGACCGCAACCCGCCCCTCCTGGGATCAGCCCAGCAGGGACGGCGGCACACGCAACATCGGCAACTACTTGAACGGCACCTACTCGGGCTCGCAGCCCTCCGCCTCCGCCGGCAGTCCGCTCATCACGCCGCCCTGGTGGGGCCACACTTCGACGACGGACTACGCCGCGACGATGGACGCGAGCCTGGGCTTCACCGTGACTGGCCCCGGCCATGTCGGCTCGTCGCTCCTCATGGAAGTCGCGGGCCGCGCCAATCAGAATGAGATCGGCTGGTTCAACCGCAACGACCCCGGCGGTTCCGAAACTCTGAACGTGGTGTTCGCCGGACCCACCACGGCCGTGAGCTCCATGGTCTTCACGCCGAGTGCCTCGTTCGGCCTCTATCTCAAGAGTGGCAACAACGTCTTCTTCTCCGAGTCGCACCGCAACCGCGGCGGCACCGCCCTCGATCGCGCCACCCAGCACTTCGCCGTCTTCGCCTCCAGCCTCGTCAGCGGTAGCGAGACCTACCACATCGGCGCCGAAGACCTCCTCCGCTCCGAAACCGGCATCGAGAAGTCCGGCGACTACAACGACGTCGTCTTCAGCCTCACCGCCATCCCAACCCCCGGCACCTCAGCCCTCGCCCTCATCGGCCTCACCCTCACCGCCAGCCGCCGCCGCCGGTAAGCGGAGCGTTCTCGATTCACGTGGCCAACAGCCACGACCAAAAGTGCCACGATCATGCGGAGCTCTGGCCGCATGATCGTGGTGTCTTTGCATTCCACCCGCCAACGCACCTCGGAATTCAGAACAATCTGATCACTCCGTACCAGATCTGTGCGCAAACTTCGCGACCAACACCCAACGCGGCTTGCTTCCAGAAGTCCACGCTGTAGCCTCATGCAGTCGTGGCATCCCTCGTGGCATCGCCCTCCCGGGCGATGTCTTCCCTGCCTTCCCTTGATCACTCTGTCGCTCCTCCTCTCCGTCACTTCCCCTTTGCTCCCATCCCCGTTCCCTACTCTCAAACCATGTCGGCCCCCAACGAACCAACCTCGCTCGCCGACGAACCCGCGGCTCCCGCGCTTGGTGACCTCTCCAATGCCGCAGCCGACCCCACAAGCCCACAAGTCCTCGCCGCCCTCCGCACCTACTGGGGCTATGAGTCCCTCCGGCCCATGCAGGCCGCCTCCATCAACGCCACGCTCGCGCGGCGTGACTCCCTCACCGTCCTTCCAACCGGCGGCGGAAAGTCCCTCTGCTTCCAGCTCCCCCCGCTCGTCACCGGCCGCTGGACGCTCGTCATCTCGCCGCTGATTGCGCTCATGCAGGATCAGGTCGCGGGTCTGGAGGTCGCTGGTGTGCCCGCCGCAGCCCTTCACTCCATGGCGAGCAAGGAGGCCTCCGACGACGCCCGCGCCGCCGTCGAGCGCGGCGAGATCAAGATCCTCTTCTCCGCCCCCGAGCGCGCCGTCTCCGACTACTTCCGCTCATGGCTCCGCCGCCTCGCTTCCAATGGCAACGGCCCCGGCGCCATCGCCATCGACGAGGCCCACTGCATCAGCCAGTGGGGCCACGACTTCCGCCCCGAGTACCGGCGCCTCCGCGAACTGCGCGAGGTCCTCCCCGCGACGCCCATCGGCGCGTACACCGCAACCGCAACGCCGCGCGTGCAGCACGACATCGTCGAGCAGCTGCGCCTGCGCGATCCCATCGTGCTCGTCGGCTCCTTTGATCGGCCGAACCTGACGTACCGCGTGCTGCCGCGCTCCAGCCTGCCGCAGCAGGCCGCGACCGTCATTGAGCGCCACAAGGGCCAGGCCGCGATCGTCTACTGCATCAGCCGCAAGGACACCGAGAGCCTCGCCGAGTCGCTGACCGCGATGAAGATCAACGCCCGCGCCTACCACGCGGGCATGACGCCGGTCGCGCGCACCAAGGTCTCCGAGGCCTTCCGGCGCGAGAGGCTCGACGTCGTCGTCGCCACCGTCGCCTTCGGCATGGGCATCGATCGCAGCGACGTGCGCTGCGTGATCCACGCCGCGATGCCCAAGAGCGTCGAGGCCTTCCAGCAGGAAACCGGCCGCGCCGGGCGCGACGGCCTCCCCGCCGACTGCGTCATGTTCACATCCGCGGCGGACATGGTCCGCTGGAAGCGCCTCATCGAGATGCCGCAGGAAGGCTCGAACACGCCCGAAGGCCAGGCCTCCATCCGAGCGCAGTTCGAGTTGCTCGAGCACATGCGCCGCATCTCCGCGTCAACGCGCTGCCGCCACCGCGCCCTCGTGGAGTACTTCGGCCAGACGCTCGAAGGGACCAACTGCGGCGCGTGCGATGTATGCCTTGGCGAGATCGCCCCGATCAAGGACGGCCACGAGATCGCCCGCAAGATCCTCTCTTGCGTCTATCGCTGTGAGCAGCGCTTCGGCGCCAACCACATCGCCGAGGTCGTGACGGGCGAGCGCTCCGCGAAAGTCATGGCCATCGGCCACGATTCACTCTCGACGTTCGGCCTGCTGCGCGACCGCACCGCAAGGCAGGTTGTCGGCTTCATCGGCCAGCTCATCGACTCCGGCTACATCGAGCGCGACGAGGGCGACCGACCGATCCTCCGCCTCGCACCATCCGCCCGCGCCGTGCTGCGCAACGAAGAGACCGCAACACTCGTCGAGCCCGGCGCGGACGCGGCAAAAAACGCCTCCATCGCCGGGGGCAGTGGGGGGGGGGGGGGGAGTGGTGGGGGAGGGAGCGGCCGCGCAGGCCAATCACTCGCCAAGCCGCGTCCACGCCGCGACGTCCCCGATCTCAGCGATACCGAGCACCAGCTCTTCGACGCCCTCCGCCGCTGGCGCAAGGCCCTCGCCGAAGAGCGGAGCGTGCCGCCGTTTGTCATCTTCGGCGATGCGACGCTGCACGAAGTCTGCCGCCAACGTCCCGGCGGCATGGACACACTCGCAAGCGTCCGAGGCATCGGCGTCAAGAAGCTCGCCGACCTCGGTCCGGGTTTGCTTGCCGCGCTTGATGATGAGTGCCCGAAGCTCGGACTCTCCCGCGACGTGGGAGGTTGAGGCAAATGGCCAAATGGTCAAAGGGCTAAAGGGCCAAGTGAAGACTCCCGTGATGGAGACTCACGCTCCACCACGACCTACTTTCCTTGCCTTCATTTAGCCATTTGACCATTTAGCCCTTCGGCAATTTCGCAGAGTCCTCGCCGCGCGCCTCATCGATCATCATCGTGAGCAGCAGCCCCACCAGCAGCATCCCCGCGAGCACAATCATCGCCTGCCACGTGCCCCACGCGTCCTTGACGTAACCGAAGGGAATCACGAGCACCGCCGCGAGCTTGAAGACCAGGCCCCAGAGCCCGAAGAACTCGCCGCTGCGATCCGAAGGAGTCAGAAAGCCGACGAACGCGCGGTTCGCAGACCCCAGCGCGCCGAGTCCAAGCCCGAGCAGATTGCCCGCGAGCCACACCGGCCACGTGGGCTCTGGCACGTTCGGGGGCGCGTGCGCGTGCTGGAAGGAGATCCACGCGATGTAGAGCGCAGTCAAGACCCACGCAATCAGCAGCACGATCGTCATCTTCTTGTGCCCGAGCCGGTCCTGCAGGAATGTCGGGATCATCGTGCCGAGGATTCCCGTCACGGTGATGACCGCGACGTAGATCACAAGCTCCACCTGCGTGAAGCCGAACTCAACCGCAAGGATGCTCGCGAACGCGACGATCACGCTGATGCCGCCGCCATAGAAGAACGACGCGAGCAGCAGCATCCCAAGATCACGGAATCGCCGCACCTCGCGCGTCGTGCGCGCGAGGCGCTTGAACCCCACCGTCAGCAGATTGCCCCCGGGCTCCGCGGCGACGCTCCCCTCGCGCAGGAAGAGCAGCGTCGGAATCGAGAAGGCAAAGAACCACAGGCCCGCCGCGACAAAGAAGGGTCGCCACTCATCAGGATCGCGCAGGTCCAGCAGCAGCATCGCGAGCGCCGTCAGCACCAGCATGACCAGCGCGGCCGTGTACGCTACGCCCCACGAGAATCCCGACACGCGTCCGAAGTCCTCTCGCCGCGCGAGCTGCGGCAGGAACGCTGCGAGGAAGTTCTCGCCGATGTTGAATGCGAAGTTGGCCGGCACATAGATCAGCACCGCGATCCAGAACTGCCCCGGTTGGATCAGCCCCAGCGCACACGTCAGCACCGCGCACGCGAAGCCCGACAGCATCAGCCCCAGCTTCTTGCACGCCCGCGCATCCACGATCGCGCCGGCCACCGGGCTCGCGATCACCACCAGCATCATCGACGCGGCGTACACGAGCGACCAAAGCCAGTCATCAACCGCCGGATCCCGCACCACCACCTGCTGAAAGAAGATCGAAAACAGCAGCGTGTTGATCAGCAGCGTGAACGACTGATTCGCAACGTCAAAGGAGATCCAAGACCAGAGCTGGCCCTGGCCGGGCAAACCACGCAGTGGATAAATGCGCGAAATCAAGCCGAACGGTACGGCACCACAGAACAAGATCCGGGTGCCACCAGTCCGCCCACCCCGGGCGCGACTGGTGGTGGCAGGCAACGGGTCGAAGCGCCCTGCGACTAGGATTGTCGTGGTGATTTACGGTCGGCCCAATCAGCGAAGGTGTCCACGATGCAATCCGACAGCAAGCAACGGGCACTCAGAAGTCTTCGCCGCCGATCCGTCATCGCCGGTGTGCCCATCGGGTGCCTTCTGCTGGCCGTCACCTACGCGGCGAGCATTGGTCTGTATAGAGCTGGGTTCTCGCAGACGCAGGACTTCTTCACCTACGACAACGACAACTGGATCCGACAGAGGGTCGGCTGCTTCTGGACATACGCGGTGAAAGATCCGGGGACGGGGCACGATCTGTCGAGAAATCCAGTACCCAGCCTGTTCACACGCATTGGATGGCAGCTCGACCGCAAACTCTCATGGAACAGTGTGGTTCCGAACGACCTGTTCGACGGCAGTGCTTTGGGCATTTGTGGACCGTCACTGGTTGCCTACCGAGTTTTGGCATTCGACGGTCAGAGCTTCGCGCCGACCAGAATTGTGGCCAGCCAGCCGTGGCGAGTCGCAGGAACCGTCATCCCGATCCGACCGACGCTCTCACTTGCCGTGGATGTGTTGTTGTTCTCCGGCGTTGCCGCACTCGCCTGCTTCGGCATCGGCTATGCAAGGCTTGCACGGCGCGAGAGGGCCGGACTCTGCCTTGCCTGCGGCTATCCGAGGCCTGGCGACATCTGCTCCGAGTGCGGCGACGGCGCGGTCACGACATCACCATCTTCAGTGTGAGAAGAAGGCAGGCGGGACGCCTGCCCCACGGGAGAGCACAAAGGCAAAACGGCCCGGCGTGGTGCGCCGGGCCGTGTCGTGATCGTGTGGGTTGGTTGGACGGACCGGCGGGGACCGCCGGACCACCCTGAGCGGTCCTTATGGATTCGCGCGCTGAGGCGCGTTGCGGCCTTCGGGGCCTGCTGCGATTGCCGTGGACTCGACCTTGCCGCGCAGGAGCAGGAGCGCGGTCTCGAGCTGGAGATCGATGCCCTTGGTGAGGAGGTCGTCGGGATCGGGGCGCGGCTCGGCGGTGGTCTTGGCCTTGCCCGTTTCGTCGATGGGGATGATGTCCGCGTTGCGGCGGAGCATGATCGCCTCGGAGTTCTGCGAGGGCAGCATCTCGACCGTCAGGTGCGGGTTCACGCCCCAGTTGGTGCTTCCCTTCCTGCGATGGATGATGGACTGATCGGGAAGCGTGTAGTACGCGGTGGTGACCTTGATCATCGAGTCGCCGGTCAGTGGCCAGACGTTCTGCACCGAGCCCTTTCCGAAGGAGCGTGCGCCGACGAGCAGCGCGTCGAGCTCGCCCTTCTCGGCGTACTTGAGCAGTGCGCCCGAGACGATCTCGGAGGCCGAGGCCGAGCCCTCGTTGATGAGGACCACCACCGGGATCTTGGCGAGCGTGGCCATGTCGGGCTCGGCGTACTCGGGATTCTCAAGGCGCCCGCCGGCGGTCTTGGAGGCGACGATGAGGCCACTGGGCGTGTCGATGAAGCGGCGCGAGATGCGCACGGCCTCGTCGAGCAGGCCGCCGGGATTGAACCGCAGGTCCAGGACCAGCGCGGACAGGCCCTCCTTCTTCATGTCGCGGATGGCGCGATCAAACTCGGCGCCGGTGGTGTCGGAGAACTGCGTGAGGCGTGCGTAGCCGATCTTGTGCTCGGGATCGATGAACCAGTTCCAGTCATCCTCGCGCACGCCGCTGCGCTCCCAGCCCTTGACCGAGCCGACCTTGATCTGCGAGCGCGTGAGCGTGAACTCGAGCGTCTCGCTTGCGACGGCGGCATCGACTGGGTCGCCGGCCTTGCCGCCCGCGGCGTCGGCGGCCTCGGGCGGACGCGCGATCGTCAGCTTGACCTTGGTGTTGGCGGGGCCAGTGATGACATCGACGGCCTGATCGAGGGAGAGGCCGTAGAGCGCGCGGTCGTCGACGTGCGTGATGAGATCGCCGGGATGGACGCCAGCGCGCTGCGCGGGCGTGCCCTCCAGCGGCGTGACGACGCGGATGTTCTGCAGATCGTCGTACTCGATCTGGATGCCCACGCCGACGAAGCGGCCCTGTGTGTTCTTCTGGAAGCGGCGCAGCTCATCGGGCCAGATCACCTGTGAGTACTCGTCCAGGCGGCTGAGTGAGCCGTTGCCGAACTCGTGCCACAGCGCTTCGCTGGGGAGCTTGAGTGTCTGGTCGTTGGCCTTGCGAACACGGTCGAGCAACCGGCTGACCTGCACCGCATCGAGCGGCGCGGCCTGCGCCCGGACCTGTGCGAGCTCATCATCGAGCTGCGCCACGAAGCGGGTGCGAAGCGCCTCGTCGGCCATCGATGGGAACGTCGTCTTGAGTTCCTCGGTGGTGGCCATCGTGTGCAAGGCCTCGAGCCCGCCGAGCACCACCGTGTTGGTGGGAACCTGCTCGACGTGACGGCGCGTGAAGGCGAGCGCACGCTCGACGAGCGTCTGGTCAACGGTCTTGAGCTTCTCGCTCCAGTCATCGCCGAAGGCGTTGTACGGCGGCAGTGGGCGCTCGAGGTTCTTCGCGGCGGTCTCGGCCTTCTCGCGAGCCTTGGCCTCTTCCTCGGTCTCGACCTTGTTGTTGAGCTTGTGGTCGAGCGCGGCCTTGGCGGCCTTTTCTTCGCGATCGGCCTTCGCCGCGGCGATCAGCTCGTTCTGGCGTTCGTTGCGGAGCTCCCAGAGGCGCTTGGGGGCGTAGAGGCGCAGCATCTCCTGACGCTGCGCGATTCGGCGCACGTCGTCGCGATACGTGCCCGCGGTCTCGTTGAGAAGATCAAGCAGAACGAAGAGCTCGCCCGCGACGAGCGCATCGCCGCGCTTCTCCGCGGCGTGTGCCGCGGGAGTGGCCCGCGACACCAGGTCCTTGATGCGGGCATCGGCGAGGACGGCATCCTTCTCGACCGCGCTGGTCTGCCACTCAATGGCGGATCGCAGTGCGCGAGCGAGGGAGAGATCGGTGGTCCCCGCGAGGTGCTTCTCAAGCTCGACCTTGATCTCGGCGAGGCGATCCGTGCGCTTGGTCTCACGCGCGGCGATGTGGGTCTTCAGCCGCGCGGCCATCGCCTGCAGCGAGTCCGCTTCCGAGGGCGCATCGGCGTACCGGCTGAGCAGATCCGCGAACGACTTTGAGTCGCCTTCGCGGGCCGTGCGCCAGAGGTCGCCCGACCAGCTCGCGAGTGCCTGCTCATTGGCAGCGACGGGGAGCGCGGCACGCTGACCCGCATCGACCTGCGCCAATGCACCGGGAGTCAGGCCAGGGGCCACCATCGCGGCGGTCACCAAGCCCAAGGCAAGTAGCCGGGCCCTGAGCGAGAGGGTGCGGGCGGAGCGTAAAGGAAGAGGGCGGTGGGGGAGGGCAGAGAAGAGGGCTGGGGCACGACCTGCGAGCATGGAGGGCTCCGTGTGTGCGGGCGGCTGAGGAGGATTCCCGCCGCCAGCGTATGTGACCGACCCGTTGCAATCGGGCGAGGGACGGTCAGAGATCAGATGCGCGTCATCGATCCGAACCGTCATCGCCACTAAACATGATATAGGACCGGCGCGGTCCGTTGGTTCGCGCATTCCGGCATAGGGGGACCGTTGGCAGCGGTTCCCGGTCTAGCGTGGCAGGAAAGGCCTTGGGTTACGCCGCGGGCAGGGGGGAAGACCGGGTTTGCCTGGTCTGGAGCGCGACGCGCCTGGCGGTGGCGATCGCCACCAGCACCGCGATGCCGCCGACGCCAGCGAGCAGGACCGGCTCCAGCCTGTATTCGGGGATGAGACCGAAGCTGACCAGAGCCCCAGCGGCAAGGCCGCAGAGGGGTCCGGCCGTGTAGCCGACGCCGATGAGTGCTTCGTGCGCGCCGCCGGCCTCGACCTCCGCCGAGCCGACCTCCATGGCGTAGTAGATCGCCCCGCAGTAGATCGCCGCCATGCCCAGCCCGAAGCAGACCAGCCCCAGCACCACCACGCCCGCCCCAAGCCCCGGCACCTGGTGCGCCAGCACGCACATGCCAAAGCCCGTCAGGAGCACGATCGGTGCCACGATCGCGGGCCACCAGCGACCGTGCCAGTGCGAGGACTGCTGCATCAGCAGGAAGCACGCCACGCGCGCGAGGAGCCAGACGGAGCCGAAGACCGTGAAGAGGTTGGCCGCGATTCCCAGACGCGTGAACTGGCTCGGGAGGAAGGGCGTGAGCGCCGTCGCGACCAGATAGCTCATGGGCAGCAGCATGCGGAACGTGACGAGGAGCTTGGCAAAGACCGGCGGCACGGTGTGGGCGTCGTCCTGCAGGTGGGCCTGCGGCTCGCGGGCGAATGTGATGAGGAGCGCGGCCCCGATGAGGTGCGCCACGAAGATCGCTGCGATGGCCTCCGCCGCCGCGTTCTCGACGAAGGGCGCGAGCGCAACGGTTGAGATGACCAGCGATCCCGACCATGTGACATTCCACCAGCCGATGGTGCGGCGGAGCACGCCCGAACGCTTGCCGCCACTGACGTAGCTCTCGACGATCGGCCAGAGAACGCCGGTCAGGGGGCTGTAGAGCGTCACAAAGACCCAGATCGGCCAGGCCGCGGGCAACGCGCCCGCCTCCGGCGCTGGCAGCATCCGCATCGCCGTGATCGGGATCAGGCACAGGAGCCCCATGACCACCATCAGGGCCGCCAGCACCGTCCGCATCGACAGCCCCGGCACCGCCCCCCGCAGCACCCGCAGCGCCGGCCCGGCCCCCAGCGCGCCGGCGATGTACGTCGCTCCCAGCACCACGCCCAGCGCGTAGTTCTGCGTCCGCGTGAAGCCGTAGGTCTGGTCGGTCAGGTAGTAGATGCCCGATGTCGCCACGCCCGCGCCGGAGTTGATGGCGGTGAAGAGGAGCGTCGAGGCGACGGGCGTCGGCGACGCCGCGGCGAGGTCGGAGAGGCCTGTGTTGGGAGAAGCTTCGGGGCGGGTGGTCATTCGTGTGCTCGCGTCCGTGCGGCGGCGGTGGGGGGTCAGGTTGGAGGTGGGAGGGTAGAGGACCGCGCAGGCCGACAGCATGCCCGCGCCCAGATACCCCTCCTCACGCCCGACTCGCCCGCTTGCCGCAAGCCCCGCTGCGCGGTAGTCTGCACGCAACGAGGCCGGGTGCTGCGCACCAACGCTGTGGTGCCGGGCTGGATGGGAGCCTTGACATGCTGATCGCCCCCCGTCGGACGCTGCTTGCGGCGATGACTCGCGCTGGCACTCGCGCTGGCACTCGCGCTGGCACTCGCGCTCTCAAGCATGCGAGCGTTCATGCCTGCATGCTGCTCTGCTGCCTCACCGCAATCTCCTGCGCGATGGCTCAGGATTCCCCTCCGGCCGCGGTTCCAGCGCCGATCTCGCAACCACTCCCGCAGCCGGTTCCGCCCCAGGCGCCACCGGCGGACCAGCCGCCGCTCATCGAGCCCGAGGTCTGCCCCGTCGACCTTTCTCTTCCGGGCCAGATGAGCGACATCGTCTCCAACGTGCTGTTGCAGGTCGCCAAGCGGCCAGACGCCGACGTCCGCGCCTTCCTCGACGGTGCCGAGACGCGCTACGCCAGTGGCGATGAGCTCATGCGGGCCGCCGCGAAGCACTTCGGGATCGATGAGGCCAAGATGGCGGAAGAAGTCCGCCTGATGAAGCACATCAACTGCGACCACGGCATCATCATCGGGCCCGACGGCAAACCCGAGCCCATGCCCGAGCGCCGGGCCGAACTCGAGTCCTCGAGGTCGGACGCGGTGGAACTCACGACCTTTGCGCGGGATGTCGCGATGCACGTCGTGCTGCATGAGCTTGGGCACGCGCTCGTCCGCGAGTTTGACCTTCCCGTCCTGTCGAACGAAGAGGCCCTCGCCGATGCCTTCGCAACATGCTATCTCACCGCCCATCATCCCGACCGCGCGCCGGACATCCTCGCCGCACGCGTTCGCTCCCTCATGATCGAGGCCAGCGAAGTGCCGCGGGAAGAGTGGTCCGTTCGCGGCGAGCACGACAACGACGCCCGCCGCGCCTTCCAGATCGCCGCCCTCGCGGTCGCGGCGGACGAAGCCAAGTACATCCACGTCGCCGCCCTCGCCAAGATGACCGCCGTCGACATCCGCAAGGCCAAGGACTACGGCACCGAGGTCCATCGCTCGTGGCGTCGGCTTCTCGTGCCGATCATGATGCCCGATGGGGTGCCATCGCGCGAGGCGAAGGTCACCTGCGAAGTTCCCGCCGACTCACCTTTCTACCCGGGCTACGCCGAACTCATCGCCGAGCTCGAGCCGATCCTGCGGCGATTTGACTGGCACACCACCGTCACGATCCACTTTGCCAATGGTGACGGCGGTGCTTCGTGGAGTCGCTCGCAGCGGACCATCACCGTCAGGAGCAGCTACCTCCGCCGCTTCGTGGAGCAGGGGAGGGCCGCGGAGCTTTCGCCGATGCCTGTGTCGCCATGAATGTGCAGCCGCTGAGCGTGTTCATGCCGGTTCAGAGCACCGGGCGTGAAGTGGGTTATGGTGAAGAAGGCATCGGGGCATCAAGTGCGGCACGGATGTTCGCCCCGGGGCTCACCGCCGGGATATCATGCGGCTTGACGTGCTCGTAGCTCAACTGGATAGAGCGTCGGCCTCCGAAGCCGAAGGTTGCAGGTTCGACTCCCGCCGAGCATGCTTTTGATCTGAACCGCTGATCTTGACCAGATCGTCGAGATCGTTCACGCCGCCGAGCTCGCCTGCCTTGATCAGGTGCCGCCGCTGCGCTCGAGTTCGCAGCACACTCCAAACTCCTTGCAGATCGGGTGGTCGCCGCATGAGCCCATGCGTGCCTTGCACGCACGCCTGCCGTGGAAGATCAGCATGTGCGAGATGTCGCACCAGTCCTCGCGCGGGAAGAGGGCCATGAGATGGCGCTCGATGACCTGGACCGTCGCGCCTTTGGGCCGCAGCCCGAGGCGAAGCGAGAGGCGATCCACGTGTGTGTCGACGACGAAGCCGTCGTTGATCTTGAAGGCGTTGCCAAGAACGACGTTGGCGGTCTTGCGTGCGACGCCCCGGAGCGTCAGGAGGTCTTCCATCGTGCCTGGGACCTTGCCGCCGTAGCGATCGACCAGAGCCTTCATCGCTTCGTGGATGCTGCGGGCCTTGCTCCGGAAGAGGCCGATGGTGCGGATGTAGGGCTCGATCTCCGCGGGTGTCGCGTTCGCGTACGCGGCTGGCGTTGGGAACTTCGCGAAGAGCGCGGGCGTGGCCTTGTTGACGCTGACATCGGTGGCCTGGGCCGAGAGGATCGTGGCGATCAGGAGCTCGTGCGCATTTGAGAAGTTCAGCTCGCAGTGGGCGTCGGGATAGTGCGTGCGGAGCGCGGCGAGCAACCTCGCCGCACGCTCACGCTGCTTCGCGGTCTTGCGAGGCAGCGCCGGCAGTGGGGTGGGCGTGTTTGTTGTCTCAGAAGCGGGCTTGGAAGGCGGCTTTGGCATGGGCTGACTCGCGGTGGGCTTCACTTGCGGGCACGGTAGCCGCGGGAAGTGAGTGGTCCCTACGGTCTTCGCCATGGCAAACGATGGTGGATCCAATCAGGTGCAGCGGATCGAGGCGCTGGTCGCGCGGGCGATGGCCGAGCTCGCGGCCGCGGGCACGTCCGAAGCGCTGGATGCGTGGAAGAGCGCGTTCCTTGGCAACTCCGGCGAGCTTAAGACCATGCTCGGCGGGCTCAAGGACGTTCCGAAGGAAGAGCGGCCCGCGTTTGGTGCCGCGCTCAACACGGCGCGGACGACGCTGGAGGCTGCGCTCGCCGAGCGCAAGGCAGGGGTGGGCGCGAGCGCGACGGTGGATGTTTCCGAGCGCATCGACGTCACCGAGCCTGGCACGATGATGACGCAGACGCTTGGCAAGCGCCACGTGATCTCGCGCGTGCGGGCTGAGCTTGTGGATGTCTTCGCACGCATGGGCTTTGAGGTCGCCGAGGGCCCCGAGCTCGAGGACGACGACCACAACTTCGTCAAGCTCAACATCCCGCATGGCCACCCCGCGCGCGATCCCGCGGACAACTTTTACGTTGATGATCCGGGAAAGGTCGCACAGCCGCGCATGCTGCGTTCGCAGACGAGCACGGTGCAGGTGCGGGTGATGGAGGAGGCCGTCCGCCGCGGCGGCGGAAACCTCGCGGGACCGATCCGGATTGTCTCTCCCGGGCGCGTCTATCGACCCGACACCGTCGATGCGACACACTCGTTCATGTTCCACCAGATCGAGGGGCTGGCGGTTGATCGCAACCTCTCGATGGCGGACCTCAAGAGCGTGCTCTTCCAGTTCACCCGCGCGTACTTCGGCGAGGGTGCTCAGATCCGCTTCACGCCGACCTTCTACCCCTTCACGGAGCCGTCTGCGCAGTTTGAGATCCTCGTCAGGCTCACGCCCGATGCCGAGCCGCGCTGGATCGAGCTTGGCGGCTGCGGCATGGTGGATCCGGCCGTCTTTGAGGCCTGCGGCGTCGATCCTGAGGCGTGGACCGGGTTTGCGTTTGGCTTCGGCGTTGAGCGGCTTGCGATGGGCAAGTACAAGATCCCCGACATCCGGTTGCTTTACACCAACGACCTGCGGTTTCTTGCGAGCGTGTGAGTGTCGCGCGAGGCCGGGCTGGGCGCTGGGTGGCGGAGCCTCCGTTACGCGGCGACCGCGGCGGCGTAGATACAAGCGTAGCTGCCCGAGCAGACACCCGAGCAGATACGCGCTCGCATGCAGCGCGAGAATCTGCGATACTTGCTTCGCACTTCTCCGAACATCTGCACACACGGAACGACTTCGGGAGCCTGAATGATGAGCCAGTACCCGCCCAGCAGCTTTGATCCCAATCAGGTTGAGTTTGCAGAGAGGCCGCCGGCTTGGCCGCTGGTGATCGGGTGGGTCTCGATTGCATGGACGGCCGTCGGCCTCCTCTGCAGCGTCTGCGGCGTCGGTGCCGTGGCTGTCATGCCACAGTTCATGCCACCCGAGCAAGGTCCCCTCCCGCCCACGATGCAGTTGACGCCACTGATGGTGGGCCTGACCGGTGCGGGCGTTCTGATGGCCTTCTTCCTCTTGACCTGCGGCGTGATGTGCCTGCGCCGCAACCCCGCCTGCCGCTCGCTCTATCTGATCTACGCCTTCCTGGGCCTTGCGATGGTCGGTGCCACGATCTACCTCCAGCTCCAGCAGAGCGCAACGATGGCGAAGTGGGCGGCAGAGAATCCCAACAGCGTCTATGCACAGGGGTACAAGACCCCGGGACAGATCCAGGCTTCGCAGGCCATCGGTGTCGTGATGGGCATCCTGTTCGGCGGCGCGTGGCCGACGTTCCTTCTGATCTGGTTCGGATTGGTCAAGACGAAGCCAGAGCAGTTCGGCAAAGCGGCCGCGATTGTGGCGTGAGATCGCGTGCGCGGCATCTCGCCACGTCCTTCAAAGTCCCAAAAAGAAACAACGCACCGATGCCGTGATCCGGCGACGGTGCGTTGCTGTTCGTGCGCTTTGATCATCGCCGCTGTGGCGACGGATCCGAATGAATCGAATCAGGCGTCGGGAGCGTCGGCCTTCTTCGCCTCGGCCTTGGCCTCGGGCTTCTTGAAGTAGTTGCCCTGGAACTTGCGCTGGAACTTCTCAACGCGGCCGGCCGAGTCGACGAAGGTCTGCTTGCCGGTGAAGAAGGGGTGCGAGCCCGACCAGACTTCAACGTGCATCTCGGGCACCGTCGCGCCGACGGTCATGACGACCTGGCCGTTGTGGTAGACCTTGCAGTTGGGGTAGTACGTGGGATGGATGCCGTTCTTCACTGAATCACCTCGGGGTTCACGGGTTGGGTCGAGATGATAGGCCGCGTGCGGGAAGAAGTGGTCAAGTGGTCGAGTGGCAATGTGGTCGAGTGGGAAGGCACCTGCGGATGGTGCCAGTGGCTTACGGCCCGCGCGCGCCTGTTTCCCGTCGCCTAAGCACTTGACCACTTTGCCACTCGACCACTTCCCCTCCGAGCCGCACTTTCCTTCCCCGCCCCGGCCGCCTATCCTTGGAATCACAAACACACGCAAGTAGGGAATAGGTAGGTACTCAGCATGGCACTCCTCGTCGAAGAACGCAAGACGGTCGTCACCGGTAGTCAGCGCCACACCACCGACACGGGCTCGCCCGAGGTCCAGATCTCCATGCTCACCGCGGAGATCGTGGCCATTGCCGAGCATCTCAAGGGCCACCAGAAGGATAATCACAGCCGCCGCGGGCTGCTCCTGAAGGTCGGTCGCCGCAACAAGCTGCTGCGGTATCTGGCCCGCACCAACCCCGCCGACTATCAGAAGCTGATCGCCAAGCTCGGCCTCCGCAAGTAATCGAATTCATCGAAGACGGCCCGGGACGCACCGCCCCGGGCCGTTTCGTTTTCGGTGCGGTGCATCCCGGACCTCCATGGGACGAACGGGGGGCAGTGGGCAGTTTGAAGTCTGGTCGAGCATTCGACGCTGCGGATGTCGCCGGGCCCTCGTGCGGCCGCGGCATAGCTCCCGGACTTCCTCCTGCCTTCTGCCTTCTTCGGATCCTTGGAACCGGGCTCACTTAAGCCCCGCACGCACGAGTCCTTCGCCCCCCTCCTCGATGTTGGCGTCGGGCTGAGCGTGCTCCGTTTACCCTGCTGGATTCGCGTCAACGCCGCTCAGTTCCGGCGTCCCGGCGCGATCCCTCTGGGCCCGGCAGTTCCCGAAAGGACCAAGTCCATGGCCAACCTCATCGACCATACCAAGACCCTGATCCGCGTTCAGCGTGAGATCGGCGGCCGCACCCTGACCCTGGAGACCGGCATCGTCGGCCGTCAGGCCGGCGCGACCGTGATCGCCCACTACGGCGGCAGCTCCGTGCTCGCCGCGGTCGTGCGTGCCAACCCGCGTGAAGGCATCGACTTCTTCCCGCTGACGGTCGACTACCGCGAGAAGACCTCCGCCGCGGGCAAGTTCCCCGGCGGCTTCCGCAAGCGCGAGGGCGCTCCCAACGAGAAGGAAACCCTCACGATGCGGATGATCGATCGCCCGATCCGTCCGCTCTTCCCCGATGGCTTCCTCGATGAGGTCCTGATCCAGGTCTTCGTCATGAGCCACGATGGCGAGAACGATACCGATGTCCTCGCCGGCACCGCCGCGTCGGCCGCGCTGGCCCTTTCTGACATTCCCTTCGAGGGCCCGACCGCCACCGTCCGCGTCGGCCGCATCCACACCGATAGCGGTCCGCAGTACGTCGTCAACCCGACCGTCTCGCAGATGGACTACTCCGACATGGACGTCGTCGTCGCGGGCCACAAGGACGGGCTGAACATGATCGAGGTCGGCGCCGCCGAGATCGATGAGGCCGGCGTGCTTGGCGCGCTCAAGTTCGGCTTCGAGCAGGTCGGCGAGACGCTGGCCCTGATCGCCGAGCTTGCAGCCAAGGCCGCCCGGCCGAAGGTTGCTGGCGAGCGTCACCTCCCGACGCCCGAGATCACCGAGAAGGTCAGGAAGCTCGCCGAGGCCGACCTCCTCGTCGCCCGCCAGATCAAGGGCAAGAAGGAGCGCAACGAGAAGGTCTCGGCCCTCTTCAAGACCATCCTCGACACGCACTTTGCCCCGCGCCTCGAGGGCAACGTCAAGGAAGCCGAGCTCAGCAAGAAGGAGCGCTCGATGGCCAAGATGGCCCTCTCGCGCCTCGAGGAGAAGCTCACCCGCCGCCTCATCGTTGAGAAGGGCGCCCGCGCGGACGGCCGCAAGGCGACCGAGATCCGGCCGATCGCTGGCTCCGTCGGCGTCTTCCAGCGCACCCACGGCTCGGCCCTCTTCCAGCGCGGCGAGACGCAGTCCCTCTGCTCCGTCACGCTCGGCACGAGCAAGGACGAGCAGATCATCGACGGCCTCATCCCCGAGTACAGCAAGAAGTTCACCCTCCACTACAACTTCCCGCCCTTCTCCACCGGCGAGGTCAAGCGCATCACCGGCCCCGGCCGGCGCGAAATCGGCCACGGCGCACTTGCCGAGCGCTCTCTGCTCGCGATCCTCCCCACGCCTGATCAGTTCCCATACACCATCCGCATCGTCAGCGACATCACCGAGTCCAATGGCTCCTCCTCCATGGCCTCGGTCTGTGGCGGCTCGCTCGCCCTCATGGACGCGGGCGTTCCCATCCGCGGCCACTGCGCGGGCATCTCCGTTGGTCGCTTCTCTGATGACAACGACCAGAACGAGCTCTTCGTCACCGACATCATCGGCGAGGAGGACTTCTTCGGCGACATGGACTTCAAGGTCTCCGGCACGCGCGAGGGCATCACGGGCATCCAGCTCGATCTCAAGACCCGGGGCCTCACGCTCGCTCAGGTCGAGCGCATCCTGGAGCAGGCTCGCGTCGGCCGCATCGAGATCATCGATGTGATGGACCAGATCATCCCGGCCTCACGCACCGACATCTCCACCTACGCCCCGCGCCTCGTCACCATCCAGATCGATCCCGAGAAGATCGGCAAGCTCATCGGCCCCGGTGGCAAGATGATCCGCGGCCTGCAGGAGCGCTGGAACGTCACCATCGACGTCGACGACGACGGCAAGGTCCAGATCGCCAGCGCCGACGGCGAGTCCCTCGAGGGCGCCAAGGGCGAGATCGAGGCCCTCTGCGAAGAGGTCAAGGTCGGCCAGATCTACACCGGCAAGGTCGTTTCGATGAAGGACTTTGGCGCGTTCATCGAGCTCGCCCCCGGCACCGACGGCATGTGCCACATCTCCGAGCTCGCCGACGGCTATGTCAAGAGCGTCGCCGATGTCGTCAAGATGGGCGACCTCGTCAAGGTCAAGGTCATCCAGGTCGACGACCAGGGCCGCATCAAGCTCAGCCGCAAGGCCGTCATGATCGAAGAGGCCAAGGCCAAGCAGAACTAATCTGCGCCGCCGAGCAAGGTTCCATGGCACACTCCATGGAGGTGACATCCTCGGATCGTCAATGCCCCTAAACAGGGGACTGTCGGTTAGGGGTGAAAATCACTCCAAATCAGCAAATCCGGAAGCGGGACAGGCGGCTATCCGCCTGTCCCGCTCTGCTTTACGACGAAGTTCCGAGAAGTCAAGAGAGATCACTTGACCGATTCTGAACATTCATGATAAGTTTGGCGCTTCGCGGATCTGTTTCATTCCGCGACGAGGGCCCAGATCTTGGGCCACAGTGGGCTTGAGTGGGGCGCTAGACGAGGCCGTGGGGGCCCGATCGCGCGTTCCACATTGCTCGGGAGACCTGCCGTGGACGATCAAACGCCGCTGGCGACGATCGATGGGCTCGAGGGTGTGGTGAAGTGGTTCGATCCTCGCAAGGGGTTCGGCTTCATCGTGGGTCCGGAAGGTCAGGACATCTTCGTTCACTTCACCGTGATCCAGGGAGATGGCTTCCGAGTGCTCAAGGATGGCTCGTCGGTCGTCTATGACGCCACGAAGACCGAGAAGGGCTGGAAGGCCACACGCGTGATGCGTCAGGCGGTGATCGAGGTGTCGATCTCCCAAGGCCCGTCGCAGGCGCTTGGCCAAGGCTTGGCACAGGGCCTGTCACAGGGTCTGTCACAGCCAGCATCCCGAGGCGGCTACACGCGGTCGCCCCGGCGCTGATGCAGGCAGCGCTTCGCTGACCTGTGGGCTCTGAACTTGGTGCAGCATTCGCACGCGCCGTCTGCTGGGGCGGTCAATACTTCGTCATGGACTGGCCGCTGTGGCTCATTGCGGGGATTGTGATCGGCGCTGGTGCTGGTGCCGGAGTCGCCGCGGCGCTTGCGCGTGGGCGGTTGCGGCGATCGCTCGCACGCACGCGTGAGGCCGTGCGCGAGGCCGAGAAGCGCGCGCAGTCCGCCGAGCGCTTCGCCGAGATCGGCGCGATGACCAGCGGCCTGGCCCACGAGATCAAGAACCCCCTCTCGACTATCGGTCTCAATGCGCAGCTGCTGTCGGAGGCCATCGACGACTTGCCAGTGGATCGTGCCGCGCCCGCTGATGAGCGACAGCGACTCACGCGCCGTGTCGCATCGCTGCGGCGCGAGGTCGAGCGTCTCCGCGGCATCCTCACCGACTTCCTCACGTACGCAGGCGAGGTGCGACTCGATCAGAAGCCCTCGGACCTCAACCAGCTCATGGACGAGCTCGCCGACTTCTACACGCCGCAGGCGCAGCGTCAGGGCGTGCGTGTGCGCCTCGATCTCGCTACTGAGCCGGTGCGGGCCAATGTTGATGCCGCGCTCGTCAAGCAGGCCGTGCTCAACCTGATCCTCAACGCGGTGCAGGCGATGACCGCGCCATCATCCGGCAGCGCGTCCGATGCCAGCGCGAGCGGCGCGGTGGCAGTGAAGGGCGAACTCATCCTGCGCGTGCGCGAGGTGAACGAGGCGGATGGTTCGCGATGGGCGACGCTCTCGGTGATCGATACCGGCCCGGGGATCGCTCCCGATGTGCTGCCACGTATCTTCCAGCCCTACTTCACGACCAAGGCGGGTGGCTCGGGCTTGGGACTGCCGACAACGCGACGGCTGGTGGAAGCCCATCAGGGCCGGGTCGAAGTAGTGAGCGAGTCAGGCCGCGGCACCGCGTTTACGCTGAGTTTCCCGCTCCTTTCCGGGCCGACGCCAGCCGCGACGCAGCCGGCGTCGGTGCTGGCGTCGGTGCCAGAGCCAGTGCCAGCGCAAGTCGGCACGACGATCGCGGCGAGCACGACGACTCCGGCGGCCTAAGGCCAGCGTGCGCAGGCCAGTGCGGCGCGGTAGTCTCTTGCTCATGAAGAAGCCTCTCTGCGTTCGGATGCTCCTTGTCACGTGCGCGTTGCCACTGTCTCTGCAGGGCAGCGTGCTCGCGCAGCAGGGTGCGCCGGAAGCGCCCGCTGTTCGCAACTCGTCGCTCCCCCCGGTGTCGCAGGAGATGCTCGCCAGCGCGGTGCGCGACGGTGTTCCGCTGCTGCTCGCGATGCAGGAGCCACTCGCGGAGGGCGAGGGCCCCAAAGTGCAGTGGGCCTACGAAGGTGTGTACCGCGTGCAGCGGCAGATTCCCGTCGGATACCGAGTTGGCGGGAGCGCGATCGTTGCGCTCGCACTGGCGCACGCGCCGGGTCTGGCCGAGGATGCGCCGCGCCGCGAGGCGATCGCTCGCGCGGTCGGCTACATCTGCGGCGAGGGGAAGAACCATCCGCTGATGTCAGCGGCAGAGTACGACGCAGGCTACGACGTGCGCGGATGGGGCTACATCGAGGCGGTCGCACTCCTCTCACGACTCAAGACACTCGGCGCGGTGCCCGAAGGGATGGGCGACGTGGTCGATGCGGCGCTGCGTGACTATGTCGCGGCGCTTCTCGCCATCGAGATGCCCGAGACCGGCGGCTGGAACTACGCGCGTCCGGCCGGGCGTGATGTCAAGGCCGCGCCCTCATCGTTCATGACGGCGCGGGCGCTGCAGGCACTCTTCGAGGCCAGGGCGGCGGGCGAAACGGTTCCCGCCGATGTCATCGAGCGCGGCCTTGATTTCCTTGAGACCACACGCACGACGGCGGGATCGGTTGTCTACTCGGGATCGAGCACGCCACGCTCGGACCTCCGAAGTGGCGACGCAACGCCCGGCGCGGTCGGGCGCATGTGCTCCGTTGAGGCCACGCTGCTTCTCGGTGGGCGAGGCTCGGTGATCCATGCACGCGGCGCGGTTGACGCGTTCATCAACCACTGGCAGTGGCTTGAGGCGCGCCGCCAGAAGACCGGGACGCACGTGCCGCCGTATGGCGTGGCGCCGTACTACTTCATGTTCGCGCACTTCTACGCCGCGCAGTGTGTGGAGCTCCTGCCCGAGGTCGAGCGGGGCGAGTATCGGCGCCGCATCAACGCGCTGCTCTTTTCTGTGCGCGAGGAGAACGGAAGCTGGAACGACCGCGTCTTTGAGCGGTCCGCGGCGTATGGCACCGCGATGGCCATCTCCGCGATCATGCAGCCAACGCTCACGCGCAGCGGCTACACCAAGTTGATCGAAGCACCAGCGGTGATCGAAGCGCCAGCAACGCCGTGAAGCGGTGCAGGAACAAACAAGCCCGAGGCGAAGTTCGCCGCGGGCTTGGGTCTACGGATGCTTGGGTGGCACGCCAACGTTTGGAGTTACGCGGGCTTCATCGCGATGGGCTGGATCGGCGCGACGGGCTTGAGGCTCGCGGGCGACTTCGTTGCTGCGGGTGCGTCGGGCTCGGCGCTGCGCGGGAGCAGGGGACGCGTTGTATCGAGCGTGCGTTCGCCCGCCCTGTCACTCGCCTCGGGCCGGATCTCAATCACGCCGGGGCGCGACGTGTTGATGGACCGGAGCTCGAGCTGGATGCCGCGGTTGATCGTGGGAAGCGTCGAGAGTCCGCGAGGGCCAGCCTCGGTGGAACCTTCGCCCGGCGCGAGGCTCACGCCATCCCAGGCCTTGCGCGTGTCGAGGTCGAACTTCGCGCGGTCCTCGTAGTTGCTGGTTGAGGTGGAGGTGCCCAGCGTCTCGAGCTTGGCCTCCTGGCGGGCGCGGATGTCGGCGAAGCGGCCGGCGATCTGATCGAGGCTCGACGCCGAGTAGCGGCTGTTGTCCTCGATGGTCGTCTGACGCTTCTCCATCAGTTCAATCAGGCGATCGTTGCGTGAGATCTGATCGACCTGACGGTCCAGGGCCCACATCTGCGTCTGGAACTCGGTGTGCTCGGTCTCGAGCTGGCCGAGCAGCGCGGTCAGTCGCTGCTCCTGCTGCTGCAGATAGCCCATGTCACGATCGATGTCCGCGACGCGGGTCGCGTAGGCACCATGCACCTGCTGGATGCGTCCGGCACGGGCGTAGGCGTCCTTGAGGTCGAGTGGCTCGTTGTTGAAGACGACGCGGACGGTCTGGGCATGCTGGGCATGGCCCTCGGACTGCGCGAGTGCAGTCTCGCCGCGCTCGATGAGGCCCTTGATCTGCTCGAAGTCGGCCTCGGCGAGGGAGACGACGCGCTCAGAGACTTCGCGCTCGCGCTGGAGCTGTCCGGTCTGCTGGCGAAGCTCGGCGAGATCTGCCTTCACGTCGGCGATGCGCTCGGGGTACTCGCCCGCGAGCGACTTCATCTGCTGACGCAGGGCGATGGGGTCATCGATCTGCGAGTCGATGGCAGCGTTGATGTTGCCCTGGGCCTGTGAGAAGAGGGCCGAGAGGCGGTCTGGGCCAGCGACGAGGGCCGCGGTGCCACCAACCAGCCCAGCGATCACGGCGTAGCGAACGATGCACTTGGACAATGCCATGACTGAGTCTCCGAAAAGCCAACGATGCCCCGCCCGCGATGGCCCGGAACTCCCCTGAGCCTGCGCGTTCGGGAGCCTTGTTGGGAGGCGGCGGCCGAGTCTTTCACGATCAAGCAGAAGATTTCAGAATTGAAAGCGATTTCAAAGGCGCGCCCAACCTCCCAGCGCACCGGCCTTCCGGACGACTTTTCCCTCCAAACTCTCCAAAAACGTCCATTCAGCCTTCCAAACTGCCTTTTCCG
>JBBASU010000023.1:4851-58909 GCA_040399065.1 Phycisphaerales bacterium | reverse complement strand
GGACTGGGGTATGGGGCAGGAGAAATGCGAACGCGGAGGCGCGGAGGAGAGCGGAGAAGAATGAGAAGCGAGAATAAAGAGGGAGATTCTTAACACGGAGGGCGCGGAGGCTGGACACGGAGGGCCACAGAGGAGGATTTGGTCGGAGAAGTGTGAGTTTGGAGGCGCGGAGAGGAGTGGAGTCGGAGGTGGTGGGAAGAACCGAGGAAGGAGTGGGGTTGGCAGGGGCAGCGGCACGCCTACTCACCAGGTTTGTATAGGAGCAAGATAGAAACACATAAGAAGCAATACACCCGCCACGGAGTGGCGGGGCACCCGGAGCGCTTTAGCCTCGCATGGCGCCTAGCAGCTCGCGGACTCGCTGGCGAGAGAGGGAGAAGGCCGCGGGTCCGGCGGCGGCGAGCGTCATGATGATGACGGCGATGCAGCCGATGAGGATCGGGATCGGCGGCGGCTTGAGTGCGAGATCCAGGCCCCAGATGAGCGTGTTGAGGCGGGTGCCGCCGAAGGCGCCTTGAACTCCCATCAGGCTCCCGAGCACGCAGGCCGTGAGGGCAACGACGAGCGCTTCTGCGAGCACGAGACGCGTGAGCAAACTGCGCGAGGCACCCACTGCTCGCAGCACGCCGAACTCAAATCGTCGTGCCTGCACGCCCGCAATGATGAGGTTGGCAACGCCCAGGCAGGCAACGGCCATCGCGAAGATCGCGACCGAAGAGCTGACGACGAGGGCCGTTCCTGCGAAGCTCATGATGTCGCGCTTGATCGCGCGGCCGCTGCCAGCGGAGAGGATGCCCGCGGGGAGGAGCTTCTCGCGGATGATCTCGAGGGCTTCCTCATCGTCGATTGAATCGGCGAGGTCGATCTGGATCATGCCGATGGTGTCGATGCCGAAGATGTCCTTGAGGTCCTTCTGGCTGCCGAAGACGGAGTGGACGCGTGCCTCGGTGAAGTCTTCGCCGACGTCGAAGAAGTTGGAGACGATCTCAAGGCCCGGCGAGCCGACGACGCCGACGATCTCGAAGGAGTGTGACTCGCCATCATCGTCCTTGCAGGTCCAGGTGCCGCCGACGCCGATGTTGCTGGCCGTGAGGAACTCGCGTGAGACGATGACCGCGCCGCCCTGAGCGAGGCGCGCCTGTGCAACGGCGGGATCGCCCTGGAACCACTCGAGGGCGGTCATGCGGAAGAAGCTCTCGGGCTCGAAGGCGACGAAGAAGGTCTTGATGGAGGTGAGGCCCTTGATGCCGAAGGCCTCGGTCTCGACGGGGTGGAGGGAGACTGGGCTGGTGTCCAGCACGAAGTCGAGCTTGCGCAGCTCGTCGATGGTGCGCTGGTCCATCGCGAGACCGACGACGAAGGCGTCGGGGAAGCGGAGCTTCTCGATCCAGTCGCGGAGTGCGGCGCCGCCCTGCGTCCAGATTGCGACGAGGAGCGCGAGGCCCGCCATCATCGCGCCGCTGGTGAAGCCAAAGCGATATGGAGTGGCCTCAATGGAGCGTCGCAAGAGCCCTCTCGGGATGCGGAGGAGCGCGGAGATGGGTTTCGAGAGGAGGCGGGCCGCGGCGAGCGTGGTCGGTGGGCCGAGGCAGAAGTAGCCGACCATGTAGATGGGAAGGCCGATGGTGACGTAGGTCCAGAAGATGAACTGGCCATTTGAGACGAGTGTGAAGAGGGCGAGGTGGAAGGCGACGCCGCAGAGTCCCGCGATGAGGAGCGCGCGCATGAGCCACGGGCTTGGAAGTTTGGCGCGGACGGAGAGGGCGGCGAGCGGGCTGACGCGCGAGACCTGGATCGCGGGCCAGATCGAGCCGAGCAGGCCGCAGACAACCGAGCCGGCCAGCGCCCAGAGGATGCGTGCGGGGTCGATGATCGGCTCGGCGGCGAGGGCGTCTTTGTAGTAGTCGAGCATGAACCATGCGAGCGCGGTGCCGATCGGGACACCAACTGCGCCGCCCAAGAGTCCGAGCGCGAGGCCCTGGACGAGCTGCGAGACGACGAGCTGAACGCGGGTGGCGCCGATGCAGCGGAGAACGGCGAGCTCGCGGAGGCGCTCAACGACGCCGACGGCGAGGCCGGTGGTGATGATGAAGGCCGCGCCGAAGAAGGACATGATGCTGGCGACGAGGAAGCCGATCTGGTTGGCCTGAAGGTTTGCTTGCAGCCCGCTGGTGATCTTCTCGGTGGGGAGGAGCCTGGCGGACTTGGGGAGTTCGCTCCCGTGCGTCGCGACAAAGGCGAGGGGGTCCTGGCCCGCATCGAGCATCATGTCCACCTGGCTCACGCGGCCGGGTTGGCTACTGACCTGCTGAAGGCCTTCGAGCGTCATGATCGCCGTGGGCGTGCCGCCGAGTGGAGGCGGCGGGGCTAGGCCGACGACGGTGAGACGGATGGGATCCTCGCCGATGCGGACGACCTCGATGGGGTCGCCGAGGGCGACGCCGCCCGCGCTGTTGAGTCGCGTGGCTTCAGTATCGGTCGCGACCGACTCTGGCCCCTGATCGGACTTCATGATGGAGAGGCTGCTGGTGCGTGCGAGGATCGAGAGGCCAGCGGAGCCGAGTTGGAACGTGGTCTGCCGCTCGCTGAGTCGCTCGGCGAGGCTCTGGTCAAGGACGATCTCATCGGGAGTGTTCGGCAGGCGGCCCGAGGCGATTCTGATTGGCCTCACGGCGTTCTCGGCCTCGGCGACGATGCCGTAGATCGGTGCGGTCACGCGCAGGTCGAGCGGGGCGCGGGTCCAGGTTCCGTCGGGTCTTGCGGTCCAGATCGGCCGCACGAAGCGGAGCCCGAGAGAGGCTGTGAGTCGTGGGGCCGCGAGGCGGACGCCGGGCCAGGCAGCGGCGGTGTCCGCGAGAGATTGCGGCATGGTCTTGCCGACGCCCGCGGCGCGAAGGCGCACATCGGAAGAGCCGACGACGGCGAGGACGCGCTGCTCAATGGCGGCGCGTACGGATCCGAGCGCGACTCCGACGGCGGCGATGAGCATGGAGGCCATCGCGACGACGAGGACGAGGAGGATGGCACGGCTAGGCCGCGCGAACAGACTGCTGATACCGAGCCGCCACGCCCGCCGCATCGAGTCCCTCCGTGTTGATGGTGCCCGCGACGCGACCGTCAGCGAGGACGAAGACCTGCTTGCAATGTGAGGCCGCGGCGGGCTCGTGCGTGACCATCACGACGAGCATGTTGTTCTCGCGGGCGATGTCGCCCAGGAGTGTCCAGAGCTTGGCGCTGCTGGCTGAGTCGAGGTTGCCGGTGGGCTCATCGGCGTAGAGGACCGGGGGCGAGAAGAGGAGGGCGCGCGCGATCGCGACGCGCTGCTGCTCGCCGCCGGAGAGGGCATCGGGCCGGTGGTTGCCGCGGCCGGGAAGGCCGAGGCGCTCGAGCAGTTCGGTCGAGCGCTTGCGGAGCCATGATGTCTCTTCGCCGGCGAGTGCGCCGGGGAGTTCGACATTCTCAGAGGCTGTGAGCGTGGGGATGAGATTGAACTGCTGGAAGACGATGCCGATCTCGCGCCGGCGGTAGAGCGTGGCGTCGCGCTCGCTGAGCGTGTGCAGGTCGCGGCCGGCGAGGATGATCTCGCCCTTGTCGGGGCGGTCGAGGGCGGCGAGGAGGTGGAGGAGCGTGGACTTGCCCGAGCCGGACTGGCCCATGATGGCGTAGTAGCCGGGCTCGGAAATGGAGAGGTCGACGCCGCGGAGAGCGGGGACGTCGCGGTCGCCAAGGCGGTAGGACTTGTGGACGTTCGAGCAGCGGAGCATGGACCCGATCTTTCGCAGGCCGGGGAGAGGTGGAGGCAGTGGGACCAAGATGAAAAGCGAAAATCTGGAAAGCGAAAAGAAGAGGAATATTTTAACACGGAGGGCACGGAGGGTGGACACGGAGGGCCACGGAGGAGAGGCTTTGGAGGAAATGCGAATGCGGAGGCGCGGAGGAGGGAGACGAGAGATCGGAGGGATTGAGATGCCGTAACGAGGAGGGGAATCTGACCTGTTTGCAAGGGGCAGATCCCGCTTCGTTGTTGTGCTGAGCGATTGTCCTCAGGCAACCACGTCGATGAGGCGGGCTGGGGTTTGGCGTGGTGTTGGGGTTGAGTAGGCGGCTTGGGCCTTTGCGTTTGCTTGGAGCTGTGGCGTGGGGAGGGGCGTTTGGGCTGTGGCCTTCCAACGTGCGGCTTTGTGAGGGTTGGCGTTTTCTGGCTTGGTGCTGACGGAAAGGATCGCCGCGCGTTCGAGGCGGTCGCGGTTGTTGCTGTCTTCGAGATACTGCCAGAAGGGGCGGACTGAGCTGCGATCTTGGGCGTGATTGAAGTTGGTTGCGGCAGACTCTTGCACGCGTGGAGTGGCGGAGAGCTTGGCTGGTGTGATGCTCGCGGCGGCGCACTCGTGCGCGGCGAGGGCTGCGTTGCCCGGGCCGTAGCACGAAGCACTCTGCCAACCATTCTGAATTGATGAGACGAGCATCTGCCGGAAGACATGAAACGGGCGTGCCGGGCGCGGCTCGGTGATGGAGCACCGATAATGTCGTGGCTCGCTGCGTGCGGGATCGGGCAGCGCGGGATCTTCGGTGATTGGCGGTGATTGGCCGGGTGGGTCTGTACCGTCTGTTGACGGGGGCGAACGTCCGCGTGTGGCGGCGTGTGGGCACGACGACCATGGAGCGTCGAGAAGGGAGTGAGCCGGGCGTGCTGAGGACGAGTGATCTTGAGTATGACCTGCCGGAGTCGCTGATTGCGACCTCGCCCGCTGAGCCGCGGGATTCGGCGCGGCTGCTGGTGGTGTCGCGTTCGGACCCTTCGCGGCTGGAGCACCGCGTGGTGCGTGACTTGCCTGAGCTCTTGCTGCCTCGGGATCTGCTGGTGCTGAACACGACGCGTGTCGTGCCTGCGCGGCTGATCGGGCACCGGGCTGATACGGGCGGGCATGTTGAGGGGCTGTACTTGGATGAGGCAGATGCGTACTTGGGGCATGAGGCGGTGCCCGAGCGCGGAGTGGACGCGAGTGAACGGCGCTGGGCGGTGTTGCTGCAGGGCAAGCGCATGAAGGCGGGGATCGATGTTGTGATCGAGCTTGATGGGGCGGGGGGCGCTGGACCGGGGCCGGACTCGGGCGTGCGTTTGCACCTGCTCTCGCCGCTGGGGTCGGAGGACCGGGGTGGGTGGATTGTGTCGGTGCGAGGGGCACTGGAGGGAGAGGGGTCGGTAGCGATTCTGGAGCGCGTTGGGCGCACGCCGCTGCCGCCGTACATCTTGAAGGCTCGCGAGCGCGAGGCAGAGACGGCGAAGGCGAGCCATGCGGACGAGGCGTATGACCGGGCTCGGTACCAGACTGTGTACGCGCGCGGTGCGGAGCCTGATGGAGCGACGGGCGGAGGAGGAGAGCGTGCGGCGCGTGACTCAGGCGCGAGCGTTGCGGCACCGACGGCGGGGCTGCACCTGACGCCTGCGGTGCTTGAGGGGCTGCGGGCCCGGGGTGTTGGGCGGGCTGACGTAGTGCTGCATGTTGGGTCGGGGACGTTTCGACCTGTGGAGGCGGAGTTTGTGGAGCAGCACCGGATGCATACGGAGCGGTGCGCGATGCCGCGGCAGACGCGGGGTGCGATTCTGGGGACGCGTGGGGATGCTGCCGGACGCGTAGGCCGCGTGATCTGCGTCGGTACGACGTCGGCGCGGACTGTGGAGAGCTTTGCGCGGCTCGCGGCGAGTGGGGATGAGGGGCGTGAAGGGCGTGAGGGGGACGCGGCGGACTGGCTTGCGACGGACATCCTGATCACGCCCGGCTACCCGTGGCGCTGGACGGATGGGCTGCTGACCAACTTCCACCTGCCTCGGAGCACGCTGCTTGCGATGGTCGCGTCGCTCTTTCCTGGCGGCGTGGCGCGGTTGATGGAGATCTATGGGGTTGCGCTGCGCGAGCGATACCGATTTTACAGCTACGGGGATGCGATGCTGGTGCTGCCGTAAGCGGCGCTGCCAAAGCCCTCAGCAACCACTGCATCGGCGCTTTGCTCCATCACTACATCCCTGCTCCCTACCCTCCCCTCATGCCCATCTGGCTTGCACTTTGCACGATGAATCCGACCGTTGGCGACATCGCCCGGAACGCGGCGATCGCGCTTGCACGGATCGTTGCGGCCCGCGATGCTGGTGCGGACCTTGTGGTGCTGCCGGAGCTCTGCATCAGCGGCTATCCGCCCAAGGACCTGCTTCAGCAGCAGGGGTTTGTGGAGGCCTGCGTGCAGGCAGCGCGAGGCCTTGCGGCGGCCGCGCCTGATGTGACGGTGGTGGTTGGTACCCCCGCGCCGCGCGAGGGAGGCGGCGTGGCGAATGCGCTCTTCGTGCTGCGAGGTGGCGGAGTAGTGGCTGAGTACCACAAGCGGCTGCTGCCGACGTACGACGTCTTTGATGAGGACCGGTACTTCACGCCCGGCGATGTGCCTGTAGTGATTGATGTTCCGTCGCGCGGCGTGGCGGGGGGACTGAGTGGCGGCACTGAGAGTTCACACGGGACGCGCGTTGGGCTTTCCATCTGCGAGGATCTGTGGAAGGGTGAGGACGCGGGCTTCGCGTCGCGGTATCGGGGCGCACCGGATCCTGTCGCGGAGCTTGTGGCGGCGGGGGCGCGCGTGCTGGTGAGCCCTTCGGCCAGCCCGTACGTCATGGGCAAGGGTGAGCGCCATCGCGACATCCTCGCGGCCCACGCGAAGCGGCATGGAATCGTCGTTGCGTCGGTCAACCAGCTTGGTGGGAATGATGAGCTGGTCTTTGATGGGCACGCGTACGTCTATGGCGCGGATGGAAGGCTTGCGGCGAGCACGCCACGATTCTCAGGAGCGATGCTGCTTGCGGATGTGGGTGAGGGGTGCGCGGGTGGGGCAGCGGGCGCTCGCGCGGAAGAGCCTGAAGAGATCGCGCTGGTCTATCGCGCTCTGACGACGGGCATCCGCGACTACATCGCGAAGAACGGCTTCTCGAAGGTCCTCATCGGGCTCTCGGGCGGGATCGACTCGGCGCTGACGGCGGTGCTCGCGGCGGCGGCGCTCGGACCGGTCAATGTCACTGGTGTCGCGATGCCGGGACCTTACTCGTCGGAGCACTCTGTTACTGATGCACGCGACCTTGCGACGCGGCTTGGAGTGACGTGCCTCACGATCCCGATCGCGGGTCCGATGGAAGGGTTCCGAGACGTGCTTGATCCGGCGATGGCTGCGGCGGGGCTTGCCAGACTTGGCGAGGTGCTGCCGGATGTGACGGAGGAGAATCTCCAGTCGCGACTGCGCGGCACGACGCTCATGGCGCTCTCCAACAGGACGGGTGCGCTGGTGCTGACCACGGGCAACAAGAGCGAGCTCGCGGTCGGATACTGCACGCTCTATGGCGATATGAATGGCGGGCTCGCGGTGCTGTCGGACGTGAGCAAGCAGCTGGTGTATGCGTTGTCGAGGTGGATCAACGCGAACTGTGGTGAGCTCGGGTTTGCGACGCCACCGATTCCGGTGTCGACGCTGGAGAAGGCTCCTTCGGCCGAGCTGCGGCCGAATCAGACGGATCAGGACAGCCTGCCGCCGTATGAGGTACTGGACCGGATCATCGAGGCGTACGTCGAGCGGCGAATGGGCGCCGCGGCGATCGTGGCGGAGACGGGGTTTGACGCAGCGCTGGTGGCGCGGATACTGCGGCTGATCGACCGGTCGGAGTTCAAGCGAGCCCAGGCGGCGGTTGGGCTCAAGGTGACTTCGGTGGCGTTTGGCTCGGGACGGCGGTGGCCGATTGCGCAGCGATGGGTGCCTTAAGCGCAGATCGCCCCAGCCCGAAACCGCGTGAAGGGCCCACAGCGGTGTGCTATAAAGCATTGCCATCTATGGAGTAAGCGGAGTACGCCGGAGCGATCTTCGCGCAATCTTCGCATAGCGAACGTGGCGATTTCGAGTCTTCTCTCTATCCTTCGCTTCGTACCGCGATGTTGCGGGGCGTAGTTTGTTTGGTCTTTGAGCCCGACAGGGCTCGGGAGAGAAGAGACATGGTTCGTTCACTTTCTGTCGTTGCGGCGATCGCCGCGTTTGCTGGCGTTGCTGCTGCTCAGGTCCGCATCAACGAGATTTTCATCAACCCGCCCGGCACGGACAATGGCTTTGAGTTCTTCGAACTCCGTGGCGCGTCTTCGCTGAGCCTGAGCGGCATGTACCTGCTCTCGATCGAGGGCGACGGCACGACGGCGGGCACGGTGGACGCTGTCATCGACCTCACAGGCTTCTCGCTGGGTTCCAACGGCCTCTTCCTCCAGCGCGACTCGGCCACGGTCCTGAACCCGGCCCCCGCCGCGGGCACCACGGTCCGCGTTGGCGACTTCAACCCTGATCTTGAGAACGGCTCGAACACGTATCTGCTCGTGAGCATGTTCTCAGGTGCTCTGGGCGCGGACCTCGACACGAACAACGACGGCATTCTCGATGTGACCCCGTGGTCTTCGGTGCTCGATGGCATCTCGCTGATTGAGAACGACGGCGCGGCGAACTTCGGGTACGCGGCCGGCCTGGGCTTCACGAACTTCGGCCCCAACGCTGACTTCAACGCCGACGCACTCGTGCTTGGCGTTGACAATGTCTGGTACGGTTCCGACGTGCTGGGCACCGGCACCGGTCCCTTCTCGTTCGATTCCGCGCGCATGGCCCCCGTCGTGATCGAGGGCACCTTGACCCCGGGTTCTGAGAACCTCATCCCGACGCCGGGCACGCTCGCTCTCGCCGGGATCGCTGGCCTCGTCGCGACGCGTCGCCGCCGCGCGTGAGTGTGAGCGGCCCGCTCTGACGGGGCCGCAGAGCAGCACAACATGAATAGACACGGGCCCGGTCGAGATCGACCGGGCCCGTTCTGTTTGGCGAAGCGTGTGAGAGGCGGCAGGTTAGCGATGCTACGGAGCGGGCTCGGCGGACGCTTGAGTCGCGGCGCGAGCGTCGTCGGTTGCGGCGCGCTGGCGACGCTTGAGGTGCCACGCCAGGGGCGCAGAGAGGAGGTAGATGGCGCCCATGCACGAGAGCGTGAGCCACGCATCGCTGGCGAACGCGACGACGAGCAGGCCCACGCCAACCATGATCGGTGTGAGGATCTGACGGCTGACGCGAAGTCTCTTCAGCGAGAACATCGGCACGCGGCTGATCATCATGAAACCGATCAGGAACGTGAAGCCCGCGACGGCCCAGGCTGGCGGCGTGTATCGCACGGTCTCAGACTGGCTGAGCATCACGGGAATGAGCACCGCCACTGCGGCGGCGGGCGTGGGCATGCCGACGAAGAACATGCTGGGCGCGCTGGACTTTTCTCTCGCGGGCTCCTTGGGAACTGCGGCGGCGGTGAAGCGTGCAAGGCGCAGGCCCGCGCAGAGCGCGTGCGTCATGACCGCCGCGAGACCGAATGCGCCCTGCTTCTCGAGCATCCACTGATGCAGGATCAGCGCTGGCGCGACGCCAAAGGCGAGAAAGTCCGAGAGGGAGTCGAGCACGGCCCCGAACTGGCTGGAAGCTCGGAACAGACGGGCCGCGCCGCCGTCAAGGAAGTCAAAGATTCCTGCGAGCACGAGCGCGCCCATGGCCTTCTCCCAGTTCGGGATCATCGCGAAATGGAGCGACGCAAGGCCGGAGCAAAGTGCGAGCGTGGTGAGAAGATTTGGGATGAGCGCCGCGACTGACATCTCGCGTCTGCGTGGGCCGAGCCTCAGAAACATCAGGCGGCTCCTTGCGGCGAAGTTGGGACGGTGCCAAGGATGCTCGAGCCCGCGCTCACGCGATCACCAACCTTGACGCCGACCACAGCGCCGGCGGGCAGGTAGACATCAACGCGCGATCCGAAGCGGATCAGGCCGAATCGCTCGCCCGCCTTGAGCGTGGCGCCTTCCTTCACGCGGCAGACGATGCGGCGCGCCACCAGGCCGGCGATCTGCACCACCACGATCCGACCCGAGGCGGGGGTCTTGATGAGCAGGCTCATGCGTTCGTTGAGGTCGCTGGCTTTATCAAAGGAGGCGTTGAAGAACGTGCCGGGCCGGTACGCAACCTTCTCAACGGTGCCCGCCAGCGGCGACCGATTGACGTGCACATCGAAGACGTTCATGAAGACGCAGACGCGCGAGAGGGGCTCGGTGCCGGCACCGATCTCCGGAGGCGGGGCGGCGGGACCGATAAGGCAGATCACGCCATCCGCGGGGCAGATCACAAGGCCGGGATCGGTGGGGATCGGACGCTGCGGATCGCGGAAGAACCAGACGCACCAGAGGCACAAGACCATCGCGACCACCACGATCGGTACGCCGAAGAGCCCGAGCCAGAAGAGGGAGGCGGCCGAGAGGACGAGCCCAACGAGCACAAAGCCCGCGACGATCGGAAGGCCCTCGGGCGCGATGATGGAAGCCGCGTCGTCGGGACGCGTTCGCATGGCACCGCGCGTGGGCCGCGCGTTGGAGGCGGGTGAGTGCGAGGGGCCGGGATCCGGCGTGGTGTGCGCGCGCTGGTCTTGGGTTTGGGTCACGACACATGGTAGTGAGGGGAGAGGATGGCCATCGAGGGCCGAGAACCGCGCGGCTGTACCCCAACTTTGGCATTTATTGGAGTTTGGAACCGACTGGAGCACGAGCGGAGCCCCGCCGTGCCCGATTAGGGACGCCAGACCACTCTGCACGGGTGAATACCGAGGTTCGAAAGGCCGATGTTTCTGACGATGTCCAGTTCCGGAACCATTCTCATCTGCGATGACGAGCCGCACATCCGGCACGTCGTGGCTGCCAAGCTGCGCTCGGGCGGCTTTGATGTGTACGAAGCCCGGAACGGGCGTGAGGGACTCGTGCTGCTCGGGCTCGCGACGGCGCTGCCCGGGCAGGTCACACCGGCCACGATCGTTCCTTCCCTCATCATCACTGACCTTCAGATGCCGCTGGTGAGCGGTCTTGAACTGGCTCAGGGTGTGCGCGACGCGGGGCTTCGAATCCCGGTGATCATGCTGACGGCACGCGGCTACATCCTGTCGCAGGATCAATTGGATGCGGCTGGCATTCGCGAGGTCATCGCCAAGCCGTTCGGGGTGAAAGCGCTGATGGATCGCGTGAACACGCTGATTGGTGAAGCCGGACAGGCTGCCGCACCATCGGGAGCGGAAGGAGCCACGGCCGCTTAGGCATCGCTCATGATCCCACTGACTCCAGAACCCGGGCATGACTGCGGCGGAATCGCCGCGGAAGTCATCGCGCGATGTGCGGAGCTTGGAGTTCTGGCAGTCTTCTTTGACGGACTCGGCAGGGTCATGGGGCGTACGCCCGAGCCGCTGCGGCCCGAGGCGCTGCTTCGGACGGATGCCGTGCTGCCGAGCGTCGCGTCGCTTCTCAATCGAACGCCACAAGCGGCGGGTGCTCTTCCCTCGGTGCAGGTCGCTGGCTTTGGCCGGCTGCTCATGGCAACGGTGGACGAGGCTGGCGGGCTCGTGGGGCGGCTGGTTGTGCTGCTCCCGGAGCGCGGGGGCGTCGAGCGATCGCTCCTCGCGGCGTGGAGCGAGGCCTGCGGCGTTGCTTCGACCGATCTGGCTCGAGGGGTTGGAAGCGTCGCGGACGCGTCCATGCTGAGAGTCGTTGAAGTGAGCGTGCGCTCGATGATCGCTGACTCTTCGGCGCTGCGCGGGGCGCGAGATGCGCTCTCTGGGTTCACCTCGCAGCTGAGCGATTCGTACGAAACGATCGATGTTGTGTACGCGCTCGGCCGCGCGATGCGTGGGCCCTTTGAGCCAAACGCCTTCCTGGGCGCCGTCTGTGACCGGCTGCACGGCGCGATGAAGTTCCGGTGGATTGCTGCGGTCTTTGGTGAGGATGCAGGCCCGCGCGCGATGCGGGGTCGATTTGCCTGCACGGGCACGCCGCCGGTCTCACGCGAGACGATGCACGAAGCGGCCCTCTCGCTGGCAGCGACCGCGGGGCGCAGTTCAGGAGCTCAGATCCGCACCGATGCGGGCCTCTTCTGCTCGCGTGAGTCGCCGCAGGTGGTGGTCATGCCGCTGCTGTGCATGGGCAAGGTCGCGGGTGTGCTTCTTGCTGGCGGCAAGGCGGGCGAGGACGCGGCGGTATCGAGCTATGACACGCAGCTCATCGAAGCCGCGGGCTCATTCACGAACGCCTTCGCGGACAATGTGGCGCTCTACGAAGAGCAGCGCGATCTCTTCATCGGCACGGTGCGGTCGCTGACGGCGGCGATCGATGCGAAGGATCGATACACGTTTGGTCACTCGGAGCGTGTGTCGTTTCTTGCAACGGACCTGGCCCGGCTGCTTGGGCTCTCTGAGAGCGAGATCGAGACCACGCGCATCGCCGGACTCATCCATGATGTCGGCAAGATCGGCGTGCCCGAGGCCGTGCTGACCAAGCCCGGCCGCCTGACCGAGGATGAGTTTGCGTTGATCCGGCTCCACCCGGAAACGGGTCACCGCATCCTGCGCGACATCCCGCAGCTTGCGAGCGTGCTGCCCGGCGTGCTCCACCATCACGAGCACTACAACGGCAAGGGGTATCCGCACGGGCTCGAGGGGGAGAGCATCCCGCTGCTGGCCCGCATCATCGCTGTTGCGGACACGTTCGACGCGATGAGCTCCAACCGCTCGTATCGCGCGGCACTGGCGCGAGAGCGTGTGCTGGATGAGATCGAGCGCTGTGGCGGAACGCAGTTTGATCCTCGCATCTCTGCCATGATCCGGCGGATCGATCTCGCCGGCTTTGACGCGATGGTGGCGCGGCACGCGAGCGATCTCTCGACGGCCCGCGCGGCCTGAGCAGGCATCTTTACGCGCTGGTGTGCGAGCGTGTGCCCAACTTCTGCGATGATTGACTCGCGCTTCTAGCGAGTGATGCGTTGCAGGCCGAGAAGCCGCCAGCGTGCAACGCCCGTCATGCCGTCCACGGGCGCGTCGGGCGCAAAGGGCCTCACCGACATCGGCCCGGTGATGGTCATGTTCCCGCCCACGATCAACGAGCCCTCGATCGTCGTGAGATCGCTGGATTCAACGTCGCCGCTGACGTACACGATCCCCTCGAAGACCGACGGATAGAAGTCGGTGGTGTCGGTGTCGGTCACGCCTCGGAACGGCGATCCTGTGGGATTCAGATTGATGCCTTCATCTTCCTCGGAGAAATCCCGAGAATCGGTCTCGATGGAGATCGATCCGTCTACGAGGAGAACCGGCTGGTTCGTGGCGCGCTGCTCGAAGAAGACTCGGCCGGTGATCCTGGTGTTATGGCCCGGTTCGATCAGGATGAGCGTTCCGTGGACGCGGAGGTCGCTGATCCAGAGATGCTGACCGTGGCATCTGACCGCGTAGATGCCCGACGCGTTGGTGGAGCCAAATGGGTTGCTCCCGCTCGAGAGCACCACTTTCTCCAGTTTTTGTCCCGTCAGTTGCGAGATCTCGATGATGGTGGCCCGCGCGAGGTACGAACTGATGACCGAGGAATCCGGCAGGGTCATTGGCTCAGGAAGGGTCGTTGGGGTGACATGGAAGGTTGAGCCCGTCGTGCCCGAGGCTAGCGTGCCAATGCGGATGTCTGCGCTGCTCGCTTGGATCACGCCGTTGGTGACCACAATCCCCTCGCCGGTGAGGCTGGTCCCGGTGACATTGAGATTGCCACCAACAACGATCGGATGGCCCAGTGCTTCGAGATTGGTGACGACGGGTTCGAGCGTGGCACGGAGGCCGTGCTGCCAGCCGCCGTGCCACGCGAATGCGTCGAGGTACACACTTCCGGTCCATTCGGTCAGTGGTGTGGTTCCATCGGAGCTTGCGATGCCCACGGACACTTCTGCGTTGCCGAGTGATCTGTTGGCGGCAAAGGCCGCAAGCTCGGCGCGAGGCTTCCAGTCAGCGCCGGTCGGGTCGGCCTGGATCATGCCGACGGTGGCTTCGATGGCGCTCTGGGCCGCGGCTCTCGCTACGCCGCTGGCCTCGGCCTCGCGCGTCCGTCGGGTCTCGGCCGAGGTGTACGCGCCAGCGCCGACGGAGATGGCCGCGAGAAGTCCCGCGATCGATAGAACGAGCACGTAGATCGTTCCGCGGCGCGACTGGAGCGCAGCCGCGTGATGGCTGGCGGTGCCTTTGGGGGTCATGGGAGCACCTCATCCCAGCCACGCGAGCGATAGGCCCATCGCATCGCAAGGACCTTCCGTCCGCTCTTCACGCTGACCTGGATCCGTTTGAGGCCCGTGTCCGTAGAGCTGACGCTGCCGGGTTGGCCCTCGGCACTCAGCTCGACCCACTCGACGGTGGTCAGCCATGTCCAATCACGAGCGCTCGAGGGCTGGATCGAGATTGGATCGTGCGCGTCATCCACATCGTCCCAGTCGGCCATTGACACCTCGTCTGCGTCGGTGCCGAGAGGGGCGCCGGGTGTGTCGGGGTCCGCGTAGGCCAGCGCGACGATCGCCGCGATGCGTGCTTCGGCGATGCCGATCGCGACGGACTGATCGTGGAGTGCGGCCCGCTGCTTCGCAGTTGCACCAACCGCGTTGATCGATGCGACCAGTACCACGCCGACGACAAGCGTGGCGAGCGAGGCTTCGATGAGCGTGAAGGCGCGACGGTTCATCGACGGCCCCCGAGGAGGTCACTCAGGCCTCCAAGGACACCGCCGATGACATCATCCACGGTCTCTACGACTTCTTCGATGAGCGCCACATCACCGGAGCTCGCCTCAGCAACGGTGCCCGTGAGTTCGGGCGCGTTGATCAGCCTCGCACCCGCGAAGCCGGTTGCGGTTTCGGTCGTGCCGAGCTGCACCGCAACCTGCACGCCCGCCGCGTGCGTGCTCAAGGTTGTCACGGTGGTCGGGCGTGTGGCGCGGCCAAAGAGCTGGAATGGAAGGCAGTAGGCGGTGGTGACGTCGCTTCCCATCGCGTATGCAACCCGCGAGTGCGCGACGCCCCAGGCGATCGGCGCGACCGCGGCATCCCCGCCCGACACGCGGCGAAGCACGATCCATGTCGCGGTATCAATGGGTGTCGCGGTGGTGCCGGTGAATGAAATCGTGACCCAGCCAGGCGAGACTGGGAGCGCGCTCTCGGCGATCGTCGCGTCCGCGAGGATGGTGGCGCTGGGTGCACCCGTAGCGGTCGGGCTCCGGAGCTGAACACCCACCGTGCTGGTGGGGGAGCCGGCCTGTCTCAGCCACAGCCGCACGCTCGTTACCCGGTAGTGCGTCGCGCCGCCTGTAGAACGGGGCGTCACTCCCAGGCTGGGGGTGAGCGTCGTGCGGACTATAACCGTCGAGTTCGTGGTGCCCGACCAGCTCGCGAGGAGCTCGTCGGTGAGCGACTCGGTGGCGGTGCCGAGGGACTCGGTTGATCTTGTCTCGCGCCGGTACGCGAGCTCGAGCTTGCGGGCATCGCCTTCCAGAATCGAAGTCGAGCCGTTCATCGTCATCGTGATCGGATCGCCGGGCGTCCCTGACCAGGAGAATGCGATGCGCTCATCGGCGCCGTCCATATCGCGGTCGGGAACATCGAAGGTGATGGCCTTGTCGGTTGCCTCAATAATCCGCGTTGCCATCGAGAGCTCATCGGCGATGCGTCGGGCCGCCTCGCGGGCTCTGAGGGCGTTACCAAAGGCATCGCCGTCTCGCGGCACGATCTGCGAAGAGAGGAACATCGCGGATCCCACCGCGCCGAGGATCACGGCGAGGACAGCCATGCTCATGACCATCTCAAGGAGCGTGAAGGCTGCTGAGCCTGATGGACGCGGGTTTGGTGAGGGCTGTCGCATCAATCGTCGTCCTCGATGGGCACGCTTCCCAGCGCGAGAAGATTGAAGCTCACAACCTGGACGGATTCTGACTCCAGTCGCGCGCGGGGCTGGCTGCGCGCGACGCGCCCCGTGACACCATCCACGGTGAGCCTTACCAGCAGGCTTCCGGAGGCAACATCGATGGTGCCCGACGTTGTTGGTGTGCCGTAGGGACCAAAGGCCAGAGCGTTGAATCCATCAAAGTCGATGTCGACGATCTGCGTTCCCGGCTGGTTCAGGTCGAGCATGGTCCGCTCACCCGCGGAGGGATCATCGATCGGATATGACTCATACGCGTCCGCGCCAGACTTGGAGACCAGAACCCACTCGCGCTGCTCGGCCTGAGCTCGCGTGCGGGCTCGCTCGATGTCCGCCGCGAGGCGGCGGCTGATGAGATCTACGCGATGACGATCTCGCGATGCGGAGAATCGCGGCATCGCGAGCCCCGCGATCACCGAGACGATCAGAAGCACCAGGCAGAGCTCCACGAGGCTGAACCCGCTGCGGCTACCAAACGGAATCGCCCGAGCGATCGCGATGACGCGTTCACCCGGGCGTGGTGCTTGGAGCGTGTGGCTCACGTGTTCCTCTCAGGTGAGGGATCCTGGGAGCAGATCGGACGAGGTGGCAGGAGGCGTGGCACTCTTCAATAGGCGGAGTAGAGCACGCCGCGAGCATCAGCCTCTGTGGTGGTGTTCGCGCGGATCTGACCCGTAGACTCGGTGTAGATCCAGCCGATGGTAACATCGTCGGCGGCGGCGATGCCAGACATGCCCTTCTTGGCCCCCACCGGCAGCGTGGGGATGGCGCGGATGTAAGGGCCGAAGATGAACGTGCTGGTCTTGGTCGCGTTGGTACCACCGGCATCGTTGGTGTAGGCCGTAAGCTGCAATACAATGTTGGCAGCGGTCGGGAACGTGCCAACGTGCTCGGTGGTGAAGAGATCGATGGCGTTGCGGAGAACCGTGAGGTTACCGGTGAGCGCCGCGTCAGCGGCTCCGGCGGAACCACGGCTCATTCGCGGGATCGCGATCGCCGCAATGATGCCGATGATGACGACGACGATGACAAGCTCGATCAGGCTGAAGGCCCGACGGCCGATCGGAAGAGCGTGCATGTCCTGAATCTCCGTGCGAGTAGTGGCCAGACCATTCGCGTCGGTCCACCGACGCCCACCATGGGGATCGGCATCACGTGTGCTCCGCTTGAGCGTCTCGGTTGGGCGTCGACTTGTCTGCGCGTCACGATCGGTACGACCCGAACAGCCGGACCAGCCGGCACGAGCGTGTTGGTTAGCGGGCATCGCTGTTACCCCCACCGCGAGTTGCCTTCGAGTTAAGCGCTTCACGCCGGATCTCAAGCCGAACTCTCTGGCCCGCGATCTCAACGATGGCGGTTGATCGACCATCGACTCCGCGCAGCGTGAGCCCACCACTGGGACGGTCCACTCGGAGCGCTCGCCCATCAACAACCGCGATGGGGCCAGCGGGTGTCGTCAGAATCGCCGTCAGTGCATGACGGGCCGCCACGTCCTCCAGAGGCTTGGCGTCTGGCGTCGTTGGTGCTTCTTCCGACTCCGCGATCTCGATCACCTCAAGGGGCCGGCTGAAGTCCCAGAACGCATCATCAACTCCCGCCATCACGTCCTGCGGCGGCTGCATGGCTTCCAGCTGCTGTGCGACGGACTGGCGCTCGACACTGGCCTTGGAGCTCGGGCCAGAGCTTGAGCTTGAACTCGCAGCTTCTGCGTCGGCTACGCTGCGTTCAGCTGAGATCGAACCGACATCGGCGGATGGCACCGGCTGGGCCGCGGCCTGGCTTGGACCAGCTGCCTCGGATCCGATCACCATGCGATCAACCGCCAGGGCCAAGCCCGCAAGGGCCAACACTGCCAACATCACGCGCTGTTGTTTGCTTCGTTCCACGCGACGGAGGGTGACAAACCCGCGCTTCTGCGGCCAGCAATCCGCGCTCAACGGGGCGAGTTCTGGCCACTACGCGCGTCGGGATCAGCACGGTCGGCACGCCCCGCACGGGCCGCCGAGCCCTCCGAGGCCTCCGGAGCCGTCTGCGCCGCAGCGGGTGCACTGGTCGTGTGCCACACCATCCCAAGCGAGAAGCGAGCTCCGGAGTCTCGGCCATTACCTTCCGCATCGATCGAGAAGGCCGTGACCTCAAGGTCACGGTGGTTCGCGTGCAGCTCGGCGAGCATGGCCGAGAACGACCTGAAAGACGCAACGCCAGCGACGCGCAATGGAACCCGCGTCAGGCGACCGCGCTGCTGGGGCGTGCCCGGCACCACCTCCGACACCGCCACACCGTGTGTCTCGGCGACGACCGGGATCTCCGCGAGTCGGGCGTTGAGGTCCGAGATCGTTCCGAGCGTCACCATCGATGTGCGCAGAGTGCGGAGTGATGAACGCTGCTTCACCGCCGAAGCAAGTGCGTTGTCGGCCTCGCGCAGTGCCACGGTCTTGTTCGCCAGTGTTTCCCGCTCCTCGTGCTCGCGCTGGGAGTGCGCTATCGCGGGGCGCAGCGTTGCCACTGCAAAGACCGCCGACAGCGTTAGGAAGCACGCCATTGCACCCGCATCAGCGAGCGTCGGACGAAGCTGCCAGAGGTAATCACCGCGACTCATCGGCCAGCCTCCTGCGGACGCTCTCGCTCAACGAGGCGGCAGCGGAGCGAGAACTCCACCACCCCTTGAACACCATCGCTGGTCGCTCTCGCTCTCGTTTCGACGAGCGTCACACTGTCAAAGAGCCCAAGCCGCTCCAGCCCCAGAACAAACTCAGAGACCGAGGCCTGATTCACACCCGTGCCCGCGAGGCTCACCTCATACCCGGGCCTCGGGAGCCCCTCGTTCGAGCGAGCCTGCGCACGGTCCGTGGCGCCCGCAGCCACCGACTCCACCGCGATGCGCGAGAGCACGACCTTCTCGCCGCGCGCACGAGCCACCAGCGAGAGGAGGCGGCTCCAGTTCGGATGATCACCCACAGCCTGCGCCAGACCAACGCTCCGTGCCAGCTCGCGCACCTCACCCCGCACCGTCTCGAGCTCGCGCTCACGCACCACCGTCAGCGCGTTCGCACGAGCGAGCTCGCTCGCCAGCGTCGGAGCAGGACCAGGTGAGGCGAGCCAAGAGATCGCGACCATCGCACCATACAACCCGCAGACCACGGCCCACACGCGCTTGCGGCGTCGCCCGGCCAACGCTTCGCGACACGAGCGTGGCAGCAGATCAACACCCACGATCGGTGCCGATGTCTGGCTGGAGAGTGGGCTGGTCATGCGGCCCTCCTGATGCGACCAGTTCCACGCCGCGCCATCGAGAGGCCGATCGCGCACGCGTACTCGGGGCCGACATCCGCCGCCGAACCGAGCTCAGTACTCCAGACACGCATCGCTGCACCCTCGATGATGGACTGCTGCCGAAGCTTCGGCACCAGGCCGGGTAGAGCGGCACCCTCGCCGGTGAGCGTGAGGTCCGCGATTGGTGCCGCGTAGCGATGCGCCGCGTACTGCAGCGATCGAGACACCTCTGGCACCATGGTGTCGAAGTAGCTCGTCATCGCCTGGCGGCACTCGCGCTGCACCAGCATCGCCTCGTTGCGCGATGGTGTGCGATGGCTCCAAAGCGTTTCATCAAACGATGCCTCGACGACCTCAATGCCAACCCGAAGCCGCTCTGCAATGCCGCTGTAGAGAATTCTGAGCGCGCCATCCTCAACACTGCGCTCAAAGACGAGCACGCCCCGATGCGAGACGGCCAGCGTGCAGGCGTCCCACGCGACATCGATCAGCGCTCTCGCGGCATTGCCCGCGTTTGTGAGCCCGCCCGCGCCGCGCGCCATCGCCCAGCTTCGCATGTCGATGCCCACAACACTCAGGCCCGCTTCCGCAAACAACGCTGCAAGCCGCTCGCCATCCGCACGGCGCATGCCGCACGCAACAACGTGCGTCAGATCTCCACCGCGCGAGGGCGCTGGCACGTCCCACATCGCACACTCGATCTCGTCGGGCATCAGGCGGTGTGCACGAGCGAGCTCGATCCGCGCGAGTTTCTCAACTGGCGCACCGCTGGAGCGGGGCGGCAGCTCGAGCGTCTCCATGAACATCATGGACCGCGGCACCGCGATCTGCACACTCTCACCCTCAAAGCCGCGCCGCGCGAGCGCCGCCGCGAGACGATCGAGCTCGGACGCATCCGGCTCTCGCCACGGCGCTGCTTCTTGAGGCGACGCACGCTGGATGCACGCTGTCCGTCCGGGCTGACCGAGCTGAGCAGCGCGGAATGCGCGGCCGCCGATATCAAGCCCGATCACCGGCATCTGCCAGAGATCAGCCCAGCTTCCAGACCTTGCCAACCGCGTCATGGCGCACCCCCGCCCGCGTGCGGGCCCGCCGCCGTCAGATCAAAGAGCGGCAGGAACATGCTCACCGCCACCGTCCCGACGACCACGCCCATCACCAGCAGGATCAGTGGCTCCATCAGCGAGGTGATCGTCTTGATCAGAATCTCGTTGTCCTCATCGAGATGGTCCGCGAGCGTCAGAAGCACGGGCGCGAGCTGTCCCGTGCGTTCACCGCTGCGGATTGCCTCGCACACAGATGGGTCCACAAGCACCGGATTCGCGAGCTCGCTCGAGACACTCTCGCCCCGCGTCACGGCTTCTTCGGCTCGTTCGATCATCGCCGAGTACGCAGGATGCCCCGCCGAATCGCGCGCGAGTTTAAGTGCGTCCACCAGCGGCACCTTGGCCTCAATCAGCACGCCCAGCACTCGCGCGATCCGCGCCATTGCGATCCCCTTCACAGCGCTGCCGATCTTCGGGACGTTCAGCATCGAAGCCTGCACGCCCGCCATCCCGCCAAGTCGGAAGAGCCAGAACCACGCCGCGCCGAACGCAGCAGCACTGCACCCACCCACCACCATCCAGTTCGCCCGGAGCCACGTCCCCATGCCCATCAGGAACTTGGTCATCGGCGGCAGCGGCGTGTCGAGACTCTTGAAGAGGTCCTCAAAGCGCGGCAGCACAAATCCGATCATTGTGACACTCACCGCGACCGCAACGAAGGAGAGCAGACCGGGGTAGATCATCGCCCCGCCCACAGTCTTGCGGATCTTGACCTGCTTGCGCGTCAGCACCGCCAGCCGATCCAGCATGACATCGAGCTTCCCGCCCGACTCGCCCGCCGCGACCAGGCTGCGGCAGACAGAGTCGAAGTACGCCGGATGCCGCGCGAGCGCGTCGGAGAGCTGCCCACCCTCCTCCACGCGCGTCCTCACATCCGCGACGACGCTCTTCCACTTTCCGTCCGGGAGCTGACGCTCCATCGCGTGCAGCGCTTCCATCAGCGGCGTTCCGGTCTTGACAAGGATCGCAAGCTGGCGAAGCATCGAGGCAACAGCTTCAAGGCGACGCCCGCGCCCGAAGCCGCCCGCGCCCGCCGCGGCACTGGTTGCCGCGCGAGCCGCGCGCCCCGAGATATTTTCGCTGATCTCCGAAACAAAGATACCGCGTCGGCGAAGTGACTCGACCGCCTCCTCACGCGTTGATGCTTCAACGGCATCGGCCACGGCCGCGCCCGCCTTGTCGTAGCCGGTGTAGGCGAACTTCATGCCGCCTCCTTGCTCAGCGCAATCGCGACCGCCGCGCTGACGGAGTCGCTCACCGGCTTGCTCGACGGAATTTCGCCCACCGGCTCACCCGCGTCGTCGTTCTGCGTCACGCGCAGGATCTCTTCAAGGCTCGTCTTGCCGTCGAGCGCGACCAGCACACCCTCTTCGCGCAGCGTCAGCATCCCATCTTCTCGCATCCGCGCACGCAGCTCGTGCGTCGGTCGCCCATGATGGATCATGCGCCGGATCTGCGGCGTCACCTCGAAGACCTCGTACACGCCCACTCGCCCCGCAAAGCCGCTGTCATGGCAGCGCGGGCATCCTTGCCCTTTCCTGAAAGGCCGCCCGACCTCGCGATCAAGCCCCGCGTCGTGCAGCTCGCTCTCGCTCGGGAAGTACTTGGTGGCGCACCCCGGACAGATCGTGCGCGCCAGTCGCTGCGCCACCGCGCCGTTGAAGGCCGACGAGAGCAGGTACGTCTCGATTCCCATGTCCACGAGGCGTGCCACCGCGCCCGGCGCGTCGTTGGTGTGGAGCGTCGCGAGAACCAGGTGCCCCGTGAGCGCCGCCTGCACCGCGACGCGCGCCGTGTCATGGTCGCGGATCTCACCCACCATGATGATGTCAGGATCCTGGCGCAGGATGCTCCGCAGCGCGCGGGCGAACGACAGCCCGATCGCCTCACTCACCTGGATCTGATTCACAAGCTCAAGCTGGTACTCCACCGGGTCCTCGACGGTGAGGATGTTCACCTCCGGCCCGCGCAGCAGGTCCAGCGCCGAGTAGAGGGTCGTCGTCTTGCCGCTGCCCGTGGGCCCGGTCACCAGCGCCATGCCGTGGCTCTGGCCTAGGAACCGCTTGAACGTCTCAAGCGCACCGGCACGGAATCCAAGGTCTTCGAGCCGCACGCGCAGGTTCGCTTTGTCCAGCACGCGCACCACGATCTTCTCGCCCAGCAGCGTCGGCATGCTCGACACGCGCAGGTCGATCTCGCGCCCTTCCGCAACAATCCGCACGCGCCCCTCCTGGGGCAGCCGCTTCTCGGCGATGTCCATCTTCCCGATGACCTTCACGCGGCTCACGATCGCCGCGTGCATCCCCGGCGGCGGCTTCATCAGATCGCGCAGCACACCATCGACGCGGTACCGGATCCGTGTTCCCTTCTTGTCGGGCTCGATGTGGATGTCACTGGCCTTGTCCTTCACGGCCGTCAGCAGCGCGATGTTGACGAGGTTCACGATCGGGCTGCCCGCCACCATCGTGTCCAGGTCCGCGCTCGGACCTTCGTCCACGCGCTCACGCTCAACCACCTCGACCGCCGCATCCGCGAGGCGCGTCAGGAACTCATCCACGTCCACATCACCCGAGCCGTACTTGCGCACGAACTCAAGGATGCTCGCCTCAAGCGCCAGCACAGGCCTCACGCGGCAGCCAGTCGCCTGCGAGATCCTGTCGATCGTCGGAAGGCACTGAGGCTCTGCCATCGCGACCGTCAGCGTGTCACCGACCTTGAACATCGGTATGACGCTGAGCCGCTCGCACTCCTCAGTGCCCAGCAGTTTCATCACGCCCGGATCGATGAGACCATGCCTGAGATGGCACCCCGGCACGCCAAGCGAAGCACTGACCGATCGCACCAGCATCGCCGGCGTAATCACGCCCTGAGCCACCAGCACCTCGCCGAGAAACCTGCCGCTCTTGCGCTGCTCGGCTAGGCCCCGATCAAGCTGCTCCTTCGAAATGTATCCGCCCGCCAGCAGGACATCACCCACTCGCGGGCGCGATCCCTTCGCCGCAGCAGCGCCCTCAAGCCCAGCCGCGCCCGGCGCGCTCGGCACCGACGGCGCTTTGGGCGCATCAGGTGGCGGCGTCTGGTTGGCGTCGGACGTGCTCATCGCGATCTCACAGCCTCACCGCTCTACTCCAGTCTCACATCCAGATGCCCATCGAGTCTCAAAGGAAACTCCGCACCGCAGTCGTCAGATCCTCATAGTGCTCGAACCGATCCGAAAGCCCAGTCAGGTCCAGCACTTCTCGCACCGTCTCGTTCGCGCCGCACAGTCGCAGTGCCCGTCCTCCCGCGGCCATCTCCTCCGTCGCCGCCACCAGCGTTTCAAGCCCCGTGCTGTCGACATACGCAACGCCCGACGCATCCACCACGAGGCGTCCGAGGCTCCGCGTCACGACCTCACCCAGTCGCTGCCCAAACTCCGTGGCGTCACCCAGGATCAGCGGCCCACAAGGCTTCAGCACCGTCACCGCGCCCTGTCGTTGTTCCTGGATCTCCATGGCGTGCTCCTCTGCTTCGTGCAATTTCAACCATCCACGCGCTACGCCGCGGCCCTCATGGCCGGCGCGTTCGAGATCGGAACGGTGATCGTGAACGTGCTCCCCTTATCGATCGCGCTCGCGACGGTAATGTCGCCGCCGTGCAGCCTGACAATCTGCCGCGCCAGCGCAAGGCCGATGCCCGAGCCGGTGATGTTCGCGAGACGTCGGTCCTTCGCGCGATAGAACCGCTCGAAGACGAGCTCCTGCTCCTCGGGCTTGATCCCGATGCCATTGTCCACCACATCCACGCGCAGGCCCGACCCCTCCTCCGACACTCGCACCGACACGGTCCCGCCCGCGGGCGTGTACTTGATCGCGTTGCCCACGATGTTGTGCAGCGCGAGCATAAGCTTGTCCCGATCCGCGGTCATCACACCAAACTTCGGCGGGAGGTCAAAGACCAGCTTGATCTCCTTGTCGTCGGCTCCAGCACGCAGGTCCGCCTCCAGCTCGGTGAAGAGCTGATCCATCCGCACCTCAGCGCTCCTGAGCTTGAGCTGTCCCGCCTCAATCTCCGCAACGCTCAGCATGTCACCGACAATCCGCTCCAGCCGCCGCACCTCCGACTGCACCACGTTCAGGCACTTGGCCCGCACCGCGGGGTCTGTCTCTCCCTCATCAACCAGCGTCTCGATGTACAACCGGATATTCGTCAGCGGCGTGCGCAGCTCGTGCGTCGCCTGCGCCACGAACGCGCCGCGGCTCTCTTCCGCCACCTTCTGCTGCGTCACATCCTCCACCACCACAATCGCGCGGCCCGACTCCTCGCGGCGCATCGGCTTGGCGGTCAGCCGGAGCACCGTCCGCTCCGTGCCGGGACGCGTCACATCCACGATCGCCCGCTGGCGCGTGCGCCCTGTTGCCAGCGCCTCTGCTGCGGTCGCAATCGACTCATTCTCAAAGACATCGCGCACCGGCTTCTCGAGCAGCTCCTCACGCTTGACGTTCAGCAGCACCGCCGCGGCACCGTTGGCGTACGTGATCTGCGCCTTGTCATCGAGCACAAGGAGCCCATGCCACATCGCGTCGCACGCGGCGCTGAGCTCCCCGCCCGCGCCCGAGCGCTGCGCGATCTTCTCCGCGGCCTTCTCGAGCGCGAGCAAGCGACGCAGCGTCTCGCGCTCACGCACGACGCCATTCCACGCCGTAGCTTCGGGGCCCATCGCCTCGCCAACCTCGAGCTCGCCCGCCACGCCACCACGCTGCGCCTCGATCATCAGCGATTCGCGGATCGCACCAAGCCCACTCCAGCGCATCCGCATCTGGCGATAAGCCATCAGCAGCCCGCCCATACCCAGCGCCGCGATCCCGGCGATGCCCGCCTGCACTTCCCAGGGCCCCATCGCGCTCCCCGAGCCAGCGCAAGTCACCTCAAGCGCTACGTTGTTCTGGCCCGCGACCGCCAGCGACGTCCGCACGCGGAGCAGGCCGCCCTCTCCACGCTCGAGCGTTCCCGTCGCGAGAACTTCTGCAGGCGTGGCCGTCGCGTTATCCGCTTCGGGCAGCCTCACAACCGTGATGCGAGAGGGCTCGGCATCAGCAAGGATGCCGACGCCATCAATCACAACGCGGCATCCACTCAGGCCCTGGAACACCGCGGCATCCGCCACCAGCCGCCGAACGCCCGTGATGTCGCCGTTGTTCATCAGCGACTCGATCGAACTCGAAAGCACGCCCGACACGCTCAGCAATTCGCGCTCATGCGAGGCCTGCTCCTGCGCGTGATACGTCCGCAGCGTCCACCACGAAGAGAGACCCAGCACGCCAACCACCAGCGCCGCAGTCACGATGCCCACACGCGCGACCGCGCCCTCGCCATGCGACAGCAATCCACGCCGCCGAACGCGCGGAGCGATTGCCGGAGCATGCGCCGGCGCGGCGGGAGTCGGTGCGGCCGGTGCCACCTCGATCTGTGTCGTTTCCTGGTTCTGCACCACGGCGGGTTCCTCGGGCGAGCAGGTCGGTTCGAGATCGCGACAGGTCGCTATCGGCCTTCGGAAGGCCCCCGTTCAGGCCTTCCCCAAGCCACCCGCTCCACAGGACGCGACCAAGCGGCACAACCCCACCCACCCGGACCATCTGGTGCGATTCCCTCATGCACGGCCCCCTCCGCGTGCCACCAGCACGCAGCCAGTGCATATTCAGCTTGCGCGAAGCGAGGCCCCATTCCGGACCCCGCGGTGTAAAGACACCTTCACACGTACACAATGGTCTATAGGGGAGGCACTTGCGCAGGTGCAGAGACCGATGCGCACGGCATACCCCGACCAATCATTGATCCAACCTTAACTTAATGTGAACATATTGCAAAGAGCTCTGGGCAATACTTCGGCTCATTCACGGGCGCATCGTTTGCCCGACTTCGCCAACCCCGGAGCCGCCCGATGCCCCGACCGATTGCCGCCCGTGCCTTCACCCTGATCGAGCTTCTCGTGGTCATCGCGATCATCGCGGTGCTCATCGGGATCCTGCTCCCCGCGATGGGAACCGCCCGCGAAACCGCCCGCACCACCAAGTGCGCCAGCAACTTGCGTCAACTCGGCGTTGCCTCTCTCGCGTACGCCAACTCCAGCCGCGGCTACTACAACTCCGGCTCCTGGGACAACACTCTGGAAGAGGGCTATGGCCCGATGGACACCACCGGGTGGGTGGCCGACTTTGTTATCGGCGAATACGCGATCCCCGGAAACCTGCTCTGCCCCTCAAGCCCCGGCCGGGCCTCGCAAAACCTCAACGCCTCTCGCCTCAACAGCGGCGCTGTCTATCGGACGTTCAACAACGCCGAGGTCTCCGACCTCATTCGCCGCGGCTTCAACACCAACTACGCCCAGTCCTGGGTCATGGCTCACACCGATGTGAAGGACCACCGTCAGGTCAGCGACTTCAAGAACCGCACCCGACTTGTTGGACCTCTCAACGAGAAGTCCATCGGTATCACCTCGTCTCCCTCGCTCGTTCCCCTTCTGGGCGACGGCACCGTCGAAACCAACCTTGATGAGGCCAACCTCGTCGTGATCGATGGTGTCGCGGTCCCCGGATCCAAGGCCCTGACCGACGGTCCATACCCGATGTCCCGAGTCCCGGTCCTCAACGCCCGCGGCACGGGCCGCCAGGACTTTGATGACTTTGGCCCCGCCCACGGCAAGGGCCCCAAGATCGACGACCAGTCCAAGGACCATGACCGCATGTACGGCCACCTGGTCTTCGGCGATGGGCACGTGGCCATCTTCGCAGATCGAGATGTACGCGACGGCATGTGGGGTGCCTCTACCCGCCTGTACAACGGCTACCAGACCGCCACCTACGACGAGCTCGAAGGCAAGGTCTATGGCGGATGGCTGACGCGTTCGGGCCTCAACTGGTGATGGAGAATGTCAGAGCTTTCCCGCCACGGATCAACGGCGGGTCTTCTTCAGCGTGTTGTGTGACGCAGATCCCTGTGGAGAGGGATGAGCGTTCTGAAGCAAAGCGGCGGAGCGTGTGCCCGCCGCTGCGGCCATCCCTTCAGGGGACGGCTGCGGGATTGAGATCAGCCCTCGTCGCGTTGCGGCCCGGGCCCACTGAGAGGAGTTTCACGATGTCTTTCACGAAGCTGTCCGCCATTCTTGCTCTGTCCGTGTTTGCTGGAGCCGCCTCGGCCCAGGTCGTTTTCAACGAGGTGATGGTCAACCCGCCCGGCAGCGACAACGGTTACGAGTTCTTTGAGCTCAAGAGCAGCACCCCCGGCTTCAACCTCAACGGCCTCACGATCATCGTGATCGAAGGTGACTGTGGCGCGGGCTGCGTCGCGGGTGTGATCGACCAGGTCCTGCCGCTCGATGGCTGGAGCACTGGCTCCAATGGCCTCTTCCTCTACAACGAGCCCCCGGGCAACGCTGGTCCCTTCATCCCCCAGCCCGACCCCGAGACCGTCATCCGCGTCGGCAGCTTCACCCCCGACATTGAGAACGGCGCTAACACCTTCATCCTCGTTGAGGGCTTCAGCGGCGCTCTCGGCCAGGACCTCGATGTCGATAACGATGGCATCCTCGACTCCCAGCCCTGGACTCGCGTCGTTGACACCTTCGGCTGGCTGACCGACGGCGATGCCGGCTCGCCCCCGAACGACCCTTCCCGCGGCATTCAGTACGCGACGCAGCTCGGCGGCATCGACGCCTCCGATTCGCGCGAGGTGAACGATCGCTTCACCGCCGACGTCTTCACCCGCATCTGCGACTGCGCCTGGTCGATGGACGTGCTCGGCGCCCTGCCCGGCCCCTTCTTCAACGACCCCCTCGAAACCATCAACGTTGACGGCACCGACTGCACGCTCTCTGACTTCTGGGAGGTCACCCCCGGCGCCGCGAACATCGGCTCCGACGCCTGCGGCGGCACCGGCCCCTCCTGCGACTACGACTACAACCAGGACGAGAACGTCGACCTGCTTGACGCTCAGCAGATGGCGCAGGTCTTCGTCGGCCTCCTGACCCCCGAGGCCAACTGGCTCGACGGCGACCTCAACGGCGACGAGAACGCCGACCTGACCGACGCGCAGATCCTCGCCGCATTCGTCGTCAGCGGCAACTGCGCCCTCTAATCACTTCGTCATGTGCCACGATCATCTGCTCTGAGATGATCGTGGTGCGACGATGGTCAACAGAGCTCTTGAAGCCGCCCGCGAAAGCGGGCGGCTTTGTTTTTCCCGCGGTCAGCCACTACCACCACCGGCTTGGCACTCGCGCACGCTCTGCCTCGCTCAGCGAGTCGATCTCCACCGGCTTCCACATGTTGCCGGGGTTTGGCATGTCCGCATCAGTCACCCACTTGTAACCCTGCGACGGGCCGGGCTGCGTGAAGCCATTGGGCGTCACGGGGCCGGTGGGGATGACCTCCACCAGCCTTCGACTCTCAACACAACCGCGGCCGAGCAGGCCCGCGCCGATGAGGCCGGCGATGGCGGCGATGCTCAGCAGCAAGTGGCTCGCGCCCTTCTTCATCGCGATCTACTCCTCGTCCTGCCTCAGTTTGCTCACGACGCTGAAGTCTTCGAGCGTGGTGGTGTCCTGCGTGATCTTCTCGACGCCCGCGGCGACGTCGCGCAGGAGCCTTCGCATGATCTTGCCGCTGCGCGTCTTTGGGAGGCCTTCGGCGAAGCGCACCTGGTCGGGGCGCGCGAGGGCCCCCACTTCCTTCGCGACGTGGGCCGCGAGTTCTTTCTTGAGCGCATCGTCGGGCTGGCGTGCGTTCTTGATGAGCCAGTTGGGCCGCAGCGTGACGAAGGCGCAGATGGCGTTGCCCTTGATGTCGTGCGGCACGCCCACGACCGCCGCCTCTGCAACTCCCGGGTGGCTTACGAGCGCGCTCTCGACTTCCATGGTGCCAAGCAGATGCCCACTCACCTTGATCACGTCGTCGATGCGACCCTGGATCCAGAAGTAGCCATCCTGGTCACGGCGTGCACCATCCGCGCTGAAGTAGTACGGCTCGCCCGTCACCGGATCCTTGACGCGGCCCCAGTAGTTGCTGACGAAGCGCTCGCGGTTGCCGAAGACGCCGCGGAGCATGCCGGGCCAGGGCTTGCGGATCACAAAGAGTCCGCCCTGGTTCGCGCCGATCTCCTGCCCCTGCTCGTTCACGATCGCGGCGTCGATACCGAGCATCGGCACCGTGCAGCTTCCGGGCTTGGTGGGGATCGCGCCGGGCAGCGGCGTACAGACGTGCCCGCCCGTCTCGGTCTGCCAGTACGTATCAACGATCGGGCACTTCTCGCGGCCGATGTGCGTGTGGTACCACATCCACGCTTCAGGATTGATGGGCTCGCCGACGGTGCCGAGGAGTCGCAGGCTGGAGAGGTCGTGCTTTGCGGGCAGGTCATCGCCCCACTTCATGAACGTGCGGATGGCCGTCGGCGCGGTGTAGAACTGCGTGACCTTGTGGCGCGCGATGATCTCCCAGAAGCGGTCGCCCTTGCCGCCCTCCATGGTGGGGAAGTTTGGTGCGCCCTCGTACATCAGTGTGGGGACGCGGTTCATGAGCGGGCCGTAGAGGACGTAACTGTGGCCGGTGACCCAGCCGATGTCGGCCGAGCACCAGAAGACCTGCCCCTGATCGGGCTGCATGTTGAAGGTGAGGCGCGAGGTCATGTTGACGTGGGTGAGGTAGCCGCCGGTGGTGTGGACGATGCCCTTGGGCTTGCCGGTGGAGCCTGAGGTGTAGAGGAGGAAGAGCATGTCTTCGCTCTCCATTGCGGCGCAGGGGCAGGCGTCGGAGACCATCGCGGCGCGGTCGTGCCACCAGTGGAACTTGGTTGCGGGGGCGGATGCCACGCGCGAGGAGCCGCTGGCGAAGCGCTGCGACGGGCGCTCGTGGCCGGTGTGCTTGAGGACGACGACGTGGTTGATGATGTGGCCGTGGTTGGCGCAGGCGGCGACGGCCTCTTCGACGTTCTTCTGGAGCGCGACGACCTCGCCGCGCCGGTAGCCGCCGTCGGCGGTGACGATGACGCGGCTCGACGCGTCGATGGCGCGCTCGGAGATGGCGTGGGGCGCAAAGCCGCCGAAGATGACGGAGTGCGCGGCACCGATGCGGGCGCAGGCGAGCATCGCAACGGCCAATTCCGGCACCATCGGCATGTAGATCGTCACGACATCGCCACGCGCGACGCCAAGGCCCAAGAGGACGTTGGCAAAGCGCGAGACGTCCTGCTGCAGCGCGCGGTACGTGATCGTGCGGACCTGCGGCTCGCGCGCGTAGTTGCTGCTGCCGACGGCGTGGCTGGTCTGGGGGCCGACGGGCTCGCCTTCCCAGATGATGGCGATGGACTCGCCGAAGCCTGCCTGGACGTGGCGGTCGACGCAGTTGAAGCAGGCGTTGAGCTGACCGCCGCCGAACCAGCGGGCGTCGGGGGCCTTCCACTCGAGGACTGAGTTCCAGCGTTTGAACCAGGCGAGCCGAGAGGCCTCCTCGGCCCAGAAAGCGTGCGGATCAGCGAGTGATCGCCGGTGCAGCTCGCGGTACTCCTCTATCGAAGAGACATGCCACGCTTCAAAGCCAAGCTCGCGCGCGGGCCGCGGCGGGAAGACGCGGTTTTCGACGAGCGTGGAGGTGACGGACTGGGATGGTGCGTGTGGCACAGGCTCGGCGTGCGTGGACATGGCACCATGATACCGAGAAGCTGAAACCGAGATGCTGAGACCGCGACACCGAGCAGGGGAACGGATCACGAAAAAACTCGCCAGGAGGGCCTTGGCGAGCTCGTGGAAGTGTCCTGAAGGACGCGAGACGGTGCGACCGAGTGACGCTGCGGTTCGCGCCGCTTTCGGCGTTGTTGCCGCGCGGGGTTTAGAACAGGATCTGGGCCTGGATGCGGACGATGACCTGATTGTCGCCCGAGTCGGCGAGGATGTTGTAGCTGTTGCTGGGTCGGACCAGCGAGCCGGAGGAGGCCTGGTCGGAGAGCGTGACCTCGACTTCGCCGGTCACGACGAAGGCGTAGCTCTGCGGGGAGACGTAGTAGTTGCTGCCGAGCACGACGGAATAGAAGTCGTCGGACCCGCCGCTGCGCTCATCATCAGGGAAGATGGCCTGGAAGCGTGCGAAGGGCTCGACCTGCTCGGTGACGAAGACGCCACCCTGCACCATCGCGCCGAAGTCATCGAAGGAATCGCCGCTGGCCGGGTCGGTGTTGCGCCCGACAGCCATGCCGAAGACGTTCCAGCCGCTCCCCTTGAAGTTCACATCCGCGGTGTAGAGGAGCGTGCTGGTGTCGACGGTGCCGCCGGTCTCTCCACCATCCTGATAGTGGATCGCGCCGCCCGCGAGACCGCCGGACTTACTCCCCTCCCAGGACGTCGCCTTGTCGAAGCCCTTCCAATCAAGCTCGCCCCAGCGGAAATCCGCGCGGCCGGAGAGGGCGTAATCGGCCTCGGCGCTGGAGTCAAAGGGCGTGTTCTGCGTCTTGCCGCCGTCGGAGAAGGCGCCGATGACGCGGAAGCTCTCGGCACGGTGCGTCAGCGTGATGCCCTGGCCGGTTGCCACCGTGAAGATCGAGTTGACGAGTGAGCGATCCGTCAGCAACTGCGCGGTCGAGCTGATGAGCTCCTCGCGGAGCACCGGCAGACGGAGCTGGCCGGCGCGGAGGCTGGTGGACTCGTTGAAGGCGTAGTCGAAGTAGCCCTCGTAGAACTCCAGCTCGCCGCCATCCTTCTGCGTCTCGATCTCGAACTTGTACGTCAGCTCCTTGGACCAGAGCGTGCCCTGCGTCCAGAGGCGCATGCGCCGGAACTCGAAGCCGTGGGTGAAGTCTTCGTCGCCCGCGGGGGGCTCGTCGCGGAAGTTCGCGGCGTAGCGGAACTGGAACGATCCGCCGACTTGGAGCGTCATGGCGTTGCCGTCGCTCAGGAAGAAGCCCTTGGAGCCCATGCCGGCTGTGGCGCCGTCGGAGGCGAGGCTGGTCCTTCCGGAGGCGTCGGCGAGGAGCTCGCGCTCGAAGGCGCGGGCGGCGTCTGGATTGGCTGCGGGGTGCTGGCCGAAGTCGGCCACGGGCTCGGCGGCGGATGCCTGCGCGAGACCAGCGAGCAGGGCGATCGAGACGGCCGTGTGAGCTCCACGCACGCCAACATTTGACGATCCGATCTTCATTTCGCGCTCACTTGGTTTGAACTGTTTCTGAATACAAGGCGAATGGAAGGGCCTTTCTGAGGTGGAGAGCGTACACACTCTCTGACCGCTTCGCTGAGCTCGATCGACGTGCTTCATAAAACCCTAGTGACTAACCCTGACTCGCTGACGGGCCCAGCCACTCCGGGAGCACCTGGACGTTGCCGTCCCGGTTGACGCAGGCGAGGGTGGTTGCCGCGGCGGCGGCGACCTCTTCGAGCGGTTTGCCGGCCCGCTCGACGACCACGAGCTCGTAGGCGTGCTCGATCTTGACCTTGCTGGAGCCGGGCTGGACGCGGGTGCGGACTTCCACGACATCGTCGTAGAGGATGGGCCTGCGGTAGCGGACTTCGAGCTTGACGATGACGAGGAAGATGCCGGCGTGCTCGAGCTGGGCGTAGGCGATGCCGCTCTCGCGGAGGAGCTCGGTGCGACCGATCTCGAGCCATGGGACGTAGGCGGCGTGGTGAGCGACGCCCATGGGGTCGCACTCGCAGTAGCGGACGCGGAGCCTGGAGGTGCCGCTCGAGGGCGGTCTCCTGACGCCATGCGAGGCGAGGTCGGCGAGTCCGGCACCGAGCCTTTGTGCGTGACCCTTCATCTGGGCCGAGTCTACGCTTGCGGCTCGATGCCTACGCCGCAGACGACACCCTCGCCCGATCACGCCCCCGTCATCGTGCGCCCGATCAGGCCGGAGGATCCGATCCCGGCGATCACCGCGCTGCTGCACCGCGCGTACGCCAAGCAGGTCGCGATGGGGCTCAAACCGCTGGCCGGAAGGCAGGACGACTCCATCACGCGCGAACGCGCGGCCAACAGCGAGTGCTATCTCGCGCTCATGCGGGAACCAGCCGACGCGCCCGAGCGCGTCGTCGGCGTCATCCTCTTCGAAGAGCACGAGAAGGTCACGTTTCCTTCCTTCTTCCTGCGGCCTGAGGTGGCCCACTTTGCCCAGTTCGGCGTTGACCCCGACCTTCAAGGGCGCGGCATCGGACGGATGCTCCTTGAGCAGGTCGAACGCCGCGCACGTGAGAACAAGGCCGTCGAGCTTGCCTGTTCCATGGCCGAGCCCGACACCGAGCTGTTCAACTTCTACATCAAGCGCGGGTACCGCCTTGTGGACCACTGGCAGTGGCCCTACACCAACTATCGCAGCTGCATTCTCAGCAAGCCGCTGACGTATCCCTGACGTGATCAGGACATGATCGCGGCCTTCACGCCGCGATGTCGGTATCTCTCGAGTCCCACGCGCCAGCTGGCTTGTGACGGGTGCTCGTCTTCAAGACGCGCGACAGCTGGCGGCCAAAGAGCGTTGAGATGACCCTCACGGTCGCCTGATCAATCTCGCTGAATCCATGGCGCGAGTCACGGAAGAAGACGACGACGCCCAGACACTCACCGTCAGGCCTGCACGCGCTGGCGCACACCGCCGAGTCATCCAGCCAGGCGCAGCGGCCACCCACCACCTCGCGGACGTCCTCGGTCCGTGCCAGCAGCACCACACCATCGCGCTGCGCCAGTCGCGGCGCGAGCGAGCCGGCCATCTCCTCCAGGAGATCCTCGGCGGTGTCGCGTGGGCAGTCATAGTTCACGTACGCTCCCAGGCCAAAGTCGCCCGCGTGCTCGGTCAGGAAGATCGCGACGTTCGCGCTCCCGATCCGGCGGGCCGCGAACTCCAGCGTGGTTCGCAGCAGTCCCTCAAGCTCCAGCTCCTGGCGCAGCAGCGTGTTCAGCTCGCTCGCCATCGCAACATCACGAACCTGTCGCGAGAGAGAGCCAGCAGCGCCCGAGAGATCCGCGCAGATCCGATCCATCTGCCGATCAAGCTCGGTTCTGGCCCGATCAAGCTCAAGTGCGCCGCGGCGCAGATCAGCCGTGCGCCGTCGCTCCGCACCAGCCCGCGCTGCCCGCGAGCGCGCCACCGCGCACGCACCCAGCACGCGCTCCAGCAGCACACTCCCGGCGAGCCCATGATCAGCCACATCGTGCGCACCCAACCTCATGGCGGCACGCAGGTCGGCTGCATCGCGCTCGCCACCCACCACCACCAGCGCCGTCCCGGCGGGCACAAGCAATGTCGATCCGAGATGTTCGCCCAATGCCGCGGCGTCAATCAGCACCACATCAAAGTGGCCACACGCGTCCGGACCGGGCAGGTCCGCCACCCCCGAGACAGCCGCAACCAGACCAAGGAGCGCCGCCTCCACACTCCGGCGACGAGCGGCCTCATGCGAGACAACCAGCACCTGGATGGCGGCACCGTTCGGGGCGCGATGCGGGTCGTGCGAGTCTGTTGGATCCGTGCGCATAATGGTCCTCGGGGTCTTTGGGCCGTCAAAGGATCGGCGTCCGAGAGGCCAGGGTTGAGCCTGACCGTCTGTTTGAAACGATTCTGCCGATTCTGACGCCTGGAGGGGTTGCGCGAGCGGACGTTTGATCGGCCCTTATGCCGCCTTGACCGCGCCCTGCGCAGCCGGCACTGCTGGGGGCGCCGTGGTCGCCGGGGCCACGGCTGCAACTGATGTCGCCTGACTCGCCGAGTTGGTGCTCGCGATGATGCTCACCGCCGCGAGGATCGCATCCACCGACGCGGCGTCGGCGGCCTCGAGCTGGCGCGACCGCAGCATCGTCGCGTGCCCCTCGATCACGCGCAGTCGATCCGCCACCGCACGGGCCAGCGGCTGCGACTTCTCAATCGACTCAGGTGATCCAGCCTTCTCGGGCATCGAACGCTGCAGCTTCTCCAGCACGCGGCCGGACTCTGTCAGGCGTTCGGCGCGTCGTTGCGAGAGCTCGCGCTCGCGCGCCGTCGAGATGAGCATTCCCCACGCCTCCGCGAGTGGCCGGAGTGTGCGATCATCACCCATCGCTCCCGGCTCGCGCTCACCAACGAGGCACGTTCCGTTCCCGAGCAGGATCACGATCGAGTTTCTCTGATCAAGATCCAGGCCGCCCGCGCGGGCAACACCACCGACCAGGACGATGCGGCTCGATGTGGTGATCTTGCCGGCCCTGAGTTCCTGCGCGAGCGACGCCGTCGCGGTCAGGGGCCGCGTCATGGTGTCTCCGGCACACCAGAGCGACACACCATCACCGCGAGCAACCACGATCCCGCCGCGCTTCAATCCCGCGGCACGCCGCGCGGATCCAATGACAAAGCTCGCCGCGGCTCCTTCGGACGGGCACGTGGTGGCCTCGGCCACGATGCCGCGGATCGCGCCCAGCATCACGCCAATAGCCTGGCTCGCGAGCGATCGCTGACGCATGGCCGCGTTCACGAGTGCCAGCTGCCGATTCGCGTTCGTCAGGCTCTCAAGCAGCAGCGCGGGCGGCGTTGTCTCATCAAGCCCCAGTACATGCAACCGATCCGAGACTGCCGCGTGCAGAGGCCCCACCACCGGATCCAGCGCGCCACGCCGGATCGACATCGCATCCGCCAGCGGCGTCACGTCATCGGGCACGCCATAATCGCCACTGCTGCCAAGGTGCAGGTGGCGACAGAGCGCCCGCGCGAGCGCCACCAGCTTCACCATCCCCGGGCCCTCGCCCGTGGCGGCCCAGAGGTCAGGCTGCGCGTGCAGCCAGATCACACGCTGCACATGCTCCGGCAGGCCCCAGTGCTCCGCGAGCCGGCGGCCCGCAGAGTGATGGTCAATTCCAAGCAGCTCACGCTCCACCGCCGGCGCATCGATTGCTCGCATCTGCGCGAGCCTCAGCACCTGGCCATACGCACGAGGCAGCACGTGCGCCAGGGCGAGCTTCCCCACGCCATGCATCAGCCCCGCGAGGAACGCCTCCTCAGGCACGATCCGCAGGCGTGCGTGCTGGCCCGCGATCAGCTCCGAGGCACACGCAACAGCGATCGAATACTTCCAGAATCCGTTCTGATCAAAGGCGACACCCTCACCACTGCCAGCCTTCGCTGCGGTTGCGTCATCAGTCTGCCGCCGCTCGGCTTCGACGTCCTTCCCCATCGTCTCATACACACACGCAGCGAGCGCCGCGGCGCACACCGACTGGATCCCCAGCATCACCACGGCTAGCTTCACCGTCGTCACGCGATCGCCAAGGCCACGGTCAGAACGCCGGCAAAGGCCCAGAATCCGCGCCGTCAGCGCGGGATCGGTCTCGATGATCTTTGTGATCTCGTCGATCTCGGCCTTGTCCGTAGAGCCCGCGCTCAGGAGGCGCGTCGCCACCGACGGCAGCGTTGGCAGCTCGCTGAGCTTCGTGAGAATCGCTTCGACTGTTCCTGGCTTGAGAGCCATCAGGCGTCCCCCCGTGTCTGTGTGGCCACGACGCCATTCCGCACGCCGGGCATGGTTTGCTCCACCCAGCGCCGGATCTGCTCGGCATCCGCCTCACGCATCGATCCATCCGCGCCCGCCACGGGCTCGCTCCCCACCACAAGCACCAACGTCCCACGGGCTTCATCGCCCTCGCGGCACGCGCGGCACGCGTGCGCCAGCCTGTCGCCCAGCACCGAGCCATCAAGGATCAGGCACGCCGGACGCAGCCGCTCGCAGAGCAACCCGCCCTCGAAGCCATCCTCGCAGACGCGCAGATCAAACCCCTCGGCTCCATCAAACGCTCGACGCAGCTCCGCTCCGAGATCGGCATCACAGACACAGAGCACCCGCGCGGATCGCGCGGAGATCACTTCCAGCGGCATGCCGTTCGAACGCATGAACCGCACCAATTCCTCGCGCGGGATCCGACGGAACTTGCTCCCGGGCACCTTGAAGCCCGCGAGTCGACCCGCATCGAAGCTACGGATGATCGTCTGCTGGCTCACGTTGCAGACCTCCGCAGCTTCACCCGTCGTGAAGACAGTCTTGTGCAACCAGTCCAGAGCGTTCGCGCCCGTAGCGGCCACTTCATGAAGTTTGTCGTCTCGACGCTTTGCCATCTGGTTCCCGATGGGCGAAGATCATGAGGCGGATCGCCCATGCCGCCTTCCTTAACATCGACCCCCAGATCACCCAACTTCACGGCGGTTTCCCGTCTGGATGTCGCTCCAGTCGGAGTACTTGCTCTAATCCCAACGCGCGATGGTCGCTCCAGCAGACTTCACTCAGGAGAAACAGCAACCCCGCGTCCTCACAGCCTGAAGCGTGCGATGAGCGACTGCAGCTTCTCGGACTGTTCGCACAGCACCGCAGCCGCAAGTGCTCGCTCTGACTCGACTTCGCTGCTGCGCTCGTTGGCAATGCACGCTCCGAGGCTGCGCGCGAGCTCGTCGGCCGTTACGCCGCGTGCTTCCACCTCACTCGCGATCGACCGTACCACGTCCGCCGCGGCGTGCGAGCTGCCCACGATCCGAGTCGCCGCCTCGCTTGCGGTACCAAGCACCGCTGCGCCGTTGTCAATCCGCTCGCGTGCGGCCTCGATCCCTTCCACGATGATCGATGCCTCGCGCCGCAACTCGTTGATCGCGATCGTGACCTCCTCACTCGCACGCGTCGTGAGTTCCGCCTGCCTGCGAACCTCCTGGGCCACCATCGCAAAGCCGCGGCCATCATCACCCGCCCGCGCGGCCTCGATCGCCGCGTTCAGCGCCAGCAGATTCGTCTGGTCCGAGAGCTCACCGATCAGTGTCGCGAGCTGCACGATGCAGTCACCTCGCTCGCCGATCGCTGCAACCGACGCCTTGGATGGGGCCGCGCTCTCCTTCACTTCCATGATCTCGGCGCTCGCGCGCTCAATCACCGCTGCACTCTCCGAGCCAGCCGATGCATACTCGCTCGCGGCCACGCACGCCTTCTGCCCTGTCTTTGCGAGCACCGACAAGCCAGACGAGATCTCGCTCATCACCGCCGCGAGTCGGGCCCGATCGGCACTCGTGTTCGACGCCGCGGTGCCATCTGCTGGCTCCATCGAAGTCAGCCGCGCCGAGACCGCCGCAACCTCGCGCGTCACACCCGCAACCTCCGCTACCGACGCACGAAGCCGCATCGCAATCAGACGCAGGCCCCTGCCAATGCGCCCGATCTCGTCACTGCCCGCAATCGAGCCCCGCCGCGTGAGTTCGCCGCGCTCGAGCGCTTCGACAGTCTCAACCAGCACGCGAAGCCGCGTCCCCATGATCCGCCGCAGCACAATCGCAAAGATACCGACGCCCGCACCCGCGACTACCATGGCCCACGCAGCGACCGTCCATGAGCGTATCGCGGCCTGCTCATCGATCACTGCCAGCGGCACGATCACCTCGAACGCGCCAGCGATCTCACCCGGGCGCAGATCAAGGTCGCCGCTCGCGGCAGAGGTCGGATGCACCGCACTCGTCGCAACGCTCAGCCCATCGCGCATGCCCGTGACGCTTCGGCACTCATTGCAGGAGTGCGCTCCGCGGATGGCCCGCATAAAATGGAGTGAGTTCGTCTCGTGATCAACCCGCGTGAGCGTTCCATCGCCGCTGGTTCGCATCGAGTCACGAAGCTCAGAGAACATCCGTGAGCGAAAGCCGCCGTCGCTGCCGCCATCTCGCGAGTCGAGCGACTCGAATCCCACAACGCCGATGCGAAGTCCATCGCGCTCGACCGCCGCGCGGGCATCAAGCCACGCGCCGATGCCGCACACGGGCGCTCCTTCAACCGAATCCTGACTCGTGTTGATCGCACCCATGTGCTCGGCAACAGCGGTGATCGCCGCGGCTTCGCGCTCCACGGCGCGAATCGAAGCATCACGAGCACCACCGGCGATCATCCATGTGTTCAGCGCGACCGCGGCGACGACGATGACCGCCGCCATTCCAACGATCTTGACCGAGATGGTCCAACGGTGCAGCGAGCGCATGCTCGAACCCCCATGATTCTCTTGATCTGAATCGACCAGTTCCACAAAGCGCTCTCAAGAGCGCCACGCCCTCACCCGCTCGACATCGGCCGAGAACGCAGCCCACTTCACCCCCACCCCGCGCAGAGCCCGCAATTCTCGGCCCATCACGGACTTCGCAAAAGCCGCAGATCGCCATGGCCATTCCCAAGCTCTGGCAGTAATGGTCGTCGGTTTCGTGCATCAGGACGCAGAAGGCACTCGTTCTCAAAGCACTGCGTTAGGGCGCGGCTCGGACCCGAAGCAGAGAACCGACCGGGAGGCAGGTTCCACTGGGATTCCCGCCGCGGATTGCCGCGGTAGAGTCATGCGTGCCCGACGACCCGATCCCAGCCTCCACCGACGCCGAGGGTTTCCTCGACAAGAACGCGCCGCCCCCATGGGGGACCGAGTCGCGCGAGTCACGCCTCGCGCGATTGCTTGGTAAGTCCCGTCAGCTCGCAAGAGTGCCGGGCGTCTACCTCATGAAGGATCACACCGGCGTGGTGCTCTACGTCGGAAAGGCCGCGGCGCTCCCCGACCGCGTCTCAAGCTACTTCGTACCTTCCGCTGACCTCGGCGGCAAGAAGCAGGAGCTCCTCGAACACGTCCATGACTTCGAGGTCCTCCTCTGCGAGAGCGAGTGGGAGGCGCTCCTCACCGAGAACCGGCTCATCAAAGACATCCGGCCGCGCTTCAACGTGCGCCTGACGGACGACAAGACGTTTCCGTATCTCATCGTCACGACGCGGGAGGACTTCCCGCGCGTCTTCGTCACGCGCAATCCCGCGGGCGTGCGCGAGGATGGGTCCATCGCGCCCGAGATGAAGGGCGCGAAGATCTACGGGCCATTCGCATCGGCCAGCGCACTGCGCGAGGCCGTCGCGATGCTCCAACGCGTCTTCAAGTTCAGAACCTGCAAGCTCGACATCATTGCCAACGACCCGGCCAATGCGCGCTTTCGGCCGTGTCTGCTCTACTCGATCAACCAGTGCACCGCGCCGTGCGCGGACAAGATCGGCAGGGAGCCGTACCGCGAGGATGTTGAGCGCTTCACGCGGTTCCTCACGAGCAAACGCAGCCAGATGCTGCGTGAGCTGAGCGAAGAGATGAACGCCGCGGCGGCCGAGCGGAAGTACGAGAAGGCCGCGGCCCTGCGCGACCAGCTCCGCGCCATCGAGAAGCTCGGCGACCGCGCCGAGATGTCCGATGGCTGGCAGCCCGAGGCCGAGAGCATGATCTTCGAGCCGGACAAGGCGCTGCGCGCCCTGCAGAAGACGCTGGAGCTTGATGAGCCCATCCGCTGTATCGAGTGCATCGATATCGCCCATCTCAAGGGTGGCGAGACGGTGGGAAGCAAGGTCTGCTTCATCGACGGAAAGCCCTTCAAGAGCGAGTACCGACGCTACCGCATCAAGACCGTCGAGGGGGGCAACGACGATTATGCGAGCATCAGGGAGGTCGTCTGCCGCAGGTATCGCGAGGCGGGAGATGGCCAGGAGCTGTATCCCGATGTCATCATCATCGACGGCGGCCTGGGGCAGTTGCACGCCGCGCTCGAAGCGTTTGCACTGCTGGAACGCAAGCCGCCGATGGTGATCTCGCTGGCGAAGAAGGAAGAGCTGATCTATGTGCAGGAGCGCACCGAGCCGATCAGGCTGGCGCGCACGAACATCGCGCTGAAGCTCTGCCAGGCGATCCGCGACGAGGCGCACCGGTTTGCGCAGCACTACCACCATGTGCTGCGGCGGAAGAAGACGCTGGAGGAGTGATCACTCTCGAAACTACACCCCAACCTCATCCGCGAGCGCTTCCAGGCTCATGCTCTCTTCCGGCTCGCCGCCGACGGGTCTTGCGTCTGGCAGGGGTTTGCCCTTTGCGTCTGTCAACGCCTTGCCGGACATCGTGCGGATGATCGGGATGGGGTTCTCTGCCTCGTGCTTTGCGAGTGCGAGCTCGAGTGCTTCGCGCTGTGCCTCGGGCAGCTCGGCCCACTTGCCGCGGCCGCGGCACTTGGGGAATCTGGAGCAGCTCAGCCATGGGCCGCGCACGCCTGTTCTCAGGTAGAGCGCTGCCTCGCAGATCGCGCAGGGCACTTCCGTCGTGAGGGGCTTGACGCTCGGTGCTTCGACGCGTCCCTTCTTGTCGAGGTTGAGCAGACCGTCGCAGGGCTTGTCCTTGTCGGCGTACATCGAGCAGCCGAGGAAGGGTCCGAAGCGGCCGACGCGCTTGGTCATCGCGCTGCCGCACTTGTGGCATGCGACATCGACTGTTGCCGCGGCGGGGCGCGGCTTGCCGTCGCGATCCACCGGGCTCGCGTACTTGCACACGCCCTCGTTGAATCGCGAGCACGACAGGAACCTGCCGTTCTTCCCGAAGCGGTAGACCAGCGGGCTCTTGCCGCGGCCTTCCTTCTCGCAGGTCGGGCAGGTGTACTCGGGCGGCGCGGGCGTCTGCTCGGCCTTGGCATGGACGAGTGCGGTCTCCGCGAGGGCGAGCTGCTTCTTGAAGGGTCCGTAGAACTTGCGGAGCATCTCGACCCAGTCGAGGTGGTCGTCCTCGACCTTGTCGAGCTGCTCTTCCATCTCGCGCGTGTAACCGACGTCGAGGATCTCCGGGAAGGCCTCGATGAGCTTGTCCGTCACGACCTCGCCCAGGTCGGTCGCGTAGAAGCGGCCCTCGAGCTTCTCGACGTAGTTGCGCTCCTGGATCACCGAGATGATCGATGCGTACGTGCTGGGGCGACCGATTCCCTCCTGCTCCAGGATCTTGATGAGGCTCGCTTCCGTGTAGCGCGGCGGCGGGCTCGTGAACTTCTGCAGCGCATCCGCGTGCACCGGGGCCAGCGGCTGCTTCTCGCTCACGCGCGGCAGCGTCTGCTCGTCTGCGCTCTGCGGCACGCCCGCGACCTTGTAGAAGCCGTCGAAGACCAGCACGCGGCCCGTTGCCCTGAACGAGCACGGTCTCGCGGCGTCGGTGCCGCCCTTGATCGTGATCGCGGTCGAGTCCCACTGAGCGGGCGTCATCTGGCACGCGACTGCGCGCTCCCAGATCAGCGTGTAGAGCCGGAGCTGATCGGGATTCAGGGCCCGCGCCACCTTCTGCGGCGTCAGCTCCACGTTGGTGGGGCGGATCGCTTCGTGGGCTTCCTGCGCGTCCTTGTTCGAGCTGCTGAAGAAGTTGGGCTTCTCGGGGAGGTACTTGTCGCCGAAGCGCTTGCCGATGTACGAGCGCATCGCGTTCAGGGCCTCGCCGGAGATGTTCGTCGAGTCCGTACGCATGTACGTGATCAGACCGACGGGCCCCTCGCCGGGAATGTCCACACCCTCATAGAGCTGCTGCGCGGCACGCATCGTCCGCTGCGAGGCAAAGCCCAGCCGATTCGCGCCCGCCTGCTGCAGCGTGCTCGTGATGAACGGCGGCGGCGGGCGGCTGCTCGTGCGCTTGGTTTCGATCGACTCGATCGCGTACTTCGTTGATGGATCAATGTCGCCCGAGATCGTGCGGACGAAGCGCGCCGGGCCCTTGCCGCTGAGGTCCTCGCGGACCTCCACGCGGATGTTCCGCATGCCCACGGCCTTGGCGACGACGGCACAGCGCTCGGCGATCTGCTCCGCCGCGCTCTTGAGGTTGGTCGCGGTCGACAGCACCCCGAGCTCAAACTTCTCGCCCCCGACCTCGACAAGCTCGGCCCGGAACGCGCCGTTCTCACCGAGCCAGATGTTCTGTGACTTCTGCGTGGCCCGCGTCTCAGGCCCCGTCGAGCCATCCTTCATCGCGCGGCCCGGCACGGGCGTCGCGAGGAACTTGCTGAACGCCGCGGCAACGCCAGGCGCCTTCGCCAGCGCATCCGTGAACGCGGCGGAGATGGCCCAGTATTCATCGGGCACGAACGCGCGGATCTCCCGATCGCGCTCGACCACCACCCGCACCGCCACGCTCTGCACGCGGCCCGCCGAGAGCCCTCGCGCGACCTTCTTCCACAGGAGCGGCGAGACCTGGTACCCCACGATCCGGTCCAGGATGCGGCGCGCCTGCTGCGCGTTCACGCGGTCTTCGTTGATCGGGTGCGGGTTCTTGAAGGCCTTCTCGATCTCGGCCTTCGTGATGGCGGGGAAAACCACGCGCTTTGCACGCGCCGAGGCGATGCCCAGCTCCTGCGCGAGGTGCCACGCGATTGCCTCGCCCTCGCGATCCAAGTCCGTTGCGAACCAGACCTCATGCCCCGTGCTCGTCGCTTCCTTGGCCGCACGCTTGAGGTCGGAGATCACCCGCTCCTTCCCCTCGCTCACGACATACGTCGGCTCGAATCGCTTCTCGAGATCCACGCCCGGCACCGGGCTCTTCACGCCCTTGGGGTTGCGGCTGGGAAGGTCTCGCACGTGCCCAACGCTCGCGAGCACGAGGTACTCACGCCCGAGGTACTTATTGATCGTCTTTGCCTTGCTCGGCGATTCCACAATCACCAGGTGCCGGTCCTTGCCCGAGCCCGGCACATACGCGCTCTTGTACGACCGCACGGATCGCTTGCCACCCACACCCGCCTTGGGCGGCGCCTTCGCGGCGGCCTTAGTCCCACCCGCTCCGCCATCCGCCTCAAAGGGCGCCCCCTCCCCCTCAGCCTTGGCCACACCGGCCTTCGCCGTGACAGCGGCCTTCCCAGTGGACTTCGGACCCCGGCTCCGGGGCTTAGCGGCGGACTTGGCAGCAGTTTTCTTGGCCATGTGATGTCGCAACGACGCGGAACACGCCCCCCAATGAGGCCCAGACACAACCGGACCCGCCGGGACTCAGCCCGCCCGCCCGCCCGCCCTCTCCTCCTTCTTAACTGAAACTCCGACCGGCAAGGAAAGCACGGGTCAGGGGGGTAAGTCAAGCCCAAGTGAAGAAATACCAAACAAAATTCGTACCGATGCATCAGGGGTTCTCCCCCTCATACACGGGTTTGCTCTGCGGCGGTGCAAACGACTTAGGCATTTGTTGTTAGGCATTCGGCATTAGACAGGATGAAGGCAGAGCCACCTATCGGCACGCCTCCACAAATGCCTAACCACAAATGCCGAATGCCCTTCCCCCCCAGTACCCAATCCCTAGTCCCCAGTCCCTTCCTCCTCCAGTACCTCGTCGTACGTGTACCGCCACGACCGCTCCAGCATCGTTCCCTCGTACGCGACGCCGCACTCTGGGCACGTTCCCTGCTCGGGGCTCGCCGAGAGGTCATAGCGGCAGACAAGGCAGCGCCGGAACCGCATCCCGCGCAGGAGCTTGAGTTCACGCCGCCGAACCACCACCCACGTTCCTACCAGCGCGCCCACCAACATCAGTGGCGGCACAAACAGCGTTGCCAGCCCCAGCGACAGACTAAACACCCACATCGCGAAGACCGGGCTGATCAGGAACAAGACATAGAAGGCCCACATGTGCCGACGCACATACCCCTCGAAAATGCCCGGCGCACCAATGACCACGCCCGGCGGCGGGCCGTCGTCCACGCTGGTTCGATGCTTGCGGCCGGCCATTGCCTGACTCCAAACTCGATGCCTCGATGCCGCGTGCCTTGGTGCCTTCTTCGCATCAACCCCGGCCGCGCCAAGGGACATTCGCACGTAGGCATTCGTGGTTAGGCATTCGGCATTAGGACGGATGAAGACAGAGCCACGTTTCCGCACCGCCTTCCACGAATGCCGAACCACGAATGCCGAATGCCTCCGCTGCCCTTCGAATGCCTCTCCCCTAGTGCCAAGTGCCTAGTGCCTAGTGCCTTCTCCAAGTGCCTTCCCCACCCACTCCGCCTCCGGCACCTCCGCCGCATCAATCCACACGCTCTTTGGCGTCGTTCGCAGCCTTCTGAGCCACGTCCGCTGGGCTTTCCCAAGTCGCCTCGTATCAATCTTGATTCGCTCGACGGCCTCGTCCAGCGCACATCGACCCTCAAGATGCGCGAGCAGCTGCTTGTATCCCACCGCCTCGCGTGCCTGATTCATCTGACCAGCCTCAGCCTCGAACGCGCCCTCGCTTCGCAGCCGCCGCACTTCCTCCAGCAGGTCGCGCTCCATCATGAGCCGCACCCGGGCGTTGATCCGCCGGTTGATCAGCTCGGTCGGCCAGTCCAGCCCAATGAGCCTGAACTCCGCCGCGCGTGAGCCGGGGTTGCCGCCCGCGCTCGCGCCCTCGGCCACGTCTTCACCCGGCTCGGTCGCATCCCACTGCGTCTGATGCTCGCTGATCGTCCGTCCCGTGAGGCGAAAGACCTCGATGGCCCGGATCGTCCGGCGAATGTCGTTGGGATGCAGCCGCGCCGCGGCGACCGGGTCCACGCGCTCAAGCTCCGCACGCAGCGCCGCCAGCTCCAACGCCCGCAGTTCCTCCCTCAGCACCTCATCCGCACCCGGCCCCTCGAACATCCCATCCAGCAGCAGCTTCACATAGAGGTGCGTGCCACCCACCACGATCGGGACGACCTGCCTCCGGCGGCACTCCGCGATCACAGCCTTCGCCCGCCCCAGCCACTCCGACGCTGTGAATCGCTCGCGTGGCCCCACCAGATCGATGAGATGGTGGACGATGCCGCTCCGCTCCTCGATGGTCGGCTTTGCCGTGCCAATGTCCATGCCGCGATAGACCTGGAAGGCATCGGCCGTCACGATCTCGGCCGGCTGGCCCCGAGCGATCAGGGCCCGCGCGAGCGCGATCGCGAGGCCCGTCTTGCCTCCTGCCGTCGGACCCACGATGACCGGCGTCTGCTCCATTTCGGAGGATTATCCCTCTCTGCACACCGCCGGAGGCACGGAAGTGCGAATCTCGAACCTACCCTATCGCCATGCCCATTCCTCGCGTCGCGATCGTCGGCCGGCCAAACGTCGGCAAAAGCTCCCTCATGAACATGATCGCGGGGGCCAAGGTTTCCATTGTTGACCCTTCGGCCGGCACCACGCGTGACCGCGTCACGGCGATTGTCGAGGTCGAAGGCCCCACACGTGGCGAAGATACCAAGGCCATCGAGTTCGTCGACACCGGCGGCTTTGGCGTCTATGTCGCGCAGGGCGCGAAGTTCGACGAGATCGGCAACGACCTCACGAAGCTCACCGACTCCATCGAGTTCCAGATCCAGCAGGCCGTCGGCAACGCGGACCTGGTTCTCTTCTGCGTGGATGTGCAGCAGGGCATCACGCCGCAGGATCAGGAGGTCGCGCGGCTGCTGCGTGAGCACCGGCTCGGGCCCGCCGCGGGGCGGAGCGGCTCCAAAACCCAGCAGGACAAGAAGGCCCTCGCCAAGAAGAACGCCAAGAAGTCCGGCAGTGCCAGCACCGCCACCACCGAGCTCAACGCCGACGCGCCCGCCGCGCCGATCGTCCCCACGCCCATCCGCATCGTCGCCACCAAGGTCGACGGACCCAAGTGGGAGCTGCACGCTCACGAGCTCAGCGCGCTGGGGTTCGGCGAGCCGATCCCCGTCTCGGCCAAGACCAACTACTTCCGGCGCGACTTCATGGAGACGGTCTACGACCTCCTCCCCGCGCAGGGTGAGAAGGAAAAGCGTCCCCACGCCGACCTCATGCTCGCCATCGTCGGCAAGCGAAACGCGGGCAAGTCCACGCTCGTCAACACGCTCGCCGGCGCGCCACGCATGATCGTGAGTGAGATCGCCGGCACCACGCGCGACGCCGTCGACGTGCGGCTTGAGCTCGACGGCCGCTCGCTGGTCGCCATCGACACCGCGGGCCTGCGCAAGAAGAAGAGCTTCCAGAACATGATCGACGTCTACTCGCTGGATCGCCTCCAGCGTGCCGTTGATCGCTCTGACATCATCCTCCTGCTGCTCGACGCCACGGAGAAGATCAGCCAGGTCGATGAGCATCTTGCGATGATGGCCCAGAAGGCCTTCAAGCCCGCGATGATCGTCGTCAACAAGTGGGACCTGACCAAGGGCCGCAAGGACCGCAAGGGCAAGCCCATCACCACCGAGATCTACGAGGACTACGTCCGCGCCGAGCTCAAGGGCCTTTGGTACGCGCCGATCGCGTTCATGTCGGGCAAGACGGGCCTCAACGTCAAGGAGACCATCGATCTTGCCTTTGAGCTGATGGACCAGTCCTCCCAGCGCGTCACGACGGGCAAGCTCAACCGGCTGGTGCGGTCCATCGTGGCGCAGCGCGGCCCCACCGACCTCAAGGGCCGCTTCGCCAAGATGTACTACGTCGCGCAGACCGGCGTCCTGCCGCCGACGATCACGCTGGTGGTCAACTTCCCGGAGATGTTCCGGCCCAACTACCTGCGCTTCCTGGAGAACCGATTCCGCGAGGAACTCCCCTTCAGCGAGGTTCCGATGCGGATCGTCGTGCGCGCCCGCCGCCAGCGCGAGGGCGACATGGCCGACGGCCCCGATGGTCAGGTCCGCATCAAGCCCGGCCGCAAGGGCGTTGGCCAGCGCCTCTCGGGGCGCACCATCGGTGCCAAGCCATTCGACGAGAGCGCGTTCGAGGCCCTGGGCGACGAGCTCCTCAGCGACGAGTACACGGAGGTCGTGGACCCGGGTCGCTTCAGCGAGGACGCCGACGACTACTTCGACTCAGAGCCCACGGACCCCTCGCCCAAGGGCAAGAAGAAGCGCGGCTCCGACGACGATGAGTAAAAGGGTCGGGGGTGGACCAGCGTCGAATCCGCGGCGAAAGGCGTCGAGCTCAGAAACCGCTTCGCCACTGCGGATCGCTACTTGAACGCAGAGGTCGCAGAGGCATGCGGAGGAAGACAGAGAAGACCGGGAGAGAAGTCTGGACCAGATGGGACGCAAAGCCACGCGCGCATGCACGCATCTTGTCCGATCCAACGCCTACCTCTGTCTTACTTGCCTTGAACCCCTCCGCGTCCTCTGCGTTCCAAAGAACGCCACACCGCCGCGACACTCGCCGCAATCACCGCGGCGCGTTGATCCAGCCGTAGGGGAGCTGCCGCCCCCAGCGCCAATCAGCGTCCGAGATGTTGAACCACGTGTTGGCGTTGCCCTTCACGTTGACGTAGATGTCGTTGGCCTCAAAGTCGGTGTTGCGGTTCTGCGTCGCGGGGAGGTTGTCCGTTGGCGGCTTGAAGAGGATCGAGCTGCCATCGAGGAGGCTCATGTGGCCGCCCTTGCCGTGGCGCTCCGCGACCTGGTCCTCGTTGCCGAACATGCCGTCGCGGTAGGTGCTGTTCCAGAAGTTGCTCGACTCCTCGACGAAGATCGGCAGCGACGGGAACATCGTGAGGGCCCGGACGGCCGTGGGGCTTGCGATCCAGCTCTGCGCCATCGTCGGCGGGGCGTATCCGACCTGGATCGAGAGGCCCAGCTTGGCGCCCTCGGTCTCGTCGAACATGGTGTAGTCGAAGTCCACGCCCGTGCGCGAGGCCCACATGTTCGCGTACTCAACGCCCGTCGTTGCACGGCGCTTGTTCGTCGGGCACTCGCCCACGTAGTGTGCGTCCGACACGTAGTCGTACATGAAACCGGGGGCGCGGGAGCCGTTCACGACGCGCTGGGCCCAGAGGGCGACGTTGGTCGCTGGAGGCGCGGGCGGCGGGGGCGGATTGGTCTCAGGATCCCAGAACCGCGCGCCGTTGGGGAACGGGTTGCGCTTTGCCACCGGCCAGATCTGTTCCTTGAAGTCCTGTGCGTACGTGATCGAGGCCATGCCGAACTGCTTCACGTTCGACATGCACTTGACCGTGCGGCCCGCCTCGCGCGCCTTGCCGAGGGCCGGGAGGAGGAGCCCGATCAGCAGGGCGATGATCGCGATGACCACGAGGAGCTCGATGAGCGTGAAGCCGCGTGTTCCAGAACGTGTCCAGGCTGCCATCGAGGACCTCCATCTTCGTGAGCGACGCACGCAGCTCCATCGGTTCTGCACGGCCCCACCCCACGAACCCAACGAGCGGCGCGGGATAGGCAAGGAACCGCACTCTTCCCGGAATCGGGAGGTTCTCATAGATTACCAGTTCCCGACGCGTGCCACAAGCGGCAATTCCGTGCAAGGTCTGATCTGTCGACCTCCAACTTCGGCGTTTCTGGCCCCTTACGATCAGTCGTGGAGCTCCCGAACCCCGCACAAACCCTCATTGCTAGTCCGTTGGCCCTGACCAGCGAGGACTTTGTCGCCCGGTTCGCGGGCACCATCCGGCACGCGGGGCAGGGTGGCCGCTCCGGTGCCCTGGCGGCCTATCGGGCGGTCTTCCGCGAGGGCAACCTCGACATCCCCGGTGCTACGGCGACCGTCCCTCCCATCGTCCGGACCCTGCGGGAGCAGTCCCCCGAGGGCGAGGTCGTCAAGTTTCTCTCCCGCCTCGAAACCCGGGCCGCGAACCACGTCCACGCCGAACCGACCTTCGCCTTCGGCCCCGCTCCCTCCGGGGCCGCCACCCGCGACCCTGCGGCGCCCGGCACCGGGCATGGGCGCGATGTTTCCCATCGCTTCGAAACACTCGACATCGAGAGCGTCCTGATCCCCATGATCGGGAGCTCCGGGCAGACGACCTACACGCTCTGCGTCTCGAGCCAGGTCGGCTGCGCCATGGGCTGCACCTTCTGCGAAACCGGGCAGATGGGGCTCATCCGCTCCCTCACCGCCGCGGAGATCGTCTCACAGTGGTGGAACGCGGCACACCGCGTCGGCATCCGCCCCAAGAACATCGTCTTCATGGGCATGGGCGAGCCCATGGACAATCTCGATGAAGTCCTGAAAGCCATCGCCGTCCTCAAGGACCACAACGGCCCGCACGTGGCCATCAGCCAGATCTGCATCTCCACCGTCGGACGCGTCGACGGGATCGAGAAGCTCTCACGCCACGTCCGCACACCCGGCTGGCATCGTCTGGGCCTAGCCCTCTCGCTCAACGCGCCCAACGACGCTGATCGCTCGAAGATCATGCCCATCAACCGGCGCTGGAACCTCGCCGACCTGCAGAAGGCCCTCCTCGCCTGGCCCCAGACCAGCGGCAACAAGGTGTGCGTCGAGTACGTCCTCATTCCGGGCGTCAATGACACGCAGGAGCACGCGCGCCAGATCGCGGAGTTCATGACGCCCTTTGGCCTGCTGAGCAATGGCCGGATCAACGGCACGCGTGTGATGGCGATCCTGAACCTGATCCCCTACAACCCGCGGCGTGAGTCGCCCTGGCCGGCGCCAACGGAAGAGAAAGTCGCGGAGTTCCTCGGCTGGCTCATGGAGCTTGGCGTCTTCGCCAAGCGCCGCCGCACGAAGGGCCGCGACATGATGGGCGCCTGCGGCCAGCTCGGCACCGAAAACATCCGCCAACGCAAGCCCGTGCAGCCGACGATCGGAGCGAGCGACGCGGTGCGGATGTGATGCAAAGGCATGTTCACCACGGAGGTCACGGAGGGGCACGGAGGAATGCAAGAGAGAGAGAGAGAGAGAGAGAGATGCGTTCTGAGCAGAAGAGTGAGACCACGCAGACACTCATGCGACGGCGCTAAGACAGATCATGGAGCCTCGTCGCGGTATCTGCAACCCAACACACGACTCAACCACAACACGAGACTCACCACTCGTCCATCTCAACCAGCCTTCTGCATTCCTCCGTGCCCCTCCGTGACCTCCGTGGTGAACCCTCCTGGCCCCTTACTCCAGGACACGCTCCACGCAGCGTGCAAAGTCCTCCAGCCCCGCGCTCCCGAGAAGCACGCACCGCTCCGCTCGCAACCCCGCCGCGATGCCCGCCTCGACATCGCGCGGCGCATCGCCGATCAGCCAGCTCTCTCCAAGATCCAGCCCCAGCTCTTCCGCCGCCGCGATGATCATCCCTGGCGCGGGCTTGCGCCACGGATGCTCGCGCGACAGTTCCTCCACCGCACCCTTTGGATGGAACGGGCAGTAGTAGAAGCGCTCGATCTGCACACCCGCAGGCCCTGTACCCTCCGCCGCGAGCAGCGCCGCCAGGCGTGCATTCACCGCATCAACCTGCGCAAGTGTCCCGCCGCCGCGAGCTACCACGCCCTGATTTGAAACCACGACCAGCGCAAAGCCGCTCGCTCGCAGCCGCGCGAGCCCGGCACCAACGCCCGGCAGCAGCCGCACCAGCGCAGGATCCACAAGATCACCCGCCTTCGCCGGCGGCATCGGCGCAGGCAGCCCATTGCACGCAATCAGCGTGTCGTCACGATCAAGAAAGACCGCAGGTCGAAGCGCACCCATCCCGCCTCCTCAACCCGCCGCCGGCTTCATCGGCGGCGTCTGAATGGTCGGCATGCCAGACGTCACCGGGTTGATCGGTGTCGCCGGCTCGATCGAGGCCGCCGCCACCACAACCACCACCGGCTTCGCCACCAGGTCCGCCAGCGTCTTCCCCGCCAGCGCCTCCGTCCGCGCCCGCGTCAGCGTCTCGGCTACGACCGAGCCGCGCAGCATCCCGCCCGTCTCGGCCTGCAGCTCATCACCCAGCCGCAGCAGCTCGCTCGCGCTGATCTGTTCCAGAGGCCGCGCGGGCGAGTACATATTCAGCGCATCACCCGTCACCACGCGGTGCACCACGCCACTCTCGGCCATCTTCTCAAGCATCTCGCCCACGGCCTGCTCATCGATCCCCGTGGCCCGCGCCACTTCGCTGTGGTCGCTCGTCTTCCCAGCCTGGAAGCGCTCGGCAACGCACGCCGCGACGCCAAGCATCGCGCTGGGATCAACGAGCCGCAGCCGCCCCGCCCGTCGCGGCTCATCGATCAGCCCCAGCGTCGCGAGCACCGAGTCCGTCAGGCCCCGCGCCGTCGCCTGCGCGTAGGTCTGCATCGAGTACGCCAACTGCAGCCCCGTCAGCACGATCACCCACGTGAAGTAGATCCACAGCATGCCCAGCGGCAGGATCGCCACCGCGCCATAGAACTGCGCGTACGAGCCGCCCCGCGACGGGTCCGTCGCGTGCCGCACATACTCCGCAAAGCCCCACTTTCCCGCCTCCCAGATCAGTGCCGCCGTCGCCGCGCCCCAGAGGGCCGGCATCAGCTGCACCCGCGTGTTCGGCACGCTCACGTAGATCACCATGAACAGCAGCGTCGAGATCGCCGTGGTCCCGACGAAGGCCACAATTCGAGGCGTCCAGTACCGCACGGCCTGCGTCGTCTCGCTCACGACCTCTTCTTCGCTCGCTCCGCGCGCCACCGTCCCCGCGCCGGCCTCGCCCGGTGCCGCCCCCTCACCCTCCACCCCCGCCTCATCGTCCACAGGAGCCCGCTCACCAAGCACGATCGGGATCTTGACGTTCGCCGCCAGATCCGTCGCATAGCTCGTCGCGCGCGCCGTCATCGAGAACGACACGATCAGCAGCATGGGCCCGAGCGTCAGCAGCGTCCAATACTGCAGCACCCGCTTCACCCACGACCGCCCCTCCGGCGCGTTGTAGATCTGGTTGAACGAGGTCTCAATCTCCACCACCATCGAGACCGCGGCGTAAATCAAGAACAAAACACCAATAATCCCCAGCGTCGCAAACGACACGCCCCGAACCCGCGTGATCTGATCCTCAATCCAACCGTCCACGCTGATCGCCGCCCGCGCCGCATCCAGCCGTGCCTGCTCCTCAGGCGTAATCGTCGCGGCCACCCCGCTCCCATCGATCACTCCCCCCAGCGCTCCCCCACCCTCCGGCACCACCGCCGGAATCGCGATCCGGTCCAGCCCCGCATAGTGCAGGATCTGACGCAGCACCTCGCTCTGTGTCTCCGGCGTCGAGAAGGCCGCCAACCCCACAAGCCCCACCAGCAGGATCGGGATCAACGCAAAGATCGTGCGATACGACAGCGCCGCGGCCATCCGTGTCAGCTGGCTCCGCATGAACCCCAGCACCAACAGCTGCACCACATGCAGGCATCGACGCCACGCGTTCGGCCGCCGATCCGGACTCACCAGCGAGCGATTCAGCCGAGTCAGCGTGCGCGCACCCGTCACGCCAAGCCAGGGCGCCAGCCGGCTCACATCAGGATCACGCCGATCACGCCACTCACGCACGAACTTCGCTCCTTACATCCTGCGTGGCCCGACGGTCCCCGTCGGTCTTAGTTACTCAACCTACACCAAAGTCATCACACGCACTTTGCTCTAATAAACATACATACAAACTAAATATCAATTATACCAAACAAACCCAGCCCCAAACCATCAATCCTCACGCCGCGGCCCGCGCCGCCCGCCCGGCTTGCCCCCCGGCTTCCCGCCCGGCCCCCTTCCCTGACGAGGTCCACCCTTCCCATCAGGCCTCGGCCCGAACGACCGCTTACCTCCACCCCCACCTCCCATCGGTCCACCCGGCCCGCTCCTGCGGCCATTTCCGCCATCCCGTGGCGTCACAGGCCCCCGCGGCCGATCCCGAGCCTCCAGCCGATCCCGACGCTCACCCCCATCACGCCCCGCACGAGCCTCCCGACGCTCCAGCCGCGCCGCAATCGCTCGCTCACTCCCCCGGTCGTTCGACCGATCACTCGTCCTGCCATTCCCACGCTCACCCCGGCCACCGCTGCGCACCCCGCCGCGAGACCCACCCTGATCACTCGCCCGATCACCACCCCTGTCACGACTTCTTAGATTCCGCCCTCCACCAGTTCCATCGCGCGAGCGACCATCCGGCCGCGGCCCAGCAGGCCTCCCACTCTTCGCGGCGGGCACCTTCAGCGCCGGCCGATCCAGATTCACCACCGGCGCAGGTCCACGCCGCCGGCTCATGAGCGGATTCGCCGATCCAGTCCCGCCCCCACTCCCGCCGCGAGTCTCCTTCGATCGACCCTGCTCACCATGTCCCCCATCATCCACACGCAGCGGCAACGCCGCAGGCCGCGGCAGCGGACGAGGCAACATCCGCGGCCCAGGCTTCAGAACCCCAGC
>JBBASU010000023.1:0-4751 GCA_040399065.1 Phycisphaerales bacterium | reverse complement strand
CACAGGCCCACGCCCCCTCGGACTCGGCGGAATCGCCGGAATCGGCCGAGGCCGATACACCGGCCGCGCATCTCCCTCATCCGCTCGATCGCCCCCACCACTCACGCCCATCTGACTTCGCTCGCCAAAGCCGTGCGCATCAGACCGCTGCCCGCCCCCATACTCCCCACGCGGCCCGCCGCGCTGATCGCGCCCCCCACGCTGTTCTCGCCGCCGCCGATCCGCCTGCTTCTTCGGCACCCGTGGCGTCACATTCCGCCCCCGCGCCGCATCGCGCAGCATCCGGATCTCATCGCGCTCCAGCTCGCGCCAGCGCCCGGGTGCCAGCCCCGACAGCTCCAGCGGCCCAATCGCGATCCGATGCAGCCACTTCACCGGCATGCCCAGAAACCGCAGCACCTCACGCAGCTGCCGGTTCCGCGCCTCGCGCAGCGTCACGCGCAGCACCGAGCCATCCTTCGATGAGTGTGAGAGCGTGATCGAGGGCTTGATCTCCCCCTTGCTCTCGCGCCCCATCTCCTCATCCTCGCGCCGCGCCTGCAGCTCGTACTTGTCCGCCACCGCGCCAATCGCAGACTCATCCACGATGCCGCGCACACCGACCTCATACGTCTTCACCACGCCGTACCGCGGGTGCGTCAGGCGGTTGGCCATCTCGCCGTCATTGGTCAAGAGCACCAGCCCCGTCGTTTCCCAGTCCAACCGCCCCACCGGAAAGAGGCGCGACGCCGATGGGTGATCAATCAGATCCAGCACCGTCCGCCGATCCATCCCCGGCTCATCCGCGGCGGTCACCAGCACGCCCGCCGGCTTGTTCACCATCAGATACATCGTGCGCTCAGGCCCACGCAGCGTCCGCCCCTCAACCTCCACCCGATCCTGGTCAGGATCGATGAAGATCGGCAGCCGCCGAACCTCCTCACCATTGACCCGCACCTTCCCCTCAGTGATCATCAGCTCACACACCCGCCGGGCCGCAACGCCCGCATCGGCCATGTACCGCTGAAGCCGCACAAGGTCCTTGGTCCCACGCTTCTGGCCATCATCCTGAGGCATGCAAGGAGCGTAGGTCCAAGTAGCACCGCCCTCCCGGGCGGTGTCTTCCCTCGTCTTCCGATTCCCCCGCTCCGGTGCCACCACTCCGGGCCAAAGGCCCGAGAGTGGTGGAGAAGTGCCACGATCATTTCGGGCTCTGACGAAATGGTCATGGTCGAACTCGAAACCAAGCAGACCACCACCAGCCGCGCCCCAACGGGCAACGCCATGAACTGAACGCGTCTTTGCAAGGTGGCCCGGCTTTCGCCCTTTGGGCGCTCGGCCGTTGCGAGTGGCTTCAGCCACTCGAAGGCATGTGCTTTGAACTCCTGGCCCCTTGGGCCAACCCCGTCGGGCTGCCCGATCACCTGCACGCGCTCGTGCGGTATCCGCCGGACCTCAGCCACGCCGACATGCTTCAGACCGGAGGTCGGCCCCAGGGGCCGAAAAGCCAAAGAAGCCCTCGCCGAGTGGCTGAAGCCACTCGCAACGACCGAACGCCCAAGGGGCGAAAGCCGCGTGGCCGCATGGCCGAATCGCCGCATGGCTCGAAAGCCCGGGAAGCGAGTTGCTTGAGTTCACCGCGTTGCACGCCGGGGCGGACTGGTGGCACCAAACTCCGGTGCCACCACTCCGGGCCAAAGGCCCACGGTCGTGGTAGCTAACACCCAGCACCACTGGAACGAGCACCGACTTCGAACGCCCTTGACAAACGAAATCAGCGGCTGAGCAAGACTGACGGGCAAGAGCACCTCACAGACACCTAGTGCAGTCAGTCTGGCTCGCAGTTTGCGTGAGCCAGCGATTCCATGCTAGACTCTGAACGTAGCGGATGTTCACGTAGTTGTAGACAAATCACTTGTCCTTCATTCGTAGGAGTTTGCTAATGACCAAGAACTCACTCAAAGCCATCGGAGCTGTTGCGATACTCGTACAAGCGTGTTCTGTAGAAGCTCAGATTCTGCCCCCTCCCGCAGACTTGGAGCAGCGAATCCGGAATGAGGTCGAGCAATGGACACCTCTTTTCTGGCAGGTGCGTGAGACTGGAATCCTGCCCCCACAGGGCCAGACTTTCCAGTTCACTGTTCTACCTTAACTTCCCAGAGAGTGGGATCCATTCGGACCGGCCTTCGCAATATTCGAAAAGCTGTACGCCAGCCGGCTTCAGCCGAATCCTCACGCTGGTCCCGTGTACTTGTTAGATGATTTGCTACGCGATGATCCTCAAGTTTTAGCGGAGTTCCGTCAATACACGCTGACCGGAACTTTGAGCACTAGCGACGAAGATTCCTTTGTGTTTATCGAGCATTTAGACCTTGTCGCGCAGGCGTACGCCCACCCGGAGGACCACCCAGAATTTGCTTGCGTCTACATGGATGGAGAGGGCAACTTGATCTCGGAAGGCCTGTCACCGCCAAGTGCAGATGAATCAGATGAAGGTGGCGTTCAACCACTCGACGGCGACGATGTACCTCAAGATATCAAGGATCTAAAGAAATGGCTTGAAGACCAGCTCGAAGACTCAGACCTTGATGGAGTCGAATACATAAAAGACCAGCCCTTCTGGTTTCCCGGCTTTGATTGCGATGATTATGCGGAGGCGTATTGGGCTTGGCTTAAGAATCATGGACTCGACACCAAGTACCCTGGTATCCAGTCACAGTCTCTCTGGATGTATTGGTGGCACACCTGGGGCGTGGGCAAGGGCGGAAAACACGGCAAGGCAGGGCATGCCGTCCTTATGATCACGTACAATGGTTACTACTTCGTAATCGATCCCATGTCGGGCGAAGTGTATGGCCCTTTCCCGAGCACCACCCCTTTGGAAGATATTGATTGGATTCCATTCCTCGATCCAACACCAGGACAACCTGACGACGACGTGCTACCGCTGCGCACTCCAGACAGCATCACGCCGCACGATCCTAGGGATAGGCCTTGGACAGATCCGAACCCTTGGCATGAAGACCAAGACATGCGTGACCACCTAGAAGACGGGACTGGTCGCCCGGCGAGTGATTACATTTGGATTATCGCCGGGTCCTAAATGTATTTACGAAACCGAAGACAATGTGCGCAAATCCTCATGATAGGAGCCGCAGGGTTCCTCGCATTTACTGTCTTGTTTTTATTTGGTGTACGCTATGTTTGGCCGGAACAGGCCTCGCCATTTGAACTAGAAAGTGCGTCGATTGGATGGGGTGCTCGCGTCCATCAAACGCAACCACTCGATGCCAACCATGAAGCTTTGAAATACCGCCGGTCAACCGATTCATTCGCCATACTTTCGAAGCACGGATGGTCAGTATCTGTGGGAGCATATAGAGGTTTACCATCCAACATACTCGATCGTGACTTGCATCGGCTGGCAGATGCCGTTAATCACGCAGGAGGTCGTTTTGATGCAATGCGTGACAATTATTCTCTAATCAATCAACCCGGTCCGCAGGCAAAATGGCGCAGCGCGAGTGGCGAAAGTGTCGCGGGGCCTGATGGACTCGTGCCATGGCGATACGTTGGTGACGGGCCGGTCCCGATAAAGCTCGTTCCAGATCCTGACACGCTCCGTCGCGAGTTCCGTTGGGACGATAGCGAAACAAACCCCGTTGATCTGACCTCCCCATTCTCCGAACTGTCGGCTAAGAGCGGATTTGTGGGTCGGTCACTGCTCTTCAAGCCTGGTCTGAACTCTCATTTGGACTTCATCGTTGCTCCTCCACAACCAGCGGTTGGACAGATTAACTCTCGTGGCTTCCAAACTCGATCGCTTGGCCATGCGAATCGAGCCGTGGTCGGAGGCTCAGGAGAATCACACTTTGAGAGGATCGAGCGGTCGCTTCGTGCTGGCGTTCCCGGTGGTGGACAGCTTGCGGCGCGAGTGAAGACCGTTGGTGTGAATGAAAGTGTTTACCTTGTTCAGATCGAGCCAGGCGACGGGGTTAATGGCGCGTACCGCTTTCTGGCATTTCCGTTCGCCGACGCCTGGCCGGTCAACCACGCATGGCAAACCTTGACCTCTCGCGAAGGACCAGCTCAAGTCAAACTCTCTGGCAATCTGACAGGCCCGAGCGAAGGCAACCGCTCTCTCATGGTGGTCCCATGTCCCACTCCACTCGTTTCTCTATCAGGCATGCAGATTAATGACGAGTCTGTGATAGACCCCCTTCCATTTCCATCTATGTTCCCGCTTTGGGGGAACCCATCCGACAACCAAGAACGACTTATCATTCCTGAGATGTTTGCACGGACAAACCCAGTTGTCACGATTAGCAAGGGAGAGGGGTGGCAGCCATTCGCCGAGTCTTACAACATACACGCCGGGCTCTCTGCGGCGACGGTTCTTCGTCGCGACCTACGGCTTATCATTGTATTCGGCTGCGCCGAAAAAGAGGACCTAGATTGTCTAGTTCGCTTTCTACACAATACGCCGAAAGACCAAGATCGCCAGGCCGATTGATGAGTAACCTTAGCGTCTGCACATTGATCTAATAATTTATAATCATTTTCATTCCAGCTAACGTCCATAGATTATCCTGCAAGTCGGTCAGTTTCCATTTGTTTGTAGCAAGATCGCAATAATCGCTGTTTTCTATGGAGCAAGATCTCATCTCTGGCAAACGGAGAGTGCGCACGCAATTTGGGAATACGACCTGATCAATATTAGAGGCTATCCCAAAACCGCGCATCCGGTGGTAGGTAGGGCGCGAATAGCCTTG
>JBBASU010000022.1:50514-59106 GCA_040399065.1 Phycisphaerales bacterium | reverse complement strand
ACAGGAAATCAGCCTATCCGGAAGCTTCCGGTGAGGCTCAGCTAGTCATGACCCATGAAGAGTTGGGGGGAGGGGGTGGGGCGGGGTGGTTGGTACGTGCACTCCTTCGCAGGGCTTTTCAAGACCGACGGGAACCGTCGGGCCACCCGGGAGCGGAGTCGGTTCGGAGAGCCGGCGTGCCTGGGTTCCTAGAGTGGCCTTCACCCCTGGAGACTGTCATGGGACTTCTGGATGGCAAGGTTGGGATGGTGGTTGGGATTGCGAATGAGCGGAGCTATGCGTGGTACATCGCGCAGAGTCTGATGGCGCAGGGGGCGACTTGTGCGTTTACGCATCTGCCGGGGGATCGGAACCAGGCTCGGACTTTGCGGTCGGTGAATGCGCTGGGGGTGAGTGATCCGTGGCTGCGGCCGCTGGATGCTGGGAAGGATGAGGACATTGCGGCGGCGTTTGAGGCGTATGCGGGCTCGTTTGGGCGGATGGATTTTCTGATCCACTCGATCGCGTTTGCCGAGCGCGACCTTCTGCAGCCGGGGAAGTTCATCACGACGCCTCGGGCGCAGTATCTGTCTGCGATTGATGTGTCGTCGTACACGCTTTTGGGGCTGGCGCGGGCCGCGCATCCGCTGATGGCGAAGTCCGGGGGCGGGTCGATCCTTGCGATGAGCTATTACGGTGCTGAGAAGGTGGTGCCGGGGTACAACATCATGGGCGTGGCGAAGGCCGCGCTGGAGTGCACGGGGCGGTACCTGGCGAGCGACCTGGGGCCGGACAAGATCCGCGTGAACATCATCAGCGGCGGGTATCTGCGGACGCTGGCGTCGTCGGCGGTTGGTGGGACGGGGAAGATGGAGGAGGAAGTGGCCAAGCGCGCACCGCTGCGGCGGAATGTGGAGGGGAGCGATGTGGGTGGGACGGCAGCGTTCCTGTGCAGCGATCTGTCGGCGGGGATCACGGGCGAAGTGATCTATGTGGATTGCGGGATTAACACGATTGGGGCTTAGGGGAAAGCGAAAAGCGGGAAAGCGGGAAAGCGAAAAGAAGGAAGAGTCGAAGCGAGGCGGCGGGGAGCGGGAAGCGGGTTTGGGGTGGGCCGAGAAGTGGGTTTGGGGCGGTTTTGTTGAAGGGTTCGGCTTGGGATGGTCGATCCCTAACACATGCCGGTATCTCCTACCAACATTGCGCAATCCCTTGCGGGCCTTGGTGCTGCGGAGCGGGCGAAGCCTGCGCCGAAGAAGGAAGGGGCGGCGGCGCGGCGGGTTGGGCGGCGGGGTGAGGATGAGCTGATTGTGGGCGCGGAGGCGGTGGAGGCGTCGGGGAAGGTGCGCCCGCTGGCGGGGAATGCGGAGGAAGAAGCTCGCGAGGATCGGGAGAGTGGCGAGGGGACAATGGGGATCAAGGGGTACACGGCGCGGAAGGGTGGGAAGAAGGGGAAGGGGGAGGAGAAGCCGCGGCTGGATGTGGCGGGGTGAGGGGGAGGCGTTGGATGAGGCGCGAGTGTGTTTGTGTGTGGGTTGGTTGATTGAGATTCCTCTGCCCCTCCGGGGCAGTTTGGATTCAGAGTCGAGCTTCCACGGGTTTCGCTTCGCTCCGCCCGTGGCTGCATGCCTTCGTCCCTTCGGGACTGAGGGCGGGAAAAAGAAGACAGAGAAGAAGGCTTGGAACTGCTGAGAGGTTCGCGGCGTTGGCACGTGTTGAGTGTTTGCTTGTTGGCGGATTGCGTGCCTGGCCAGAGCAATCACCGTCTTGCCAAGAGACCGCTGAATGTCTTCTGGACTGAACACCACTTGATTTGAGAACACTGCGTGTCTGCTGCGTCATGAAGACCGACGGGGACCGTCGGGCTACCCAAGAGCGATCATGCGATCGCGCTGACGTGCCTGCTTCTTGGCTGCGTGGGCTGGCTCTTGTTCCTAGCCTTTGGCTTGGACTCGATTCAGGTTGACAGGTTGGTTGCTGGGCTTTCTGGGCGATTGGTGCTTGGGGGTGTGAGTGCGGGGTTTCCGGCCGCGAGTTTGACGGCGGTGGTTGGGGCGAATGGGGTTGGGAAGACGACGCTGCTTCGGGCGATGCTGGGGGCTGTTGGGCTGAGGTCGGGGCGGGTGGTGCTGGGTGGGCGGGGGCTTGAGACGTATGGTGCGCGGGAGCGGGCTTGTGTGCTGGCGTATGTGCCGCAGCGGGCGGAGGGGGCGTTTGGATTCAGCGTGCGCGAGGTGGTGGGGATGGGGCGGTACGCGCGCGGCAGTGACGCGAAGGAAGATGTTGATTCCGCGCTGAGGCAGGTGTCGCTGATGGACCGGGCTAATGAGGCGTTTGGCACGCTCTCGGCGGGACAACAGCAGCGGGCTGTGCTGGCTCGGGCGCTGGCGCAGCTTGGGGCTTCGGAAGGTTGCGATCTGTCGGGGAAGGTGCTGCTGGCGGATGAGCCGGTGGCGTCGATGGATGCTGGGTTTGCACTCTCGACGTTGTCGCTGCTTGGGGAGCTTGCGCGGCGGGGGCTGTGTGTGGTGTGTGTGATGCACGATCTGAATCTGGTGCTGCGGACGGCGACGCGGGCGCTGGCGCTGGGGGAGGGGGAGGGGGGGATGGGGAGTGTGGTGGTGGGCGAGGGTGAGGTGCGTGAGGTGGTGACGGCGGAGCGCATGGCGGCGTTGTTTGGTGCGCGGTTTGAGATGGTCGGGGAGGCGGGCGTACAGGCGCTGGTGGCGACTGGGGCGGCGGGTGATGGGGCGGTGGTGGGTCGCGTAGGATCGGGGCACGTATGACGATTCAGCAAGTGATTCGGTGGCTCCTTGGCAACCTCGACATTCTCGTCGTGCTGCTTGCCTTTGGCGGGCCGGTTGTGGCGGGGCTGCTGAATCACCTTCGAGGGCAGGCTCAGAAGCGGCGCGATGCGGTGAGGCGGGAGCGCGAGGCGCTGGAGGAGCTGCGGACTGGGCGGCGTGTGGATTCGTCGCCGAGCGCGGCGGCGACGTTTGGTGGATCGGGTGAGGGTGAGGATGAGGCGGAGACTGCGGCGCGGCCGCAGACAACGCTGGTTCGGCTCCCGGGGGGCGTGGTGATTGAGATGCCGCTGCCTCCGGAGGCTGCGCCGGTGCCCAAGCGTGCACCATCGGCGCGGACCTCGCCGACGCGTGGCGTGCCGGGTGGGCCTGGATCTGTGTCGAGGCCGCCGCAGCAGCCGGTTGGGTCGCGGGCGCCGATGGCGAGGCCACTGCCGCAGCAGCCGAGTGGGACGGCGGCGCCGAGCGGGATCAGCCAGGGCGGCATGATCGCGCAGGCGCAGCGGCGCGAGGCGAGCGGCAAGCGCGAGGCGAAGCAGGACAAGGTTGATCAGGTCGTGCGCGGGCAGGTGCGGCAGGCGCAGCGCGAAGACGATGCGAAGCGGCGTTCGGACGTTGCGGCGCGGGACAGGGCGCGGCTCGAGCGTGATGCCGAGGACAAGGCGGCGATGGCGCTGGCCTTTGCGAATCCGACGGAGCGCGCGACGGATGCTCAGTCGAAGCGCGCGACGCAGGCTGGCTCGCCGCTGAACGTGGCGCGCGGGTCGGGGATGACGGGTGTCGCGGCGACGGCGGGCGGGATGTCGCCGGCGGAACTGCGGCGGGCGATCATCATGCAGGAGCTGCTGTCGTCGCCGATGTCGATGCGGGAGGCGCAGGGGGCTTGGAAGCCGCCGATTTGAGCCTGTTCGCGGCGACCCGCGCGAGCATTATTCGCCCGGGATCAGGCCAGCCGGCGTGCTGGCTTGCTCGTTTGGCGGCGGTGGGACGAAGGGGAAGTATTCCCACCAGTCGCGGTCGCGTGAGTAGATTGGGTACATGTAGGTGCCGCCAGCGGCGAAGACTTGCTCGCTGGTTTCCTGCGCCTTGTACCAGGTGGCCCAGGCGGCGCGGGAGAGGCCGAGGTCCTGGCCTGTGAGGGTTCGAAGGGAGCTGCGGCAGGCGTCGGTGACGGCGAGGTTGTCGTCGTCGAGCGTCTGGATCAGGAGTTCGACGACGCGGGTTTCGCGGTACTGGCCCAGGGCGCGGGCGGCCTGCGTTCGGACGCTGAACTCGCTCTCTTTGGCGGGGTCGAGGCGCTCGAGGAGCGGGTCGATGGCGTCGGGGCTGTGGATGCGCTGGAGGGCGCGGGCGGCCATCTCGCGGACGCCGGGGTCTTCGTCGGTGAGGCGGGCGGCGATGATCTGGACGTGCTCTGGGCTGCCGTGGTTGGCGAGGCCTCGGATGGCGGCGGCGCGGACGCCGGGATCGACATCGTTGATATTGTCGGTGAAGAGCTTGATGTAGACGGGCTCGTTGGCCCAGGGTGCGTTGGCGAGGAGGAGCGTGCCGCGATAGCGTTTGTCGGCGTCGAACCTGTCGATGGACCACTCGGCGGCCTCGGTGGGGCCGGGTCCGGAGGCGCCATCAAAGATGCCCTTGGCGCCGGGCTTGAGCGTCATGGAGTCGCAGCCGGAGAGTGTGGGGAGTGTGGCGATGGATGTGAGCGTGAGACAGGCTGCCGCGAGCTGTGTGCGGGCGCGGAGGGCGGAAGAGGCGCGGTGAACCCAGGGGAGCCGATCGATCATGGCGCGAGTATACGAAGCGGATGTGGTGGAGGCGGTGAGGGGTGGCGTAGGTCGGTGGCGCGGGCGCTGGGAGGCGGCGTGCGCTCTGGGCGCGGCCGCGTGCGTGGGGGGCGTGGCGTGCTTGGGTTGTGCGGGGAGTCAGGAGCCGCTGCGCGGGCCGCGTGAGGTGAGCGGCGAGGTCAGCGGCGCTTCAGCGGCGGCGAGTGCGCCGTCTGGTGCCGCGATGGGTGGGCGTGTGCTGACGCCGGAGATGTTGTATTCGCCGGGTGAGGTGTTGCTGCGCGAGGTTCGCAAGGGCGCGGCGGACTCGTGGGCGAGCGAGCGGCGGACGACGGACGCGCCGGGGGCGGATGGGAGCTGGACGTTGCGGTTTGAGCGGCGCGGATCAGAGAGTGGCGCGTGGGAGATGGTGCGGGAGCTGGGGCTGCGGCGTGGCGCGGCGGGGGGCGTGGAGATGGTGACGCTGCGCGATGCGGAGCGTGGGACGATGTTGAGTTTTGTGCCGCCGATTGAGATTTTGCCGGCGAGGCTGGAGCCGGGGGCGGTGGCGAAGAGTGAGGCGAAGGTGGAGTCGGTGGAGGTTGGGGCGGATGGGCGAGCGAGGGGATCGGTGTCGCGCGGGGAGGCGACGCATGTGGTGGAGCATGTGGTTGAGCGGATTGCGGGTGGTGCGCGCGAGGAGGGGAATGGGCTTGATGCGGTGCTGGCGACGCTGCGGCTGGAGCTGCGTGGCGCGGTGGTGACGCGCGAGCGGCGGTCGAGCTATGGCGCGGCGGGGCTGGTGCATGAGCGCGAGCGGCTGACGGTGAAGGTGGGGCCGTTCACGATGGAGAAGCGTGAGCGGGAGGTGGAGAGGTAGGCACTGGGCACTAGGCACTTGGGTCAGAGACACGGCAGATCCGCGCGAGCATCGAGACTTGCACGTGTTGGCTGCGGGGAAGATGGGGCTTGATGGGGACGGGACCGCAGAACTGATCGCAATGGGTGTGCTTGGTTTCTACACAGAGTGGGCTTTGGTGGCGAGGTTGTTTTGCTGCTTCAATGTTGAGTGCCGTGCGGAAGAGTGCCGGGGACCGGCACACCACCCAGAGATCGGCGCGGCAAAAGGCCCCCGGTTTTGGGGGCCTTTTTTGGGCTTGTTATGTTTGCGGTGATGGAGAAAGAGGAGTAGGGAAGAGGAGGAAGAAGTAGGTTGGTGTAGAGGCAGGCGGGACGCCTGCCCCACTAGGAGGGTGTAGGAAGAGGAGGAGAGAGGCGGGGTACTGAAAGCGGGACACCGGCCGGGAGGCCGGTGCCACGAGAGTGGTTAGGAGCAGAGCTTCTTGAGGGCTTCGGCCTTGTCGGTCTTTTCCCAGTTGAAGAAGTTGATCTTGGGGCCGCGGTGGACGCGCTTGACGGGGTCGAAGTACTGGCCTTCGTAGGGCTTTCGGCCGAAGTGGCCGTGCTTGGCGGTGGGCGAGTAGATGGGCTTGCGCAGGTCGAGGGTTTCGATGATCTTGCGGGGGGTGAGGCCGAAGACTTCGCGGACGGCGCTGGAGATCTTCTCTTCGTCGGCCTTGTTGGTGCCGAAGCAGTCGACGTAGACGCTGGTGGGATCGGCGACGCCGATGGCGTAGGAGAGCTGGATCTCGCAGCGGTCGGCCAGGCCCGCGGCGACGACGTTCTTGGCGATGTAGCGGGCCATGTAGGCGGCGGAGCGGTCGACCTTGGTGGGGTCCTTGCCGCTGAAGGCGCCGCCGCCGTGGCGGCCCATGCCGCCGTAGGAGTCGACGATGATCTTGCGGCCGGTGAGGCCGGTGTCGCCGTGGGGGCCGCCGATCTCGAAGCGGCCGGTGGGGTTCACGTGGATCTTGATGCCGGGGTTCCACCACTCCTTGAGGACGGCCTTGATGACGTGCTCGGTGATCTCCTTCTTGAGATCGCCCTGGCGGTCGTTCCACATGGGGTCGTGCTGGGTGGAGAGGACGACGGTGTCGACGCGGACGGGCTTGTTGTTCTCGTACTCGACGGTGACCTGGCTCTTGGCGTCGGGGCGGAGGCCGGGGACCTTGCTCTCGCGGCGGACGTGGGCCTGCTGCTCGACGAGGCGGTGGGAGAGGTCGATGGCGAGGGGCATGAACTCGGCGGTGTCGCGGCAGGCGTAGCCGAACATCATGCCCTGGTCGCCCGCGCCCTCGCGGTCGACGCCCATGGCGATGTCGTTGGACTGCTTGTTGAGGGCGACCATGACGCCGGCGGAGTCGGCGTCGAAGCGCATGTCGCCGGAGGTGTAGCCGATCTCGCGGACGGTCTCGCGGACGAGGTCGGGGATGCTGACGTAGGTGTTGGTCGTGATCTCGCCGGCGACGACGACGAGGCCTGTGCAGCAGAGGGTCTCGCAGGCGACGCGGCTGTAGGGATCGTCGGCGAGCATGGCGTCGAGGACTGCGTCGGAGATCTGATCGGCGACCTTGTCGGGGTGGCCCATCGAGACCGACTCGGAGGTGAAGAGCTGGGTACGCGCCATGTGAAGACGTCTCCTCTGTGGGCTGGTGGCCCGGGTGAATGGTCCGGCGTGGAGTGCCGGGTGTGTCAGGACAAGTCTGGACGAGTTTTGAGGCCAGGGGCCAGAAGGGGATGGTAGAAGTCTCGGGCGGGTTGGGCGAGTGTGGCGTGACGGGATAGGTGGGGTGAGGGCGGAGATTGTGTGGAGAAGGGAGGGGGAAAGGCGGAGGGGAGGCCGCGGCCACAGGAAACGCGCTTTCGGGGCGCGGCGTGCGAACAATCTGGGCCCTGCGGGGGGTCTGGCTTTTTCATCTGCGAGAGGAGCGAGTATGGCGGCGATGCGTGTGCTGGTGCTTGGTGCGGGCTGGGTTGGCAAATCTGTGGCTGAGATGCTGCTGACGTTCTCGCGCGGGAACTACACCGTGACGCTTGCGGACCGGGAGCAGGGGCAGCTGGATGCGGTGACGCAGAGCCTCCGGGAGCGGCTCTCTGGCGTGATGAAGGTGGATCAGGTCTTTGCGACACGGGCTGTCGATGCTTCTGACAAGGCGCAGGTGCGTGAGGCGCTCAAGGGGCATGACGCGGTGGTGTGCATGCTGCCTTTCAACTATGTCGAGGGCGTGGCGGAGGCGGCGAACGAGCTGGGGGTTCACTACTTCGATGTGACCGAGGACGTCGAGACGACGGAGAAGGTGCGGGCGATTGATGCTTCGGGGCGGGCGAAGGTGGCGCTGGTGCCGCAGTGCGGGCTGGCGCCGGGGTACATCGCGATCGCGGCGTATGAGCTTGCGAAGAAGCTGGACAAGGTGCATGACCTCACGCTGCGCGTGGGTGCGCTGCCGCAGTATCCGACGAACCAGCTGAAGTACAACGTGACGTGGTCGCCCGCGGGCGTGGTGAACGAGTATTGCGAGCCTTGCAACGTCATGCTGAATGGGTTTGACGTGAAGGTGCCCGCGCTCGAGGGGCTGGAGCGGTTCAGCTTTGAGGGTGTGGAGTATGAGGCGTTCTATACCTCTGGCGGCGTGGGCTCGCTGCTTGAAACGCTCGTCAAGGAAGGGCGCTCGGGGAAGAACGCGAACATCGCGTACAAGACGATCCGGTACCCGGGCCACTGCGAGCTGATGAAGTTCCTGCTGCATGATCTGCGGCTGTCGCTGGAGCATGCTGAGCCCGCGGGGCCTCGGAAGACGCGGTTTGACCGGCAGCTGCTGGTGGACCTCTTTGAGACATCGCTCCCTCGCACGGTGGAGGATGTGGTGGTGGTCTTCGTCAACGCGATCGGCGAGAAGAGCGGGAAGATGGTGCAGCGCTCGTTCCATCGGGCGGTGCACGCGATTGAGCTCTTTGGGCGGACGTGGACGGCGATCGAGCTGACGACGGCGGCGGGCGTCTGCGGGATGGTGGACCTGCACCGGCTTGGGAAGCTGCCTCGGAAGACGGGGTTCATCCGGCAGGAGGAGTGCTCGCTGGAGCTCTTCAACAGCACGGTCTTCGGGCTTGGGTATGAGGCGCCGGAGAAGATTGAGGCGGCGACG
>JBBASU010000022.1:0-50414 GCA_040399065.1 Phycisphaerales bacterium | reverse complement strand
TCTTGTCGAAACGAGAGTGCTCAGCGATCCAATCTTGGAAGTAGCCGTACGACTCGATGTCGGTGCGGCTTCCATTCAGGTCTGTGAGGATGAAGGCGTAGAGCATGCCGCGGATCGCCACATCCACAGCGCCCTTGATCGCCTTCGTTGCGATGGCCCTTGGATCGGCCGCGGACGTTGGGCTGGCATCGTCGGTGCTCGGTCCGGCCTGCGCTCCCCCACCGCTCCTGTCCCACGTGAGCTGGCCCATCGCGATCGAGTAATCCCGGATGCTGATGATGTGCTTGATGAGGTCGGTGCTGGGTTCGGGCATGGCTGGGGCTTCCGAGATGAGGGGCGGAGCGTGATTGGGACGGGGCTAGTCGGCTTGCTCTGCCAGGATGGCGTCCACTCGATCGCTGATGCTCTGCGAGACTTCTGCGCATCGCGCATCCAGCAATCCCGCGTGTCGCCGCAGGGCAGCCGAAGTTACTTCGCACAGCATCGAGAGCTCTTCCAGACTTTTCACATACAAACCTCGGTAGGGCAGGTCGTCAACCAGCATCAGGCAATACTCGGTGGCCAGCACGCCCCAACGTGTCTTCCCACGCTGCTCATCCGTAGAAACGGCCATACCAAACTCTGACTGAAGTGGGTGCCAACACACGCAGACATCACAGTGTGTATTTCTGAATAGCATACGGGCATACTCGAATCCGTTGTGATCGTTCGTGCTTCCGTCTTCCACAATCCTGAGCGAGTATGGCGGCTTGGCAAGCCATGCGAATCCCTGGCGGAGGGCCTTGGCTGCGACGACTGAGTTGAGCCTCGCTGAGTTGCCGCCGGCGGGTCCGCTGGGCTGATCGGTGCTCGCATCGCTCATGTCGTGATTCCCCTTGGAATTCGCGCCGCTGAAGCGTACTCACGGATGATGTCGAGTGTCCCGCGGTTGTTCTGCAATGATCGCACGATGGTTGATCGCGCACCTGCACCGCTTCGCGGTGCGGAGTCGAATAGCGGAGCGTTCCGTGGGCGCCGCTTCGCGGCTGCCCACGGCTACTCACCGCTGCCGCTTCGCGGCAAAGAGGTGGTGTTTGATGCGTCGGGGGTTGGGGCGTGGGAGCTAGGTTGGTTGCGCGGGCGTGGCGTTGAGGGGTGAGGCAGAGACGGGTGTTGAGAGCGAACCGGTGGGGCGGGGTGCCGCTATTCTTGGCCCATGCCATCTGCCGCCAAACGCACGACGTATGCCGATTCTGGTGTGGACATTGACAAGAAGGACGCCTTCACGGAGTCGCTTGGTGCGGTGCTTCGCCGCACGCACACGCCGCGGGTGATTGACAATCCGGGCGGGTTTGCGGGGCTCTTCCGGCTGGACTTCAACCAGAAGCTCTTCAAGCGGAACTACAAGGATCCGGTGCTGGTGGCGTGCGCGGATGGGGTGGGGACGAAGATCAAGCTGGCGGCGGAGCTTGGCGTCTATGACACGGTGGGGATCGATCTGGTCGCGATGAACGTGAACGACCTGATCGTGCAGGGGGCCGAGCCGCTCTTTTTCCTGGACTACATCGCGGTGCCGGAGGTGAAGACGGAGATGCTGCACGCGCTGGTGCGGGGCGTGGCGGAGGGGTGCCGGCGCGCGGGGTGTGCGCTGCTTGGCGGCGAGACGGCGAACATGCCAGACCTGTACGCGAAGGGTGACTTTGACCTTGCGGGGTTTGCGGTGGGCGTTGTGGAGCTCAAGCGGGCGCAGCAGCCTGGGCGCGTGCGGGCGGGGGACGTGATCCTGGGGCTGGCGAGCGATGGGATCCACAGCAACGGGTACTCGCTGGTGCGGAAGATCGTGAAGGATGCGGGGCTCGAACTCGGAAAGGTCTATCCCGAGCTCAACAGCACCGCGGCGAAGAAGAAGGCGACAAGGAAGCCCGCGAAGACCGCCGCCCCGGCCGACGTCGCCGCGGACACTGGCACCGAAGAGCCGGCGCGGACGCTGGGGCAGGTGCTGCTGACGCCGACGCGGATCTATGCGGATCCGATCGTGCGCGTGCAGCGGCAGTATGCGGTGAAGAACGTGATCACGGGGATGGCGCACATCACGGGGTCGGGGATCGAGGGGAATCTGTGCCGCGCATTGCCGCCGACGCTGGATGCGAAGGTGGATCCGGAGTCGTGGGATGTGCCGCCGGTCTTCCGGTTCCTTCAGGCCAAGGGGAACGTGCCGGAGGAAGAGATGTGGCGCGTGTTCAATATGGGGCTGGGGTACTGCGTGATCGTGAAGCCGGCGTTCGCGGAAGCGGTGATGGAGAAGCTGACGAAGATGGGCGAGAAGGTCCGCGTCGTGGGCGAGGTGGTGAAGGGGAAGGGCGTGGTGCGGATGGGGTGAGGGGCGTGACACGCGAGTTGCGCGTCACGCGTTGGATTTGAGATTGGGATCGATCTCGCGGAGGTATTGCCAGGAGTAGATACCGGTTTCGTGGCCGTCGCTGAAGCGGATCCAGAGGGCGTAGTTGCCTTTGAGCTGGGCGTCGAGGATGGTGAGGGGGCCGGAGGCGCTCGACGCGGGGAGGATGGCGAGGGGGTTCTTTTCCATCTCTTCGCGGAGCTGCTTCATGTCTGCCGAGGGGCTCATGCGGCGGAGGTAGGCGACGGAGTAGTAGGACGTGGTGTCCTCATCCCACTGGATGGTGACGCCGCGGTCTTTCTTGATGTCGAGGTGGATGGGCGGGTTCACGGGGGAGGGTAGATGTCGGAAGGGCGCGCGGCTTTGGACTGCCCTCAAGACTCTGGCTTGTCCACTTCCAATGTCACGCGATCATGCGGAGGCACATTGGGTAGCGGTAGTAGCGGCCCTGATTTGCGGCAACAGCGGCGAGGATCATGCCGACGATGCCGAGGATGTAGACGCCGCCGATGAGCGGCATGCCGACGCACGCGCCGATGCCGCTGGCGGTGAGCGCGATGCCGACCACAAAGTAGATGACGAGTGAGAGCTGGAAGTTCATCGCTTCCTTGCCGTGGTCGGCGACGTAAACCGAAGAGTCCTTCTTGATGGCCCACATGATGAGGGCACCGATGACGGGCAGACCAAAGAGCAGACCCGTCAGAGCGGTCAGGTGCAGGAATGTGGTGTAGGTGCGCTCCCAGGGCTGGAGATTGGTCTCGAACATGGGATCGTCGAAGCGCGCGGCGGCCCCGGCTGGCTGGGCGTTCGGACCTGCGTTGGCGGCGGCGGGCGTGGGCATGGCGTTCCCCTGATCTGGATCCGGGGATGTTGCCGGACCCGTGACTGGTTCGGGATTCGCGTTGCCGGGTTGCATCAGCGGTTCCTGAAGGGGCGGGTTTGGGGATCTGGCTGGTTAGAGGAGGTCGACGAGGCCCGGTTCATCGCCGATGGGGGGCGTGAAGTCGTAGCCCTTGGGCTTGGTGGCCTTGATGAGCTTGTCCCAGTCCATGCTCTGGACGTTCAGGAAGCTGGGCGCGAGGGAGAGGTCCCACTTCAGGCGGAAGAGTTCGTAGGCCTTGGCGACCAGGGCCATGCGCTTCTCGTGCTGGGCGTCGTAGGTGGTCTTCTCGCGCTCGACATCGGCGCGGACATGGCCCTGGCCGAAGTGGTTGAGCCAGGCGCCCTTGGCGCAGACCAGTCGAAAGCCCGCGCGGCGGGCGCGCAGGCCGTAGTCGGGATCGCCGAAGTAGCCGAAGAAGCGCCGGTCCATCACGCCGATCTTCTCGATCAGGGCTCGCTTGACCATGACGGCGTCGCCGGAGAAGGCGAAGTCCTCGACGACGCCCAGGCCGTGGGAGCGCGAGACGAACTCGGCGAACTCGAAGAAGTCCTGCCGCGAGTTGGGAATGCCGGGAAAGGGCAGGGAGTGCTCGGGATGGCTGTCGACGATGGACCCGGTGCCGCGGACGATGCCGAAGGAGGGGTCGATGGCGCCGACGGCGATGAGTGTGCGGAGCCAGGCGGGCGTCACGACCATGTCGTTGGAGATGAAGAAGACGTTGTCGCCGCGGGCCTTGGAGAGGCCATAGGCGAAGACGCCGGTGTAGTGCTGCCACTGCTTGAAGCGCGCGATATGGACGGGCTGGCGCGTCCCAGAACGGAAGTGCTTGAAGAGATCGGCGAGCTTGTACTCGGCGTGCGAGTTGTCATCGAGGAAGAGGAACTCGCTATGCGGCTCAAGGTTGAGGAGGCGGAGTGACTGGAAGAGAGACTCCAGGCACTCGGCGGTCTCGTCGGGCTGGCTGCGGGCGGGGATGATGAAGGAGAGCATGGGCGGATGGTACTGGGGGCGGGGAGGGTTCGCGGGGGTTTGGAGCGTGCTTTTCGAGGCGGTCGTTGGTCGCTGTGCGCGCTCCTCCATCACTGACGGCCAGTGAGTTTCGAGGCGGTCGGCATCGGCAAGGCGGGCCGCCGCAATTCTTGGGGCCGCGTGAACTGTGATACGATTCATAGAGGTTTTGCGTATGAGGGTCGAGTGCGTTTCCACGACCAGGACAGCACGACCCAGAGGCCATTCGTGTATCACGCGGCAGGATAAGTTGGGAGGTGGTGTCAATGGCTCTACGAAAGATTCATGGTGTCGTCATTCTTGCGTGCGTGCTGCTCCTGGCCGTGCTGCCGGTATGCTGGGTGGTGTGGGTCAACGTCGCGGCGCATGTCCGGCTTCCGGAGACGTTCTCAAAGAACATGAACGTCCGTTACATCGCGACCAGTGGCGGATCTGGTGGGCTGTTCATCGTCGATTCAACCAATCCCCCGAGGCTGGGTTTCGAAGTACCCTTCCGTGGCGTGCAGAATCGATTCGATTCGATTGTGCGTGTGGGTGAGAGCACGTGGGTTCTCCGAAGCACCGAGAATCTCAACGGACTTTTACTGAATGAAATCCATGCCGACTTGACGCTCGGCCCCGACGTCCCGCTTCCACCGAGTTCAAGGCCGAGCGCGGGGTCGATGGGTTCGAGTTCCGCGGGCCCCACTCTTCCCGGGGATGACCAAGCTGGCGTGCCAGGACTCTACGTATTGGGTCCCGGCAGTGAGTGGGTTTTCATCAGCAATGACCGTCGGATCAGGAAGGCCATCCAGATTCCAACTTCTGAGCTCTTTGTCATCGAACATGAGGATGGATCCACCACGGTCGCGGCGGTTCGCGATGGTCGATTTGTGGTTGATCAGGTGTTATCGAATGACGATTCAAGCATTCTGGGAGTCATCCCTTCGTCGGTGATTGTCTCACGCGCGGGGTCAATTGTCAGCGTCTCCCATTCAACGATCGAGCCAGATTCATCGGTCCGAGTAGAGGTGCTTGATGTCCAAGCCCCTGTATCGCACGAGTGGCCAAGTGCCGCAGTGCTCTCAGACGACGATCGAATCTGGATCGCGTTCAGCAACGGGAGAGGTGTTCAGACGCACTGGACACGAGTTCGAAAACCCGAGGAGCCGCCGGGCCTGGGTGTGTTCACTGTTCAGCATGGCACCTGGCAATCCGTGCGCTGGGAAGAGTGAGAAAGATGAGACTTCCGGAAGCAGAGTGGAAGGACCGAGGGACGGGAGTCAACCGGTAGAGTGGCGGTGAGAAGTGAGTTGCGCAGAAGCAGGTGGGATACGTGTTCTGAGATGCTGGTTTAGAGAACGGAGAGCAGAGACCAGCCACGGAGTGGCTGGGGCACCCAAGGCAAGACACCGGCCGGGAGGCCGGTGCCACGGGCGGTGGCACAAAAAGACCCGGGGCGGGCCAGGTGGCCCGCCCCGGATACCCAGGAGTCGGTGGGGAGCGAAAGGCGGGAGAGAGAGAAGGAGAGAGGAGAGACGAGAACGGAGAGAGGGAAGAGCGGAGAGCAGAGAACGGAGAGTTGAGTTAGTTATTAGCGGCGGCGGCGGAGGGCGACGAGGCCGCCGAGGCCGAGGAGGGCGGTGGCGCCGGGGGCGGGGATGATGTCGACGTGCCAGTTGTCGATGCCGCAGTCGGTGTTGAAGTTCTGGTTGGCGGAGTTGCCGCGCCAGAAGCCCAGCTGCATGATGTTGCCGGTGGCGGAGAAATCTGGGTTGCTGCCGATGTTGACGATGCCGGCGGGGGTGACTTCGGCGAAGCTGGCGGCGGTGAGGCCGGGGGCGGCGTTGGGAGCCCAGTTCGAGAAGGTGGCGAAGGGCATGACGAGGATGGGGCTCTGCTGGCGGTAGTAGATGCCGTTCTGGAGGATGGCGAGTCCGCTGCCCTGGCCGTTGCCGCCCTGGTTCACGAAGTTGATGGAGTCCTCGCTGTAGTTGATGCTGCTGATGGCGCCTTGGGAGCTTGGGGTGTAGAAGGCGGTGACGTTCATGTGGAAGCCGATGACGGCACCGTTGCCGGTGCTGCCGACGATGAGCTGGTTGCGGATGCGGCGGTACTCGTTGGGATTGCCGCCGGTCAGGAACTGGAGGCCGTTGGAGGTGCTGCCGGCACCGGAGGCATTGGTGAAGGTCGTGAGCGTCCAGTCGCTGTTGTTGAAGACACCGTCGAAGAAGGAGACGACGGCGTGTGCGGAGGAGGCGGCGGCGGCGAGGGACGCGAGTGAGACGGCGAGGGCGATGCGGTTCATGGGAGGCTCCTTGGGTTGGGACGTTTCGGACTTGATTGAGTGCCTGGGCGACGTGCGCAGGCTTGGTGTTCTGTGTGCCCCGCAGTTTGGTGCGAGGCATGCGGGACACGATGACTTGCGCGCGGAGGGCGAGATCTTGCAGTGATGGGGTTTGATTTTTGTGGATTTGTGTGTGGCTGAAGCCGCGCGGCCGGGAAGCCCGTTGAAACGGGCTGCGGGGTGGTGGTGATGGTGTTGATGTGGTGCGTGCTGTACCACCGCTGAAGCGGTGGCCTGAAAGCGAGTAAGACCGCTGAAGCGGTCTGGGGTTGGTTGCGGGTTTGCGTGCGGATGTGGAGCCGCGGCTTTGACGAGGACCACGACCATCCCGCCAGAGCTCGGGATGGTCGTGGCACTTGGAGGCATGAAGACCGGCGGGGACCGCCGGGCTACCCAAGGCGGTCCAAAAACGAACGCCGATCCCGGGTCAGGGATCGGTGTCGGAGAGTCAGAGAGCGTGTCAGAGAGAGAGGAGACTGCTGTGCGTTCGATAGGGGTCCTTTCGTTTGGGGTGGTCCTGGGTGCTGCGAGAGAGGAGAGAGGAGAGATGTTCTCTGCGGAGACACCATGACTTGCCAGCTGGGGGCGGGATCTTGCAGCACTGGGAAGATTTTTTGAGCGGGGTTGCTTGAGATGGGAAGACACCGGCCGGAAGGCCATTGCCACCTGGAACGAAGAACGCCGCCTCCCGGTTGGGAGGCGGCGTCGATGGATGAGAGAGAGAGAGAGAGGAGACAGGAGAGGGGAGAGCGATTTGGCCGTTCAGCGGCGGCGGCGGAAGGCGATGAGGCCGCCGGCGAGGGCGAGGCTCGCGGCACCCGGGGCTGGGATGCTCCGGGTCATGACGCGGAGCTGGATGAGGTCGGCGGTGGGCTGGGCGACGGCGAAGTTGAACTGGAGCACATTGCCGGAGTAAGAGAAGATCGAGGCCGCGTTCATGCCACGGAGGGGGTACGTGGTTGGGTAGATGGTGCCGACGCCGTTGCCGTCGGTGATGTCGAGGGTGGTGGCGAAGAACATGACGCCGGAGATGGGGCCGGAGAAGGTGACGGTGCCGCTGGAGCCGATGGCGCCGGGGAGGGGCTCAAAGTGCAGGAAGTGGCTGTCGTTGGGGCCGTTCAGGAGGCCCGGGATCGCGCCGGCATTGCTGCCTGGGTTCTGCGACTCATCCACGGGGAGGTTGGTGTAGCTGACATTCTGAGCTTCGTCCCAGGCGGAGGTGAGGAAGCCGGTGAGGGCGCCGGGCGTGCAGGAGACGGGTGCGCCGATCTGCACCACCGAGCCGGAGACGGAGGTGATGGCCGCGTTGGCAGTCGGGACCAGGCCAGCGAAGAGCGAGATCGCGGCGATGGGCGTGAGGCGGGCGAGACGAGCGAGCAGAAGGACGCGGGTAGAGATCTTCATGACGGGACTCCTTTGGTGCGGGGTTTGGTGCGGGTGTGAGGGGAGGGGAGAAAGAGGAGAGGTCAGAGAGAGGAGAAACCTTGTTCGGACGCAGTGACTTGCCAGCACCGGGTTGAATCTTGCAGTGATGGGGTTTGCTTTTTGTAGATTTGTGTGTGGCTTGAGCGACGCGCCGGCGCACGTGTAGATTCGTGATCCGGGCACGCGGGCTGTCGTTGCATCGCGCTGGGCACGCGGAAAGGACCGCGACCCTGCCGCCCGAGCTCGGGTTGGTCCTGGCACGCTGCGTTGCATTGAGCCGCGAGCCCCGCCCCCGCGCGGCAGACGACCCGAGTCAGGTGCCGCAAGCCAGTCCAAAAACGAACGCCGATCCCGGGTCAGGGATCGGCGTCGGAGAGTCAGAGAGAGAGAGAGAGAGAGGAGATTGCTGTGCGTTCGATAGGAGTCCTTTCGTTTGGGGTGGTCCTGGGTGCTGCGAGGGAGTCGTGAGGAGAGAGAGGAGAGAGAGGAGAGAGAGGAGAGGAGAGATGTTCGATGCGGGGACACCATGACTTGCCTGCTGGGCATGGGATCTTGCAGCACTTGGAGGATTTTTTGAGCGGCGTTTTTGGAGATGGGAAGACACCGGCCGGGAGGCCGGTGCCACCTGGAACGAAGAACGCCGCCTCCCGGTTGGGAGGCGGCGTCGATGGATGAGAGAGAGGAGAGGAGAAAGCGAAAAGCGGGAAAGCGGGAAAGCGGGAAAGCGAAAGTCAGGAGCGAGCAGAGAAGAGGGAAGAGAGAGCGTGCTGGTTCAGCGGCGGCGGCGGCCGATGAGCGTGCCGCCGAGAGTCAGGAGGGCAAGCGAGCCGGGCGTGGGGACTGCGGTGAGGATGCGGGCCTGAGCGAGTTCGACAACTGGGGAGAGGGTGTTAAGGTCGAAGTTCAGCGTGTTGCCGCTGATGGTGACCCAGCTGGGCGTGATGGTGTTGAGGCCTCGGAAGGGGAAGCCCGTGGGGTAGGCGGTGGTGAGGGAGCCCAGCGATGCGTCGGTGTTGTCGAGGCTGAGGGCGCCGAAGATCACACCGATGATGGGTTGCGTGAAGGTGATGGAACCCTGGCCGTTGGTGATGCCGTTGATGCCGTCAAAGTGCAGGAAGTGGCTGTCGAAGGGCGTGGAGATGGTGCCGGGAGTCGGGGCGAGGCTGCTGCCCGGGTTGTTGACCATGTCGATGAGGAGGCTGGTGGTGACGTTGGTCTGCTCGTTCCAGCAGAAGGCGTTGGGGCTCATGTGCGTGCCGATGCCGACGGCCAGCGGCGGCGTTGGGAGGAAGGTGGTAGAGCCGGAGACGCTGCTGATCGCCGCGGGAGCGAGGGAAGCGGCGAGGGTGAGGAGTGACAGGGCGGAGAGGGGGGCGACGAGGGTGCGGGTGGACATTTTGAGGCTCCTTTGCGGCGGCGTCGCAATATGCTGGGTCAAGATCGTGTGAGGGCGTGATGTCTGCGATCAGACTTACCGCCGAGGGAGTGGACCTTGCAGCTTGAAGAAGAGAAATCCCTCAGAGCCGTCGGCGCGAGCCGATGGGGCGCTTTGCTCTGCTCGAGCCCGTCGATGCGTGTGGTCGAGGTGAACGTCGGCTTGCGCCGACGGCTCGGCAGGAGCCATAGCGCGGGTCGCGGTATGCTGCTCGCATGAATCCACTCCTGCCCGCGGCGTTGGTTGGTCCTGCTCTGATCGCCGGGTCGGTGCTGGCGCAGCCTTCCCCTTTGGTGCCGCCGGCGACCCGGAGTGAGGTGCTTGCGATGCGGGGGATGGCGGCGACGGCGCATCCGCTGGCGACACAGGCGGCGCTGGACATCTTGAAGGCTGGGGGCTCGGCGGTGGATGCCGCGATCGGGGCGAATGCGTGCCTGGGGCTGATGGAGCCGACGGGGTGCGGCGTTGGTGGTGATCTCTTTGCGATCGTGTGGGAGCCTGGGCAGGGTGATCAGCCGGGGAAGCTGCACGGGAAGCTACATGGATACAACGGCTCGGGGCGGTCGCCCAAGGGGCTGACGCTGGCGCGGCTGCGCGAGGTGCTGAAGGAGCGCGGGCTCGAGCAGATTCCGGCGGTTGGGCCGCTGCCGGTGACGGTGCCGGGTTGCGTGGATGGGTGGCTCGCGCTGCATGAGAAGTTCGGCGTAAAGCCGATGGCTGAGGTGCTCGCGCCGGCGATCACGCACGCGCGCGATGGGTTTCCGATGACGCCGATCATCGCAGATGCGTGGCAGCGGTCGGCGGTTCGGTTCCGCGAGTTTCCGGCGTTCAATGAGCAGTTCACGGTGCGGTCTGAAGGCGAGTCGCCGCGTGGGCCGCGGGTTGGTGAGGTGTGGAAGAATCCGAGCCTCGCGGCGACCTATGAGCGGATCGCGCGCGACGGGCGTGATGGCTTCTACACCGGCGAGACGGCACGCGTGATCGCCGCGACGGTCCGGGCGCAGGGTGGCTTCCTCGAAGAGTCGGACCTCGCGGCCCACCGGGGCGAGTGGGTGGAGCCTGTGAGCGTCAACTACCGCGGATACGACGTGTGGGAGATCCCGCCCAATGGGCAGGGGATCGCGGCGCTACAGATCCTGAACATCCTCGAGAACTATGACCTGCGCGCGATGGGCTGGGGGAGCGCCGACTACGTGCACACGTTTGTCGAAGCCAAGAAGCTGGCCTTCGAGGATCGGGCGCGGTTCTATGCCGACGCGGCGTTCGTGAAGACACCCATCGAGCACCTCCTGAGCAAGGCCTACGCGAAGGAGCGGGCCGCGAAGATCGATCCCGCGCGGGCGGCGCGGCGGGTGGAGCCCGGCGTGATTCCCGGCGGTGCGGACACGACGTACCTGACCGTCGCGGACTCGCGCGGCATGATGGTGTCGCTAATCCAGAGCAACTATCGCGGCATGGGGAGCGGCGTGGTGCCGCACGAGGTGCGTGATGGTGGTGTCGTGATGACGCTTGGGTTTATGTTGCAAGATCGCGGCGAGCAGTTCGCGCTGGTGGATGGACATCCGAACGTCTATGAGCCCGGTAAGCGGCCCTTCCACACGATCATCCCGGCGTTCATCACGAAGGATGGCAAGCCCTGGATCAGCTTCGGCCTGATGGGCGGGGCGATGCAGCCGCAGGGGCACGCGCAGATCGTGGTGAACATGATCGACTTCGGGATGAGCCTGCAGCAGGCCGGCGACGTGCCGCGGATCCACCATGATGGATCAACCGAGCCGCAGGGGAGCGTCAAGCCCACGAGCGACGGCGGCGTGCTGAACCTCGAGCCCGGATTCCCGCAGTCCACGATCGACGCGCTGGTGCGGCGCGGGCACAGGATCCAGGCGGCGGAGACGGGCGTCTTCGGCGGGTATCAGGCGATCATGCGCGATGTAGAGACAGGCGTGTACACAGGCGCAAGCGAACGCCGAAAGGACGGACAGGCGGGGGGATTTTGAGAGGAAGGCAGTTGGCACTAGGCATCCGTGGTCAGCAGGAGAGACCTTGTGCGCCGGGCGTGTCGAGGTTGGCCGATGCCTCATCACGAATGCCCAACCACAAATGCCAAATGCCTTTCCGCTTCCTCGGACCCTAGTGCCCAGTGCCCAGTGCCCAGTGCCTAGTGCCTTCCGCGCCTCAGCACCGCCCTCACCGGGCTTCCATCGAAGCCTTCGAGGGCGAGCGGGAGCGCGATGAGTTCGTAGCGGCCCGCGGGAACGCCCTCGAGTTTGAGGCCTTCGAGGATGGCGATGTCGTGCTTCAGGATGGCCTTGTGGGCGGGGAGGTCCTTGGAGTCCTGGAGATCCACGCTGGGCGTGTCGACGCCGATGGTGATGACGCCTCTCGCGGCAAGGGCGTCGATAAGCGCGACGGAGAGGGCGGCAAAGTCGCTGTTCCAGTTGGTGAAATCAGGGAAGGTGCCGCTCCTGATGAGGACGCGCTTCTCGCGGATGGAGTCGATGCCGCCGACGATGTGGCGGGGCTCGATGCGGGTGTTGCGTTCCACCTTCGCATCAACGACGCGGCAGGCACCGAGGTAGTGCGTCAGTGGCTGCTTCTCAACGGAGCGTGCCCCGGGCCCATAGTGGTTGGGTCCGTCGGCGTGGGCCCCAAGGTGGACGGTGGTCCGGAGGGTTGAGAGCGTGACGCTGTCGCCCTTCTCGATCTGGCAGAGGACCTCGCGCGTCGGCGGCGTATCGCCGGGCCAGACCATGAGGCGCGGGGAGATCACGGGCGTGATGTCGTAGAAGTGTGGCATGTTCGTGGCTGCTCACGGGCGTGCGGAGATCGGCCCTGACGGGGCCCTAGCACGGCAGCACAAGATACCACGATCAGGCGGCGGGGCGCGCCCTCCGGCTCAGGACCACGGCCAGGAGCGCGATCAGGACGGCCGAGCCGAGCCCGATGGAGAAGACGGTGACGCCCGCACGGAGCGGGAGGCCTCGGGCGCCGATGAAGGGTGCCAGCGTGTCGAAGACCTCGCGAGCTTCGGGGTCGGTGCGGCGTGGCGCGACAAGGAACTCGCCGGTGACAACAACGCCACGGGCGTAGTACCCCGCGCTGACGGTTGCGCTGGAAACGAATCCCGCGGCCGCGCCGCCAGCGACGGCGATGCCGCCCGCCGCGGCACCACCGCCGACGGTGAGGCCGGTTCCGAGCGCCATGCCACCCGCGAGTGACGTGACGCCGCCGAAGGCAAGGCCGCCGCCAAACGCGCTAATGACGCCGAGGCTGCCTGCGCCGCCGACGGTGACGAGACCGACACTCCAAGCGCCGCCCACGGCAACGCCTCCGATTGCGATGTCGCCGAGTGCGATCCAGCCTTTGGCGATGCCGATTCGTTCTTCCTTATGAGGCCCGAAAGCGATGGCCATGAGTGGCCAGCCAAGTAGTGTCGCGTTCGTGTGCCAGCGGCGGCCTTCTCGAAGCTCGCCCTTGGAGCGGACGAGGACATCGATGAGCTTGCCGCCACACTCGGGGCACTGGCCGATGTTGCCAAGACCGACGAGGAGGTAGCCGCAGCGGCCGCAGACGGGGTCCCCGGGCTTGGCGACGGGTTGCTTGGCTGAAGCATCGGGGGTGATGTCGGGCATCGTGGACGCGGGATCGGCCATGGCAGAGTCTCCGTCATCGTGCGGCGCGGCGTCAAGTCGCGAGTGACAAGTAATCGTTTGTAGAACGCGGCGGAGCGTTACAGCAGCGGCCTCGCGACACTCGTGACTTCCGAGACCCAGGCCGCGTCGATCATGGTGGCAGCACGGTCGGCGGGCAGGCGTGAGGCGACCTGCTCATAGACTCGCGCGAGGCGGCGTCCCTGGGCGTGAGCACGCTCGTAAGGAACAGTGGAGAAGCTCACAAGGTTGTACTGCGGAAGCGCGACGTCGCCAAGCGCCGCGTGGAGCGTGCGTTCGATGCGCTTGATGTACTGGAAGTCGGGGCGTCCGGCCAGGTCGCGCATCTCGACGAAGTTCTCAAGGGCCATGTCAGCAATGGCGTCGGCGCTGGGCTTCCTGACCTGCTCGTAGCGCTCGAGGGCGGCGCGCTGGGCCCGCTCCTCGCGGAGCGATCGCGCGAGTTCGACACAGTCCTCGAAGGCGGCGTTCATGCCCTGGCCGTAGAAGGGAACGATGGCATGCGCAGCGTCGCCGAGGAGGCAGACGCGCCCGTGACGCTGCCAGGGCCAGCAGCGGACGGTGACGAGGGAGCTGGTGGGATTGGCGAAGAAGTCCGAGGCAAGCGTGGGCATGAGGGCCGCGGCGTCGGGATACTCGGCTCGGAAGAAGGCGTTCACGCGGGCGAGATCTTCGGCGCTGGGCGCGATCGGCCCGGCGGCGCGGCGATCGTGCGGGCCTTCCAGTGATCCCTCAAGGTTCTCGAAGGAGTGGTCGCCCTTGAAGGGCCAGAAGAGCGTGCAGGTGAAGGAGCCGTCGCGGTTGGGGAGGGCGATCATCATCGCACCGCCACGGGGCCAGATATGGAGGGCGTTCTTCTCGATGATGTGGGAAGCGCCGGAGCCGGCGGGAATGTGCAGTTCCTTGTAGCCGTGGCCGAGGTAGGTCTGCGAGTAGTCGAAGCGGTCGGTCTTCATCATCGCGAGGCGCACGGCGGAAAAGGCGCCGTCGGTGGCGACGATGAGGTCTGCATCGACGCGCTCTGTGCCGCCGGGTGTCTGGAAGATCGCCTCGGGCTTCATGAGATCGACATCGAGGCAGGGGCGATCAAAGTGCATCTCAACGCCCGGCGTGGCGGCTGCGGCGTTGATGAGCGTGAGGTTGAGTCCGCCGCGAGAGACGGAGTTGATGGCGTCGTTTGGATTGCTCGAGTAGGGCTGGACGGAGTACGCGCCGCTCCGTGCGTGGAGGCCGCGCTGCGACATGGGGATCGCGTCCTGCTGCATCACGACCTTGTCGAGACCCGCGGCGGCGAGCCCCGCGAGCCCCCGCGCAGAGAGAGCGAGGTTGATGGAGCGGCCGCCGAGGTAGCCCTTGGCACGCGGGTCGGGACGCTTCTCATAGACGCGGACCGACCAGCCATCGCGCGCAAGCAGGCAGGCCAGAAGCGAGCCGGCGAGGCCCGCGCCGACGATGACGACGCGCTTGCGTGCGGACTTGGCACTCACTTCGCTCATGGCGTCTCCGGAGTTGCGGGCGTGAAGAGTGTTGGTGGCGTGGTCGGCGCGTGCTGGCGTTCGTGATCGAGGAGCCAGCGTTTGCGTTCCATGCCGCCGGCGAAGCCGGTGAGGGAGCCGTCGGCACCGATCACGCGGTGGCAGGGGCGAATGATGCAGATGGGGTTGCGGGAGTTCGCGCTACCGACAGCGCGCGAGGCCTTCGAGTCGCCAAGGGCCTTTGCGACTTCGCCGTAGGAGCGGGTGGTGCCGTAGGGAATGGTGTCGAGGTGGACCCAGCAGTTGCGGGTAAACGGATTGGGCTTGAAGAAGTCAGGATCGAGTGGCACCGTGAACTCGCGGCGCGAGCCTGCGAGATACTCGCGCAGTTCTGTGATGGCGGCGGCGAGGTGCTGTCTCGGAAGCTCGTCGACGGCGCCGGGCCTCAGGATCTCACGGGGATCGCCATCGAAAACCTGGCGCGGGCCGTCGTCGCGGGAGTCATCCTCGAACTTACAGGAACAGAGGCCCGTCTCGTTCGCGCTGAGCGCAAGATCACCGATGGGTGTGGCGATGGTCTCGAAAGCAAGCACGTACGACTTGAACCCGCTGGCGGCGAGGCGAGCCCTTTCGCCAGCGATGCGGGGAGAGAGGGATGGATCCAAGCTGGTGCTCATGAGCCTTCATCCTTGGCGCGGCTGGCGCGGACGTCCTCGTCTCCCTCGGTCGATCTGCGTGGGGCGCCCAAGGTGCGAGCCCGGGTGATGGCGGCCTTGCCGAACCTCTTGGCAATGGCATCGCTGACGCCGTCGATCTTCTCGCTGCGCTGGGGCCGCTGCGGGAGCGAGGGGCTCTTGGCCGCGGGCTCGACGGAATCAAAGAGGCCGGGCTGCGCCTCGGTGCCAAGCTCGTGGAGCGTGACGCCAAGGAGCCGCAGCTTTGGGCGATGCTCGGCGAGGAAGGCATCGAGCAGGCCCATCGCGATAGGCCAGAGCGTGTCGGTATGGTCGGTCGGTGCGTCCAGCGACTGTGATCGCGTGAACGTGCGGAAGTCGGGCGTGCGGAGCTTGACGGTGACGCGGCGGCAGCGGAGGCCATCTTCACGCAGGTTCATCGCCGCGCTCTCGAGGAGCTGGAGGAGGATCGCGCGGAGCGTCGCGGCGTCGCCGATGTCGTCGGAGAAGGTGCGCTCCTTGCCGACGCTCTTGGCCTGAGCGCAGGCGTGAACGGTGCGGTCATCAAGGCCATAGGCGAGGCGCAGCCAGGCGTCGGCGGCGTCGCCAAAGGTGCGGCGGAGGAGCGTGACATCGGCGGCACGGAGGTCCGCGATGGTCCTGATGCCCAGCTTCGCGAGCTTGGCCGCGGCGACCTCGCCGATGCCGAAGATCTCGGTGACCGCGCGGCCCGGCAACACCCGTTCGACGTCCTCGGGCGCGATCACCATGATGCCGTCGGGCTTGCAGGCATCACTGGCGAGCTTGGCAAGGAACTTGTTGAACGAAACGCCGACGGAGCAGGTAAGTCCCGTCTCCGCGCGGACTGCGGACCGGATCTCCTCGCCGGCGTCGCGGGCCGCCGCGAGACCGCCGGGGGCGTACTTCCCGACGCGCGTGAGATCGAGAAAGGCCTCGTCGATGGAGATGGGCTGCACATCAGGCGTGAAGCGGTCGAAGATCGCGTGGATGCGCCGGGACTCGCTGGCGTAGACGCCCATTCGGACGGGGACCACTATGGCCTGCGGGCAGAGAGCGCGGGCCTGGGCCATCGGCATCGCGCTGCGGCATCCAAACCTGCGGGACTCATAGCTCGCGGCGGTCACGACGCCGCGCTTCCCCTCGCCGCCCTTGCCGCCACCGACGAGGACGGGCTTGCCGCGCAGCGCCGGCGCGTCGCGCTGCTCGACGGAGGCGTAGAAGGCATCCATGTCGACGTGAAGGATGAGCATGTCGTGGAAGTGGTCGAGTGGTCGAGTGGTCGAGTGGCCAAGTGGTTGAGCGAAAGGCATGATACGAGAAGTCGCATCTCGGCCGCATGCCCGTCCTGACCACTCGACCACTTGACCACTCGACCACTCGACCACTTCCTCCGTACCCTCGCTCATGCGCATTCTGCTAACCAATGACGATGGCATCCATGCTCCCGGTATCGAGGCGATGTACGACGCGCTGGTCGACACCAGCGGCGTGCTGGGCGGGCCCCTCTCGTTTGCTCCCGGCGATCCCGGCGCGGTGACGCGGGCGCCGCGCCATGTGGTGCACACGGTGGCGCCGCTGACAGTGCAGTCGGCGACGAGCCACGGCGTGACGTTCCATGTGCCGATCATGGTGCGCCAGACCGAGGCGCGCACGCTGGGGGGCAACGTGCTGCGGGGCACGGCCGTCGATGCGCGCCCGGCGGACTGCGTCAAGATCGCGCTGACGGACCTGTGGCCGCAGGCCTTTCCGGATGGGCCACTGCCGGACCTTGTGATCTCGGGGATGAACGCGGGTGCGAACTGCGGCATCAACACGATCTACTCGGGCACGGTCGCGGCGGCGCTGGAAGCCGCCTTCCTGGGCGTGCCGTCGATTGCGGTATCGATGCTGCTGGGGAAAGGCAAGCCCAACTTCGCGGTCGGGGCCGCGTGGGCGCGGCGCGCGATCAATCAGGTGCTCGCGAAGGGCCTGCCCCGGGCGCACGAGTGCCTCTCGATCAACATTCCTGCGACCGATGCCCCGGGGCTGACGCTGGACGCCCCCACGCCGCCGGTGCGCGTCTGCCCGATCAACGTGCATGGGCTCGTTGACAAGTACGAGAAGCGCCAAAGCCCCGGAGGCGAAACGTATTACTGGGCCGCGGGATATGGGCTTGATTTCAAGGGGACCGATGCGGGGAGCGACGTCGAGCTGCTGCTGCGTGGCGAGATCACGGTGACGCCGCTGACGTTTGACCTGACGAACCACACGCGGCTGGCGCACTGGCGTGAGGCGATTGGACGCTGATCGGGCCGCGGCTATGGCGATGGCGTGATCACAACGTCGCGCACGCGAACACGCCACGCGTCGAAGCTTTGGAAGTGCGCCCGCCCCACCACTTCTCCGACGCTGAGCGCCTGCGCGATCTCTTCGTCGGTCATGGGCGGATACCAGTGCGGGTTGTGCGCGAAGATGAACTCTGCAAGACGTTCATCACGGACGATCGTGTGGATCCGCGCGATGCGGTCTTCTGCCCCCTGCACCTGGAACGCGCGCAGGCCGGGCGCGTAGTACTCCAGCGGGAGGACCATCGTGTTGGCGATGATGGGAACTTCGGTGCCCTCGCGATTCCACTCTGCGAGGCCTCGCCAGTCCGGGTTGGGAGTGATGACGGTCTCGCGTTCGGACTGGGTTGTGCGGATGAGGATCGTGGAGACGAGGGCGAGCGCGAGCGGGGCGATGATGACTGGGGTCGCGATGCGCGAGATGGTGCTGCGCGAGCGTGATGCTTCGCTTTGAATTCGCGCCGCGCGCCGGGACTGCCACTCACGCCACGCCGCGGCACCCACTCCGAGCGCGACCGCGAACCACGGGAGCATCACCAGCAGGTTCCGCGGCTGGTAGAGCCGTGTCTTCGCGCCGGTCGCAACCAGCATCTCGTTCGCCACCATCATCAGCAGCGGCGGCCCGAAAAGGCCCGCCAGCACGAGCACTCCAGCAGGCGTGCGTGCGAGTCGAAACAAGCCCGCGAGCAGCAGCGGCAGCACCAGCAGCCCGATCCACACCCCGTTCAGGATCCAGCCGCGAACGATGGGCGGAAACGCGTTGCCCGTCGGCAGCCAGATGATGAGCAGACGCAGCACCTCATGCCAGTGCAGGTAGCCGACGTACGGGCGGGGCAGTTCGCTGGCGTGGCCGGACTTGAAGATGGTCCAGGGGATGAGGAAGGCGAGTGCGCTCGCGATCACAAAGAGGAGCGGCGCCAGACGCGCGATCAGGCGTGCAGCGAAGCGAGGCTCTGGGGCACCGCTCCGGCCGTACGTGCCGACCGCACCAAACCACGCCACAGCGATCCATGCGGGTGCGAGAACAAGCAACGATTGGAAGTCCGTCGCGACCGCGAGCACGCACGCTGCGGCGGCGAGCGCAACGTCACGCGTTCGCCGCGAGCGCATCGCGACATCGATCAGGCAGACGCCCGCGGTAGCGAAGAGCACAGTAAAGATGTTGTTCTTGGCTTCGGTGGAGTACCAGACCGCAACGGGAGAGACGAGCAGCCACAAGCCCGCGACGGACCCCGCAAGGACACCGAATCTCGCCGCGGCCCAGCGCCAGATCAACGCGATCAGCGCGATCGCGACGAAGAGCGACGGCAGACGTATCGCGATCTCGCTATCTCCCGCAACACGAATCCAGACCCAGATCAGCGCGTTATAGAGTGGATTATGAACGTCGTAGAAAAGGAGCCACCAGAGACGGTCGGTCGCGAGGCCGACGCGTGTGCGGAAGATCTCATCGAGCCAGAGGCTCTGGAGCATGCCGGGCACGCGCAGCAGAAGCCCGATGGCGATGGCGATGAGCGCGAGCGTGCGTGGATGGCTGAGGCTGGCGAGCCTGGCGCGGGGCGGATCCTGCGGCGGGCTCGACGGATGCGGCATGGAGCGAGTCTATTCGCGGGTGCGGGAGCCCACCGGTAGATCGCAAATCACTCTCGTGATCCGGACACCGCCCGGGAGGGCGGTGCCACGCGCGAAAAGGGCAGCTGTGTGTGTCCACGCAGCCGCCCGGAGGGAGAAAGAGAGAGAGTCGGTGGCGAAGGTCGCTCAGGCGAGCGTCGCTTCGAGATTCTGGTGATCAGCCCAGCGGGAGGGCCGCGGAGGCATCCTTGGAGGCGACCATGACCATGGAACGGACCTCGGCGAACTTCTCGCTGGTGAGCTTGAGGTAGTCCATGACGGCGGCGTCGACATCGGTGTTCATGAGGTCCTGGCGGAAGCCCATGCCCGTCTCGGCCGCGAGGCGGTCGGCGACGTAGATAAGGGCCGTCAGCGTGCGCTGGTCCTCGGGCACGTCCATCGGGCGGTGGTGGAAGCCGGTCACGAGCGCGAAACTCTTGGGGAACTTCCACTTCTCGCACAGGCCAGCGCCGAAGTCCTGGTGCGTGGCCTCGAAGACTTTGGCCTCGACGAGGAGCATGTCGTTGGCCGGCACGCCCTGGGCGTCGGCGTTGACGAGGCGGAATGTCTCGATGAGCTTGTTGCGATCGGCCTGCATCTCAACCATGATGCCGATGTCGTGGATGAGGCCCGCGAGGAAGGCCTCATCAGAAAGGCCGAGCTTGAGCGAGTTGGAGAGGATCTTGGCGCCCGCCGCCGTCACGTTGCAGTGCGTCCAGAGGTCGCGGGCCGAGTATTGCGACGAAAGATCGCCGCCACGGAAAAGCTTGGCGAGGCTCGCTGCAATCGCGATGTTCTTCACGGCGTTGATGCCGAGCATCACGATCGCGCGGTTGATCGAACCAACCTGCCCCGGCAGGCCGTAGAACGAGCTGTTCACCACCTTCAGGATGCGCGAGCAGAGCGCAGGGTCCGTCGAGATGACTTTGTTGAGATCCTGAGCCGTCGACTTGGAATCTTCCACAAGCTCGATAACCTTCACGGTGATCTCGGGCAGGGTGGCGATGTGGCTGATCTCGCGGATCGCCGCGGCGACCACCTGCTCACGTTCCTGTGCTACCACGCTCATTCGTTCGCTCCCGGCAAGGGCGTCGTCGAGAGCCAGCCCCAGGGCAGCCCATCGCACGTTCACGCCTGAAGGGGATCGGCTTGGATCGAGCGTCACTTGACTCTGGAAAGGTCACGCCCCGAAATCCGCTGCTTCGACACCAGCCCTTTACGAAACACGCGCGGCAAAGCGAGTCCAAACGCGGTTACAAAGCTCGCTGTGGCATTGGACTGCCTCGAGTGGCTGCCTCATAGGCGGCTGACTTGGGTGGTTGTCTTGGATAGTCCGCCGGTCCCCGGCGGTCTTGGACTTTCTGATGTTGATTCACATCACGCGGCACCTCGCGCGAATCCCACCCAAAGGATCTCACGATCACGCCACCAATGCCGGCTCAATACGTGCAGCGCTTCCGCCTCAGCAGCGGATCGTGCGGATCGATCTCAGAGAGAATCCGCGCGATGCGGACGCCGGTGGTGCCGTCGCCATACGGGTGCTGCATCATGCCGCGTGCGAGCGAGGGCCGGAGCATGCGCGCCTGGCGGATGGCTGTGGCCACGGACTCGGTCGTCTCGCTGGCATGAACAACGTTCTTGCATCGCTCGCGGCCAGACTGGCGAGGGCCGATATCCACCACAGGCACCCCGATCGCCGCGCACTCGATGAGCCCCGCCGAGGAGTTGCCGATGAGGACGCCTCCTTGCTCACCGTCCGCGAGCGCCAACCGGCGCAGGAGTCCGACAAAGGCAGCCCGCGGCAGATGTGATCGCACCTGGATGCCGGGGCCTTCCTTCTCGCCGTGCTCTCGCGTGTGTGCCGCGATGGCGCGCATCACGCCCTCACGCCCCGGATCGAGATTGGGCTGGAGAATGAGAACACGCTCGTGTCCTGTCACGCCTGCCGTCGCGGCAAGCACAGCCGAAGCCACGCGCTCCTCGAAGGCGACCTCGCGCCCCAGCGGGTGCAGCAGCACCACAATCGATGGAGATCCGAGCGCCTCGAACTCCGCATCATCCAGGGGCGGCATCGCCGCCAGATCGTCGATCGCGGGCGAGCCAACCACATGCACCGTCTCGGGCTTCTCGCCCATGCCGATGATGCGTTCACACGACATCGGCGTCGCGGCGAAGTGCACATGCGCCAGCTTCGTGATCGCGTGGCGCATCGCCTCATCAGCGACGCCCTCGGCCCGGTCGCCGCCGTGGATGTGCGCCAGCGACCACCCCCCCACGCTCGCGGCCGCGGCCGCAGCAAAGGCCTCGATGCGGTCACCCAGCACCACGACCCAGTCGGGCACAAGGTGCACAAAGCTCCGCGTGAATCTCGACACGCCCCGCCCCAGCGCCTCGGCATCATCTGCACGCGTCGTGCGTCCCGCCAGCTGCATCGGCACCGAGTCCGCGATCGCAAAGTCGCGCTTCACATCGCGGAACGACTCCGCCGGCAGCACCAGGTGCGATCCCGCGGCGATCACGCAGAGCTCAAGGTCCGGCCGCGCGTGCACGGCGAACATCACGGGCCTCAGCAGACCAAACTCCGCGCGGGTGCCGGTGACGACGGCGACGCGCCGGCGCGATGGATCGCGCGGCGGGCTCTGGTCAATCTCTCCTTCCGGCATGGACATGAGGCCTGAGCGTACACGACGTGAGGATGGCCGTCACGAGGAAAGTGATGCTGATCTCAAGGATGGTTAGGGCGACGTTCCGGCACTGATGTGCACAGCCCGCGCCGCAGGAGGCTGCGATCTACCGGCGCTCGGCCCCGGGCCCGCGTCCCATCGCTCGCCACTTGGTCACGGCCTCCGGCTCGCGCGGGTAGATGGGCGCCAAGGTCGCAGGATCAACCGGCTCGATACTCGCGCTCAACTCAAGCACACCCCTCGCGGCCAGTTCAAGCCCGACGCAGGTGAGCCCGGCCTCCGTCGCCGCCACTTCCATGGCCGGGGGCAGGAAGCCATCCCGCGCCAGCGTTTGCACACCTTCGCTCGCAAGGGACGCGACCTCTCGCGCCGTGATCACGCGTGGATCGCCTCGGAGCGACAGATCAGACCCATACACCGCCACCCACGCGCTCTCGCCCTTGCTCGCCAGCGCGATCGCAAGGGGGAACTTCGTTGCTTGACTGGCGTGCCGCAGCCCCCACGCCGCGACCAGTGCCGAGGGCACACCGACGCACGCCGCGCCCGTTGCCTCGGCGATCAGCTTCGCGGTCGTCACCGCGACTCGCACGCTTGTGAAGCCGCCGGGCCCGACCGAGACCGCCACGCGGCGCAGGTCCGATGGCTTCGCGCCCGCATCACGAACGCACGCATCGATCAACGCCGCGAGCGGATCCTCGTTGGGGTGGGCACGCTCCAAGGCACGCCACGCCAGCACCCGCGCCAAAGTCCCATCGCCTGCCTTGGTGCTCGCCAGTCCCACCACCACGCCCGGCCCCATTCCCGGCTCGGCCGGTGGTGTCCCGGGCTCGTGCGCTCCCACCAGCGACGGATTGCTCGTCTCGATCGCCAGCGTCAGGATCTCATCACTTGTCGGCACGGGCCAAGGCTAGCAGCGTTGACCAGATGCCGCGCACCGTTGCGCGCGGCGCCGCCTCCGCCCCGCTACATTGAACACTCGCACCACAGGACCAAGCCATGCCGACCACCAACCACCTCCACGCCCGTTCCGCCCTCACCTTCGCCGCAGCACTCGCGCTCCTGGCGGGCACCGCCGCGGCCCAGGAGGTCAAGATCGAGTCCACTTCCACCGCGGCCGCCGCGCCTACTGGGACAACCGACGACGTCCCCGTGCTCGATGCTTCCTCGCCCTGGTCGCTTCGCGTGCGTGCCATGGCCTGGTACGTCTCAACCGGCGGCGACCTCAAGCTCCCCAGCGAGACCGACACGCCCAGCTCCACCGTCGAGCTTGAGAGCCTCGATGCCGATGAGCCCGTCTTCGCGCCGATGGCCGACTTCACCTTCCGCCGCGGCGACTGGGGCCTCACGGTCCGCGGCGCGGGCTGGTCCACCAGCGGCACCGCACAGCCCGGCTTCACGGGCCGCCTCGGCGATGTCGAGTTCAGCCCCACAACCACGCTCGACTCTGAGGTCCAGATCCTGATGTTCGAGGCCGAGGGCCTCTACACGCTGGGGCGCTACCAGCCCGAGCGCTCCGAGTTCAAGATCGACGGCGCCCTCGACCTGGTCTTCGGTGCTCGCCTGACAAGCGTCGACGCCAGCACGCGCGACATCACGCCGGGCATCGGTTCCGTTGTTCCGCCCGAGAGCAGCGAGGACAACCTCTTCATCGAGCCCCTGATTGGCCTGCGCGGCTCGATGGAGATCGCGGAACAGGTCGATATCGAGGTCCAGTGCACCATCGGTGGCCTGCCACTGGGCGACACCAGCAGCTTCACCGGCGACATCATCGCCGGGATCTCCTGGCGGCCCATCGAAAACGTCGGAATCCTGCTCGGCTACCGGGCCATCTTCCTGGACGTCTCCGATGGCGAGGACAACGGAGAATTCGCGCTTTCCGGCCCCGCGACCGCCCAAGGCCTCTTCTTTGGTGCCGTGGTCGCGTTTTAGTAGGGTTTCGACCCTATCTTTGTCACGCGATCTGCGTGCGCACGTTCTTTTACATGAGCTTTTTAGGCCCACGATTGACGAACGCCTCATCGCGCGCGATACTTCCCTTCCGTTGCATCTGGGCCCAAAGGTTCTCCGGCTGAACGGATGTCTCGGCGATAGAATGACTTGCAGATTTTGACGGGCTCGAACCAAGACGCTTGGAACGCAAGGCTTGGCAGGGCCAGACGACACGTCTGGGTTAGGACAAGATTAGGGCCGGCCAGAGACAGGTTGGAGACGGTTTGGACACGGGTTGGACACGGGATCGACACACGATTGACACGCGGGAACCGCCGCCCCTCTGGCGCCGGTCCCGATGAACGGGGCGCAGCATGGCAACGATCACGAAGAAGGATCTGGTTGAACGCATCGTCGATCGCACGAGCGTGAAGCGCCATGACGCGAAGAAGGTCGTCCAGGAATTCCTGGACCTCATCATTTCCGAGCTGAAGAAGGGCAACCGCCTCGAGTTCCGCGACTTCGGCGTCTTTGAGATCAAGGAGCGTGCCGCGCGCGTCGCGCAGAATCCCAAGACCATGCAGAAGGTCGAGGTCCCTGCGAAGCGCGCCGTGAAGTTCAAGGTCGGCCGCCTCATGCGCGACAGCGTCGAGATGGTGCCGGCCCCCAAGGCCGCGGCCGCCACGAACGGCAGCACGAATGGCACGCACGCGGCGGCCAGCCCGGCCCTGAACGGCACCACCAAGGCCGGCGCGGCCTCGGTCGCCGAGATCAAGTCGCCCGCCAAGGCCGCGGCGGCGGTGTAAGCAAGCCTGAGAGCCCAAGACGCCCGCGGCGATCCGGAGCTGGCCCTCCGGTGTGGGCGAAGGCGGCCGCCGATCCGGCCCCCCGCTCATCCGAACGCAATCTTCATCGACGAAGCTCATCGCCCGAGCGCGATCTCTGCAACCTCACACCCACACGGACCGTATCGGTTCTGGGGTTTAGGGGCTCTGGGGTCTTGACATGCAGAAGTCTCAGCTGTGCCGCGGCGTCACCACGCCGCGCTCGTGCGTTTCCGCGATGCGGACCGCTTTCCCCGCGCCCACAAACTCCAGTAGCCTTCCCCGCAGCCCGCGGCGGTGGAGCAAGGCCGCGTGCGTGTTGGCGATGCTGGCGGGTGCGTGCGTGTCGATGAGTGCTACTGAAGCGTTTGCGCAGCCGGAGATGCTTCGGGAGACGGTGCCGACGAGCGCCACCGGCGGATCGCTGGTGAAGTCCTCGTACCAGTTAGGCGACCTGCTGATCGTGCAGATCAATGACAGCTCCTCCTTAACGATGGCCGGTCCGCTCTACCGCACTGATGGAACTGCTGAGGGAACGCAGCTCATCGAAGCAAGAAACTTGGCAGGTCCAGCGAGACCGTTTAGCGACGGATCCGGTTTACCATCATTCAACTGGCCGGGCGTTCAGAGTCCGGATGGCCGCTGGTTCTTCGCGACAACTTCCGGCGCATTTCCCCTCCCATTTGGGGGAACGAGGGGAATGACGATCTGGACGGCGGATGACAGTGGCCGCAATCCGGAGCCCACGCTTTTAGGCGCGAATGGCTACGTGACCCACAGGTGGCCGGACCCGACGCGACAGTCGCCGCTGGTCAGCACGGGCGACGCGCTCTTCTGGATGGGCTTCTTGGAGCAAAACGGTGAAACACGCCTCTTCCGAAGCGCCTGGAACTCGACTCCGCAGATCGTGGATCTGCCGGGACAGGATCTCGTCTTTGCCAGCACCGAGACTTACACAGCGCTCAATGGCCGCCTGATCTTCTCGTATCGCAACGAGCCTTGGATCACCGGGTCGGATGGACTCAGCGCCAGCAGACTTGCCAATCTCCGGCCAGAGCGCTTCATCAAGGCAGTGACGCTTGGCAATCGCGCGTACCTCCTGACCGAAGGCTCGAGCGGCGCTCCTTCCGGCCTCTGGTCGACCGACGGCACGGAGGCTGGCACGGTCCGAATCTCGAACGCCGATTGGCAAGGTCCGCTGTTGATCTCTGGCGATCGGGTCTACTTTCGAGTCTTCCTGCCCGCTTCCCAGTACGCGTGGGGAAGCACGACGGGCGATGGAACCGTGCAGATCACGCCGCCTCGCCCCACCTCGCAATGGGGCTCCCCGATTCCCTTCCGAGGCGGACTTCTCTTCTCCTCGTCGGTATCACCCTTCGTGCTGGGCAGCAGCATCATCGACACCAACATCTCGCCAGCACCAGCCGGCAGTCAGATCACAAGAGCCTCCATCCAAACCGCAGATGGTGAAATCCTCGTCTGGTCCAACGGCAACCAGCTCTTCCGCACCGATGGAACTCCAGGAGGCACCTACGCGATCGAGCAGCCCGGAGGCGGCGCGCTCACTGGTGTCTACCAAGTGGTTGGGACCGCTGGCGGAAGAGCGATCTTTGAGGCCAATCGCGGGAGTGCCGGTACCTCACTCTTCGCCTCAGACGGGTCACGTCTGGGCACCAGCCTGCTGGCATCGATCGCGCCGCGCGTCGGGACAACCCCCATTTACACCACCGAGGGTTCGGTCGTGCGGTGGAGGAGTGGCCCCACGAACAGCCCGTCGTTCTTTGAGAGCGAGGGAAGCAACGATCGTTCAACCGTGATCGGGCCCGGGTTTGGCATCGGTAGCTGGAACACATTCCCAGCACCGGGCGGCGTCTTTCGCGTGATCGGCATCCAGCCTGATCAGGTCCGCGTTGACTGGGCGTCATCGACGCTCGAAGAGGGGGTCGAGATCGGACGCGTGAACATCCCGACCGGGACCTCTTTCGGCGCGTTCCCAGGAATGATCTACGAAGATCGACTCGTCTTCGTCGCTCGCGGCCGCGCCTTCGGAGCCCACCCAGCGAGCGGTGTTCAGTCGCTCGGAGGGGCCGACACGGCAGTGGGATCCAGTCTCGTGCGGCTCGATGATGGCTCCATCCTCATCGGCGGCACCAACATGCTCCGCACGAAGGGGACGCCAGAATCAACGACGCTCATCTCCAACCAGGGTGGGACGTTCCTTGCGGCCCTGAGTGATGACAAGTTCATCGTGCGACAAACCAACAGCATCAGCGGTCTATCCGCTGGCCGTCCGAGCGAGTACCTCGAGCTTCAGCCCCCCGCAAGCGTTGGCGGGCAGATTGACCGATCGGGTACCGGGGTTGGCGACAGGGCCCTCCTCGCTGCGGCGAGGACCATTACCAACATCGCAGAATACGAGCTCTGGTCCACCGACGGCACCTTGGCCGGCACTTCGCTCCTGCTTGACATCTACCCCGGGCCCGTGAGCTCTGACCCAGGCTCCTTCGTCACGCTGCGCGGCCCCGGCGGTCCGCGAGGCTTCTTCTTCGCCACCAGCCCCGAGCATGGTCGCGAGCCGTGGATCAGCGATGGCACACTCAGCGGCACGAGCGTGCTGCGGGACATCGCGCCGGGGGCTCTTTCCAGCCAGATCCGTCTGCCACTCACATTCACCGACGACTACAACGAGGATCATCCGGTGCTGCACATCCGTGCCGAGGATGTCGGTAGCGACCGCGACTACGTTATCTTCTACGCCGATGCGCCCGGGCCAACTACTGGCACCACCACCGGTGTCGAGCCGTGGATCAGCGATGGCACCCCCGAAGGCACTCGCTCGCTGGGTGAGACCTTTCCCGGCGCCGAGCCGGGCCTCGTGGGCTGGTTCCCGCCGAACATCACTTCGATCGCGGGTGACTTCCTCTACCTGGCTGCATCCTCGCTCGCGACGGGCACGCAGCTCTTCGCCGTGCCTCTGGGCCTGCGCGAGCGGAACCTCTGCGACTACGACTACAACCGCGACGGCAACGTCGACAGCACCGACGCGCAGCTCATGGCCGCGGTCTTCGTCGGACAGGTGCCCACGAACCCAGCCTGGTTCGGCGGCGACCTCGACGCCAGCGGCAACGCCGACCTCGAAGATGCACAGAGGCTCGCCCGCTACGTCGTCACGTGGGTGTGCGAGTGATGGCGCTCGACTAGCAAAGACTCCCCTACTCCTCCCACGCTCCCATATCGATCAGCGCGCGCCCCGGCTGTTCCTGCCATGGCATCATCGGCCTTGGCCACGCCGAGCGCCGACCCGCGCTGTCGATGCGTACCGCGCCCATTCGCAGCAATCGCTGCGATGCGGCTGGCACTGTCCCAGCTTCGTTTCCCGCGTCGCTTCCTGCGCTGGCGGCTGTTCCCGGCAGGCCCGGCGGCAGCGGCACTCGCACGCTCCAACCCGTGGCGCTGCGAGTGACTGGCAATGGCGGCTCGTTGCCACCGAGTTCTTCCTGCATCGCCGCGCTCATGGGCCGGCGCTCAACGCGCCCATCCTCGTGCACGATCACGGCCCGCGCCATCGGTCCGGGCTCACCGAACCAGACCTCAACGCGCTCGGGCGGCACGTTGCCATCGCGTGAATCGCTTGCCGATGGGCGGCGACACTCGAGCAGCACTTCCCATCGCGCGGGGCCAGCACTCGAGGCCGGAGCGCGACGCAGGAGCGCGGCGGTAGTCCACTCAGGGCGCGACTGTCGCATCTCGCCGCGCTGCCACACGTCCATCGTGTGGTCGGGTGAGAAGGGTGCCATCGTCAGGCCGGGTGGCGTGGCGCGAAGCGTCGGGAGGAGCGAGAGGGCCAGGCTCCACTCGCCCGCGTGCGCCACGACCTCCGGCGAGCTTGAGTCGCGCGGTGGCGAGGGCACCACGACCATCGCCGCGCCGCGCGCGGGGAGCGCCTTGGGCTCTGGTGTCTGGCCGCTTGACTCCTCGATCATCGCCCACGCGAGGGTGGCTCGATCGGTGAAGTTGACGATGCCGACCGTCGGGAGCGATGTTGACCCATCGCCCGCGGCGACACCCGCGTCGTCCACGACCCACGCCGTCGCGGGGGGCAGCGCCCCAAGCCACGCCTCCGTCCGCTGCGCGACGCGCGCGGGCGTCAGGCGATCATCGAGCAACGACTCGAGCAGCTCGTCCATGCGGCCATGGTCCGTCGGCCATGCCGGCGCACGCAGCCCGTTGCCAAAGTCCGCGATGACCGAGAGGCGATGACGCACGCGCGTGGCGAGATCGCCCGAGATGCCCCACAGCCGCGCGAGTCCATCGCGCCAGCGACGCTCGTTCTGGCGCGCCAGCGCCTCGATCGTCGGATCATCGAATCGCGCGAGGTCGAGCATCTCCTCATCGCCGCTTGCCGCGGCAGGATCGAGCCCATCCACGAGCAGCCGGTATCGCCAGCGCGTCAGTGGGCTCTGCGCCTCGATGCGCACTTGCGCGAGCAGTGCCAGGTCGCCGCCGCCGCCGGGACCGAGGATCGGGCGCCAGGGATCATCGACCTCGGATCCGTCCGCGACACGAGGCAGCCGCGGCGATGACGCGAGCACGCTCACGACGTAGTCTCGCCCCGCAACGCGCACGAGCCGCCCATCAAGATCAACAGGGATCGCCGCGACGATCGCGTCGCGCCCGCGCTCGGTCTGGGCCGAAGCGCTGTCGACGCTGCGCCATGTGCCGGGCGTGACCATCCAGCGATCGGGCGCGTCAGGCCCGGAGCGCTCATCAACTTCGGAGGCCGGCGACATCACGTCCACGAGGATGCGGCGAAGCTGCGCAGGGATCGCGGTTCCATCCTCCGCGACCACGAGCGGGCCAGTGCCGGAATATCGCCGCTCCAGCGGCACCACCACGGGCTCACCGGGATAGACGTGCAGCCGCGGCAGCAGCGTGCGGTCGGTCGTCGCGAGTGGCTCGGGCGCCTTCGGGGGCGAGCCGCACCCGCCGTGAATCGCCGAGCCCGCGAGCGCGACAAGGAGGATCGCACTGGTGCACACCACGCGTGCCGCGTGCTTCGTCTTCGGCAGGCCTGTCACGCCTGTCACGCCCATGTCGCTCATCCCTTGCTTCATGCACTCTCCACGGGCAGCGTTGCGATGAGGTTCTCCACGACCGAGTCCGGCGAGATGCCCTCGGCGTGGCTCTCAAAGTTCATGATGAGGCGATGGCGCAGCGCGGGGAGCGCGGCCCAGCGGACATCCTCGATCGACGCCGCGACGCGACCGTCGATCAGTGCGCGGCACTTGGCGGCGAGGGCGAGCGTTTGAGCGGCGCGCGGGCTTGCGCCCAGCCGCACGTACTTCTCGACCATCGGCGTCGCGAAACGCTCGCCGCGCGACGCGGTCGAGGAGGGATGCGTCGAGAGGACCATCCGCACCGCGTAGTCACGCACGTGCGGCGCCATCGCGACGATCCGCACGAGACGCTGGTGCTCGAGCAGCTGCTCCTGACCCAGAACGCCCGTGACGGTCGCGCTCGCGCCGGTCGTCGTTCGCTCCAGGATCTCCGAGAGATCCGCGCGTGAGGGTGTCACGACAAGCAGCTTGAAGAAGAAGCGATCAAGCTGCGCCTCGGGGAGCGGATACGTGCCTTCCTGTTCGATGGGGTTCTGCGTCGCGAGAACGAGGAAGGGCTCGGGGAGCGTGTGCGTCGTGCCGCCAGCGGTGACGCTGCGTTCCTGCATCGCTTCGAGGAGCGCCGACTGGGTCTTGGGCGTGGCGCGGTTGATCTCATCGGCGAGGACGATCTGCGCGAAGATCGGCCCCCTCTGGAAGACCATCCGCCGCTCGCGCCCACCACCCTCCGCCTGCGACTCCATGACGATGCTCGTGCCTGTGATATCAGCGGGCATGAGATCGGGCGTGAACTGCACTCGCGAGAAGTCCAGCGAGAGGGCCTTGCCCAGCGTGCGAACAAGCAGCGTCTTGCCGATGCCGGGCACGCCTTCCAGCAGCACATGCCCCGCGCAGAAGAGCGCGGTGAGCACGCCATCAACGATCCCGGCCTGACCGACGACGGCACGGGCGATCTGATCGCGCACGAGCGCGTAGTCCGCGCGGAACTTCTCAGCCGCGGCCTCGACCTGCTCGGGTGTGCTCAGGCTCTGCAATCCAACCTCCTCTTTCTGGGCGGACCAGCCACTCCGTGGCTGGTGTTTCGCAGCCCCTCACCGAATCGGCAGCAGATCCACCACCACCGGCAGGTGGTCCGACGCCGCCGAATCCGTACGATCAAGCCCAAGGCGCGCCAGCGCCTCATCGGTGAAGCGGTTGGTATCGAGCGCGAAGGACTGCACCGCGTCGGCCGTGCTGTCGCTGAACATCACATAGTCGAGGCGACCGGGCGCAAACTCACTGCCATCCTCGCGCCAGGTGTAGATTGCGTTGCTTCCAAAGACCCACGACTCCGCGATGGTGAGATCGCTCGCATCAAGATCGATGCCGCTGCGGATCACATCCAGCGGCGGACGCGAGCCGACAAGATTGAGATCGCCGCCAACCACCACCATCGCGGGACGAAGATCCTTCGAGATCACGCCAATTCGCTGCGCCACCGCGCGGGCCTCTTCCATGCGCTGGCGATCCTCGCGGCTGTCCTTCGTGCCGCAGCACTTGAGGTGCACGCTCGTCGCGAGCAGCAGCCCCGCGGGCGTCTGCACCGCCGCGATCGCGGCACGCACCGGCCTGCCACCCTCGCGCGTCACGGCCGGACCGATCGTCTCGATCGGAAAGCGGCTCGCGACCGCCACGCCGCCGCCCTGCGACATGTCCCCTTCGGGCTTGCTGACGTCCCACGTGCCGATGTCAGAGAGGTTCGCCGTCAGCCAGCTCCGAATGACCGACGCATCGCCCTCGTCCCACTCCTGGAAGAGGATCACATCAGGCTCGATGGCCCGCAGGATGCGCCGGAACGTCTCGGGCTCCTGCACGGGCTTGCTGCGCAGCACGTTGAAGCTCACGACGCGCACCGCGCCACCCGGCTTGGCGGGCACGTCAAGATTCGAGAGCTTGCGCCCGCCGATGCACCGCGAGGGGCTTTCAAGCTGGAAGGGATCCGCATAGGCCTCAACGCGCCCCTCACCATCAAGCGTCGCGACGACACCCTTGATCGTCCCCGGCCCAAGGAGCCCACCCGCCACGATCGGCGGCTCACCCTCGGGCGTGCGCGAGATGCGGGCCTCGTACCAGCTCGATGCGAACGAGGGGACGGTGACGAAGTCAAAGTCCAGCTTGTTCAGCGGCGTGCGGGTCCCGTCACTGGCCACCGCGAAGATCGCCGTGCCACGCTCCGTGCCGCCACCTTCCTTCTGGGGCGAGAACTGCACTTCCATATCAACGCCGAGATCCGCGAAGGCTTCCTCGGTCGAGGTGCGTCCCGTTGCTGCGCTCCCATCAAGGTCGAGGTTCACCGCGAGCGTCTTGCTCGCGCTCTGCAGCGTGAACTGCTCATCCTGGATCGTGAATCGCAGATAGAGGTAGTGGTCATCGATCCACGCCGCGGACTCGATGGGCCAGTCCGAGACATCGCCATCGAGCACAATCCGCACACGTTCGCCGACCGCGCCCGAAGCCGTATCCGGCGGCGGGGCCGCGGGCCCGGAACCATTGCACCCCGCGAGCCCACCCACCCCGGCGAAGAGCGCCAGGCCTGCAAGCAGTGCAAGCGAACTGCCCCGCACAGGAAGGACGGTACCGAGTGTTGCGAAGAGGCGACGGGAAAGAGGCTCGTTGGGCATAGTCCCATATCGTCGCCCCCTCGCGGACAAAGACAAGGGCGCGGCGATCGCGCGCTGAGGGGTACCACGGAGCCTGCCGCGGGGTACGTTCGGTGGAAGCACGGGTCAGACGCGCCAGGTGAGCACCGTGCCCGAAGGGAGGCCATCGCAAAGCGTCGCCGCACGCACAAAACCTTCGCGCCGCTCTGTCTTTGGAAGCCCGAACGTCCGATACTACCCGCATGGGCAACGCCGAAATCCCCCTTTCCCGCCCCGACATCACCGAGCTTGAGGAGTCGCTGGTGCTCAAGGCACTGCGCTCCGGGCGGCTCTCAATGGGCCCGATGGTCGAGCAGTTTGAGACGCTCGTGGCCATCCGCGCCGGGTGCCGCCATGGCGTGGCGATCAACTCCGGCACGAGCGGGCTCGACATCGTGCTGCGCGCACTCAACATCGGCCCGGGTGACGAGGTCATCACGACGCCCTTCTCGTTCATCGCGAGCGCGAACTGCATCCTCTTCGTCGGCGCGAAGCCCAAGTTCGTGGACATCTGTCCGCGCACGCTCAACATGGATCCCAAGCAGCTGGAAGCGGCGATCACGCCCCGCACCAAGGCCATCATCGCCGTCGAGACCTTCGGCAATCCCGCGTACATGGACCAGTACGCGCAGATCGCCGCACGCCACGAGATCCCGCTCATCGAGGACTGCTGCGAGGCCCTCGGCACCACGCACCGCGGCCGGCCCTGCGGCCACTTCGGACGCGTGGGCGTCTTTGGCTTCTATCCCAACAAGCAGATCACCACCGGCGAGGGCGGCATGATCGTGACCGACGATCAGCGCCTCGCGGAGATGTGCCGCAGCCTGCGCAATCAGGGCCGCCCGCTCATCCAGACGAGCTCCATGGGCATGACAACCGGCGCGCCGAGCGGCCCGACCGTGGGCGGCACGCCGACGGGCTCATGGCTGCGCCACGAGCGCCTGGGGTACAACTATCGCATGTCGGAGATCAACGCCGCGCTGGGCATCGCGCAGATGCGCCGGCTCGATGAGATCATCAAGAAGCGCCAGCGTGTCGCGATGATGTACATTGATCGCCTCGCGGGCCACTCCGAGCTGGTGCTCCCGACCATCGATCCCGAGACCGTGATGAGCTGGTTCGTCTTTGTCGTGCGCCTCGCGCCGTCATACTCGGCCGAGGAGCGTGACCGCGTGATCGCGGGCCTGCGCCGCCAGGACATCGGCAGCAGCGACTATTTCCCGTGCATCCACCTCCAGCCCTTCTACCGCGAGATGGGCTTCAAAGATGGGATGTTCCCGATCGCCGAGCGCGTCTCACAGCGCACGCTCGCGCTGCCATTCCACAATGACCTCACCGAGCACGAGATCGATGTGGTCTGCCACACGCTGGAAGTCATGATCAAGAGCGAGAGCCTGACGAGCCGGGCGTGAGACGCTCCGTGTTGCTCACTGTGGTTCAACACGGAGCACTCGGAGGAGACACGGAGTCGGACGGAGAAGAGTGATTTCAATGCGATGCGATGCAGCCACGCGGCTCACCGCAAGCAGGGTCGTCTCGCGCTCTCATCTGATTCTCTGCCTCACTCCGTGCCGCTCGGTATTGCCCTGTGAGCTCCGTGTTGAACACACGTCCACCCTCGCGCACATCGAGGCACTACTGCCCAGGCCGCACGTCGCCCCTTGGCAGGCGCTGGACCAGGATCGGCAGGAAGTAGTTTCGCCCCTCGTGGATCGTCACGCGTCCGCTCACGAGGAAGGTCGCGTCCTCGCCGAGCTGGCCCGCCATCGCTTCGGCCTGCTCCAGCATGCGCGAGGGCATCATGAGCATCGGCGCGCGCGAAGGACTCTTCGGATCGTTGTCAAACGCAACCACCAGCCGGCCTGCGGCCCAGCCCGGCCTCGTCAGGCGCGCCCGCGATCTGATCACCAGCGTCCCCTCGGGCGCGAGTGCACCGAGGGCGCTCGGAGTGAACTCGGTTGCGCCCGCGGGACGCGTGGCGGGGGCGGCAGGTGCCGCTGGCGCGCTCGCGCCGACCATCGCCGCGTCGAGCGCTCGAGGCTGGCGATTCTGCTCCAGTCGCGTGATCAGGTCCGTGACGCGCGGATCCGCGGCGGGCGCAGCGCCATCCGCCGCGTTGCGGGTCGTGTCGGCCTGTGCGGGCGTGCTCGGTGCGGGCTTCGTCGCGACTGGCTCAGGCTCTGGCTCTGGCTCAGGACGGATCGAGAAGGTCAGTGGAAGCAGATACGAAGTGCCGCGGTACGAGAAGGCCTGCCCGGACATGACCAGCGGCACACCGTCGCCCATGTTCGACGTCGCGCCGCTCAGCTGCGAGAGCGTCTGGTTGGGCAGGAGCACAAACGCTCGTTCGTCCACGAGCGGCTCGTCAGGCCCCGCGCCCTTCTTCACGCCTATGGCGCCGGCGAAGATCAGCTCGCCGCTGGAAGCGCGATAGAGCCGGCCGGGCATCAGCCCCGTGACGGCACCCTCGGCGGTGACCGCCGCGGGCCGGAGGCCGCTCATGGACCCACCCGCCGCGCCACCCACACCCATCGCTCCCCGATCCCCACCAAGATCCGCCGGCGGCACCACGCTCGGAACCGCGCGCGGCGCACGGGGCGAGGGAACCGGATCGATGGGATCGGTGTTCAGCCTCGACCGCGACTGCTCCAGCATCATGCGATCGACGCCCGGATTCGACATGGCCGGGTCGCGCGTGGGCTGGGTCGATTGTGGCTGAGCTGGTTGGGGCTGAGCTGGCTGTGGCTGATCCGAAGCGGGTTCCGGTCCATCTGCCTGTGCGAGTGCTGGGGACCCAGAAGCGAGCAGCGGAGTGGCCGCCGCGCAGATCAGGGCCGCGTGGAGTCTGGTTCGATTGCAGCTTGCGTCCATGCGTGGCTCCTCAGATCCGCGGCGTCTTCCTTCGACTCCGCTGCTTGCATCGGCGATTCAAGGCCGATGGCTCAAGGCCGGGGGTGGAAGACCAGAATGACGCATCGGGCCGCAAGTCGCCGGACTCACTCCGCCGCGGCTGGCTTCTTCAGGATGATGTCGAGCGAGCGGCGGGCAAAGCCGATCGGCACGTTCACCGGCTTTTCCTTCCAGTACTTGAGCAGCAGCTCCTCCTCGAGCGTCATGCCCAGGTGGTCGGCCATCTCGGTGGCCCAGCCATCGACGACGACGAGGTTGGTGAGGTCGCCGAGTGCAAGCTCGAACTCGTGATAGCTTGCGCCGCGGCCCCAGCGCGTGATGGCTTCGTGCGCAGCGTCCCATCCCTTAGCCTGCAGACGACCACTCAGCCAGTTCCAAAGCTCGGGCCGGGGTGACTTCTGCGAGTACGGAATCGCGAGCCGGTCGGGGAGCATGTGGTAGAAGGGCAGGTCCGCAGTATGCCAATCGAAGTAGCAGAGGCGGTTAGGCGTGTCGGTCACGATCAGAATCCCACCCGGCCGCAGCAACTTCCACGCGGTCTTGAGGGTTGCGATCCGCTCCTCGATCGACTGATGCTCGACCACGGCGTAGAGAAGGACGATGTCCGTCCCGCCAGGGCCATCAGGACCCAGGATGTCGCTCTCGAGCATCGCCAGGAGGCTGCTCGGGTCGGCAACGCGCCACGTCATTCTGTCCCCGAACCCCATGATCTCCAAACGCTGTCGCGCGGCATCCACCGAGGGTGCGATGATGTCGTACGCGTGAGCCCCGCTCAGGAACGGCACCAGCGATGCGGTCGAGGAACCCGTGCCGCAGCCGATCTCCACCATGTGCTTGCCATTGAGATCGATGGCGCGCTGCACCCATGGCACAAAGACGCGGCGACAGAGGTCGTAGCGCCCGTCCACATGATCATGAAGGTCGTTCTGATACGCAGGGGTGTCGAGGTACGACTTGTCCCAAGTCTGAAAGTGAGTCTCGCGAAGCACCTTGCGGAGCCGCTGGCGCTGATCGTCCGTCAGGTCTGGCCCAGTCGTTACCGGCCCGATTGTGCCGACAGCCTCGCTTGTCTCGTTCATGACATTTCCTTCTTCGAGAGCCATACCGGCCCGGAGTTTCAGACCGTCGCCGAACCCTGCACAGGCCGGTCCTCGATCGCCAGGCCCATCGTCGGCCGCGTGCTCACGACCTCGCCGGGCATCGGGCTGAAGCGTGAGCCGTAGAGCGGCACGCGGCGGTTCGCGGTCGCGCTGATCAGCTTGGGAGAGAGCATCCAGAAGCCCATCGCCACAGCGACGTTCGCGATCAGCATCGGGACGATGCCGGTGAGGCCCAGGAAGACCAGCGTCGCGACCACCACCACCAGCGCGAGTGCTAGCGGGATCACGCCCTGCCAGGCCATCTGCATCACCTGGTCATAGCGAAGGCGGGGAATCGTCCAGCGAATCACGATGATCATCGTGATGATGAGGAGGATCTTCCCGAAGAAGACAGCGAGCTTGGCGAGGACCGCCCAGATGCTCGTCGCGTCCGGTGAGAGGAGCTCAAGGCCCGGCAGGTTCGTCCCCGGCAGGTGGTAGCCGCCGAAGAAGATCAGCACGAGGAAGGCCGAGCTGGTGACAAGGTGCGAGTATTCGGCAAGGAAGAAGAGGGCAAACCGCATCGAGGAATACTCGGTGTGGTAGCCGCCGACGAGCTCCTGCTCGGCCTCGGCGTTGTCAAAGGGAGCGCGGTTGGCCTCGGCGAGAGCGGCGATGAAGAAGATCAGGGCCGCGAGGGGCTGACCGAGCACGAGCCAGCCGTTCTCCACCTGATGGCGGACGATGGTGTCGGGCACGACCGAGCCGATCACCAGGAGCGCGGCCAGCAGCGAGAGGCCAATCGGAATCTCGTACGAGATCATCTGAGCACTGGCGCGAAGCCCGCCCAGGAACGAGTACTTGCTGTTGCTGGCCCAGCCGCCGAGCGTGACGCCGTACACACCCAATGACGCGACCGCAAGGAGGTAGACAATGCCGATGTCCACCACGGCGCCTGCGATGTGCACCGGGCCGCTCGTGAGCTGGCCAAGCAGCGGCACATACCCGTCCCACTGCCCGCCCCAAGGGATCACGACGAAGCCGATCAGGGCCGGCGCGACGACGATGATGGGCGCGAGGGTGAAGAGGACCTTGTCCACGCGCGAGGGGGTGTAGTCCTCCTTGAGCATGAACTTGACGCCGTCGGCGAGGGGCTGGCCAAAGCCGAGCATGCCGCGCAGGGGCTTCAGGATCGGCAGGCCGAAGTCAAAGCCCGTGCGATTGGGGCCCAGACGGTCCTGGATGTACGCCGAGAACTTGCGCTCGGCCTGCACCAGATACGCCACCATGATGAGGATGACGTGCACCAGCGCGAAGATGGTGATCGCGCTGACGACGAGCTGCGACGTGACGAAGCTGGGAAGCAGTTCGGCCATAGGCGATCAGGGTAGGTCGGTCCGGATGGGTCGGTTCGACCAACCGACGGCCGGACGCCCTGCCTCACCCGCCGTATCGCTTGACGAGCTTCTTGACCGCCAGCCTGGCAAGGCTCTTGCCGCCGAGCTCGTCCGCGATGGCGATCTTGGCCTCCACCGTCATGGGTGGCGGCGGCGGGGCGCTGATGGCCTTGTCGCGCTGGATGCCCGCGTAGAGGGCGATCCGCTCTGCGAACGGGGCCCCGAACCGCAGGAGCAGGCCCTTCATCGCCATGGGTTCCGCCGGCGTGGGCGGGCCGTCCTGCGTCCGCACCAGCACCTGGGGCATCAGCACCCCATGCCCATGCTTCGCGACCGCATCCCAGAGGAGCCCAACGTGCCCGAGCGCGCCCAGGCTGGCGTCGAGGAGGTCCGAAAGGGGCCAGTCGCGCCTGGTCCGGACCAGAACGCGCGAGAGTTCGGTGCCGCGCTCGAAGGGTTGAAGCTCGGGGGCGACATCGACGAGGCCGGGGACGACTTCCGCGGCGGCGCTGCCACCACCCCGCGACTGCCACGAGCCCGCGAAGGCCATGCGCTCACGCCGCGACAAAGCCCGCACGCACGCCTCGAGCCACGAAGGATCAATCTCATCGCCCGCCTCGAATACCGCAAGCGCATCGGTCGTCATGAGGTCCGAGGGCTCGATGGGCTCACCCTTGGGCGTCCGCGCGTGCCACGTGCGGCCGAGCCACCAGAGCGTTTCCTCACCATCGGGCCTCGCGGGCACGAGGCAGACGATCCGCCCGAAGGCGTGACGCTGCGCGAGCGCCGAGGCCACGCCCGGGCGCGACGCGAGGTCGGCATCTGCCGTTCCTTCTCGCATCAGCACGACGCACGTGCACTCCGGCACCCCCGCCGGCGCGGGATCACTCCCCGGACGGGGCGACAGCGGCGAGAGCGCCCGCGGCACTTCGTAGACGTCGCCCAGCGGCTCTTCAGCGACCGCGAAGGGGCGCGTGATGCGCTGGCGCAGGGCCGCGTCGTCGATCAGCCGCTCCATCGCGCGGGCGAGCTGCGTCGTCGTGCCGTCGTAGACGAGCGCGTTGTGCCCGTCCTTGAAGAAGTCGGCGAATGCGGGCAGATTGTTGACGATCACGGGAACGCCCGCGTCATACACCTCGTGCAGCGCGTAGCAGAAGGACTCGACGCGATTCGGGAAGACCGCAAAGAGCGCGGTGCCGAGTCGCTCTGCAATCTGCTCGTGCGACTGCTGACCGGTGAAGATGAAGCGATCGCGCAGGCGCTGCGGCATCAGCGTGCGCAAATACGCCGTGTACGAGCCGGACACCGGCCCCTCGGGGGAGTCATATCCCATGAGGTCGACGGTGAACGAGAGCTCGGGTCGGCGCTTCATGAGCATGACCGCCGCGTGGACGAGCTGGTCGACGCCCTTCAAGTGGAACATGCGCCCGATGAAGGCAATCGAGAAAGGCTGGCCCGGCGCGAGGCGGCGCGTGACCTTCGGAAAGGGCTGCTTCGGCGGCGGCGACACCACCACGCGCTCGGGGCAGAGGTGGTAGAGGTCCTTGTAGTACTCCTCGTAGTACGTGCGGCTCGGAAAGAGCACCGCCTCCGCAAGCTCCATCGCGCGCCGCTCGAAGGCGTGGAGCATGAGCTTCTCCACGTCGTGGATCAGCCCGTCGCCATGCAGGTCGAGCACCTCGATCGAGCCGTGCACGCGCTGCGCGAGCACCGGGCCGCCCTCCATGGCAAAGAGCCGCTCGACAAAGGCGTAGTACGAAGCACCGCAATACTCGAACCCTTCGACAAAGTCGATGGTCTCGCGCTCGCGAAGGCGGCGAAGGGCGTGGGCAAACCGCGCGCTCTTCCACTGGAAGATGCACGGCACCTGCGCCTGCGTAAAGGGGAAGTCATCGCAGAGGTCGTCCACGCGAGCGGCGGAGACGCGAGACGGATCCGCGAAGACCAGACGGTCCTTCTCCATGAACTGCTTGAAGAAGTACTCCGGAATGTCCAGCAGCAGCACCACGCGATGCCCACGCGCGAGCAGGTGGTGGATCGCGTGATGGATGAGAACACCAGCCCCGCCAAAGGTCGTCGGGTGGATCTCGTAGGAGATGAAACAGGTGGTGGGCGGCATTGGAAAAGCGAAAAGGCTCGGAGAGCAAATTGCCAAATGGTCAAATGGTCAAAGGGCTAAATGTTCAGAGAGAGTCTACCGCACCCGACACTCCGACCCCTGCCTCGCTCTCCTCTGCCTCTCTCCCCCCTGCTTGCCTGCATGCCTGCTTGCCTGCATGCCTCCGCTCCAGACTCGGCCCCTCCTCCACCAGCTGCCTCACGCTCTCCTGGGCCCTCGCGTTGTACCCCACCACATAGGCCCTGTATCGCTCCATGATCTCGTGCCGCTCGTCGACGGCGCGGCGCATGTACTTGGCGATCACCTCCGCGCGATCCGGGAACGGGACCACGAGCCTTGAGAAGAGCCACGCGTCGTCCTCGAACAAGTGGCTCGACGGTCCCGTCAGGCAGGGCACGCCCTGATGCAGGCTCTCCAAGGGCAGCATCGGGCAGCACTCGGAGAAGGTCGTGTAGAGCGAGACGTGCGTCGAGCGCATCGCCTCCAGCATCTCCCGCTGAGGGAGTGGCCGCTCGCTCATGCGCTCGATACCAACACCCAGGAACGCCGCGAGCTCGCTGCCGCGCGGATCCAGACCCGCGGCGTGCAAACGGCAGTCGCCCATCATCGCCATCGCGCTGATCATGACCAGCGGGCTCTTGCGGAACGAAACGCCGCTGATCCACACGCCCACATGCACCGGCGAGTCATCGAGCACCGGCGGCTCCATCGGCTCGCCCGGCACATAGTTCAGCACGAGGTGCGACCGGATCCCCTGGCTCCTGAAGAAGTCCTCCATGCCGGCCTTCACGGTGCAGATCGAGCGGATCTGCCCCGCGCGGGCCGCCTCGATCCAGCCCCGCAGCGTGTTCCACTCGTACGCGTCCTGCAGCTGCAGGTACGACCCGTGCCAGAGCACATCGATAGTGAGGTCCGGCGCGAGCGTTCGAAGCATCGCGACCAGTGCCTGGTGCGATGGATCGCCGCCGGAGATCACAACGTGCTTGACGCCGCTCTCCACCAGCACCCGTGCGTGGCGCGCAATCTCCGCCTCGGGGACGCGGTGCGGCTCCTTGTCCGGCGTCTGCGGCACGCGATAGCAGCAGTCAAAGAGCTTCTCCGTGGCCGACGTGATGCCAAGCCACCTCGGGCAGTGCACCGCGACAACCGCCGGACGCGTCGAGCGCACGCGCTCAAGGAACCGCTCGTCGACCGCCGTGAACTCCGTCACCGGGCCGCTGGGCACATGCACCTCGGGCAGTCCGACGCTCCCGGGCTCATGCTCCACGCTCACCAGCGGCGCGCGCCCCGGCCGCACCACCACCGTCCGCGTCGATTCGCTCGAGAGATCGATCGTCTCCGTGCGCCCATCGAGCGTGACCTCAACCACGCCCGACCACGGATGGCTCATGAAGCGCAGCTCGACCTCGCCTCCCGCGGCCTGCGCCCGCACCGTTCCGGGGCCGCCGGCGTACAGGCAGTGGCCGTACGCCCCGCTTGGCGACTCGCGCCGCGAGAAGCCGCTCACATCGACAAAGTCCCACGGGATCCCAGGCTCACCGGGCGCACCAACGACCGACAGCAGCCAGACCTCGCTCCCCTTCTCCTTGCCGCCCATCGCGCCCGAGCGCCCCGTGGCGCGCACCTCGACGAGGCCCGCGGGCGCGCCCTTCAGACGCCGGGCCGCCTGCACCAGCGCGTTGCGACGCAGCTTCTGGCCCCACGCGTACGCGCCGGAGCTCTTGATGTACGCCAGCTCAAAGGCCTGCTCACCCACGCGATCCAGCACGCGCGAGAGCTCCTGATCCAGATCCGGTCGAACTGCCATCACGCAACTCCCTTGCAAGCCCCCACGCCCCGCTCCCAGCCACCACCCCCACCCGCTCCTCACGATCACCGTGCCACTCAGCTCACGGCCTCAGCAGCGGCCCGACCGCGCTCAGGAACCGCTCACGCAGCTGGCGATAGTGCCCGCTCGCCAGCTTCTCACGCATCACCTCAAGCTCCAGTTCTGTCGATCTCGCCCGGAAGACCTGCGCGTCGGCCTCGCGCTCGGCCCGCAGGCTCGAGACCTCGGCGGCCAGCGACGCGACTTCGGAGGCCATCGCTGCGCCCGACCGCTCGAGGGCCGCGATCCGCTCCGTCGTCTCTCCAAGCCGGGTCCGCAGCGCGCTCGCCTCCGCCAGCACCGTCGCGAGCTCCGCCGCCTTGGCCGACATCATCCGCTCGCGCCGCTCCAGCGTCAGCTCCAGCTCATGGACGCGCTCGGTCATGCGTGCCGCACTCTCTCGCGCCGCCGCCCCCTGCGTCGCTTCCAGCGTCACGATCGCACTGAGGCGCTCAACCTCCACAACGCGCTCTGCCAGCCGCGCATTCGCCGACTCGCTCGCGGCGTGCACGGCCTGCCCCGCGCGCTCCGCCTCGGCCCGCGCAGCCTCCATCGCCGAGAGCGTCCCCTCGATCGTCCCTTCCATGTCGCGCTCGAAGGCGCGGTACATCTCCAGCATGTGCGCCGGCCACGTGTAGACCACCGCCGCGGGATCGATCGCGACGCGCGTCGGACTCTGCAGGCGATACCCACCCGGCAGCGACTCGGCCTTGCGGCCCATGCGCTCGTACGCCGCCACAAGGTCGTGCTTCCAGCACCCATCGTGCGCCACGCGGCAGATCTGAGCCGCGTCCGAAGGCTCGATGTGCAGCACCTGACCGCGCGAGACGCGCACAAGCTCCGACAAGATCCCCTCGAGGTCTTCCGGCCGCACGTGCACCAGCACCTCGCTCGTGTACACGAGATCAAACGAGCCGTCTTCGAAGGGCAGCCGCCCCGTCGGCATCCCGACCGTCACGTGGGCCTTGATCCACTCCGGCCCCGTCCATCGCAGCATCCCCGAGACCATCGTCTCCGACTGGTCATACCCGTAGACATCAATCCCCGGCAGGCGGGAGAGGTTCCGCAGGTGCCGCCCTGGCCCGCACCCGAGTTCCAGCACGCGCAGGTTGCCGAGCCCCGCGGGCCGTCGCTCCGCCGTGCGCAGCGCGTAGTCGGCGATCATGATCTCCTGCAGGTGGAAGTAGGGCTGACGCCGCTTGCGCAGGGCGTACTCATCGGCCCACACGCCGCCATGCTCGCGCCAGTACGCGTAGTTCTCCGAGACCTTGGGCTCGTGTGCCTCGGTCACCGGCTTTGCCTCCAGCTCAGCTCCCATGCCTGTCTCCGCCTCTTCCACCATCGCCTGATGCTCATGACGCGTGCTCATGCGGTCCTCCCGGCTCCGGCCACTGCCGAAGACTGCGTCGGCGTCCCCACGCGCACCTCAACCGGCTGATGGAACTTGTAGTGCACCGGACGGTCCTGGCTCCGCATCACCGCGAACGCCGCCACGCCGTCCACCTGATCAAAGAGCACCACATCCGAGTAGTCGCGGCGGGTCACGCGGTTCACCGCGAGGCACACGCCATAGTTCCCGTCGCGAAGCCTGTTCTCAAACGAGAACGACACCGTCAGCGACTCCCCCGCCCGCACGCGGGGAAGCGGCCCCTTGACCTCGTCGCACGTCGCCGTCCCCATCACGTCCACGCCCGTCATGTCGCGGACGAGGAACGAGAGGTTGACATGATCAACATCCACCTTCGCACGCACCGTCGCCTCGATTGTGATCACATCGTGCAAGTTGAACGCCCGCCGCGGCTCGCCGCCGGCGTCCATCACTTCCACCTTCTCGATCTGAACGTGCCCACTGCCGTAGCGGAGCTGCCCCGGAACATCATTCTCGAAGCGTACCGAGCCGCCCAGGAACGCCTGCTCACCCGCGAGGGCTTCCTGATTTGTCGCCTCGCGCACGTGCGCGAGGTACGCGTTGGTCGCGGCCTCCGCCGCACCAAAGTACCGGGGCTGCCCGCCATCCAAGAACAGCCCGCGCTGGCACGTGCTGCGCACCGCGTCGGGCGAGTGGCTCACAAAGAGCATCGTGAGCCCATCATCACGCATCTTCCGCAGGCGCGCGATGCACTTGCTCTGAAAGCCAATATCCCCCACCGCCAGGATCTCATCCACGATCAGCAGGTCCGGCTGCACCGAGAAGGAGACCGCAAACGCGAGGCGCGCCTGCATGCCCGATGAGTACGTCTTGATCGGCTGATCAAGGAACCCGCCGATGTCCGCGAAGGCCGCGACCTCATCAAACCGGTCGTCCATCTCACGCCGCGTGATGCCCAGGATCGAGCCCGCCAGATAGACGTTCTCGCGCCCGGTGAAGTCGGGGTTGAAGCCCGAGCCAAGCTGCAGCATCGCCGCCACGCGCCCGCGCACACGCACCTCGCCCTCCGTCGGTGCCATCGTCCCCGCGATGATCTGGAGCAGCGTGCTCTTGCCCGCGCCGTTGCGCCCCAGGATGCCCACCGCCTCGCCACGCCGCACCTCGAACGTCACACCACGCAAGGCCCAGAAGTCGCGGTAGTACCGCTTCCCCAGCGGCCTCATCAGTGCCTGCTTCAGCCGGTCCTGAGGGCGCTCATAGATGTGGTACAGCTTCCCGACATGGTGGCACGCCAGCACGGGCTCACCGGCCTCGATGCCAGGAGCCACAACGCCGGCGTGCGGCGTCGCCTTGGGCTCAATCAGCCCAGGCTCCGTCACACCTGCCTGCGGCTCAGCCCTAGAGGACATCAGAGAACCCCCGCTTGCTCTTGACAAACCACGCATATCCAAACTGCATCACCAGCAGCCCCAGCGCCAACGTCAGCCCCAGCGCCTGCCAGTCCGGACCCTTCCCCAGCACCAGCACGTTGCGCGCCCCCTCCACCACCGGCGTCATCGGGTTCACCCGCGCCACCCACTGCCACTCCACGGGCAGGCTCTCAACGCGGTAGAAGATCGGCGTCAGGAAGAAGAGCAGCTGCGACACAAAGATGCTCACCACGTTCCCGACATCGCGCACAAACACCGCCAGCGACGAGAAGAACCAGGACAACCCCAGCGACAGCGCCAGCATCGGCACCAGGACCAAGGGCAGCAGCACCGCCGTCCAAGGCACGCCCCCAAAGAACCACCACGTCCCCCCCACCACCAGCACCAGCCCAAATCCGCTGAACATCACCGCCGAGACGAGCGACGACACCGCCAGGATCTCCAGCGGGAAGACCACCTTCTTCACGTAGTTGGGATTGTCCAGCACCAGCGACGTCGACCGCGTCACGGTCTCCGAGAAGATCCCGTAGACCGTGATCCCGCAGAAGAGGAGCACGGCGTACTGCGAGCGCGTCTCCTCGGGGCTCACGCCCAGCCGCGCCTGGAAGATGAAGTTGAAGACCAGCGTGTACACCGCCAGCATGAGCAGCGGCACCGCCAGCGCCCACCCGATCCCAAGGTACGTCCCCTTGTACCGAGCCTGGAAGTACCGCACGGCGAACTGCCAGGCGAGATCACGGTGCCGCCACAGCGAACCAACAAGATGCCCGGGATTGAGCAGCGCCGGCAGCGGCGTCGGACGAGCTGAATGCACCACAACGCTCGACATCACACGCTCACTCGCCCCGATCCACCCCCGCCCCTCTAGCCAGCCCCGGCGAACCCCGCCGGAGCGAATCGACATGGTAGGCAAGGCCCGTACCAGCCCCAGTGCGACACGCCTCGATCACCGCTGCCGCGCCACAATAATGGCGACCCCGGGCGGATGGGCTGCGGGGAAGCCCCACCCCTCTGGCAAGTCCCCCAACATACCACACACTCAACCGCCAACCGCCACTTCGACCGGGTTTGTGCGCACACTTTTGCAGCCCACTTCGCCCCTTCGCGGATTCTTGCAGATTTTTTTGGGGGCCTGATTTCCAGATCCAAACCCACCCCAGCCCGATTCCAACTGCACGGTTTGTGCGCACAGGCGAGGGCGCGAGCCGTGTATGTAGAGGCCCGCATCGTGCTGGCCCGCACCAAGTCCCCGGGAGCGCCAAGCAACTCCCCCGCCCAGACTCGCTTCACCCCGCGTATCCTCTCACCCTTCGCCTCGTGCTCCATCAGCCGCGGCGGACTCACTCGGAGCCTTCCCCATGCCACACGTCATCGCCGAGCCCTGCATCGGAACCAAGGACACCTCCTGCGTCTCCGTTTGCCCCGTCGACTGCATCCATCCCACCAAGAACGAGGCCGACTTCGGCACCGTCAACCAGCTCTACATCGACCCCGACACCTGCATCGACTGCGCCCTCTGCGTCGACGAGTGCCCCGTCAAGGCCATCTTCCAGCAGGAAGACGTGCCGTCGGAGTGGAACAAGTACATCCAGATCAACCTGGACTACTTCAAGAACAAGGGCTGATGGGGAAGGCACTGGGGACAAGAAGTGGCAGAGTGGTCGAGTGGCGAAGTGCAAAGGCACTCAAAGCCACTCCATAACAGACGCCCCCGCTCCGCATTTGACCATTTAGCCCTTTGACCATTTGGCCATTTGGGACACCTCCCCGCCTTCTCGGACCTCCCCAACCCAACTTCCCCTTCCCACTTTGCTCAAATTGATGTAATCTCCTCAGTTACCGCCCGAACCGGAGACTGCATGATGCGCGCCTCACTCATCACCACCCTTGTCGCCACGCTCCTCGCAGCGGCGCCCGCGCTCGCACAGCCTCTCTCCACCGCGTTCGCCTACTAGGGCTCGCTCGCCGACGCTGGCAACCCCGCCAACGGCATCTTTGACCTGCGTTTCCGGCTCTATGACCAGGCGGCCTCGCCCGGCGGCACGCAGATCGGACCCGCGCTCTGTATCGACGACATCGCCATCGTCGACGGCCGCTTCGCCACGCAGCTCGACTTTGGTGCGGTCTTCGCCGGCCAGCGCCGCTACCTCGAGATCGCGGTGCGACCCGGCAGCGGCCGCAGCTGCGCCGTCATCGTCGGCTACACGGTCCTTTCGCCGCGCCAGGAACTCACGGTGCGCCCAACGCCGCCTTCTCCCTCACGTCGGGATCGGCGAGCAACGCGAGCAGCCTCAACGGTCAGCCCGCAACCTTCTACACCAACGCCGCCAACATCTCCACCGGCACCATCTCCGACCTGCGCCTCTCTACCAACATCGCCACCAACAGCGCCGCCCAGACCTTCAGCGGCGTGAAGACCTTCTCCGCCGCGCCCAGCTTCACCGCAGCGGGCTCCCCCTTCTCCGTCTCAAACTCCGGGCTGGTGAGCAACCTGAACGCCGACCTTCTCGACGGCCTCAGCTCCGCGGCCTTCGCCCCCGCCTCGCACACGCACGACGGCGCAGCCATCATCAGTGGCCTGCTGAACGACGCGCGGCTCTCCACCAACATCCCGCGGCTTGCGAGCGTCAACGCCTTCACGGCCGTCAACAGCTTCTCATCATCGGTCGGCCTCGGCAACACCACCCCCACCGCCCGCCTGCACGTGCGCGATGCAGCCAACCTCCCATCACCTCTCACCGAGGCCTCCGTCGCGCCCTTCAAGGTCACCAACGGCACCGGCGGCGGCATTCTGATGGACTCGAATCAGATCGAGTCCGTCGGCGGGCCCCTCTACTTCAACTTCCGAGGCGACGGCGCGGGCAACGACGTCTCGCTTGTCGCCGGAGGAGGCAACGTGGGTATCGGCACCGGCGCACCCAACGCACGCCTCGAAGTCGTCGTCGCGCCAACGCAGTCCTTCCAGTTCCGCCAGGACGGCTTCGTCCCCGGCATCAACGTCGTCTCCGAGGGTGGCAACGCGGGCATCATGCGCCTGCGCAATGCCATTGAGATCTGGCCCAGCGACAACGCCGCCCGCGCGGGCAGGCTCGATGTCCGCAACACCAGCGGCAACGCCACGATCACGCTGGATGGCGCGACGGGCAACGCGACCTACGCAAACCAGCCCGCGATCAAGTCCACGCAAACGTTCAGGGATCCGCGCAACTCAAACGGCGGCGTGATCGTAATCAACAACTTCCGAGACGTCGACGCACTGAGCGTGAACGTGCCTGTCCCCGGCTTCCTGCACATCACCGCGACACTCACATGCCAGTTCAACGAGAGCGGCACCGACCCCACCCCAACCGACGGCTACTTCAAGCTGGAAGAAACCACCTCTGGCAGCCCGGTCATGCTCACGGAAGTCAAAGGCTCGTCGTGGTCCGACCTCAATTCCTTCGGCATCGATACCGCAGGAGTCCTCACGATCTCCTGGACCGTTCCTGCGAACGGCGCTGGAACGCGCTCCTTCAAGACCGTCCTTACCGCCGTTGGAAGCACGGGCAACGTGCAGTTCTACACCTCCACGCTCACCGTGATGTACATCCCCCGGGGCATGTAGCTCCGCACCAATTCTAATCGCCGACTCACGCCCGATGCTCGCACCGCTCACCGTCGACCCCGCCTACCCCTCCAACTCCGCCCACCGCTCGTACAGCCGCGTGACCTCCGTCTGCGCCGCCGCCATCTCGCGGCAGACCTTGTCGAAGGCCTTGTGATCCGCCGCCGTCGCCGGATCGTTCAGCTTCGCTTCCAGTTCCTTCACCAGCGCCTCGTGCTTCTGGATCGAGGGCTCGATCTCGGACAGCTCGCGCTGTTCCTTGTACGCGAGCTTGCGTTTGGCCTTCACCGGCTCCGCAACGGGCGCGGCAGCCGTGCCCGGCGTGCTCACGGTGGTGGCCACGCTCGCCGCGCTCTGAGCGCTCACTGCCTTCGCCGCTGGCTCGCGCTGCGCCCGCACCCACTGCTCGAAGCTCGCAAAGTGCCGCGCGCCGCCACGCCCGTCGAGCGCGACGATCGTTGTCGCGAGCCGCGCCAGCATCGCGCGATCGTGCGTCACCAGCACGATCGAGCCCGGGAACTCTTCAAGGCTCTCTTCGAGCACCTCGAGCGACGGGATGTCAAGGTCATTCGTCGGTTCGTCGAGCACGAGCACGTCCGCGGGCTGCAGCATGAGCCGCGCGATGTGGATCCGTGCCTGTTCGCCGCCCGACATCGCCCGCACCGGCTGCTTGAGCTGCTCGGTCGTGAAGAGGAACTTGCGGGCCCACGTGTTGATGTGCAGCGTGCGTCCCTGATAGATCACCGCGTCGCTGGGCGAGAGCGCGTCAGACAGCGTCATCCCCGGATCGATCTCCGTGCGGTGCTGCGAGAAGACCACGACGCGCAGCTTCTCGGCCCGCCGGATCGTGCCGGGCGCGGGCGTGCCCGGCGGCGTGCGCGACTCCGCCGCGGCCTTGATCGCCTCTGGCGTCGGCGCATCGGGTTCCAATTCACCCATCAGCACCTTGATCAGCGTGCTCTTGCCCGAGCCGTTGGGTCCAAGCAGGCCGACGCATGAGCCCGGCGAGAGCACGAGATCAAGATCGGTGAAGAGCCGCCGCCCGCCGAGGCTCTTGGTAATGGCTCTTGCCACCAACAGCTTCTGAGTCTGGCGGCCGGTTGCTTCCCAGTCGATGTCGGTGGCCTTGGGCGCGGCGTTGCGATCGCGCAGGTCCGCGAGCTGGTCCATGCGCTCGTAGCTCGCGCCGATGCGGCTCTTGCTCTTCGTGCGGCGCGCCTGCGCACCGCGCCCCAGCCACCGCAGATCCTCGCGCACCTGGTTGGCGAGCGCCTGCTCCTGCCGCGCCTGACCATCCAGAAACTCGCTCTTACGCCTGAGAAACTCGCTGTAGTTCCCTTCGATCGCAAAGGTCCCTTGCGGATACTGGCGCGAGAGCTCGACGATGCCGGTCGCGACACTCTCAAGAAACTCGCGGTCGTGAGTGACCACCACGCTCGTGAATGGCCCCGCGCTGAGCACTCCCTCCAGCCACTCGATCCCCTCGAGGTCAAGGTGGTTCGTGGGCTCATCCATCAGCAGCACGTCGGGCTGCTTGACAATCTCTCGTGCAATCGCGAGCCGCTTGCGCTGCCCGCCGGAGAGGACCGCCGTCTCGAGTTCATGGTCGGCAAAGCCCACGCGATCCAACACCATGCTCGCCGCGAGCTCGGCCTCGTGCTCATCGTGCAGGTGCGCGACCTCGCCCCTGGCCATCGCCTCGCGCAGCGCGTGCATGATCGCCGTGTGCAGCGTCGTCCCCTCGGGGAACGAGTCCTTCTGCTGCACATACGCGACGCGGACACCCTTGCGCAGCTGCACCTCACCCTCATCGGCGTGCTCGGAGTCCGAGAGGATCTTGAGCAGCGTCGACTTGCCCGAGCCATTGGGCCCGATCAGCGCGAGCCGCTGCCCATCAGAAACCGTGAGCCCAACGCCCGAAAAGAGCGCGCGGGTCCCGAAGGTCTTGGAGAGATTGCGTGCGGAAAGAAGTACACCCATGCGGGTGCAACGGTAGGGAGACGAGAAGTGGTCAAGTGGTCGAGTGGCAAAGTGGTCGAGTGAAAGACCGGAAGGCGAGGCACCTGGAATCAGGCACTTGGTACCAGGGAAAGACAAATGCTGGAAATCCAAAGCCACTTGACCACTTGACCACTTGACCACTTGACCACTTGACCACTTGACCACTTGACCACTTG
>JBBASU010000021.1:46566-61747 GCA_040399065.1 Phycisphaerales bacterium | reverse complement strand
GTGTTGTTGATGAGGATGTGGTAGGGGCGGGCGGGGTCGAGGCGCGGGCGGATGGCGAGGTCCGCGGCGTTGGGCTGCGAGAGGTCGACGGCGATGGACTCGTGGTGCTGGCCCGCGGCGGCGGGGAGCATCGCGAGGGCATCCTGCAGGCGGGCTTGGTCGCGCGCCAGGAGCGTGACCTCGCAGCCCAGGTGTGCAAGCTCGATGGCGCAGGCGCGGCCGATGCCCGCGGTGGAGCCGCAGACGAGGGCTCGCTTGCCGGCAAGGCTCAGACGCTGTGTGAGGGGGGCGGCGGGTGAAGTCGGGACCATGGCTACAGACTACGCGAGATTGGCGAGCGTGTCCGGGCGAGTGCGTCAGGGCGAGTGCATCCGGTCAGTCGCAGGGGCACCCAAGACGCATCACGCCCCAGTTCCCATCGCCGTCATCGTCTGGAAGACTACCAGTGCCGAGGCGTACGCGAGGAGGCTCATCCATCCCAGCTGCAGCATCGCCCACTTCACGCCGCCGGCTTCCTTCGCTGTGACGGCCAGCGTCGGCAGGCACTGCATCGCGAGCACGTAGTAGACCAGCAGCGACCAGCTCACGGCGGGCAGGAAGATCAGCGTCACGCCGTCATCGCGCCTGGCCTCGGCGATGCGTTGCATCACGCCCTCCCCCTCGGCATCATCCGTTCCGGCGACGATGGTGGCCATGCTGCCCGCGAAGACCTCTCTCGCGGCGAAGCTGGTCATCACTGCGACCGAGAGCTGCCAGTCGTACCCCAGCGGCTCGAACACGGGCTGCACGGTGCGGCCGATGCGCCCCGCGAAGCTGTGCTTGAGGGCGTGGCGCGCGGTGAGCTCTTCGGATTCGGCGATCATCGATTCGCCGCGCGCGACATCGTCTGGCACGCCCGACTCCACCAGCGCCTGGCCCTGCGTGCTGAGGTTGGTTGCTTCTGCGGGCGGCTGGACGTGCGGGAAGGCTGAGAGCCACCAGAGCAGGATGCAGATGGCGAGGATGACGGTGCCTGCCTTCTTCATGAACATCAGGCCGCGGTCGTACGCCGCGTAGAGGGCGGTGCGGATGCTGGGGAGCTTGTACGTGGGCAGTTCGAGCATCATCGGGCGGCCCTGGCCCTTCAGGATGGTCCGGCGCGCGATGAGCGCCGAGAAGAGGCCCGCGAAGATGCCGAGCAGGTAGCAGGCCATGAACGCGGCGGACTGAAGCAGTGGCGACTCGGGAAAGAGGAGCACGGTCAGCAGCACGTACACGGGGATGCGTGCCGAGCAGCTCATGAAGGGTGCAACCAAGATCGTGGCGAGCCGGTCCTTCTTTTCAGGGATCGCGCGGCAGGCCATGATGCCCGGCAGCGCGCAGGCGTGGCTCGACAGCAGCGGCACAAAGGCGTGGCCCGAGAGCCCGAAGGGGCGGAGCACACGATCCATGACGAACGCCGCGCGAGCGAGATAGCCCGTGTCCTCGAGCAGGCTGATGATGAAAAAGAGCAGGCAGATCTGCGGCAGGAAGACGACTGTTCCGGAGATCGCGCCGACCACGCCACCGACGAGGAACTCGCGCAGGATCCCATCGGGAACCACGGCCGTGATCGCATCGCCGACGTGCGCGAAGACGAGCTCGATCAGGTCCATCGGGATCGCGGCGATCGAGAAGAGCATGTAGAAGACGCCGAACATGACGGCCATGAACGAGAGGACGCCGCCGACGGGATGCGTGAAGACTCGGTCGAGGCGATCGGTCAGTGTGGTATGACGCTCGACGAAGACCGCGGGCGCGCCGGGCTCACCGGATCGAGCGGGCGCGGCGCTCGCGACGGCGGCGTAGGTCTCGTCGGCCCAGGCCTCGAGCCCGTCGATCGTGCCCGGTGGCGTCTGGTTCGGAACCCGCGCGCGGGTGATGGCCTCAAGAAGCGCGGGGACGCCGTCGCCACTGCGGGCGGAGGTCGGAACAACCTCGCAGCCCAGGCGCGAGGCGAGCGCCTCAAGATCGATGTGCAGGCCGCGCTGGCGCGACAGGTCGATCATGTTGAGCGCGACGACCGTGGGGAGGCGGCGGCGGAGCGCTTCGCCCGCGAGCATCAGGTTTCGGCCGAGGTTTGTCGCATCGACCACGACCAGGACGGCATCGGGCGCGCCCCTGCCTGAGGCGCTGCCGGGTGTTCCGAGCGTGCCCGCGAGCACGCGCCGGCAGATCTCCGACTCGCTGAGTTCAAGCTCGAGGGAGTAGATGCCGGGAAGATCGATGAGTTCGAGCGTTGCTCCCTCGCTCGAGGAGAGCGCGGCGTGGCCGACGCGGGCCTCCTGCGTGGTGCCGGGAAAGTTGCTGGTCTTGGCGCGCAGGCCGCTGATGCGGTTGAAGAGGGTTGTTTTTCCTGTGTTAGGATTGCCGAGGAGCGCGACGCGCGTGGCATGCTTGTCACGCACTTCGTGTGACATGCCCGGCGCGCCGTCTACATCGCTTGCTTCTTTGGTGGTCGCGGATCTTGCCGTCATGCGTGCTCACTGCTCGGGTGAATACCGGTTCAGACCATCACCATCACGCGCTCGGCCAGCGGTCTCGCGAGGCCGATGCGGCACGAGCAGCCTCCGGGCCGATCGCAGGGGCGGTCGCGCGGATCGCCCTCGGGGCAGCTCGGGTCGGCCTTGGTCGCGCCAGTGAAGACCTCGACGATGCAGGGCTCACCGAGCCGGCAGACGCGGATCGTGGCGTTGGGGCGGAGGCCCATGGCGCGGAGCATCGCGGCGTCGATGGGATCCATGCACGTTTCGCAGACAACGCCGATGTCGCCGGCACGAAGGGTCGTCAGGGCGACCCCAGCCCGAGCCGAAGTGCCCGAGCACCCGCCCCGGCCCCGACAACAGGAACCGTCAGATTGATGAGGACCGTCTGCCATGCACACCTCGCAAGAGCGACACCCAACCCGAGCGAAGGGCCCGGGGAGAGAGTATAGGTGTGTTGAGACTGAGTCGCAACGAGGCGGGAACCCCAAAAAGGACGCTACGTCCTGATCTGCTGCGACTTGTTGGCCTCGGCGAGGTCCTGCTCGATCCGCATCGCCTCGGTCTGGAAGATGGCCTTCCACTTTGGGTCGGTCTCGATGAACTTGCCAAGCTTGGCGCGCTCGAGGCCGGCGTGGTCGCTCTTGAGGAGTTCCTTCTGGGCCCAGGTCGCGCCTCGCAGCGCGGGGAGCCAGTTGGGATCGCGTTCGAGTGCGCGGACGTAGTTCTTCAGCGCTTCTTCGGCGAAGCCCGCGCGCGTGAACATGAGGCCGAGATTCTCGAATGGCCTGGGGTCCGTTGGCAGGAGATCGGCCGCACGCAGCAGCGCCTCTCGCGCGGGCATGTACTGCTCCATCTCGATGAGGCAGACGCCCAGATCGTTCCACACGCCGCCGAGATCGTCCCGGAGCCTGAGCGCTTTCTGGTTCAGTTCGGCGGCCTTGGCGAACTGGCCTTCGCGCTGGGCGGCCTCGGCCTGCTTGGCGTAGGTCATGGCCTCATCGAGCGAGCCGAGGGTGGGTGCTTCCGGCGGGCGGGGCGTGCTGGAGCAGCCCGCAAGGAGCCCGACTCCGCCCGCGGCGAGCGCGAGGTAGACCAACGCCGCGCCGAGGGTGCGGCGGGGCCCGACCTGATTGGCACGGGCGTGGGCCGGAGTGTGTGACCGCTGGTGCGATGGAGTGTGCTTCATGTGCCTTGCGTGCGCTCCTCGGCGCGTTCCCACTTGACGAAGACGACGGTGACGAGCCAGACATTGGCCTCGGGCCGGACGATGACAGACTGGACCTCAAGCCCCGGCACGGTCTGCGTGCAGAGCTTGATCCACTCGAGCACGATGGGCAGGTTCGGATCACGGACCTCGTAGGTCCAGCGTGTCGCGAGTGCGGCGACGCCGGGCCTGGGCTGGTCCTTGCGGGTTTCTTTCGGGAGCTTGACGGGATCGCGCAGGCCCGCGTCGATGCCCGCGCGCTCGATGCGGGAGAGGACCTGCGTGCTGGGCTCGCTGATACTGGGCCCGCCGCTGGCGGCGGCGTTCTGGAGGGCGCGAAGGCGGCCCGCGCTCAGCAGCGTCTCCTCGGCGAGGTCCTGCTGCCTGGAGAGGAGGAGGCCCGCCTCGCGGCTTGACTGAAACGCCGCGACGCCCGACGCGAGGGAGCCCGCGAGGAGGAGGCCCGCCAGCAGGATCCAGTGGCGCGGGCGCTTTGACCTTTCGGCTCCGGCGGCCTGCGATGCGAGCTCGAGGCGATCAGGCCCACCTGTGGAAGCGGTGCTCATGCGCCACCTCCGACGGCTGTCGTGCCGCCGCCGCCCGCTGTTCCCTTGCGAAGGTCCGGATTCCACTGAGCCTCGTAGCGCCCTTCGATGAGCGTTTCGGTGCCGTCGCGCCGGTCGCGCAGGCGCATGGTCCAGTCGACGGCGTGCGAGCCGCCGATGCGGCGGAGTGCCTCGAGCAGATCCTCGGCGTCCTTGGTGGTACGCGCGATCGTGACGACCTCGATGCGGCGTGTGTCGAGGCTGATGCGGTCGAGGCCGAAGATGCCGTTGCCCACGACCATCGAGATCGTTTCGAGCTCCTGCATCACGGGCATCGTCTTCTCGGGCTGCTCGACGGGGAGGAGCTCGCGCTCCTTGCGCCGGATCTCATCGGCCAGGAGCTGCTGGGGCGAGACGCGCGGCACGGGACGCAGCGCATCGGGGAAGACCTCGCTGATGGTGTCGCGCCACTGCGTCTCCCACGCCGCGGCCGTCGCGCGGCGCTCGGCGGCGGCTGAGGAGAGCTTCCATGATGCGACAAAGCCGAGGCCCGCGAGGCCGGCGACCGCGCCAGCGATCCAGAGGTGGGCCCGGCGCGTGGCGCGCCCGGGGCGCTGCGAGAGGCCCATCAGCATCGAGCCGGCATCGTCGCTCGCGCCATCGGGCGTGGCCTGAGACTCGAGCCGATCCGCAAAGCGGCGCAGCGTCAGGCCGATCGCGTCGGTCTGCACCGCAACATCAACGCTCGCGCCGGGCCAGAGGCGCGTCAGGTCGCGTCCGAACTCGCCCGCCGCGACACCCTCGGGCGTCAGGCAGACCACGCGCGACGGCGCGGCGGACATCTGCACCGACCAGCTCAGCCACTCGGCCGTGAGGCGCGAGGCCTCATCACTCCCCAGGAGCACGCGAGCCTCGGATGCCTCGGATGCCTGCTCAGAATCCACCGACGCGACCGACGCCATCCGCAGGCGCAGGCTCCCGCCCGCAACCAAGCGCCCCTCACGCGACCACGCCCACAGGAGCGTCCCCGCGGGATCCACGAGCACGATCCCGCAGAGGGCGGCGGCGGCCACGACCTCATTCTCACTCTCGCGTCCCGAGCGGGCAGCGCGTGCGGCGGGATCCCAGGCGGCGCAGATCGCGTGCCAGATCGTGCTGGTCTGCTCGACGGGCACGCCCTCGGCATCGAGCGCGTCGATCAGCAGCCGCGCACTGACATCAGAGACGCCGAGCACCGCAAGCCGCGTCGCGCCCGAGCCGGGAACCGGCGGCGAGAGGGGCTCGATCGAGCTTTCGGGGTCGCTGGGGGCGAAGTACTCGAGCGCTGCACCCGCACGCACCGAGGCCTCACCCGCGCCACCATCCGTCGCCGCGACCGCGGCACCCGTGCGTGCAATCGCCGCGACCACGCCCGCCTCGCGTGATGGGCTGCTCACCCAGGCGCACACGCCCGCGGAAGAGTCGAGGATCAGGGCCGTGAGTGATCGTGCGGTGCGCGTGGCCTGCAGGCGCTGGCGGATCCAGGCAGCGCCGCCCGCGACAGTGATGGCCACACCGGCGGCGTTGCCGCCGCCTGCGCCACCATTGCCATCAGCGTCGGGCCACGACTCATCCGAGGCCTGGCCGACGAGGCGCAGCGACGAAAGTCCCGCGCCGCGGCTCTCGCGCTTCATGTAGCAGACACGAACGCTCAAGGCCTACTCCTTCTCGCGGCGGCGCGCTTCCATCTCTTCGACGAAGATCTTCTCGGCCGCGTCGTTGAGGTCCTGCTCGGTCTTGAACGAGGCGCCGTTGCTCTTGAGCATGGCCTTGATGTCGTCGCGACGCTTGCGCTCGGCCAGCGTCTCCTGCACCGTGGGCTTGAAGCCGGGGCGGGGCGGGGGCGTGGGCTGATTGGCGCCGGGCGGACGCGGGCTGAACTTGGAGCTGCGTGGATTGACGCCCGAGATGGTCGTGGGCATCTCGGTCCCACTCCCGACCTTCACGCTGCCGGGGGTGACGAGGGCCTTGGCCCCGCGGGCGGCGTTGGCCTTGGCTTCGTTGGAAACCTTTGTGATCGGCGCCGCGGCCTGCGCGAGGGCCATCGCGCGGGGCGCGAGATCAATCCTCGTCCGCGCCTCACCGGTCGCACCCTCGGGACCCACCTCGATGTACTCAGGCTCGATCAGCAGCACGATCCCCATCGAGACCTCGTCCCCGACCTTCACGAAGCGCTGCCGCCCGTTGTCATTGATGAGCGCGCGAATCAAGGGGCCGATCCGCGCGATGCCGAGGTATCGCACTTCGGGCGCCGCCGGTGCAGGTGGCGGCGTGGGGTCCACGGTTCCGACCGGAGTCACTACCACGTCCGGAACCCTCGGCCGGTTTGTCACCGCGCCCAGCCGGTCCGAGACTGCCCAGAGGTTCACTGGATTGCGGGAAGGATCCTCACGCTGCGCCAGCTCATCGCCCAGATCCACCACCGGGATTGCAAGCTCGGCGGGCGCCGCTGGCCTTGAATAGCCGGGCACTCCGGCGACGGCGAGGAGCGCGCCAACGCCCACCGACGCCGCGAGCGCGACTTGCGACACGCGGGTCCATCGACCGGCCGCTGCGCGGGATGTGGTGCTCATGCTCGCTGACCGACCTTTCTGCCCGCTGCTGGTCTGCTTGTAATGGCCTGCCTGGACTGGCGTTGACCTTGTGCTTGCGATCTCGACACCCGACTTCCCGACTTTTACTCTAGAGGCAACTCTAGTAGGCGTGCTCACTCCTCGGGCAGACGCTCCCACGTCAGGAGCATGGAGGCGCGGCGGACGCTGGTGGCAGGCCTCGACTGGCCTTGCCTCGCGATGATCGCATATCCGCCGAAGCGAAGCGAGGGCCTGTCGGGATCGCGCGACACCGACCGTGCCTCCACCCACCAGAGGGAGGGGGAGATCGTCAGAGCCATCATGAGCCGCGACTTGGCCTCGGGCGAGAGGCCCGAGTCGTTCACGAGCTTCGCGAAGTCCTCCTGGGTCATCTCAGAACCACTCGAGCCGCCGACAAACTCGCCGCCACGCGCGGAGATCACCTCATCCACGAACCCGGGGACACCCATGCCATCGACACAGGCCGTGACAATCGCGGTCAGGCTCTCACGCGACGCGCTCGTGACCGAGACCGCCACCGGCCCCTCGGGGCGCGTGAACTTCTTCCAGTCGCGCCCTTCTTCCTGGCGCAGGGCAATGAGCGCATCGCGCGCGATCTTGAAGCTCTCCTGCTGCAGACCGGCGAGCTCCGCGAGGATCGTTCCCTGGGCATCGCGGAAGTAGATGTCGACCTGCTGCCCCTGGGCCACGCCGCCGGATTCAATCTGGATCGAGAAGCCGCGGCCGTCCGCGTCGAGGGCCTCGCGCAGGTCCTGACCTCGCTGGAAGGCAAGCCACGCCTCCACGGCCTCGCGCATGCCGCGGCCGACCTGCTCCTCGACATACTGCTGCAGCTGACGCCTCACCGTGAGGCGGTGGTTGTTGGCCCGGTCGAGCATCACCGCGATGAGCACCGAAGACACCATCAGCAGAACGACGACCATCGCCAGCGCGTACGCGCGGCGACTTTCCTTCACCCGTCCGGGCCTCTGGCGTGGAGAGAAGCTCACTTGGAGCCCTCCTTGCCGCCGGAGGTTTCCGCCGCCGCGCCGCCCGTTCCGCGGCCGGCCCCGGATCGACTGGCCGCACCAGCCGCGCCGCTTCCAAGCTCGCCCGTTCCTTCGGGCCCCGATGCCGGCACGGCCTCCGCGCCGCGCGCGGGCATCGGCACCTCAAACATCCAGTTGGACCAGAGGCCCGAGCCCATCTCGATCTCAAGCTCGATGAAGGCGGGAATCTCGTTCTCACTCGTCACCATCACCTGCGTCTTGCGCTCGCGCTTGCTGAAGACCTGCCAGCGTGCGAAGCGGATGTCCGATGCGATCCTGTACGAGTCAGGACCCGGCCCGTACGCGCGCTCGATCCCCGGCTCCCACCCTTCGGGCGGACGCGGCGGCAGCGGCACCCACCAGAGGTCAAAGAGGGGCGCACTGCTCAGCTCGCCGCTGCCGGGCGTCTCACCCTGCTCGCGGATCGCGACGAACCGGCGCTGCTCGCGCGTCCCGTCTGCCAGCACGAAGACGAGCGCACCCCGCGTCGCACGCAGCGGCGCTTCCGAGAGGTCCTCATCAAACGTGTCGCCAAATCCCGAGCGATCCGGCGCACCCACCTGCGCCGAGTCGGGATCCTCCGACTCCAGCTGCTTGTCGAGATCATCCGCAGTGATGCCGGGCCTGGCGCGCTCCAGGATCTCGATCGTGCGCGACGGCGATGGGACGGGCGGGTCCGTCAGCACCACCTCAAGCCGCTGCGGCATCATCGCCGCCACCGGGCCCTTGCTCACGCGCCGGGACATCATCACGCCCGCGAGCGCCGGGTCCTGCATCAGGATGAAGCGTGGGGGCGGCTTTGGCGCGCCGGCCTCCGCGCCCGGTTCCGTCGCGGCATCCACATCCGTCGCGGTGGCCGTCGTCGTGCGCCGTCGCGATGCCGCGGCGTCACCGCTCAAGAGGAGCGACCCAGCCATCCGCTGCATCACGCGATGGATCCGCTGCATCTCGCCGCTCTGACTCGCACGAACCTCAAGCAGACGGTCCGTCCGCTCGAGCGTCGTGAGCATCACGGCGCACACACCCACGATCACAACGCCGATCACCGACGCCAGCGCCACCTCCAGAATCGTGAACCCGCGCCGCGAGCGCACGCGGCCTGCACGCCGAAGCGCGGGCCTGTTCACTTCGAGGTTGGTGGCGGCGTGGATCATGCGAGTGCGTGCACGTCTTACTTGGAGGGTGAGGGGCTGGTTGCGGGCTTGGCCGTGTTTGAGCGAGATGGCGAGACGCTGGGTGTCGAGCCGGTCGGGCGCTGCCCAGAGCGCGAGACCGAGCCCGCGTTGAAGCGTGTGATGCGCTCCTGGAACGTCGAGAGCCGGTCGCGGAAGAGGCGCTCGACGGAGTCGGCGTTGCGCATCGCAAGCGGATCCACCAGCCGCGCGAGCGTCGCGTTGGGCACGCCCGGCTCGATGCTCGTGGCACCGCCGGACTCTTCCGAGAGCCAGACATCAAACGAGACGAGCTGGAGCCGATCGACCATGAGCGACGACTGCGTCTGGAGCGTGTCGGCGCGCTCGGTGTTGGCGTGGATCAATCGCGCGGGCGTCTCGCGCATGCGCCATCGGAATCGCTCGCCGGTGTACTCGATCGGGCGGCCCGCTTCCGGCAGGCTCGTCTCGTCATCGAGGTACGAGATGATGAGTCGGTTGGCGAGCTCCGCCGCGGCGAGCTTCTGACGCAGGCGCGTCTGCTCGCCCATCACCATCGACATCGTGGTCATGACGAAGGCAAGGACGATGCCCAGGAAGGCCACGGCGCAGGTCGTCTCCATCAGGGACATGCCGCGGGCCACGCGAGAGCGGACCGCACGAACATCCTTGGTTGACTCGTCAGCGATGGAGGCGTTGTCCGATCCGAGGCGTCTGCTCCGCATGACGGTCCTCTATGTATGAAACATGTTCGAAACATGCACGAAACATGTGCAAGACGAACGTGCTGATTGGCCGAGGCCGCGCTTCAGCGCTTCTGCAGCATCGTCCAGATGTCGATGTCGTCCTCGTTGCCCGAGACGCCATCCTCGCCGCTGGACATGAGGATGTATGGCTGGTCCTTGCTCCGACCGCGGGGGTCGTAGTAGAAGTCTCGCTTCCACCCATCAAGCATCGGCCGATCAGCGCTCATGATCTTCGCCGTGACCAGCGTACGAAGGTCGGGGGGGTAGGCGGAGTACTCGAGGTGGTACGAATTCAGCGCGGTCTGGATGTTGCTCAGGCCAGCTTCAGTTGAACGGATCTTGGCCTTACCACCCAAGCCGCCGACGTTGAGCGCGACCACGGCTGTGAGCACGCCGATGATGGCGATAACGAGCGTGAGTTCGAGAAGCGAGAAGCCTCTCGCGGCTCGCGTGTCATGGCGAGTCGCGTGAGGCGCGTGAATCTGGTCCGTGGTCTGCAGAGGCTTGGACATAGCGATCACTCCTTCGCGGCGGTCTCTCCGCCCGCAAGCATTCCCTTTCGGCCACTTCTGCCGCCCGCCCCACCCGGCGAACGCCGGTCCGAAAGGTCTACCGCAACTGTAGGGTTTAGTTGCGGGGCGAGGCCAAGGTTCGGCAAATCTGAACCCGACCCTCACTTCTCGGGCCTGGCGAACACAAACGGCACGACGGCCGCCACTGCGAGCCTTGACGGACTGGCCCTCAAAAGGTCGGAACGGCAGCATCTGCCTTCGACGCCGAAGGCGTCATCGCTCGTAGCCGGTGGTGAAGGAGGCTTTGCGACGCCACCACCGGAAGGTGCGACCCCGAACTGGCAACCCTGAAAGGGTTGTCGTGCGCCGGAACCCACCAGCAGGCCCAGACGCCAACGCTTCGCCAACCCTTTCAGGGTTGAGCATCAACTGGCATGACGACCGGGGGTTTCGTCGCTTCGCTTCGCTCGCTCCTCCACGCCCCGGCTACGAGCGGCCAAGCCTTCGGCTTGAAGAGTCGAAGGCTGAGTCGATCTGGATTCGGAGCCCTTACGGAATGATCGTGGTCCGGGCCCACCCCGCCCATACCCCGCCGGCCACTCACTGCACCGACTGCGACGCCGCGCGGATCATGGGGATCATGATGGCCAAGACCATGGAGCCGATCACCGCGAACATCGCGACGATGATCAGGGGTTCCAACGCCGCCAGCAGGCGTGAACTCTTGCGGTCGAGCTCTTCGGTCATGTCATCGGCGAGCGTTTCGAAGGCCGACTCGAGATCGCCCGCGCGTTCCGCCGCGATGAGGAGGCGCCGGGTGCCGATGGGCAGCGCATCGACATCGTTGATCAGGGCCCGAAGGACGCCGCCCTCGATGAGGCGCGTGCGCAGTGTCGAGAGCTGCTTCTTGAGCACCGGGTGCCCCAGCGCGTTCACCGCCACGCCCAGCGCATCGGCCAGCACGATGCCGCTGCGTGTCATGGCGGCCATCACCGTGAAGAACCGCGCTGACTCCTGAGCCAGCACCACATCACGGAAGATCGGGATCCTGCGTGAGAAACGCCAGAAGAGGACGACGAGTGTCTTGCGGATGGCGACCAGGAACGCAACGACGACGAGAACAGCAAGCACCACCAGCAGGAAGTAGTCCCGCAAGAATTCCCCCACCGCCATCATCAGCCCCGTCACCATCGGGACCGAGCCGGTCATCTGCTTGAGCGCATCACCCACGCGCGGCACGACCTGCGTCAGCATGAAGAGGACCACCGCGAGGCTGATGAACATCACGATCGCGGGATAGATCATCAGCGTCGCGACCTTGCCCTGGATCTGGAGCTGCCTTCGCACCGTCGTCGAGAGCTGCTTGGCGGCGCCGGCAAGGTCGCCCGTGCGCTCCGCGGCCCGATAGACGGAGATCGTCACGTTGTCGAAGAGGCCCACCGTCTCCGAAGCATCGGAGAAGCCAGACCCCGACGCGACGCGGTCCCGCACGCGCTCCACCAGCGGCTTGGTGCGGGGCGAGACGGAGCTCGCGACGACCTCGAGCGCTTCGACGAGCGGCACGCCGCGGATCAGGAGCTGCGAGAGCTGCATGTGCACTTCGGCCTGATCCTTCAGGCGCACCTTGCCATCGCCAGAGCCGCCGCCGCCAGCCCAGCCGGGCAGGCGATACGTCCGCAGCGCGACCAGCCGCCTGCGACGAAGCTGCTCTGACAAGGCCCGCGCGCTCGTGGCGCGAGCCATGCCAAGCGTGCGACCACCATCCGGCCTCGCGGCGATATAGAAAAACGGCGAGTTGGCTCCGGCGTTGCCGCCAGCGGAAGAGGCCATGGCAAGAGCGTATTCAGCCCCAGCACCACAAAGGTTGCGGGCACCGCCAACGTGGCACCGGCCTCCCGGCCGGTGTCTTCCTTCTCTTGGTCCCTCTCGCACCCCAATCCAAGAAATCTGATCCCTCGGACCACGCCTGTGCGCAAAATCGCGGTACACACCAGAACTTGACTTGAACCCACCCAACCACACGCCAAACTACATCTCCGGTGCCACCAGTCCGGCCCAAAGGGCCAAGACTGGTGGTGAAGTCAGCCAGCAGGACCCCCACCCCCACACACCCACCACCTCCGAGCCACTCATGAAACTCTTCTGGACACTCGCCCTGCTCGTCGGATCCAACGTCTTCATGACCACCGCGTGGTACTACCACCTGAAGCGGACGGACTGGTCGATCTTCGCGGCGATCATGATCTCCTGGCTCATCGCGCTGCCGGAGTACCTGATGCAGGTTCCCGCCAACCGCCTCGGGCACGTCGCCTTTGGCGGGCCACTCAGCGCGCCCCAGCTCAAGATCATTCAGGAGGGGATCACCCTCGTGGTCTTCTCGGTCTTCAGTCTGCTCATCCTGAAGGAGCGGCTCCGCTGGACGGACGTCGTCGCCTTCGTCCTCATCTTCATCGCCGTGGCCGTCTCAACGCTCGGCCGCCACCTGATCAAGGATGGTCCATCGCCGGGAGTCTGAGATTTCCTGCACCCTTTTTGCCACCTGCCGGTATCCTGAACGAAGGAACAGGATCAGAGAGGCGCTGGGCACGCGGCCCTCACCGGCAACGCGAACCCAAACAGCCCAGAACCGCGCGGCACCCGCCGCGTACAGAGTTCCCAGTATCGCAAAGGAGCACCCATGGTCAGTGACGCCAGCGGACGCGGAAGCAACGCACTCGGCAGCGCAGGCAGCATCGAGCGCCTGCTCGACGTGCGCGTCCTCATCGTCGACGACGACCGCGACGTGCTCGAGTCCATCGACGCGGCGTTCCAGTCCGAGGGTGCGCTCACGCAGCTCGCCACCGACGGCAACGAGGCCGTACGCATCTGCCGCGAGGACCCGCCGGACCTGGTCATCCTTGACATGATGCTCCCAAAGCGCTCAGGCTTCCTCGCGCTCGAGCGCATCAAGGGCTATGAAGAGAGCCCGATCGTGATCATGGTGACCGCCAACGAGGGCAAGCGCCATCAGGCGTACGCGGAGAGCCTGGGCGTTGACTCGTACCTGCAGAAGCCCGTCCCGCTGGCGCGGCTGATCGACGAAGCCGCCAAGCTCCTCGCGGCCCGAGACGCGGCGGAAGACGCCGCGGACGGCGACGTCGACGACGCGGGCAAGCCAGACGAGCCGGCCTGAGTGCGCGACGGCGGCGCGTGCGGCGGCCCACCGTCCACCGAGCGGGCCCCGCTACACTGGCTTCGATGGGCAGAAAACGCCGCCAACTCGTGCTGATGGGTCCCGCAGTGAAGGGAAGTGCCGCGCCGCTCGGCAAACTCGCCGATGTCCGCGCGATCCTCGCCCGCCACAACACCAGCCCCGACGGCGGCCCAACCAAGGACTCCACGATCGCGGCGCTGCACGGCCCCGGCCTGCTCGTCGAGCTGCCCACCAGCTCCGACCCCGTGAACCAAGGCATCATCACGCTGAGTGACGAGGACACCGCATGGCCCGTGCTCATGCGACTCATGAAATCACAAGGCTGGCGCCTCATGGACATCGAGACCGGACAGACGCTGGGGTAGGCAAAGCACACGCCGGAAGTATGCAGCCCGACCGTCAGAGAGGGCCCGCAAACAACCGGCGGCGTGCAGCAACACAAGTGCGGCAGAGCAAGAAGAGCCCTCCCTCACGGTCGGGCTGCATATCGCACGGGGCCGCTCAGCCGCGGAGTGCGAGTTCGCACATGAGTTCGATGCCGAGCGGCAGCGCGTCGTCGTTGAAGTCGAAGTCGGGCTGGTGGAGTGTGGGGTAGGTCTCGGCGTTGCGGGGTTTGAGGCCTAGGAAGTAGAAGCAGGCCTTCGCGTGGCGGCCGTAGTAGGCGAAGTCTTCGCCGCCCATGGTGGCGTGGTCGATGACCTGGACTCGGTCTGCACCCAGCGCGGTGCGGGCGACGCCGAGCCAGGTCTCGGTGGCTTCGCGGTCGTTCTCTGTGACGGGGTAGCCCTCGTGCCAGTTGATCTTGGCTTCGCAGCCGAAGGCCCGCGCGGTGTGCTCGGCGATCTCGAAGAAGCGGCGCTTGGCGAGGGCGCGTGTCGCGCCGTTGAGCGTGCGCACCGTGCCGATGAAGGTGCAGGTCTCGGGGATGATGTTGTTGGCGGTGCCGGCGTTGATCTGGCCGACGGAGCAGACGACGCTGTCGAGGGGGCCGACGTTTCGCGAGGCGATCTGCTGCAGCGCGGCGATGATGTGTGCCGCGGCGAGGATGCTGTCGTGGCCGTAGTGCGGATACGCGCCGTGGCTCTGCGTGCCCTTGACGACGACCTCGAAATCATCGGTGGATGCGAGCAGCGGGCCGGCCTTGCTCGCGACCTTGCCGACTTCGAGCGTGGGCCAGCCGTGGAGGCCGTAGATGCGGGCTACAGGCGCATCGCCAAGGCCGCCACCGGCGTCGCCCGCGAGGCACCCTTCGCGGCACATGATCTCGCCGCCGCCGCCACCTTCTTCGGCGGGCTGGAAGACGAAGAGGACGGGGCGCGAGCGTTCGACGCGGCTGAGGATGCGTGCGGCGCCGAGGAGGATGGTGGTGTGGCCGTCATGGCCGCAGGCGTGCATGACGCCGGGCGTCTGGCTGGCGTAGGGCTTGCCGGTCTGCTCCAGGATCGGGAGCGCGTCCATGTCAGCGCGGAGGGCGATGGTGGGGCCGGGCTTGGATGTGGAGGTTGCGGGGAGGTAACCCAGCACGCCGGTGCCGCCGCCGAGGCCGGTCTTGATGCGAGCGCCGCAGGCGCGGAGCTCACGCTGAACAACCTCGCTGGTGCGCTGCTCGCGCATGGAAAGCTCGGGATTCCGATGCAGATCATGCCGGATCGCGAGGAGGCTGGG
>JBBASU010000021.1:0-46466 GCA_040399065.1 Phycisphaerales bacterium | reverse complement strand
CCTGCTGGCAGCGCGAGCGTGCCTGGGGTTGGCATGATCATGAGGTCCATGAAGGCGATGTTCATCATCTGGCCGCCGGGGCCTTGGATGGTCCAGGTGGACATGGGGAGCATCATGGTGTCGTACATACCCATGTTCATGTGCGTGTCGGTGCTCATGAAGGCCATGCCCATCATGTCGCGGGCTTCGAAGTGCATGGTGTAGTCGGCGTAGGCGAGCGGGCGGGGCGAGATGACGACGCCGTCCGACATCATGCCGGGCATGCCAGCCATGTCGACGTTGTTTTCCATCTCGATCATCTGTGAGCTGCGGCCATCGGCACCGACGGAGAGCTCACCGACGGTGAGCAGGAAGGTCGAGGTGAAGAGGAAGAAGGCCTCGCGGCGGTCTTCCTCGATAACGAAGCCGGGGTGCTGGAGGGTGAACTCCATGAGGACTTCGTCACCCATCATGGAGCCTGAGAGGGGGCCCTGCGTGATGGTGGAGTCCATGACCATGCCGCGGACTTCGAAGGGGGTGGGGATGTGGGCGAGGGCGACGCCGCTGGTGGGGAGGATCGCGGCGAGGAGGGTGGCGGCGGCGAGACAGGAGTGGGCAGAACGCATGGGGAGGTTCCTTCGGGCTTTGGTCTGCGAACGGATAGCGGCCCGCCGGGGCGGGATGACGTGTACAGCATGACACACAGGCGGCGGAATGCCAGCAAAGGCGGGAAGGGAGTGGGAAGGGACTGGGGATTGGGGACTGGTGGAGGCGGGGAGGGGGGAAGGCGGGGTGGGGAGGGAAAGGCGGGACACCGGCCGGGAGGCCGGTGCCACTTCGGAGTGGGCCGACTAACCTTTGGCATGGCGACACTTTCTTCGCGGCCTGTGGCGGTTGAGGCGGCTCCTTCGAAGGGCACGATGCGTGCGTTGATCAAGCATCATGCCGGGACGGAGCTGAAGTTCGTGGCGGACCGGCCGCGGCCTGTGCCGGGGCCTCGGGATGTGCTGATCCGCGTGAAGAAGGTGGGCATCTGCGGCACGGACCGGCACATCTGGGAGTGGGACGCCTGGGCCGCGGGGCGCATTCCCGTCGGCATCGTCACGGGACACGAGTTCGTGGGGATCGTCGAGGCGGTGGGCTCGGCGGTGACGAAGTACCAGCCGGGGCTGCGTGTCTCGGCCGAGGGGCACATCACGGCGTGGAAGGACTACAACAGCCGCACGGGCAACGCGCACATCGCCAGCGACACGAAGATCATCGGGATCGATCGCGACGGGTGCTTTGCCGACTACGTCTGCGTGCCGGAGGAGAACGTGTGGCCCGTGCACGCGTCCGTCCCGGACAAGATCGCGGCGGTGCTGGACCCGCTGGGCAACGCGGTGCACACCGTGATGGCGGCGAACGTCGGGGCCAAGAGCGTGCTGGTGACGGGGACGGGGATCATCGGGCTGATGGCGGTGACGGTGGCGAAGGCCGCGGGCGCGAGCCGGATCTTCGCGACCGACATCGATCCCAAGCGGCGTGCGCTGGCGAAGAAGCTGGGGGCGGTGGAGGCGTTTGATCCGCGCGATGACGCGTGGATCGGCGAGGTGCGAAAGGCCTGCCGCGGCGAGGGGGCGGATGTGCTGCTGGAGATGAGCGGCGCGAGCCCCGCGCTCAACCAGGGCCTGGAGGCAGTGCGGAACGGCGCGGTCGCGGCGCTGCTGGGCCTCTTCAAGGGCCCGATCCAGTTCGACATGAACAAGCTCGTGATCTTCAAGGGATGCACGGTGCTGGGGATCAACGGCCGGAAGATGTTCGAGACGTGGTACCAGATGGAGGAGCTGCTGCTGAGCGGCAAGCTGGAGCTGGACGAGATCGTGACGCACGAGTTCCCGCTGGAGCAGTTCAAGAAGGCCCACGAGACGATGATCACGGGGGAGGGGATCAAGGTGGTGATGGGGGTTGGGGAGTAAGGGGAGCCAGCAGTTGTCAGATATTGTCAACTTTGAGCAAATTGACAATTGCTGCCAATCGAGCTATTGTCACTGTGGGACACACTGACAATGGCTGACACATGGACAAAGAGACACCCCCCGTCGATTTTAAGGGTTTGTTCGCAGATCCAGCCGCGGTCACGGCGGCACTACGACATCGTGCAAGCGTCGGAGGACTGGACGCGGAGTATCGCCCCTGGCGCAAACTCCGGCACTTGGCCGCCGAACGCGGCATCGACGCCCTCGATGTGTGGCGAGGCGTCAAGTTTGCCCGATACGGCGCGTGGACGACCCTCAAACTCCGTCAGGGTTCCGGAGAACCCTTTGGGTTTGTCAACGGAAATCATCTCGCAGAACCGCTCCACCGCATCGACCGCGCAACTGGCGGCGGCGGGCCCGCAGCAATCTCCGCCGACGGCGTGCTGGCAAGCCCCGACCATCGGACGCGGCTGCACATTCGAACGCTGATGGACGAGGCCGCTGAGTCGTCCATCATCGAGGGTGCAGTGACGACGCGAAAGCAAGCCGTCGAACTCCTGCGTTCTGGTCGGGCTCCTCAGAGCCATGCGGATCGCATGGTGCTCAACAACTACATGGCGATGCGGCGGATCAAGGAGTGGGTTGGCCAACCCCTGACGCTGCAGATGCTGATCGAGCTCCAGGGCGTGCTGACCGAGGGAACTCTCGAAGATCCCAATGACTCGCGACGTTTCCGCACGGCCAGCGACCCAGTTGTGATCGAACGGCATGGTACCGGGGAGATCGTCTTCACTCCGCCCAGTGCGATTGGACTCACGGATCGCCTCGAGTCGCTGTGCGACTTTGCGAACACCAAGCACATCGGCACCGACTTCGTCCATCCCATCATCAAGGCCTGCATCCTGCACTTCATGATCGGTTACGAGCACCCGTTCTGCGATGGCAACGGACGGACGGCGCGTGCCATCTTCTACTGGTTCGCGCTGCGGCACGGTTACTCGATCTTCGAGTTCATCCCGATTTCCGAACGAATCCGCGCTGGATCTGCGCGCTATTACCAAGCATTCGTCGACACCGAGCAGGATGACGGTGACCTTACCTATTTCATCACCTACAAGCTCGACATCATCGAACAGGCCCTAGATCGCCTTGCCGAACACCTCAAGCATGAAGAGGCCAAGCTCCGCGAGAGCGAGCAGATGCTCAAGCTCTCGAACGATCTCTCGCTCCGGCAGCGACTTCTGCTGAGTCATGCACTTCGAAATCCACTGACACTCTATACGGTGCTGAGCCACAGCAATTCGCACAACATCACTCGGGCGACTGCCCGAAAGGACCTTGAAGATCTCGTCAGCCGCAAGCTCATGACCACGTCCAAGCGTGGCAAGGAGGTCATCTACCACCCTGCTCCGACGCTGCGTGCGAAGCTGGACCGCAAGTCGCGGTGAGATCACTTCGAGGGGACGCCTTCAGAACCGCGACATGATCTCGGCGCCTGAACTTCGCCCCATAACGCGGCGGACGGCCCCGCACATTCGCCCGAAGTGGCGCGGCGGGGCGTGGCTGCGCTTTGGTGGCTGTGCTTTGGTGGGCCGGGCGGTGAGGGTGGGCTGTGCGGCCGATATCTCCTGCGATATCTCCTGAGCGATGTGCCGGCGGATGTGCTGGTCTTTCCCGCCGCACGCGATGGCTGGAGATGTGGCCCATGACCAGACGGAATGTTGTGCGCTGCGACCGTGAGCACCGTGCTGCGCGCACATGGGCTCGCTTCATGGGCATCATGCGAGCGATGGTCTGGCTTGCAGCCCCCGCCCTCGCCTACTTCGTGCATGCGAGCGCGGGTGCGGACACCAACGACGGGCGGGCTCCATCGACGGCGTTCCGGACCATCGCCCGGGCGTTGCAGGCGGCGCAGGCTGGCGACGTGATCTACGTCGGCGCGGGGACCTATGCGGAGTCGCTTGCTTCCGACCCTTCATCACTTCAGCGTTTTCGTAGCACGAGATAGACCGACCCGGGCCGCAGCTTCTGCACGGCCTTCGTCGCATGATAACTCCGGTTCCAGGCCGTCAGCGCGCATCCCAGCGAATCCAGCCGGGTCGCGAGCGTGGAGTTGAATGGACAACGCATGACGCGAGAGAGCACCTTCTGCAAGGGCCCAAGCATGCAGTACCGCCGACGCACCACATCAAAGCCCGCGCGATCCACCATGCGCTCGAAGATCCTGATGGGAATGCCCCGCTCGTGTACCGTCAATCCCGCCCTCGGCCGGCGCCAGTCGCCCATGGAGGTGATTGGCTCGCGCACCAGCGCATACCCGCCCGATCGCGTCACGCGGCCCATCTCACCGAGCACGAACGAGACGTTGGGGATGTGGTGCAGAACGCCGAAGCACGTGATGAGGTCAAAGCTCCCGTTCGCGAACGGCATCGTGCCGTCGAACGCGGGCTTCTGCCACTCGATGGGCTTGCCGCCGACGCTCGCGCTCTCAAACTTATCGGAGGGTTCGAGGATCGTGACCCGGTCAATCCGGTCGATGATCGGGAGGAGCTCATCGCCGTAGGCCGCGCCGATCCCGAGCACGCGAGCGAATCTTCCCTGAGGCAGGCCCGAGAACCCGTGCACGCGGTTGAAGGCGTGGTACTCATAGGCGTACGACTCGCGCGTACCGCCATAGAGATTGGCGTACGCCTCCTTCTCGTCCGCGTACCACGACTCGATCTGCTCCGGCGTGAACGTGTCGCCGTAGAGCTCCTGGCCCTGCAGACATCGATCCATGTATGTCGTGGTGGTGTCCATGCGTGCAATGACCTGTGAAGAGGCCTCAATCACGAGAACTGGGCGCATCAGCGCAAAGCCCCTGGAGCCTCAACAGCCCCGACTATCACCGAGATCGTTCAGCAAGTCAATGGAAAAACTGGGCACTCAGCCAAGTATGTCGTCAACAGGGCTCTGTCACCTCGGCCCTCGGCCAGCAGGAACAACTGGCCCACCCCGCGCAGTCGCGCCAGTCGAGCCCCTATTCCCCCGACGCCGCCAGCTTCACCTCGCATCCGCCCCAGTTGATTCCGATGTTTCACGACGGAGCGCGCCCCCGTCGCGCCCGGGAGATTTACCCCATGAGCCTGTTCCGCCATCTCTTCGCCGCCACGCTCCCGATCGCGGCGTTCTGCGTCCCGATGTCGTCGGTCCTTGCGACGACCGACGGAGCCCCGACGGTCCCCGGTCCCTTTGACATCTACTGGGGCGTCATGGAGGCCCAGCAGCGCACGGACATCAACCTGCGCGGTGCGCCACTCAACCGCAACGTCATCATCTTCAACCGCTCCTCGATCGGCAAGTTCCCCAAGGCCGGGCCGCACATGATCGAGCTCCACCCCGGCGGACGCGAGGCCTTCTATGCCGAGCACGACCAGTGGATTCGCTACTACGTGGATTACATCCTGCCCGATGTGAACTACAGCGGCATCGCGATGATCGACTACGAGTACTGGGCCCCATTCTGGACGCTCCATCCCAACACGCCCTCCAGCGGTGCCTTCAACGACATGGACGATGACTGGCTCGACGACTGGCGCGACTACATCCGCGAGTACCGCGCGAGCCTCCTCGCCGGCCTCAACGCAGAGCAGCAGGAGCAGGTCTTCAAGAACACCTGGCTCGAGATCACGCGCGAATTCTTCACGCACACGATCCGCGAGGCCAAGCGCCTCCGCCCGAACGCCATCTGGGGCTTCTACAACCTGCCCGACAATCCCTACTGGGCCTGGGCCTCGACCTATGGCCCTTACCCCGCGCAGCGCCTCGAGTACATGCGCCGCAATCGCGAGGAGCTCGCGTGGATCGCGGAGGAGATGGACGCCTTCTTCCCCTGCCTCTACACGCACTACGAGACGCGCGATCCCTGGCACTACACAATGCGCACTGAGGACGGCCGCGGCACCGACAGCCTCGAGATGAACGACGCCTACATCCGCAGCACTGTCCAGGAGTACGAGGCCATCTCCGGTGGCAAGAAGGTCCTGCCTTTCATCTGGTACTACTTTCACACCGGCGGCATCTCTCACGACGGCCGCTTCGTGACGCCGCTGAACCTCGAACGCTCTATCCGACTGCCGCAGGAGTATGGCGCAGACGGCGTGGTCTTCTGGGGCTGGATCCCCGATGCTGAGGAACGCCAGAAGGTCCAGAACTTCGCCGATCTGAACATCTTTCCCCTCGTCACGAACTTCGTGTCCGATCTCAACAACCGGCGCAACCCGCCGCCTCCCCCGCCGCCGCCCGGCCCACCCAACCCCGCTGATCCGCCCCAGCCCCCGCCCGTTGATCCCCCTGCGGAAGGTGGCGGCTCAGGCGGCGGCTCAGGTGGCGGAAGCTCCGGTGGCTCTGGCGGCAGTGGCGGCGGTTCAGGTGGTGGTGAAGGTGGTGAAGGTGGCGGGTCCAATCCCCCGCCGGTCGATCCGCCCGCGCCGCAGGATCCGCCCGGCGGCTCGGGCGATCAGCCCGACCCAGGCAACGTCGGAACCTCCACCAATCCGCCCCCGGCGCCCCCGCCGCCCCCGCCTCACTCCGGCGGCTCGGGCCTCTACACCGGCCACGCTTCCGGCGGCGGCAGTGACTCTGGTAGCAACTCAAGCAGCGGATCGAGCGGTGGTTCCAGCGGTGACTCGAGTAACGGCTCGAGCAACGGTTCGAGCAACAGTGGCTCGACGCCTCCGGTCGATCCGGCCATCCCGACGCCCTCGTCGCTCCCCGCTGCGCCCTCGTCGCCCGCGCCCGGCGCTGGCAACAGCGAGAGCGGCAATCGCGCCTCGGGCTCGAACGCAATTTGGAATCGCAGGAGCGCCGCATCTTCGAACACGCAGCGATCCGGGTTCCTCCGCGCCCCCACAACGCGCAGCACGACCGTCGTCGCGCCGCGCTCCTCGGCCAGCGCGCCTCGCGTCTCCACCCCTACCAACCGCAGCACTCCCAACGCGTCCTCAGCCCGCGTCATCGGCACGAACCGCGGCGTCACCGTGGCCCGTCCGACCACGACCCGCACCACCACCTTCGCACCCAGCCGCCAGGCCGTCAGCACCGCCCTCAATCGCTCGCGGGCATCGGGCCAGTAAGTCACGTGCGAGACCACGACTCCATCTGAAGTGAGATCACGCGGCGCGGGGCCCAAGCCTCGCGCCACGTTTATTCACGGAGATCGCCCGGAAGCCCGATACGCTCGAAGCCCCGACGATGAGACTTCTCCACGTCATCGCGACGCTCGATCCCAAGGCTGGCGGCCCACCCGCCGTCGCCCTGCGCCTCGCCGCGGCCCAGGCGCTCATGGGCCACGAGGTCACGATCCTCGCGCACGCCGAGCCCGGCGCCGAGGCCCGCACGAGCAAGAGCCTGGAAGGCATCCCCGGCATCAAGCAGGTTCGGTTTGCAACGCTGCCGCCGCCGGCGTCACTGAGCGAGAAGATCCGCGCGGGCCAGGCACGAGCGTGGATGGATCAGAACCTCGGCGGCGTTCAGATGCTCCATCTGCATGGTGTGTGGGAAGCGATCCTGCGCGTCGCGGGCGAGTGCGCCCGCGCCCGCAGCATTCCCTACGCACTCGTGCCGCACGGCATGCTCGATCCCTGGTGCATGACGCGCTCACTCTCCACGCGCGTGAAGAAGCAAGCCGCGCTCGCGCTTGGGTATCGCGCGCTCCTCAATCACGCCGCCTTCCTCCACACGCTCAACGCCGATGAGGAAACAGGCATGAAGCCCCTGGGCCTCAAGGCCCCGTGCGAGGTCATTCCCAACGGCGTCTTCCTCGAAGAGATCGGCACGCTCCCCGCGCCCGGCAGCTTCCACGCGCAGCATCCCGAGCTTGAGGGTGAGAAGTTCATCCTCTTCCTCAGCCGCGTCCACTTCAAGAAGGGGCTCGACTATCTCATCGATGCCTTCGCGCAGGTGCTCGCCGTTCATCCGCGCCTGCGCCTCGTCATCGCCGGCCCCGACGATGGCGCGCTCCAGCCCGCACTGACGCAGGCCAAGGAGCGCGGCATCGACACACGCGTCCACGCCATCGGCCCCGTTTATGGAAGCGCGAAGTACGCCGCCTTCGTCGATGCCGAGGTCTTCTGCCTTCCCAGCCGCCAGGAAGGCTTCAGCGTCGCGATTACCGAGGCGCTGGCCTGCGCCTGTCCGGTGGTCATCTCGCGCGAGTGCCACTTTCCCGAGGTCGCGACGGCCGATGCGGGGCGCGTCGTCTCACTCTCATCGCAGGCCACCGCGACCGGCCTGCTCGAGGTGCTCGGGAGCGACGATGCCCGCCGCGCCATGGGCCAGCGCGGCCGCGAGCTCATCGTCTCGAGCTACACGTGGCCCGCGATCGCGCAGCGCACGCAAGAGGCGTATCGCAGCCGCGCTCGTGTCAATCCCTGACTCAACCCTCAAGCCGATCCCGAGTGCGCTCCCGAGTCAGCCCAGCTTCACAACTGCCATCATCCCTCCAGCCCCAACCATCATTCCAGATGGCCCTGTCTTTTTTCCTTTGGTGAGGCAAGAATACTTCCACGGCCGCGTCTATCTTCCGACTCTGTGGGGTGAACAGGTCCAATCACCCGCCCGCGCCCACTCACGCTCCCAACCGGTCCTGCCAAACATGTTGTTCTCTTCTGTCACGCCACCACCCAGCTTGCCTCGTGGGGGAAACACGAGCCGATGCCGAGTGATCGCGAGCAAAAACCTCTCCGGGTCGTGCTGACCCAGCCATGCCTGCCCCGCTACCGGGTGCCGGTGTACCGAGCGCTCGCGCAGCGCCCGGGCATCGACCTCACGGTCGTCTACGGCAGTGAGGCCGGCATCACCAACGTCGAGCCCGAGGGGTTCAAGGGCATCTTCGCGCCGTTGCGCGACGTCAGCATCCGCGGCAGCATCATCCGCTTCCACCGGGCCCAGTGGGACTACGCCACCAGCGCCAAGGCCGACGTGCTCATCCTCTCCTGGAGCACGCGCTACGCCACGCTCCTGCCCGCGCTCGTGCGTGCCAACTGGAACAACGTCGGCACCGTCCTCTGGGGCCACGGCTACAGCAAGGCCGAGACCACCATCCGCTATCGCTCGCGCCGCGCCCTTTCCGACCTCGCCGATGCCGTGATGTTCTACAACCAGACCGCCGCGAGCGAGCACATCGCCGGTGGCGGCCCTTCCGACCGCATCTTCGTCGCCCTCAACAGCCTCGACCAGACCGAGACCACAACCCACCGCAGCGCCTGGCTCAATGACCCCGCCCGCCTCGCCGCCTTCCGCAACGAGCACAAGCTCCACGGGCCCATGCTCCTCTTTGTCTCGCGCCTCTACGCCGCGAACAAGCTCGAAATCCTCCTCGAGGCGACCGCCAAGCTCCTGCCCGAGTTCCCCGACCTCACCGTCGCCATCATCGGCGGCGGCAGTGAAGAGGCCTCGCTCCACGCCCTCGCCGAGAAGCTCGGCATCGCCCACGCCGTCCGCTTCCCGGGCGCCATCTACGGCGAGGACAAGCTCGCCCCCTGGTTCATGTGCGCCCAGGCCTTCGCCTACCCCGCCAACATCGGCCTCTCCATCCTGCACGCCTTCGGGCACGGCCTCCCCGTCGTCACGGTCGCCGGGCACGATGCGCAGGCGCCCGAGATCGACTCCCTGCGTGATGGCTTCAACGGCCTCACCTACCCCCGCGGCAGCGTGGAGGGCTTCGCGGATGCGCTCCGCCGCATCCTGCGCGATCCCGACCTCCAGCGGCATCTCGCGGCCAACGCCCTCATCACCGCCACCCGCGAGTTCACGCTCGATCGCATGGTCGACGGCATGGAGAGTGCGATCCGGTTCGCCGCACTCTGCCGCGACTCCCGGGGCTGAGCGGCCTATACCGCACTATTCCCAAACAGACTCCAGATCCATGCAAAATCAAGACTTGTGGCACGGCCACGGTGCGTTGTATGAAATGCGCCGACTTTCGCAGATTTTCCGGGCCGATAGGTTGCGTCCTGCGCCGGCGCGTGCATTCTCGTCGCGGGTGTAGTCCGATTCTCGTGGGGTGGTCGTCTCGACCAACCCGATCGGACACGAACGTTCCATTCCGCGTTGGAGTCTGGCGATGTCGATCATCCGCAAGGTCCGAATGCTCGCAAAGGCGGCACTGCTGCTGCCAGCCTTGGCTTTCTCCTTCTCGCAGCAGGCACACATCGACGCCATGTCTACCGACCCAATCGCCTGATCGCTCGGTCCAGCAATAACCGCCCGTCTCCACAGCTCTTCATTTCCGCTTCCCCATTTCCCGCTTTTCGCTTTTTGTTTTCTCCTCCTCGCTCTCTCTCCTCCGCCGCGTTTCCAACGGGAACCGCGGCGTTGTCTTTTTTAACACACCCTCCACATCGCACGCTCGATCGCAGCCACGCCATGGCACATCATCCGCGGCACGCGTGTCACGCCGCGCATGGCGCATCGCCCCCTCCCCATGCCTCAACCACGAACGATCATCGCGCAGGCCCCACTCACCGCCGCCGCCACGCTCCGAGCATCAGCATCCCAAGCCCCATCGACGCCGCGGCACCGGGCGCGGGGATGGTGGCGATGAAGGAGAGTCGCTGATTGGTGACGCTGTCATAGGCCACGCCGACGATGGTCTGGCCATCTGGCGTAATGGCATTGGCGTAAGTCAGTTGCACGGTGGCCGGAAGATCAACGCCGTTGGAGCGAAGCATAAAGGCGAGATCGAGGAACCGATTGCCTTCAAGCACCAGCGCGCGCGACTCCATCGGCCCCGCGGCGGCAAAGTCACCCAAGATGTTCAGAGTACTCGCTGACGCTCCGGCGCCGTAGTACCCGTTGCTCGAGAGTCCTGTGACCACTCTTGAAAAGCCGCCGCCTTGGACAATCCGCCGCAAGCCATCACGATAGATCATCGCGGTGTTTGGTTCGGAGAGGATCAAGTAGTTGACATGTCCACCAAAGGTGGAGCCATCGCCTGAAACCGTGAGAATCGCGTCACCCGCGGCACCGGGCGGAGCAAACTCCTCGAGTCCGCCACCCTGCGTCCAGCGGAAAGCTCGATCTGAAGCCCCGTCCCGCCGCATGCCGACGACGGTGTTCCCATCGCTCGACATGTTCGAGCTCGTGAGGAGTGCCGAAACGAAGTAGTTCCCGCCAGGACTTGTTCCCTCTGGCGTGAGGTACGTGATGGTCGATCCATCGATTCGACCGACACGCGCCGCCGGTTCATCGGGCGTGAAGGAGCGCGAGTAGAAGGCAACCGCCTGTCCGCTCGCGGAGACACCGGTTGCAACGCCTCGAATCCCCGAGTTCACCGGAATTGGAGTATCGAGCGATGTTGTCCCGCCGCTGCTCCGCCAGATTGCGGGCACAGCGGAGGAAAAGAGTCCGGGTCCTGTGACCATGGGAGTAGACCCGGCAAAGGGAGAGTTTCCCCCCGTAGCCCCCACAATCGTCGAACCATCCCAGCTCGCCGCCAGTGCCCGACCCGCCGCCCGCCCGTCCTCCGCATTCGCCATCGGCAAGAACGACTGAGTCCAAGCCCCACCCTCTCGCCGCCACACCACCGCCCGCTCCTGATGGTAGATGTTCGTGCTCCCCACGATCACCTGACCATTCCCCGAGATGCCGCGGGCCACGGCAAAGCCGGCCTGAAACCCATCTCCGCCCGCCACCGCGCTGGGCAGGAACTCAATCGAGTACTGCGCCGACGCCTGACCACCCGCGGCCAGCGCAAGCCCCACCGCGATCAGCAGATGCGAGAAGCGACCACGACCCGACACACCGTTGTTCAACACAAAGCGCCTCTCCGCTCGCGGCGACGAAACGCCGCGACTCCTGAACACCCTGCCCAACACCCTGCCCGCCGCCTCCGGCGCGACTCACGCCAGCGGGTCCCCGGTTTACCGCCGGGGACGAAGCCGGGTTGCGTGAAGTTCCCAAATCCTGCCAACCCGGCAGTCCAACGCCGCGGCCGCCGGTCTTGGCCGCCGCTGGGGGTACCCCCGCCTCCACCGGAGCCGCTCGAATCGGGGCCGGCGGGGCCCGCAACCCCCCCGCGGGCTTCCCGGCCCGCTCCCGGACCGCACCAGGCCGGCCCGCGGAGACAGATTTGCAGAATTCCGCTGGCACCCCGCTTGCACCCTCCTCCCACCATGATCACGCTGCCCTCCCAACTCGGCTGCCAGCCACCCTCGGCCAAGCCGATGGAGCCCATGGGTTTAAAGCATCTCACCAACCCCCGGCAAGGCCCGGGGGTGAACGGGCCGATTGTGAAGGATCGGTTGCGCCTCGCGAGCGAAGCACTCTGGCACACAACCGCGCGGCGGGCATCGAACGTATAGACGGTGGCGAAGGTATGGAGTCGGGTACGAAGGCAGGACTGGGCAGTGATGCGCCAAGGCAGATGCGGCGGTCGGATGGCGAAGAGTCCGTAGAGTTGGATGGTCCGTGCGGTCAGCAACCGTGCGGCAGGCAGAGAACGGAAGAGACGGAAGGAAGCAGAAGACGGGTCGCCGCGACACGCGGCACAGAGAACCGTCTGGGAAAGGACGCGACCATGTTCGAACGCTTTACAGATCGGGCTCGCAAGGTCATGGCCCTCGCCAACCAGGAGGCCCAGCGCCTCAACCACGAATACATCGGGACCGAGCACATCCTGCTCGGCCTCGTCAAGGAAGGCTCCGGCGTCGGGGCCAACGTCCTGCGCAACCTCGACGTTGACCTGCGCAAGGTCCGTCTCGAGGTCGAGAAGCTCGTGAAGGCCGGTCCCGAGATGGTCACGATGGGCAAGCTGCCCCAGACCCCCCGCGCCAAGAAGGTCATCGAGTACGCCATCGAAGAGGCCCGCAACCTCAACCACAACTACGTCGGCACCGAGCACCTCCTGCTCGGCCTCCTGCGCGAGCACGACGGTGTCGCCGCACAGGTCCTCATGAACCTGGGCCTCAAGCTCGAGGATGTCCGCGAGGAAGTCCTGAACCTCCTCGGGGCAGGCTCCGAGCAGGGTGAGGGTGCTCCCGGCGCCGAGGGGATCTCCGGCACTCCCGCCGCGGCGGGCGCCACGCCCAGCGCGTCCAGCTCCGCCTCCGCCAAGGGTGGCAAGAGCCGCACGCCCGCGCTCGACAGCTTCGGCCGCGACCTGACCGAGCTCGCCAAGGAAAGCACGCTCGACCCCGTCATCGGCCGCCAGAACGAGATCGAGCGCGTGACGCAGGTCCTCTGCCGGCGCACGAAGAACAACCCCGTCCTCCTGGGCGAAGCGGGCGTCGGCAAGACCGCGATCGTCGAGGGCCTCGCGCAGCGCATCATCGCCGGCGACGTCCCCGAGATCCTCACCGACAAGCGCCTCGTCGTCCTTGACCTTGCGATGATGGTCGCGGGCACGAAGTACCGTGGCCAGTTCGAGGAGCGCATCAAGGCCGTCATGAACGAGGTCCGCAAGGCCAAGAACGTCATCCTCTTCATCGACGAGCTGCACACGCTCGTGGGTGCGGGTGGTGCCGAGGGCGCCATCGACGCCTCCAACGTGCTCAAGCCCGCGCTGGCGCGAGGCGAGATCCAGTGCATCGGCGCCACCACGTTCGACGAGTACCGCAAGTACATCGAGAAGGACGCCGCGCTGGCTCGCCGCTTCCAGGCCATCACCGTTGATCCACCCAGCGCGGAGCAGTCGGTGGAGATCCTGAAGGGCCTGCGCGAGAAGTACGAGACACACCACCGCGTGAAGATCACCGACGCGGCCCTCAAGGCCGCCGTCGAGCTCTCGGGGCGCTACATCACGGGGCGCGTGCAGCCCGACAAGTCGATCGACGTGATCGACGAGGCCGGCGCGCGCGTTCGCATCAAGAGCATGACCAAGCCGCCGAACCTCGCCGAGCTCGAGGGGCAGATCGAGCGTCTCAGCGTCGAGAAGGACGAGGCCGTGAAGGCCGCGGACTACGAGAAGGCCGCGGAGCTCCGCGACCGCGCCGAGCAGCAGCGCAGGAAGAAGGAAGAGATCCAGCGCGAGTGGCGTGCCAAGAGCCAGGAAGCCGAGGGCACCGTCGATGAGGAGATCATCGCCGAGGTCGTCAGCAAGATGACGGGCGTGCCCCTCAAGCGCCTCGAGAAGGACGAGGCCAAGCGCCTCCTGAAGCTCGAGGACGAGCTGCACAAGAAGGTCATCAGCCAGGAGGACGCCATCAAGGCGATCTCCAAGGCCATCCGCCGCGCTCGCGCGGGCCTCAAGGACCCCAAGCGTCCGATGGGCTCGTTCATCTTCGTCGGCCCCTCGGGCGTCGGCAAGACGCTGCTCAGCAAGGCCCTCGCGGAGTTCATGTTCGGTGACGAGGAAGCCCTCATCCATCTCGACATGAGCGAGTACATGGAGAAGCACAACGTCAGCCGTCTGGTGGGCGCGCCCCCCGGCTACGTCGGCTACGAGGAGGGCGGCCAGCTCACCGAGCGCATCCGCCGCCGCCCCTACAGCGTGATCCTCCTCGACGAGGTCGAGAAGGCCCACCCCGATGTCTTCAACATGCTCCTCCAGATCATGGAGGAAGGCCGTTTGACGGACAGCTTCGGCCGCAACGTGGACTTCAAGAACACGGTGCTGATCATGACGAGCAACCTGGGCTCGGAGATCATCAAGGGCGGCGCGGGCTTCGGCTTCGGCAAGCGCACGGAAGCGAGCGACTTCGAGAACATCCGCAGCGTGCTGATGAAGGAGGTCGAGCGCTTCTTCCGGCCCGAGTTCATTAACCGCCTCGACGACATCATCATCTTCCGCCCGCTCAACAAGGCCGACATCACCCTCATCGTCGACTACGAGGTCGCGAAGGTCTCCAAGCGCCTCGCGCAGCAGGGCTACACCATCGAGCTCGACGCGGCGGCCAAGGAGCTCATCATCGACCGCGGCTACAACCCCGAGTTCGGCGCACGCCCCCTCCGCCGCGCCGTCGGCCAGCTCATCGAAGATCCGCTCAGCGAGATGCTCCTCAGCGGCACCTTCGAGCCACCCTGCATCATCAAGGTCACTCGCCGCAACGACTCCGATGGCAAGCCCGAAGACCACCTCTACTTCGACTCAGCCCCCGCGGCACCCGCCCCAGCCCCGGCAGCCAACCCCGCCCCCGAAACCGCGGGCAGCACGTAAGAGAAACCGCCGCGACCGCGCGGCACAGTGAGCGAAAAGACAAAGGCCCCGGGCAGATGCCCGGGGCCTTTTCGTTTGATCATCAACCAGGAATTCGCACGCCGAATCCGCGTCGATCCTTACCCCTCCGTCAGGTCGCGCCACGCGCTCATGAGGCGCTTCGTTGTCGCGCCGACGGTGCCGCTGCCGATCGTGCGGCTTTCGACGCGTGTCACTGGCATGACGCCCCAGGATGAGTTGGTCAGCATGAGCTCGTCGGCCTCGAGCACGTCCTCGACCGTGACCTGGCGGCGCTCGATCGTGAGGCCCATGTCGGATGCGAAGTCCAGCGCCCACGCGCGTGTGACGCCGGGGAGGACCGGGCTTGGTGTCTCGCGCTTCTCGCGCTGGCTCGGAGTCGGCGGCATCTCGGTGTCGGCCTGAGTGTCGCCGCCGCGCTCGCGCTCCATCGCGACTTCTTCTTCCTCGCCGCGTGCGGTCGGTGTGATGAGCGAGTGGCCCTTGACGAGCAGCGCGTTACTGACGCAGCCGCCGGCGAGATGGTTCGAGATTGAGAAGACGAGCGCCTCGCCCGCTCGCTTGGCCGCGGCGGTCTGGAGCTCGCGCAGCCGTGCCCAGTAGTTCAGCGTCTTGTGCCCCTGCGTCGGGTCGTACGGATTGACGCGCATCTCCGCGAGCGTCGCGAGCACACCCTCCTCGAACATCGCTTCGGGATACGCGATCGCGGGCTGGGCAACGACGAGCACGGTGGGATAGATCTCAGGCGCCTCGGGCTGGGGCTCGCCCGGACCTGCGGCCTTGCGTGCCGCGGCGGCGCGGCTCAGCAGGTTGAGATCGCCGCCACTGACCGTGAGGCGCACACGAAGGCGCGTGCACTCCGGAAGCGACGCGAAGGCGCGCTCGCACGCGCGCTCGACGGCCTCGCCCAGCGGTCCGGGATGGAGCCGTTCGGCGAGGCCCAGCGCCATGGCGCTGATGCGCATGCGCGAGAGGTGTTCGTGCAGGTGGACGACGCCAAAGTCGCGTGAGGCAGCGCCCGACACAGCATCTTCAATGTCGACGCGCGGCGCGAGTGGGTCCGTGCCGCGACGGACCGCGAGCATCGTCTCAAAGAGGCCCACACCATGCTGGAATCCGGCGTCGTGCACCGAGACATGAGCCTCGGAGTCTGCCACGAACCGGCCGTTGAGAAAGACCGTTGCCAAGCCCACAGGATATGCGTTGCCACGGCGCATGGGACCCGCAGCGACGTCGCGGCAGCGAGACCTCGCGTCTCTCGCGCTGACGCGGATGATCGCTCAGCGCCTCGCGGGGCGGGCGAGCATCAGCATCCACGCGCCGACTCGGGACTCTCTTCTGAGTCGAGGGAGGATCGCTTCACGTCGAGAAGTACGTGATTGGCGAGCGCGGCATCGCCCTTGAGATTCGCTTCCCCAACGTGGGAGGTGTTCAGGTCCGCGGACATCGTGATCGCTGCGACCGATGTGCCGTGTGAACTGCTCCGGCGCGGCACCGGGTTCCTCGACTGAACGGGACTGCGAACTGACTCGGCGGTGATGCCGTGCTGAGCGCACCAGGAGAGGAGCTCGCCGCGGCTGCGAACCTGCATCCGGGTATGGATGAGCTTGACGTACTGGTGGATGGTGTGCGGGCTCAGGCCCAGGCGGGCTGCGACCTGCTTCTCGGAGTCACCCTCGATGAGGCAGGCGAGCACGCCGCGCAGTCGCGCCGGGAGATCAAGCACGGAGGGACCGTGATCGCGCTGGCTGGCCCAGGCACGCATCATCGGAGCCAGCCGTACCTGCAGCCGTGCGAACGCATCACGCTCGGCTTCGGTGAACTGGGGCGCGCCCCACGCGCGGTGCATGGAGAATCCGATGTACGTGATCGGCTTGGGACCGGAGGACTCCGGGGCTGCGGGATTCGAATCCTCCGCGGAGTTCACAGCGTCCTGCTGCACCGTGGTCTCAAGCGGGAAGCCGCAGTACATGCAGGCGTCCACGTTGGACGGCTCGCGCAGACGTTTGACATGATCACTGGCGTACCAATCGGCATCGCTGACGAGATCCTGACGCCGCACCGCGATCGGTCCGCCGCGCATGCGAGCGACGGCCTCGACATGGGCCGGGTCAGGCTGCGCGCCGATGTCTGCGAAGTAGCGCTCGATCAGGCGCTGCTCGTGCGGCAAGGTCTCACCAATCTGAACGGCGTGGATCAACGCGGGCGGGTAGACGCCGGGCACCAGCTTCAGCGTGCCCGCGAAGACCATCCGGAGGTTCAGAGACTCGCGAAGACCGTCGAGAAGTGCCTTGACCTGTTCGGTCGGAGTCCGCGGCGCATCGATGCACCGAAACAACGCGTGCGTCATGGCCTCATGAGCCAGTTCAAAATCACGTAACATGTTCCACCCCACTGAGCGCTCGTGAACGCAACCGTTCTCGGGCTCAACCCAGCTGGCTGAGTGGCCTGCTGGGTCCAGCCCCCTCCGTACGAGCAGTGTTATATGTCCGGAACCCACCCGCGATTTCCAAAAAAGGGAGTCCACAAACAGGGATAGTCTTTATCAAGGCACCGATCAACGGGCCCGGACGTGCTCCAAAGCGGCTTTTCCTGAGCTCTGTCGGGTCAAAACCCGGAATGCGCTTGGGCAACGGTCGCGGGTGATGTCTCGCGGCCCCGCGAGGATGGATTCCCGCCCATTGCCCGAACAGCGACGCTCTCGCGCCGCCGGCGCGTCTCTCTCAAGCAGGCCCGGGCACTTCCGTCGCCCGGACCCGCCCTCTCTCCCCAGCGGACGACTGCGGCGTGCGATGCGCGAAGACCGTCTCCTCCACGGCCCGAGCGCATCGATACCGCCAACTCGCGGCTGCCTGCCCGCGATCTGACCAGACGTCCGACCGAGCCTGGACCCGACTTGATTTGATCGTTGAGTTGAACCCGATTGAGATGACCCAGAGTGAAGAGATGCAGTTGCAGAAGACCACGTTGAGATGAGAACCACTTCGACCAGAAGACCCGAGATCCGACTTGCGCGGCTACCAGATGTCGCGCTTTGCCGGGTGCTCCTTCGTCACGCGTTCCGCTGGGGAATCTCGGACGGGCTCGTGCGAAAGGACTGACAAGGCCGCGTATCTCTACGCGGCCGGCGCTTGCTTCGGTTGCATCATCATGTGCGAATCGCGTCACCTCGCGCCGGACCGTGGTGATCCCGCAATCGTGACGAGATCGCCCAAGATTCTGGATTGAGATGCAATAAAGCCGCGAGAGCCTGCGCACGAGCCCGCGCAGCAGCGAGCGAGCTTCAGACGGCGCGGCGTCTGGACCAGGGCGCGAGGCGCGTCACGAAGCGTTCTTCGCGGCTGTGCGAGAAGAGTCGTGCGCGGCGCTCGCGCGCCACGATGCCCAGGTGCGCGAGCACATCGCGGCCGGGGACGAGCTCGATCACGTTTCGTGCGGACTGCGGCGCGAAGGGTCCGCCGATCTGCGGCAGGCCCGCTTCGGTCGAGGCTCGCTTCACGGACCAGATGATCATCGACATGGGCAGTGTCGCGACGGGCTGGGATGGTGTTGGGTTGAGCATGGTTGTCTGCTTGTTTGATGCCGCGCGGAGCGGCGGGATTCGTGTGGTTCTGCCTGTTGTTCTGATCGTGCACTGCACGCTTTTCTTACACGCGACTGAAGGTGAAGTTTCCTCGATCGAATCCGACAGTGATGGCCTCGCCACTGCCGAGCTCACCCGCGAGGATGCGCGTGGCGAGCGGATTCTCGATGCGTTGCTGGATCGTGCGCTTGAGAGGGCGTGCGCCGAACTGCGGGTCCCAGCCTTCGACCGCGAGCTGGTGCTTGGCCTCGTCGCTCAACGTCAGCGTCATCTCGCGATCCGCGAGGCGCTTGCGCAGGCGGGCGAGCTGGATCTCGACGATGTGGCCGAGCTCCTCGCGCTTGAGCTGGTGGAAGACGACGACCTCGTCGATGCGGTTGAGCAGTTCAGGTCGCATGAGGCCGCCTGACATCGTTGCTGCGGCCTTCGCCATGACGCCGACGACCTTGGGCGGGAGGCCCGCGGCCTTGCCGAGCTCTTCGGTCATGAGGCCTGCGGGACCCCGCCGGAGCATCTCGCGGATGGCGGCCTCGATCTCCCAGTCCTCGGCGCCGCCGGCGGCGAGCTCCTGGATCTGGGCGCTGCCGTAGTTGCTCGTCATCACGACGATGGTGTTCTTGAAGTCAACCGTGCGGCCCTGGCCGTCGGTGAGGCGGCCGTCTTCGAGGACCTGCAGCAGCACGTTGAAGACATCGGGGTGTGCCTTCTCGATCTCGTCGAGCAGCACGACGCTGTAGGGGCGGCGGCGGACGGCCTCGGTGAGCTGGCCACCCTCGTCATAACCGACGTAGCCGGGGGGCGCGCCGAGCAGCCGCGCGACGGCGTGCTTCTCGCCGTACTCGGACATATCGATGCGGACCATCGCTTCTTCGGTGTCGAAGAGGAACTCGGCGAGGGCCTTGCACGTCTCGGTCTTGCCCACGCCGGTGGGGCCCAGGAAGAGGAAGCTGCCGATTGGGCGGTTGGGATCGCTGAGGCCCGCGCGGCTGCGGCGAACAGCATCAGACACGGCCTTGACGGCCACGTCCTGACCCACGACGCGCTTGCGCAGCTGCTCTTCCATGCGAGTGAGCTTCTCGCGCTCACCCTCGACGAGGCGAGAGACGGGGATGCCCGTCCAGCGGCCGACAATCTCGGCGATGGCCTCGGCGTCCACCTCTTCCTTCACGAGCGCATCGCCGCGGGCCTGGCGCTGCGTCAGGCTCTTCTCGGCGAGGGCGAGCTGCTGCTCGAGCTCGCGCATCTCGCCGTAGCGGATGCGTGCGGCGGCCTCGAGATCGCCACGGCGCTGGGCCTGATCAAGGGCGATCTGGCGCTGCGCGATGGACTCCTTGACCTTCTTGACGGCGTCGAGTTCCTTCTTCTCCTCGTCCCAGCGCGCGGTGAGGGCGCGATTCTGCTCCTGCAGCTCGGCGAGCTCGCGCTCGACGCGGGCGAGTTCCTTGCTGGTAGCCCCGCCCTCCTGTGCGGTGCTCTTGCCACCACTGCCTGCCCCACCACCGCTCGGACCGGCGGTGCCACGCTCGATCTTCAGCGCCTCGCGCTCGATCTCCAGCTGCATGATCTTGCGGCGGAGCTCGTCGAGCTCGCCGGGCATGCTGTCGTTCTCGATGCGGAGCTTGCTGGCGGCCTCATCGACGAGGTCGATGGCCTTGTCAGGAAGGAATCGGTCGGCGATGTAGCGGTGCGAGAGTGTGGCCGCGGCGAGGATGGCGCTGTCCAAGATCCGCACGCCGTGGTGGGCCTCGTAGCGGGGCTTGAGGCCACGCAGGATCGCGACGGTCTCCTCGACGCTGGGCTGATCCACCATGATGGGCTGGAAGCGGCGCTCGAAGGCGGCGTCCTTCTCGACGTGCTTGCGGTACTCGTCGAGCGTGGTCGCGCCGATGCAGCGGAGCTCGCCACGGGCGAGGGCGGGCTTCAGGAGGTTGCCCGCGCTGACCGCGCCCTCGGCGGCACCCGCGCCGATGATGGTGTGGAGCTCGTCGATGAAGAGAATGATCTCGCCCTTGGAAGCCTGCACCTCGCGCAGCACGGCCTTGAGGCGCTCCTCGAACTCGCCACGGAACTTGGCGCCGGCGAGGAGCTGGCCGACATCCAGGGCCATGATGCGCTTGTCGCGCATTCCCTCGGGGCAGTCGCCGTTGACGATGCGGAGGGCGAGCCCCTCGACGACGGCCGTCTTGCCGACGCCGGGCTCGCCGATGAGCACGGGGTTGTTCTTCGTGCGGCGCGAGAGGACCTGCATGCAGCGGCGGATCTCCTCATCGCGGCCGATGACGGGATCGAGCTTGCCCTGCTGGGCCTTCTCGGTGAGGTCGATGGCGTACTTCTTGAGTGCCTCGAAGGAACCCTCGGCGGAGGCATCGGAGATGTTGGAAACGCCGCTGGCGGCGCGGATGGCCTTCATCGCTTCTTCGAGCTTGGGGCGGGTGGCGCCGACGAGCGCGAGGAGATCCTTGGCGGGACCGGCGACGTCCGTGCAGGCGATCAGGAGGTGCTCGCTGCTGACGTACGAATCCGAGAGGGCGCGGGCCAGCTCATCGGCCTTGGTGAGGAGCTCCACGGCCGCGCGGCCTGTGGAGCCGGCGCTGCCGCTGACCTTGGGGAGGCGGCCGAGCTCGGCCTCGATGACCTGATTAACCCTGGCGGCGTCGATGCCGGCCTTGGTGAGGATGGAGGCGGGGGCTCCGCCGCGCTCCTTGAGGAGTGCGCGCAGGATGTGAAGGCCGCCCACTTCGGGGCTGGAACGAGAGATCGCGTCGGACTGTGCGTCGGCGAGAGCCTGCTGGGCGGCGGTGGTAAAGCGATCCATGCGCATCGTGAAGCCTCCGAGGCCGCCCCCGGCATGCGGGGCGGCGATCAGAGGGCGAGTTGCAAGGGGCGTGCCAGAGGCGGAGTGGCGGCGAGGCCCCGCGCCAGCACCGCATCACACCCGGCAGGGGCCGAATCGGCGGTCAACTGCCAAGGTGGCAGGGGCCCTGCGCGGGGGTGGTGTTACTGGAACGCAGAGGAAGACAGAGGGGTGGGGAGGAAGACGGAGAGGAGAGGGACTTGGGACTGGGGCGGGAGGAAGTGGTTGAGTGGTCGAGTGGTCAAGTGGTCAAGTGGTCAAGTGCCTTCGGCTGTTGGTTGCCGCGAGCTGGAGTCGCATCGAAGACCATCGCTTCTGCGGCCCTAATGCACAGTCCTCGATGCGCCTTCTTCTCCGACCAAAGTCCCTTCTCTTCTCTGCTTCTCTCCGCTCTTCTCCGCGCCTCCGCGTTCGCATTTTTCCGGCCTTTAGTCCCCAGTGCCTTCCTCCGTCTTCCTCCCCACCCCTCTGTCTTCCTCTGCGTTCTACTGGCGCCACCCCGCGATCACCCGTCGCTGAACGAAGACTCAGCCACCGTGATCGCCCTCGCCATGGCCGCGGCTTTGTTCACTGTCTCCTGGTACTCATCCTCGGTGTTGGAGTCGGCGACGATGCCGCCGGAGGCTTGGAGGTGGAAGGTCCAGATTGGTCCTGCGGCGAATGGTGGCTCGGTCGGCGCCACGATCGTGCGGAGGGTGAGGGCGATGTCCATCTGGCCGTCGAGGCCGACGTAGCCGAGGCCACCGCCGTAGGGGCCGCGGCGGATGGGCTCGAGCTCGTCGATGATCTGCATCGCGCGGATCTTGGGTGCGCCGGAGATCGTGCCGACGGGGAGGGCGGCGCGGAGGGCGTCCCAGCAGTCGAGCCCTGCGCGCAGCGTACCCGTCACGGTGCTGCTGATGTGCATGACGTGGCTGTAGCGCTCGACCTCCATCACGCTTGGCAGCGCGACCGAGCCGGGCTGGGCGACGACGCCGACGTCGTTGCGGCCCAGGTCCACAAGCATGATGTGCTCGGCGCGCTCCTTGGCGTCGGCGAGCAGCTCGCGCTCGAGGCGTGCATCGTCGGCGGGGTCCTTGCCCCGGCGGCGTGTGCCGGCGAGGGGGCGGTTGGTGACTTCGAGTCCGCCACTCGTGCGGCGGACGCGGCAGAGGATCTCGGGGCTGCTGGCGATCAGGATGCACCCCTGGGCCTGGATGTAGGCCATATAGGGGCTTGGATTGACGGCGCGGAGGGCGCGATAGACATCGAAGGGGTCAGCGGGGCTTGGGCGCTCGAATCGCTGGCCGAGAACGACCTGGAAGATGTCGCCCGCGGCGATGTACTCCTTGGCGCGGGCGACCATGGTGGCGTGCTGCTCGCGCGTGAGGTTGCTGGGGAGGGGCGCGGTGTGCGTGGCGGAAGGCGCGGGCATCTCGCACGCGCGAAGGGGCTCGGTGTGGGTGTTGAGGAGGTCGATGGTGCGCGTGATGGAGGCGAGGGCGCGGTCGTACGCCGCGGCGGGGTCGGTGTTGGGCTCACTGCTGGGTTCAACGACCGCGAGTTCGATGACGTGCACGGAGCGCTGCGCGTGATCGAAGATGACCAGGCCCGTGTAGAAACCAAAGTGGAGATCGGGAAGGGCGCGGTCGTCGCGCGGGGCGCTGGTGAAGGGGAGCTTGTCGGGCTCTGCGTAGCGCACGCTGTCGTACGCCGCGTAACCGACCCAGCCGCCGAGGAAGCACGCGGGCGTGCCGGGTGCAGCGGCGAGGTGCACGCGGCGCGACTCTTCACGCATGATGGCGAAGGGGTCGGCGCTGGATTGGGTCTGGCTGCTGGAGGCGGGCGTGGTGCCGAAGGCCGAGCCTGCGCGATGGACGCTGGTGCCTCGCGCGATCACTTCGAGCCGCGGCCGGGCGCCCATGACCGAGTAGCGCCCCTGGCGCTCACCAGCCTCGACGGACTCGAGAAGGAATGAGGGCGCGGTGCGCGGATCGGGCGAGACAAGGCGGCGGTAGGCGACGACGGGCGTGAGCTGGTCGGCCAGGAGCGTGGTGACGATTGGAACGAGGAGCGTGACGCCGGGAGCGGACGCACGCTCAGCGTACGCCAAAGCCACGAACTGATCCCGCGTGAGATTGGACATGGGCGGAGGGTATGGGGAGGGGGGGCGGAGTGACCAAATAGCCAAATGGTCAAAGGGTCAAATAGCCAAATGGTCAAATGGCTAAAGGGCCAAATGGGCCGGGTGAGGAGGGTTGAAGCGGCGTCGATTGGCTGCGCCGGATTTTGCCTCTTTCAGTTCGCCACTCTGCCACTTCGCCACTCCGCCACTTCTTCCGCTTACTTCCGCTCTGCCCACTCCTTCAGCAGGGCGGCCTCGCGCTCGGGCCGCAGGCCTGTTCGAAGCAGTGCGGGGTCGGGCATCTGCGGTGCCGGGCGGCCGGCCTTTTCGGCCTCTTCCAGCAGTTGCTTCGTCACGCGTGTGCGGCGCTCAACCTCGCCGGGCCACCAGGCCAGCACTGCGGCGCAGGTCTCTTCCATCGGGCGGGTCTTGAGGCCGAGCTCGATGGCGCGCTTGATGCTGCGCGTGTGGAAGCCTGCGGCCTCGCCCTCGGGCGGGATGTAGATGGGGAGTTCGGCGCCGATCGCGACACCGCGCGACTGGAGGAAGTCGTTGTCGATCCAGACGGGGTCGGCGGGCGTCTTGCCCGCGGCCTTCGCCGCGGCGAGGCAGGCGGCGATGAGCGCGCCCCAGTCGCCCTTGGGATCGACATTGACCGGTCCCGTGGCGTTCACGGCGCCGCTGGCCTTGCTGGGGATCGTCGTCAGGATGAAGCTCGCGAGGTCGCGGACGTCGATGAACTGCACGTTGTGCTCTGGCTTGCCGGGGACGATCATCGGTCCGCCAGCCGCGGCCCGGACGGGCCAGTACGTGAAGCGATCAGAGTCATCGCGCGGGCCGACGATGAAGCCGGGGCGGATCGCGAGGGCACGCTCGCCGAAGGCCGCGGCGGCGGCCTGCTCGCAGAGGGCCTTGAGCGGGCCGTAGTACTCGCCCTGCGCACCCATGTTCTCGATCGTCGGGTCCGACATCGTGCCGATCGCCGCGGACTCGTCGGCGTTCTTCTCGTCGTTGGCGGCGTAGACCGAGATGGTTGAGATGAAGATGTACCAGTCGGCGGCCTTGGAGAGGAGTTCGGCGCTGGCCTTCACGTGGCGCGGGTAGAAGCCGGAGTTGTCCAGCACCGCGTCCCAGCGTGTGCCGGCCTTCACCGCGGCCTCGAGCTGCTCGAGGCCCTTCGGGCTCGTCTCGTCGGCCTCGACGGCGCGCTTGTCGGGATCGCGGTTGCCGTAGAGCTTCTCGACATCCTCGATCGAGCCCTTGCGCTGCTCGGTGCGGCCCCGGTTGAAGAGGGTGACGCTCCAGCCCTGAGCCTTGGCCGCCTCGACGACGGCGGGGCCGAGGAAGCCCGTGCCGCCGAGGATCAGCAGCCGCTTGCCCGCGTGGGGCAGCTTCGTGGCGCCCACGCCTATCGAGAGCCGCGGCAGGAAGGCGCCCGAGGCCGAGGCAGCAAGGGCGGCGGCGAGGAACGAACGGCGTGATGTGCTCATGGTGAACTCTTTGGGGTCGATGACCGCGACGGGGTTGTGATTGGAGGAATCGCGACAGTGGCGGACCGGGAGGACACTTTGTTCGCGGCGTTTGGGGCCGCGTTACGCGTGACGAGGCGGGAATGTGCTTGATTTCTCACGATCGTGCGAGCTCGCATGGGCACGACGCACAGCGAAGTCTCGTGTACGCGCAGTGACAAGTCGCGGAACCGAGCTTTCGGGTCCGCGTCCAATCGTGTGACTTGCGGATGCGCCCTGGCGCGTGATCCGTCGTGGGTTTGAGCAGGAGATTACAGTTAGCCATGCTCACTACCGCTGCGGCGTCGGCCCTTGTCATCACGGCGAGCATCCTCGCGCAGTCGTTGACTGGCTCGCAGCCGCCTGCGGCAGAACCTGTTGCGCCTGTCACGCCGCCCACCTCTCCCGCCGCGGGCCAGCCTCTGCCTCCTCAGTTGCTGCTTGGGCAGCGTCTGGCGGCCCTGCGTCAGGGAACGACGGTGCTCGGCACCATCGTGCTTGTGAGTGACGCGCCGTCGTATCTGGAGGCCATCAGCGCGTGGAGTGACTCGGTTCGCTTTCCGATCCTGGTCGATGATGGCACGCCCGAGGCGCGCGAGGACATCGCGCGATTTGCCCGCGCGTTCCGACCGACGCGCGTGGTTCGTTACGGCCCTGCGCCCTCGAAGGCCGCGAGCGCGACCTTTGACAAGCCCGACACCACCTCCGTGCAGCTCGCGCACGAGCAGTCGTGGGACGCTGTGGCGGAATCCGCGGGATTGGCCAACCCTGTCGCGCGGCTCGCGTCGCGATGGCGTGAGGTTGGCCATGTTCCGCCGGGGCTTGTGCTCGCGACTGCGAACGATCCGGCGTGGGCGGGTGGGCTTGCGCTCGCTGCGGGATGGGGCCAGCCCTTCTCCTTTGTGGGCTCGGGTCAGGATGTGAACTCCGCGATGCAGGTGAAGCACGCGGATGGGCTTGAGAAGATGGCGCGTGACGCCGCGGCGGCGAGCGGGTTGACGTGGGACAAGCTCGGCGACGACATCGAGGCCATCACGCTCGCGATGAACGTGCCCGCACGCATCGCAGAGAACGACAAGGAGTTCTTCGCGCTGACCGATCGCGTCGGACGCAGCGGCGACGGGCTGAAGGCCGGCGCGCGATGGGCGTGGTGCGGCCAGCTCTTTGGGAGTGTGCCGCGCGGCGTGTATCGCGCGATGTGCTCGCTCTTCATCCAGCCCGAGGAGGCGTGGATCTTTGATTCGTACGCGGAGAGTGCACCCTGGAACACGTGGGATGGCACGCAGGCCAAGAAGGTTGCCGAGAGTGAGGGGTGGCCCGTCAAGCTCGGCGTCAAGCTCTTTGATACGCCCAACAACACCGCCTCGGCTTGGCGCACCGCAAGTGCGCGCCCACTCTCGGCCGGTCTTGTGCTCGTGAACACGATGGGCAACTGGGACTTCTTCGATCTGCAGGCGGGTCGGCGCGAGCCGGGCGACATCCCGGTGCAGCGCGTGCCGACGATGGTGCACATGGTGCACTCGTGGTCGGCCCGGAACCCCGACGACCGCACGACCGTGGGCGGGCGCTGGCTCGATCAGGGCTCGTACGTCTATGTCGGCTCAGTGCATGAGCCCTTCCTGCAGGCCTTTGTTCCAACGCCGCAGGTGATGGGGCGATTGCTCGCCGGCGCACCCATCGGCGCGGCGGTGCGCCAGGAGAACACGCAGGTGTGGCGCGTGACGACGCTGGGCGATCCGCTCGCGGTGATCGGCGCTCCGATGGAGCGCGATACCGAGACGCTGCCAAAGCTGGGATCAACGGAGACCGCGGCTGGCACACCGAGCACGCTGCCGACGGACATCGCATCAGGACTGCGCGAGGCACTGACCACTTCGGACTTTGAGCGCGCCTTCGAGATCCTGATCCTGCAGGGACGCGACGCGGAGGTCGCGCGGCTCGCGGCCGCGCTCCTCCTGAAGCCCGATGCGAAGGTGCCCGCGCGTGCGTGGGCGCTCGCGGTGCTGCCTCTGATCAGAGAGGACAACATTGCTGATGGACTGCTGGCCTTCTCTCGCGCGGACGCGACGATGCGGAAGGAGACCGCGACGCTGGATGGCGTCTGGCTCGCGATCGCATCGCCCGATGCTGGTCTTGATCGCGAGGCGGTGCTCGATGCACTCCGCGCGAGTCCACGAAGGGACTCATTCGCGCGCGACGCGCTCGCGCTCGCGGGCCCCTGGTCGCGCGTCCGCGGTGAGCCCGCGGCCCGCACCATGCTGAGATCGCTCGGCGAATCAGCGCCCAACGACGCGGCACGCAGAGCGATCAGCGACGCCGCTACGGCGCCCGCTTCGGCGTGGGGTCGATAGGACGGCCTGATCTCGCCATCGCTACTGCAAAAACAACAGAGCCTCCGACGTGTGTCGGAGGCTCTGTGTGATTCAGATTGTGTCTGATCATGTCAGATCAACCGTGGTCCACTCACGTGAGACGGTGCTGTGGACCGTGGCTCGATCCGAGCCGCCATTCAGCGGCGACGACGCAGGCCAGCGAGGGCGCCCAGGCCCAGGAGCGCGGCCGCGCCGGGGGCGGGGACGACGTTGTAGTCAATGTCGAACGCCATGTCCTGCGCAGCGGTCGCCGTGCCGGCGTTGACGGTGGCCCAGTTGGTGGGCGTTGCACCGAAGTTGCGCTGCTGAGCGTTCGCGCCCGAGGGGTTGGGAACGACGGGGACCGCGAAGGGGCCCGAGGTGCTGGTGCCGCCGAGGGTCCAGCCGACCCAGTACGTGCCGGGGGCGAGATCGGGGATGTCGCTCAGGTCGGCCGTGATCGACATGATGCCGCGCTGACCGTTGGTCAGCGTGGTGGCCGTCACGCGGTACACGCCGGTGAAGGCCGTGGACAGGAGACGGTTGGTCGTGAAGTCGCCGTAGGTTGGGGCGTTCTGCGTGCCGTTGGGGTTGCTGGCGAAGATCGAGACGCGAATGTCCGTGAACGTGGAGACCGGGTTCGGGTTCCCCTGCGTCTGATAGGCGTAGACCGTCAGCGAGTTGAGGCTCCAACCCGCGGCGTCGGTGACGGTGAAGTCATCGGCGACGGCGAAGGAGGAGGCCGTGGAGGCCGTGTAGCCGAAGGTGTTGAACGCGGGCTGCTCGATGGCGCTGGTGTTGCCGCCGCCGAAGCCGTCGCCAGTGCCGGTCTGGAAAGGACCGTTGCTGTAGACCGAGGCCGAGGCCGCGCCAGCCGCAACAAGCACGCTCATGATCGCAATCGTCGTCTTCATATCTTTTCTCCATCTCTCTGGCTGCGGTAGCAGCCCCGAAACACCTGGCATTCGCACACGGGCGAACGCCCACGAAATCGGCAACGGGCGCGGTAGCGCCAAACGCTGAAGCACGCGGGACTTGCCCGCGCGGATCAAGTGAGTTGGAAGAGGGTTGTCTCTCTGCTCCTCAACTGTGAAGGCAAGTATGACCGAGCGGCACCCTCAATGCAAGGGAAATCCACCCCGGCCAAGCCGAATTCCGCTTGGCACCGGCCTTTGGAGCGCGCTGGAGGGACTGGAGGGTCCGAAGTCCAAACGCTTATCGGACTTTTACTGGTCTTCGTACGGCTGACCAAGGTCCATCGCCCGCGTGAACTCGAACTGGTCCGTCCGGTCAACCTCGGGCAGGAAGAATGGTGCGGGCTGCACCTCATCGCCCGGGTTCCAGATGCGGGCGTGTACGACGCGCCAGGGCGAGAAGCCACCCTCCAGCCGCACCGTCACGGGCTGGAAGATCGTCTTGCCATCGGGGCTCTTGCCGAGCTCGGGCATCGGACGCAGGACATCGATGGTGGCTGCATTGCCACGCATCCAGACGCGCGTGACGTAGAAGATCGGCAGGCCCGATTCGAGCGACTCGGGCGTCAGCGTCACGACCTGCGGCCCGATGCGCCGCGCGGCATCCTCGAAGTAGACCTTCCTGAACCCGCGCGGGCCGGCAAAGACCATCGGGTATGTGACCTGGATGCTCTGTGCTTCGGCACTGGTTGGATCAAGGTCATAGATGCTCGCGGCGGGAGGATACCGCGTCGCGACGTACTGCACCGCCGCGACGATGGCCATCATCGTCGAGGGGCGGTTGGGATCCTCAAGGGTGCCCTGAGCGGTCGGGACATTCGGGTAGTTGCTGTACTGATAGCACCCCGAGAGGGCAAGCCCCGCGCTGGCGATGAGGGCGGCCGCGCTGAGCGCACCCAGCACGCGAGCGAAACCAAGACCAGCCCCAGACCGTGAGATTGAACGTGCCATCGTGTGTGCTTCCTGCAACCTGTGAGTCGTCCGGACGATCGAGCCAGCCCAAGGTTATGGAGCGCGGGGGGCGGGTGCCACGAGGATGCCGGGGTTTAGAGAGATGGGCCTGTTCGCTCCACCCACGTCCGATCGCCCCTCCCCCGAACCCAAACCCCCCGCCGGGGCGAATCCAATCGGTTCCTCGATGCCCTCCCCATACCCTACCGGTACTCACATGAACACGCCCACACCACGCAAGTTTGTTGTCGGAATCTCGGGCGCCAGCGGCGCGTGGTATGCCCAGCGGCTGCTGGAGATCCTGCTGCGGCAGGGACACGAGGTCCACCTGGTCGTGAGCGACTATGGGCGGCGGCTGCTCTTTGATGAGTCCAAGATCAAGAACCTGACGCTCGCCGAGCTTGTGCCGACCCTGGGCAATCAGCCAGACTCCGAGGCCATCTCGCGGCGGCTCTTCATCCATCCCAACAAGGACGTCGGCGCGACGATCGCCTCGGGCAGCTTCATCCATGACGGCATGGTCGTGGTGCCCTGCTCATCGGCGAGCCTGGGCGCGATGGCGACCGGCAGCGGCAGCAACCTCCTCACGCGGGCGGCGATGGTGACGCTGAAGGAGCGCCGCCCGCTCATCATCTGCCATCGCGAGATGCCGCTGAGCCTCATCGACATCCGCAACATGGAGACGCTCGCCCTCGCCGGCGCGATCCTCTGCTCGCCCAACCCGGGCTTCTATCTCCTGCCCAAGACCATCGGCGACATCGTCGACTTCACGGTCGGGAAGATCCTGGACCTCCTCAAGGTCGAGCACGACCTCAAGATCCGCTGGGCGGATCACGGGGTGACGTCGCCGTCGAGTGAGCCCGAGTAGGGGAGGGACTGGGGAGGGCAGGCGAGGCATTCGGCATTCGTGGTGAGGCATTCGAGAAGCACCCAGCAGCGTGGCGTTGGCTCGGCGCCTTTCTCGAATGCCTTATGCCGAACCCGGAACGCCTGCGGTATGACTGCCCACTGCCCCTTCTTCTCTCCCCCCTTAGTGCCTAGTGCCAAGTGCCTACCCCCTCAGACTTGCCGCGATCGAGACTTCCTGCAGCCTGATCGAAGCGCGGTCGAGCTCTTCCTTTTCTCGCTGGAAGGTGTTGGGCTCGACGCTCTTCCAATCCGCCTTCGCGGCCTGCACCATGGTGCGCAGGCGCGCGATGCGGGCCGCGAGGTCCGTGCGGTAGGCCTCTTCGAGGGCGGCGCCGTGCTTCTCCAGCCGCTCGCTGATCCACTTGAGGTCCAGCTGGCTGTTGGTGATGAGGTCGACCATGCGGTGGCGGTCCATGTCCTCGCGTGCGAACTCGACGCTGTCGCGCTCGATGCGTGAGACTTCCTCCGGCGTCAGGCCGTGGTTGGGGACGACCTGCATCTCGGCGCGCTTGCCGCTGCGGCGCTCGGTGGCGCTGACGTTCAGCACGCCGTTGGCATCCACCGCGAACTTCACTTCGAGTTGCGGGATGCCCGCGGGCATGGGCGGGATGCCGCGCAGCACGATCTCGCCGATCCGGCGGCAGTCCGCCGCCATCTCGCGCTCGCCCTGCAGCACCGTGAGGCGGATCGACGTCTGCCCATCGACACTCGTCGAGAACATCTCCGTCGCGCGCACGGGCACGGTGCTGTTGCGCATGATGAGCTTCGCCACGGCACCGCCGACGGTCTCGATGCCCAGCGAGAGCGGGATCACGTCGAGCAGCAGCGCGCCCTTCTGCGTGCCCGCGAGGATCGCGGCCTGGACCGCCGCACCCAGCGCGACGACCTGATCCGGATCGACGCCCGTGTACGGCTCAAGCCCGAAGAACTCACCCACGCGCCGCTGAACCAGCGGGATGCGCGTGGAGCCACCGACCATGACTACTGCTGACACGGCTGACACGCCCGCCGCGCCCAATGCAGCATCCCCCATCGCGCGCTGCGCATCACGCAGTGCCGCGGCACAGCTCGCAAGCGTTCGCTCCACCAGCGGCGTCATCCAGGCCTCAAGCTCCGCCCGCGTAAAGGTCCGGCGATACACGCGCGCCGCGCCTGCGCCATCAGCACCCAGGCCAAGCTCCACCGGCGCGGACTCCTGCGTCGAGAGGCGGATCTTGATCCGTTCCGCCATCGCCACCAGCGACCGGCGCGTCTCCGGCGGCAGGTCCAGCGCCGATTCATCAACGCCCAGCTCCAGCGCCATCCCCTCGCGCAGCTTCGCCACAATCAGGTGATCGATATCGTCGCCGCCCAGGTGCGTGTCGCCGGAGGTTGAAAGGACCTCAAAGAACGACATGCCAGAAGCGGCGTCGCCCGAAGGCTCACCATCAGGCTCACGACCTTCCCCCGGCGGCGTGATCCGCAGGATCGACACATCAAACGTCCCGCCACCAAGGTCATACACCGCCACAATCCGCGCGCGCGTCTCGCGCTGCGCTCCGTACACGCCAAGCCCATACGCGAGTGCCGCGGCGGTGGGCTCCGGCACGAGCCGCACGACCTCCAGCCCCGCCAGCCTCCCCGCGATGCGCGTTGCCTGGCGCTGCGCATCATCGAAGTAGGCCGGCACCGTGATGACGACGCGAGTCACCTCGCGCCCGAGCGCTGCCTCCGCACGCGTCTTGAGCGCGCGAAGCACCTCCGCAGAGACTTCCTCTGGACTCAGCTCACGGGCCGACTCGGCACCCGGATCTGGAATCCGGAGGCGCGACGTACCGCGTGGTCCGGCGACCACCTCATACGACAGATAGCCGACGTCCGCCGCGGCGTCCTCGATGCTGCGGCCCATCAGCCGCTTCACGGATGCCACGGTCGAGCGGGGAAACTCGGGCGCGCTCGCCTTGGCCTCGCGCCCCACCACCACGCCATCCTTCTCATATCGCACCACGCTCGGCAGGAGCGCCTCACCATCCGCGCCGAGCAGCACGCGCGGCGGCGCGCCCGCCTCGCAGATGGCGACCAGCGAGTTCGTCGTGCCGAGGTCGATGCCGACAATCACGGGCGCAGGGCCAACGGAAGCCGGATCGAGCCGCGAAGGAGGATTCCCAGGGTTTGCGGGCGGCATCATCCTCCGACCATAGACTTGCGGCGCGAAAAACGCCCGGGGGCGTCCTTCGCTCAGCCCCACTCGAACGTCGCCGGAGCACACCATGAGCCACGACCACACCAACAACCTGCACGACGACTCCGACGATGGCCTTGATGATCAGGCCGGTGACGACGGCTCCAACTGGACCGGCTACATGTTCGAGACCGACGACGGCCCCGCAAGCTGCCTCTTCAATCTCGCCGCGGCCGAGTTCGCACCCGACCCGGATCGCAAGTTCTGTGTGATGGTCCGCGTCCCCTTCAAGGAGCCGGGCGAGCACGGCCTGGGCGAGTCCGAGGAACGCGACACACTCGCGGAGTTCGAAGAAGCCCTCGATGCCAGCGGCGAGCTGCACGACTCGATCCACTTTGCGAGCGTCCGGGGCAACGGACACCTGGACATCTGGTACTACGCCACTCTCGCTGGTGCCGACGCCCTCGCCAAGGCCGCGCCGGGCGCGTGCCCAGGCTACGACGTCGAGGTCGCGCGAGGCGAGGATCCCGAGTGGCAGCAGTTCGGACTCCTCTTCCCGAGCGATGAGGATGTCGCGGCATACGCCGATGATCAGCTCATCGCCCAGCTCGAAGCCGCGGGAGATCAGATCGACAAGCCCCGCCCCGTCGACCACGCACTCCTCGTCGAGACCACCGCCGCAGGCGAGAAGCTCCGCGACGCCCTCATCAGGAAGGGCTTCACAGTCCAGCCCATCACTAAGGCTGGCGGCGATGATGATGGCGATGACGGCGACGAAGGCCCAGTCGAGGGGGACCTCAATTACCTCGTTGAGGCCACCAAACGTCACGCCGTGACGCCCGAAGTCATCAGCGAGATCCGGCGCGAGCTCACCGAACTCGTCGAGGACATGGGCGGCGCCTACGACGGCTGGCAGACGCCGCTCGTCAAGGGTTGATCAAGGTCAAGGGATGATCAAGGCCAGAGTGGCACCGGCCTCCCGGCCGGTGTCTTGCTTTGCTTTCTCTCTGTAGACGCCGGTCATTACGAGAAGACCACGATCATTCGCAGAGCCGAATGATCGTGGTACTTGGCGCCACCCGCGCGAGCATCACCCCTGCGCTTCCACCCTTGCTTCCACGATCGCGCCGAGGAGCGCACGCCACTCCGTGTACCGATACTCGACGCCGTGGCGCTCGTGGATCGCCCTGATCTCGCGCAGCGAACGCTCGCTCAGCTGCTCCTGCCATTCCTCCGCGCCGCGATCACAGAAGTAGACGCGGCACCCCATCGGCTTGATCGTGTGCACGCTGCACGCGTTCACCTTCAGGAAGGGACAGTCACCGCGCGACACCGCGGCCTCCACGTCCGCCGCGGTTGGCGCCGCAACACCCACGCGCGCCAGCCCCACCATCGTCGCTGCCGCCTCGAGCCCCGTCGTGTACAGCAGGTGCCCGGTCGCCCCAAAGTTGCAGCATCGCCCCGAGGCCCAGCACGCGGGCCCGCGCGCCTCAATCTGATCCGCGATCATCGCGTACACACCCTGCAACTCCGCCGCGACCTCCGGCCTTGCGGCCGCGGCAAGCCAGCCGCGAACGTGCATCGCCAGGTCCGCCGGATCAGGCCTCATGGCATCGGCTCGCGGCAGCCGCGCTCGACATCTCGCGCCACATCCTCGGCCTTCGCGACCATCGCTTCCACCGTCGCGAGAACACCCGCGCGATCACCCTCGGGCAGTCCCGGCACATTCACGACGACGTTCCACCACGCGCTCCGCGCCGTCGCCGCCGCGAGCACCGCCGCCATCGCAAGATCGCTGCGCAGGTGCCGGTTGGTCATCGTGACGAGCCGCGCATACTCGCGCAGCAGATCGAGCGAGAGCGTCGCAACGGCCATCGGCACATCGACGGCCGCCTGTGCCGCCGTGGCCATCTCCGCCACGCGGCGCGGATCAGCCTCCGGCAATCGCGACAGTTCATTCACCAGCCCATACGCCGCGGCGTCCTCCTCAGCCAGACGCATGAACATCGCCCGTGCCCGCGCCAGCAGCGCCGCATCCTGCTCGAGCTGCGCCTGCTGCGCCGCGAAGGCCTTCTTGCCAAGCGAGTACGACACCACCATCCCCGCGAGCGCCGCCGACATCGCGCCAGCCACGCCCGCCACCGCGCCGCCGCCGGGGGTCGGCACCTTCGCCGCCGTCGCTTCAAGGAACCCGGCAACCGTCATGTCCGCGAATGAAGGAGCATCCATACCGGAGCGTATTCCCCGCGATCACGCCGGTACCCGCCTATGACACTGGTCATGCCGCGCTGTGTCGCACGATCCCCGATGCCGATCTCCGCGGCGGAGCTCTTCGCCTGGCACGAGCGCCCCGGCGCGTTCCAACGCCTCGCGCCCCCGTGGGAGACACTCCGCGTCCTCAGTGACCCGCACGACGCCGGTGGCCTGCGAGACGGCGCACACCTCATTTTCCAGATCCGCAAGTGGCCTACCTGGATCACGTGGGAAGCGCGCCACCTTGGCTTTGAGCCCGGGGTTCGATTCATCGATGAACAGGTCCGTGGCCCCATGGCCTTCTGGCGGCACACACACTCGTGCCTCCCGTCCCCCGCCGGAAGCCTGATGGAGGACACGGTCGACTATCGCCTCCCCGCGCAGGCACTCAGCGGCCCCATCGCTGGCTCCTTCGTAAGGGCCCAGCTCGAGCGCATGTTCGCCTATCGCCACGCCCGCCTGCGCGCGGATCTCGCGATGCACGCGCACCTCCGCGCCGCGGGCCTCGCCCCAAGCACGCGATGGGCCATCAGCGGCACATCGGGCGTCATTGGCTCTGCGCTCGCGAGCCTCCTCACCACCGCAGGACATCGCGTCGATCGTCTCGTCCGTGGCCGCGCCCGCCCCGAACGCGGTGAGATCTTCTGGCAGCCCGGCGGCATCGCCAGCGGCGAATCTTCGAGCGAGGGCTCCAAGGGGCAGGTCGATCACGCCTCACTCGAAGGGTGCGATGTCGTCGTCCATCTCGCGGGCGAGCCCGTCCTGCCCCGCACGATGGGCGGCTGGAGCAAGGCCCAGCGCGATGCAATCCGAGACTCACGCGTCGAAGGAACGCGCACGATCGCTCGCGCGATCGCAGGCCTCGCGAGGCCGCCTCGCGTGCTCATCTGCGCTTCGGGCATCGGCTTCTACGGCAACCGGGGCGACGAAGAACTTGCCGAAGATGCCACCGTCGGCAGCGGCTTCCTCGCCGAAGTCTCGCGCGATTGGGAGGCCGCCTGCGAGTCCGCGCGCCAGGCCGGCGTGCGCGTCGTCAACCTCCGCATCGGCGCGGTTCTAACACCCCGTGGCGGGGCGCTCGCGGGCTTCCTCCCCACCTTCCGCCTCGGCATGGGCGTCATCATCGGCACCGGACGTCAGTGGATGAGCTGGATCGGGCTTGATGATCTCCTGAGCATCATCCTGCACGCCGCCGCGACACCCACGCTCGCGGGACCCATCAACGCCGTCAGCCCCGCGCCCGTCCGCGCTGGCGAGTTTGCACGCACACTCGCGCACGTGCTCGACCGTCCGCTGATGATGCACCTCCCGAACTTCGTGCTGCGCGCGATGATGGGCGAGGTCGCCGATGCCGCGGTCTGGAGCTGCCGCGCCGTGCCGGATCGCCTGCGCACCACCGGCTTCCGCTTCACGTATCCCAATCTCGAGAAGGCGCTGCGCTGGGAACTCGGCCTGATCACGCCCGAAGAAACGGGCGTCACGATCACGCACGGGTAACGCCGCCGACATCCGCCCCGCCCGCAGCACCCAGCGTCCGCCCGCGCCACGCGCGCTTGCCCGTCAGGTGCAGGTACAAGCTGTGCCACTGGATCAGCGTCATCATGACAATGCCGATCGGATGGGCGAGCGCAATCCACAGAGGCTGCGCATGCCGCCGCGCCAGCACGAGACGATGCGTGATCTGGAGCAGAACACAGACCACCGCAAGTCCGAGCGCCAGCGGAGAAGTGAGCACATCAACTCGCGACAGCGGACCAGGTCCCGTCGCACGCGCCGCCGCCGTGATGCCCAGCAGCACCCACGGCGTCACATGAGCCAGAAGGTGCACCACCGTGATGAAGATCATGAGCCCCAGCGATCCCAGCCCCTCGTACGCGTTCTTCGCAAAGCCGCGCCACGTCTGCCGCAGGCCGACATACATGCGGCACGCGAGCACATCGGTCCCATCGAAGACATCCGTCGTGAAGCCAGCGCGCCGAACCGCCCGGGGCAGCTTGATCCCGTCGTGCATCGAGTCCTTGAAGCCATCGTGCCCGCCGCTCGCGTCATACGCATCGCGCCGGATGCAGAGGAACTGCCCGCACCCCGCCGAGGCGGAAGCATCCGTCGTACCACGCATCTTGGCGAAGGGCAGATAGCTGAGCAGGATGAAGAAGATCATCGGAATCGCCAGCGCCTCGCTGACCGTTCCCGTGATCTGCCGCGGGAACGCGCTCACGAGGCCCGCCTTCAGCACGGTCGCGCTCCCGACCGCGCGCCTCAGGCAGTCGGGCGCGAAGCGCACATCGGCATCCGTGAAGATCATCCACTCGCCACGCGCCGACTGTGACATGCGCCAGCAGGCGTGCTGCTTTCCATTCCAACCTTCCGGCAGCGGACGACTCTCAACCGCCCGCACGCGCGGGTCCAACTTCATCAGCCGCGCGAGGATCTCCGGCGTCGCGTCCGTGCTCTGATCGTCATAGACCAGAACCTCGATGTTCGGCCAGTCGTTCGCCAGGATCGACCCAACGCACGCCTCGATGTTCGTCGCCTCATTCCGCGCAGGCACACACACCGAAACCAGCGCCGCCGCACCGGCCTCCGGCTTCCAGCTCGCGTCGCTGCGCTGGTAATACCCAAAGTTCCACAGCGTCATTGCCAGCGCGATGAGCGTGAAAATCAGTCCCAGAACGAGGATGATGATGGCTCCGCTCACGTGCCTCCCTCGTTCGCCAGCCTGGCTGCGCCGGATTCGCGGGACCCCGCATCTTCCCTGAGTGGGCCTTCGCGAGGCACGCTCTCCCCGTTTCCGGTCGTCCCCGGCACCCGGGCCGACTCGATCGCGCCCGACCCACGCCCCCGCAACCGAAGCCACAGGTCATACACCGGATTGACCTTCGCCTGCCCCGCCCCGCGCCCCACCACCACCTCGAACGCCCGCGGATCACGCGCCATCGCCAGCGTCGCAAGCTCACCCATCGCCGCTGCGAGCGTCGTCGTGATCGCCTGATGCCAGCGCGGCGTGCTCGCGGCCTTCGACGCATCCAGCGCCGCCTCGCGCGCGTGCAGCAGCACCTCCGGCCTCTGATCCGTCCAGAAGGGATACTCAATCGCAAGGCACACCACGCGGCACGACGCGTGCGCCGCCGCAATCGCCGCCACACCCGGCCTCACCTCAAGCGGCGCACGAGGATCCGCAAAGCGCCCCTGCGGCGTGATGTACAGCGTCGGCCGCGCCTCGCTCAAGAACCGCTCACGCACATACGCGCCCATCGCTGGCAGCATCGAAGCATCATCAGGATCAACGCCAAAGAGCCCCAGCCTCCTGAAGAACGCAAACTTCTCAAGCTGCGCACGCTCCATCGGAGCGCACGCAGATCGCGAGGCAAGATACGTCCGCCCCACCAGCACCGCCACCAGCGGATCCCACCACGACGCGTGGCTCATTGCGATGATCACCGGCCCCGCGTGCGCATCCAGCCCGCGGATGAGCGGAATGGTGGGCGGCGTCACACGCACCGCATGAAAGCTCTTCGCAAAGAGCCGGCGCGTGTACCACCCAAATCCTCCCGCAACGCGAGCGGAGTAGTTGCCTGCAAGGATGGGTCGAGACTGAGTCACCGTCCGGAGTTTATCAGGTCGGGCCAGCCGATACGCTCCTGGGTACCCCGCCACTCCGTGGCGGGCGTCTTAATCTGTGGCGGCTGTCCCGCTCAAGCACCCCCGCACCCTGCTTTCTTCCTTCTGATTCACTTCACCACCGCCATGCGGTATCCTGTTCTCATGCAAGCGCCACCCCAAGCCACAGGGACATCTGGCAGCACACCGCCCACACTCGAGCCCATCACCACTATCACAGTTCCCAACGACGTCGCAGGACGCGCCTCCTTCGGCTTTGTCCAGATCGACGAAACCAACCAGATCCTCTACATCCGCCACCCTAATGGCGGCGTCGCGTGGTACGAGCGCGCCAAATGGTTCGCGCCCGACATCGCCCTCCTCACCCTCCCCATCACGCTGCTCGTCACGCTCATCGCGCTCCGCCTCGTCGTCCTTCGTCCACGGCACCCCGGCCGCTCCTACTGCGCCCGCTGCAACTACGACCTCACACCCGCACCAATCACCGCGACGCAGCCCACACCCATCACCCTCGCGCGCTGTCCAGAGTGCGGCGTCGAAACCGCCACTCGCCCACCAATCCCCGGCCAACTCATCATCCGACGCGTCGGTCCCGTCCTCGCCATCGCGCTCGTCCTCCTCATCGCCGCGTGCGGAGTGATCATCACCCGCGTCGAGCGCGCGCCGCCAGGCTTGTTGTCCCAGTCACCCTGGCCCGCGCCCTTCGTCGGCAATGTCTTCCCCGCCCTCCGCTTCATCAAGACCGAGCCCCCATGGGGCCGAGGCGGCATGCTCCTGGCCCACTCCATCACCACCGGCGAGCTCATCGCAACGCCCATAAGCCGCGACAAAGCCAGTTTCCAGGAGCCAGCCCTCGCACCCGACGGAGGCATGATCGCACTCAGCATCTTCGAGCCCGGCACCACCGGCTACCGCCACTACATCAGCCGCATCACCGCGGGCATCCCCGGCCCCGCGCAACCCTTCGACATTCCAGTCATGCCCCTTCCCTCGCTCACCTCCAACCAACTCGCACTCTTCCATATCACAGCCCCACTCGCCGACGGCTCCCGCTGGATCTATCTCCACCGTTCCTCTTCAAGGCATAGCAATTCGCTGACGCTCTTGCGCACCGACCTCCTCCGCGTGCAACTCAACGCCGACAACTCGCGTGGCCCCATCGAAGCCATCGCCACCTACGCGCCACCCGTCCAGCTCACAACCGGCGGCGGCTACTCAATCCCCTACCACCGCTGGCTTGTCCACGAATCAGACCACGCCGATCCCAACGCCGCCGCGCTCCACATCGCGCTCTTCCTCGACGCCGCAGCCCCCGAAGCCACCGCCACCACGACACGCAATGCCCTCGTCGTCGTCTTTGATCCCCTGACACGCGACGCCACCGGCACCCGAGGCGAAACCGCCGCGCCAGCCCCACCACTCCGCGAGATCAGCGTCTCCTACCCCGGCACTTCCTTCTACAACCCAAGGCTCACGCACGAGGGCCGCGTGCTGGAGTTTGAGCCCTACTCGAGCACCGTCAGCATGAGCGTCGATCTCCTGACCGGTGCCTCGACCGAAACACCCCGCACCGGCACCGGCCCGTTCTTTAGAATCGACCATCTCGGTTGGACGCTCGGCAACGCGCACAACATCGAAGACAAGTCCGGCGGCATCATCGCCACCTTCGGCGGCGGCAGCGGCGGCCTCTGGGGAAGACCATTCACACTCTCAAGCAACGGCCGCTTCGCCGCAGGCTACTCGCACACCACCACCGGCAACGGATGGTGGAACCACCTCGGCATCGGCCCCTGGAACAAAGGCGAGATCCTCATCTGGGACCTCTCCCAGGCACCCGGCTGGAAGCCGCAGTAACTGCGGAAGGCACCAGGCATCAGGCACGAGGGAAGAGCGAAGACAAAGAACCCCAAGCCACGAGCGCACCCGAACGCTCGATCTCCTTTGGCCATTTAGCCCTTTGACCATGTAGCCATTTGGCCCCCGCCCCCTCACACCATCTCCCGCGCCTCGCTGATCCGCTTCACACTCGCGCGTGAGCCCGCGAAGGGCACGCCCATCTCCTCGCAGATCATGCGGCTTGAGATCTGGGCGCTGAGGAAGATTGTGGGGAGGCCGGAGCCTGGGTGCGTGCCGCCGCCGACGAGGTAGACGTTGTCGAAGCCCTTGAGCTTGTTCTGCGGCCGCCAGTGCAGCATCTGTGTGAGGTTGTGGGCGAGGTTGAACGTCGCGCCGAAGTTGATGTTGGCGCGTTCCCAGTCCGCGGGCGTCAGCTCGACCTCCGCACGGATGCGGCCGCGCAGGTCAACGCCCATCTTGTCCTTGATCTGATCCAGCGTGCGCTCGCGGAGGACCGGCGCGTCCTTGGCCCAGTCGATCTTGCCGCCGCTCTCGCGGCAGTTGGGCGTGGGAACCAAGATGTACGCCGAGCTGTGACCCGCTGGCGCGAGGGTCTTGTCGATGCGGCTGGGATTGCAGAGGTAGACCGAGCAGTCGTCGGTCAGACGCCCGTTGGTCGTGATGTCCTCGAGGTTCTGGCGATAGGCCTCGCTCACGTAGATCGTGTGGTGCGGCAGATCAATCTCGCCCTCCACACCCGCGTAGATCATGTACGTGCTGCAGGAGTAGCGCTTCGCGTCGAGCGATGCGTTCGAGTAGTCGCCGATGCGCTCGCGCGTCGCGGCGGGGATCAGGTTCTTCATCGCCCACGTCGCGTCGGCGTTCACCACCACGCGGTCATGCCGCACGGTCTTGCCGGCGAGCGGGCCGGTGCCGCCGATGCGCACCGCTCCGGCACGCGTGGAGCCGGGCTCGAACTCAATCCCCTCCACCGGTGCGCCCGTCACGATCTCAACACCAAGCTCCTCGGCGAGCCGCGCCATCGCGAGCATCAGCCCGTGGCAGCCGCCGGTGGGATGCCAGATCCCATACTCATACTCGATGAAGGGCAGGATCGTGAAGAGGCTCGGGCACTCAAAGGGCGACATGCCGAGGTACTTGCTCTGGAACGACACGCTCAGCCGAACATGCGGATCCTTGAAGTAGCGGCTCAGAAGATCATGCACCGAAAGATGCGGGTTCAAAACCGGCCCAACCTTCAGCGTGTCCACCAGCGTGCCGGGCCGAAACAGGTCCAGCGGCGACCGCATCGGATTCCGCAGGATGCTCTCGCTGTGCCGCAGCTTGTAGCGGTTGTCATCAATAAACCGCTTGAACGCGCGCCCATCCTCGGCATTGATCTTCCCGATGCGCCGCGACATCTCCTCGATGTCCTGCGTCGCATCCACCGTGATCGTGCCACCCTCGGCTTCGGACCGCCCCAGGATCAGGCGATACATCGGATCCAGGCGCGTCAGCATCGCATAGTCCTTCAAAGACTCGCCCGCGCTGGCGAAGATCTCCTCCAGCACATACGGCATCATGAAGAACGTCGGGCCCTTATCAAACGAGTACGTCCCCGCAGGGCCCTGCGCCGAAACCCGCGCCGTCCGCCCACCCACGATCGCCCCCGCCTCATACACCCGAACCCGCACGCCGGACGCCGCAAGCAGCACCGCCGCCGCAAGCCCGCCAGGCCCGGCACCGATGATCGCGACATCCGCCTCGCGCGGCGAGCCACCCGCGCTGGAACGCGGCGAAGAAGCAGACGAACGACGAGCAGGCGTGAGTGTGGTCATGGATTTACGAGAGCGTAGTCGCTCGCTTCGTATCGACCAAGCCCAGAGATTCAACAGGTGCCACCAGTCCGACCCGGAGGGTCGAGACTGGTGCAGAAGGGTGTTTCGTGACCACTCTTCTGAGAATCCCAAGTGTCATCGTGCTGAAACCCGCCGCGGCGCGGCCGGGCACCCGGAGCTGATCCACCACCAGTCTCGACCCTTCGGGTCGGACTGGTGGCACCCGACTCCCCATTTGGCCATTTCCTCCCCCCATACACTCCCACGTGCTTCCATCGAGCACCGAACTCCCGGCCTTGCCTATCTCAGACTCCCCGGAGTACTCCACATGTCTCAATGGCCCACATCACCGAGTTCTGTCGCCAACACACGCGTCGCGTCGGCGGCGTTCGTCGCGACCCTTGGACTGATCACCGCACTGGCGCTGGTTGGGTGCGGCGGAAACAAGCGAGCCATCCAGACCGAAGCGCAGCTCAAGGAGCGCGCCGCGGCCGATCAGGCCGAGATGGCCTCCACAATCCACACCGCCATCACGAAGATGATCGACCGCGTCGAGCGCCGCGCCAATGCGTCGCCCGACGAAGTTCCAACGTTGAATGTGCTCGCGATGTCCGGAGGCGGCGACTACGGGGCCTTTGGCGCTGGCTTTCTGGTCGGATGGGGCTCCGTCTCCGACCCCCAGTGGCGCCGCCCGGACTTCGACATCGTGACGGGCGTCAGCACCGGCGCCCTCCTCGCCCCCTTCGCATACCTCGGCACCGATGAGGCTTGCCTCGCCGTTGAATCGCTCTACCGCAACCCGAAGAGAGATTGGGTGCAGGATGGTGGCCTTCTCTTCTTCCTCCCATCCAACCCCTCGTTCATGGAGATCCCGGGGCTGAAGCGAGACATCCGATCCGTGGTCAACGCCGACATGATCGCGAAGATGGCCGAGCAGTCCCGACAGGGAAAGATCCTCGCGGTCAGCGCAACGGACCTGGACCTGGGACGACAGAAGTTCTGGGAAGTCGGCGGCGAGTCGGAGGCGGCCGTCAAGAGCGGCAGCTACGAACGCGTGCAGGACATCATGCTCGCCTCCGCGGCGATCCCCGCCGTCTTTCCTCCCATCGAGATTGGCGAATCCCTCTACGGTGACGGCGGTGTCACTGCGAACGTCTTCTTCCGCCTCGACATCCAAACTCCCAGCGCCTTCTTCCCGCGCTGGAGGGCCGCACACCCCGATCGTCCGTTTCCCAAGGTCCGCTACTGGGTCATCATCAACAACCAGTCAAGCCACATCCCCAAGACAGTGCAGGCCAAGTGGCCCGAGGTCATCGGCCCGAGCCTCGCGGCTGCCATCCGCTACGCAACCATCGCCGAGGTTCGTTGGCTCTCGTCACAGGCCGATTACGTCAACGCGAAGTACGGCACGAACATCGAAGTTCGCGTCATCTCAATCCCGAACGACTGGCGTCCACCCGTCGCAGGCGACTTCCAGAAGGAGACCATGGAATCGCTCACCGACCTGGGCCGCAGGCTCGGTAGCGATCCAGCCTCATGGACGCTGTGGACTTCGCCCATCGAGAGTGCGGCGGCCGGGCAGGGCACGAGCAACTGAACCTCCCCCGATTCGCAGGTCGACCCCGGCCTGACCCGTATGGAATCGCCGCAGCACGCTAGATCGGCCACCGGCTGAGGCTCATCACCCAAACGCCTCGTCTCCACTCCTCGGCCCCTTCCTCCACATACCCTGTTGGACGTGCTTCCTTCCAGCCAACTTCCCTCCGACCCCGCCGCGGTCGCACCCGCCTCCACCGCCCCGATCCCAGCCTGGGCTCCGCTCAAGGACCGCCTCCTCTGGGTCAAGAACTTCCGGCGCCTGCTCGCAAGCCGCGAGAAGGAGCTCACCGCGCTCGCCGAGGCCGAAGTCGCCCGCCCGCGCTTCGAAGCCGTGATGAGCGACCTCCTCCCCCTCCTCGCGGCGTGCCGCTGGCTCGAAAAGCGCGCCCCCGCCCTCCTCGCCCCGCGCCGCATCCGCTCCACACCCTGGTGGCTCTCCGGCACCCGCATCATCGAAGAGCGCGCCCCCCTCGGCACCGTCGCCATCATCGCAACCTGGAACTACCCCATCCAGCTCCTGGGCATCGAGATGGTCCAGGCCCTCGCCGCGGGCAACCGCGTCATCGTCAAGCCCAGCGAGAACGCCCCCAAAACGCAGCTGCGCCTCCTCGAGCTCGCCATCGAAGCCGGCCTCCCGCCCATGGGCGTGCTTGATTGGACCCAGCCGACGCGCGAGGCCGGCGCCGAGCTCCTCGCGGAGCACGCCTCGGGCCTGCGCCGCTTTGACCACGTCCTCTTCACCGGCTCCACGCCCGTCGGCCGCGAGATCGCGCAGGCCCTCGCCCCGACGCTCACGCCCTGCACCCTCGAACTCTCCGGGCGCGACTCGGCCTTCGTCCTCGAAGATGCCGACCCCGTGAAGGCCGCCCGCGCCATCTGGGCCGCCGTCACGATCAACCACGGCCAGACCTGCATGGGCCCACGCCGCGCCCTCGTCCACCAGTCCGTCTACCCCGACTTCGTCTCCACCCTCCGCACCCTCGCGGCCAAGGCCCCCGTCCGCCGCCTGATCAACGACGCCGCGGCCGACACCTTCCAGAGACTCGTCTCAACCGCCATCGCCGACGGTGGCCAGGACGCCGCAGGCCCCAACGCGCCCGCCCTGCGCGACGGCACCAACGTCCGCGCCACCGCCATCATCGACTGCCCGATGGCGACGCCGCTCGTCGAAGGCCGCCACTTCGCGCCGGCCCTCGCCGTACTGCCCGTGCCGACGCTCTCGTACGCCCTCAGCCTCCACCGCCGCTGCGACCAGCACCTCACCGCCTCCATCTTCACCAAGGACATCGCCAGCGCACGGGCCCTCGCCCCCGAGCTCGGAGCCACCAACGTCACCATCAACGACGCCATCCTCCCAACCGCCCACCCCGCCGTCTCCATCGGCGGCCGAGGCGACTCCGGCTGGGGCCTCTCCCGCGGCGTCGAAGGCCTGCTCGCAATGACAAGACCCGTCTACATCTCCACCGGCAAGCACGGCGTGGCAAGGGTCCTCGACACGCCCGGCCCAAGGATGGCAGGAATGGTGACGTGGGTGCTGATGAAGCTGGCGAAGCGGTAGGCGGGGAAGAGGCGGAGTGGCGAAGTGGCGAAGTGCCTTCTCTACCTCTTCCTACACCAACCTCGTGGGGCAGGCGTCCCGCCTGCCGCTACACCATCTACATCTTCTTCCACTTACCAATTTGCAGCGCGGCGACCAGCCTCCATGCCATCGAAGTCCGCTCTTGGAACTTCGATGCTGCCGACGCGGCGGAGCAGAAGGCACACCCGGTTCGATGCCACCTGCCGGGTGCGTGGGCAGACGAGCCGGAACGCGATGTAGAATCACCGACGAAAGGCGAGAAAGACCGGCACTGGTCACCTTACGCGTTCTTCTGGGGGAGCGTCGTCGAGTGGCTGCCGGCCTCGACGGTTGCGTGCTTCGTCATGAGCTTCGCGTCGGTCTTTCTCGCAAGCATGCCGGCTCTAGCGTTTTCTCGCGTGGGCGGGCTCTCCCTCGAAGCGGCGATGTTTGCGGTCGGGAACTCATTTCTCATGTACAGCTCGGCGAGGATCAATCCGAAAAGGGTGTGGTTCTTCGCTGGTGCTGTGCTGGCTGGCATCGCCGCCGCAGTCTGGTTCATCTCGGTGAGTCGGATAAGGGCACAGCCGCCAGGTTCGTTCTCGCTCGGGCTACCGGTGACGCTTCACGCGATGCTGCTCGTGCTCGGCTGGGGGGCCGTTGTGTGGCTCAGTAGCCGAAATCGAAGCTAGCGAATCCCCGTGCCATCGAAGGCCGCTCCAGCTCGCGCGCCTCGGCCATGCGCTCGCGCAGGCAGGCCAGAAGCCGATGGACCGTGTTGCGGTTGAGACCTGTCAGCGTGGCGATCTGGACGGCGGTCAGATCGGCCGCCACGTGCCTCAGGAACCGGCGGAAAGAAGCCTCAGAGATTCGTGAACGGACGACATAGCGGTTTCGCACAGGAAATCAGCCTATCCGGAAGCTCCCGGCGAGGCTCCGCTAGTCATGCACTTTCTTTCTCCGTGTGAATCCGCCCCAAAGACTCGAACCGAACAGGGCTGCGTCACAGCTGTGCGAGGTGAACTGCTTTGGGCAGACTCCTGCGACGCAGCGATCACCCCTTTGTCTCAAGGACCACGCTATGCAACGCTTCTCGAATCCGCTCTCTTTGGCTGCAACTATGTTGCTCGCCTCGACCGCTCTCGCGGCCGCCCCGCTTCAGGTTCAGGTCCGCGCAGTCGGCGGAGCGCCCGCCCCGCGCAACACCGCGACCACGACCAGGGACATCATCGACACAGCGACCGATGCGAAGTTCAAGACGCTCGTCGCCGCGATC
>JBBASU010000020.1:0-62293 GCA_040399065.1 Phycisphaerales bacterium | reverse complement strand
CCGGGACGAACAAGGAAACCGACCAATGACCAAGACACTGGTTGAGAGACTGGTCAGGAGCGCGATTTGCCGCGTCGTCGGCCATCGGTGGCGGGTCTTCTGTGACGGGTTCAAGCGCGAGTGCCGCATGTGTGGCCGCGAGGACTGGGTGATGTCCCGCCCTTATCCGCTGATCGGGCAGGCCAAGTATTACTGGGAAAGGATGGATCGCACATGGCGATGACCACACTGGCCGAGCGGCTCCGTGACCAACTCGACACGCTTTCCAACTACGAAACCATGTCCGCCGAGGCGATGCATACCGTCGCGCTTCTTGAGTCCGCCGCCTCTCGCATAGAGGAACTAGAGAGGGCGCTGGGGCTGGCCCGGCAGTTCATCGAGAACGGTATCGAACTTGGCTTTATCCGACTGCCGGAAACCTTGAGCGACCCCGCCCACGATACGCTGCCGTTGATCGAGCGGCCCCTCGCCCGTACCGCCCTCTCAGACAAGGGGTAAGTGATGCCTCCCAGAATAACCCAGATCGCCGACCCAGTCGTCGTGGGCCGGTATTACATGGTCCCGACGGTGCGATACCCGTACCTGTACGGCGACGGCATCGTCATGGACTGGCCGGTGTTCCTGCCGAAGCATGATGATGCTGAGTTCTTCGACTTCCACATGCCCCACTACCATATCGACCCTCGCTTCCTGAGCGCCCGCACCGCCGAGAGGATCGCCCGCAAGGACTGGCAGGGGCGCATGCTCGGCTGCTACGACGGGGAGGCTAGATTTGAGCGCAAGGTCCAGTCGACCCCGCTCGGCCGCTACGACATCCCCGGCGATGTCGCCTACCCGGGCGGAGGCCTTGTCCACCCGCCGGTCGTGTGGAAGCGCCTGCTCTGCCGACGCGACCACGTCAACTACCGCTACGGCCTCGCGCCGCAGGTCCAGAAGCTGCGTGAGGCCTTCGCCGGGCGCCAGTGCGTGTCCTCCGAAGGCGGGTGGCTTTGCCCCCACCAGAACTACGCCATGGGCAGCGTGACGCCGGACGAGGACGGCATGCTGACCTGCCCGCTGCACGGCCTGCGGATCGACCCGAAGACCGGCATGACCGCGCCCAAGGAGCCGACCCCATGACCATGGACTGGAAACCGATAGAGACGGCGCCGTTTGACCGGCCCTTCTACGCGCGCTCGCCCGATGGCGACGTGGCCATGTGCTGGCGGTTCAAGCCGTCTAGCCGCACCGACCAAATCCTGCGCTGGGGCTTTCACCGAAACCGGCCCTTCCGGGGAGCCTTTCAGTGGCGCGATCCCGACCCCCTTCCCCCGTCGGGGTGAACCTGTAACGACTGCTTACAGGTTGCCGATTTTCGGGAGCCGCATAGGGGGAGGCGATGTCCAGCTACTACACCGACAACCCGTTCGAACTGGCCCGGGCGCGGCGCCGGGCCAAGCCGCCCCGCGAGACCGTCCGGGCGCTCGTCGGCCACCGGAAAGAGGCCAGCCGCGAACTGTACATGACGGGGCTCTCGATCTCGCTCCGGCCGCGCCTGTTCGAAGCGCAGGACGGGCTCTGCTACCTCTGCGCCCGTCGACTGGCACCGCTCAGCAAGGACAAGACGGAGCAGGGCTCGTCCTTCGACCACGTCCACCCCGTGCTCTGGGGCGGCCGGGCGTTTCAGAACCTGCTGCTCAGTCACCCATGGTGCAACACGGAGAAGGGTTCGCGGCGGCCGTACCCGTGCGAACTGCTGTTCCTCGCGGCCGTGAACGCCCGGCTTTCACCCTTCGACTGGGCGCCGCTTATCGCCCGAGGAAGTACCGGTTGACGTCGAAGGGAGCGGCCTCGCCCTCCCCGCCGCCCTGCTGACCGGATTCCGGGCCGCCTGCGGGCGCTTCCATGCCCGGGGGCACCGCACCAGCGCCACCCATGAGATCGCCTTCCGGCGAGCCCTCCGCGCCTTCTTCCGGGGCCTCCGGCAGGCCGCCCAGCTTGCGGAGGTGGTTCTCCAGTTCCCGGTCGGGGAACATCTGGGCTCCAGCGCCAGTCATCGTGGTGATCAGGGCCGTGATCTGGGTCAGGTCCAGCGTCTCGACGTCCGCGAACTTGACCGTCGGCATGGTCTCCTCCGGCAGGTTGTTCAGGTCCCACAGGGCAGGCAGAAGCTTGCGGTTGATCTCGCCGACCACGACGTCGAGGAACGCCTTCAGCGACTGGGCGAACAGGGCCGTCTTGTCGCTCGACAGGGCGAAGCTGCCCACAGCCTGCTGGCCGAGGAAGATGAAGTCGGCCAGCACGCTGGTCGCGATGGCCCGGTCGAGGCGGTCGATGATCTTGGACGTGTCGATGGACCGGGTGGAGCCGGACGACAGGAGCGCGATGTCGAACAGCTTGGACCCGTCGGCGCGCACGTCGGACGGGATGATGATCCCCTCCTGCTGGTCGCGCTTGATCCGGGTGATCATCTGCTGCCACGCGGCGAAGACTGCCTTCTCGGCGGGCTCCGCGTCCGGGTCCATGTACTGGCTGGGGATGCGGCCGACCGGGAATCCCGCGAGGTCGCGCTCGACGCCGACGCCCTCGATCTCCTCCATGCGGCGCTTGAACATCCACGCCCGCCACGCGGAGCGCAGGATCGAGCGGCCCTCCGGGTTATTCCGCTCCGCAGTCGTGCGGAACAGGAGCATCTTCTCGATGGGGATGGTGGTCTCGTGGCCGCTGTTGGGCTGCTGCACCATGCCGAGGATCGCGCCGGTGGCGTCGTTGATCACCCACCGCGTGATCGAGGTCTGGGCGCGCAGCGGCAGGCCCCTGATCCCGATCTTGCCGTCCTTGAACTTCGACCGCGCACGCGGGTCGGCCTCCTTCGGCCCCACTCGGCGCTTGTAGAGAATTTCGAGCCCGGCGAAGCCGAAGACGAACATCGACGCCGCTTCGCTCATCATCTCGGCGAAGGAGGTGTCCATGTCGTCGAAAACCTCCTCGACGAACGTCTTGCCTTCCTCCGCCGCCTCGCTCTCGTCGGCCGACTGGATCGAGTGCTCCACGCCCCGGAACAGGGCGGTCATGGCGAAGACCACGGCGCCGACCGTGTAGTCGTTGTCCGCCATGGCCTTGTAGGTGCGGCGGGCCTGTTCCCCGCGCAGGGCCGGGATGGTCTCCTCGGAGATATAGCCGCCCGCGTGGCGCAGGCCGGTCTGGCCGAAGGAGGCGAAGTCGAGCCTCGGGATGCCGGGGGTGTCGTCGGGCGTCAGGTCGGCGCTCGCCGTCTCGTTTCCGGCGGGGGGCTTCTTGGCCGCCCGGGGCTTGCGCACGTCAGCCATTCTCTTCTCCCCCAACCCACGGCGAAACCCGGGTCGACCCGGCCGGGCCCACGGCCTTGGACCCCACCGGGTATAGTCGACGGTGCATCTCTTTGGCCAGCGCGAGCGCGCACACGCAGTCGTCGTGGTAGCCCACCGGGGCTGAATACTGCACGGCCGTCCTCGTGGTGACGTATTCGAACAGGTCCAGTTCAGCCCGAATCGTGCCGTCTGGGTATCCCGTTTCGCGGTTCTGGATAGCGACGGCCAGCCCCTCCATGAGCATCTGCTTGGAGCGACTGGTGAAGACGAAGCCCTCCGCGCGCAGGCACTGGGCGGTGATGTCCTCGACCACCGGGTTACCGACGCCGGTGCTGTCGATCAGGGCGGGCAGCTTGCCGATCAGGGCGATGACCTTGGCCCGGGTGACCTTCCACGAGTCCCGCCAGCGCTCCATGCCGGTGACGCGGCCGTAGCGGTCGAGGCCGACGACCACGGTGTAGTCGACGGACTTGGCGAGGTCGACGCCGACGCAGACGGTGCGGTTCTCGCTGTAGCCGGGCTCGACGCAGGCGGCGATGTGGGAGAGGCCGAAGGGGTTGCCGCCGTCGTCGCTGGGCTCGGCGAGGTACAGTTCGCGGAACACATGGTCGGGCAGCAGCGCCTTGGCGTCGTCGATCTCCTCCTTCCGCAGCACGCCACCGGCGACTGCGTCGTAGGCGGTCAGCTTGGCGTAGGCGTGGTTCGTCAGGCCCTGCTCGGCCTTGCGGCAGCCGAGGAAGAACCAGTTCCGGCGACCCTTCACGTTCCCGATCAGTCGGACGGGCCCGCGCGTCTCGGTCAGGGTGGAGCGCAGGGCGAACCACGCTTCCTCCCGCATCCGCGACGCCTCGTCGACCACGGCGCCGTAGACGTCCTCGCCGTACAGGTTGTCGGGGTTCTCGCCCGACCGGAAGCGCAGGACTGCCCCGTTGGGCAGTTCGATGGTCATGTCCGTCTTGTTGACCGCCGCCTGCACCCACAGGGGCAGGGCCCGGCGCATCCGGCGGAAGGCGATGGCGGCCTGAGCGTAGACCGGGGCGACCCACCAGTATTCCCGGCCCTCACCGCCCCCCAGCATGGCCTGCTCTGCCAGCCACGCCATGCAGCCGACTGTCTTCCCGGCCTTGGTCGAGGCCTCGATCCATGCGTAGCGGGCCGGGTTGCCCTCCGGGTCGGCGGAGTCGAACAAAGCCGCCTGCTGGGCAGCGTACAGCTTGGGCCGGACCCATTCGAGGGTCGGCCCGCCGTTATGCCCTATGCCTGCGACTGGAGCGTTCAACTGATATCCTTGTCGCCGATGCCGAGGATCATCCGCACCTCCAGATGGCCGCGCTCGTTAGGAGGCGGCGGGACAATCTGGCGCACCCCGCCGCGAACACCACCCTCTTGCGGCGCAGTCGTGCTGACGCTCACCCCGGCCACCACGGTTGGACGGGTCGAGAAGCCCGGCAGGCGCCGCTCGGCGAACCACCGGACGATCTTCGGATCACCGGCCATGGCCAGCTTGGTGACCTTCAGCGCAATCTCCCCGCCCGCCCGGGCAACCGCCTCCTCCAGTTCGATCAGATAGTGCCGCCGGAGCAGCCGGTCGCTGATCTTCAGGTACAGGGCGATGTCGTCGTCAGTCTGCCCGGCCAGCTTCAGGGCCATCACCACCGCCCGGGTCTCTTCGGTCGGCTCGTGGTCGACGGTGTCGTACCGGACTGTCGCCGGGCTCGCGGGCTCCTCCGGGATGAAGCCCGCCGCCTCCACAAGTATCTCACCGATAAGGGCTTTCTCGGCCTCCTTTCGCGCGCCCCCGCGCGCCCCCGCGCCCCCGCGCCCGCGTGAGGAAGGGGCGGGGTCGGGGCCTGTCTCCTCCTGTGGCGGGAGGAACTTCGCCATGGGGGAGTTCATGATGTCGTTGGGGTCGGGCTTGGCCTTGGCGGCCTTGGCGGCTTTCTGGGCCTTTGCGGCGGCGTCACGCTTGGCGAACGCGGCCTTGTTCAGGGCTCGCTTTTCGGCCCGGGTGAGGCGTTTCTTGGGGTCTTCATCGCTCATGAGGGCACCGACTGTAAAAATCGACCATTTGATACTTGACCATGGGATGGGTGGCGTATAGCTTGGCCATAGAAACCGCAGTCGCGGTGGGATGTTTCAGGGAGAGCGGTCTTATGGACCCCAAGGATTATGGGCTCGACGAGGGTGTCGAGCAGGCGGTGGAGACGTTTGGTCAAGCTAACGCGAAGCCGGGCAAGATCAAAGTCCGTCGCGTCAACAAGCTGGACCCGGCGCGGATCGCGCTGGAGTCCGGTCGGCCCATCCCGTTTTTGATCGAGGCGTTCGGGTCGCTGGCGAACCCGTGGCAGCACAAGTTCGCGGTCGCGCTCTACGGCATCTACGCCGGGGTCGGCGACGGGACGGTGGGCGGGCCGCTGGCTGAGACGGCCTGCTTCCCGGTCGACGGGCGGCCGGACGCCATCGCGGCGTTCAAGATCGGCGGGTGCAACACCTACGCCAAGCTGCTGCTGGGGTATCGGGACATCCTGCTGGCCAGCGCCAGCGCTGGGGTCTACCCGGACTTCCACCCCGAGCCCGAGGCCATCCCTCCCCTCCGCATGAAGCTGAAGATCACGAGCGTCGAGGGTGGGGTGGTTTTCTCCCCCCTCCCGGCCGACGAGCCCGCCCCCCTGCGGGCGGTGGTGACCGGCGAACTGGAGACGGTGATCAAGGGCGAGGATGAAGCGCTCCCCCTCCCGGCCGAGGAAGGCGTCTGGGTCGGCGTCGACATGGGCGACCCGGCCGGTGACCAGACTGTCGAAGTGCTGATCGGGGGTTACGCCGATGACCTGCCGGGCGAGCCGGACTATGAGCCGGGCGAGGAGATCACCTTCGAACCCACGGCGGCCGATGACCCGATCACGGTCTGCGCTGGCGATCTGCCGAGCGAGCCGGACGAGGGCGACGTCTTCAAAACGAAGACTGCCGCAACGGCTGCGGCCAAGGCTGCGCTGGGCGAAGACGCCACGGCCGGGCTCGACTTCGACGTGGTCGGCGGCGGCAAGCGCTGGTCGTGGGCGCAGAAGGTCTAGGGCGCATGGCGAAGATCGAAAAGACCGTCTGGTACGCCCGCGAGGACTACGGCGGCCGGTCTGTGACCATCGTCGGCGAGTACCGCCTCGCCGGTGGTGGGCGACTGGTGGTCAAGCGCATGGTCAACCTGAACGAGGTCTGGGATAGCTGCGATCCGACCCGGTTCCTTCAGGCCATCGGCGAGTACCAGAAGGCGCAACTGGACAAGGCCGCGAGCGAGGTGAAGTGGTGATCGACATCAAGCCCGGCGACTGGGTCCTCGCTGAACACCCGTACCTCTACGACACCTACATTGTGCGGAAGGTCCACTCCGCGACCAAGTCCATGGTCAGCCTCGTCAAGGTCGAGCGCGACGGCGTGGTGCTGGCTGAGAGGCGCAAGCGGAAGTGCGTCGTCGGGGTGTTCCCCGGCGAGAACGCGGCCAAGAGCGCGGCCGTGGCCATCAACGAACTGTCCACGCAACGAATGGCCGAGGAGAGGGCGCTGAAGGCGAAGTTCCGCACCGCCCACCTCGCCCTCCTGAACCCCGAAGGGACCCCGGAATGACCAGACTGATCGGAATCGAGAGCCGGGAGCCGGGCAACGTCGGCGTGGCCGCCGCGAGGAAGTTCTACAACCTCGCCAAGGCCATCAACGGCAACAGCGCGGCGCCCACGCCCCAGCACGCGGCCATCTCCATAGCCATGCTGTCGGCCGTGGCCACGTTCATCGGCGAGGCCATGGGCGAGGAAATGCCCAACGCTGAGGTGCGCGCGGTCCTCGACCGGCTGAGCAAGGACACGTTCGACCAGTTCATGCTGGCGCGAGCCGAGAAGACTGCCGAGGCCAAGCCCGGCGGCCAGTAGACCACCAACCGAACCACCCAAGGGAAAACAGCATCATGAACTACACGACTGCCATCTTTCTGATCCGCAGCGACATCCGCGCCGTCAAGGTCAGCTACGACGTCCACGGCGACGGCAAGGGTGTCGAGCCCTTCATCATGTTCAAGACCGCCGATCCGTCGGTCGCCGTCGGCGAGTACGTCGTCATCCCCACCGACACCCGCCACGGCATGACCGTCTGCCGGGTCGAGGAGGTGGACTGCGAGGTCGACTACAGCAGCAAGGTCCCCGTCGGCTGGCTGGTCGGCGTGGTCGACCGGACGGTCTACGACACCATCCTGAAGCACGAGGACGAGGCCGTCACGAAGATCAAGTCGGCCGAGAAGCGGCGCATGCAGGACGAACTGAAGGCCAAGCTGATCGCCGACAACCCCGACCTCCAGATGCTGACCGCCGTCGACATCACCCCGGCGCTGGGCGGCCCGGCCGGGTAGACCATTCTGACCGTAACCTAGTGCCCCTGTTCCATAGGAGCGGTCAGTAGGCCTGAGAGCATTCGCTCTCAGGTAGTTCGCAGGCTAGAGCCCGCGAAAGTGCAAAGGGGAGGCGGCCGTGGAACTTCTGGGCGAAGGCTGCCTCCCCCGACCACTTCGACGAGGACGAGATCAATGGCCAGTTGCGCCAAGTGCGGGAAGCACCCGCTGAAAAAGAACCGGCAGGGTGAATTTCGGTGCCGCCGGTGCGGCCCACGCCGCTGCCTGACCACCATGGCCGCCGAGCAGGCCGCCACCAACGGGAGAGAACTATGAAAGCCGAAAAATTTAAGGGGATGAACGGGCGGCGCGTGCGGATCAGCGCCGAGGGCGTGATCGAGGACGCGCGCCCGCATGTGACTGACACGGTCATTGTCCGCCTGTCGACGGGTGAGGTGAGCGGCGTGAAGCACTCGATGATCGCCGAAATTCTCCCGCAGGAGATCGGGGTGGGGGACTTTGTGGCAGCCCGTGGCGACAAAGGGGTTTTCCGCGTCGAGCATATCAAAGGGGGCTGGGCTTGGTTGTTCTCGGACCACTCATGCAGCGGCGAACTTCGTGGCTTCTCCGACCTCACCCTCATTGAGCGGGCCCAGCCGTGACCGAAGCTGAAGCCAAGAAGAAGTGGTGCCCGTATTCCAGCAGTCGAATCGTGGTCTGGCAAAAGAGCGGCGGGACGATTGAGAACGCCGTCTACGCGAGACCGGGCGCCTCCCCTTCGACGCTCTGCATCGGCTCTGCCTGCATGGCGTGGCGGTGGGAGAGGGCATCGTCCGACGCGCCGTCCGCCGTCCGCTACCCCGGAGACACCGGCGCCGCTGCCGACGCGCACGGCTTCTGGCATCGGGACGGCAAGCCGGAGGGCTTCTGCGGCCTCGCCGGGAGGCCCGCATGACCCGGCGGCCGGTGACCTGCCACGAGTGCAACGGGACCGGCTGGTCCGACGGGGCGCCCTGCACCACCTGTTCGGGCCAGCAGGTTCTGCGCTTCGACGCGCCGCCCCAGTCGGACGGCAAGGCGAAGTGGCTGGAGTACCACCGCGCCCATCCCGAGGTCTGGACCCTGTTCGAACGGTTCACCATGGAGGCGATCCAGAAGGGCCACACCCGACTGAGCCCGTGGCTGATCATCAACCGCATCCGGTGGGAGACCGACGTGGTCACCCGGCGGGGCGAGCCGTTCAAGATCGCGAACGGCCATATCGCCTACTACAGCCGCCACTTCATGGCGGTCCACCCACGCTACAAGGGCTTCTTCCGCACCCGGGAGACTGCCGAGGAGAAAACAGCATGAGACCCTTCGCCGCCGCTATCGCGGCCACCATTGCGCTGGTCGCGCTACCCGCCCGGGCCCAGTCGACCGACGTGATCACTGGCGTCAAGGCGCTGGGCGACATACAGGCGGCGATGATCGTCTGCTCTGTCCGCCACAAGAGCGAGTACGCGCTCGACGCCAAGGGGCTGGCCTCCTACTCCCTCGACGTGATCGAGGACTTCTCGGCCGCGTCCGGCATCAGCGTCGACGACCTGCTGACTGTCTCGCGCGCCGAGCGCGAGCGGCAGATCACGGCGCTGAGCGCGACACAGAACATCCGGGGCGTCTGCGAAGTCGTGATCGACGGGCCGTTCCACCGGTTCTTCTACCGCAAGGGGATTTGACCATGGAGGCCAAGACCGAAAACCAGATGGCCTGTGAGACCTGTGAGCAGGCTGTGTCTCTGATCCTGCACGCCCACAAGCCGGACATCCCGGGCACTGGCCCCGAGGTGTCGGCCACCATGGTTCTGGGGACCATCGGCGCCCTGTATCGGGCGATCCTTTCGGACGAAAGCAACAGGCTGGCCACCCCGGAAGTCGCCGTCATGGCAGTTCACGCCATGATCCGACACGCCACCGATGGACTGGGCCAGCAACTGCTCGACATCGCGCGCAGCACCGAAGGGAAGTTGAATTGACCAAGACCCCGAAAAAAACGGCCGTGGAGCCCCTTGAGCCCCCGGCGGCTGCCGAGACACCGGCCGAGGCCCAAACGCCCGCCGGTGACGACCTGCTGGCGCTCCTGCGCGACGTTCTGGTCGCCCTGACGCCCTTCACTGTTCTGAGCACGCCTGCGGGCATGCCGGACAACGCCCTCCCCGCCCGAAACATTCGGGCCGGGGACATCCGAGCGGCCCGCGCCATCCGGGAACGGGCGCTCAACATCATCGGGAGAGACGGATTTGACGACTGAGACCCATGAGACTTGGCAACTGCCGAGCCGCGAAGACCAGATGAAGCTGCTCGACATCGTCCGGGGCCTGACCGAGGGGATGGAGGTCGCCAACGCGGGCCTGATCGAAAAGGTCCCCACCATGGCGCGCCCGGCCCTGTCTCTGGCGCACATGCTTTGCGCCGCCGGGCTGGTGTCGCACATCTCCAACCCGATGATGATGCAGGCAGTCGTCGACAGCCTGCTGACCAGTTTCGGCAACCGCCTGAACGAGGGCGGCGGGACGGAGGACTACTTCGCTGCGTGGGCGAAAGAGATCAAGTCGATGTCCGCCGACGGCGGCAAGGCCGACGCCGAGGCCGCCGAGGAGGCAATGCGGGCCGCCGAACTGGAGAACATCGGCCGGGCTTACAAGGTCGCCGGGTACTTCTCGACCGACGGCGGCATACAGCTTGTCGATCAGGCCGACCCAGAGACCAAGGCCGTGATCGACTGGACGCTGGAGGCGGCGACCGAACTGCATGAGCACGCCGGGACGCTGGCGGAGTCGGCGCCGGTGATGTCGCCCGAGGCGGCGGCCGTCGCGGCGCTGATCAACGCGACCTGCCAGCACGTCACCCATTGCGTGGCGACTGAAGACCAGCAGCCGATCCTCGCCCGGGCTATCGAAGTGCTCCAGACCCACGCCCTTCATTTGAACGGTGCGCGGACCAAGGACACCGTCCTGAACTAGCTGCCCATCAACTCCAGCAGCGGGGTCGGTTCGGCCTCTGGGGCGTCCTTCGGGGCGCCCTTTTTCTTGGCCTTGCCGTCCGGCCGCCAGCGCATCCGGCGCAGCCTCACGAGGCCGCCAGTCTCTTTGCGGGTGAAGACGAACCACGCGAACGCCACCCGGGCGTCCTCCATGGTCTTCACCTCCTCCGGCGCATCCTCGCGGTGCATCATCGGCGGCCGGTCAGAGCCGCACCAGACCCGGGCGAGATGGTGGTCGAGCATGTCCGACCGACTGGTCCCTTCGATGTAGGCCATGCGCAGCAGCATGATCACCGTGGGGGCCAGACTGAGCCCGTGACGGATGAACTCCGGCGCGAGGTTGTAGGGCGGGTTCGTCAGGATGATCTTCACACCCTTGGGCGCGGCGGTCTCCATCAGGAAGTCGACGCCGGTGTCGCCGTAGCCACGGTCGACCAGATCGGTCGAGACCACCGTATGGCCAGCCGCCTCCAGAACCTGACTGATCGCGCCGCGACCGCAGGCCGGTTCCCAGATCACCTTGGGCTTGGCCAGCAGCGGCTCCACGCGGAGCAGGGCCTTGGTGTAGACCGGGTCAGTCTCGTAGAAGTTATGGTCTCGCCGGGCTTCCTTCGACCGCGTCAGCGTCTCCGTGAAGTTCCCGACATTGACGTCGGCCCCGGGGGCCGAGCCCTTGCGCTCCCGGGCCATCAGCGACCGATGAAGAAGCCAGCGAAGACGGCGGCCATCAGGGCGCCCAGAAGCACGACCCCCGCGAACGCCTCCTGCTTGGTGATGGTGTCCTTCTCGCGCCGCAGGCGGCGGTGGACGTCGTCGGCCCCGGCCCGGAACACGGCCTGATACCCGATCCCCGCGAGGACGAGGGCGACGATGGTGAAGACGATATGCATGGGGTCCCCCGGGCTGCTTCCCCCCCTGCCTACGACACGGTCGGGCTATGGTCAAGTTTCGCTTGACTTGTGTCGGCCGCTTGATAAATTGCTCCTGTCGCGGTTGAGGCGACTGGGAGAAACACAGATGCAAAAGTTCATTGTTCGCCGCGAGTTTGGCGTGACCAAGATTCTCGTCGAGGTCCCCGGCCAGAAGTATCCGACCGTCGTCGCCGACTTCTGCGACAGCCCCGAGGGGGCCTTCGCCTTCTCCTGCTGGCTTTGCGGGATGGCCGCCAAGCAGGCCGCTTCCCCGGCCGTCGTGATCCGCGAGGCCACCGGCGAATACCTCGTCGGTTCGGTCGACCTGCTGGACGGCGCCCGGTAAGCGCGGGCGGAAGCTGGAGGAGTAGACCATGAGCGTGAACGAGAAGGCCCAGATCGGCACCATCGACATCACCCCGACGTGGGCCGGTGTCCTGCCGATCTATCTGGGGGTGCTGGAGAACCCGAACGCGGCCGTCGTGGCCCGCAAGGCGGCGCTGGAGGAACTGGCCCGGATGGCCAAGCTGGCCGACCTGTACGTCGCGCAGCAGAAGTCGGAGGCGACTGCGTGACCCAGCATCGTGAACTGATCAAGGAGGCCCGGGGACTGTCCAAGGACCTGAGCGCCGGACACTACGCCATGGTCGACGCCGTCGCGATGATCCTGCGCCTGTGTCGGGCGCTCGACGGGCAGCCGGTCGAGAAAACGCCAGCGCCGCCCCTGCCCACCGTCGAACAGGTCGTCGACTACCTCGCCCACGCCCGCCGCAAGGACGGTGAACAGGGCGGCAGCGGCTACCGCTCCACCCGGGAAGCGGCCGACTACTTCAACATTACCACCGCCCGCGCTCGCGGAGTTCTCAACCGCATGTACGAGGCGGGCCAGATCACATGCGGTCAGGACCCGGGCGGCACGCTGCTATACTGGAGGACCAATGACTGACACCTACGAAACCCGCCTGCCGGAGACCTGCTACGGGACCCTGCCGTCTGACGGCAGCCTGATCCTGCTGAAGCGGGGCGAGCGCGGCTACTGGCCGACCGAGGGCTACACGCTCGGCACCGTCGTCACGACGTGGGACGAACTGGCCGACATCCTGAACGCCCGCCGGGGGGTCACCAAGGCCCAGCGGGCGGCCATGGAGGCCGGTTCCGCGTTCGGCTTCCACACCCCGGCCGCCGACCCGGCCAAATACGACAGCGAAGGGAAACTCGCATGAAGCGCATGACTGCCGCCGACCTGTTCGGCGATGAACTGCCGCCGCCCAACTTCGGGGGGCCGCTGATCAACCCGGAGGAAGGCAGGGAGGGGGACTGGGCCATCTGGGGCTACGACAGCTACCCCTTCTTCCTGACCGGCGAGATCGTCGGGGAGCAGTCCAAGACGGGATCGTTCCAAATCCGCCAGTACGGCATGCGGTTCCTCCCGCGCGCTGTGGTCGACGCCCAGACTGGCCGCGCGCTCTATGCCGTGATCGCGGGGCTGCGGGCAGAGCAGCGGTGCCTGCAAAAGCAGGTCAACCGATATCTGGACCTGAAGCGCAACGCCGTTCTGAAGCGGCTGGCGCCGGGGCTGGTCGAGAAGCTGGAGGACCCGCGATGATCAGAGCGACCGACTACGACATTCACGAGGGCCTGAGCGACACAGCCCGGGCGGCCGAGGAACTGATCCGGCGCGTCAGGACCCTGTGTACCCTCCTGTCCGGGAGCGACGCCATGATCGCCACTCGGCTGGAGGCCGCTCAGGCCGAACTGGCGAAGATCGAAGCGGCCCGCCGCGACGTCGGCGCGGCTATCAGCAAGGCCCGGGTCCAAATCAGGCGCAACCCGGAAGCCGCCGCGCTGCGCGGAATTACAGCGCAGTCGCACGCCATCTGAAAAAACCTGTTGACCGGCCATACTCTAGCTGTATGGTCAAGCTTGCTCGATCCAGAGCGTTTGGGAGAACGACATGACTGCTCACAAGATCACCGTTTCGAAGGGCTCGCTGAACGGCGAAGTCTCCGCCCAGTGGGCCTCGCGCCCCGACGACCAGAAGTTCCTGTCCTTGGGCGCCCTGCGCGCTCAGGTCGCCCAGTGGGCCGAGGAAAGCCACGTCGAGGAGTTCAACCCGGCCAAGCTGCGCTTCGTGACCAACCCCGAGGACCCCTACTTCCTCGAAATGGCCATGGGCGACGGCAAGTCCTACGAGATGACCAACTACGGCTTCGATCAGGTCGCCGGGCTCGCCGGGGCGCCTGCGGGCTACCTGCGCAAGCTGCCTGCCCCGCTGGCCGCCGCCAACCTCCGCTACGGCCTCCTGTCCGGCGGTGACGACCTCAAGGCCGCCTACGTCCGCGAGAACGGCGTCAACAGCCTGCGGGCGATCACCTCGACCAACTACGGCCGCATCCTCGACCGTGACGTGGTCGACGTCGTCCAATCCTTCGCGGGCGACGGCACCGGCGACACCCGCTGGAAAGTCCCCGGCATGATCGACTGGGCGTCGATGACCTACAACTCCGAGGTCGACATCACGACCGAGACGACCACCCTGTACGCCAGCGACCGGGACATCTTCCTGTTCCTCGTCGACGACCGGAACCCCATCGAAGTCGGCAAGCTGCCCGGCGGCGAGCCGGACCTGATGTTCCGGGGCGTCTATGTCTGGAACAGCGAAGTCGGCCGCCGGTCCTTCGGGGTCGCCAGCATGTACCTCCGGGGCGTCTGCCAGAACCGCAACCTCTGGGGCGTCGAGGGCTTCAGCGAGGTCACCTTCCGCCACACCTCCGGCGCGCCTGAGCGCTTCCTCAGCGAGGCGGCCCCGGCGCTGACCACCTTCGCGGACGGCGCCGCGTCCAAGCTGGTGACCGGCGTGAAGGCGGCCAAGGCGGCCATCGTCTCCAAAGACGATGACGAGCGACTGACCTTCCTCGCCAAGTTCGGCTTCAGCGAGAAGCAGGCCCGCGAACTGATCTCGATCAGCGTGGCCGAGGAAGGCAAGCCGCAGGAGTCGATCTGGGATCACGCTCAGGCCATCACGGCCAAGGCGCGCCGGGTCGGGCGGCAGGAGAACCGGCTCCTGCTGGAGGGGGTCGCTGGCAAGATGCTGGACAAGGTCACGGTCTGACCTGCCCCCCGGTCGGATGACAGGAGGCCCCGGAGCGATCCGGGGCCTTTTTGTCGACCGCTTGACAACGGCGTCAAGCTTGGCCATAGTGATGACGTCGCGGTTGAGGCGACTGGGAGAAACGGAAATGACGGTTCAAAAGTACAAGCAAGGCGACGTGGTGGTCCTCGCCCGCGAGTTTGGCGGCGTGCCGAAGGGTACGAAGCTGCAAATCTGCCGGAAGGTCGATGGGTTCGACCGCTACGTCGTCGAGGCGCCCGGCGCTGGTTTTCAGGGCCACTTCCGGCGAGAAGACGGAACGGCCTTCATCGACGGCAAGTTCTTCGAACGGCCACTGGACCCGGAAAAGGTCCGGCGCGCGGCCATCGCCATCCTGATCGCCCGCTTCGGCGGCCCGGAGTGGCTGAACGAGGACCCGGCGAAGTTCGCCGCTCGCCACGAGAAGTACGAAAGCCCCTCGTGGATCGAGGCCCACGGACTGGCGAAGATCGCGCTGGAGGCCGCCCGATGAAGTACGTCATCCGCAGGACTGACCAAGGGGGCGGCTACGTCGCCCCTCCCGGGAGCCCGAAAAGCTACGTCCGGGACAAGCTGAAGGCCCAGCACTTCGACAGTCAGGACGCGGCTGAGCGCGAGCGCTGCGTCGGGAACGAGGTGATCGAGGAACTGGTCGGCGGGAGGTGGGTATGAGCCGCCCCGTCGAACTGATGTCGGCCCCCGGCTCCGTCCGGCTCCATTTGCTGGCCATGGCGGACACGGCAATGCCCGGGTTCCCCAGCGGATTCCTGATCGAGCGCTTCGTCTTGCGCAACGGGCGCCAGTTCAGGGCTGCCGAGTTTACCGGCGCGGCGCGTGGCAAGCGGGGCCAGTGCTTCAAGAACGCCATGGAACTGGCGCTCCACAACCCGCGACTGTCCTACGTCGAGGGCTTCGGCGGCTCGATCATCCCGATTCACCACGCATGGTGCGCCGACGCCGACGGCAACGTCATCGACCCGACGTGGGACCGGCCGCAGGACCGGGACTACTTTGGCATCGCCTTCGAAGCCCACGCGGCGTGGGATCACGCAGTCGAGCACGGCCACTACGGCCTGTTCGAAGGCCCCCGGGGGATCAACCTCCCCCTTCTCGAAAAGCTGGACCCGGCCCTGATCCGGGAGATCAAGGAGGCCCACCGTGGATGACTACATTCGCCTGAACTGGTCGGTCGAAGGGCAGGAGCCCGGGACCCTCATTTTCGAAGACAACGCCAACGGCCGACAGCAGGCCGCCAAGGTGTTCGTCGAGCAGGCAGCCCTGCCCGGGCTCCGCTACGTCGAAGGCTGGCGCTGCTGGGCCGACAAGACGGGTGCTGAGCGCCTGTGGGAGTTCACCCCCTACTTCTCAGCCGGGACCGGCGGGATCGCCGCCCAGCCGCCGGAATCCGGGGTTGCCGACACCATCCCGCTGGCCCCCATGGGGGAAGGCCAATGGACGGTCAGGATCGCAACGCCTGACGAGGATTTGATCGTCACAGGCCCCAGCGGCCTTAGCGCGCTGGCGCACGTCTTCGCCCGCATTGGGCGCGGCCCTTCTCCCAACCTGTTCGAACTGTCCCGCGCGCTCGACGCCGTGGTCATGCTGAACACCGAACGGCGGGCCGTCCTGAACGCCAGCGGCGTCACCTACACCATCACTGAACAACAGAAAGGGGACTGACCCATGTGGATTGTCCTGAACCATGCCTTCCTGTCCGTCGTCGCCAGCGACAAGGAAGCCGACAAGCTGGCCGTCCGGGCCCGCGCCAAGGGCGACATCGAACGGGTGTTCCCGGGGGTGAAGGTCTTCGCGTGGAAGGGCCGCGACTACGCCTACCGGGCCTTCATCCCCCGGGAGCGCGTGGCCATGGCCATCGCCCAGAACATCGCGGCGATCCGCTACACCAACTTCAAGTCGTCGGTCGCCGAGAAGGACCGCGCCGACGCCTACCACGACATTTGGGACGTCATGGCCGACTTCCAGACCGACCGGGGCCACGGCGCGCCCTACCGGACGCACATGGACCCGCCGCCGCCGCGTGGGCGGGATGGGTTCACCCCGCGCCGCGCATGGCCCACCGGCCGCCGTGGGCGCCGGGCGCGGCAGGCGGAACTGGACGACCTGTTCGCCGACCGCGAGCCCGACTACGACCACGGCTGGCCGCTGGACCTCCCCGAGACGCGAGGCCTGATCCACGGCCTCACCGACGAGGACTTCCGGCGGGTCTACGGCGAGGAGCCCATCCCGCCGCTTGACGGCCGCCGTCGCCGACGGTAGCAAGGTCAGGCAAGACGCCCTCGGGCGCGATGTTGTTTCTCCCGAAACATGAGAGCCCCGCGCTGGTCCCGACCGGCGCGGGGCTCTTTCGTTCAGGGGACCTTTTCGAGGTTGGCGCGAAGCTGGGCGATCTGCCCCGGACTTAGCTTGCTCAACTGGGCGACTGTGTAGGCCGGGTCGAGCCCGGCGAGGCGGAGCGCCCGGGCCTGATACCCGGTGACCTTGATCAGCCGCCCTTGCTCGATCAGGGCCGAGACGTGGCGGAAGGCGACTGACTTATTGCAAAGCCCGCAGCCGGTCGCGATCTCGTCGTAGCCCGGAGACTCGCCCCGCTCGCGGATGTAGGCCTCGACGAACCTGAACACGGTCTCCCGCGTTTCGGCGATGGTTTTCAGACTGACGTGCGGCATGCTTACCTCGTGCTGATCTGGGCAATCTCGTCGACCGGTAGGTCGAACGCCCAAGCTGTTTCCTCGACGCCCCACCCCGACTTGAGGCAGAGCGCGGCGAACCGAAGGGCCCGGGACCTGATGCGGCCCATGCGCCCCCCGTTGGGCCGGGCGCGGAAGGTGCGCCCCTTGACCGAACCACCACCCCGGCGGTTGGGGCGCGGCGCCAGCGCCCGGCGGTCACCCGTCCGCTTCAGACGCAGCAGGGAGGCCTTGCGGGTCACCGCCCGGGCTGTGCAGCCGCCACCGATCTGGGCGGCAATCTGGGCGTTCGACCGGGTCGCGTCCGGCCACTCCCGGCGCAGGATCACCAAGGCCTCCGGCGTCCATGTGAACCCCACGGCCGCCACCCGGTACGGTCGACGCATGCCGTAAGCGCGGACGGCGTAGCTAACCGCGTCAGGTTCGCAGCCCTCCCCCAGCACCTTCGCGATCTCAGTCGGGCCCATCCTCTTGTTCAGGTACAGGTCGCGCAGAGTCGCCTTGCGCTTGTCGGTCCAGCGGAACCCGCTCACTCCGGCGCCACCCGGGCTGCCGCCTGCCGGGCGAAGTCGTCGGCCATGCGCCGGACCCGCTCCCGCTCCTCCGGGGAGGCCCGGCGCGGCTCAGGAAACGGCTTCAGAGCCGCCTCCACGGGCGGCAGGCCACCGACGGGCCCGGAAGGGGCCTGATCGGCCCGCAGCAGGGCCGCACGGGCCCGAGAAAAGGCCTGAGCGCTGGGGTTCGGCACCGTCAGGGCCAGATCGCGAAGCTGCCCGGGCATCGGCAGAAACCGGCTGGACGGCTTGGCGACCCACGCCGCCATCCCCGCCTCCAGCGCCGTCTCCGGCAGACCCTCCAGCACGGCCAGATACTCCGCCCACCACGCGGCCCACTCGCCTTCAGACCGACTGGCCTGCGGGTACAGGGCAAACCGCTTGCTGATCACCCGCATGACCCCGGCCCGGCCGCTCGGCTGTCGGGCGTCGACCTCCAGCGCCGGAAGAACGCGCCGCGCCTCGGCCAGCAGCGCCGCGTCAGCCACCAGATCGGCGACTGCCTCAGCCGCACTGGTCGCCTTCACCAGCAGCGAGGAGAGCCCCGGCGAGAGCGCGCTGCATGTTGGCAGCCTTGGCTGCGAACTTGGGGTCATGTTGTTGCTCATTGCCAAAACCTGCCTCAGCTATCGGCGTCTCGTCAAGCCACCTTCCTTCGTTTAGCCACGTCGTCGGGTGGGCCGTGAAGCGACTGCCCCGGCCCTCGGCAGCCTTGGCCTGAGCGTATCGCTCAGTCGCCGCGACCAAGGTCAGGACCCGACCGTCCGGGTCCCCCTCGACCCTGCCCCACGCCCGGTCAAACGACTGGCGAGCGGCGATCTTGCCGACCTTCAGCGGGTAGGTGGCCCACCAGCGTTCAAACTCGGCCTCGGTCGGCTTCCGGCGGACCATCGGCACGTCTTCGATGTCGAACAGCGGCACCCCGCGCGCAGCCGCGCGCTCTGGGGGAGAAGCGTTAGCTTCTTCCCTATCTTCTGATTCTGATTCTGATTGGCTGGGTTCTGGCTGAGGCAACTGTTTGTTTTTCCTCGGTTTCCCTGCAATCTCGGCCTGTTTATCCTGATATTTTCTCGATTCTTCGGTGAGATAATTCGCCCGAAAGTTTGAGATCACGCCGTCCTGAACAGTGATTTTCCCGGCCTGAATGAGAGCGTCGCGGATGGTGTTCCACTTCCGGACGCTGCACCCAAGCTGGCCCGCGATGTAGCGCGGGTCGTCGACCAGTTTCCCGTCGCGCATGTAGATCAGGTCGAGGAGGACCGCGTAGCCGCCCTTGACGTCGAGCGGCAGGCCGATGGTTCCGTCAAGGAAGTCGCGCGGAAACCGCTTGTAATAAGGAAGGCTCATTGGCCAAGCTTCCCTTGCGCGCGGACCTGTGGCGGGGTAGAAATACGGATCACCGGACGCTCCCATGTTGCGGTGAAAAGGGCGGGCCGAGGGGGTTGCAACCTTCGCCCGCCCGCCCCCTGTATCCGCCGGACCCGGGGCTGCGGTCAAGCTTTAGAAAACGTGGATCGAGCGGAGCGGGAAGCCCCATTCCTTCAGTCGGCTGACGACTTCGTCAAGGGTGCGCGCTTCAGCCCAGCGGTGGCCGTTGGCGAGGACCGCGTCGCGGAAGCCCTCCTGCTCGGTCGACAGCTTGCCCCGCCCGGCTTTCAGTTCGATCACCCCGTACCCGCCCGGCCAGATGAAGTGCAGGTCCGCGACCCCGGCGGTCAGGCCCATGGCCTTGAACGCCCCCCGCTGGGCCTGTGACAGGTTGCCGCCGTTCGGGCAGAACCAGAACATGGCGGGCGCGATGACTGCGCGGCGTAGAAAGTCCACCACCAGACGCTGGAGGGCTTGCTCGGGCCTATTCATCAAATGGTCTACTTTTCTGTGGCGCGACGGCCAAGCTTGGCCTATGGTCAAGTATCGTATCTGTCGGGAGAGATCATGCACGCAAAGTTCAACAGCGAAGCCGAATGGATGGCGCTTCGCGAGGCCAACGTCGGGGGCAGCGAGGTCGCCGCCCTGTTCAACGTCTGGCGGGCGCCTGACGGCTCGGAGGTCGTCCGCCACCTCTACGAGACCCCCGGGGAGGGCGAGATCATGCTCGGCTCCCTGAGCCCCTACGGCACCGGCTACCGGCTCTATTGCGAGAAGACTGGGCAAGTCATGCCCGAAGACCTCGCCCGGGCCACCCGGGTCATCGCTGGCCAGTTCCTTGAACCCGCCATCGCGGCGTGGGCCAAGAGCCGCTGGCCCGACTGGGGCCTGCTGAAAAGCCGGGTCTATCATCTCCACCCGACCGTGCCCGGCTGGGGCGCCAGCCTCGACTACTTCACGCAGCGCGGCGGCGAGCCGGTGGACGTCAAGAACGTCGACGGGCTGGTGTTCAAGAACAAGTGGGTGGTCGAGGACAACGAGATCGTCAACTGGCCCCTTCACATCGTCCTTCAGGTCCAGCACCAGATCGCGTGCAAGGAAGCTGAAGCCGGGTGGGTCCTGACCTGCGTCGGCGGCAACGAACTGTACCGGGGCCGGATTCCCCGGCACCAGCCGACCATCGACAAGATCGAGGTGGCCGTCCGAGCGTTCTGGGCGGGCGTCGCGGCCGGGACGCCGCCGCCGGACGTCGACTATGACACCGTGAAAGAGGTCTACGCCATCGGGTTCAAGGACGCGACTGCTGACCTGACGGCCGACGATGCGGCGGGCCGGGCGGCGCGGCGCTATGCGCGCTGGGCGCAGCACAAAAAGTTCGTCGAGGGCCAGATCGAACTGATCAAGGGCCGGGTCGCGGCGTCTCTCGGAGACAAGACCCGGGCCACCTTCGCGGGCGGCCGGGTGACGTGGCCCGTCATCAACCGGCAGGCCAAGTCGTACACCGTGAACCAGACCGAGAAGACCTATCGCGGCGGCCTGTCGGTGACGCTGGAGGAGCCGACAGAGTGACGATCCGGGACCTGATAAAGGCGGGGCTCTGGGCCCAGATCGCCGCCGTGGCCGCTGGCGCCTTTGCGCGCGTCGCGGTCGACGTTTACCGGGGCGAACTTTACCCCATCGCCTTTCTGATCGCTCTGGCGATCCTCACCATGATCATTCCGAAAACCGGAAGGAAAAGCCATGACTGACAAGCAACTCGCCACCATCGGTGGGTCCTTCGGCTCGGCCGTCAACGCCATTGTCCCGCAGTCCATCTCGGATGTCGCCACGCTCGCGAAGATGATCGCCGGGGCGGGCTGGGCGCCCAAGAGTTACCGGAAGGACCCCCGGAACGAGTCCTCGGGGTTCGATCAGGACAAGATTGCGCTGGGGATCATGCACGGCATGGAAGTCGGCATGAAGCCGGTTCAGGCCCTCCAGTCCATCGCCGTCATCAACGGCATGCCCAGCATTTTCGGCGACGGCGCGCTGGGGCTCGTCCGGTCCTCCGGCCTGCTGGAGGATTTTCAGGAGACGCCGATCACCGGCGACTACACCGGGCCGGACGCCAACGGCCGGACCATCACCCTGAAGGATCGGGTCATCGCCTACCACGTCCTCGCCAAGCGGAAGGGGCAGGAGACCCCTATCGAGTACACCTTCACCATCGACATGGCGATCAAGGCGAAGCTTTGGGGCAAGGCGGGGCCGTGGACAGACCACCCCCAGCGCATGCTCCAGATGCGGGCCCGTAGCTGGGTCCTGCGGGACGGGTTCACCGAAGTCCTGAAGGGCCTGTCCATCGCGGAGGAGGTGCAGGACATCGCCATCGTCTCCTCGGAGACCATCCCGGCGCGGCCGAAGACCGCAAAGGCGGCGCTGGACGCCTTCGCGGCCTCTCCGGCTCCATCCGCCCCGGCCACCCCCGAAACGGCCGTGGAGCCCTCGGAAACGGCGGCTGGGGGCGACGTTGTCGACCCTGAGACCGGCGAGGTGATCGAGGAAGGCCAGACGGCCGAGTTCACGGCCGCGCTTCCGCCAATCCCGAAGGCGGTCGAAGACTACTTCGGGGCCGGGGTCCACAAGCCGTTCGTCGACTGGTTCACCGCCGTCCTCGGCGAGACGGAGCCGGGAGACCTCGACGTTCAGGCCTTCGCGGACGCGCATGCTGACAAGCTGCGGGCCGTGGCGGCGACCAGCGAGAAGAACCGGGGCGTCGTGGAGAAGATCGCCGCCCACTTCGGACTGGCGGTGTCGCTCGACGAGGGTGCGCAATGAGTTGGCGCAAGCCTGAGCCCAAGGGGCCGGTCGAGGCGGAGATCGGCTCCCTGCTGCTGGCCGCCCGTCGCCAGTCGGGGAACAACCTTGGCCGGGCGGTCGGCCGGGTCGAACTGGGCAGGGCCGTCGACATCGCGCCCAACCGCATCCGCTGGCACGAGGGGGGCGACGTGATGCTGCGCGCCCACGAGGTGGTGAAGATCGCGGAGTACCTGCAAATCCCGCCGGGCAGACTGCTGCGTCGGGCGACGATCACCAGCGACATGGTGGCGGCGGGCGTAAAGGTGGTCGACAAGGCGAAGGCGACGCCCAAGCATCACCGCAATGAGCCGTCCATCCTCGCCATGCAGGTCTGGGTGGCCATGTCGGCACTGGAGCGCTAGAAGCAGCTTGACCACGGCGTGTGGTTAAGCTATCCAATCATCGACACCCCGGGGCAGCCTTGGTCACCGCCCCCCGCACACTACGACCAAGGCCCGCGCTCTCCCGTAGCCCGGGGTGTCACCCCCCAAACCATCGCCGCCAGAAGGGCCCGGAAAGCCTTTCGGCGGCTTTTTTGTCGCGCTCCTCGCACTTGGCGATGACGTTGAGCCCGGCCGCGCCGTTGCGGTTGGCCGTGTCTAACCTGCCGACCTGAGCGTCGGCGTTGGCCACCCACTCGCCCTGACTGTCGCCCTCGGGCAGCGGAGCCGCCGGGACCGGGCTGGTGCGCAGGTCGAGGGAGGTCCCCTCGATTAGCCCCAGACAGGAGCCGGTGAACACCGTGGTCCGCACCGTGCTGCATCCGGCGAGGATGACGGCCAGCGCGGCAAGGGTGACGATCCTGATCATGGTCATGGCCTACCTCCAGCCGCCCGCGAGCAGCATCGCGTGGAACTTCTGGGCGTACTCGGCGATCTTGGCGGCCTTGTCGACCCCGTTGATCACCCGCCGGGCGCCGACCCAGTCCGCGTTGGTCGTGGTGATGTAGTCGCCCAGCCGCTTGCCGGTGAAGACCCCGTCGCGCATGCCGATGATCATGATCTTGGCGGCGATGTCAGGCTGCATGGCCAGATTGGGGTCGTCCAGCAGCGGCACGCCGAGCAGGCCTTCGAAGCGGGCGTAGTTCAGCTTCCAAGTCAGTTGGACGTAGCCCCGGCCGCAGTAGCGCGGGCCGTCGCCCGGCGTGGTGTTGCCGTACCGGCGCGCCCGGGCCGGGTTGTCGCCTTGGACGTCGTACTTGGCCGTGAAGTACCCCCGGCCGCCCCGCTCCATGATCGGCTCCATGGTCGCGGCAGTCTCGTGGTAGGCGGTCGCCAGCGCGTAGGCGGTCCACTTGGGGCCCCAGTTGGCGCTCCCGCAAGCGGTGAGCAGGGCGTTGGTCCCGTCGACCTCACCCTGATCGAGGGTCGGGCCCAGCAGGCCGCTGGCGCGCAGTGCAGCGAAGAACTTGTCGGGGGCTGTCAGGCTTTTCATGGCGTCTCTGCGGGTTGGTGTGGCGGCGTCGGCGGCGCGGGAGCCGGGTCCGGGCTGTTGCCCCTGATCGCCGCCCCGACACGCGCCCAGTCGGTCACGGTGGAGCCGGTCAGGTAGCCGGTCTGGACGATGGTGTTCTGGAGCGCGAGCGCGAGCGCGATCCACATGAGGGCGTTGACGATGGCGATGACCACCGGGTCGGCCGACTGTGCGTGCATGGCCGTGGAAAGCTGCCAGACCACGAAGCCAATGCCCGCGTGCCCCACCAGCAGAAGGCCGATGGTCACCCACCGCCGCCACGTCCACTTGATCTCGACCTTCGGCCCCTCGACCATGCTCGCCCCCTAGTCGGTCTGCGGGTGGATCGACCCCTGCCAACCGATCACTTTTGAGCCCGCCCGCATCGGGCGCGCCCTGACTTCCGCCACAACCCCAGCCCCTCGGCCGACCATGCTGATCCTGACCACCATGGCGAACGGCTGCGTGTTGATCACCGCCCGGCGCCACTCGTTCCGAAAGGCGTCGCCATCGGACGGGTGAACCATCGTTTGCCAGCCCACCCCCACGGCCTCATCCCGGCTCTGTCCGAGCAGTCGCTCATAGGACGGGGACACCCAGATGCACAGCCCGTCTTGATCAAACTCAAACATAGCCGAGCTTTCGGACAGCGACGAAAGGACGTGGTCGACCCGGCCGCTTAGCCTTATCTGGCGCTCCTCGATCCGACCGACTGCGTCGCGCAGGCTGCCACCGCCATTGGGGCGGAGTTCGGCCAGAACCTCGCGCAGGGCAGCCTCGGCCCGGCGTCCGGCCGCAAACGGTCGGAACATGGCTTCAAGCACTCCGTCCCTCCAGTCGCCGACGGCGGCCCAAACGGCCTTGCCGACGATGATCAGCAGCAGGGCGGCAAGCGCCACCGACGCGGCGAGCGCCTTCTGCCATGGGTCCACCCACTCCATCCCCACCGCCCCTACTCACGGTAACGCTTACAGCTTGGGTCGGCTGCCGCCGACTGTCTCTGGCATATGCGCCTGCGGCCTTTGTCGGCAACGGCAGGGGCGACAGGCTTGTCCGCCCCCGGGGCGCCCCGGATGGCATCGGTGTTGTCTCGGGTCGCCTGCTCATCGGCCGCCGCGCCCTTGGCGGCCTCGTCAGCGGCCCTCACGGCGTCGCCAGCGGCTTTTGTGCGGGCTCCGGCCATGGTGGCCTCCGCGTCGGCCTGAGCGGCCTTCTGGCGGTCCCCAGCGCCCATCGACCAGCCGATCAGCGTGACGACGCCCGCGACGAGCAGGACGGCCGCCAAAACGGCGCAGACCCGGCTGAGCAAGGACATGGCATCGAACGCCGATTTGAGACTGGTGATCATGCCGCCCCCGAAAGTTGCAAGGCGGACATTCTCCCGAATCTGACCGCCCGTCTAGGGTCGACAGGCGCGGCTTTACCGCTTGATCTCTGTCACCCGAAGGCTGCGGTTGGACACCGTTTCCGTGAACGCGCTATCGTCCATGCTCAGCGTGGCGTGATAGGTGTGATCGTCTGCGGTCGGGTTGTCCTCAAAGGAGAGGCCGACGCACTGGAGCGGCGTGAAATTGAACGACGGGGTCGTTCCCACCGGTATCCGGTAACAGACTTGCTGACTAAACACCTCTGTCGAACCATCCCTGTAGACCTTCAGGGTTCCGACAGACTCAGCGCCGCTGGTTCCGGTGTCAAAGCGGTTGTGAATGACAAAGCTGACGTCGATCATAACACGTCGACCAGTCGTGGTTATATCCACCGTTTGGATAGTGACCTCGGCACCACTGAAGGTGATGTCACCGGCCGTGTATGACGCCTCCGAATACGTCACGGAGTTTTCCGCAATGTTGTCGGTTTCCACTGAACCTTCGCCGTAGTCCGCTGCCGAAAGCTTTCGCGTGGTCCCAACAACGCCTTCGTCAGTCGCGGCGTTCCAATCACCCGTCTCTCCAGACGTGTTTACGGCGCGCACCCAGTAGTATCGAGTGGCGCCATTCGTGAGCGGGACGTCCGTGTAGACGTTTGCGGGGTCAGACACTGAAGCGATGGCCAGCGCCGTCGTCCTGTCGTTGCTGTTTGACCGCCAGATTTCGATTTTCCACAGGTCTTCGTCGTCGGGGTTTGTCCACGACAGGGTTACCTGCTGAAATTGTTCGTTCCCACCAGCCGAGCCGGTGGCGGTCAGGCCAGTGCAAATGCCCGCCGCATAAGACTTCCCCTCGACAAGGATGCTGCTCTCTGTCCAATCGGAAGCCTTGGTGTCCATCACCGTCCGCACGCGGATGTCGTAGGTCTCCCCGGCTTGAACATTGGTGATGAAAAAGCTGTTAACGCTAGGCGGATACCTGTTGATCGTCGTCCAGTTGTTTGAGTCCGCGTGTTTGAACTCGGCGTCAATGGCCGTGACCGGGTAGTTCGTGACCGGAATTGGGTTTAGACTGACTGAAATGCGCTCGATTACAGTGCCGTCATTGACACGCTTGGCCGTGCTGGAGTCGGCGACGGCGATGAAGCCCAGCGCCGGAGGCACCTCGCTGGTGGGCGGGCCGTTGTAAGAAAGGGCACTGACCAGTGTCGGGATGGTCCCGGTGTCGTATGACCACACCTCCGGCGGCGCGGGGGCCATGGTGACCCGGCAGGTAAGGTCCACCCCCGGGCGAAGCTTGGTGATAACGGCGGGGATGGTTTCCAGCGCGGTCTCGCCGAAGAAGAACAGGTCTCCGACGGCCCCGCAGGCCGACTGCGCCAGCGGGGTGCCAAGCGTGAAGGTATCGGTCTCGGCCGTCGCCCCGGCGGCCGGGAGCGTGATCAGGACGCTGGTCAGGTCGGCCTTGCGGCAGCGGATCGCGTAGACCACCCCGGACTCGACCGACACGACCCCATCAAGCTGGATTGCCGTGACCTGACTGGAGCCGTTCAGGGTCAGGGCCTTGATGCGCCCGGAGCCCAACCCGACCGCGATGACGTCATGGCTGAAGCGAACAAAGTCGCCGATGGTGCAGCGCAGGCTCTCGATGTCCATCGACACGACGTGCTGCTCGTTCCGGTATCGGCCGACTGCCATATGGTATCGACCGTCCGCCCACGCCTGCTTCGGCCGCGTGCAGGCCGGAAGGTCGAGAGTTTCGAACTTGGTGGCAGCCTCAGTCGCACCGGCCCCGTCGGCGGAGTAGCCGTCGTCGTAAACGACGATCTCGTCCTCTTGGTAGAACTTCTCCTCGTTCACAAAGCGGACCCGCAGGGCGTGCGGCATGTCGACGAAGGTCTTCGACCCCTGATACCCCCACGAGTTGCGCGGCGAGATATGCTGGACCGGTGTGCTCGTGGCGACGTCACGCGCGATGCTGTACTTGCCGTCCTTGTGCGTGAACGTCGCCCGGCCGTGGGCGGCGATCTGACGCATGGCCGTGAAGATCGCGCCACCCTCCATGACAGCGTCGAAGGTCCAGCTAGGCTCTCCCGGATCGTTGGCCCGGGCGGCGTCGCATGCCGCAGCCCAAGCTGAAATGCCCACGAGGTCGAGGCGGTTATCCGGCAGCACGGTTTCAAGCCCACGGCGCCGCAGCATGTCGGCGTAGGCCCACGCCGGGTTTCGACTGATCTCGTATGCCCAGTCAGTTCCATCGTAGACCGGAAGGAAGCTTTCAGCGATGCAGTTGATCTGGTCGGGGACGCCGTTCATCTGCGCGGTCGCGCGGACCTTGATCGCGATCAGCGCTAGGCCGTCCATGGGCATGAAGTCCCCGGCGACAACCGACCGCACGGTCGTCAAGTAGACCGTGTCGACTTCCTTGCTGCTGGAGTGTGCGGTTGTCCGGGTAATCTTGACCTCGTATTGCCCAGTGGGCACGGTCCAGCGGCCGGTGCGGCGGATAGCGTTTTGGGTCTTTCCCGAGAACGACAGGACGCCATCGACGTTGGTGCCGTTTTCGGTGGACGGCTCAAGCCAGTCGGGAGAAAGCCAAGTGCCACCAGAACCGGCGGCGCGGTAGCGAACATTAAGGCTCACCGTAAAGGTTTGCGGCTGGCCCTCGTCGTTGAACCGCGCAATGCCCGCCGGGGCCACCATGTCGATGCTGATCTCTTTGGTGTCCGTCCGGGTCGTCTTGATCGTCTCGGTCCCGGCGACGTCGAACAGGACCCCGTAGCTGTCCTCCTTGATGTTCCGCTCGTAGAGCGTCACGTCGGCGTCGCCAGCCCAGCCTTCGCGGACCTCGTATTCACAGTGGGCGATGGCGTCGATGTCGGTCTCGCCGAACTTGATGTCGGTGATCTGGAGCGGCCCCAGCCCCACCAGCAGCAGCATGCGCAGGTACTGGTTATCGCCGACTGTCTCCGTGTACGGCCGGGCCGCGAGCATCGGGAACATGCGGCGCTTGCCGCACACCCGGGGGATGGGCCCGTAGGGCGCGGCTTGGTTCCGCAGGCCGGTGATCTGGCCGTAGGGATTCCCGATCTGCTGGTCGAAGGTGTAGCCGGTCTTGACCGACGGCGGGGGCAGGAGCGCCATGACAAGATATTGGCCAAGGGTCATGACGGCCGCAGTCGTTAGCGCGGCCCCGATGCTACCCAAAACGGTGGCGGTGCCCCCAAGCAAGCCGCCGACGACGCCGCCCGCCCAGAACGCGAGCACGGCGACCGCGAACATGGCCAGAACCCGAAGCACGTCTTTTCCGCCGTCGCCGCCCTGCATGCGGACGTGGACGTAGATCGGCATGCCAGTCTTGGCGCGAACCCGATGCCAGTGGACGCGCGAGACCTCGACTTCGCCGATGTAGACGGTGACCAGACCGTGGACCGTGGAGGGGATGCCGAGCCCGGCCACGATCTGGGCGATGGTCTGCCCGGCGACGGCGACGGTCTCGATCCGCTCGAAACGGAAGGGGGAGGGTTGGAACAGAAGGGCGCTGTCGGGCTCAGGGGCGCTCAGGGGCGGCAAAACCTCCCCCTCCAGCACCCTACGGCCCGGAATGGGCAGATTGCCGTCCTCGGCCATCCTTGGGCCTCCCTGTGTACCTGTAGAAGCCCGCGACCCGCGTCCTCCACATCATGCTCTCTCGATAGTCTTCGATGATCGAGTCGCTACCCTGCTCCACATGCAGCATCACGCCCGGCTTGACCACAACTCCGCAATGGGTCGCGAAGCCGCCGATCCGCAGCAGGATACCATCGAACGGCTGCTCCTGCCCGGGCTCTATGGGGGAGAACTGCTCCGTGTAGGCGGTCATGGCCTCGACGATGCCACGCGGGTCCGACTTGGTCCGCCCGTACCACAGGGGGCCGGGGTACTCCGGGACCTCCAGACCGCCCTCCACCGTCAGGACGTGGTGAAACAGCGACCAGCAGTTCATGCCCTCCAGATCGCGGCCCTCCGGCGAGAACGGGATGCCGATGTACTTGGCGACCCAGTCGGGCATGGCGTCCATCAGAACAGCCCCGGGAAGCGCGCGGGCGTGATGGTGAAGGTGATCGGCTCGATCACCAGCGTTTCGAACCGCAGGATGCCGGTGACCATCTCGGCGTCGTAGACCACCTCACGCATGGTCAGTCCGGTGTATTCGACCTCCACCGTGTTGGGCGAGGACGCGAGAACCACCATGATGGTGGCCGTGACCGGGGTCGAAATGGCCCGAACGGCAGCCGTCACCGACCGGTCGACGTTGGGGATGGAGATGGTCGCGGCGCCGGGCTCGTCGGCGTCCTCCGGCGGCAGTTCGATCTCAAACGGGACGCCGATGTAGGTGACTGACGTCGTCTCCGTGCGGACGATGTCGGCGTTGTTGTTGGCCACCCGGATGGGCGCGGCCAGATCGTCATGCTCCAGCTTCAGCAGGACGACAAACACCTCGTCGGTGTAGTCGTTGACCAGAGCGCCAAGCGCGCTGCTCGACAGGGTCCTCACGGCTGGACCTCAATCTTGAAGCTGACCCGAAACAGGTCGGCGTCAATAGAGGTCACGGCGACCTTGCTGGCGAACTTCAGGGTCACGGCCGTCTGCTTGCGGGGGTGGACCCAAGTGAACGGCTGACTGCCTCCCTTCTTCGTGGTGTAGTAGAACTCCTCAAACGTCGCGACCTGCGCTGCCGTCATGGCGAGGTTGATCGCGATCACGTCGAAACGCGCCGTGAACCGGCGGCGGACCTTCATCGCCCCGGACTCCGTTGGCGTCCGCAGCGACTGGTCCTGAAAATCTTCCTGATAGCCCGCCTGTAGGGCGAACTGGGGCAGAGTGCTGGGCCAAGCGCTCATCTACCGCCTCACGATCTGTCGCGGGGTGCCATAGGTGGAGTTGAGGGGGCCGTCCATCGCTCCCTCCCGGATGGCCGACTTCATCTCGTCGCGGATGGTCATCCTGATCATGCGCTTGCCGTTCATGTTGCGGCTCTCGGTCTCGACCGCCGGACCCTTGGTGTCCGACCGCATGTCGTTGACGATGATCTGGACGTCGCCGCCACCGCCGCCACCGCCGCCGCCGCCAGCCACACCCAGTCGCCCGTCCGGGCCCCGGCGAAGGGGAAGGATCGCTTCCTCCCCAGCCTCGCCGCCCATGCCCATCGCCCCGTTGGCCATCGGGAAGTAGAAGGGCGACCCCTTCACCCCGCCCATGGCGTAGGGGATGATCATGCCGCCGGAGAAGGCGTTGCCGAAGGCGCTGCGGCTGAGGTTGCTGGGGGTCATAGCCCCACCGCCGCTGGCGCTGCCGCCGCCGTGGGCGCCGCCGCCGAATCCGAGGTTGCCGAGGAAGCTGCTGGCGAAAGAGGCGATAAGGTTCCCGCCGCCGCTGGCCCCGCCACCCGCACCCGCGCTCCCGGCGACCGACATCAGCGCTTTGGCGGCCAGATTGGCGGCCTGCGTCATCGACGTCAGGCTGCCCGACGCAGCCGTCGTGGTCGCGGTCAGCTTGGTCTGCGCCGAACCCAGCGTCGTCGCTGCCGCCAAGTTCTTGGCGTCAGTCGCTCGACCGCCGTGGCCTCCGGCCACCGCTTCGGCGGCCTTGCCCGCGTCCCCGCCCTCACCCCCGATGCCGGGCAGCAGGCCCGACAGGAACGGGACGATCTTCTCCTCCGCGAAGCTGGTCGCCATCCGCTCGATAGGCTTTACAAACAGGGACTCGACCACGGTCATCGCCATCGACGTCGCCGTCGACTGGAGCACCTTCATCAGGTCCCGCGCCCTGATCTCACCGTCGTCGAACGCCTCTTGGAAGGCCTGCCGCAGCCCGGAGCCGACCGACGCGCCGAGGCCCGGCCCGATGGCCTGCATGTCGGCGACCCGGGCCATCTGCTTGGTGTACTCCTCGGTCGCCTCCTGAAGGGCCACCACGCGGGCCTGTTCGGTCGCGGTGAGGGACTGGCCAGCCGGGAGAAGCCCCCGGGCCACCAGTTCCTGCTGACGCCGCAGAATGGCCTCCTGCTCGCGGCGCTCGCGGCCGACCAGAAGGCCGAGCGCCTGCTCCTCGCGCATGATCCTGATGCGCGCCTCGTCCGACTCAAGGCGCTCACGCGCCAGCACGGCATCTTCGGCCGCCTGACGGCGCCGGACGGAGTCACCGGTGCCGACCCGGTCGGTCTCCGCCTGCCGGACCTCCTCGCCCAGTTCGAACTGGCGAACGGCGTAGGGGTCGCCCCCGGTGACGGCCAGTCGACGCTCCGCCCGCATGCGCAGGTCGTCCTGACCGGCGATGCGGCGGGAGCGGTCGTCGGCGATCCCGGTCTCAAACTCCGTCGTCCGCGCCTCGACTGATCCACCCCTCGCGCGGACGGCGTCCAGTTCGGAGGCAAACGCCATGCGCTCCAGCGCCTCGCCGCGCAGCCCGGCCGCCATCGCAAGCTGGCGACTGGTCGAGACCGTCTTTTCCTGATTGGCGTTGAACACCGCGCTGGCGTTCGCCGCCTCGCGCTGGGCGCCAGCGAGGTCTTTCAGGGCCTTGGCGTAGGCGTCGATGGCAGCCTTGGCCTCCGGGCGCTCGGCGTAGGAACCGAACTCGCGGTAGGCCATGGCGGCGACGTCGGCCTCGATTTGGGCGGCCTCTTGCGCCAGCGGGCCCTGCGCCGCCGCCGTGGCGCTCGCGCGGGCGTCCGTGGCCCGGCGCTGGATACCGGCCACGTCAGTCGTAACCCGCATGCTGCGCGAGGTGATTTGCGCTCCGATCTCGGCGTCGATCCCGCGCCCAGCGGCGATGGCGGCGGGGGACTCGGCAGACGCCCGGGCGGCAGACAGGATCGCCGCGCCGCCGGGCCCGCCGCCCTCCATAAGGTCTTGGGCGGCCCGCGTGTTTCGGTCGGCCGACGTCTCGCTCGCGCTGCGAAGCTGGGCCTCTTTGCGCGCCAGCGCCTCGTTCAGGTCGCGCCTCTGGGCGGCCGTTACGGGCTGCTGGAGAGCGGTTCGGATTCGCTGAATATCTGTCGTCAGCTTTGCGATGCTGGCCGACGGCAGGTCGGCGATCAGCGCCTGAATTTCGCCTTGGCCAATGCTGAGGGCGGCAGGCGTGGCCGCCGCCTGCGCGGTGGCGCCCGCAACAGCCCCGGCCGGGCGAGCGCCCGCTGCTCGCGCAAGCCTTTCGAGGTCACCGGCAGCGTCGATAAACCCGCCGCCTTTTTCGCGCGCCCTGTAGTCGAGGTGGGGCCCAGTCGACCTGCCGGTGCTTCCGACCGTTCCCAGCAGGGAGCCGCGCTCGACAATGTCCCCCTCCTTCGCGGCCCGCTCCAGAAGGTGGAGATATTCACGCTCCACGTTGTCTTCGCCAAGCACGACGACGTGGTTCCCGGAAAGCTTGCTCTCTTGGGACCGGACGACACGGCCACCCGCTGCCGCATAGACTGGCGTTCCCGAAGGGGCCGCCATGTCAATGCCGTAGTGCCATCCGCTCTGCCCATTGAGGCGTCGCGGGCCCTGCGGCGAGGTGACGCCAAACTGTCCTTGTCCGACAGGCGTGATGCCTCTGGAGAACGCCCCTTCAGTGGCACGGACTGTCGGGCCCTGCGTCGGCCCGGCGGCTGACTCCCCGTTGATCAGGGACGGCAAAAGGAACGGCGCGGCCATCGGAAACAGGGCCATGCCGACGGCAGAGGCCGTCTGCGTCAGACCGCCCCCACCACTGGCCTTCTGCTGCTCCCCCTCCTGACGCAGTCGCTCGATCAGGCCCTTGGCAAGTGGGGTCCAGATGTCGGCCCAGTTCTCGGCTCCGACCGCGCGAGCCAAGGAATCCTTCAGCGCGCCGCCGATGCCGCCCATGGCCTCCGTGAAGGTCATCGGCTGCTCGCCCAGCTTGTCGCTGATGTCACCGGCGCGCTCAGCCATTCGGACGAAGACCTCATCGGCCAGAAGCTGGCCGTTGGCGGCCATGCGCTCCAGTTCCTCCCGCGACACCTTCAGGCTCGCGGCGATCTGGTTCACGGTCTCCGGCGACTGCTTGTCCAGCGTCGCCAGTTCGCCCCGGTCGATGCGCCCGTCGCTGGCCATGCCAGCCACGCCGGACAGGAAGCCCGCAGCGCCTTCCTGCCGCCCGCCGCCGAGGACGTAGGCCGACCCGAAGGCCCGGGTGATGTCTGGGGCCGCTGCGGTAGCCTCCGCGCCCAGACGGGCCTCCAGCAGGCTGGTGATGCCCGCCTTGGCCGCTCCGCTGCCGATGCGCGCGTCGAACCCGATGTCGGTCGCGGCGAGCGTGGCTCCCTTCTGCCCGATGGACTCCAGTCGCCGCTCCAGAAGCAGCGCCTCGTCCGACATTCGGATCATCTCTTGGGTGGCCGCAGACACCCCCTTGACCACCACCATGCCGAAGACGGCGCCCAGAGCCCCGGCGGCGGCAGCGAGCATGCCCACACCGGCAGCAGAAGTCGCTGCGGCGGTGCCGACCCGGGAGACGGCGGCGGCCCCGGCGGCGACATCCGCCATGCCAGCCCCGCCCGTCGCGGTGGGCGGGATGATGGGCGGTCCACTCGGAGGGGCAGACGCAAAGGTGACTGGAGTCCTGAAGCCAGACGGCGCCACATAGCCGCCGTCCTGCCTCTGCTGATAGAACATCCCCAGTTCGTCAGCGCCCAGCTTCTGCCGGGCATAAGACGGCATCGCCGCGATCTGGTCGAAACGCTGCTGTGTCAGCTTGCCCTGCGCCGCAGCGGCCTCGTTCGCAGACCGGGCGATGCCCTCGTTCGCGGCCTTCAGGGCCTTGGCGGCCTCAGCCTGCTCGCGCATGGCCTTGGCCGCATCGGCGTGCGACTTGGCGGCGTCCCCGGTTTTTTTGGAGCCCTCGTCAGAGGCATGGCCGACGTCGCGGAAGGCCTTCGCCGCCTCCTGAGCGGCCTTGACGCCGTCCTCCAGAGACTTGGTCTCAACGGCAAAGCCGAGCGGTGCGATGTCGGTCACTTGCCCCCCTCCGCCATCACTTCGGCGTAGACCCGTTCAAGGGCCATGATACCCGCGACCTCCCACGGCTCCAACCCCATACCGGTCAGTCGGGAGAAGGCCTCGATCTCCTGATAGGTGATCCGCCCCGGGCCATTGAGACCTTCAGGCCGAGTCGCGTCCAGCATGACGTAGGCGTGCCACAGGCTCTCGCACCCGGGCGGGGGTTTCCGGACGGGCGCCTCGGTCTCCACGCGGGCAGGCTTGCCGCTCACGGCGGCCAGTTGGGCCTTGGCGGACTTCCAATGGTCAGATACGGCGGCGCCGTCGGACGCGACGACCCTCCCGAGGAAGGTCGCCCTTGACCACTTGGTCAGTCGTCGGACGACGCCTTCGTAAAATTGACCCGACGGACGATGAAGACATCGGCCTGATCGCGGGCGGCCGGAAAGGCCTTGTAGAAGGCGGTGGCGGTGCTGGTGTTGCAGGGCGCGTCGACCACACCGCCCTTGCCGTCGTCGTACTGGACGTTCCACCGGACAGTCATGCGGGCCAGAAACTCGCACGACTCCGCGACCTCCTGCTCCGGCGACAGGCTCTCGCCGTCGGCCCGGCGCTGATCATTGCGGCGGCGGCTCTCGCGCGACAGTTCGCGGTAGCGCTCGCTGTCGGCGCCCATGATCGTGATCTTGACCGGCGCGCCATCCTTGCGCTTCAGCGGCGTGCCGCCCGGCGTCATCACAAGCATTTCCGCGCCTTCTTCGGAGGCGGTGACGGTGTCCAGTCCGGGAGCGTAGAAGTCCATGGTGATCCTCTGAAACGGAAAGGGCCCGGCCGCCTACAGCGTGCCGGGCCCACCCCCCAGACCTAGCCTGAAGCCAAGCTTAGGTCTAGCCCTATGGTCTAGGTGTTGCTGCGCTGGATAACCATCGACGCTTGGTCGAACGCGGTGCCGGAGCCGCCCGTCTTCAGCAGGGCCTGATAGGGGAAGTTGACGATGACGCCACCCTCCGGGCCGATCTGCTTCTGGCCAGCGGTCAGCTTGATGCGCTGCATGCTGATGTTGATGAAGTCGGTCGGCGAAGCCGTGCCCGCCAGCAGGACCGACAGGTCGTTCTCGGTCTCGTTCAGGAAGGCGTTGATCAGCGAGGTGTCCTCCATGTACGCGGAGATCGAGCCGGTCACGACCATCCGGCCGTAGAAGATGTCCGGGACGTACAGGGAGCCGACGACGGGCGTGGCGGACAGGTTGTTCGACAGGTTCATGTCAAACCCGGTCACGACCGCCTGATCGACGCCGCCGAGCCGCAGGGTGCCGGTGACGGCCGACAGGATGCCGGTGTTGGTCTGGGCAGTCGAGGCGGTGAAGTAGGGGGCGGAAGCCCCCGACAGCATCTCGCCCTTGCGGCCTTCGACCCCGAAGGACATGGCGACCATGCCGTTCGGCTGGGCCCGGACGCCCCAGCCGCCGATGCGGCAGCCGGTGAACAGTTCCGAAACGTCCAGATCGCCGTAGTTTTGCTCGATAGAGAACGAGCGCTTGGTGGTCGACGGGACCAGTTTCTTGCCGACGACAGTGATGACCAGAGCAGAGGTCTGGGCGGTGACCACGGTCAGGGGCGTTCCCGCCACGGTCAGGGTGGTCGCGGCGACTGCGACGACGCGCAGTCGCAGCGACAGGTTGGCGGTGTTGGCGTTAGCGCCAGACAGGGTGATGATGTCACCAGCCTTGAAGCCGGTGGTCAGGAAGTTGCCGCCGGTGGTGGTGATGGTCGAGGTGGTCGGGATGGCGATGTTGGTGTAGCCACCACCGCCCGCCGTAACCGTCACCCCGGTCGCCCAAGTGCCGCGCAGGGCGGCTTCGATGAAGTCGTCGTAGGTCTGGGTCGAGGCCTCGCCTTCGATGGCCCCGGCGACGCCGTAGGTCCCCAGCCGCATGTCGGAAATCTGCTGGTCGGTGCGGACCTCCTGAGAGGCGAACGCGGCCCGGCCGGTGTTCAGGCTCGACGCCACCCGGCGGATGACCTGAGAGGTGCCAGCGGCCGTGGCGGGCGTGGTAAGCGCGGCCTCCGACCCGTAGGTGATGCTGACGCCGACTTGCGGTTGAACGGCCATTTGGCTCCCCTTACTGGTTCAGCGTCCACGCGGTGACCGAAGCAGTCAGCGCGCACTGTATCCATTCCGGCCCCTTCAGCAAAGGCTTGGGCTGGCACTTTTCGACGAGCCCCGCATTGGAGCCGTAGCGGATGGTGGTTCCGGGCTTGAGGCGCTGCTGTAGGCGACCGGAAAGCCTGTCCAGTCCAAGGGTTCCACGGTGAGCCGGAAAGAACAGGGTCAGGATCAGCGCCAGCTTGTGCTTGATGATTCCGCCCATCGGGCTGACCGTGCTGTCCAGCAAGCCGAAGGTTTCGCTGATGTACGGGGTGCCCGGGTCGGGCTCGTATGATTCGCCCTCCCACGCGAATGGCGGCAGGCTCGCGGTCACAGTCAGTCCGGTCAGGCTCTGAGAGGTGAAGCTGTTGGCGAGCGCAAACTGGAGGCGCTGGGCGTCGACGCGCTCCGCCGCCCTATACCGGGCATTGCCTGCCGCCAGCCCCGCGCCAGACAGGGTCAGGTACTCCCCGGCCGAAAACAGCGTCGTGAAGTCCAGCCCGGCCTCGCCCGGGGCGGACAGGTAGTTGCTGGTGATTGAGGTGGTCGCGGCAATGGTCACCGCCGGGACAGTGGTGTCCAGAAGGTGCTGGCGCAGGCCAGCCCGCAGGTCCGGGATCAGCTTTTCGACGCTCACGATCCGACCTCCAGAACAGCCTGATTGACGAAAGTCGGCCACGCCATGGCGTTCATGGTGACATAGAATCGGCCAGCCTGATTGTAGGTTCTGCCGAGGCTGTCCTCGCCGACAAAGCCGTACTCCAGTCGCCGGGCATAAATGCAGGCGTTGCTGTAGTAGAAAGTCTCCCCCAGCGTCAGATTGGCGACCGCGAGCGATGCGTCCGCCAGCGCCATGCCGCCGCCCGGGTCGAGGGTCACAGACTTCTTGGGCCCGGGAAGGTCTCCAATGGACGGCTGCCAGCTTCCCCGCAGGAACCCTGTGTCAAACGGCGTGTCGACCACAACAGACTGAGTCAGGTTCATGATGGCCTGCTGAGCGATGGCCAGCAGTTCCTGCGGGACGCGCTGCTCCCACCGGTCGATGGCGGCCATGTAAGACTGCTGGACCACTAGCGCCTCACAAGGACGCGCGTGTAGACCGCTCGGATGCCGTCCGGCCTGTACTCCGCGAAATCGATAACCCGCCACGTCAGCCCGGCCCACTCCACGCGGTCATCGGCGACCGGGGTGAACTCCTGCGGCGCGACATGCAGTTCCATAAAGTTCTGGGCGCTGTTGGTCCCGATCTGCTCAGCCCACGTCCGCCCGGGCGGAGTGCCGACCGCTCGACGGGTGATGCGCTCCGGCGGGCCGGACTCCGGCGCCTGCTGCGTTACCGGATCGCGCTCTCCGGCTGCGCCCTCGCGGACGAAAACCACAGGCGCGCCCTTGCGGGTGATCAGCGCCAGAACGCGGGCGGCGATTGGATCGTAGATTGACCGAACCGCCGCTGCGCCGGTCTCACTGGTCAGGGCGGACTGTAGTCGGGAGCCAATTTTCAGCGTCGCGGCGACTGTGATCGACGCCCGAAGGGTTGCGGCAGAGCACGCTCCGCCGCTCAGCGCAGCGGTAGTGCTCAAAATCTTCACCATGGGCGCTTGCACGCGCGCACCGGCCCTCATGTCGCCAGACACAGACCGAACCCGCACGGCGGCCCCTTGAGCCCGCCCAGCCCCCGCCAGAGCGCTTACGACGTCGCGCGCCCGACCGATGACGGCGGCCAGCCGCGCCGCGCCACGAAAGGCGGCGCTCAGCGGAATGAAGACCGACAAGGACTGCGTGAGCCGCGCAGCGCCACGAAGCGCCGACGTGATGGCCAAGGCGCGGGTCGCCGACGAGGCCACTTGGCCGGAACCCCGCAGATACGCCGTCGCGGCACGGGTCGACTTCGCCGGGGCCACCACCCGGGCAGAGCCGAGCATGGCGGCCGTGATCTGGACCGCCGCCACGTCCTCTATGGTGATGCTGCGAGACTGGTGAGAGAAGTTGCCAGTGGTGGCGGTGGTCGTCCCGACCAGCAGCAGCACCTGATTGGCGGTGACGTTGACGGTGTTGGCTGCGTCCTCGATCCACCCGGCCGCCGCGCCTGCGGCTTGCGACGCCGACAGGGCTGTAGCAACCCCGTCAACATACAGGGTCCACACCGCCGCCTGATCCAGCGTGCTGGCGCCGCAGTAAAGGCGAAGCCGGGAGATGCGAGCATCATAGCCAAGGGTCACGCCGCGCGCTTGCGCGGTGCTGGCTGGACTGCTTGCGCCCGGATCGCCATCGGCAAGGCGCAAGTGGTGGGGAAAGGACGCGGCCGACATCGACCGGGCGCCGTAGCCGAAAATGTCCGACGACCTATTTGCGCTGACGATGACCGATCCGACCGACGTGGCCACTATCGACGCCGTCCCCGACCGCGTCTGCTTCACATAGATTTTGTCACCGGAGGCAAGCGTGTCCCCGGTCCCGGTGTAGGCATACAGCCCCGGCGGGTCGCCACTTCCAATCGTGATCGACTGCGCTCCAGCCACGTCGTTCACCATGCCCGTGATCGTCAGGCTGTTGACGCCGGTGATCGAGTTGGTCAGGACGTAGAGGTGAAGCCCCTGCCACGTCCCGGCCGACCGGATCATCATTTCGCGGCTGTCGCGGACAGTGGTGCTGTAGCCACCAACCCCCAGCGAACCAGCGATGGGTATAACGCCAGCAGCGTCGTTTACGGTGACCCCGGAAACGCTGGTGCATTGAAGCGGCGTGACGCAGCCACCGGAGGTGCTGTTGAACGTGGCCCGCGTTGTGACGGCGAGAGTGCCAGTCGTCACAAGGCTATTGTAGGCGACGGTGTCCCCCGCCACGAGAGCCTGTGGGCTGGCGCTGGCCTCCCCCGCTGCATAGGCGGTGGAGGCCAGACTGATCGCCAAGGCGCTCGCTGAGCCGTTGACCGCCGCCCTTATCGTCCGTCCGGTCCCGGTGGCCGACGTCGTCTGGGCGTAGATGCTCACCAGAGTCGCCGCCGCGCCCATGCGGAAGGCTTCGGTCGCGTAGGTGGTGGGCTTGGCAGCCGAAGCGCTTTGCAGGGAGCCGTAGTCGTTGTTTTCGTAAACCCCGGCGCCGATGATGACAGAGCGGGCCATCTACACCCCCTCGATCCAGCCGACGATCAGCCGCCCGGCGGTGACCTCGTCACCAGCGTCAGCCATGACGCCAACGGCGACTGCCTCGCCCTTGGTCTCCGCCAGCGATCCGGGCAGGGAGATGCCCATGCAGCCGTCGACGATCAGGCCCCGCGAAACGGTCTCGAAAAGAGGACGGCCTTCAGCGTCGACCCCCAGCGCGTCGATCAGGGCCGGGACAGCCTTGCTGTAGGCCTGCCCAGCCGCGCGCATGGCCGCCCACGTCTCGGCGACCAGCGTCGGGTCGGTGATCCACTCGATGCCCGGGTAGTAGCGGATGGCCAGAGGCGTCTTCTCGCCAGTCTCCGTGTCGACCGCCTCGCGGTACTCGATCAGCGGAATGGCGTGGGGCATGTATTGCCGCTCGATGATGGCCATCTGAACCTCCACGCCCCTGCGTCAGGGGGTCACCCTCGCGCCTACCCCGGCCTGCTGCGCCACACGGGCCGCGACGCCGCCGGAGAGGGCGCCGCGCTCCCGCGCTAGTACAGGGTGACGGAGAGAGCCGACGTCGCGAACTTGACCGTGTCGCCGTTGTCGACCTGCTTGGGGACGATCTTGCACACGATGCCCCCGCCGCTGCCGGTGAGGTCGATGGCCGCGCCGCCGGACGAGGCCGCCACCTTGAAGCTGTCAGTCGCGCTGTCGCGGACGTGGTAGGCGGTGCCCGCCGTCAGGCCGGTCGGCATGGTGCCGCCCAGACCCTCGTAGAACACGACGCGGTCGCCGTCAGCGTATCCGTGGGCCGGGCTGGTCAGGGCGTCGGTGGCAAGCAGGGCCGTGAACGTCTTGGCCGCCTGCTGGAGCGCGCCGACAGCAAGGCAGTTCCCGCTCGTGGACGCATCCCAGATCGAGATATGCGTGATGACGCCCCAGTCGGCCGATGCGGTGTAGCTGACTTCGCCGGAGTTGGTGACCGCGCCGCTGGAGGCGGCGCCGAACGTCACGGAAGTCCGGGCGTATCCCCCGGCGGAGACTTCGTTGGACGCCCCGGTCTCGCCGGGCTCGCCGGTGTGCAGGGCGACGTACCACGCCGTCGGACGGGTGGCGGTCTGGGTGTTGAACAGGAAGTTGGCGACCAGCGTCTCGGCGTAGTTCGACAGGTTCATGGCAAAAGCCCCGATGGATCATGTTGAGCCCAGTCGCCGAGACGACGCAGGATCATCGCTTAGCACGCCCCACGAGTCGAGGCGAACGTCTAGTCGTCGTGCATGCCGACGGTGAAGTAAGCCGCCCGGGCCGTGTTCTCGTCGGTGGTGTTGGCAGGGCTGAAGAACGGCCGTGGGCGGGTGTCCTTGGTGTCCCGAACGTAGGGGGCCAGCAGCTTCTCGACGACCGTGTAGACCCTCCCGGCGGGGGCGTCGTCCATGTAGGTGGTCGAGATCGGCCCCACGCTTTCAGACCTGATCCTGCCGCCCCGGTCGAGGTCTTCGTAGAGCGACCCGTTCACCCGGGCCTGACTGGCCAGATAGCAGGTCGCGTCAAGGACGCGGCTCGGGATGCCAGTGACCGTGTGGCCATCCCAGTCCGTCAGCCCCGTGCGCGGGAACTGACGGTTCTGGGCAGCGGCGGTTCGGGTGCCCTTGTAGCGACTGAACGTGTCGACGAACTCGGTCGCCAGACGGAGGTCGATCTCGTTCTCCTCGTCCGTGCCGCCGGTCAGGCCGCGCGCGGTCAGGTACGCGGCATAGGTGGCCAGCGAGACGTAAGAGTCCGCGTTCGCCAGTCCAGTGCCGTCCTCGACGATCAGGGTCACCCTTGCCTCCCTACTTCAGCATCGCGTCGGCGTCGGCCTTGGACAGGCCAGTCGCCAGTTCAGCACCGTTGGCGTCGCGCACCGCGTACTTGCCGAAGCCGAGGTGGACCTTGGTCAGAGCGCCCGCGACTTCCGCCGGGGGCTGCTGCTCGCCAGCAGCGGCGGCCTCGTCGGCCAGTTCCTTGTCGGCAGGCGGGAGGTGATCGGCCGAGCGTTCGGCCCGGGCGGCGTCACGGGCGGCCAGCAGTTCGTCGTAGGACAGGTCCGGGTCGATGGAGATGCCAAGCGCCTCCAGATCGGCGTGAAGCTGCTCCATGGTCAGAGCACCCGCCTCGCCGCCCTCCGTGGGCTCAGGGGCCACTTCAGGCTCCGGGGTGGCCTGCGGGTCCAGAACCGGCTCTTGCGGCTCCATGGGCTCCGGCTGCGCCACGGCGCCACCCTTCACGCCGTCGCCGTCGTGGTCGAGCGGGTGAACAGGGGTGATCCGGCGCTGCGTGTACAGCTTGCGCAGCAGGTTCTCCTCGACAGCAGGCTGCCCGGCCGCCGGGAACGCCGCGTCTGCGGTGTAGTCGATGCCGTTGTAGGTCAGCGGCTTGATGGTCTTGAAGCGGTAGCCCGGGGAGAAGGGAAGGGGGTCGTAGCGGCCCATGTCAGCCTCGCGTTTGCAGGAGCCCGGACTGTGGCCCGGCTTGGCCATAACGTCCAGACAGAAAAGCCCCCGGCCAGATCGCTCCAGCCGGGGGCTCTGTATCGTCTCCGGGCGCGGCGTATTACGCCACAATCGAATCCCAGAAGTAGCCGAGGTCGGCCGACACCAGCTTCTGGTCGAAGGCCATCTCGATTTCGACCCGGTCGCTGGACAGGTTCTCCATGCGGAAGGACTTGATCCGGCCGCCCGCAGCACCGGCGCCCAGCAGGCCCGTCCACGAGAAGGTGTAGCCCGCCGTCGGGGTCATGATGCCCGGCTCAGGAGCCGCGTAGACCAGCAGGGCCTTCTTGCCGCCGATGAAGCTGTGGACGGGGGTCTGGCCTTCCTTGGCGGTGTTCTCGACGGCGTTCATGACGAGGATTTCGTCGACCTCGAAAAGCTGCGCCATGACCATGCGGGTGGTCATCGCCGGGCCGCCCGCCGTCTGGCCGTACTTGATGCGGTCGACGAGGTCCGGGTGGTCGCACAGGGCGTCGTAGACGGCGCGGCCGAGAACCAGCTTGTTCGGTTCGAAGCCGGTCGACTCCATGACCGCCCGCTTGGCGTTGCGGATGTTCTCGATGGGGGTCGAGGCCGCGTCGTTCCATTGGCGGAAGGTCGAGGTGTTGTTCTCGCCGGAGGCGACGCCGTCCTTGTCGAACGACCAGAGGCCGCCCGCGAAGAACTTGCTGACGAACAGCTTCTCGCGCTTGATCATCGCCTTCTGGGTCACGAAGATCGTGGCCTCGCGATCCGGCGCCAGAACGCTGTCGGCGTTGGCCCGCATCTGGTCGTGGACATCCTTGTGGAAGGCGTAGACCGGCGCGTAGTAGGTCGGCGTGCTGTCGATGTTGTAGCCGCCGCCCGCCGACTCCGTGCCGGGTGCGCGCTCCTTCATCTCGTCGCGGTTAAAGTCGCCCCGCTCGTAGGTGTAGTAGCGATCCGACTGCTTGCCGACGGGGATGTTCGGGAACACCCGGGCGGCGACGAAGTTCGCCGCGTTCTGGATGTACGCGATGGAGATGTTCGTCAGCGGCGTGTTGACGTGGACGTCGCCGGGAGTCGGGTTCATAGCGGGTTCCCCCAAGGTTGGTTAAGGGTCCGAAGACCCCCGGGTTCAGACGTTTCCGTCCTAGCTCACCGTGGTCGGCACGGAGCCGGTGTGGGTGATCAGGACGGAGATGATGTCGCCATCGGCGGACGCAGCGTCGCCGACGTGGACGCCGAGGACGTAGGAGCCCAGCAGGGCGTCGGCGGCGGCGGCGGTGTCGGTGGTGTCGGTGCGACCGGCGACGGCCGTCTTGGCCTTGCCGTTGGCGTCGACCGCGACGTAGGCGCCGACGGCGATCACGCCGCCCGCGATCATCTTGGTCACGCCAGACACCGCGACGGTGGCCGTCTGGCCGGACGTCGGGTTGTTCTGGAGCACGCCCAGCACCGGCTCACCGGCCGCGTTGGCCAGTTCGACCTCGCCGTCCGACTGGAGGGCGACGCCGTAATACTGCTTCGCCGACAGGTCAGCGCCCGCGACCTTGGACAGGCAGATCAGGTTCTGTTCGTTGGCCATGTGACCGTGTCCTCTTTCTCAGTCCCGGAGGGCTAGTTGACGGCCGCAGCGCGGCGCTTGGCGAGATAGGCGTCGTAGATCGCCGGGTTTTCTTCGATGGCCTTGGAGTAGGCGGCCTCGTCGGTGAGGGCGGCGTCCTTGGCCTTCACGTCGCGGACGCGGGCCTTCAGAACCTCCTCCGGGTCACCTTCGAAGTCGACCGTGGCCGAGCCGAAGGACTTGAAGACGGCGCTGTTCTGGACGGCCTTGGCGGCAGCCTTCAGCGCCTCGTCGATGACCTTGGCGGCGTCCGGCTTGGCCTTGGAGACCTCGATCATCGCGTCGGCGATCTTCTCGGCGTCGCCGATCAGGCCCATGGCCTTCAGCGCGTCGACCCGGCGGGACTTCTCGACCTTGGTGGTCTCGGCGTCCAGCGCGGCGGCGGCCAGCGCGGCGCGCTCGTCGGAGGCCTTGGCGTCGGCGCGGGCCTTGCGGACCACGTCGGCAAGGTGGGCCGGGAGCGACTTGAGCACTTCCTCGTCGTCGGCTTCGGTGACGAGGGTTTCGGTGGAGCGGGCCTTGCGGACCTCCTCCAGATCGGCCTCCGCCTTCTCGGCGCGGGCCTTCAGGACGACGTTCTCGGCGGCGACCTCGTCAATGCGGGTCTCCGCTTGCGCCAGCGCGTCTTCGATTTCCTTGAGGTTCATCTCAGTCTCCGAAATGACGGACGAAGCCATCGCCGTCGCTTGCTTGCTCACACGATCATCTTCGCCGTCATCGCTCTGCATGGTTTCGAGGATGACCGCCGAGACCCGGCGGAAGGCTCCGATGTCCAGATCACCGTCGGCAAGCTGCTTGCGGATGGTGATCATCGGTGCGAGCCGCTTGCGAATCTCTGCCCGCACCTGCTCGTCGTTGGCTGGAGGTTGTCCCCAGTCTTGAGCCTCGTCCAGCGCTTTTGGCTGGTCGGCGTTCGGCGACTGGTCCTTGCGCTTCACGATCACCACGTCCGCCCCCGGGCAGCCGGGGTCGTCGACCAGCGAGACCTCGCCGATCCGCAGCCGCTCGTAGATGCGGACGGTGTCGCCAGTCGCCTCGTGCTTGCTCATCGGAACGCCTCCGCCCGGACCTTGATCTTGCGCGCCCGGCCACCGATGGAGAACGAGCGCAGTTCGCCGTCGACCACCTTTTTCTTGGCCACAGGGTCGGTGACTGACATGCCGATCCACCATCCGCGCTTGCTGTGGGCGATGCCGTGCTCGGCCGCGAACTCGTCGTCGATGATGACGCTCTCGACCACAGCGCCCGCCGGGACGCCCTCGTGGAGCATCTTGGCCACCCGCTCGCCGCCCATGTACTCGTGGACAGCCTCGCGCAGCACCTTCATGGGGATGACGTCGTCTTCCCAGTCCACGACAGGCATGCCGTCGACGGAGGTCACAGACGCCCAACCCCGGACGAAGGACCCGTCCGGGGCGCGCTTTTCGATGTCGAAGCTGAACGAGACCTGTTGGTCGTCCACGGCGGCCCCCCTTGCGAGTCAGGGGGATGATGCCCTTCCGGGCGGCCCTAGTCGACTGGGTGGGTAACGTCGAGGGTTCCCATCATCAGGGAGGCGAAGAACTCGACGATGCTGTCGATCTCCTCGACGTCCGGGTCACCGTCCTCGCCCGCCGCTTCCGCAGCGCGCTGGGCGGCGTGGCCGACCTGAGAGGCGAACATCAGGAAGATGAACTTGAGCATCGACCGCTGGTCGAGGGAACTGGGGTTGTAGCCAAGGCGCGTGGCGACGTGGCGGCGAAAGGTTTCGTCGCTGGTGATCGGCTCGGGCGAGATGCGGACATAGTCCCGGTCGACGCCCATGTAGACGTCGGCAAAGCGGTTCGACCATGCGTCCGCCTCGTCGGCCCCGTTGTCGGCCGACAGCATGTCGCTGGCCGCCTGCCGAAACAGGCCCTCGACCACGTCGGGGGTGCCGAGGTAGTTGGGGCTGCTGGCAGCGCCCGCTGCGTGCGCGAAGCCCGCGCCGTTATCCCGAACCTGTTCGCTCATAGCTTGACCATAACCTTAGTAGTTGGGGAGCGCAATAAGTTCGATCAGGGTGCTGGAGCCCTGAAGCGTCCCCCACTTCCCGGCATGGTCAGCCTTGCTCCCGCCGTTCTTGACGCTCTTGACGTAGAACTTGGTCCCGTAGGGAAGCAGCAGTTCCTGCTCGCTGCTGTTGCTCGAAATGGCGCCCTTGCTTCCGTGCCCGACGTAGAGCCCCTTGACGCCCTCTGCGGCAGTAATCCGAAGATGAATCTGGCCGCTCCATGTGTCTGGGTTGACACCGGTTGATATGATCCCGAAGTCCTGAATAACGCCACCCTCTGCGGCGGCCATGCCGGTCAAAAACTCCCCCATATTCTTGGGCGTGAACTTGCGGGACAGGATGGTCCCGGCCGGTATTGGCACGGAAGCCTTGTTCAGTCCGTCGATGGCGTAGTCGGTGTTACCGTGGGTGCCCACGCCGGTCGTCGCGTTGTTCATAGACTGATAGGAACTGCCCGTGTAGCTGGTGATGGCCTGCTGCTCTAGGCTGCTCAGCTTTTTGTAGTTGTCCATGGAGGCGTTGTAGATCGCGCCGACGTCGAGCGACCCCGCCAGTTTGGACTTCTCAGACGGCGGCGCCCACGCCGCCAGCGCGTTGCCCTTCACCTTGCCCAGCAAGGCGTAGCGGCCCAGCTTCTTCATCGCCTTGTCGAGCGACGCAACGCCGGGGAAGGCCTTGACCACGGACTTGATGGCTGCCGTCAGCTTTGCGGGCGCCAGCGGCTCGTAGACCACCTTCGGCGTCGTCATCGCCTTGATGACGTCCTTCTGGTAGCCGGTGACGTGCCCCGAAAGGTGGCTGCTGACCAGCACCGGATCGCCGACGGGCTCGCCGGTTTCTTTGTTGATCGGCTGGTACTTCATCATCGCCAGAGCGTCGACGTCGCCAGCCTTGCCCAGAGCGTTGATCTGGTCGGCCAGTTGCTGGTTCTGGGTGTTGAAGTGCGGCGACCCTGACAGCCCCTGACCGGGCCCTTTCCAGTTCAGGAAGTTAGGCGGGGGCGGGATGTCGATCATCGTCTTCGACTTGACCTTCAGACCGACGTCCAGTTCGCCGCCGTCCAGCTTCCCGGCGCTCTTGGCGCTGTTGTGGCCGGGCTCGACCGTCAGGTTACTGCCCAGAGCCGCCAGCGCGTCGTTGGCCAGCTTGACCTGCTTTTTCCCCGGCGTGTTGGTGCCGTAGGTCAGGCCATAGATGCCGTCCGAGTCCTTCGCGTCGAACAGCGCCTTGATCTGGTCGACCTTCTTATTGTGACTGGGCGAGTTGCTGTTGGTCGCCGGGTACTTGGCCTTGTCGAAGTCCGGGGCGGCAGGCAGCACCTTGGGTGCGGCGGGCTCGGCCGGAGTCTCGACCGCCGACAGGCCGCCAGCCTTGTCGAGGTGGTAGACGTAGACCTGCCCCAGCCACTGGGCGACCTTCTGGTCGGTGGGGCCCTTCAGGCCGCCCCACATGGCTGCCTCCGCCGCCAGAGCGTCCAGTTCGGCCTTGGTCAGCGTCGAGTCGGCCGGGTACTTTTTGACGTAGGCGTTGAGGTGCGTCCCCCACTCGGGGTCAGGGGTGGGGTAGCCACCAGTCGCCGGGGACCGGGGCGCGCCCGACCCGAACCCCTTGGCCTCATAGTAGGCCACGAGGGCGCCGTAGTGGTCCGCGAGGGCGGTGGCGTTTTTGACGCTGACGGGGCCGATGTCGCCAGCGGTAGTCGCGGCGATCTTGGCCCAGTTCTGCTGCATCCCCTTGAGGTCTTCCATCATGGAGGCGCTGGGCGCGGCGTAGGCGTTCCACGCATTGGCCTCGTCGACATTGCCGAAGCCGACAAAACCCATGCTGCTCTTGCTGTCCAGAACCACGTTGGCCGGGAACACCGGCCCAGCCGCCGCCGGGGTGTTCTTGGCCTCCAGATAGGCCGCCGCCTTGCCCAGCCACGCGCCGTAGGCGTGCGCCTCTGCGATGGTGTTGCCCACGCCCATGGTGGTGTTCGACCACGTCTCAGCCGCCGACTTCAGGGTCGCGGCGCCGGTCAGGTTTCCGTTGAGCCCATAGTTCGGGTCCTTGGCCACCGATTCAGCCGCAGCGGCGAACTTGGCGCTCAGCCCCTCCGTGCTGGGCCAGCCGGTCGACGGGCTGGGCGCCGGAGCCGCCGGAGCCGCCGGAGCCGCCGGAGCCGCCGGGGCGGCCTTCAGGGTCGACAGTTTCCAGTCCAGAAGGTCGATGGCGTACTGCTCGCCGATGGCGCCCGGCGCGGCATTATAGGCGTTCTTGTAGGCCGCCGCCGCGTCTTCTTTGGTCTGGGCCGCCACCAGTTGGGTGACGTTGGCCACATAGTCGTTCAGGACCACGTTGTCGTTGTAGGCGGCAAGGTGCGCAGACGCGGCGGCCGTGGCCCACGCGCCCATCTTCTGGTTTGCGGCCTTCAGCGTCCCATCCGACGTCGTGGCTGCGGCGGTGTTGAACGACTGGGCCAGCGCCCCCAGTTGGCCAGCCGCCGACCTGCTGCCTTGCGCGTAAGGGCCGCCGGTTCCGTACAGACTGGCGAGGCCGCCGTAGACCTTCTCCATCTTCGGCGGCAGGTTCATGGGGTAGGGGGGCATGGACACGATTGCCGCGACCAGAAGGCCCTGCGGCATGGACGGCTGTTCCTTCGGTGCGACCACGGCGGGCGGCGCGACGGGCTCGGGCTCGACCTTCAGCATATCGACCGGCTTGGCGACCTCCATCAGCGTGTCGCGGCGGCTGATGAGCCACTGGGCCAGTTGCGGGTTGGCGCCGGACTCCTTCACCAGATCGGAGATGGTTTTGTCAGACACGGCCTCCAGCGGCTTCAGCGAAGCCCGCAGTTCGTCGCCAGTCATGCCGCCGAAGTAGGCGGCGGTGTGGGCGTTGACCTTGGGGTCGCGCAGGCTGTCGAAGTCGCCCAGCGGGTCGCCGCTGAACGCCGGGCTGGTCTTTTTCAGGCCCTGCGCGCGGTACTCCAGCGAGCCGCCAAGGTCGATGATCATCATCTTGCCGGACGGGTCGCGGGCCATGTTGTCGGACCCGGCCCCGGGCGACTTGCCGGTGCCGATGGCGTCGTAGTGCCCCAGCCACACGGCCGCGCCGAACCCGGCCCGGACGTCCTTCACGTCGGCGGCGCTGGTGTCCGCCTCCTTCAGCTTGTCGACCCACTTCACCGCGACGCCCAGACCGCCGCCCATCTGGCCTTGGAGGTCGATCAGTCGGGTCTCAGGCGCGCCGAAGCCGGTAGCGGCCAGCAGCTTGGCCCCCAGCACCTCCTGCCGGGCGCGCTCGTCGCTCGGGTTCACCGCGCCCTTGACCAGCCACTTCTGGCCGGTGGAATCCTTGTACAGGCCCTTGGGGTTGCTGCCGCCCAGACCGGTCGACTTCTCAAACTTCAGGTCGGACAGCTTCATCGGGCCGGACAGGGCCTGCGCCTTCGCCCCAGCCTTCAGCAGGCTGTCCTTCTCCGCCAGCAGCTTGTCGGCGTACTGGCCGATCTGCGCCTTCCACTTGACGTGGGACGAGGTCGCGTTCCCCGCCATGAAGACGGCCATGTGCTGCTTCATCTCGGTCGAGACGTCGGACACGACGCCCCAGTCGCCGGATTGCGCGGCCTCGTGCAGGGCCTTGGCCTTGTTCCAATACATGGTGTTGGAACCCGGGCCGCTGCCGTCCTTCTTCCACGCGATCTTCGGCGGCATGCTGTAGCCGTCGGCCCCGACTTCCCGGAACTGGCCGCCCAGCGGCGAGCCCTTCGGCCAGCGGGCGTGCTTGCTCTCGTCGAACGCCTTGCCGCCTGTGGTCGGCGCGTCAGCGACGTCCTGACCGGCAGCCTTGGCCGCCATGTAGGCGGCGGACTGCTTCAGGTAAGCGACGATGTCGGTGGCGTGTTCAGAGCCGAGACCCCCGGCGCCGATAGAGGACTTCCAATTCTCCAGCGCCTGCGCCGGGCCGGTTCCACTCCAGCCCGGCTGCCACGCGAGACCGTCCGGGCCCCACTTCTCAGGGATCGAGGGGTAGGCCTTCATGGCGGCGGCGCTCAGAGCCGGAAAGGCCACCTTGGCCTTCTGGACGCGCGCGATCAGCGCCCGGACCTTGGTGGTCACGGCGCCGAACAGGCGCTCCTCCAGCGCCTCGACGATGGGCCAGTCGTAGTGCTTGTGGTTCAGCAGCTTGCGCAGGCTGCCGACGGGGACCAGTTGGGCAGCCTGAGACTCCCAACCCATGTCCGTCGGGGTCCCGGCGACGCGCTCGGCGGTGAAGTACCGGGCCACGGAGGTCGAGCGCTTGAAGTCGCCCAGATAGCCGGTGATCCTGACCTTCAGGCCGGACTCCTCCCACGCCTCCTTGATGGCGTTGGCCTGAAGACTGGCGATGCCGTCCTCTTTCGAGCCCTTGGGGAAGGTGGCGCTGTAGCCGCCGTAGCCGTTGGTCGGCTTGACCAGCCACACCCGGCCGTCCGGCTCCGTGATCACCACGCCCGCGCCGACGTGCTGGCCGCCGATCATGGTGCCCCCGGGGCCCGCCATGGCGGGCGTGGGCTCCAGCGGCGGCAGGAGCATGTCGAGGGCGGGGTCCTGCCCCTCCACGGCGCTCCAGCCTGCGGCCGTCGTCGGGGCCGTCCACGGCTTCATGGGGATGCCGTTGAGCGTGGCCGGGGCCTCGCCGCCGGGGATGAACGTGGCGACCTTGCTGGGGTCGCTGGAGGCCTCGGGCGGGGTCGGCGTGGTCGGCATGCCGATCCAGACCTGCTTGCCGTTGTCGTCGACCTTCGGGTGGGTGGTTTCGAAGGTGTTGTGGTCCTTCTCAGTCGCCCCGCCCCAGAACCCGCCGAACAGGCCGGATTTCTTGCTCCCACCCATGGAGTCGAACGGCGACGACTTCCCGGCCGCCATGGCCTTGGCCTCGGAGGGGAACTTGCCGGTGGGATACTTGCTCGCGCCGGTGCCAAGGAACGGGTCGTCGGCCGCCGCCTGCTTGTAGAGGTACTTCCCCTTGTCGGTGACGCCGTTCCCGGCGAACTGGCCGCCGTCGGGGCTGCCCTTGGGCTCGCGCGGCTGGAACGGATTCCAGCCCTTCTGGACGGTTTCGTCGCGCACGCGGGCAAGCGCCGCCCGGGCAGCGTCCGTGGCCGTCAGGGTGCCCCGCGCCTTGGCTACGCGGCCCTCCAGAGCCTTCAGGCGTCCTTTGAGGTCGGGGGCGGCGCTGACGCCTCCCGGAGCCCGGCCTTGCCCGCCGCCTCCAGACACGCCTCCGGCGTCAGCGTTCCCGCCCAGACCGCGTCCTCCCGGCGATCCATCCGCGCCTCGGCTGCTTCCCCGTAGGGGCTGCCCGGCAGCCAGTCGCCCGTCGAAGCGGACGGCTTCGGTGATCCGCTCTGATCCTTGGGGTCCGTCGGCGTCGACTTCGGCGTATCCATCAGCCTTTCCTTTCACGGTGGCGTAGGTGTTCTTCGGCTTCTCGCCGATGGAGAGGAAGTAGTCCGGGTCGATCAGCCGCCCGGTCTTCAGGTAGCGACTGGCCATGCGCCGGGCCGCCTCGTCCGGGGTGACGAGGACGTGCATGAGGTCGACCTCGTAGCCCTCGGCTTTGAACCGGTCGATCAGCTTGGCGGCCTTCACATGGTCATGGCCGACCACGGGGTAGATGATGTTCGCGCCAGTCGCGCGCAGCTTCGCGCCGACCATGTCGCTGATGGTCTTCGACTCCTCGTGGACCGCCGCCGCGCCGATGCCGCCCTCGTACTCCGGGACGATTTTCTTGGCGTCGTCGCTATCCCAGATCGCGGCGCCGTGCTCGGTCGCCAGCATCTCGGCCACGGTCGACTTCCCGGCGGCGGGCGGACCCACCACGATGGTCATCTTCCGCTGGAGGGACAGCTTGCCCCCGGCGTAGGCCTTGGCCACCTCGGTAAGGTGGTCGACAGTCTCGACGATGTTCCGGCCGCCCTGATAGGTCCGGCCGCCCATGAACGCCATGACCTGCTCGTCGGTCATGTCCGGCGTGATGGTCGCCGGGATCGCCCGCATGCGCGCGGCGGCGGGCTCCAGCGCCCTCATGAGGTCGGCGGCCGGGGCCTGCGTGGCGATCTTCTGCCAGACGCCCATGGCCGCCTCGTGGCCGATGTCGCGGACGACAGTCGGGTGGGGCTCGGGGAAGGTCGGGACCTTGGACGGGTCCGTAGCCGTGCTGGTGAAGCCGACCTTGGTCCCGTCCTTGGTCTTCACCGACTTCGGCGGGGCCTTGCCGCTGGCCGGGCCCTCGTTCGCCCGCCCGTCGTTGATCCGCCCATCGCCGTCACCGTCCCTCGGGTCGGCTCCGGGCTTGCGGGCCTTGGCTACGCCTTGGGCTTTGTCCCGGAGTCGGCGGGCTTCGCTGGCGAGGAGGAAGCGGGAGACGAGGTCGGTGGCTTCATCCCGAAGACGATTCGCGGCTTCGAAAAGGGATGCGGTCCCGTCCGCTTGACGATTGGCATAGTCGTAATCCTTGGCTTCGGGGAACGCCGCATAGGCGTCGTCGATGGTGATGTCGTACTTGTGGCCAAGCTTGCTGTCAATGAGGTCGGCCAGTTCCTGCGCGGTCGGCTGGCCCTCGCCCGGGCTGTAGACGACAGTCATCTCGCCGCCGACGGTGGTGTGGCCGGTGACCAGATTGGTCCCGTCCTTGTCCTTGATCTCCCACAGGCGGTCGTACAGGGCGGTCACGGTGGCGATGTCCTGCGCGTCCTTGGGCAGGACGACGGTGATGGCCGCCGACTTCTCCACACCCTCGACCGGGGTGTCGGACACCAGCATCATGCCCTTCTGCTTCAGCGCGAAGCCCAGCACCTTGGTCGCGTCCATGGCCTTGTCGGGGTCGTCGACGATCAGGGCCAGACTGGCGGTGGTCGAGCCCTCGTAGCCGCCGAACTGCTCGGCGATGGTGCCGGTGGTGCCGACCAGCGTCATGACCTTGGGGACGATCTCGTCGGCGACCTTGCGCGAGACGTCGGACTGCTCGGCCGGGCTCATGGCGTCCCACCGTGCCTTCAGCTTGACGTTGTCGGGGTTGGGCGCAACTTCGAAGATCACGGTGGCGTCGGGGTCGGCCGTGGCCACGGCGGCGGCCTCCGCGTGGTGCGCGTGGAGACTGGCCAGCCACTCGCCGACCCTCGCCTTGACCGGCTCGGGCGACATCGACCACGACTCCGCGACAGACTGGAGCGCGGCCATCTTGCCGGGGTCCATCTTCGCGTCGACGCCGAACTGGCGCTCCATCTCCGCGACGGAGCCGCCCAGCCGGGCAGCGCGCACGTCAGGCGCGGATTGCGGGCTCTGGAGGGCGGCCTTGGCCTTGGGCTGGCCGGTGGCCGCCTGCGGCTTCTCGCGGGGCTGGGCGGGCCTCTCTGCGGCCGTGCCGTCGTTGATCCGGCCGTCACCGTCGCCGTCGCGGGGGTCCTTGCCCGGGGCCCGGGCTTTGGCGACCTTGTCGATCAGCGCCCGCAGGCGGTCCTCAACGCTCGACTGGTCTGCCATGGTGACGCCCCATCCCCGATTCTACCCACGGGTCGTTGACCAGAATATCCGATCTGGACGTCTATGCACGCCTCACGAAGGCGGCAGTCGAACTGGACCTGCTCGCGGACCAGTGCTGGAGCGTTGTGGGTGAGACGGCTCTAAGAACATCGGCGGAACTTCACCGCACACTGGCCAGCGCAGTCTACGCGGCCTCGCTTCGGGATACGGGCTCGTGCGTCGCGCAGGCCGGAGTGTCTGACGGCCGCTGCCAGACCGCCCAGCGGTCACAGAACCGGACGCCGGACGACAGGGCCTGACCAAGGTGACGGCAGGCCCCACAGGCGCGCTGGGGCGGCTTCAACAGGTCCAGCAGGTCTAGCTGTGCTGCCACCCCTTCGCGGCCTCCTCGGCCGTCCCCACGCCCTCCCGGGTGGGCCGCTCGTCGCTGGTCTTCGTCCAGCCGAAAATGTGCTGGCCGTCGGTGTAGGTCAGGCGGACGAAGGCGCCGGACAGCGTGGGGTCCTTGTCCAGTTCGACCACCCTCTCCGCCGCCCGGGTGATGGCGTCGTTGATGTTGCCGACGTTGAAGTAGCGCGAGCCGGGGCCGTTGGCCGAACCCCACTCCAGCTTGATCGTCACGTTCATGCTTTCACCGGGACTGGAGGGGTATCGCTCACGCCGACACCCTCGTCGGCGTCGATCAGGAGGGCTGCGTCGGGCGGGCCGCAGAGTTTTCGGAAGCGGTCAGTCGGCCAGCAGCCGGGCTCGGGAAGCACGTCGCCCACGAGGCGGATACCGCCCGGGGCGTAGCGCTCTCCGGTGGTGACGTCGATGGCGACAGGGAACACCGCCTCCACCGTCCAGATCGAGCCGGTCTCAGGCGGAAAGGCCCAGCAGGGCAGGCGCCGATGCGGGCGCGGCGTCTTGATGCACTGGACGATGTCGCCGGGGCCGATGTCGTCAGACATGCTGGGGCCCCCACGAGACTGCCACGCAGGACCCCACCCATTCGATCCTGATCCGGTTGAACAGGACGCAGACACCGACACTCCCCACCCTCTGAAGGTTCAGGCCCGGCAGGTCGATGTCGAGGGATGCCGCCATCGCTACGCCGCGTCCCTCTGCTCAGGCGCGGCAGCAGCGGCGAACAGGGGCAGTTCGCCGATGGCGGACATATAGAGGTCGATCAGGGCTTCCTCCTCCTGCCGCTTGGCCCGGTCGGTCTTCCGCAGGCGCACCACCTTACGGATGATCTTGATGTCGAAGCCGTTGCCCTTGGCCTCGGCGTAGACTTCCTTCAGGTCGGCCGCGACACCGGCCTTGTCCTCCTCCAGTCGCTCGATCCGCTCAAGGATCGCCTTAAGCTGGCCTTGGGCGGTGGTGTTCAGGACTTCGATGGGGTTGGCGTCGTCAGACATGGTGCGGTCCCTTGATGATCTCGTCGATTTCGTATCTCGGCACGATGACGCCGCCCACTTTGACACGCGACGAACACCAGACCCAGTCGCCGTTGATCGCGTACACGCGCCGGGGTTCGGTGTCGGGCGAGTCGTAGGATAGCCGAATCTGGTCGGTCGTCGCCGGGGGATACCGGACGGGGCCGCTCACTGGGCAGCCCCGACGGGTTGGCCGTGCATACGCCGGGCCCTCTCGATCAGGGAGATCAGCGCCTCCCGGGAGTCGTCGCCCCACTCAGGGCTGGCGATCTCGATGTTCGCCACCATGCGGACGAAGCCTTCGAAGTCCGGGACCGGCCTACCCATGACGCGCAGCCAGAGGTCGGCCTTGTCGACGTAGCAGTTGAACACCGCTCCGAGCGAATAGCCGGACGCCTTGGCGACGGCGCGGATGGTCACGGCGTCGTAGCCTCGGGCCTCGAAAAGCGGCTTGGCGGCCTCGGCAATTCGACTGGTGGTCAGCGCCTTGGCTTTCTGCCGCTTCGTCTGCCCCTCGGTCATTCCATTCTCCCGACTTGATGGCCAAGGTTTGCCAGACGAAACAGTGTTCGGCAAGCGCTATGTCGCGGCCACGTCCTCCAGACGATACAGGACCCGGCGGCCCTCATTGGTCAGTCGGATGCCGCACACCGGCTGGCCCCGCATGTAGCCCCGGCGGATGTCCAGCCACGGCTTGGGCGCGTCGGGCGCGGGAACCGGAGTGACCTTGTCAGTCTCGTTGCTGTAGCGGACCCGGGGGTCGCCGTCGGTGAACTGGTAGAAGATCATCGGCCGGGTCCCTTGCGTGTCGACGGGGGCGACATTGGCCGCGACCTGCGGGTTGATGACCACCTTCGGCCGGTGCTCGTGGAAGAACACCCGCTCGTCCGAGACGTTCTTCGCCGGGGGCCGGTTGAAGAACTTCAGGAGGGCGTGTTGCGCGCGGCGCGGAAAGTCTTCGATGTTCATGCAGTCTCTCCCGTGTTGAGGGCGGCGGCCACCTTCTCGGCTATCGCCTGCCCAGTCAGATCGTTCGCTCCGGCGAACCTCTCCAGTATGTGCTCAAGTTCCGCCTTGGTGAAGGCGAGGCGGGCAGGCGTCGGCGCGGGCGGGTACTGGGCGCGGCGCCGGGCCTGCCACTCCGCGAACGTCTCGTCGTTCTTGTGCGCGGCCACATAGGCGTCCGACACCCCCAGATACAGGCGAAGGTGATCGGTCACGCCAGCCGCCACCAGTCGGTTGCGGAGGATGGTCTTCTCGACCTCGACGTAGAAGCCAAACATGAGGGGGTTCAGGCCCTTGCTGATCAGGGAGTCCCACGCCGCGTCCAACTCCTCCTGCGGATACCGGGCGAGATATTCCTGATCCCGCGATAGGGGTTCCTTGAACTTCGGCATGGCGCGTTAAGCAGTCTCTCCGTCGTACTTGGCCAGCACCTCGCGGGCGAGCGCCCGGGGGTCGTTGTGCCCGGCCTCGATCTGCCGAAGGGCGTCGAGGAGCCCGGGGAACGACTGGTCGCGGCGCTGGTTTTCCTTCCATGCCCTGTGCTTCGCGTCCCACTTCTCGCGGCTCGCCCGGTCGCGTTCCGCCTGTGCGGCGGCGCGGCGCTTGAAAGCGTCCGGGGTATGGCTGCCGCACCATGTCGATCCATCGGCCAGCTTGGTCTTGCCGACGTTGCTGCATTGGCTGTAGCTGGGCCAGCTTCCGCTGTACGATGTGGTCCCGCACCAGCACTGTGGCTGGCCATTTTTCGGGGTGTGCCAGTTGATGATCGGCGAGAATCCGCCGGTCCTAGCGCCGCCCGGCTTGTGCTTGTGCTTGGAGGTGAAGGCCTGCGCGGCCTCCAGATCGGTGAGGGGGTCGCTCATGTCAGCCTTCCTTTTTGGCCAAGAGCCAGTCGGGGTTTACGGTTTCGAGGGGGATGGGGGGCGCGGGCTCCAGCCATCGGACATTGAGGGTCGCCACCTTGCGCTTGCGCATGGGTCGGCCGGTGCGAGAGCGCAGAACCAAGACCCGCGCCACCTCGCCCCGGCTGCGCTTCGGCTCCCATGTCGAATAGGGCTCAACAGTCAGAATGATGCCGGTCCACGGCGCGCGATACCCGGAGCGGACGAAAGAGCCAGCGGCCAACCTCTCGCCCATGCTCACGCTCCCCAAGGCAGGTTGTAGTTGGCCGCGCAGATCGGGCCGTAGCCGACCTCGGTCGAGCGCTTGTCTTCCAGTCCGCGACCGCAGAAGCAGCATTGTCCGAACAGCCGCCCGTGCTCCCCGGCGACCTTGGCGGGCTCCAGCGCCATGGCCACCAGCAGGGGGACCAGCGCGGTGCTGGCGTTCAGGCCAGCCTTGGAGGGGTGTTAGCAGCCCAGCGCGTCGACCCGGCCGTACCAGACGTTGGCGCCGTAGGGGCCGCCGTCGGTGATGTTGATCGAGCCGGGGTTCTGGGAAGCGGCTCCGGCGACCGACAGGACCACCGGGGCGCCGCCGGGCAGGGCCAGCCTGATCTTCGGGTGCTTCAGCTTGGCGGCAGCCTTGCCGAACAGGGCGATCAGGCCGGTCATGTCGCCGACCGCGACCGCCTCGGGCTTTGGCGCGCTGGCCTCGGCGACCAGCTTGACGACCCACTCGGATTGGGCCGGACTCAGGGCCTTGCGCTTGGCCTGCTTCAGCAGGCTCTCAGCGAAGTTCCGGCGGCCGGACGCCAGAGAGGGAAGGGCGGCCTTCAGGGCCACAAGGTCGTTGGTCTGCATGTCGTATCTCCCGTGTGGCCTCAACCGCCACACAGGGATAATTGATCAAATGGCCGACCACGTCAAGGCCAAGCTTCAGATTATTTCGCGTCAGCCGTTTCGCGACTGCGGTTGCCGGATGCACGGCCACCGACGCGACCGGCGCGGGCCGCCAGTTCCGGGTCCTTGGCGTAGGCCCGGGCTTCCGGGGCGACTGACTTGCCGCCCATGCGGGAGACCTCGGCCCGGCGCTCGGGGGTCATTGCGGCGAAGCCACGCGGCTTGCGGGTGTCAGACATCAAGCGATCCTGTCGGCGGCGGGGTGGTCACGTCAGCTTGACCTAGCACGGTCGGCGGATTCAGCCAACCGGGCGGCGCTGGAGCCGGAAGTCGCCGGGGATGCGCTCGACAGCGACCTCGCGGCCCGTCGGCGACAGGATGTAACGGCCCCTCTCGTCGCGGACGTACACCTCGGCCCAGCCCTCGGCCGTGTTCACCTCGACCACGTCTTCGACCCGGGCGCCGGTCGCCACGTCGAAGACCTGTATCTCGGTCCAGTCGTCCGGCGGGCCGCCAGCCTTGGCATAGGTGGGAAGGGTCTCGTCAGCCATCGCGCAGTCCTCCAGATACGAAGACGCCCCGGGGTTCGGCTCCCCCGGGGCGACAACGTCCGTTTACACTGGCGATTCAAAGCGCCTGTTTGGACAAACTCCCGGCAGCCCTCGGCAGGAACCCGGGATACCCCGCCGCCACTCTACAGCGGGCGGCATGGTCTAGCTTATCGTTCTGCGATGGTCAAGCTGGAGCCGCGACGAGGAATCGAACCCCGGACATCCCCACTACGAAAGGGGCGTTCTGCCACTGAACTATCGCGGCGAAGGGGGATGGCGGCGGGGGTGGGATTCGAACCCACGGAACCTTGCGGTTCATCAGTTTTCGGGACTGCCGCCTTCGACCACTCGGCCACCCCGCCAGACGCGGGGGATCGCCCCCGCTATGTGAGCGAGGATGACGTTTCGGCGGTGGTGCGGTTGCGGACCATGGCGCGGCTGTACACCGGCGCCCGAAACGAAACAACCCCCGGGGTTGAGCCGGGGGTTGTTCGACATGCGATCAGGCCGCGTCCCTCGCACCTGACTCACGCCTTGCCGACATCGCTGTCGGCCATGTTTTGCGCTGCCCTCCACCGCCCTAGAAACGGCTTCATCGGATGGCAACCCGGGATAGCTGTTGGACCGACCCGGGCCGCCGCTGGACGCAGCAAAAAGGATGGCGGCTCTCTAGCTTGGCCTCAGCGTGCGGTCAAGCTGCTTTCTTGAAGCTGGGGACCACCCACCGGATGAAGATCGAGCACCGGCACTGGGGGTGGATCGGGCCCATCATGACTGGCCCGGCGGGCGTGGCGAACGGCTGGGCGAACTTCACCCCGCCCTCGTTCATCTTCGGGATGGGCGCGCAGACTGCGCAGGTCCGCTCGTCCTTGCCGACGATCCAGAACCGCCGGACGACATCCTCGGCGATCACACCCTTGGCGATGGCCTGCCTGTAGGCCTCCTGCACCCCGACGTTGGTCGCCCGCAGGCTCTCAGTCCGGGCGATGTTCCGGGCCCGATACATCCGGTACTTCCGGGCGTAGGCCGCGACCATCTTGTCGATCTGCTCGGGCTTCAGCGGCTTGCGGGTCTCCATGGCCCTGATCAGTTGCCGGTCGTAGCGGAAGTCGCGCAGTCGCCGCTCCATGACACCGTCCATGGGGTCGCCGTCGGGCCCGATGCGGAACACCGGGTGGCCGTTGACCATGTCGACCTTGCTGCCCAGCTTCCACCCGTCGGCCGACCGCTTCAGGTGGAAGGTCTCCAGTTCCTTGCGGTAGGCGCCGACGGCGTTGGCCTGCCGCTTGGTGAGGCCGATGACCTCCTTGATCCGACTGGCGGCCTTCTGGGGCCCGTCGCCCTTCAGCATCTGCTCGACGAGGATGTCGCGGATGGACTCGCGGGTCCCGCTGTCGACCTGCTTGATCAGGTCCAGTTCATACGACTGAAGCCACCCGACCAGCGTAGGGTTGACCCGGTCGAAGTGGAACTCGGCCCGGACCACCGGCGGCGTGGTCCCCGGCGGGGCGAGGTTCGACACGGTGGCTACGCCAGCGGCCCAGAGCGCGTCCTGTAGGCCGGTCTTGATGGGCGCGGTGGGCGTGATGGCCCCGGCGGCGGAAATGGCCTGTAGAACCTTCCCCGCGTCCCCGCTCATGAGCGCGTCGATCAGGGTCTGGAGCGGGACACCGGCCTGACCCTCCAGATAGGCGAAGACTGCCTTGGTGATCTGGGGTTCGAACTGCTTGGCCAACACCTCGGCCAGCGCGACCTCGGCCGGTTTCTTGGCCTTCTCGACCAGTTCCTGTGGCCAGCGCGAGATCATGGTCCGCCGCTCCCGTATCAAATGATCGACGTTTTCCCGTTGACAGCCTTGCCGACCGATGTATGGTCAAGCTTGTTCACGGGAGAACTTCATGACCTCTAGCACATTCCCCCGCGTCTCGCCGAGAGAGGCCCTGCGCCTCGCCGGGAGCGCCACCTTCCTGACCTTGGTCGCCGTCGCCCTGTGGGTGCTGGCATGAGCGGCTTCCAACTCGACACGTCGGGCGAAGTGCCCCGCGTCGCCCCGAACGGCGATCCGGTCATCGTCGCCCCCTACGTCTGGCCCGACCTCGACCCTTTTACTCAGGGGTATGTGGAGGCGATGTTCGCGGATGACGCGACGCAAGACGCCCTCATGGACGAGCACGGGCAAGTTCATCACGGCTTCTCCGACTTCGCCCCCGAGACCCTCGCGCGGATCATCGCGGACTGTGAGCGGGCCGCCAGCGAACCGCCGAGCCCGCTGCTAGGGCGGCAGTTCTGGGAGCAGCGCCAGCGCGCCATGCGAGCGGATCACCCGCCCTTGGCCCTCACCCTCGGCGAAGACGGCAAGGTCCGGTTTGCGGAGGAGCAGTCATGAGCGGTATCGAGCGCGTCACCATCGCGGAGTTTCACGGACGCCTGAAGGCTCAGGGCGTCAGCGCCCGGCGCCACGTCGCTCTGGTCTGCCCCATGTGCAACACCGTCCAGTCCATGGCCTCAATGTTAGCGGCAGCGCCCGGCCTGAGCGAGGCTGATGCAGAGCGCCGCATCGGGTTCTCCTGCATCGGCAGGATCACCAACGCCGGGCCACCGCCGCGCGACAAGGCCAAGGACGGCGGCAAGGGGTGCAACTGGACCCTCGGTGGCCTCCTGCGCCTCCACGAGTTCGAAGTGATCGACGAAGACGGCGACATCCGACCGTACTTCCGCCCGGCGACGCCGGAGGAAGCGCAGGCGCTGGAGGCCCAGTCATGAGCCTCGGCGAGAACTTCAAGGTGCTGCGCAAGGCGATCCCGGGCGATGACCGGGTCACCGTCCGCGTCCAGCGCGCAGTCTGCTGCAAGTGCGGCGTCGCCTATGACATCGCCGACGGCGGAACCCGGGCGCCGCAGCCGTTCGCGGCCATGGCGGGCCGCTTCCGGCGGGCCGGGTGGGAGATGGGGCAGAGCCGGTCGAAAGACCTCTGCCCGGCCCACGCCAAGGCGAACCGGAAGCGGCGACTGCGGCACGTCGCCGTGGGCTTCGCGGCGCACGACTTCGACCAGTTCGTTCGGATTCAGGTCACCCCCGGAGACCCGGGCTACCCTATCGGACTCGGCGTCGTCGACTACCGCCTTCAGGGGACGGGAGAGGTGGTCACGCCGTGGCCGCCCGTCGACCCTCTGGCCGACCGGGTGTTCACCCCGCCGGTGCCCACGCCATCCCTCCTCGAAATCGACCAGACCCGCAAACAGGAACCCACGCCCATGACGACCGAAACCGAGACTAAAGCCCCGGACGAAGCCCCCCGCAGGACAGCCAAGTTTCTGACCTACCTCCAGCAGCGGAAAATCGAAGCGGCGCTGGAGGCCGTCATCACGCGCATCGACGCCGAGACCTGCTCCTTCCACGAAGGTCACTCCGACGAGACGGTGGCGGCTGGTATGGACTTCGACTGCACGAAGTACAACGTCCGGGGCCTTCGCACGCAGGTCTTCGGGAAGCTTTACATCCGGGGCCCGGAAAAGCCAAAAGAGCCCGATCTGGCCGCCCTGACCCAGCGTGTCGCGGCGCTGGAGGCCATGGTTCTGGAGTTGGTCGACAAGGTCGCCACCCTGACTGTCACCAGCGCCGACGTCCGCCTCGTCGCCCACGCGAAGGGGGACCGACTGTGAGCGGCTTCGTCATCCGCTGCGGCGGCTTCGCCCACGACGACACGGCCGACCACCTGATCGGCCAGTACCTCAACGGGTTTGACCCGGACGCCCATGGCGGCGGCGGCGAGGCCTCTTGGACCCGGGACAAGGAGTCGGCGATGCTGTTCCCAGACGCCGGGCAGGCGCTGGCCCTCTACAGGACCCAGTCGACAATCAAGCCCCTCCGGTCGGATGGGCTGCCCAACCGGCCGCTGACGGCCTTCAACGTCTCGTTCGATGAAGCTTGACCATGGCGGGGCGGCGGGGGACAATCCTCGCCGCCAACCCCGGGGCAGATGGAGCACACCATGACAGAGAAGCTGAAGCCGTGCCCGTTTTGCGGGGCGGAGGCGAGCGTGTCGAAGCTGGACGTCGCCAAGCCCTACGGCAGTTTCGAGTATCGCGTCCTTTGCTCGACCTTCATGTGCCCCTGCGCATATCCGGGGGCCGCGTGGCATTCGGAAGCCGAAGCGCTCACAGCTTGGAACACCCGCCCCTCAGTGGTTCCCGCTGAACTGGCAGAGGACCGAGTTCTGATCCTTGCCGAAACCATCGTCGGCGAGATGCAGGAAGAGTTCCCGGCCCTCGACGCCTATGACGAAGACGAAATTGCCAGCTTCGAGGCGAAGATCGCTGGTCACGTCCGTGCTCTCCTCGCCTCTCAGGAGGGTTAGATGGACCTTGCCCGCATGATCGTCACGACGAGCGCACTGGTTGAGACCGACGAGCGCCTGTTTCCAGCGTCACGGCACCGCAGCAAGCGCATCCGCAAAAAGCTGCTCAAGCGGTTCGGCGGCGAGTTCAGGAAAAAGCCCGGCGCGTTTCGGGTCGGCGACCAGTTGATCGTCCACCCCGCCATCGCCGCAGCCCTGCGAGCGCGCACCACGCCATATCAGGAGGGTTAGATGGAAGATCATAGCTCATCCCGG
>JBBASU010000019.1:0-66670 GCA_040399065.1 Phycisphaerales bacterium | reverse complement strand
TTTCCCTCCAAACTCTCCAAAAACGTCCATTCAGCCTTCCAAACTGCCTTTTCCGACCCCAGTGCCCAATCCCCAGTCCCCAGTGCCTTCTCACGTGTAATCTTCCCAGCGGTTCTGCGAATGAGTGGGGAGGTTCCTTCACTCCCGCACTTCTGCACCCCGACGGAGGTTCTGAACGCGATGCTGACACCGATTACAACTGGCTTCATCGGGCGGCTTCGTGCCAACGACCAGGGGGCGTGGTTCGAGCTTTGGGAGACGTTTGGTCCTGTCGTGCGTGCCCAGCTCACCAAGTGGGGCAAGGGCCGCATCGGGTCACAGACGGTCCAGGACCTCTCTCAGGAGACGCTCGCGGCGTTGTCTGAGTCCATCGACCGCTTCGACCCTTCGCGGGGCGCGCGGTTTTCCACGTGGCTGCTTGCGATTGCCAAGCACGTCCTGGGGGATGAGATGGACCGTCGCCACGCCCAGAAGCGCGGCGGGAACAAGAAGGCCGCGGAGCTCGACGAACGCTGGATGCTCGAGTCCAACGCGCTGGCCGCGGACTCGCGGTATGAGGCCGCGGTCTTCGGTGCCAAGGTCGAGGCGGCGATCAAGGCCGTTGGGAAAGAGGCCGACTTCGCTGACTTTTCCATCTTCTCCATGCGGGTTCTGGAAGGGAAGCCCGGCCGAGAGGTTGCGGATGCGCTCGGGATCAGCGAGCCGACGGTCAGCCGGCGTCTGGCGCGGGTCCGCGACATGCTGCGCGCCCGACTCGCCGAGATCATCACGCTCTACAGCTTCACACCCGACGAGCGCGAGGAAGCGCAGCGAAAGGGGATCGACCTTTCTCCCAAACAGGACCGTGACGCCAGCGACGATGCCCTCTTTGACGAGGCCATCGGCGAGATCTACTTGAGGCAGGTGGAACTGCGTCGGGAAGATCAGGAAGAGCGGTTGCGCTAGCGGCCGGTGAGACCGGCGGAGGTATGCGATGACGGCAGGAATTGGCTTGATCGCGATCGTGGGCCTGGCGCTCCTTGCCGCCGTGGTCGTTGGAATTGTTGTCGTTGTTGCCCTCTCGTCGGGGAAGCCCAAGGCCTGAGCGGTCAAGCCGAAGGCCTGAGGTTGGTTGGTCTCCTCTGTGCGTTGCCAGGCTTCTCTGGTGACGCACGCTGATCGAGGTGGTGACGCATGGGAATCATCGGATCCGGTATCGTTGCGGTCGCGGTCATCGTCGGGCTGGTGCTCGCGATCGTCATCGCCGTGGGCTTCATCGTGATGGGGTTCCGTCTCATCACGCACATCGCCCGTTTCGTGCGGGGTGAAGTGGGTGACGCGCTCCGGTTCGTCGGCGCGCTGCTGCTGCTGGTCTTCTACATCCCGATGGCGGTGCTGTCTCTGGTCATCGCGCGGTTCTCCGCGGCCTCTCACTATGGGCGTGCGATCCAGGATGAGATCACGACCGCGGGAAAGTGCCTGTACAGAGTGGTCATCGGCCACCCGCTGCGGCTCTTTGGCCTTGGGGGCCTCACCGAGGGGCTCGAGCAGCGCCTGCCTGATGTGATGGCTGGCGCGCCGACGGCGGATCTTCCTGTGCGGGGGCGTGCGGGCCAGTTCGAGGGATACTCGATCATCGGTTCGTTGCCGACCGGCGGCAGCGGCGCCAAGCTCTACATCGCAGAGCCCGACGCGACGCGGCGCACGATCCTGGCGCGTGATGGCTTTGCGGATGTGGATCGCGTGGTGATCAAGGCCTTCTCGCTGACGGAGGGGAGCTCGCTGCCGCAGATCGTGCGTGAGAGCCGGAGTCTGGACGCCGCCAAGCGGCTGGGCCTGATCCTCGATCACGCGATGGGCCAGGAGCGATTCCACTATGTGATGCGGTACGTGCCCGGCGACTCGCTGTCGATGGCGACGCGGCGTCTGCATGCGGAGAGTGCGCCCGGTGGCCTTGATCCGCGCGCGCTGCGTGCGGCGGTCGCGTATGTCTCTGACATTGTCGACACGCTCTCGATCTACCACAAGGGCGGGCTGTGGCACAAGGATGTGAAGCCCGACAACATCATCATCGACCACCGCGACGGTCGTGCGCACCTTGTGGATTTCGGGCTCGTTTCTTCACTGCGTTCGGCGATGACGCTCACGACGCACGGCACCGAGTACTTCCGAGATCCGGAGATGGTGCGGCTCGCGCTCCGCGGCGTGAAGGTCCATGAGGTCGATGGAACGCGATTCGACATCTATGGCGTCGGCGCAGTGCTGTATTCAGTCATCGAGGACTCCTTCCCCGCGCACGGCGAGCTCTCGCAGGTCACCAAGCGTTGTCCCGAGGCGATCAAGTGGATCATCCGGCGCGCGATGGCCAACTATGACAAGCGGTACGACTCCGCGGCCCTCATGCTCGCGGACCTCAACGCGGTGCTGTCGGCGCCCGATCCGTTTGCGATGCGACCGGTCGATCTGCCGAGCATGAGCGCGCTGGGCGATGATTCGTCCATCGGTGACGGACCGGTCCGGCAGAGCGAGTCGCGGTTCAGCGCCATCGGCGGGAGCGGCGGTGCAGCGGGCGCGGCGGCGGCGACTTGGGCTGGCTCGGTCGGTGCCGCGGCGGCACGGGCGATGGGCGGCGCTGCTTCGCCGGTGCGAGAGGCGCCCAAGATCCGCGTGACGAATTGGTGGAGCGGCGAGGCTCTGCGCGAGGCGCCAGCGCAGGCGAGCGAGCGTGTGGCGGCGGCGCCCGTGGCCGCTCCGGTGGTGCAGCCGATGTCGCCCTCGCGATGGATCGATCCGCGCGCGACGGCGGCGTTTCGTGGAAGGACCGCGCCAGAGATCCGTGCCGCTGCGTCCGCGCGGCGTGCGGCGTTTCAGGCGGGGCGTCGCGGCGGCGGCACGCCCGCGGGCCTGAACTGGGGCCTGGGCGTTGCGGTCTTTGTCGTGCTGGGTGGGCTTGGAACGCTGGTGGTAGAGTCGCTCAAGCAGTCGAAGGACTCTGCTGAGAGCGCGGACTTTGTGAGTCACGTGGACGGGCTGGCACCGATGGAGACCGAGGCCGGCGAGGCGCTCTCGCGGGCGATTGCCTTGACCGAGGCCGCGATTGAAGACGCCGCGGTCCGCGCCGAGGTCGCACTCGAGAACGCCCAGGCCACGATCGAAGCGAGCGCGGGTGGGCTGCCCGCGATTGTGGTTTCGGCGGCCGCGAAGCCGAGCGCCGGTCCGGAGTCGCCCTTTGCCGGAACGCGCGTGCTGATCGTCTCAGATGTGCTCGCGCCGCGTACGCCCGAGGCGGAGGAGATGATCTCACGGATTGAGTCGGCGCTGCGTTCGCAGGGGTATGTGGTCTCGGGGAATCTGCTGCCACTTCCTGCCGCGACGCTCACGACCGAAGCAGCGACCGATCGCGCCGCGTTGGACGCGGAGAATGAGCTTCTCGCGTCGGTTCGCATGAGCATGGGACAGGTGCCCACCGACAGCTTGGAAGCGAAGACGAAGATCCAGGCGTGGATGGCCGCGCAGAAGAGCCGCGGCGGTCAGACGGCCGACATCGTGATGTGGATCTCGCCGCCCGCTTCGAAGGATGTATTGACGCCGCGAGTTGTGGTGTTTGCTTCGGAACAGCTCGGCTCGCAGAAAGAGAACCGGCGCGTGGCGCGGGCTGCGAGTCGTGTGCGGTTGATGGTGAAGGCGCTCGTGAGTGAACAGGGGCGTTGAGCGGTTGAGAGTCGAGTGGGCGCGTGATGCGTCAAGCGGCGAAGATCGATGTGTGCGTGTGATGCGAGTTCCGCTTGCTTCGCACGTGTTGAGAAGTCCGATCCGAGCCTTTGCAAAGCCTCAGACTCGGCGTGATGCTGCAAAGAAAGAACCCCGGGACGATGGGTCCCGGGGTTCTTGTGATTCTGAACGATGCTTGGAAGGTCTAGATCAACGACTCAAAGGAGGGCTTGCTTAGCCGCCGCCGAAGGGGAGGCGGACCGAGTCGGTGAGGCCCGGGAAGTTGCGTTCTTCCTCCTCGTTCTGGATGAGGACCGTGGGCTTGACGAGGATGAGCAGGGTCTGCTCGCTCTTGGTCACGACGCGGTTGGTGAAGAAGCGGTTGAGGATCGGGATCTTGGAGAGGACGGGCACGCCGGACTCGGACTCGGCCTCGGTGACGAGGCGCTGGCCACCGAGGAGGATGGTGCCCTGATCGGGAACGGTGACGGTCGTCTGCACGCGGGTCACGGTGACGGTCGGCTGCTGGACGAAGGACTGCGTGTCGGCAGAGTTGACGAGCTGGCCACCGGCGACGGCCGTGACGGGCGAGTTCGTGAAACCGTCGATGCGGGAGACGGCGGCATCGAGGTTCATGGTGACGTAGCGGCGGTCTGCGGAGACCGTGCCCTCGACGAGCATCACGACACCCTCGGAGACGGCGGCGAGCTGGGGGTCAAAGCCGACGGCCGACTCGCTGACGACGGGCGTGAGGTCGGAGATGAAGGAGACCTGCGTGACGACATAGATGTTGGCGATCTGGCCGTTGGTGAAGGTCAGTCGAGGGGCCGTGAGGCTGACGGTGCGGCGGTCGGCCTGGGTGGCCTTGATCAGGAAGTCGACCTGGATGTCGTCCAGGAACTGGCCGGCGATGCCCAGGGCGGGGGCGGTGCTGAGGATGTCGCTGGCGAAGTCGCTCTCGATGAGCTGCTCGGCGAGGCCGAGGCTGTTCTGCTCGGTGCTGATGACCGAGAGGGGGCTGGGCAGGGGCGTGCGGAGGGCGTTGGCACCGGTACCGCTTGTGGGGAAGGTCGGCGAGAGGCGGCCGGAGGTTCGATCAAAGAACTCGTTGGGTCGGGTGGTGGGACGCTGGGCCTGAGCGGCGCGGACCTGGTTGTTGTCAGCGTTGAAGTAGACGTCGATGTCGAAGCCGATCTGCTCGAAGAAGTCCTGCGAGACCAGGAGGAAGCGGGTCTCGACGTTGATCTGCATCGCGCGGACTTCGCGGAGCTTGCTGAGGAGGCCGTGGACCGCGCGGTGGTTGGCGGGCGTGTTGGTGATGATCAGCGAGCCCTGGAGCTGCTGGATGAAGCCGACGTCGCCGCCGTTCTCCTGCCAGCCCTGAGAGTCGACGTTGGTCGTGATGATGTTGATGAGCTCATCGGTGCGCTCCTGGAGGGTGCGGCCGGGCTCCTGATCCTCGTCTTCATCGTTGAAGGGACTCTGGCCGCCGCCGCCGCCGCCCTGGCCGGACTGCTGAAGGACGTTCTGCAGATCGAGCTCTGGGGCGTTGGGGTAATCGGGGATCTCGATAAGGAGGTCGCGGATGTCGTAGATGACCAAGACCTTGTTCTTGTTGATGACTTCGCGTGAGGCGATGGTCAGAACGCCATCGTTGATGGACCATGCAGCGCCGTTGATGGGGTCGCCGCCGCTGGCCTTCTCGACGACGCGGTCAAGAACGGTCTTGACGGGAACGTTGGTCAGGTTGAGCGTGATCGGGGCTTCGCGATCGATGCCGGCGGTCTCGAGGGACTGCCAGTCAACGTCGACGTTCAGGTTGGTGACCTGCGAGAGGAAGCCGATGATGTTGGAGAGTGGGGTGTCGTTGAAAGCAACGGGAATGCGCTTGGTCTCGAGGACGGCAAGAGCGCGGCGGTTTTCCTCGCTGTCGGCGAAGGCGATCGGCTCGCCGCGGCGGTAGGTGATGGCGGGCCAGTCCTCGGGGTACTCCATGATCTGATCCGGCGGGATCAGGGCGCGGAGGTTGTTGACCTCGTGGAAGATGATGCCGCGTTCCTTGTCCTGCTGGTACCCCTCGGCGCGACGGAAGATGATGATGTCGCGGAGGGCGTCCTTCAGAATGAGGCCGGTGGAGTTGATGGGATCGAGGAAGAGGATCTGCTCGACGACCTGGAGGGCTTCCTCGTACTTCTGCTCGGCCTGGAGAGCGCGAACACGGGCGAGGGCCTCGTCGATCTTGCGGCCCTTGGCCTGGGCGTCCTGCTGGGCTGCCTCACGGGCGGCCTTCTCGAGGGCGATTTCCCGCTCCCTGGAGATGTTGGTCTGGATGCTGTCCTCGCTGGCGTCGATCTTCGAGCGAAGATCGGCGACCTGCTGGGCGTAGGACTCCATCTCGGCGGTGGAGAAGAGCTGGCGGCCAGCGTTGAGGCGGAGGTTGGCGGAGGCCGCGAGGTCGCGGGCGCGGGCGACGTCGCCGCTGTCGAGTGCTCGCTGGGCCTGAGCGAGATCGTTGCTGAACTCGGCGAGGGTCTGGTCCTTGGCGATCTGCGTCTGGCCGACGAAGGAGCTGAGGGCACCGCCTGCGCCGGTGGGAGCCACGTCCATGCGGACGCGGGATTCGGCAAGGCGCTGATCGGCGAACTGACGCTGGGTGGCGTCGAGCTGGTTCGTGTAGTTGGCGAGGAGGCGGGTGTACTTGTCGGCGGCCTCGCGAACGCGGCCTTCATCGAAGGCGGCGTTGGCCTCGGCGAGAAGATTCTCAGCCTCGAAGCGGCGTGCGAGCTCGATCAGGTCCGTGGGCTGCGCGGGGGCCGGAGCAGCTGCGGGGGCCGGAGCCATCACTGGAGCAGGGGCCATCACGGGTGCCGGAGCTGGAGCCGGAGCTGGAGCAGGTGCTGGGGCCGGAGCTGGAGCAGGTGCTGGAGCAGGTGCTGGAGCAGGTGCTGGGGCCGGAGCAGGCGCCTGAGCGGGTGCGGGGGCTGGCGCTGGCTCGGGAGCGGGCTGGGCGGGGGCGGGGATCGAGTCGCGGCGGCGGACCACTCCGGGCTGGAGCATGCCGAGGGCGACATCGCTGGGGAGCTCGAAGGTCTGGCCACGGGCGATCTCGACTTCTACGAGGCGCGACTGATAGACGGCAAGGATGCCGCGCTGCTCCTGGCTCAGAGAGACACCGGAGCGGTGGAGGGCATCGAGGCCAGCCTTGGACTCGGCGTAGCGGCCAGCGTCGAAGGCGGCGATGGCGGCATCGAGCGCGTCGGGAGCGGAGGCCTCGAGCGCGGCGCGGCGATCACGGGCCTGCTCGATGAACGACTTGGCGAGGTCGACCTGCTCGTTGGTGGCCTTGGGTGCCTTGATCACGGCGCCGGCGTGGGTCTCGACGGTGCGGAGGTCGCCACGGCTGAGCGCGTCCTCGGCCTTGTCGAGGCTGAGCTCAACTGGCGGCATGGAGCGCAGGCGGTTGGCGGCGTTGGCCATCAGCTTCGTGGCCCGGGCGCGTTCCTCATTGGAGAGGGATGCCGAGCGAGCGGGTGAGGTGATGGACATCAGGAGGCGCTGGGCCTGCGTGGGCTTGCCAGCAATGAGCAGCTCCGAGGCCGCATCGAGGCGGGCCGCAGCGGAGATGGTGTCCATCGATGCCGCGTCTTCGGATGAAGGGGCATCAGTGGTGCCTGCGACCTGAGCGATGGTCGGCGTGGCGACGGCGCACATGCCACCAGCAATGCCGGCGAGCGCCACGAGCGAACGAACCTTGCGCGAGTTCCCAAGCACCATAAGCATCTCCAAAGCGGGATCGACAGCTTCTCTACAACAGGCTCAATCCGGACACGGCCAGCCTCGGACAGCCAGCGAAGAGGCGGGGGACACAGCATTTCAGAACCACGTACCACACGCGACTGACCTGGCTTTGGGCTTTGGCGAGCCTTGGTGGCCAGCCTGTCGCCCGCGCGTCGTCGCGGCTTACCGGGTCCCTGAGCACATCTGGCCTTTCGGCTTTGCGTGCACATGCGGACGCCTTCGCGCCGCTTTGGGACTCCGACAAGGCGGGAAGATACACCCGCCGCGTGCGACTTGCAAACGGGCGACAGCTGCACCGCGGACAAAATGTTCGTTTTTTGTTTGGACTAGGGGTCCTGCCCGCTGGAAGTTTGGGCGTTCGAGCTACTGAAATTCGGGTTTACACTGATTGGTATGGCTCACGGGATCCAGCGTTTTGCGAGGACAAAGCCGGCTTCGGGCTTGGTGCCCTTGGGCCGGCGCAGTTTGCCGGGGTAGGCCTTGAGCTGCTCATCATCGAGGCGATCGGCCTCGATCACGGTGGTGTCGGTGAGTTCGGGCTGTTCGTCGAGCTCGTCGACGGCGTCGAGAGCGATGTCCTCCGCCTGCCTGAGGCAGTCGGCGTAGAGAACGACTTCGGCATACCGCGCGGGGCCATCATCGGTTACGCGCCGGAGGACGCAGCGCCAGAGGGTGGTGCCGAGTTCGCGTCCGTCGTCGTCGGTGTTGCTCTCGGGATCGACGTTGAGCGAGAGGCCCCACCGATCGCGAAGCCGCTCGATGATTTCCTCCATGCTGAGGAGGTTGGGTGCATCGTCGGTGATGCGGAGGACGCCGCGGTGTTCGTGCGCGGAGGCGTCAGCGCCGGCGGGCTCCTCCATCGCTTCGAGCCCGAAGGCGGCGAGGATGCGCTCGATGCGCTCCTTCATTTCAGGCTCGGCGCGAACGGTGACGATCTTGTGCTCGTCAACGAAGAGGTAGAAGAAGGGTTCTTCGGCCATCGCGCCAAAGCCGCACATGCCGTCTTCAAAGAGGAAGTCCTTGAAGCGGTGGAGCTCTTCCATGAAGTGCTCGATGCCGACGGGCTCGTAGGCGACGAAGGGATCAATCTCGCGGTACGCGTCGTGGCCCATGACGTCCAGGATGGGGAAGATGCGCCCCGGGAGCATCGAGACCAGCACGGTCACGAGGCTGGGGACGCGCTCGGCGGAGGCGACGATGTCGAAGATGTAGCGATCGGGCCACTCTTCCCAGTCTTCTTCTTCGCCGCCGTCTGCGGGCTCAAAGTGGAGCGTGTAGCCGGCCTTGGGCTTCATCTCCTCGACGGGATAGACGCCCAGTGGAAACCGGAAGTCGCCAAGGGTCTTGCGTTCGAGAGCGGGATCGATCTGGCATGTCACCATCGGATCTGAGCGTAGGGAGCCAGCAGCAGGATGGTCGTGCCATGGCGGCGTGGCGTGCAATGATGAAGGCAATGCGCATCGACAAAGAAACGGCCGCGGCACTGGTTCGCGTGATCGAGCACAAGGATTGCGCGACGGCGGCCCACACGTGGCGTGTGGTGCTGTACACGCGGGCGCTGGCGGAGGCGGTGGGGATCTCGCACGAGGAGGAGCAGCGGCTGACCTTCGCCGCGGCGCTGCACGACATCGGGAAGATCGACATCTCGGAGGAGATTCTGGGCAAGCCCGGGCCTTTGACGGATGCGGAGTTCGCGGTGATGAAGACGCACGCTGCGCTGGGGCACCAGGCGCTGGTGAGCATGGGTGAGGACGACCCGATCCTGCTGAATCTTGTGCGCCACCATCACGAGCGGTTTGATGGTCTTGGATATCCCGATGGGCTTGCGGGCGAGGCGATCCCTCTGGTGGCCCGGTGGTTTGCGGTGATTGACTCGTTCGACGCGATGACGAGCGTGCGGCCGTATCGTTCGCAGGTCGGGGAAGAGGCAGCGCGCCGGGCGGTGGTGGAACTGCAGGCGGGCATGGGCACTCGCTATGCGCCCGAGCCGGTGGTGGCCTTTGCCGACCTGTACCACACGGGGCAGCTCGACTGGATCCTGCACTACTTCAACGATGAGGTCCCGACTTCCGGGTGGGAGGCTGAGCGCGTCGAGGTGGCACGCAAGGTCCGGTCGCGGCCGGGGGCGTGAGCGGGATCAGGGGCGTACTCCGCACGCACGAGGAGTGCGGGTTATCGGGGCAACAGGATTGGGTGGGGCGATGTACGTTGATGGTGCGAGCGTGCGCGATGAGTTCGGTCGTGCCCGCGTGGCGGCCGGCGTGGCGATGTGTCGATGCATGAGTGGTAGCAGACGGCACGCGAGGCGTGTGTGCCTGGGATTGCGTCGGTGTTCGAGGGAGTTCAAGGAGCGAGTTCAGTTGACAGTTCCACACCAGCCGCGTTCTGCACGACCGGACCCGATGCCGAATGTTCGAGGCGTCGGGGCGGGTGATGCGCGCGTGGCGGGAGTGGGGGGGCAAGATGCGGAGGTGACGCTGCGCGTGCTGCGAGCGATGGTCACTCGGACGGAGACGCTCGCGGTTGAGTTTGGGGGCGTGCGGGGCTCGAGCTTTGTTGGTGTGATCGATCAGGGCTCGGAGGGCCGCAAGGGGGCGGAGCAGTTGCGATACGTCGCGGCGGTGGATGTGGTGTGTGGTGCGTGTGATCTGTGCCGCAGGGGTCTGAGGCAGCATTGCCAGAACCGGGCGACGCTCGGGCAGCGCGGGCGTGATGGTGCGTTTGCTCCGACGGTGCGGGTGCCGCGGATGAATCTGGTGCCGGTGCCTGCTGCAGTGTCAGATGAGGAGGCGCTGATGGCTCAGGCCGCGGCGCTGGCACTGCATGCGTGCCAGGTGGTGCGGATTGAGGGGAAGACGTACGTGACGGTGCTGGGTGATTCGGCGGAGGCGATCCTCACGGCGCAGGCGATGGCGCGGAAGAACGCGAGTGTGCGGCTGATCGGGCAGCGGGCCGAGCGGGCCGTGCTGTGCGAGCGGAGGGGCATCAAGCATCGGCTGCTGGCGGAGATCGGGCGGCGGATGGATCAGGACATCGTGGTGGACTGCACCGGCGATTTGAGCGGAGCGCCGGTGGCGCTGGAGCTGGTGAGGCCGCGCGGGACGATCGTGGTGCGAAGTGATGCACCTGCGGTACCGAGCGCGGTGATGGCGGCGCAGGGCGTGCGGCTGGATCTGGCGCGGGCCGCGGCGAATGAGGTGCAGCTGATTGGTGTGCGGGGCGGAAGTCTCGCGGAGGCGATGGGGCACCTTGAGCGCGGCGAGCTGGACGTGAGTGGCCTCCTGCAGGGTAAGTTTCGCTTGGCGGAGCTGGGTCACGCGCTGGAGGCGGTGCGTGAGGCTGGGTCGTTGCCGGTTTCGGTCGTGATGTAGATGCCGAGGCGTCGGCGCGGCCGCTGTACGGGCCGGGTGGCGTCGGAGGGCAAAACCGGTCACACTGAAGTACGAAGTAGGATGGTGCGGCGTGCGCGAGCTTGCGTGACTGTGCACGATCAGACACGAGCGCCCACGTCCCAGCGATTCCCAGCACGTTCGACCACGACGGAGCCAGACGCATGACCGACCAGAATCAACCAAGTCCGTCTTTTCAGCCCGCGCCGGGACCTGTGCCGCATCAGCCGACGGTGACGATTCCTGCGCCTGGCCCATCGAATCCTGCGGGGTTCTGGGGCTTTGTGCTGAGCCTGCTGGGCTTGGTGGCGTGCGGGCTGCCGTCGCCGATCGGGCTTGTCGTTTCGGCGCTGGGGCTTCGTAAGCAGCCGAAGCTGCTGGCGGTGGTGGGCGTGGTGCTTGGGCTGATTGGCACGGTGGGGTGGGGCATCACGGTGATCTTGGTCTATCGCGGAGCCTCGAAGGCTGCGACGATGCTTGGTGACATTCTCCCGGCCAGCATGGAGATGAACAGCGACGCCGTGGAGATTCGCGATGCGTGCGTGAGGTTCAAGTCCGAGCGCGGCGTGATGCCCGGCTCGCTCGACACGATCGATGTGGACGAGGACGCGCGGATCGACCCCTGGGGCACGCGCTACCGCTTCGAGCTCACGAGCGGCGACGGTTTCATCCTCATCAGCGATGGGCCGGATCGCATGACGGACACGAGCGATGACATGCGCACGCGGTCAAGCGAGCTGCAGGGGCCGTGAGGCGTTGGGTGCTTTGAGTGGCACGCCGCGCCGCGGCGTGTCTCTTGGGGCAAATGACGCTACTTGCGGCCCGAGCCGGGAACCCAGAGGACATCCTTCTTGCCGTCCTCGTTTGCGACGCGTGAGAGGACAAAGAGCAGATCGCTCAAGCGATTGAGGTACTTCACGGCCTCGGCGTTGACGCCGTCGATGTCCTGGCTGGCGAGTGTGACGGCGAGGCGTTCGGCGCGGCGCGTGATGGTTCGTGCGAGGTGGAGTGCCGCGGCGAGGGGCGAGCCGCCGGGCAGGACGAAGCTGTTGAGGGGCGCGAGGCGCTCGTTGTGCTCGTCGATGGCGCGTTCGAGCTTGTCGACCTGTGCGGTGACGATGCGGAGACGCGAGCCGTCGGGCTCGTTGTGCGCGACGGGTGTCGCGAGATCGGCGCCGAGGTCGAAGAGGTCGTGCTGCACGTTTCGCAGGATCGCGGCGATGCGCCGGGCGAAGGGGTCGGTCTGGTGCGCGAGATCGGCCTGGATGACGGCGAGTCCGATGGCGGCGTTGGTCTCATCGACCGTGCCGTAGGCCTCGACGCGCGGATCGTCCTTCCTGACGCGCTGGCCGGTGGCGAGGCCCGTGGTGCCGTCGTCGCCGGTGCGGGTATAGATCTTGGTGAGGCGAACCATGGCGGGATTCCTGTTGTGAGTGCCGGGGAGAGTCCGTGTGTCGGCATGTCGAGCGTGCGCTCCGGGGACGATATCCTGCGCCCATGATCGAAGCGACGGAGCGCGACGTAACGACGCCGGCAGGGCGCGTGGTGGAAGTGATGAGTGCTGCCAAGGCTGGTGCGCCCGTGGAAGTCCGTGGGCTCACGATGCTCTGGAAGCGTCGCGATATGGCGGGAGGGGCAGTGGGGGCGGGCGTGGCGGGGTCTATGGACTCGAGGGGCCAGGTGCATCTGGTCGAGCGTGTGCTCCGAGCTCGAGGCATTGCGGAGCCCGCGGCGGCGGACCGGTTTCTGCAGCCAAAGCTCACGCACCTGCATGATCCATCGCTGATCCCTGACCTTGATCGCGCGGCGGCGCGGCTGCTCGAGGCTGCGCGGGGCGGTGAACGCATCGCGATCTACGGCGACTACGACGTGGATGGGATCACGGCCAGTGCGATCCTCTTCCATGTGCTGAAGGCTGTAGCGCCGGCGGCGGACATCGTGACTTATGTGCCGCACCGGATCGATGAGGGGTACGGGCTCAATGACGAGGCGATCCGTGAGCTGGCCGCAGCGGGAGCAAGGGTGATCGTGTCGGTAGATTGCGGCGTGACGGCGGTGGGGCCAGCACGCGCGGCGCGCGAGTGCGGCGTGGATCTCATCATCACCGACCATCACAATCCGCCCGCGACGCTCGCGGAGTTACCCGAGGCCTTTGCGGTGGTTCATCCGCGGCGGCCGGACTCCAAGTATCCGTTTGGTGAGCTGTGTGGCGCGGGCGTCGCGTTCAAGGTGGCGTGGCGCCTCGCGACGCTGGCGGCGGCGGGGCCCAAGGTGCCGGAGGCCGTCCGCGCTGTGCTCATGGACATGCTGGGGCTGGCGGGATTGGGGACGATCGCGGATGTCGTGCCGCTGGTGGATGAGAATCGCGCGATCGCGAGCTTTGGGCTCGTTCGCGTGCGGACGACGAGCGTTGAGGGGCTGAAGGCGCTGGTCGATGCCTCGGGGCTTGCGGATGAGAAGATCAGCGCGATGGACGCGGGCTTTAAGATCGGGCCACGGCTGAACGCGTGCGGGCGTATGGGCCATGCGCGCGAAGCGGTGGAGCTGCTCACGACCGCGAAGGGGCCGCGGGCGCGCGAGATCGCGGCCCAGCTCACCGAGCTCAACGATCAGCGGCGCGAGACTGAGCGGGCGATTTTTCGCCAGGCGTGCGAGCGCGCGGAGGCCGCGGGCATGACGAGTCCGGACAGTCGCGCGATCGTGCTCGCGGATCCGGCGTGGCACGCGGGCGTGGTTGGCATCGTCTGTTCGCGGCTGGTTGAGAAGTACCACCGCCCGGCGATCCTGATGGCGCAGGGTCCGGACCACTGCCATGGCTCGGGGCGGAGCGTGGATGGATTCAGTCTGCACGCGGGTCTTGAGGCCTGCGCGTCGCACCTGATGCAGTTCGGCGGGCATGACATGGCAGCGGGACTGCGGGTTGAGAATGCGCGGCTGGAGGAGTTCACGCGCGCGTTCGTGGAGCACGCCAACACGCGGATCACGCCCGAGGACTTGGTGGGACGGCTGGGATACGACTGCGACGCGGCGGCCCACGAGCTTGATGTCGCGACCGTTGATGGGCTCTCTCGCATTGGCCCGTTTGGTCGCTCCAACCCGCAGGTTCAGCTGCGGTTGACGCAGCTGCGCATCGCGGCACTGCCGACGACCTTTGGCAAGATGAACGCGCACCTGGGGATTCAGGTCGAGGCGGGCTGGGGTGTTGGTGGGCGAGGCAGAGAAGGTGGGGCGAGTGGGGGAGGGCGAACGCCGCCGCTGCGGCTGGTGCTCTGGAAGTGGGGGCACCGTGCGGCGGAGTTCAAGCGGGGCATGATGCTGGAGGCCATCGCAACGCCGGTGATCTCCGAATGGAGCGGGTCGCGCCGGGTGGAGGCGCACGTGAGCGACCTGCGGGTGTTGGGCGGATGAGCTTGGGCACGGTTTCGGTGGTGAACGGGGTGGGGGTGTGGGGGGTGGGGATGCTGGGCGGGCGCCGAGCAGATTTCTTTTGGAAGGATCGGACTCGGTCTCGGAAAACTGCGCTGAACAAGGTGGCTGGCGCTTGCGAGCGTCATGGAGCAGCGTTAGGTTCGACGAGCGAATTGAGCCGTTGCACACGTGTTGCGATGGCGTACGGGGTGGTGCAATCGGAGAGCCGCACAATGTCGCAGTTCAAGAAGGGCGTCACGTCCGTCAAGCAGATCGCCGAGCAGAAGGGCCTGAAGGCCGCGGGCGAGAAGCGTGTCGATGCCGCCGTCAGCAAGATCAACCAGCTCAAGTCCGGGCCTCAGGACAAGGACACCGCGGGCAAGATCGACGCCCAGAAGTTCAACGGAAGCTTCGGCCTCGCGGCGATGGAGAAGGCCGACAAGAAGATCGGCCAGCTCTCAAAGAACGTCAAGCCGCTGACGGGGAACAAGATGGGCTCGGCCCGCGCCAACTCCCCCTCCCCGGCAACCATGCAGCCCAAGCAGGGTGCCAAGCCCGGATCGCCGATCTCGGCACCCGCACCCAAGATCCTCTCGCCCCAGCCCGCGCCGCAGCGGCTCCCGACGCCCGCCAAGTCCCCGGCCACGCTGACCAGCGCACCCAAGCAGGGTGCCGCTCCGGGTCGCCCGCTCAGCGCCCCCGCGACGAAGACGCTCTCGCCTCAGCCCGCGCCGCAGCGCCTCCCGACGCCGAAGGCCGCCGCGCCGACGGCCAAGCCGGCTGGCCCGGTCTTCAAGCCTGGCGTGATCAGCAACCCGATGCGTGCGAGTGCGCCGAAGATCGGCAACAAGGGCTAAGGCAACAAGGGCTGAGTCTGGGCCCGTAGCGGGACGAATACACCCAGGTGTTCGTGGGAAGATTGCGAGCGCGTGAAGTTTGCATCAACCCCGGCGACTCGGATCGCCGGGGTTGCTTTGTCTCCAAGCGAGCATTGCTTGCGAGTGTGATTGAAACGCCTCGCCAAGCGTCCCCGGGTGGACTCGAACCACCAACCACCCATTTAGAAGACGGGAGCGCTATCCAGTTGCGCCACGGGGACGGGTGAAGCCGGAGTTTACGCGGCGTGCGGGCGCGGCGGGCGTGGGAGGCGGGAATCAAGGCTCCGGCCGGGAGGCCGGTGCCACGTTTGAAGTCGTACACTGGTCCGCTGATGCTGGCTATGCCGATGAGGGTGCGGCGTGTCAGGCGTGCTGGTTCGTGTGTGCCCCTCTTGAACTCGCGGAAACTCGACAATTCCGTCTATTTCGTCATGGAGGACGGGCGATGCTGCTGGGAGAGCTGATCCGTGGTCTGCCGATTGTCTGCCCGGCGGGGGCGGAGGGTGTTCGCGTCTGTGATCTGACCGAGGACAGCCGCACCGCGGTGCCGGGGTCGCTCTTTGTCGCTCGCGGCGGGCTGAAGGCCGATGGCAAGCGCTTCATGGCCGACGCCGCGGCGGCTGGCGCCGTTGCGATTCTCTCTGATCAGCCCGGGCTGGCAGCGCCCGAGGGCTTTGATGTCCCGATGCTGCACGCCCCGGATATCGCGCTGGCCTCGGCGCTTCTGGGTGAGCGTTTCTATGGCTCGCCCGCGTCGCGCCTTGGTGTCTTCGGCGTGACGGGGACCAACGGCAAGACGACGATCAGTTTCCTGGTGTGGAAACTGCTCAACGCGGCACGTCATCGCTGCGGGCTGATCGGGACCGTGATGGTGGATGATGGTGTGGAGTGCGGCCCAGCGAGCATGACGACGCCCCCGGCCATGGAGCTCTCGCGCACGATGGCGACCATGGTGGAGTCTGGCTGCGGCTTTGCGAGCATGGAAGTTTCGAGCCACGCACTGCATCAGAAGCGAGCGGATGCACTCGAGTTCCGTGTCGCGGCCTTCACGAATCTCACCGGCGACCACCTCGACTATCACGGGACGATGGAGGCGTACGCCGCGGCGAAGGCGCGGCTCTTTGAGCGGCTTCCCGCTTCGGGCGTTGCGGTCGTGAACGCGAGCGATCCATGGACGCCTCGGATGGTCCGGGACTGTGCTGCACGCGTGGTTCGGTGTGCTGTCATCGGCGAAGGTGGGGAAGCCACGGCCGAAGCAACCGTGAAGGTGCTCGATGAGTCCCTCTCGGGAATGAAGCTGCAGATGCGGCTACCCATCGGTGAAGTCGTGGCGCACGTGCCCCTGCTCGGCCGATACAACGCGATGAACGTGCTGCAGGCATTCGTGAGCGCCCACGCGCTGCTGACGCTGCCCACTCCGGCCAACACGCCGGGCCTCAGCGCGAGCGAGGTACTCGCGATCCTCGCGCCGCACGTGTCCGCGCTGGTCGCGCCGCCCGGAAGGCTCGAGCGCGTCAGCACCGATGAGGATGCGTTCAGCGTCTTCGTTGACTACGCGCACAGCGATGATTCACTCCGGAGTCTGCTCCGCTCGGTCGGGCGCGTGATGCCGGGGCGTGGGCATGGTGCTGCGCGAGTGTCGGACGCGGCGGGCTCGACGCATGAGGCCGCGCCCGCGCCGGGGCGGCTCTGGGTCGTCTTCGGATGCGGCGGCGACCGCGATACGAGCAAGCGTCCTCGGATGGGCCTCGCGGCGGTCGAGCTTGCGGATCGCGTCGTCGTGACGAGCGACAATCCAAGGTCAGAACGCCCGGGCGACATCATCGATCAGATTCTCTCTGGGTTGACGCGAGAGCAGCGGCACCAGATCGCAGTGCATCCTGATCGCGCTCGCGCGATCAGGATGGCCATCGAAGAAGCACGCCCCGGCGACGTCATCGTGATCGCAGGCAAGGGGCACGAGACCGAGCAGGTACTCAGCAACGGTGCGGGCGGGCTTGATCGAACGCACTTTGACGATCGCGAGATCGCGCGTGCGATCCTCGCGGAGCGGCGGGTTTCTTCGGGGTCGTCGGTTACCAAGGGCGGAAGCATCGAGAGCAAGCCTTCGCGCCGCGTCGCACCGGGCAGCAGCGCGGGCGTGCCGCGGTCTTCGCCAGCGCGAGGACGAGGAAGTGGCGAGGGAACAGAAGCGGGAGATTCGGGCCTATGAGCTTCTGGACGCCTGAAAACTTGCGTGTCGTGTTGGCCGGGCAGTGGATCCGGCGGCCGGACGTGGCGCGCACCGCGGCACTCTCTGGGCTCTCAACGGACTCACGCGCCATTCGCAGCGACCAAGTCTTCCTCGCGCTGCGCGGCGAGAAGACCGATGGACATGCGTATCTCGCGAGTGCCGCGGCGTCGGGCTCGCCACTGCTGATTGTCGATGATGAGGCGGCAGTTGCGGCCGCATCGGGAACGATCGGTGCGGATGTCGGAGTCTTGAAGGTCGCCGATACGGGCCAGGCGCTCCTCAAACTTGCGCAGGCGTATCGGCGCACGCTCGATTCCACACGCGTCATTGCGGTGGGGGGGAGCAACGGCAAGACGACGACGGTGCGGCTGATCCAGTCCGTGCTCTCGGGCACGCTGCGCGGCACGGCCTCACAGAAGAGCTTCAACAACGCGGTGGGTGTGCCGCTGACGATCCTCTCGGCACGCAAGGGTGACCAGTTCCTGATCTGCGAAGTAGGGACCAACGCGCCCGGCGAGATTGCACCGCTGGCCAGCGTGGTCGAGCCCGACATCGCGGTGATCACGAGCATCGGGCGGGAGCACCTTGAGGGACTTGGCTCGCTCGATGGTGTCGTGGCCGAGGAAGCGAGTCTGATCGGCTCGCTCAAGCCCGGCGGGATTGCGATCGTGACGGCCGATGCTCCGGGACTCGTGGCGCGCGTGCGGACGATGCTCACATCGATGCCGGGGCGTTCGATGCTGACGTTCGGCACATCACCAGATGCTGACCTTCGCGTGACGGAGGCGAACGCGACGCCTGATGGCGTGCGGCTCTGCCTGAACGGACGCACATGGCACGAGCTGGGGCTGATGGGACTGCACAACGCGACCAACGCCGCCGCGGCGATCGCAGTTGCGCGGCGGCTCGGTGTCGATAGCGCTGCGATCGACACAGGCCTCGCGAGCGCCAGCGGCCCGCCGATGCGGCTCGAACGCTCCACGGTCGGCGGCATTCGCTTCGTCAACGATGCGTACAACGCAAACCCCGAGTCCGCGCTCGCGGCGATCCGCGCCTTTGGTGATGCTGTCACGACTCCAGAGGCAAGGGCGGCGTACGGCCGGCGCGTGGTGATCCTGGGCGACATGCTCGAACTGGGCGAAGCTGCGCCGGACCTTCATCGCGAGGTGGGGGAAGCACTCGCGAAGGTCGGCTGGGTGGACCTTGTCGTGCTCGTCGGCAGGCTGATGCTCTTTGCCTCGCCTTCGCTTGCGAAGACCCTGGGCGCCGAGCGCGTGGCGCACGTGCCCGACCTTGATTCCGGCGGTGCCGCAGATGTCGCGGCGATGCTCCGCGCGTCGGACGTCGTGCTCCTCAAGGGCTCTCGCGGCATGAGGCTCGAGCGAATTCTCGAAGCAGTCAGGACCCGCACCGCGGAGTCACTGCTCCCAGGCCCGGAGCCGAAGCCCATTGGCAACACTCCCGCACCGGCAATCCCAGTCTCGCCCGTCAAGTCTGTCACGTCCGTCACGCCCACCACGCCCGCTACTCCGTCATCTGCACGCGAGACCGCTCGTTGAGCCAGCGAGTCGGGCACTGATGTCGAGCGAGCGCTTTGAGCAGGAGTGTTGGGCAAGAGGGGCCGCGGTGACCGATGACACGGGCGAAAGTGCGGCCAACGATCGACTTGCCGTAAAGGACCTCGCCCGACTTCTCCCGTACCCTTGGCCTCCCCATCGCGACCGGCGGCCAGCGATTGTGTTCCCGTTTCCGACTCCATGCTCTACCTCCTCCTGACGTATCTCAGTGATTGGCTCGTTGAGACGGGCCTTTGGCCATACGTCCGCGTGATGGATCAGGTGCAGTTTCGGGCACTGGTCGCCGCGCTGATCTCATTTGCGCTCGTGGTTCTGATGGGAAAGCCCGTGATCGGCTTCCTTGTCCGGCAGAAGATCGGCGACACTGGCGCGACCGACGCCGAACTCCTCCGCAACGTCAGCACGTCGAAAGCCAACACGCCGACGATGGGCGGCATCCTGATCGTCGGCGCGGTGCTGGTTGCGACCATCCTTCTGGCCGACATCTCCCAGTTCTATGTCTACATGGGCATGGTCGTGATGCTGTGGATGGCCGCCCTTGGCGCGATCGACGACTGGCTGAAGCTCACCAGTAAACGCCGCGGCGATACCGGCCGCCAGGGCCTTTACGCCTGGGAGAAACTCGCCTTTCAGCTCGGAATCGGCCTGATCGCGGCCTACTTCGTCCACCGCCAGGGAGTGGGCACTGAGGACGTCCGCCACGTCCTCAACCTCCCCTTCCAACGCACATACGAAGGGGTCGCGAAGGGACTCAACACGGAGCTGATCTTCCTCGGCCCTGCCATCTTCGCGGTGGTCGGGATGCTCATGATCGCGGGCATGTCCAACGCCGCGAACATCACCGACGGGATGGACGGCCTCGCCGCGGGAATCACGACCGCCGTCTGCTTCGGGCTGGTGGTCCTTGGGTTCGTCGCTGGCGAGCTGAACTGGGCCCAGTATCTGCTCGTGCCGCATGTGCCGGGTGCGGGCGAGCTTGCGGTCATTGCGGGTGCCCTGGCTGGCGCGTGCCTTGGCTTCCTGTGGTGGAATTGCTCCCCGGCTCACGTCTTCATGGGCGACACTGGCTCCCTCGCGCTCGGCGGCCTGATCGGCTTCATCGCCGTGGTGCTGAGGCAGGAGGTCGTCGTCCTGGTCATGACCGGCATCTTCCTCGCCGAACTCGGCTCGGTGGTCCTGCAGGTTGGGTGCTTCAAACTCACTGGCGGCAAGCGGATCTTCCGATGCGCGCCGTACCACCATCATCTGCATCTTGGCGGCTGGCCGGAGCCGCGGGTCGTTGCGCGGCTGTGGATCATCTCGGTTGTGCTCGTCGTGATCGGGCTGGCCACGCTGAAGCTGCGATAGGCACCGGTCCGGGTCGCGTCTTGATCAGGCCTGATTGGATTTGGGTAGGTATTCGAGAAGCTGCCGAGGCCTTCATCTCAGAACGCGCAGTTTCTGACCTCTGCGCGCGCGAGGTGCCGATACTCCCTTCGATGAGTGCTTCCAGAACCTCGAAGAAGTCAGCGTCGGACACCTCCACCATGTCGCTTGCCACGCGACTGGCGATGCTCTTCGCGCTGGCCGCGTGGGCGTTTGTGGCGGCGAGCCTGATCGGCTTTGATCCGGCTGATCCGCCGAGCCATGTCGTCTTCCCGGCCAATGACCCCGTCGCGAACTGGTGCGGCCCCTTCGGCGCGATCGTGGCGTACGGGCTCGTGCGCCTGCTCGGCATTGGCGCGTGGATCGTTGTCTCGTTCGTGGGGCTTGCGATCTTGTCCGTCGCGGCGGGGCAGACGCCGCGCCACCTCGTTGTTCGCAGCCTTGGCGTTGTGATTCTGACGGCTTCCGTCGCATGCCTCCAGGCGCTGGTCTTCCCGACCTCGGGCTCGCTCCCTGATCTTGCGGGTGGCGTGGTCGGCTCGGTTGCGGGTGTTGAGCTTGCGGCACGGGTCGGGCACTTCGCGGTGGTCGTGGCGCTGGTCGGCGTGCTGGTTGGCGTGCTGGTCGCGGCGGATGAATGGGTCCTCGCGGCCTTCGGCTGGACGTGGCGCAAGACCAAGGATCACGGCGTCCCCGTGGCAAAGGGGGCCGCGGTCGCAACCGGCGAGGTCGCCCTCGCGGCAGGAAGCGCAACAGCGACAGTCGCGGCACGCGCGGGCACGAGCTTCTTCGGCAACATCCGTGAGCGTGTCCTCTCCTGGGCTGATTCCACCAAGCGAAGCACGCCGCGGATTCGAGAGAACGACATCGACGGCGAGACGCCCGGCCGCGCCGCACGCTCGCGCCGAAAGGCCGCCGCGGCGATCGCCCACGACATCGAAGATCCGGACGGGCCAGAGGCGCAGGCCGCGGCTCTTGAGGCCGAAGCGCTCGAAGCGCAGGCAGCGGCCGAGTCGGCGGCAGAAGCCGAGGCCCAGGCTGAGATGGAGCTCAAGCCGTCCAAGCGCCGGCGCAAGGGTGCGAGGCCGGCCCCGGTCGAGGTTGAGAGCGAGCTCGCGTCAGATTCGGATGGGGATGAAGAGGCGCAGGACGCCATCGACGATGGCGATGAAGAGGCTGACGACGACAGCGAAGCCGTACACGCCGACGAGGCCGATGAGGACCATGACGACGAAGATCTCCCCGGCGCGCCGCAGATCTACAGCGAGCAGGCCCTGAGGGAGAAGATCGCGCGTCTGCCGGTCGTCTTCGGCCAGAACAACAAGCAGGTCGCAACCGAGGCCGATCTCCTTGAGATGCGTGGCGGTGCTGCGCCCGAGGCCAGCGAGGCCGATGAGGATGGCGTGCGACAGGATCCCGGGGCCGCGCCCGGCCAGCCGACGAAGGTCTACCAGTTCCCCGGCCTTGACCTCCTCGAGAACCCCGAGGAGAACTTCAACGCCAAGCTCGAAGAGACCGTCCGCGAGCAGGCTACGGCGCTCGAGAGCGCCCTCAAGCAGTACCGCATCGCCGGCGAGGTCGTCGGCATCGAGTCCGGCCCCGTCATCACCCTCTTTGACGTGCGGCTCGCCCCGGGCACGAAGGTCGCGGCGCTGCAGGCCGTCTCGAGCGACATCGCCCGCGCGCTCAAGGCCATCAACATCCGCATCGTTCCGAATCAGGTCGGGCGCGACACCGTGGGCGTTGAGGTTCCCAACTCCACCAAGGAGAAGGTGCGTCTCAAGGAGCTCATGGGCAACGGCGAGAAGTTCGCCAGCATGAAGCTCCCCCTCTTCCTCGGGAAGGACGCCAGTGGCGAGCCCCTGATCGAAGACCTGACCAAGATGCCACACATGCTCATCGCCGGCACCACCGGCAGCGGCAAGAGCGTGGCGATGAACACCATCATCATGGGCTTCCTCTACACCAAGAAGCCCAGCGAGCTCAAGCTCGTTCTCGTCGATCCCAAGATGGTCGAGATGAGCCAGTTCAAGGACATCCCGCACCTGATGTGCCCGGTCGTGACGGAGATGTCCAAGGCCGCGGCGATCCTGGAGTGGGCCTGCGTCAAGATGGACGAGCGCTACGAGCTCCTCGCCGAGGCGGGCTGCCGCGACATCGCCAGCTACAACGAGCTGCCCTGGGAAGAGCTCAAGGAGCGAATGAACCCCGCGAGCCCCGAGGAAGAGGCCCGCATCCCGCGCAAGCTCCCGTACATGGTCTTCATCATCGACGAGCTCGCGGATCTCATGATGACCGCGAAGGAAGTCGAGAGCCACATCATCCGCATCGCGCAGAAGGCCCGCGCCGTCGGCATCCACCTCATCCTCGCGACGCAGCGCCCGCAGGCCAACGTCGTGACGGGCCTCATCAAGAGCAACATGCCCTGCCGCGTGGCCTTCAAGGTCGCCAGCGGCATGGACTCGCGCATCGTCCTCGATCAGAAGGGTGGCGAGCTTCTTCTTGGCCATGGCGACATGCTCTTCCTGTCGCCGCGATCCAGCAAGATGAGCCGCGCTCAGGGCACGCTGGTGGATGACCTCGAGATCCGCCGCGTGGTCCGCTTCATGCGTGAGGTCGCGGGTCCATCGTTCGAACGCCAGTTGCTGCAGATCAGGAAGCCCACCGAGGGTGAGCCCGAGGGTCCTGCCGGCAGTGGTCTGGGCAACCTAACCGACGACGAGCGGCTCCTCCAGAGCAAGAACAACTCCTCCGCGAGCCTCGCCGCGGCGCAGGAAGATCCACTCTTCCCGCGCGCCGTCGAGATCGTTCTCGAGACCCGTCGCGGCAGCGTCTCGCTCCTGCAGCGGCGTCTGGCCATTGGCTACACGCGCTCGAGTCGCCTCATCGATCTCATGGGCATCGCGGGCATCATCTCCGATCACAAGGGCTCGGTCGCGCGCGACGTGCTGATCACCGAGGATGACTGGGCCACGATGAAGCGCCTCGCGAGCGAAGAGGCCAAGGCCAAGGGCGTCCGCTCGATCGATGAGCTCAAGGACCTCGGCGGCCCGACGCAGACGCAGCTCTTTGAGGGCCAGTCGCCCGCACCCGCAACCGCGCGAGGGACGGGCTCGCCCGATGGCGTGGGTGAAGCGCCGCCCTTCGCGGCGGATTCCGTGCCGCAGGTGAGCGATGCGGACCTGTACGGCGACGAAGGCTCATCGGCCCTCGACGATGCCGATGCAGACGATGATGATGATGATGATGCGCCCAAGGGCCGCCGCGGCCGCGCTCGGTAACGCACGTCAGGAAGAGCGCACACTCAGCAGCACGATCGCGTCGTAGATCGCGTGGGCCGCCACGACGATGCCGAAGCCGCGCCACGCGAAGAGGAACGCAAAGTAAAGTCCCGCGATGCTGTAGAACGCCAGCAGCCGCATGTCCGCACCGCCTCCAGGATGCTGCACGTTGTGGTACAGGGCAAAGAGCACGGCCGATACGACCGCGCCAACCACGTACCCCGACTGGCTCTGCAGCCGAAGCACATCAACGATCACGAGGTGGATCAGCGTGATCAGCACGAGGCGGAAGACCAGCTCCTCATAGAGCCCCGCGCCGATCGAGATGGTGAGCTTGGCCTGCCAGGGCAGCTGCGCGAGCGCCGCGGTGCCATCGGCCATCGCCATCGGTTGAGCCACGGGCCGCGACATCACCACCGCTCCCAGCACCAGCAGCGGCAGGGCCCACACGAAGCTCTCCAGCCACATGAGCCCGAGCACCGCGGGCCTTACGCGCCAGCTGCCGCGCTCGATGAGGTGCCACAGCAGCAGCACGACGAGCAGAACAATCGCCGGCAGATGCAGCGATGAAGGTCCGAAGGCATCAAAGAGCCCGCGAAGAATCGTGCGTGCCGAGATATCGCCCACGCCCTTCGCGCCAGACAAGTACAGGATCAGCCCGACCTCGTACGCCGCGATCAGCGGCAGCAGAAAGAGCAGCACGTGCCACGGACGCGAGGAGAGACTGGCGTATCCGGCGTTGAGGTCCGCGTGACTCACGCTGTGCGCAGGCCGCGGTCCTTGCGGCGGAGCGGAGCTTCGGGATGCACGCGATGAAGCCATGAGCGTTCGAGCGTAGCGTCCAAAGAAAAAACCGTCCGCGATGGCGGACGGTGAGGTGGTCGTTGCGTGGTGTCAAATGTCCAAAGCGAGGAAGCGCGAAATGGGACAGAATGCGTGTCACTTCACCGAGGCCAGAAGCCCCGATCAGCGAGACGATCAGTCCGACGCCTGCTCAGGCCTTCTTGGCGGCGGGGGCCTTGGCGGTCTCGGCACGCTTGGTGAGCAGACGCTTGGTCATCGTGCTCTTGCGGCGGGCGGCCTGGTTCTTGTGGATCACGCCCTTGGCCGCGGAGCGGTCGATGACGCGCATCGCGCTCTTGAGCTGCTCGGCCGCCTTCGGCAGGTCGCCGTGCAGGATCGAGTTGTTGAAGTCGCGGATGGCCTCGCGCATCGTCGTCAGACGCCACTTGTTGAGGGCGCGGCTCGATGCATTCTGACGGACACGCTTCTTGGCAGTACGAGAATGGGCCATGGCGAGAAAAAGCTCCTACCGAGGGTCAAACCGCGGCACACCGCCGGGCCTTCATTCTTGGCCTTCACCCGCAAAGAATCAACCCCGACCCTCACCCGGAATCCGGTCAACCTTTCAAGGCTTCCTTGCCGGGAGCGTACCCCGCCTCCAGAACACGATCATGGTTCTTCACCTTGCCGCTTGCCAATCGCGAAGAAGCCTCATAACGTCCCCCTCGCGAGGCTTCGGCCTCCGTTGCGGGCGTAGCTCAATTGGATAGAGCACCTGACTACGGATCAGGAGGTTTCTGGTTCGACTCCAGACGCCCGTGTTTTTCCGCTTCCTTCGGCATTGTTTGTGCCTGCCGACTCTGAATCTCGTGATGGTCCGTCCGATGTGAAGGACTGGCAGAAGCCCGGCGGATCGCCCGGGCTTCGCATCGTTTTGGAGGGCGTCTTCGAACCGGTCAGCGTGTGCCTTCCTAAGCCGCATGCCGCGTCAGCACCAGCGCCCGCGGGATTGAATCGCTCGCACGACCGGACTTAAACGGGCCTGTGCCGGAGAACTGCGTGTTCACCATCGCTCTCAAGATGCTCCTTGGCGACCGCTCCAAGTACTTCGGCATCCTCATGGGCGTTGCGCTTGCCTCGTTCGTGATCACGTGGCAGGGGGCCATCTTCACCGGGCTCATGAGCCGCACCTTCGCCGTGATCACGGACATGGGCGACCCTGACATCTGGGTCATGGATCCCAAGGTCCAGTTCATCGATGATGTCAAGCCGCTCCCATCAACCGATCTCTACCGCGTCCGCGGCATCGAGGGCGTCGAGTGGGCCGCGCCCCTCTACAAGGGCCAGACTCGCGCACGCCTGACCGACGGCACCTTCCAGAACTGCGTTCTGATCGGCCTCGAAGACGCCACACTCACCGGCGGACCGCCCGAGATGGCCGAAGGGAGCGTCGAAGACCTGCGCCGGGCCGATGGCGTGATCGTCGACTTTGTCGGCGCCACGACGCGCCTCGCGAAGCCAAACCCGGTTCCCGGCGGTCCTCCGATCCCCGTGAAGGTCGGCGATGAGCTCGAGCTCAACGACCGTCGCGCGGTGGTGGTGGGGATCTCACGCAACACGCGGAGCTTCCAGAGCCAGCCGACGATCTACACGACGTACAGCCGCGCCACGACGTTTGTGCCGCGCGAGCGGAAGCTGCTTTCGTTCGTGCTCGTGAACGCCGCGGCGGGCCAGGACGTGACGGAGCTCTGCGATCGCATCGAGCGCGTCACCGGCCTCGCGGCGTACAAACGCGATGAGTTCAAGTGGAAGACCGTCTCCTACTTCATGAACAACACGGGAATCCCGATCAACTTCGGCATCGCCGTGGCCTTGGGCTTTGTCATCGGCGCGGTCATCACCGGCTTCATGTTCTTCAGCTTCACGGTCGACAACCTGCGCTATCTCGGCACGCTCAAGGCCATGGGCACCACCAACTCCAAGCTCATGTGGATGGTGCTGCTGCAGGCGATGTTCGTCGCGGTGATCGGCTGGGGTCTTGGCGTTGGCATCGCGAGCTATCTTGGCACGAACGCCGCGAAGAACAGCCCGCTCGCCTTCAGGCTGCCGTGGCAGCTGCTCATGACCAGCGGCGCGGCGGTCCTTGTGATCTGCATGGCCTCGGCCATGATCAGCATCCGCAAGGTTGTGCGGCTTGAGCCCGCGATCGTCTTCAAGGGCTGAGGTCGTGGTGCCGGCACCCGCGCCAGCGCGGAACGAGACCACCAAGGCTCGCACGCACACAGCGCGCAGACCAGCACTCGCTCACGTGAAATAGAGAAGGAAAATGGAGCCGGAGGGAATCGAACCCTCGTGCCGATACAGTCGGCACGTAGCCTCTACGCGTGTATCTGGAAGGTTTAATCTCGGCCTCGGGGCGAACTCCAGCACCCTCCCCTTTGGCCCAATCCTCAGTATTTTCTCGCGGGGTGATCCCTGAGCATCACGGATCTCCGCCAGCCTGCTGTCTTTCAATCCCGCCCCTAGCAGACTTTGGAGCGGTATTGCGCGGCTACTTAGGCCGCGAGAGCGTAGTTACGCTCGGCAATCAATTTTTTGCATGCTTTTTACCAGGCCAGCATGCTCCTGGACGCGCCACCACGTGCGTCACATGACCGGTCGAAACCAGTTCGGCCCCAGTTGTCAAAGAACTCCGTCGCCTGCATCATAGGCGCATGCGACGCTCTTCCATCCTCGCCTACCTCGCGCGGCAGGATCGCCACGTGCCGCCCCCGGATCGAAATCCTTGGGTCGAGGCGATGGCTCGCACACTCACCGGCGTGGTCGGCTGGGTGATGATCATCTTCGCGCTCGGTATCGGCGGAGCGCTCGGTGATGCGCTCGCAACGGCGTGGCATGGCCCGGCCAATACCGTCTGGCCGATCTACGCCTCCATCGGTGGCGTCATTGCCGCAGGACTCGCCGCTCAGATCATGCTCTTCATGATGCGGCTGACGGACCGGCGACGAATCCACTACGTGGTGCTGCTGGTGGGCCTCATTCCCGGCGTCGGGATGGTCGCTCTGATCTTCGCGGGCACCAACTGGCTGGTCACGCGCGAGCTGGATCGACGCGAGCGAGACGAGTCCAACGCTCCTGATCAGACGACCTGACGCACCATCTGCACCGGCGGCGGCGGCGCAAGCCCCTCGCGATCGACCGTCTCCTTGATCTCGCGCAGCAGGCGCGGCCTCACCGCGAGCACGCTGGCGGTGTTCGCGTGGATCGTGACGCCGTAGATCAGCGCCGGCCCCGTCAGCTCCGCGAGCCCGACCGCCGGCCCCGGGTCCTTGAGCGCTCCCTCGCCGCCATTCACCACACGCTGGGCCGCCGCGAGCAGGTGCGACTGGGCCGTGTCGATCGGGATGCCGGGATTGACGGGAACCATGATCGTGATCACGCGCCGCGGGTGGTGCGTCTGGTTCTCGATGATGCCGCTGAAGATCGCGTTGTTGGGGATGATGATGCGGCGGTTGTCTGCGGTATCAAGGTTGGTCGTGAAGAGGTCGATGCCATCGATGACGCCCGCCTGCCCCGCCACGATGACGGCGTCGCCCACCTTGAAGGGGCGGAAGATCAGCAGCAGGATGCCGCTGGCGAGGTTGCCCAGGTTCCCCTGGAGCGCCAGGCCGATGGCCAGGCCCGCCGCACCGATGATCGCCGCGACGCTGGTGGTGTTGATCCCCAGCGTTCCCAGGCACGTGACGACGGTGAAGACCAGGATCGCCCACTTGGCCATGTTGCCGAAGAACTTGGCGAGGGTCTTGTCGATATGGGCGCGCTCCGCCGCGGCCCGCGTGAGGCGGCGGACCCAGATCGAGATGATCCAGCCGACCACGAGCAGCACGAGTGCCGCGATGATCGCGGGGCCCTTGTCGATCACCCAGTCCCAGCCCTTCTGAGCAACATCAAACTGCTGCTGGATGGCTTCCTGGACGCTCTCGGGGGCCTTGGGCGGAGGGGGCTCGGCGGCCGGCGCGGTTGCGGCGGGAGCCGCGGCGTCTTGAAGAGCGACAACGCTCTGGGCGACGAGGTTGATCAGCTTGGCGGAGATGAGCTCGATGTTCATCGCAGTCCTCTGGGTCTGTTTCTGATTGTGGGTGTGGTGTGAGGGGGCACGGGCCAGAAAAAAAGCGGCAGGCCCTTCGACCTGCCGCTTTGGATGTTTCATCTGTCGCGTGACCTGTTGGTCCTCGCGACGAGGAAGATCAGATCAGCGCCGACTTACTGCACGAAGTTCGTGAGCTCGTCGTCGCGGACCGGGGTACGGAGCTCGGCGCAGGTCGTCTCGCCGGTGACGAGGAGCTCGCCAGCGACCGAGGACTTGACGACGAACGAGGACATCTTGCGCTGGCCGGGGGTGACAACGCCGAAGTCGAACTCGACCTTGTTACCAGCAACCAGGCGGCCGTCGGCCGAGGAGACGAAGGTCATGCCCTGTGGCATCGAGACGATCATGCGGGTGTTGGTCAGGTTGATCTGGCCCTGGTTGAGAACCTCAACGCGGTAGGTGTGGTTGTTGCCGACCATGACGACGCCGTCGTCATCGGTGACGAGGGTGCCGATGTCGGGCACGCCAACCACGTTGACCTGGCAGGTCGTCGTGGCAGGAGTGGCGCAGCCGCAGTTGACGGTGGCCGAGACGGGGATGTTGCCAGCGGCAGCGCCAGCGACAACGACCGAGACGGTGCGCGACTGGCCCGCGGGGATGGACCCGAGGTTCCAGGTTGCGCCATTGCCGCCAGCGGCACCGTTGTTGTCAGCCGAGATCAGACGAGCGCCGCCGAGGTTGGCGACGAGCGTCGTGTCGTTGCAGGCGCTGTCGCCGCTGTTGGTGACGGTGAACTTGAAGGTCGCGTTCTGGCCGATGCGGATCGCCTGGCCAACCTCGCACTTGACGGCAAGAACGGGCTGCGTGACCTTGGTCGAGGTCTGGTTGCTGGTCGCGGTCAGGCCACCGTCGGCCATGGCCTCAGCGGTGTTCGGATAGATGCCGGTCTGCGAAGCGCGAGCGTTGAACGTGAAGGTCTTGCTCTCGCCAGCCCGGAGGTCCATGCCGGCGGTCTCGAAGACGCCCTTGTTGTCGGCCATCAGGTTCGCGGGGAGCTGATCGCGGACGCGGACGTTGCGGGCGATGCCCGTGCCGTTGTTGGTGACGACGATCGTGATCGGGATGTTGTCGCAGATGACCACCTCGGCAGGGGCCGACTTGGTGATCGAGAGCTTGGGCTCAACAACCGCGATGTTCATGCACACCGGGATGGTGTAGCTGACGGTCGCGCACGAGGCGACAGCCGCGCCCGTGGCCGCGCCGGTGACGCGGATGGTCTTGGTCTCGCCGGGGTTCATGCGACCCAGGTTGAAGAGCATGTTGCCGCCCTGCTGGGTGGCCTGGGGGTTGGTCGAGGCGACCGTGAAGCCCGAGGGAGCCGACTCCTCGATCAGAACGTCATCGACGGTGATGCCGGAGACGTTGGTGACCTTGATGTCGTAGCTGAACTGCTGCCCGCGGGAGACCTCGCCGGGGAAGGCGCGGTCAACAAGCAGAACCGCGTTCTCCCGGACGCCCAGTGGGTAGTAGACGGCAGAGCCCGAGCCGCTTGCCACCGGGGCCGGAGCCGCGGTGGTCGTGGCCGCCGGAGCGACAGTGCGCGTCTCGGTGGTCGTGGCGGGGCGAGCCGTCATGGTCTGGGGCGCCATGGGTGTGCCACGAACCATCGCGGGGCTCGTGCGGGGAACCGCGGTGAACCCGACCGGCTCGGACAGGTTCGTACCCTTGTTCGAACAGCCGGCCAACATGCTCAACGCGAGCAGCGAGCCGGTCCCGATCATCTTCGAATACTGCTTCACAACCATCTCCTTCTGTGTTCTGATCAGTCCACTCGACGGACTGCTGCACCCCTGATGATCGCTGACGGCTGGTGCTCCTGCAACCTCGCGGGACCCCCGCGAGACGACCGCCAACGTGTTTACTTCCGTTACGCTTCGAGGCTAGAAGACCCGGATCCTTCCAGGTCGCCCCATAACGTCTCTGGGGAAAGATGATTCTCCCGTGTCACACGCACAGTGTCAACTGAACCCGGTCAAAATCCCACCCGTTTGTGAGTTAGCTATCGTTTTCTCCACTCACCCCTAAGGACTTCGAAATGGCGACAAAAGTGGCCGTGATCGTTCCCGCAGCCGGGGCTTCTCATAGGTACACCCAGTCCGGCGGGCTGCGGTCCAAGCTCGATGAGGACCTTGGTGGTAAGGCCTTGCTTCAGAGGACCTTGGAAGCGTTCACAAAGTTTGACCACCCCGAATTCAGTCTCACGCCGCTCATCGTCGCGGGGCCGCATGAGGAGGCCGCGTTTGCCGAGTTCCGCGATCGCTACGCCGATCGTCTGGGTTTACTTGGGGCCCGTTTGGTGCGAGGTGGCCAGACGCACCGATGGGAAACTGTCGCGGCGGGTCTGGCGGCCCTGTCGGCTCATGGTGAAGGGTCCGACCTTGTCATGATCCATGATGCCGCGAGGCCGTGTGTTTCGCACGAGGTCATCGAGCGCGTGCTGCTCGCGGCGCGGCGATTCGGCGGCGCCATTCCTGGCGTTGATGCCGGCGACACGCTCAAACGCACGATCAGCATCGATGTCGCGGCGGAAGTGGACTCTGCCGCGGCCATCCTCGGGATCGCGCCCGTGGGCCCTGTCGCGCAGCGGTTCGTCGATGCGACGCTGAGCCGTGAGCGTGTGGTGCTGGTCCAGACGCCTCAGGCCTTTGACGCAGTACTGCTCAATGCCGCGTATTCGGCCCTTGCGTCAGGAGCGCTCGATGGCTCCATCACCGATGATGCGCAGGTCGTGGAGGTCTTCTCGCGTGAGAACGCCGGCGCGATCAAGGCGCTGCAGGCCGCGCACGCCTCACGCCCGATCGCCGGCTGGATGGGCCGCGTCGCGGTGGTCGCGGGCGACAGCGCCAACATCAAGGTGACGCGGCACGAGGACCTGCGGATCGTGAGGAGCGTGCTCGGACTCAAAGAGCCGGAAGGTCGGGCGGTGCACAAGCGGTTCTAGCCCGGCCGGCGCAAGCACGATCGCTTCAAACGCGCTGGTGCGCTCCATCCCTTCCCGTGCGGTGCCTCCTAACGTTCGTCACGGATGAAGTGTGACCAGTGCGATAACGAAGCGACCGTTCATGAGGTCACGATCACCAATGGCGTCAAGGGTGAGCGGCACTTGTGCGAGCGGTGCGCCACCTCGGTGCAGCCCATGTCGCTGCCGATTGCGCAGGCGATCAAGCAGGTCGTGACGAGCCACGCGCGAGCGGCGATGAAGCCCGGCTCGTGCCCCGCCTGCGGGCTCACGTTCGCGGAGTTCAAGCAGCACGGCTTGCTGGGCTGTCCGGACTGCTACGCCGCATTTGAATCCTCACTCGCACCGCTGCTGGAGCGAGCCCACGAGGGCGGCGTCGCCCATACAGGCAAACGCCCGCAGCACGCGGGCGAAGTTCAGGCGGATCCAAGGCCCGAGTCCGCCTTGCAAGAGCGACTCGAACGACTGCAACGCATCCGGCGAGAACTCGAGCTTGCAGTCAAGGCCGAGCAGTACGAGCGAGCGGCGAAGCTCCGCGATGAACTCCGGACGTTCGGGGTTGAGTCCGGCGGCGGCGATCCCGGCACCCAGCGGCCGGGGCCCGTGACCGAGTGAGTGATCGAGCGAGTGAACGAGTGAAAGAACGAGTGAGGGGATGACGCCACACCATGAGCGATCCGAATCAATCACCCGACGCCAGTGACTCGTGGAACTCACCCACCGAGTGGCTGCGCGGCGAGGGCGAAGCCAACGACGTGGTGCTCTCCTCTCGCGCGCGACTCGCGCGGAACATCGCCGGCTGCCCGTTTGTGCCCCGAGCCTCTCGCGCCGACCGCCTTCGCAGCCTTGATGCCTCGCGGGAAGCGATCATGGCCGGTCCACTCGCATCGCAGATGCTCTGGCTCAATCTGCACGAGGCCAAGATCCTTGATCGACAGATCCTGGTCGAGCGCCACCTCATCTCCAAGCAGCTCAGCAAGGGGCGCGCGGGCCAGGGCACAGTCGCAACCGAAGACCCGCGGGGCGTTGCCGTCTCCGCTGATGAGCGTCTCTCGATCATGGTCAATGAAGAGGACCACCTGAGGATCCAGTCGATCCGCTCCGGGCTCGCACTCGCATCGGCGTACCGCGAGGTCGACGAGGCCGACGATGCGCTGGAACGCTCGCTCCGAATGGCCTTCTCGCCGCGATTCGGCTATCTCACGGCGTGCCCGACCAACGTCGGCACCGGCCTGCGCATGAGTGTCATGCTTCACCTGCCGGGCCTGAGGCTCACGGGCGACATCGAGCGCGTGAAGCGTGCTGCGGCGGACATGAACCTCGCGGTGCGAGGCTTCTACGGCGAAGGTTCCGAAGCGGTGGGGGACCTCTACCAGATCTCAAACCAGACCACGCTTGGCCGCACGGAGGCAGCGATCATCGCGAGCCTCGAGACCGAGATCCTGCCGCGCGTCATCGAGTATGAACGCCTCTCGCGCCGCGAGCTGACGTCACGCCGCCGGCTCGGGCTTGAGGATCAGGTCTGGCGTGCCTTCGGAGTCCTCTCGAGTGCGCGCTTGCTCACCACCGAGGAAGCGATGCAGTGCCTCAGCCTCCTGAGGCTGGGCGTGCTGACGGGCGTGATCTCAGCCGATCTCTGCGATGTGTCACGCGTGCATCAGTTGATGTTGCTCGTCCACCCGGCGCATCTGCAGCGTGCACTCGGCGTCGCGCTCGATCAGGAGCAGCGCCGCGCCGCGCGAGCCGGACTCGTGCGAGGTCGTCTCACCAGCCGCGCGTGATCACGAGAAAAGAGCGCTACCGCAATGCCCGCGGATTGTCCCTTGGCCCGCCGTCGGCATAACCCCACACCGTGACCTTCAGCCGCTGAACGCCCCATCGAACGGCCTGTTCGTGCGTCGGGAAGAGGACGTCGAGCCTGCGGCCCTTGATCGCGCCGCCGCAGTCGAGCACGGGCACCACGCGGCTCTTGTCATACCCAGGAACCGTGAGCATTGAGCCGTACGCGAGCACTTCAGGATCCGCCGCGACAAGCGCGTGGCCGTTGGTCGTCACGTGATGAAGCGTCGCTGTGATTCCATCGGCCGAGTCGCCGCACGAGGCCGCGTCGGGCGAGTACGCCGTGACCGTCATCCACATCTCACGCACGGGCCTGATCGGGCGGCCATTGAACCAGCGAATCGAAGCATCCTGAGCGAACTTCTCCGCGCCGGCCGGAGCCTGGGCCCGTTCAAAGGGAGTCGAAGGACGCGCAGCGGGCGCATCGAGCAGCGCTGTCAGCCCTGTCAGGTCGGCGACCTCGCTCACATCGTCCTCGGCTCGGTGTGGATCCTGCGGATCATCGACGTTTGCAAAGAGTGGAATGTCAATGCCGAGAGCGCCGGAGTCAAACGCAACGTCGGTCTCAACGAATCCCGCGGCCTCGACACGCTCCGGCATCGGAGCGCGACCCACCTCCGCGAGCAGCGGTGCGCCCAGCCGGCCTTCCTTCGCGGCGACGGCGGTCCAGATCGTGATGCACGTCAACGCCGTCCAGCCCGCCGCGAGGAGCACTCGGCGCGCCTGCCGCTGCGACCAGCCCGCGGACATCGCCGCACCCAGCCGCCCGAGCGACCGTGAGGGAACGCTGTTCTCTCCCGTCTCTGGTCGAGCATCGGTGCAGGGCACCTCGTGCGCGACGGGACCATGGGTCCATAGCTTCACAACTGTTCTCCACCTGTCTGCAGTTTCTCAGAACGAGCCGACGCAAGGCTGGGCCACCACACCCTTTAAGAATGGACTCACCGCTGTCGGTTGCGTCCAACCCCTTGCCATTCACCGGCTTGACCACCGCGAGCATGGTAGCAATGCCGGACCAAGCAACGGGGCTATGCCTATCTTAATCCAAACACGAGGAGGGTCGCACGACCTTGGTTTCTGGAAGGTTTGGCAGTCTGGAAGCTCATCACGAGTTCGGGACGTCTCGCGGCTGGTAGACATCGACGAGGACCGCCGCACCCGATGCCACTATCAGAGCACACGAACCCGGCCTGCTCAAGCAAAGGGTGTTCAGGTCACGGAAGATGATGCACATCATGGCGTTATAGACGGCAACCACGTCATAAACCCACCCTTGTTCCCAGATCTTGATCGTGCGAACAAAAACTGAACCCAAACGAGCGTCACGGGCGAACTCCAAGCCGACTCGGACGTACAATACTCCAGAATCACCCTATGGAAACCCTAACGCATCGGTGGCGAGCGAGGGCGCGAAGAAGTGGGGTGGTTGTGGAAAACTGGGCAGTTTGGGTCGCGGCGGCCGTGAATCGAAAGAACGAACCGCCGCGAGTTGGAGGCTTCTGATCCGTCGGGTTTCGTGTCTTCTGTCTACGCGAAGGAGGTTGCGCTCGTGAATCGACTCTTCAACAATGTCAAGACTGCGTTCCTGCTCGGCGCGCTGATGGCGATCTTCATCGCCGTGGGCTCGGCCTGGGGCCAGCAGGGCATGATCATGGGTCTGCTCTTCGGCGGCGTGGCCAACATCGTCGCCTTCTTCTTCAGCGACAAGATCGCGCTGAAGGCCATGCAGGCGCAGGAGATCCACGCGGACTCACCCGCGCCGGCGAGGGGGCTCTACCAGATGGTTGATGAGCTCCGTCAGCGTGCGGGCCTGCCGATGCCGCGGGTCTACATCTGCCCTCAGGAAGCCCCCAACGCCTTCGCCACGGGCCGCAGTCCGAGCAGGGCCGCCGTCGCGGTCACGGTCGGCGCGCTCCGCCTCCTCAACGAGCGCGAGCTTCGCGGCGTGATGGCCCACGAACTCGCCCACGTCAAGAACCGTGACACCCTCATCTCCTGCATCGCCGCGACGGTCTCGGGCGTGCTGGCCTTCATCGCGCAGTGGGGCATGCTGCTCGGCGGCGGCAACAACCGCGAGGGTGGCAACCCGCTCTTTGCCATCCTCGCGGTGATCCTGGGCGCCGTGGGTGCTGCCGTGATCAAGGCCATGATCAGCCGCAGCCGCGAGTATGTCGCCGACCATGACGGCGCGGTCATCGCGGGCGAGCCCGACGGTCTGATCTCGGCGCTCCAGAAGCTCCACGTCTACAACGCGCGAATCCCGATGGCCAACGCCAATCCCGCGCAGAACAACCTCTTCATCGTCGAGCCGATGATGGGCACCAGCCTCCTCCGCCTCTTCGCCACGCACCCGCCCGTCGAGAACCGCATCGCAGCCCTCCGCGAAGTCCGCGTTGCGTGAGAAGGCTAACGAGCCTTCCGCGCAAGCGGAAGGGGCCATTGCTTCCCACCGTGGCCGTAACCAATCCCGCCACGAATCACCGCTCGAGGCTCAACCCCCTCTCGCTTGCGCGAGAGGCTCGCTTGCTTTCGTTTCAATTCCCGCTCGTTCCAGGATCTTTCTGAGCCGGTGGCGCCAGAGGTGCTTGGTCGCGACTTCGGGGATGGCGTGATGGGCCATGGAGACGCGAACTTCCGGGCTTGCGAGCAGCGCCTCGGCCTTGGCCCGCATCGACTCGGGCTCATCAATCTCAAACGCGTCGAGCATGGGGCTTCCCGTACCGCCGAAGTCGCGATCGACGAGCACGCGCCGGTCGGTGAGCGTCGCCGCACCGCCCGCGAGCGACAGGAGAAGACGCTCGCTCCAGCCCGTGACGAACTGCGTGGGGTTGAGCGCGAGGCCGACCCGCGCTCGCTTGAACCACGTGTGCAGGTCCGCGTAGTTGCAGGTTCCGGCGTAGCACGTCGTATCACTCTCGACCTCGCGCCATGCCTCGCCCCCCAGGAGCGTGACGGGCAACCCGCGCAGCGCTGCGACAATGCGCAGCCGCCGCTCGCGGTTCACGACCGCGACCGTGTATCGCATGATCCCAGAGAGCCAGAGCCAGTGGTTGCTGCTACGCAAGCCCGGCGGCATCGCGATCTCGAAGGCCTGGCCGAAGCTGAGCTCGGGATGGTCGATGCGGAGTCGCGCCAGCACGTCACAGGGTGCGCGAAGCGACTCGGGCACCTGCGAGCGCAGGTCTTCGAGCTCTCGGCGCGTGTGGATCCAGCCCGACATGAGGATGCCGACATCCCGCCCGCCCGTGGCGGCATTCGTCGTTGCGTGGCTGGCCTCAAGCGTCGCGCGGTCCGCGATCGCGCTGGGACGAACGCCATGCGGCATCGTCATGTGCGCCAGCCCCGGCCAGCGGAACTGGAGCCAGTGCGTGTCATCAGGACAAACCGTCAGAAGCCGATACCCGCGATGCGAGGAGGCGAGCACATCGATGAGTGGCGCATCGAGCATGAGCGGGTGATCAACGAGCCAGTGCAGCAGCGCGGCAGCCTCGCCAAAGGGACGGATCCACGCCGCCATGTACTCGGCACTCTTGATCGAGTTGAAGAGGACAAAGACGTGTGGGCCGCCCATCGCGGCGGCGGAGCCCGGCGCGGGATTGACCTCCATTCCAAGCTCACGAGCTTCCGACGCAACCTCGGCACAGAACTCCGTGAGCAGGGCAAAGCGAGACTGGTACTGTGTGGGGATGTGCAGGCAGGCGGGCATGATCCGTGTATCGGTTGCCGCGGGCCACTTTGGCCAAACCAGCCCGCGCTCGGACTACCCTTTGGCGTTCGGTCGGCGACCAGCAACGGGTTGGTTCCCAGTGGCTAGGCCGATGCGTACATTGCCGATCCGCGGCGTCTCGACGAGAGCCGTTGAGACGCTCGTGGGACGGGCTGCTCGTGTGTCCGCCGCCCATCTGTCCCGCCTCGCTGGCCTTGCCCGCAGCGTCTTGCCCTTCGCTTCTTGCCCATTGAGAGGAGTTCTTCGATGCCCGCTTCAACCATCACGATGTCCGCTGGCCGCCTGAATGTCCCCGATGAGCCCATCCTCCCCTTCATTGAGGGCGACGGCACAGGCCCCGACATCTGGCGTGCCTCCGTCCGCGTGATCGATGCGGCGGTCGCGAAGGCCTACGCCGGCAAGCGCAAGATCCACTGGAAGGAAGTCCTCGCGGGCGAGAAGGCCTTCAACCAGACCGGCAACTGGCTCCCCGATGCGACGCTCGACGCCTTCCGCACCTACCTCGTCGGCATCAAGGGCCCGCTCACGACGCCCGTCGGCGGCGGCATCCGCTCGCTGAACGTGGCGCTGCGCCAGATCCTGGACCTCTACGTCTGCCTGCGCCCGGTGCGCTGGTTCAAGGGTGTGCCCAGCCCGGTGAAGCGCCCCCAGGACTGCGAGATGGTGATCTTCCGCGAGAACACGGAGGACATTTATGCGGGCATCGAGTACGGCGCGGGAACGCCCGAGGCCCAGAAGATGCTCGACTTCATCGCGGCCAACTTCCCCAAGGATTTCGCGAAGATCCGCTTCGGTGCCGCGGGCTCCGGTGAGGCATGGCAGAAGGTGCTCGAGAGCGTCGGTGCGCCCTCGCGCGCGACACCGATCCAGGTCGGCATCGGCATCAAGCCCGTCTCCTTCCTCGGGACCGAGCGCCTCGTGCACAGCGCGATCGCCTACGCCCTGAAGGAGAAGCGCAAGAGCGTCACGCTCGTGCACAAGGGCAACATCATGAAGTTCACGGAAGGATCCTTCAAGGACTGGGGGTACAAGGTCGCAACGACCTCCTTCCGCAAGGACGTCGTCACCGAGCGCGAGAGCTGGATCCTGGGCAACAGGGACGCCAACGCCGCCCTCTCCGCGGAAGCCAACGCCAAGATGATCGAGCCGGGCTTCGACATGATGACCCCCGATCAGAAGGCCAAGCTCGTGAAGGAAGTTGAGGGCGTCCCGAGCGCCATCGGCGCCACCCACGGCAACGGCCAGTGGAAGACCAAGCTCCTCATCAAGGACTCCATCGCCGACATCACCCTCCAGCAGGTCCTCACACGCCCCAAGGACTTCGACGTCATCGCGACGCTGAACTTGAACGGCGACTATCTCTCCGACGCCCTCGCCGCCCAGGTCGGCGGCATCGGCATCGCTCCCGGCGCCAACATCAACTACATCACCGGCCACGCCATCTTCGAGGCCACCCACGGCACCGCGCCCAAGTACGCCAACCTCGACCAGGTCAACCCCGGCTCGGTGATCCTCAGCGGCGAGATGATGCTCAGGTACATGGGCTGGACGCAGGCCGCCGACCTCATCATCAAGGGCATGGACGGCGCGATCTCCGCCAAGACGGTCACCTACGACTTCGAACGCCTCATGAAGGCCGAGGGCGACACGCAGGTCCGCAAGGTCAAGTGCAGCGAGTTTGGTGATGCGGTGATTCTGGGGATGGGATGAGCGGCGCTCGATTCATGAGGAGGTCCTCCGGTGGCGACGACCGTCCGTGACGCGATCCGGCTGATCGAGCAGGATGGCTGGCGCCTCGTGGCGACCAAGGGCAGCCATCGCGAGTTCAAGCACCCGTCCAAGGCCGGACGAGTCACGATCGCGGGCAAGATGTCGGACGACCTCGCCCCCGGCACCTGGAATAGCATTGTCAAGCAGGCGGGCCTCAAGGGAGATCGCTGATGCGGTACGCGGTCGTCATCGAAAACGCGGGAAGCAACTTCTCGGCATACGTGCCAGATCTTCCCGGGTGCGTGGCGACGGGCGCGACTGCCGACGAAGCGCGTGAGCGGATCGGCGAGGCAATCCAGTTTCACCTGGATGGCATGAAGGACGACGGCATCGCTCCGCCAACGCCCACCGCCATCGCGACGTACGTGGAAGCAGCGTGAGGTTTGTTGTCAGCAGGTAAGCGCCTGCCACAGGATCATGATCGGCACCGGCTCGGCCCCCTAGGAGTCTTCCATGCACTCCCCCTCCACACCGCAGCACAAGTGGCTCCAGCTCTCGTCGGCGATTGGACTTTCGTCTCTGAGTGCAGCGGCGGGCCCGATCAGCCGGTCATGAAGAGCGAGGGCCGAGAGTCTGTCCGCGCCATCGGCGATCTCTGGATCGTTGGCGAGGCCCACGCCGAGATGCCCGGCGGCGAAGGGACTGTGCACTCGGTCATCACGATCGGCTTTGATCCCACGCTCGGAGCCGGCGGCCGCTTCGTCGGCACCTGGTTCTGCTCCGTGTGGACCAAGCTCTTCCACGATGAGGGCGACCTCGACGAGGCCACCAACGTCCTCCCGCTCAACTCAACCAGCCCCAACCCCATGGACCCTACGAAGATCGCCCACTTCCAGGACATCATCGAGCTCCACGGCCCGGACCGCCGCGTCTTCCGCTCACAGATGAAGGACGACCACGGCAACTGGGTCCCCATCATGCGTGCGGAATACACCCGCGTGAAGTAACGCCGCCCCGTGACATCGCCCTCTCCCTCCCCCTCCTGGGCGAGTTTCGCGACTCCCGACTACTGAGATGGTTCCCAATTCCCGCCGCGATTGATTGCGCGCAAGTCTGCCGCAATCGGTCGCTTCCGCAACGTTCGCCACGGAACTCTCACGCCCCGATCCCGTCTCATCTGATGTGTGGAACGTGCGGCATCCGCCAGCGTTGGCAGTGTGCCGGCCAACACGCCACACATGGAGATCTCTCATGGGCAACGGTTCAGGCGGCGGCAAGAGTGGCGGCAACAACAGCGGCGGCAACACGGGCGGCGGTGCCAAACCGTCGGTCCCCAACGGCCCCAGCCAGACCGGAAAGCCCTCCGGTGGCGGTCGCGGCAACAACCCGCCGGGCAAGTAGTCGCTGGCGCGTATCTCCCCGGGCCCTCGCCGAATGCTCGGCGGGGGCCCTTTCATTCAGCGGTCAATCGTGCCGGCCGCGGCGGTGCGTGCCGCGCGTTCGCGACCATATCCTCCGCGTAGGTCAACTCTCGCCGCCACCGACACAGGAGGTTCAATCATGCCCGCACGCACCGCAGAGGCCCACTGGTCCGGCAACCTGACCGAGGGCAAGGGGCACATCAAGGTCCAGAGCGCCACGCTCGACGCACCGTACGACTTCCGCGCCCGCACCGGCGACGGCAAGGGCACCAATCCCGAGGAGCTCATCGGCGCGGCCCACGCGGGGTGCTTCACGATGCAGCTGTCGGCGTTGATCGGTGCCGCGGGATTCACCGCCGAGTCACTCAGGACCGTCGCCAAGGTGCACCTCGAGAAGGATGGGCCCGGATTCGCAATCCCCAGGATCGAGCTCGAACTCGTCGGCAAGGTCCCGGGCATGGACGCCGCGGCGTTCCAGAAGCTCGCCGAGACCGCAAAGGTGAGCTGCCCTGTTTCCAAGGCGCTGGCCGGGCCGCAGATCTCGCTGACGGTGAAATTCGGCTGAGGTCGCAACGCGCTCGCCCGATCCGGCCCGCCACACGGCTCGGGCCTGTCATGACGCCGCGGGCCCGTTCCCACGGGCTGACACTGACACGCGACCGCCGGGCCCCGAAATGAAACACGCCGCCGAATCGCGTTGGTGCGTTCGGCGGCGTGTGTTTGTCTGGACATCCGGGGACGTGCGACCGGGCGACCTGCGCCCGCGGCCCGAGGCTTACTTGCCCTTGGGCATCACGCCGCCGAAGTTCTTCTGAACGCCCTTCCCGTTGTCGCGAGCCAGGCTCGGACCCTTGGTCACCGGCGCTGGCACCTTGCGGAGCTGGCTGGCTCCCGACGCGATGCTCGTCACGTTGGCCTTGGTCGTCGGCTTGAGCGACGGGCCCGGCGCGGGCTTGGGCAGCGGCGTCACTTTGCTCGGGAACGATGTCTGGATCGTCTGCCCATCGCGCTTTTGGGTCACCACCGTCGTCTCGGTCACCTTCGCGTTGTAGACCTTGTTGGGCTTGCCGGGAACCTTCTCCGAGACACGCGCAATCGACGCCGTCTTGCCCATCACGCCCTTCACGATCTTTGTCTGCGGCTGGCCCGGAACGGGCTTCACAGCGCCCGGCGTGAGCCGCTGCGCCACTGCCTTGTTCTGGTCGGTTTTGCTGAGGAATGTCGTCGCGGTCTGCTTTCCGCGCCCCGTCAGCTGAGCACCCGTCTTCCCCACGTGCTCGCTCCGGCTGTGCGCACCGCGCACGCCCTCATCGCGATCGAGCTTCGCGCCTGTGCTGGCGATCTTCTGACCGGTCGGTGACAGCAGCGAAGACTGCACCTTCGGCGCTTTGGGGATGGCGTTGGGCTTGGCGGTGATCTTGGACATGGCTGGACTCCTGTTCGGCGAATGCTCCCGCGGGGACGCATATGGCCCGGGGTCCGAGAGTCGCGCGAACACCGCTAATGTACCAAGGTTCCGGCGCGTGCGCGCCCAGCCCGACCCACGCGGCTTCGCCCCCGTCCACCCGCACCGGCCACGGCCCGCTTGCCTACTCGGCCTAGGGCTTGACAAGCTCGAAGGAATCAAAGAGGCGGCCCTCGGTGTCGAAAGCCTTGAAGTGCATGGTGCCCTCGTGGATGGTGACGTAGCAGTAGTGGTGGACGGAGTTGAAGTGCATTCCGAACCACGTGCGGTTGGGTGCGGGCTTCTCGAGCCCGCCGCCGCCGCCGCCGCTGGTGATGTAGCGGACGCCGTTCTTGAGGTTGATGTTCATTCCGATGATGGGCCACGTGCGCTCATACGTGTGGATGTGGCCGTTGAAGGAGATGTCAACGCCGTGCTTCTCGTAGAGCGCGATGAGCTGGCGGGCGTTGGTGTCACCCCACGTCGGCGTGCGTGAGGCGTGATTGCCCTTCTCGGTATCGCCGTAGTCGTCGACGTCGCTGCTCCAGCAGGGATGGTGGTGGGCCGTGAACTTCCACTTTGCCTTGGACTCGCCCAGGGCGCGGTCGAGCCACTGGTACTGCTCGCTCCCGGGCGACAGCGGCTTGTTGGAGTCAATCATGAAGAACTCGGAGTTGCCGTACTTGAAGGAGTAGAAGTACTCGGGCTTGGGGAGCGAGAAGTAGTCGTAGTAGAAGTGGCTGTTCCCCTCGTGGTTGCCGATGACGGGGTACATCGGCACGCGAGCGTTGAGGTTGCTCATGGGCTCGAAGAGATCTTTGAGCCACTGGTTCTTGGCGAAGCCATCATCCACAACATCGCCAAGGTGGATCGTGAAGTTGGGACGCTGCGAGAAGATCCCCTCGGCGCACTTACGCGTGATCTCCGGGTTTCGCTGCGTGTCGCCGATGATGCCGAAGGCGTACGCCATGTCGTCGCGCACTGCGGTCTGGAAGGAGTAGATGTCGCTCCAGAGCTCCTCGCCATTCTCCGCCGTGCGGATGACGCGGTAGAAGTAGGTCGTCTGCGGATCCAGGCCCGTCAGCGCGACCTCGCCCAGCTCCTTGAGCTCGGCCTGCTCGCCCATCTTGTCCAGCGGCTGCTTGCTGGCATACTCAACGCGCATCTTGCTCGGCTTGCTCGCCTCGCTCATGATGACGATCGAGTCCTTGGTCGCAAACTGCAGGTACGGCTTCACCAGGAACTGCATCGAGTCGGCCGACGAAGGGTCGTAGTCGACCATGTTCTTGTTCTTGGCGACGACGGCCACGATCTCGGCCTCGGGCACTACGACGTTGTAGAGCTTGATGCGATGGAGCGCGCCATCGAGGGGATGGATCTCGTTCGCGTCCTTGTACGCGCCGATGGTGAAGGGGCCGTCATAGCCCGCGGGCGGATAGAGGATGTCGCCGGACTGGTCCTTGGACTCTCCCTCGAGCTTGCCATTCACGAAGATTTTCATCGTCGTGCCGTCGTACGTGCCGACGACGTGGTACCAGCGGCCCTTGACGATCGGTGTCTTGGCGCGGAGATACGTGAGCTGACCGTCCTTATTGCGGTCCTTCTCGTTGGCACCGACGGTCGAGAGTCCGAAGTGGAAGGTGGACTTGTTGTACCCGAGGACCCAGCCTGTCTCCTTGCTGCCATCATCCTGGATGAGGCTGACCATCGAGCCGTCCTCGGTCGTGTCGCGCAGGTTGACCCACGCCGCAACGGTCATCGCCTGCTTAGGGAGCTTGTCCTGCACCGAGGCCGCGTCCTTGGCCACCAGCAGCCAGTCGCTTCCGCCGTTGAAGGCCCACGCCTGCGAAGGGCCGATGATGACGTGGCGCGGCTTGCCCTGCACTGTTGCGCTGAAATTGTGCGTTGCGTCCTCAACTTTGCCGTCCTTGAACTCGTGGGTCGCAACGCCGAAGTGAGCAAGCAAGCCCGGCTCGTCAATGTCCGGGTGAGCGCCAGCGAGGAAGGTGGTTGCCGAAGCCGCCAAGAGCGCGGCGGCGGCAAAGAGGCGGCGGGTGTGTGTCACGGAGGCTGCTCCAGAGAGTGTGGAATGAGTGAAGAGGGAAGGTACCTCGGGCGAGTCCGGGTGTCGCGTCTGCCGCGCGAAGAGATCGTGAAGAAGAAGAGGCACTGGGGACTAGGCACTGGGCACTAGGGCCGGAAGAAGTCACCAAACCACGATTCCCCTCGCCAAGACGTCGGGGATCGTGGCCGCCATCGGACTTTCTGGATTCGCTCTGCAACCGGAAGCAAGATCATGTGCCAGAGCTCACCTGACCGTGGCACATGCCATCACGCAATGAGGATCGGCTCGCGCTGGATGCCGCTGGTGACGATCGGGCCCTTCTCGGCATCGACGTACACGTTTATCTCGGAGCGCACGCCAAACTCGGGGAGGTACGCGCCGGGCTCGATCGTGAAGCCGATGCCAGGGAGCATGAGGCGTGTGTCCATGGTTTCAAGGCTGTCGAGATTCATGCCGTTGCCGTGCACCATCGGCCCCTGCGAGAGGGAGTGCCCCGTGCGGTGGCGCACGAACTGTCCGAGGCCCGCGGCGACGATCACTTCTCGCGCGGCGGTGTCGAGCTCATGCCCGCGCACCTCGCGACGCTCCTTCCATCGCGACTGTGCCAGCGCGAGGGAGGCGTCGCGCCCGCGCACCACGGCATCAAAGACCTCGCGGTGACGCGCGGGCACGGTTTTGCCGCAGAAGCCCGTCCAAGTCACGTCGCTGTAGATGTTCTCATCGCCGGGCTTACGTGCCCAGAGGTCGATGAGCACCCAGTCGCCGGGCTTGATGGGTGCGGGGATGGTGCGCGAGACTTCGAAGTGTGGATCGCCGCTGTGCGCGTTGACGGCGACGATCGGCGGATCGGGCGTCTCGAGGCCGTTGGCCGCGAACTGCTCCATGATGAAGGACTGAACGTCGAACTCTGTGATGGTGTGCGACGAGGCGTGGGCCGTGCGGATCCGTGCGAAGGCCTCGTCCTTGATGCGGTCAACCGTGCACGAGGCCTCAACGTGCAGTCGCACCGCGGCGCTGCTCCAGAGTGCAATCGTCGACTGGATCAGGTCCGCGGAAGACGAAACCTCAACGCCGAAGGAGCGGACAAGCTCCACCGTGCCCGCATCAACCACGCCCACGATCGGGAGCGCGCAGCCGGGTGAGTACTCCATCGCGACACGCTGGCGACCCGCGAGCAGCTTCCCGAGCGCGGCGTGCATCTCCTGCCACGAGACATACGCGACCTTTGCCATGGGTACATCCGCGAAGCCCGGCCCATCGAGCACGCTGTGGAGCATGGTCGGCTTGCCGTCGCTCGGGACCAGCAGCATCGCGCGGCGTGTGAGGTGCCGCTTCTTGCCACCGGGCCCGGGGAAGAGGCGTGCGAGGACGGGGTTGCTGCCGCGAAAGTCGTGCACGAGCCACGCGTCGACGCGAGAGTCGCGCATGAGACGCTGGGCGGGTGCGAAGTCGGGCAGTGTGGACGCTGCGGAGGAGTTTGCACTGGCTGCGGTCATGGCGAGTCCTCTTTGGAGGGTGTTGAAAACTGATTCGGAGATCCCAGCGCCGCCGGGCAACGCAGCGATTGCCGACGCAACCGACTACCAGTCCAGCGGGCCGCGCCAGGCCCGCGTCAGATCCTCGACACTCGCGTCGAGATCGGCCTGCGCCCAGGTGAGGCGGCCCGTGCGCGTGACCTTGCCGAGGATCGCGAAGGGAACGCCGTCATGGTCGCGGAGCACGGTCTTGAGCGCGGCGAGCTTGTCGGGCACGATCTCGATCACGTAGCGGCTTGGTGTCTCGGCGAAGGCGAGCTGCTCGAGATCGAGCACGTCGGGATCGATCGTGAGTTCGGCGCCCAGTGGCGGGAGCGTCGTGCCCTTGCCGCTGAGCAGGTCGGCGAGGAGCGAGGATGCACCGCCAGCGGCGGGAGCCGCGTCGGGCGCGTTGCCGGTGGTGGCGATGAGCATCTCGGCGACGGCGGCGAGCATGCCGCCATCGGAGCAGTCGTGCGCACTCGTGATGAGGCCATCGGCGATGGCCTGGGCAATGGCGCGGGCCGCGAGAGGGCCTGCCGCGAGATCGACGCGGGGCATCTCGCGAGCGACGGGATCGTGGCGGAAGCAGGCATGCCCGGGGCTGATCTCCTGGAGATATGAGCCTCCAAGCTCGCGGCCTGTGGTGCCGATGAGGACGAGCAGGTTGCCCTCCTTCTTGGCATCCATGGTGACGCAGCGGGAGATGTTGGTGACCTGGCCCATGCCGGTGATGAGCAGCGTGGGGGGGATCTCAACGACGCGGGCCTCGCCGGTGGCGGGGTCGGTGTAGCGGAGCTGGTTGTTGAGGGAGTCCTTGCCGCTGACGAAGGGCGTGCGGTAGGCCTTGGCCCCGTCGTAGCAGCCTTCTGCGGCGCGGACGAGGGCTCCGAGGTTCTCCGGCTTCTCGCAGCTGGGCCAGCAGAAGTTGTCGAGGATGGCGATGCGGTTTGGGTTGGCGCCGACGCAGACGAGGTTGCGGACGCACTCATCGATGGCGGCGAGGGCCATGAAGTATGGATCGCCGCCGAGGGCGGGGTCGCCGATGCTGGTGGCGAGGCCCTGCGAGAGGGCGATGCCGCGGCCTGTGCCGGGGCGGGGCTCGATGACGCTGGCGTCGGAGGGACCACGCCCGCCGGGGCCGACGAGTGGCTTCACGACGGTGTTGCCCTGCACCTCATGGTCGTACTGGCGGATGATCCAGTGCTTGCTTGCGATGGAAGGATGCGAGAGCAAGGCAACAAGCGTGTCATGCACGGCCTTGTGTTCTTCCCCCTGCTTGCCTGCCTGCCTGCTTGCCTGCTTGCCTGAGGCTCCTCGCCAGACGGCCTCGCGTGTGGGCATCGGCAGTCCCTCGTGCAGGAAGTGCATCGAGAGTCGGCCGACCTCGGTGTTGTGGTAGCGGAGCACAAGGTCGGCGTTCGGCGTGCCGAAGACGCCCAGATCGGCCCACTCGACACCCTCTTCGGTGCAGATCGCGTCCAGCGCCGCGAGGTTCTGCGCGGGGACCGCGAGGACCATGCGCTCCTGCGCCTCGGAGATCCAGATCTCGGTGTACGTGAGGCCGGCGTACTTGAGCGGCGCCTTCTCGAGATCGACCTGCGCACCAAGGTCCTTGCCCATCTCGCCGACAGCGGAGGAGAAGCCGCCGGCGCCGCAGTCCGTCATGGCGTTGTAGAGCGGACGCGGCTGGCCGCCGATGGGGTGGACGTAGTCGCGAGCGCGGAGGATGGCGTCGAGGACGCGTTTCTCTTCGATGGCGTTGCCGATCTGCACGGCGTGAGCGAACTCGTCCTTGTGGGTGGACTCCACCTCGGCGGAGGAGAAGGTGGCGCCGTGGATGCCGTCGCGACCGGTGCGGCCGCCGAGGGCGATGATGCGGTCGCCCGCTTGGACCTTGCCGTGGATGAGGTGTCGCGGGAGCAGGCCGACGCAGCCGCAGTAGACCATCGGGTTGCCGATGTAGCGATCGTCGAAGTGGACGCCGCCGGCGACGGTCGGAATGCCCATGCGGTTGCCGTAGTCGCGTACGCCGGCGACGACCTCGGAGAGGATGCGGCGCGGGTGGAGCGTGCCGGGAGGAAGTGGGGGCAGGGGGCGTGCGCTCGTGGTGATCGAGGTTGAGGCGTCGGCCCAGCGATCGGGGTGGGCGACGCAGAAGACATCGGTGCTGGCGATGGGCTTGGCGCCAAGGCCCGTGCCGATGACGTCGCGGATGCAGCCGCCGATGCCGGTGGCGGCGCCGCCGTAGGGCTCGATAGCGCTGGGGCGGTTGTGCGTCTCGACCTTGATGCAGACTGCGAAGTCGTCATCGAGCTCGACGACACCGGAGTTGTCCTTGAAGACCGAGAGTGCCCAGTCGACGCCCTCGTCGATGAGCTCGAACGTCGCTGCGGCGACTGTGGCCTTCAGGAGGTTCTTGATCGTGACGGAGCCGTCGGCGTGGACCTCGTGGTTGGGGCGATCGTTCCAGTCGATGGCGTCGTGGCTGCTGGTGTCGGGAGCTTCGGATTGGCCAGCGTTCGCGGGGCGCTCGCGCGAGGGAGGTGCGTCCGCGGCGCGGCCGGTGGGCGTGAAGGCGAAGTCAACCCGAACCTGCGGCGGGCGCGGGGTTGGGTGGGCCGCGGGCGTTGCGCCTGCTACGGCAGGGGCCGCGGCCTGCGGCGGCGGTGCCTCGTTGCGGTAGTGGATCGTGCTCTTGAGCGTCTTATGGACGCAGTGCTCGCTCCAGGTCTGGGCGATGGTTTCGAGCTCGATGTCGGTGGGTTCGCGTCCGAGGTCGCGGTAGTGGGCCTGCAGCGCGAGGAGTTCATCGCGCGACATGAAGAGGTGGGCCTCGCGGGAGAAGCGGACGAGGGCTTCTTCGGAGAGGTCGCGGATGGAGACGGTGCGGAGCGTGAAGGGTGTCGGCTCGCCATGCGGCAGCGCAGCGGGATGGAAGGGGCCGCTGGTGAGCTGATGGACGACCGGGTTGGCGAGCTTGGTCCGCGCGAGCGTGGCGGCCTGCTCGGGCGTGACACCGGCGATGTCGTAGCGGACGCCGGTAGAGATGGTGGCGTCGATGCCGACGAGGGCGCGAATAGCTTCACGCACGGACTGTGCCGCGGGATCCATGACGCCCGGCAGCGGATGAACCTCGACGATCTGGCCGGAGGCGGGGGCCGCGCCGACGGTGCTCGACTCGATGACTGGATCAGCGAGAAGCCTCGCCGCGACCTTGGCAAGGTCGGAAGATAAGAGCGCCGCTTCGATGAGATAGACGCGCGCCGACGCCGCGGCGGAGGGGGCGAGGCCCATCTCGCGCGCATGGCGCAGGACCGCCGCGGCACGCGGGTCGTCATGGCCCGCCTGCGTGCGGACCTCGATCCGGTGAACCTGCGAGGGGGAGCGGGTGGGGGAGGAGGCGTGGGGGGAGGTGGTGTCGCTTGGCACGCGCGAGTGTAGGTTGAGGAGTCGGGGGACTGCGGGGCGAGCGGTGACCGACAGTGGCAATCGCATGATCGCCTTTGGGTAGTCCGACGGTCCCCGTCGGTCTTCAAATCGCCACGAACACTCAGCGATCCTCCCGCTCCATGCTCTGATCGGCGATTGACGACACATGGACTCGTCTTGGTTCCACTCAAGTGCCTAATGCCAAGTGCCCAATGCCTACTTCCGCATCAAACTCCACACAATCCCGTAACGACGTACGCGGCCAGGAGCTGCGCATCGGTCAGGTCGGCGTTTTCATCGGCGTTGAGGTCGCCGTCGAGCCATGTTGGCTCGGGCGAGAGGAGGCCGACGAAGACCTGAGCCATTTGCTGCGCGTCGGTGAGGTCGATGTTTTCGTCTTGGTTGAAGTCGTAGTCGCAGGGGGTGCAAGGTGGGTCACATGGGCCCGGGCCGCTGGACTGGATGATGCGATTGAGGCCGCGGCTTCGGATAGTGATCCCCGCAGGGAGGGGGCCACCATTTGCAGCCCTGAACGTCTTGACGCGGATTGAGTTCGGAAAGTCGACCGAGACTGTGGTCGCTCCGGCAAGTGTTCCGAAGAAGCCTGCACTCACCGCGATGGCTTGTGCTTCGGCTCGACCTTCGATGGCGACCGTGATGACGTTGAGCCCAGGCGAGAGGTCGATCATCGCTGTTGAGGTGACGTTGATGTCTGCTGTCGCGGGGATCACCGAGATGGACTCCACGCTCACTTCTTCGTTGAGACTCTGAGACCCCACTGTGCCGAAGAGTCGGAGTGTCGCGGTGCCGCGGGTTCGGTCCGGGTCGCCAAAGCTCTCGGCCGCTAAGACCGATCCTGAGATGGAGATAGGTAGGGCAATAGTCTGGGAAACAGGCGAAGTGATCTCAATGGTGTCGGCAAAGGTCATCACGGCAGAGGCACGACGATTGACTTCAAAACCTCCGGAAAACCCGCCGCCAACCGAGAAGGAGTAGAGGTTGAACGACCCGCGCAGGACGCCCAGATCTTCCGTGATCCCGAAAGTACAGGGAAGGTCCGGCAGGAAATTTTCGATCTGCTCCCTAAGGGCGTTCTCTGCGAGTTGCTCCGGAGTTGTGGCCGCCTCGCCGGTGAGAGATGCCGAGAAGTTTCCGTTGGTGTTCCCCGATACCTCAACGCTGATTCCTCCAATGATCGGAGGATCAAAGATCGGTAACTCGCAGTTGTAGGTGAACGACCGGCTCGTTGGGGCCCACGGCACAGGCAGATTCCCTTCGTAGAAATCGAACTGGAACTCGAGTTGTGCCATCGCTGGAACGGCGGTAACCAGAGGGACGACCAGAGCAACTTTCGTAAACAGTTCTCGCACGAGTCTTCCCCTTCGCTTCGGACACTTGCTACGGCCAACGCCGGCCTTAGAGCGGTTACCCACAAGAGCGCACCTGCTCGGCGCTAGAGTGTAACATATTGCGGTCTGAACGCCAATCGATGTGATCGACAATTAGACAACCGACTTGTCCGAATATGAGCCGCGTTGAGGTTTCGGTCGATGGGCCGTTGCGGTGAGTTGACCCGGCCGCGGCAGTTCGAGCCACCTTGTCGGCGAGCGTGGTGCGGATGTGCGGTCCAGAGCGCCGAGTTCGTCGGGCGCGGGAGGAGCGGAGGGGTTGACGTCTCTGGATGGCGACGACGTTGGAAAGCCACGGTCGGCATGGACCCCTCCGCTACCCAGGGCGGGACCGTCCAAAGCAAGACCGGCGGGGACCGCCGGGCCACCCAAGGCGCGGGGTACCGGCGCTTGGTACAGTCCCCGCATGTCCGAACGCTCACTCCAGACTGATCCGGCCAGCAGTGACCACACCCTTGGCGCTGCGCCTTTGCTTGACCCTGGGACGCAGCGTGCGCCGGCGGGGCCGATGCTGCTTGAGATCTCCACCGAGGTCTGCAACCAGGTTGGTGGCATCTACCAGGTCATTCGCAGCAAGGCGCCGCTGATGGTGCAGCGGTGGGGGGAGCGGTACTGCCTGGTGGGGCCTTGGGATCCGTCCAAGGCGCAGGTGGAGTTTGAGGAGTCGCGGCCGGCGGGGTGGATTGCGCGGGCGCTCGCGGCTCTCAAGGAGCGTGGTCTCGTTGTGCACTATGGGCGGTGGCTGGTGCCCGGGCGGCCTCGCGTCATGCTGCTGGAGTGGGGGCTCTCTGGCGAGCGCCTTGCGGCGGTGAAGTATGACCTCTGGGCCCACCACGGCATCGAGTCCCCCGGTGGCGATGGGCTGATCGACTTTGTGGTGTCGTTCTCGGAGGCGGTGCGGCGGCTGGTGGAGGCGCTCTGCGAGTTCAAGCCCGCGGCACAGAACAAGGGCGAGCCGCCGATCGTGGCGCACTTCCATGAGTGGCTCGCGGGCCCCGCCATTCCGATGATCCGGCGGCAGAACCTGCCCGTGGCGAGCGTCTTCACGACGCACGCGACCGTGCTGGGGCGCTGCATCGCGGGTAATCGCGAGGCTTTCTATGACCAGCTCCCGTGGCTTGATCACATGGAAGAGGCGCGCCGCTACAACTGCGTCGCGCAGCACACGATTGAGCGGGCCGCGGCCCACGGCTGCCACGTCTTCACGACCGTAAGCAGCATCACCGGCGAGGAGTGCTCATCGCTCCTTGGAAGGCCGATTGATTTGGTGGTCCCCAACGGTCTCACGATCGGGCTCTACAACGCGGGGCATGAGCAGCAGCGCCTGCACGGGGAGTACAAGGAGACGATCCACCGCTTCACGATGGGGCACTTCTTCCCGTCGTACGGCATGGACCTTGATCGCACGCTCTACTTCTTCACGAGCGGCCGTTTCGAGCCCAAAAACAAGGGCTTTGATCTCTGCCTTGAGGCGATGGCGAGATTGAACGCGGAGCTGAAGGCCGCGAACCTTGGGAAGAATGTCGTCTTCTTCATCGTGACCAAACGTCCGACGCACTCGATCAACCCGCTCGCGATGGAAAAGCGCGGCGTGCTGAATGAGTTGAACGAGGTGTGCCAGAAGATCGTGGCGGGTGTCGGGCCGCGTCTCTTCACGCGATCCGCGATGGGTGGCAAGCTGCACCTTGATGATCTTGTTGATGAGTACTGGATGCTGCGGTACCGGCGTGCGCAGCAGGCGCTGCGGCATCATGGCCTGCCGATGGTCGTGACGCACCTGCTGCAGGATGATCGCAACGACCCGGTGCTGAACCAGATCCGCATGCTCGGGCTTCTCAACCGCGAGGAAGATCCCGTCAAGGTTGTCTACCACCCCGACTTCATCAACCCGCACAACCGGCTGTGGGGGATCGAGTACGACCAGTTCGTGCGCGGCTGTCACCTTGGAATCTTCCCGAGCGTGTACGAGCCCTGGGGATACACGCCTCTGGAGTGCGCGGCGATGGGTGTGCCGGCGGTCACGAGCGACCTCGCAGGCTTCGGCAAGTACGTGCAGGAGAACTATCAGGAGCCGGAAAAGTTCGGCATGCTGGTGCTGAAGCGTCGCGGACGCGGCTACCACGACGTCGCGGCGGAGTTGTCGCGGTATCTCTTCGAGTTCTGCCGCCTCGAGCGCCGCGACCGCATCGCGCTGCGTAACGAGGTGGATCGCAAGAGCTGGGACTTCGACTGGGCGCGGCTAGGGCGGGCGTACCACACGGCTCACGACCTCGCGCTGGCGCGGTGCCAGGGGGACCAGTCGATCCAGGCCGGTGGCCCGGACCTGGGCGTTGCGATGGTCTCGGCCAACCAGCTCGCGCCGCACGCGGTGCGGGGGGATGCCGGGGCATCAACTCCAGGTTCACAAGTCTGAGGCGACGTAATCGCGACCACAATGCCGCCAACAACCATCGCACAAGATCCTCGCCCAAAGGTCCATCTCTTCACCGACGGTGCTTGCTCCGGCAATCCCGGGCCGGGAGGCTGGGCCTTCATCCTGCGCCACCCCGCCAGCGGCGCTGAGAAGGAGTCCAGCGGCGGCGAGCCCACGACCACCAACAACCGCATGGAGCTCATGGCCGTGATCGCCGGGCTTACGTCCCTCACGCGCCCCAGCGAGGTGGATCTGTATAGCGATTCGCAATACGTGCTCAAGGGTCTGCGCGAGTGGCTTGCGTCGTGGAAGGCCCGAGGCTGGCGCACGGCAGACAAGAAGCCGGTGAAGAACCAGGACCTGTGGGAGCGGCTGGATTCGCTGAAGTCCGGGCACACGATCCGGTTCCACTGGATCAAGGGGCACAACGAGCATCCGGAGAACGAGCGGTGCGATCAGCTCGCCGTGGAGGCGGCGCGGCAGGTGGCTGGTCGCTGAGGTCGGGGTGGCCTGCGCGCGACCGGTGACTACTGAATGACAAGAAGGGCCCACCTTGCGGCGGGCCCTTCTGAAGAAGAGTCCTGGAGTCAACCGGCCGGCGCTGCTTAGCGGCGGCGGCGAGCAGCGACGAGGCCGCCAAGGCCCATCAGCGCGAGGGCGCCGGGGGTCGGGACCGCGCGGACGGTGAGGAAGGAGTTGGCGAGGTAGTCGGCGTCGATCTGGTCAGCGGCGTCGTCGAACGACTCGTTGAGCTCGATGCGCAGGATGCCGTCGGCCAGCGCGATGTCGGGAAGCGGGACCGAGGCGAAGTCGAGAACGGCGGCCGTGAAGCGCTGCGTGCCGCCGTTGTTGACGCCAGCTCCGGGACGAACGCCGATGAGGTTCGTGGAGGCGGTGCTGCCGAGGGTGAAGCGGGCCTCGCTGAGCCAGGAACCGCCGAAGGGACCGTTGAGGGTCGTGGCGATCTCGACGTCCCAGCCGATGCCGGTGACGGTCACGGCCGAGCCGGAGGGGAGGCCGAGGGCCGCGGCGACGTCGAAGAGGATCACGTCGTTGCTGGAGTCGCCGAAGGCGTCCCAAGAACGGCGGCCGCTGACATCAACGTTGAAGTCGGCTCGGTTGGTGAACCCGCCACCCGTGCCGCCGCCGACGGAGGTCGTGCGGACGAGGTCGGTGGGCGAGCCAACGGTGAAGGTCTGCGCCATCGCCGAACCGGCCATAGCAGCAAGAACAACGGCGCACGAAACAACACGAGTCGTCATGGGTCTCTCTCCATATATGGTCCGACGGGAATCGCCGGACTTGTCTCTCGGCTGCCAAACTAGCACCCGCTCGCCGAAACGCAAGCCCAAGACGATGAGTTTGTTCAGAATCTCTCGTAAATGTCGTCTGGGCAGTGTGTTGAGATCCATTTGAGAGTCAGAATGAGCTCTAGGACCATGGTTGCACCGGGTTCACACACATCCACATCTCCGGCCTCCGACAGGAGTGGGGCGGGGATCCGTGGGCATGGTCTGTGATGGCCACGCGGTGTGTGACGTCTGCGCAGCGCAGGCGACGCCGCGCCTGAGCCAGTCAACGTGCAAGTCGGCTGGAACGACACCCATATCGGGCCGATCCCTGACCGTGGCTCGAGTCGCGACTCGGATCGCGATTCGTCCCGATCCTTTCTCGATCCTTCACGGGAGCTTGCGCGTGGACCTACTCCAGATTCTCAAGGCGGCGTACGAGGCCGATGCTTCGGATATCCATCTCGTTGCAGGCTTGCCGCCGGTGGTCCGCATCCATCAGGTGATGACGCCGATGGAGCTGCCCGTCATCACGAAGGAGCAGGCTCGCAAGTTCCTCGAAACGATGGCACCCCCAGAGAGCCTCGCGACGTTCGAGCGCCAGAAGGACTCTGACTTCTCCTTCTTTGCCGAGGGGTTGGCGCGATACCGTGTGAACGCCCATATGCAGCGCGGTGCCGTTGGCCTCGCGATGCGAATCATCAAGACCAAGGTTCCCGCCCTTGCGAACCTCAGCCTGCCCGAGGTCATCGCTCGCCTCACGTACCTTCCTCGCGGGCTGGTGCTGGTCACGGGCGACACGGGCTCGGGCAAGTCGACGACGCTCGCCGCGATGATCGAGGCTATGAACCAGCGGTACCGCAAGCACATCATCACGCTCGAGGATCCCGTCGAGTACGTCTTTGAGAGCAAGCAGTGCGTGCTGGAGCAGCGTGAGCTCGGTCAGGACATGCCCAGCTTCGCCAGCGGCCTCAAGCACGTGCTGCGTCAGGATCCCGACATCATCCTTGTCGGTGAGATGCGCGATCTCGAGACCACCGCGCTCGCGATCTCCGCCGCGGAAACGGGCCACCTGGTCCTCTCCACCCTGCACACAGTGAACGCCAGCCAGACGGTCGAGCGAATCATCGACATGTACCCCGGTGGCCAGCAGAACCAGATCCGCTCGATGCTCGGCAGCACGCTGCAGGCCGTTCTGAGCCAGACGCTGTTTGCCCGCATCGATCGCCCGGGCATGATCCCCGCCGTCGAGGTGCTCCTCTGCACGCCCGCCGTTCGAAACTTGATCCGCGAGGCACGAACCTTCGAGATTCCCAACGTCATCGAGACGAGCCGCGCCATCGGCATGTGCAGCCTCGACAGCTCGATCGCCGAGCTCTACTTCAACGGGCACATCAGCCGCGAGGACGCCATCGCACAGGCAGCCTTCCCCGACAAGCTCGAGCGCCAGTTGGCCGCCTAATGGAGAAGGCACAAGGGACTGGGCACCGGGCACCAGGGTCGGAACAAAGACAGCTCGTGAGTTGTGAGACATACCGGTTGCGAAAGACGTACAGGAGATGAAAGCCACTAGCGCTCGATGCCAAGTGCCTAGTGCCTTCTAGAAGCCATGCCCAACTATCGCTACCAGATCAAGAACAGCTCCGGGCAGACCCAGGTGGGTGTCGTCGCCGCCGAGACCGCCGCGACCGCAGCGACCATCCTGCGCAACCAGGGCTCGCACGTCCTGTCCCTTTCGCCGGTCGTGGCCGGCCTCGACACCGCCGGACTCATGGCAAAGTTCCGCGAGATGAACGCGGGCAAGCCAAACCAGAAGCACGTCCTGGACTTCACGACCCAGCTCGCCGTCATGATCAGGGCCGGCATCAACCTGCGCGCTGCACTCGACGGCATCGCCGACCAGACCACGCATCTGGGTTTCAAACGCGTCATCTCGCAGCTCAAGGCCGATGTCGAGGGTGGCAAGCAGTTCAGCGAGGCGATCGCGCGGTATCCAAAGCTCTTCAACCCCCTCTACATCAACATGGTCCGCGCCAGCGAGATGTCCGGCTCGTTCAGCAAGATGCTCGACCGCATCGCGGGCTACATCACGCAGCAGCTCGAAACCAAGAAGATGGTCATGGGTGCCGCGATCTATCCGGCCATCATCGGCACCCTTGCCGTCGGCGTCACCATCTTCCTGCTGACCTTCGTTCTGCCCAAGTTCGCCAGCGTCTTTGAGGGCAAGGAAGACGTCCTCCCCTGGGCCACCAAGTTCCTGCTCGGCCTCTCGGCCTTCATGGTGGCCAACTGGTACCTCCTCATCGGTGGCATCGGCGCACTCGGCGGCGTCCTCTACGCCTTCCTCAAGACCGAGGTCGGCTCCTTCTGGTTCGACAAGTTCAAGCTCTCGGTGCCCATCATCCGCTCGATGTTCCGCTCCCTGTACATCTCGCGCTCACTCCAGACCATGGGCCAGCTCATCAACGCTGGCGTTCCGATGCTCGACACCCTCGCCATCACCGGCGAGATCTCGGGCAACCAGATCTTCAAGGGCCTCTGGCGCAAGGTGCACAGCAGCGTGAAGCAGGGCAAGAAGGTCACGCAGCCCCTCCAGGCCGCCAACGTCCTCCCCCGCGCCGTCGTTCAGATGATCGCCGCGGGCGAAGAGTCCGGAAAGCTCGGCGAGGTCCTCGACGAGATCTCGGTCTACTACGCCAAGCAGCTCAAGGACAACATCAAGGCGGTTACCGGAATGATCGAGCCCATCATGATCCTCGCGATGGGCACAGTCGTCGGATTCATCGCCATGGCCATCATCCTTCCGATCTTCAAGATGAGCCAGATCGTCAAGTAACCGATCTTGGTATCTGGGCGATGCACGCTGGAGGCACCGCGCCCGGAGTCTCCTATGTCCTCGGAACTTCCAACCAACCAGCGTTCTGAGCGAGCCGCCGGCAGCGCTCGCACATCCGCACGCTCGCTGCGGCAGCGCGCCGGTGCCCCCGGCTTCACGCTCCTCGAGTCCATGATGGCCATGGTCATCATCGGCGTGGGCATCCTCGCCTTTGTCGATGCCCACGGCGCGTTCATGCGGAGCAACAACTGGTCCAGCCAGGCCGCGACGGGAATGCTCCTCGCCAACGAAGTGCGTGAGTTCTCTCGCCACATGTCCCGCCACGATCCGGTCACCGGCCTCACGCTGCAGGGCTCGGGCATGTCCGCGATCCTCACCGGCTGGGGGGCCGAGGGCGGCGAGATCGCCGTCGACGATCTCGACGATCTCGATGATCTCGATGGCATGATCTTCGGCGCTGGCGGCAACTTTGTCGGGCCCATCGATGGCTTCGGCGGACTCGTCCCCGCCATCGATCTTCAGGGCAACGTCATCCTCGATGACGAGCAGAACACCGTCCCCCTCGCAGGCTGGCGCCAGATCGTCACCGTCGAGAAGATCGATCCGTACAACTTCGGCCAGACCCGCCCGGACGCGTATGAGCAGGCCGCCTCGAGCCAGCTCCCGCGGATCCCCGTTGATTCGTTCCCACTCCGCGTCACAGTCGTCGTCGACTTCACTCCCTCGGGCGAGAGCCAGCCCGAGGAGATCACGCGCCTGACGTGGATCATCCCCCCGTAACCGACGCTCGTTCGCGATGGTCGTCGGAGCGTTCTGCACCGGTTTCGGACTTTGAGCGTGGACCTGGAGGCGAGCGGTGATCACAATCAAGCCACCCGCAACGCGTCGAAGCATGCGTCTGGCGCGTCAGATCTTCCGTGGCGTTCGTACACGCCGCGGCGTCGCCGCGGTGCTCGCGATGATGTTCCTGATCTTGTTCGGTTCGCTCGCCGCCGCCATGGCCGTCGCGAGCACCGGCAACGTCAAGACTGTCGCAACGCACCTTCACGTCGGCCGCGCTCAGTCCGCGGCGGAAACGGGCCTCGCTGTCGCTCGCGCCAGGCTGCAGGAGTCCGCGGCGCGCTTCGTCGTCAGCCGAAGCAACGTCGACGCCGACTTCGGCGAGTCACTCTGGCAGGGCAATCTCGGCGATCTCGGCACCGTCACCACGCTTCCCCCCAAGACCGGGCGTCAGGACCTGGGCTCGCCCGCGGGCCTCGCGGCCGCCCTCGTCCAGCTCCATGGTGCCGATGTGGGCATCGTCTCGAGCCTGGGCATCATGACCCCGACGATTGGCAACGCGCTCGCGGGCGTTGACACCTCCGTCTATGCCGCTGCCAACTGGGTCTTTACGCCGGGCGTTGCGGTCGAGGGAAGCTCAAGCGGCGACACCGATCCCGCACTCGCGTACCAGGTTACCTACGCGCCCCTCGCCAACGGTACCGACATCCGCGTCATCTCAACCGGCTTTGACTTCGGCTATTCGCGAGCCGGAACACCGATCTCCCGCACCATCAGCCAGGACTTCCGCCTTCGCAAGGGCGTGAAGCATGCCATCGTTTCGTCCTCGCGCGTCATGATCGGTAAGAACGTCCTCATCAAGGGCGACGTCGGCACGCGATTCACGGCCGTCGGCTTCAATAATGCCGATCCACTCCTGACACGCTCTGACTTCGCAGGAATGGACGCGACGCTCGACACCAAGCTCACAGACTTCTTTAACAGCGTCACGCAGTACGACGTCGATGTCGACAATCGCCTGCGCGTCGGCCACCCGACCGAGGGCACGGCGATCCCCTCCAGCAACACCGACTACAACGGCGATGGCCAGCCCGACAACGCCTTCGACGACGTCACGGGTGATGGCTACGTCGACGAGTTTGACATCTTCATCCGCCACTACGACGCCAACGGCGACGGCCGCGTCTGCCTCTCGCCAGCCCTGACCGCAGGCACTGCCGCAGCGGGCGGAGCCAACGAGTTCGTCGACGGCTCGGGCAACATGGTCGATGAGGATCTCGCGATCCTCATGGACAGCAACAACCCCGACCGCAACAAGAACGGCATCCAGGGCTTCCAGGATGCCAACAGCAACGGCTACTGGAACAACGGCGAGCTCATGCTCGACGTCGATCCATCCGACGGCAGCGCCCGCGACCAGGTTCTGGGCTATCGCGACGGATACATCGACAAGCGCGACCAGTACTCCAAGATCGCTGGCGGGCTCAAGTTCCGCGCCACCGAGTCCGCCTGGTCCGCGGCTCAGGGCGACGTTGATCCAAAGCTGCGGGGCCCCGTCACGCCCCCCAACGGCACCTCGCCCCGCTCCTTCGGCCTGAACGACACCGACCTTCCCAGCGTTGACACCTCCGTTTTCACCGCGTCAAGAACCGCCCTCCAGAACGCGGCCGACGGCCAGGCCTTCAGCACGCAGGTCGCCTCGAACCTCGGCGTCGCCGTGAGCCAGCTCGCGACCTACGACGAGTCGCGCCCCGCCGACGCCAACGCGCCCTGGTTCCAGCGATTGGATGCCAACGACGACGCAACCAGCCTTCCCGCCAACGCCGCCACCGCGTACTGGGAGAAGATGCCCTTCAACAGCCCGAGCTACTCAGACATCTACTTCCGTCCCGTCTATCACAACATGACTTTCAAGGATGTCCAGATCCCCGCTGGCAACAACGGCCTCTTCATCAACTGCACGTTCATCGGCGTCACCTACGTCCGCACCGTCGCCGCCAACACGCACGTCCTCTGGGGTGAGTACGGCCGCATCACGCTCGCGAGTGACGTCCCGACGCTCGTCTCGCCACGCTTCATCTACACCGGCACCGCCTATCCCTCCATGCTCCCTTCGACCGCCATTCCTCCCCAGCAGCCTCTCCTGATGGCCGTCACGCCACTTGACAAGGGCGACGTCCCCTCAACCCAGACCGCCCGTCCCGGCTACGACGCACTTCCTGAGCCCCTCGTCATGGCGGGTCGTCGCGTCACGGACACCAAGAACATGACCAACAACATCCGCTTCCACGGCTGCCTCTTCGTGGGTTCAATCGTCTCCGATGTCCCCACCAACTTCACGCAGACCCGCAACAAGATCCAGTTCACGGGCCCCACGCGCTTCCTGCAGAAGCACCCAACCCAGCCCGACAACGCCGGCCTCAATCCAGAAAGCCAGGACAGGGCCGAGATCGCCAAGAGCTCCATGATGCTCGCCAACTACTCCGTGGACGTCGGCTCCTTCAACAGCCCGCCCACTCAGAACCTCAACCTCTCTGGCGCGATCATCGCCGGCGTCCTTGATGCCCGCGGCAACGTCAGTGTCGATGGCTCCCTCATGCTCACCTACGCCCCAGTCCAAGGCGAGGGCCCGATGCGCGACTCGGCCGGCAACCCCATCGGTAACCCTGCAAACTTCAACACCACCCTCGGCTACTTCGGCCCCGATGATGGCGACAGCGAAGCCCTGAACCCGCTCACCCTCCCAGTCGTCGGCGGCGTGCGAATCGTCGGTTGGGATACCAACGGCGACGGCATGGCAGACGTCGCCCACAACCAGCCTCAGCCCGCCAACTCCGCCGCCGTTCCCTTCAACGGATACGGCCGCATCACCATCCGATTCAATCCAGGCATGACGCTCCCCGACGGCGTCATGCTCCCGATGCAGACTGTCCCCGTCGCGGGCACGTACCGGGAGGGCAAGCCATGAGTAGCAACCATAACCGCAACAACCACAAGCGCCACCACACCACTCGCCGCAACGAACGAGCCTTCAGCCTCATCGAGGTGCTCATCGCCCTCGCCATCACGGGCACGCTCCTCACCGCCACCCTCGCGGCACTCGACACCTCCTACAAGAGCTACAAGCTCACGACCGAGTCCGCAAGCACCAACGTCGTGGCGCGCATGGTCATGGCCCGCACCATGGCGATGATCCGCACCGGCACCGAGTTCGGCCCCTTCCCCGCCGATGTGCTCGATCCCAACCAGAATCCCCTCGACTCCACCGCGATCGAGTTCGTCACGCTCGACGATCCCGACACGCTCGAGCGTCGCATCGTCCGCGTCGAACGCCGCGATGCGCCCGTGGGCTCGCAGGCGCCCTTCGAGCTCTGGTACGTGCAGACCACATTCATCAACGGCGTTGAGACGGCCATCGTCGAGCGCCCGCTCCTGACCGGCGTCGTCGAAGCTCGCTTCACACTCCAGTACGGCGTTGGCCCCCGCCTCGAGCGCGCCACCGTCGACCTCAACATCCGCCCCAACGACTTCCAGGATGCGAGCTTCACGACCGACCTCGAAACCCCAACCATCCGCCTCGTCTCAAGCGTCGCCCCGCGCCGACTCGAGGAGGTCGAGTAGTGTGGGTGGCCCGTCACTCCGTGACGGGTCGCTTCATCCCCTACGCCCGCCACTCCACCGGCACATTCCCGTGGCTCGCACGCACGACCGAGCGAATCCCGCCACGCCCGCGCCAATCCGTCCGAACCACCAGCCACGCCGGCTTCATGAGCGCCGCAAGATCATCGCGGATGCGGTTCGTCACGGCCTCGTAGTAGATTCCCTCGCTGCGGAAGCTCTGAAAGTACATCTTGAGGCTCTTGAGCTCAACGCACACGCCCCCCGCGCTCGCCGCCCGCGGCTCAAATCGCACCGTCACCACGCCAAAGTCCGGATGCCCGGTCTTCGGACACACACTCGTAAACTCGTCCGCCGTGTGCTCGATCACAAACGGCTGCTCGGCGGGAGTCGGAAAGGCCTCGAGGAGCGCAGGGTTTGGCATGGGCCCAGCGTAGGAACTCCCGGGAGAGGGGGGAGAGGAGGGGAGAGGAGAGGGCGAGGAGCGCAACGAACCTAGAATCGCTCCAGTCGAACCCGGGCCAACCCCGGCGTATCGAACGGAGACACTTTCGATGCACCTCAAGCACTCCGACCGCGAGCACGGCCCAGACATCGTGCCGGTCAAGTTTGTGATGGAAGATCCCCTCTCGCTCACCGGCAAGGACCAGCGCGAGGTCGAACTCATGGGCGGCAAGGGCGAGAGCCTCCTCGAACTCGCCATGGAACACGGCATCAACATCGAGCACGCCTGCGGCGGCGTCTGCGCCTGCTCCACTTGCCACGTCTACATCGAGCGCGGCGAGAAGGACCTCTCCGAAGCCTCCGAGGCCGAAGAAGACCGCGTCGAAGAAGCACCCGGCCTCCAGCGAAACAGCCGCCTCTCCTGCCAGTGCATCATCGAGCACGAACGAGGCCCCATCGTCGTGCGCGTCCCAGCCTGGAACCGCAACGCCGTCAAGGAAATCCCGCACTAGACGCGCGCCGACTTCCTGCGCGATGCCCCTATCAATCGCCGTTCACATCACATCGTCCCTGCGGAGCCAGCGTTGGCCAAGCCCAGAGTACTGCACGACGTCTACTTCAAGAAGGCCAAGGCCGAGGGCTTCGTCGCGCGCTCCGCGTACAAGCTCATCGAGATCAACCAGAAACGCCGCATCTTCAAGCGCGGCGACTGCGTCCTCGATCTCGGCTGCTCCCCCGGCTCCTGGCTCCAGGTCGTTGAGAATGTCATCGGCCACGAAGGCCGCGCCGTCGGCGTTGATCTCCAGGAGACCAAGGCCGAGCTCGGTCCCACCATCTGCACCTTCGTCGGCGACGCCTTCAAAATGGACCCCGCCGAGCTGCTCGACGCCGCCGGCCTGGGTCAGCCGCGCCAGCCCGACGCCTCAGCCAATCCCGCAGCCCCCGCGCCTGCAAACCCGGGCGCATGGCAGATCAGCCAGCTTCCCGAAGATCACATCTGGCTCTTCGACGCCGTCATCAGCGACATGGCACCCAACACCACAGGCCACGGCGACGCATTCCTCTCCGCGCGTCTCTGCGACTCGGTGCTCGATCTCTGCCCCAAGGTCCTCCGCGTCGGCGGCAACCTCTGTATGAAAGTCCTCGAAGGCGAACCCTTCCCCGAACTCCTGAAGCGCACCCGCACCATGTTCAAGAGTGCAGGCACCATCAAGCCCGCCGCCTCACGCGACATCTCCCGCGAAATCTTCATCTGGGCCCTCAGCCACAAAGGCCCACGAAAGCCAACTCGCGGCCCAAGGTAGCGATTCGGCTCGACAAGTCGCACGGAAGCAGCGAGGGTCAAACCATCGCACCAGCCGTCAAGGTCAGGTTCTCAGGCCCGCAGGGCCGACGGGCTGTCGCCACGGGTGGAGCGAAGCGCAACCCGTGGTAGCTGGCTCTTTCTTTTGTTCGCCCCGGCAGGGGCGAAGGAGTGGGGTCCAAGCTCAATGCCGAGTGGCACGATGCGATCCAATCTCTTTTCTCCTTTCATCCCCGCCCAACGCGAACTCCGAACTGGACCACTCCCTCCAACGTACATATACTGTTCAAACAACCAATGTCTAAACAGTAAAACGCCCACCGAAGGAGTCCCATCATGACCAACCCATCCCCCGCATCCTCCACCCGCGGCATCCACCACATCACCGCCATCGCCAGTGATCCCGCACGCAACGTCGACTTCTACTCCCGCGTCCTCGGACTCCGCATGGTCAAAAAGACCGTCAACTTCGACGACCCCGGCACCTACCACCTCTACTACGGCGACGATCCCGGCAGCCCCGGCACCATCATCACCTTCTTCCCCTGGCCACACGTCAAGCGAGGCGACCACGGCGCCGGCTTCCTCAGCGCCACCGCCTACGCCATCGCACCCGGCAGTATCGAGTTCTGGCGCGATCGTCTTACCGCGCTTCCGCGCAGCGTCGGCGTCGTGATTGGAGGAGGAGGGGTGGGGGCCCTCACCACCCGCTTTGGTGCCCGAGTCCTCCCCTTCGAAGACCACGACGGCATGAAGCTCGAGCTCATCGAAGACGCCACCTCCGAACTCTCCCGCGCCGCAACACGCGCGCCCAAGGCCAGCACCGACCCCCTCGGCGCAGGCACACTCCCACCCATCCCGCCCCAGCACGCCATCCGAGGCTTCCACTCCGCAACCCTCCTCGAACGCGCACTCGACGGCACCGCGCGCTTCCTCTCCGACCTCCTCGGCATGCGCCTCATCGCAAGCGAGGCCGATGGCGCACTCACACGCCACCGCTTCTCCACCATCCACACCGACGTCGCCACCGCGCGGCACGTCGACGTCGTCGTGAACGAGCGCGCCCCGATGGGCAAGCTCGGCGGCGGCATCGTCCACCACATCGCCTTCCGCGCCGACGGCGAAGCACAGCAGATGGCCTGGCACGCCACGCTGATCGCACAGAATCGCAACGTCTCGCCGCAGATGGACCGCAACTACTTCAAGTCCATCTACTTCAGAGAGCCCGGCGGCGTCCTCTTCGAAGTCGCCACCGACGCCCCCGGCTTCGCCATCGACGAAACGCTCGAAAGCCTCGGCGAATCGCTCAAAATCCCCCCGATGTACGAGCACCGCCGCAGAGTGATCGAGTCCTTCCTGCCGAAGATCTGACAGAAAGAAGTGGCAGAGTGGCAAAGTGACGAAGTGGCAAAGTGCCCAGACACTTCGCAGTGCAGCACCACCGCATGTCTTCGTCTCTCCACTCAACCACTCAACCACTCAACCACTTGACCACTCGACCACTTCCAGGATCGCCATGTCAACCACCATCCACCAGCACATCTTCATCCCTTCCAGCAACGCAAGCCCCCGCACCCTCCTCATGCTCCACGGCACCGGCGGCAGCGAGCACGACCTCCTCCCGCTCGCGCGCATGCTCGATCCCGATGCCGCCGTCCTCTCTCCACGAGGCAACGTCCTCGAGCGCGGCATGCCACGCTTCTTCCGCCGCCTCGCCGAAGGCATCTTCGACTTCGAAGACGTCGCACGCCGCGCCGCCGAACTCGCCACCTGGGTCGACGCCGCCATGAAGCACTACGCACTCAACCCCGCCTCGCTCACCGCCGTCGGCTTCAGCAACGGCGCCAACATCGCCGCGGCGATGCTCCTGCTCAAGCCGCCAGCAGCCAACCCACTCCGCTCCGCAATCCTCATTCGAGCGATGGTCCCAATCGAGCCAACTCCCACGACCCAACCCTCACCCCCAGCACCCGTCCGAACCCTCATCCTCGCAGGCCTGCGCGACCCCATCGTCCCCGCCGAAAACTCCCGCCGCCTCGCCGCCATGCTCAGCGCCCAACGCGCCGAGGTCACACTCAAGGAGCTCGACTCAGGCCACGAACTCACGCGCGAAGACATCACCCTCGCGCAAGCCTGGCTCAAAGCCGAGCTTTCGCCTCGACCTCTCGCCTGATCGCGCGCCACTGCCTCGCGTCCTACGCCACTCCCTTGGCGTGTCTCTTTCCTGAACCCACATCGCGAGGCAAGCCTCCTGCCCGCCGCAACCCTGTCGGATGCGCAAGCCGCAACGCCAAAACTCCTCACCAAACGAGCCCGCCTCGCTATATTTCCGACATGAAGAACTTCTCATCCACCGCCCGTCTCCGCACCGCCGCCATCGTCTTCTCCGTCGCCGGCGCAGCCATGGCCCTCGCCGCCTGCAACACCGTCAAGGGTGTCGGCACCGACATCACCCGCACCGGCGAGGCCGGCCAGCGCGTGCTCACCGGCAACAGCTCCAGCAGCTCAACCGCCGCCCCCGCAACCACGACCACCACAACCGAGCCCAAGTAAGCGGTCAGCGAGCGTCACGGCTCGTCACCACCTGCACCCGAATCTGCGCCCGAATCGACACCGCCAGCACACCGCAAGCCGCCGCCGCTTGATGCCGGCGGTGGCGGCATATCATGCTGCCATGAAGAACTACACCCTCGCCCGCCGCATCTCCCTCGTCGTCTCGGTCACCCTCCTCGCTGGCCTTCTCGCCGCTTGCAACACCGTCAAGGGTGCAGGCACCGACCTGACCGAGGCCAGCGACAACACCAAGAAGGCCATCTCCAAGTAACCGATCCGCCGTGCCCGCTGCGAGTTCTCGCACGTGGGCCTCGATCGGTTCCGTGTCACGCACAAGTCCCGCGACTGAGGGACCACGATGTCCATTGATCTCCGAGGCAGGCCGATCGCGATCACCGGTGCCTCATCCGGAATCGGACTCGCAACCGCGATCGCATGCGCCCGCGAAGGCATGCCCGTCGTCCTCGCCGCCCGCAGGCTCGACAAGCTCGAAGCCGCCGTCGAAGCCATCCGCGCAGCCGGCGGCAAGGCCCTCGCTGTCGCCTGCGATGTAGACAGCCAGCAAGACTGCGACGCGCTCATCGCCCGCACCGTGCAGGAGTTCGGTTCCCTCTACGCCATCTTCGCCAACGCAGGCTACGGACTCGACTCCAGCGTGCTCGACGCCAGCGACGACGCCGTCCGCGCCATCTTCGAAACCAACTTCTACGGCACCCTCCGGACCATCCGCCCCGCCATCGCGCACATGCAGTCATCACCCATCCGCAGCGGCGACAAAGCCCGAGGCCACGTCCTCATCTGCTCCTCCTGCGTCTCAAAGCTCGGCATCCCGCACCTCTCCGCCTACTCCGCAACCAAAGCTGCTCAGGACCACATCGGCCGCGCCCTCCGCATCGAGCTCGCCAGCAGCAGCATCAAGGTCTCAACCGTCCATCCCATCGGCACCAGCACAGAGTTCGGCACCTCCATGCGCGCCGCCCAAGGCCAGGCCTCCAAGAGCATCATCAAGCGAACCCCAGCGATGTTCATGCAGTCGCCCGAAGTCGTCGCTCGCGCCGTCGTGAAATGCCTCAAACGCCCCAAGGGCGAAGTCTGGACAAGCCTCCCCACCCGCCTCCTTGCAGGCCTGCTCGTTGCCTTCCCCGCCGCCACCGACGCACTCCTCAAGCGAAAGTTCGGCTAAGCAACCTCATCAACTTACCTCCCCGCCCGCATCCTCACTCGATGCCAAGATGCCTCCTGCCCCGATGCCTTCCTCCTCCACATCCCTCCGCTCCTCTCCGCAACTCCGCGTTCGCATTTCTCCGACCCCAGTGCCCAGTCCCCAATCCCCAGTCCCTCTCTTCTCTGTCTTCCTCCCCA
>JBBASU010000018.1:0-67106 GCA_040399065.1 Phycisphaerales bacterium | reverse complement strand
GCCGCACGCCGTCGTAGAAGAGACGCTCCGTGCGGAGGAGGCCCGTCTCGCCCGGCGCAGGCTCGGGGAACGGAGACTGGACACGGACGAGTCGGCCGAGGGCGTCGTGGGTGAAGTGCTTGACGAGGGCGCCGGGAATGATGGCCTGCAACGGATCTTCGGTTGGCAAGGGGAACGGCTGCTCGCCGCTGTAGAGGACGATGCCTCGGACGAAGCGATCGCCCGCGATCTTGCGGAGGGTGTGGAGGCCGTCGAAGTCGACGCTGGTGGCGGGTCGCTTGGTGCAGATCGTCCACTTGGTGTTTGAATTTCAGCCACCATTCGAGTGTCTCGGGGCTCCTGACGCAAGAATGGTGAGGGTGGGCGGTGAGCGTGGGCTTGCTCGCCGCAGGCGGAGGATTCCGGTACGCTGTTGCGCACAGGAGTTCACCATGGCGAAGAAGCTTGCGACAGAGGGGACGGCGAACGGGCGCACGGGCCCGGCCAGGGGCACGCGTGTGGAGCATGATCTGCTGGGTGAGAAGCGGGTGCCTGCGGGGGCGTACTACGGCGTGCAGACGCTGCGGGCGATGGAGAACTTCCACATCTCCGGGGTGCCGCTGTCGCACTATCCGGACCTGATCCGCGGGCTGGCGATCGTGAAACTGGCGGCGGCACGGGCGAACCACGAGTGCGGTGAGCTGCCGAGGAAGATCCTGCGCGGGATCGAGGGGGCGTGCGAAGAGCTGATGGGGGGTGCCCTGCTGGGTGAGTTCCAGGTTGACGTGATCCAGGGGGGCGCGGGCACGTCGACGAACATGGCGGCCAACGAGGTGATCGCGAACCGGGCTCTGGAGCTCATGGGTTATGCCAAGGGTCAGTATGACCACTGCTCGCCGCACGACCATGTGAATCTCTCGCAGTCGACGAACGACGCGTACCCAACAGCGCTGCATGTGGCGATCCTGCTGACGAACGCGCGGCTGGTGGCGGAGGTGCGACTGCTGGCGGCGGCGTTCAGGCGCAAGTCGGTTGAGCTGCGGCGCGTGGTGAAGATGGGGCGGACGCAGCTGCAGGACGCGGTGCCGATGACGCTCGGGCAGGAGTTTGGCGCCTTCGCGACGAGCATCGAGGACGAGGCCCGCACGCTGGTGGCGGTTGAGAAGGTGATGTGCGAGATCAACATGGGGGGCACGGCGATTGGCACGGGGCTCAACGCGCCCAAGGGGTATGGGAAGGCGTGCGCGAAGCACCTCTCGCGCATCCTCAAGCGGAAGATGATCCTTGCGCCGGACCTGATCGGCGCGACGCAGGACACGCGGGCCTTTGTGCTGTACTCGTCGGTGCTCAAGAGCCTGGCGATCAAGCTCTCGAAGATCTGCAACGATCTGCGCCTGCTGGCTTCGGGGCCGCGGGCGGGGCTGAATGAGATCAACCTGCCGGCGATGCAGCCGGGCTCATCGATCATGCCGGGGAAGGTCAACCCGGTGATTCCGGAGGTGGTGAATCAGGTCTGCTTCAAGGCGATCGGCAACGACCTGACGGTGACGATGGCGGCGGAGGCGGGGCAGCTGCAGCTCAACGTGATGGAGCCGGTGATCGCGGCGTGCGTGATGGAGTCGGCGACGCTGTTCATGAACGCGGCACGCACGCTTCGGGTGCACTGTGTCGATGGGATCACGGCCAACGAGCGGGTGTGCCGCGAGATGGTGGAGCGCAGCATCGGCATCGTGACCGCACTCAACCCGCACATCGGCTACGACAAGGCCACGAGCCTCGCGGCGGAGGCCCTCCAGAGCGGGCGGGGCGTGGTGGAGCTGGTGCGGGAGAAGAAGCTCCTGACGGAAGCGCAGATTCGCAAGATTCTTGATCCGATCGCGCTGACGACGCCGGTTCGCTAGGGCACGACGACGACAACGAAAACAACAACGACGACAACAGGACGCGGAGGCGCCATGGTGTGGATCGAGTTTGCGGTGGTGCTTGGTGCGATCTTCCTTGGATCGCGCGTCGGGGGCGTTGGTCTAGGGCTCATCGCGATGATCGGGCTGGCGGTGCTGGTCTTTGCGTTTGGTGCTGCACCGTCATCGCCGCCGGGCACCGTTGTGGCGATCGTCGTTGCAGTGGTGTGTGCGGCGTCGGCGCTGCAGGCGGCGGGAGGGATGGACCTTCTCGTCACGCTCGCGGAGCGGCTGCTGCGAAAGAAGCCGGAGTGGATCACGTTTGCAGGGCCTTTGGTTGCGTACGTCTTCACGTTCTGCTCGGGGACAGGGCACGTGGCGTACGCGATCCTGCCGATCATTGCTGAGGTGGCTCGCAAGGCGGGCGTGCGGCCCGAGCGACCGCTTTCGATCAGCGTGATCGCATCGCAGCAGGCCATCACCGCGAGCCCGCTTGCTGCGGCGACGGTTGGGCTGCTTGGGATCTTCACGGTCGCGGGCCTTGAGATCGGCGGGCAGAAGGTGCAGCTCTGGCACATCCTGGCGATCTGTATTCCGAGCACGCTGATCGGATCGCTGGTGGGCGCGATCGCCGCGAGCTTCATGGGCAAGCGACTGGAGGATGACCCGGTCTATCTTGATCGTGTGGCGAAGGGGCTGATCCAGACTCCCAAGCCCGCCGCGGCGCTGGAGGGCGTGGCGAAGAAGCGAGCGATGGGATCGGTTGGTCTCTTCCTGCTGGCGGCGACGGTCATCGTGTCGCTGGGGATGTTCGAGTCGCTGCGGCCGACGTATGTGCAGGCCGGGGCTTCGGGCGGCGTGGTGCCGATTGCTTCTGTTGAGGCGGCGGTCTCGGACCTGCTTGATCCCGAGCGTGCCACGGAGGTCGTGACACGCGAGGAGATCGCTCGCGTGCTGGAGACGACGGTGCCGCCCGTCGCGAGCGAGTCGCGTGTGGCTGTGGGCATGCCGACCATCATCCAGATCGTGATGTACAGCGCGGCGGGGTTCACGCTCCTCTGGTGCGGCGCCACGCCGGGGAACGCAATCAAGACACCGGTCGCGACGGCGGGCGTCGTCGCGGTCATCTCGATCGTGGGCCTTGGGTGGCTGGGCAACTGCTTCTTTGATGGGAACAAGGATCAGATCGTCGGGGCGCTCTCGGATGTCATCCGGGCGCGGCCGTGGATCTTTGCGATCGGTCTGTTTGCCCTCTCGATCGTGCTCTTCAGCCAGGCCTCGACGGTGGCGGCGCTGATGCCGCTGGGTATTGCGCTCGGGATCCCCGCCGGTACGCTGATTGCGATGTTCCCAGCCGTGAACGGGTACTTCTTCCTGCCGACGTACGGCACGATCGTGGCGGCGGTGGCGTTCGACAGCACGGGGACGACCCGCATCGGCAAGTATGTGCTCAACCACAGCTTCATGATCCCCGGGCTGGTGACGACGACGACCTCGGTGCTCGTCGGGCTGCTGATGCAGCGCGTGCTGTTTGGATGAGGGGCCTCACCGGGGCCGGCGCACCGACGCGCCCGTACGGTTCTACATGACCCAAGCACCGAGCGTTTCTCTCGAGGCCCTGCTTGACGAAGTCGCACCGGGCGTCGTCGGGGCTCAGGCTCCGGCGATGGTGCGTGAGCTGGTGGCGATGTGCGCTGAGGCTGGCGATGCGATGGATCATCCATCTCGCGACGCCGCGGCGGCGCGGATCGCGGGCGTCTCGGCGCCGGACCTGCTGCGGGCCATCGAGCTGATCACGGCGCGATTCCATCTCTCGAACATCGGCGAGCAGCTCACAATCGCGCGGATCAACCGCGAGCGCGAGGTGGCTTCGACGCCGCAGCGACCCAGGCCTGAGTCCATCATGGAGGCGGTGGTGCTGGCTCGCTCGCAGGGTGTCACGCGCGCCGCACTCACCGAGGCGATCCGCTCGATCGAGGTTGGCCCGACGCTCACGGCCCATCCGACGGAAGCCCGTCGGCGCACAGTGATCATCAAGCAGCTTGAGATCGCGGCGATGACGCGTCGTCTGCGCGAGGAACATCTTTCGCCGATGCAGCGCGAAGCCCTGCTGCGCCGGATCCGTGCGAGCGTCTCGCTGCTCCTGATGAGCGATGACGTGCGTGCGCGGCGGCTCACGGTGGGTGATGAGGTTCGAAACGGGCTCTTCTTCCTGACGCACTCGATCTGGCAGACCGTGCCCAGGCTGGCGGAAGATGTGGCGGCGGCGGTGCGGGCGGCGTATGGCGAAGAGAGTGAGGGTGCGCCGGATGGACACAGCGCAGGCGGGGCGACTGAGCCGGGGCCATCGCTGCTTGCCTATCGAACGTGGATCGGCGGCGACCGCGATGGCAATCCTGAGGTGACGCACGCGGCGACCCGCGCGACGCTCGCGGACCTTCGCCGCGCGGCGGTTGAACTCTGGGACCATGAGCTTGAAGCGCTCAAGAACGACCTGAGCATCTCCACCCGCCGCACGAGTGTGACGCCGGAACTGCTGGAGGCAGTCGAGCGCGACCGTGCCCGCTGGCTGCCGGCGAGCCAGGTGGTGGAACAGCGTGGCTCCGAGCCGCTGCGCCTGCGGCTCATGCAGATCCGGACGCGGCTGCGTGAAGATCCGACGTACACATCGCGCACGCTGAGGCAGGACCTTGCCCTGCTCTCGCGCGCGCTGGGCTCGACCGGGATCGCGTCGCTCCATGGGCACATACCGCTGCGCGACGCGATGGTGAGGGCGCGGGTCTTCGGCCTGCACCTTGCGACGCTGGACGTGCGCCAGCACAGCGCGGTGCACGAGAAAGCCGTTGCGGAGCTGCTGAAGCACGCGGGTGTGACGGATGGCTATCTGGAGATGAGCGAGGCGCAGCGGGTGACGCTGCTGCGAAAGGAACTCTCGACGCGCCGGCCGCTGGTGGCGCACGATGCGGTCCTCTCGGCCGTCACGAGCGAGACGCTCCAGACATTGGACGTGGTGCGGAGTGCGATCGCATCGGAGCCTTCGAGCATTCGTGCGTACGTGATCTCGATGACGCACGGCGTGAGTGACATGCTCGAGGTGCTGCTTCTCATGAAGGAGCGCGGGCTCTTCCGCGCGAAGCCGGACGAGCCGGTTCGCACGCTGCATGTGGTTCCGCTGCTCGAGACGGTTGACGATCTCAGAGGTGGTCCGGCCCTGCTCGAGTCGCTCCTGAGCGAGCCGGTCTACCGCGAGCATCTTGACCAGCTCGCGAGGCAGGACCTGGCCGATGGCTTCGCGCCGCCCGCGCGCAGCGCGGGCTCGCTCGAGCAGGAGATCATGCTCGGGTACTCCGACTCCAACAAGGACGGCGGCTTCCTGATGGCCAACATCGCGCTGCACGCGGCCCAGGAGCGGCTGGTGCTGGCGGCGAAGGGAATGGGCGTCGGGCTCCGCTTCTTCCACGGGCGTGGCGGGACAGTGGGGCGCGGCGGCGGGCGCGCGGGGCGCGCGATCCTCGCGGCACCGGCCGCGTCGCGCTCGGGGCGCCTGCGCTTCACGGAGCAGGGTGAGGTGATCTCGTTCCGGTACGCGATGCCGGAGATTGCACACCGGCACCTTGAGCAGATCTTGAGTGCGGCGATCCGTGCCGCGCTGATGGCGAACGCGGATGCGCGGGTGGCCCCCGGCTCGCAGCCGACGCAGCGTCGCGATCCGGCGCTGGACGCGCTGCTCGAGCGGCTCTCGCGTGACTCGATGCGTCAGTACCGCGGACTGATCGATGATCCTCGCTTCTGGCCCTGGTTCCTGGGTGCCAGCCCGATTGCGCACATCGGGAGTCTACCGATCGCGAGCCGGCCGGTCTCTCGCGGCGGAGACTCCGGGTTTGAGTTTGAGCACCTTCGGGCGATTCCGTGGGTCTTCTCGTGGATTCAGATGCGGGCGCTGTCGCCGGGTTGGTACGGCGTGGGGACCGCGATGGCGTCGTGCTCGCCGGAGGAGGTCTCGCTGCTGCGCGGGCAGCTCGTCGAGGATTCGTTCGCATCGACCGTGATCGACAACGCGGCGCAGGAGATGGCGCGGGCGCGGCTGCCCATCGCGAAGCGCTACGCGCGGCTGGGTCCCGATGGTGATGCGATCTTCGCAGGCATCGAGCGTGAGTATGAACTGGCACGGACGGCGGTGCTGAGCATCACGGGGCGTGCCACGCTGCTGGAGCACTCGCCGGTGATCGCACGGTCCATCGCGGCGCGGAACCCGTGGACGGACGTGCTGAACCTGATCCAGATCGAGCTGCTTGGCCGCTATCGTGCGGCACCGGAGGGTGAGAAGCCTGCGCTGCGCGGCGCGATCCTGGCGAGCATCAACGGGATCGCGGCAGCGATGCAGTCAACGGGCTGAAACTCGCACGGATTGATCACCTCTGATTCGCGCCGGCCTCGGCCAGCAAGCGACGCTCCTGCGCGATGGTCAGCAGGAGCGACTCCTTCACGTCGGGCGGATCGGAGCCTTCGCGGATCTGGGCATCGGCCTCGTCGATTCGCCTGGTTGCCTCTTTGAGCTGGCCGGCGCGTCGAAACGTCCCTGCTGCTTGCAGGATCCGCTGGGCGTTGATCACGAGCCCACGGTCCCGCATGATCCGTTCGCTCTCAAGCACCCGCGCGATTGCTTCGTCGTGCCGGCCAAGGTTGGTCAACGCGGACGAGAGATTGATGCGGAGTGTTGAAGCGTGGGGCGTGATCGCCACGACCTCTTCCAGGATGGCCACGGCGTTGGTCGTTGCGAGCGGATCACCCGACCTGTCGCGAAGCAGTTCCACGGCCGCACTGTTCGCCCAGTTGAGCTGCGTACCCAAGCGGCGCACCCGAGCCTCAGCGAGCTTGAGTACCACTGACGCCTCGCCCATCGCGGCCGCTGCCTTGCGAGCCAGCTCGGCCGCGGACACCGACCGGCTGCACCATCGAGTACTCCGATCACGAGCCAGTCGTCGCGGACTTTCAGCTGCTCCGCATCACGCCGTGAACCAGGGGGCACACCAGCAGCCCCACCCGGCGAAACCTGCGGCGATTCGATACAGGCCCCAAAGGAGTATTGCAGCTGCTTTCGCGCGGTCTTGCAAGGCCGACCGGGCCGTCAGTGCAAACGGAGTCCAATCGCACCGTGTTGAACGGTTGAAGCGGAATGTAAGAATGGACGAAGTCGCACTGTAAGTCCGCCCTACCCCTGTTCGCACCATGCAAGTTCGGTTAGCGTGCACAACTCGCAGGGAGATGCACGCCATGCAGACCGAGACCGTCGTCACGACCCAACCTCGCATGCCAATGGGAGCGGGCCAGCCCGCACCGGTTCTGGCCGATGACGGCCGCGGCTTCTACGGCACGCCCCCGGGAGAGTTCGAGCTCATCCCCCGCCCGTACTGGCCCACGACCATGTTCGTTCGCAAGTACAAGGACCACGATCGCGATGCCGCATCGATCATCCAGCGCCTCTACGACATCAAGGCTGGCGAGAGCAAGAATATCGCCAGCGGCGTCGCTCCGGGCATGAAGTCTAAGGAAGGTCTCTTCGAAAGCCGCTTCGACCTCTTCAGAGAGACAACCCACGAGGGGCTCAAACGCCTTGTCGCCTTCATCGAGTCCAGCGTGCGCAAAGCGGTCTGGCACGCCAACGGTCGAGCTGTTGATCCCAAGCGGATCGAAGTTCAGTTCCTCGACTCCTGGTTCCACATCACCAACAACGCCGGCTTTCACGACGCCCACTACCACGGCGGATGCTCATGGTGCGGCGTCTACTACCTTCAGATCTCCGACGTTCCCACCGACTATCCCAACCACGCGCCCAACGGTGTGAACCGCTTCTACGCACCGCGATCATCCGGCGGGCTGCTCGACGACTACGGCAACAGCTACATGAACGCAGGCCATGTCGACGTGCCGCCCGTGCCCGGCACGCTCGTCCTCTTTCCGGCGTATCTCCTGCACAGTGGCCTGCCATACAAGGGCGAGAAGGACCGCGTCATCCTCTCCTTCAACTCCAAGTCAACGCTGGCAAGCGCGTAGATGCACTGCCCGATGCTTCGAGCCTCGTCCCTGCATCATCCCTTTGTCACCGCTGCATCTTCCAGAGCTGGCGCACCGCGACCAGCAGCTTTTCAATGGCCGCGGGCTCGACGCCGCGCTTCTCAAGCACCCGCCGCGCCAGCGCCACGCCCGCTTCCCCTTCCTCAAAGACGACCGTGCTCGCGCCTGCCTTGTCGAGCGTCTCTCGCTCGGCGAGATAGCGGGCACGCACGCTGATCTCGATCGTCGCGTTGAGCTCTCTGGCCGCGAGCACGAGGGCCGCACGTCCCTCCGTGTGGGGCAGCGTCACCACCAGGTGCACCGCCGTCCTGATCCCCGCCTGATCAAGGACCTCGCGCCGCGTCGCGTCGCCGTAGACCGCGGCGTGACCGGAGCGGGTGATGGCCTGCACCGTGTCGATGTTCATGTCGATCACGACCGTGCGCAGGCCCGCGTCACGGAGCATCGCGTCGACGAGTCGCCCCACAGGGCCGTAGCCAACGATCACCGCCGTCGGACGCTGGTCCTCGGCCGAACGCGCCAGCGTGGCGTCGTTGAGCGCCGCCACCCGGTTCGCATGACGCAGGTCCAGCGCACGCCGCAGCCATCCCGTCCGCTCCACCGCGGCCTCGATCCGGTCCAGCGACCTGAAAATCAGCGGGTTGATCGTGATCGAAATCATGGCCGTCGCCACCAGCACGTTCAGCCCCTCCGGCGGCAGAAGGCCGTTGTCGGTGGCGACCTGCGCGAGGATGAAAGAGAACTCGCCGATCTGCGCGAGGCCAATCGCTACCGTCAGGCCCGTCCGGATCGGATACCCGCACGCCGCGACGATGACGAGCGCCGCCAGCGGCTTGAAGAGCAGCACGATCGCGAGCCCAGCCGCGACCATGTGCGGGTTCGTCACAACGAACATTGGATCAAACAGCATCCCCACCGAGACGAAGAAGAGGACCGCGAAGGCATCGCGCATCGGCATCGCGTCTGCCGCGGCCTGATGGCTCAGTGGCGACTGTGCCACCACCAGCCCCGCAAGAAACGCCCCAAGTGCCACCGATGCTCCAAAGAGCGTCGCCGATCCAACTGCGATCGTCACCGAAAGGACCAGAACCGTCAGCGTGAAGAGCTCCGCGGAGCGCAGTCGCGCCACACGGGAGAGGATCCACGGCACGATGCGTGAGCCAGCCAGCAGCACGATCGCCACCAGCGCCACCAGCTTCACCAAGGCCCACGCGATCGTCATCAGTCCAGACGGCGTTGCCCCGCCCTCAAGGGCCTGCACCGCGACGGGCTTGATCGCAATCAGCGGCACCATGACCAGCAGCAGCACCGTCATGATGTCCTCAACGATCAGCCACCCCACCGCCACGTGCCCGTGGCTGGTGTTGAGCATGCCGCGATCCATCAGCACGCGCAGCAGCACGACCGTGCTCGCCACCGCCATCGCCATCCCCAGCATCACGCCCGCACGAAGTGGCCAACCGAGGAAGTGAAAGATCACAACCGCCGCGATGGTCGCCGCGAGGCTCTGCCCAATCGCCCCCGGCAGCGCCACCGACTTCACCGCCCACAGATCCTTCAGTTTGAAATGGAGCCCCACGCCGAACATGAGCAGGATCACGCCGATCTCGGCGAGCTGCTGCGCCAACGCCACATCACCCACGAACCCCGGCGTGTGTGGACCGATCACCACGCCGCCAAGGAGGTAGCCCACGATGGGCGAGAGCCCAAGACGCTGCGTGACAAGCCCGAGCACCCACGCCGCGGCAAACGCCGCGGCAATCGTCGTCAGAAGTGGCAGGTTGTGAGGCGCGGCAGCCACAACCAGCGCGAGTGAAACATCGTGCATGCCGAACATCCTTCCTATGGAGCCCCCACCGCCCCTCACCAACTGCATTCGCTCCGCCGCGGCTGACTCACCCGGAGCCTTCCAGATAGAACTCCGAGAGTACAGCCTCCCACGCCGCAAGTCCGTCCACCGCGATGAACCGCCTGCGGACTTCCTCAGCCCTCGGGTGATGCGCCGCGAAGCGGATCCCGAACTTGCGCATCATCCGCCCCGTCACCTGCTCACCCTGCCTGAAGCGGCGCGTCACCGCGAGCGAGAGCCTGAAGTGCTCGTGCAGCGCGCTGCGCTGCTCCGCGATTGTCGGCACCGTCGGCTCGCGGCCAGCCATCATCTCCCGAGCCTGGCGGAAGATCCATGGGTTCCCGATGCACCCACGCGCGACCGACACGCCGGTCATTCCCGTGTACGCGATCATCCGGAAGATGTCGCCGACTTCCCAGATGTCACCAGAGCCCAGGATGATCTTGTCGGGGTGCCTGGCCCGCAGCTCCTTCAGGAACGTCCAGCGGCTTGGGCCCACGTACTTCTGCTGCACCGTGCGTGCATGCACGGTCGCGAAGGCGTAGCCCATGCGGTACGCCGCATCGAAGATCACCTCGAAGTTCGCCACCATCTCGGGGGTGTCGTCAAAGCTCCGGCGCAGCTTCACGGTGCAGGGCACCTCGCGCGGCACCGCCTCCCGCACCTTCTCAAGGATCTCGATCGCGCCGGCGGGGTCTGTCAGCCAGTGCCCGCCGCGGGCCTTTTTCTCGATTTTCTTGACCGGACACGCGAGGTTCACATCGATCACCTCGAAGGCGCTGCGGCCATCTCCCGCCGCACCTTGCTCGGCGCGGGCGTCGCGCGTCAACTCCCCTTCCGCCATCGCATCCAGCGGATCGCAGCTCCCAAAGTCCTCAGGGTCGCAGGACTCACCCTCCCCCAGCCCCTCGGAGGGATCAAACCGACCACGCTCCTCACCCCGCGGCAGCGGCAGGTTCATCGCGTCTCGCGCAAAGAGAGCTTCTCGCCCTGAATATGCAAGCGCGCGATACTGCTGATCACCTCGCGAACGCTGCTCCACCATCTTGAGTGCGCCCGCGGCCATCTCGTGCGGATCACTCCCCATGATCTGGCCCGCGAGCGGATGGTCCGCCGCTCCACCGGGGACGTTGTCGTGCAGGTCGCCCATGTCGGCCTTGTCGAAGCCGCGCCCGCCCGCGAGTAGCGTCCGATCCAGCAGCGCCTCCGTCACGCAGTACGGGCACCCATGCTGCCTCGCGATCAGCCGCATGGCAGCGTCGGAGTACCCCGCCAGCCCAGCCTGAAAAAACGGCGCATCAAACCCAGGCACCAGCGCCATCACCCGCGCATCCATCGGCCCACCCGGACCAGCGCCCGGCCAGTCCCATCGACCCGCGCCGATGGCCAGAGCGACCGCGCGCACGTCGATGTTCTCCGCGCCCGGCGCAATGGCCGGTGCTGGTGCCGTCGCGTTGTTGTTGGGTACTTCGGAGCTCACGGGCAAAGGTAGCCGGGCCGGTCGATTCTCCGAACTGGCCCACCCCCGACTTGCCTAACGACGCCATCCAGCGGACGATGCACCAATGCCCCACACTTCCAAGCACAACACCCGCGCTCTCCCGACCGCCCTCTCACTCGCGGCGGGCCTCGCACTCCTCCTCACCCTGGGTGGCTGCCGCTCTGAGCCAACGCCCGTCGAGTGGGCCATGACCTTCCCGGAGGGCGTACGCCAGTCCACCTCAATGGACATCCAGGTCTTCCGACGCACCACCAGCCTCCTGCTCACCAATACCTCTACGCGAGTCTTCGGTCCCTCGCGCATCTGGGTCAACAAGCAGTTCTCGCTACCCATCGATGGCCTCGCCGTCGGGCAGACGCTCGACCTGGACCTCCGCGATTTCCGCAACGAGCACTCTGAGTCCTTCCGTGCGGGCGGCTTCTTCGCCATCGACCAGCCCAAGCAGATCTCCATCGTCCAGATCGAAGTCCCGCGAGCCAGCGGCCAGGGCACCGAGCTCCTTGGCCTCGTGCTCGTGGTTGATGAGATGGAGTGATGACGTTGCCAGCCCCCCTCGCCGCGGCGACGCCGCTCAACATCCTCGTCGTCGCCGCGCATCCCGACGATGCCGAGATCGGCATGGGTGCCACGATCGCCAAGCTCGCAGACCAGGGACACCGAATCCTGATCTGCGATCTCACCGACGGCAGCCCCACACCCCGCGGCGACCGCGCCTCTCGTCTGATCGAAGCCCAGCACGCCCTCGCGCCGCTGCAACCCGGCAACACCACTCCATCAGAGACGCCACGCGTCTCACGACTCCTCCTCGACCTCCCCAACCGAACGCTCGAACACTCGATCGCAACCCGGCACGCGCTCGCGGGCGTCATCCGCCTCCATCAGGCCCGCGTCGTCTTCCTGCCACACTGGGAAGACGCGCACCCCGACCATCTCGCGGCGACCCGCATCGCCGAAGACGCACGCTTCGACGCAAAGCTCACCAAGATCGAAATGCCAGTGCCGCCCGGCGCGACCTCCATCGGTCCGCCGATCTATCCCACGTGGCTCTTCTACTACCACATCTCCCACCTCCGCCACGTCGCACCCCCCCACTTCCTCATCGACACCAGCGGCTACGAGTCCCAGAAGCTTGCCTCCATCCGCGCATACCGCTCGCAGTTCGGGCCGTGGGACGATGCACCAGCACCCGCGCCCGGCACGCTCGTCACGCCCGACTTCCCTGAGCGCATGCTCTCATACCTGACCTACTGGGGCTCCCGCATTGGCACCACGACAGCCGAGCCCTTCTGGACCAAAGAGCCCTTGGGCCTCACAAGCCTCAGCACGATCGCAGGCCTCTGACGCATACCTAAATCAAGAAACAAGTCTCGTCGGTCAACTCTTCTTCTCCCTGCTTGCCTGCTTGCCTGCTTGCCTGTTTGCCTGTTTGCCTGCCTTCTCCCAGTTTTCGCTTTCAACTTTTCGCTTTTCGCTTTCCCATGCCTTCCTCTCCCTGGAAACCCTTCCTCTTCATCGCCGCCGCGATCGCGTGCTCATCGCCATGGTCGAGCGCGCCCATCGCGCTGACCGTCGGCTGCATCCTCGCGCTCCTTGGCCTTGCCGCCTTTCCCAAGCAGTCCAAGGCCGTTTCTCGCCAGCTCATCCAGTGGTGCGTCGCGACGCTCGGCCTTCTCATCCCGCTGCCGACGCTGCTCCGCATCGCAACCGATGGCCTTCTCTTCGCAACGCTGTCGGTCATCGCGACCTTCGCGCTGGGCATTCTGCTCATGCGCCTGCTCCGCACCGGACGTGAGCAGACGATCCTTCTCAGCGCCGGCACCGCCGTCTGCGGCGGCTCCGCCATCGCCGCCACCGGTGCCGCCATCGGCGCTTCGTCATCAGGCATGGCGCTCGCGACCGCCTCGATCTTCCTCTTGAACGCCGCGGGCCTGTACGCGCTGCCCCCCATCGGCCACTGGCTCGGCCTCACCGATGCACAGTTCGGCGCGTGGGCGGGCATCGCACTCCACGATGTCTCGAGCGTGATGGGCGCTGCCAACTCCTACGCCACGGACGCCGCGGGCTCGAAGGTCGTCGCCGACACCGCCACCGTGGTCAAGCTCTCGCGCGTCCTGTGGCTCGTCCCAATCTCGCTCATCGCGGGCTGGTGGGTGGCGCGCCATCCCGAACCCGCGACCGAACCAAGCACTCAGGCCAGAAGCAACGCAAAGCCCACGCGACCGCCCGTCCCCTGGCTCATCATTCTCTTCCTGCTCGCAAGCCTGCTCGCAACCTTCATCCCCGCCCTCGCGCAGGCATCAACCCAGATCCGCGCCGTCGCGGCGATGGGCTTCCAGCTCGCACTCTTCCTGATCGGTTCAGGTCTCTCGATCGCCGCGATCAAGTCCGTCGGCTGGCGTGCGCTCTTGCAAGCCCTCATCATGTGGCTCGCCCTCGCCGGGGTCTCGCTGGCTGCCGTCAAGGCTGGCTGGTAACGCGTACCGCCGCCCGTGGCCCATCTACGCTCCGGCATGTCCGTCGCAACTTCCCACACACGTCCGTTCGAGGTCGTGAGCCCCTTCAAGCCCACGGGCGATCAGCCCCAGGCCATCGAGCAGTTGTCGCGCGATCTGCTGGCGGGCTCGCCGCACGTCTGCCTGCTCGGCGCCACCGGCACGGGCAAGACCTTCACGATGGCCCACGTCATCGCGAACCTCCAGAAGCCCACGCTCATCCTCTCCCACAACAAGACACTCGCGGCCCAGCTCTTCGAGGAGATGCGTGAGCTCTTCCCCAAGAACAGCGTCAACTACTTCGTCAGCTACTACGACTACTACCAGCCCGAGGCCTACATCCCCCAGCGCGATATCTACATCGAGAAGGACAGCTCCCGAAACGACGACCTCGACCAGCTCCGCCTCCAGGCCACCAGCAACATCCTCTCACGCCGCGACACCATCGTCGTCGCCAGCGTCTCCTGCATCTTCGGCCTCGGCTCGCCGCTGGCCTACGGCGAGCGCGTCCTCACCATCACCAAGGGCGGCCGCGTCAACCGGCGCGAGTTCCTCCTCGCCATCGCCGGCATGCAGTACCAGCGGAGCGAGATGGAGTGGAAGCGCGGCCAGTTCCGCGTGCGGGGCGATGCCCTCGATGTCTGGCCCGCCTACGAGAAGTACGCGATCCGCGTCGAGTTCTTCGGCGACGAAGTCGAGCGCATCGAGCTCGTGAACCCAGCCTCCGGCGAGGTCATCGCGGAGGAGCGGCAGTTCTTCCTCTTCCCCGCCGTGCACTACGTCATGCCCGAGGAACAGCTGCAGACCGCAGTGGACGCCATCAAGGCCGAGCTCGACGCACGCGTGATGGAGCTTCGCAGCAAGGGCCGCCTCCTCGAAGCCCAGCGCCTGCTCAGCCGCACCAAGTTCGACCTCGAGATGCTGCAGGAAACCGGCACGTGCCCCGGCATCGAAAACTACTCCAGATTCATGGACGGCCGCGCCCCGGGCGAGCGGCCGTACACGCTGCTGGATTACTTCGATTTTGCTCCTGCGGAAGGCACTAGGCACTTGGCACTAGGCACTAGGGAAGACGCAGAAGGCACTGGGGATCGGGGACTGGGCACTGGGGAGGATGCCTTTGCACCAGTGCCCAGTCCCCAGTCCCCAGTCCCTTCTCTTCTTTCCCCAGTCCCTCCCTCTTTCCGCGGCTACCGCTCCACCGACACTGATCGTCCACTCAACGAGAAGCGCCCCCGCCCCAACTATCGCGACTGGCTCCTCATCATCGATGAGAGCCACGTCACGCTGCCGCAGATCCGCGCCATGTTCAACGGCGACCGCGCCCGCAAGGACGTCCTCGTTGAGCACGGCTTCCGCCTCCCCAGCGCCCTCGACAATCGCCCGCTGCGCTTTGAGGAGTTCGAGAGCGTCGTGCCGCGCCTTATGTACGTCTCTGCCACGCCCGCAGCGTGGGAACTCGAAAAGTGCGGCGGCGTCATCGCAGAGCAGGTCATCCGTCCCACCGGCCTCCTCGATCCCGAGGTCGAGATCAAGCCCACCAAGGGCCAGGTGCCGGACCTCCTCGCGCAGTGCGAGGCCCGCGTCGCCAGCGGCGAGCGCGTCCTCGTCACCGCACTCACCAAGCGCCTCTGCGAGGACCTCACCAACTACCTCGCCGAGAAGGGCCTCCGCGTCCGCTACCTCCACAGCGACATCGAAACGCTCGACCGCATCGAGATCCTGACCGACCTGCGCCTGGGCAACTTCGATGTGCTCGTCGGCGTCAACCTGCTGCGCGAAGGGCTCGACCTTCCCGAGGTTTCTCTCGTTGCGATCCTCGACGCCGACAAAGAGGGTTTCCTGCGCAGCCCGACGAGCCTCGTGCAGCTCATGGGCCGCGCCGCGCGAAACGTCAACGGCCGCGTCATCATGTACGCCGACACCGTGACGCCCGGCATGAAGGCCGCACTCGACGAGACCGATCGCCGCCGCACCAAGCAGCGCGCGTACAACGCCAAGCACGGCATCGTCCCCACCACGATCCAGAAGGCCGTCCGGCGCGGCATGGAAACCGAGCTCATGGCCCGCAAGCAAGCCCGTGACGCCGTCGCGACCACCGAGCCCGAGTTCCCCATCGACGAACTCATCCTGACGATGGAATCAGAAATGCTCGCCGCCGCAGAGCAGCTCCAGTTCGAAAAGGCCGCCGCTCTGCGCGACCAGACCCAGAAGCTGCGCCAGCGCCGCGCCGAACTCGAAAAGGCCGGCCTCCCCCTACGCGCCCGGCGCAGCGACTTCGACGGCTCCAAACGCCGCGGCGGAAAGAGCAAGTCCGACGATGCCAAGCCCGCACCAGGCGCACCCGGCACCCGCGCGGGCAAGCGCGGGAAGAAGCGGTAGATCACGCCAGGAGGATCTCATCGAACTCGCACGCCGTACGCTCCGCTCATGTCCACCACGCCCCGCAAGCCCGCGGCCACCGCTCGCTCACTTGGCACCGGCTCGCGCTTCCGCGATCGCCTCGGCATCTATCTCACCGGCGTTGCCATCGGCTTCGCACTCCTAGGCATGCTCTGGATGGCCCGAAGTCGCGCCACACGCCAGAACGCCGCCGCCGCTAGCAACGCCGCGACTTCCCCGCCGCCAGTCGTGACCAACCCAGCACTCGCGCCGGGCGCAACAGCCCCCGCGGCCACGCCCCGGTGACGGCAACGAAGTGATAGCAGGTGCACTGACGGAAGTGCAGTGAAATCAAGGGCACTGACGCGCGGCTGACCGCCACCCGCTCAGCCGCGCTTCTTGAGGTTCCACCACTCCGCGCCCACCATGCCCGAGAAGAGCCGCAGGTTCTCCGCGACCTTCAGCGCATCCTGCCGCCCGTCTCGCTTGCACTGATCAAGCACCGCGGCCATGATCGCGTCTCGATACTTGAGCGAGTTCATCCCGCACGCGGCGAACGCGGCATTGTGGTGCTGTTCCACCGCCTCATGCAGATACTTCCCGACGATCTGCTGCTCGGGCGCATGGTCAACAAGCATGTGGGCCTGATCGAGGAACTCCGCCGACGCCGCGAGCGCCGGATCCTCCCGACCCATCCGCCCCTCCTCGCGGGCCTCGCGTGCCTCACGCCTGGCCTCATTGCGTTCGTAGCGATTGAACGAACGCAGGCCGACGGCCGCAATCACAACAAGCAGCGACAATCCCCCGCCAACAGCACGCACATCCATCGTTGATACCTCCATTTCAGGCCGCGAGCATACCAACTCTGTTGCGTCCATGGGCACTATTTTGCAAACTCACACAAAGTTAAAGCAACACATCCACAAATGTGTACGTCATCTCATTCCCTGGGGAAATATGAAGCTCTCTGAACTTCACTACCCCCCCGCCCACGCCATCTCCCGCAGCTCGCGCCGCCTCCACCGGGCCGTCCCGACTCCGCCCGCTCAATTCCGGATCGAACAAAACCCGCCCATGCCTAGAGTCTGGTCCCCCCTCCCCACGGAGCAACTCCTTTGCAGGTCCCACCACCCTCCAGCATCGCATCACCCATCGTCGTTGAACCCCTCGGCCCCACCGCCACGCGCCGCACGCCTGTGAAGGCCGCCTCCGCGCCCCGCGACCACCGCTTCATCCGCGTCCGCGGAGCCCGCGAGCACAACCTCAAGAACATTGACGTCTCGATCCCGCGCGACCAGCTTGTGGTCATCACCGGCCTTTCGGGCTCGGGCAAGAGCAGCCTCGCCTTCGACACCATCTTCGCCGAGGGCCAGCGCAAGTACATGGAGAGCCTCTCCGCGTACGCGCGCCAGTTCCTCGACCAGATGCAGAAGCCCGACGTCGAGTCGATCGAGGGCCTGCCGCCGACCATCGCGATCGAGCAGCGCGGCGGCGGGCACACGCCCCGCTCCACCGTCGCCACCACGACCGAGATCTACGACTACCTGCGCCTCCTCTTCGCACGTTGTGGCCGCCCGTACTCGTGGGCACCAACGAAGGTAAAGAAGGACGGCGCCGTCCTCGAACGCTCCGGCACGCCCATCTCCGCCACCACCAGCACCCAGATCATCGACTCTGTGATGGACCGCGCCCTCGGCAAGCGGCTCATGGTCCTCGCCCCCGTCGTCCGAGGCAAAAAGGGCTTCCATCGCGATGTCCTCGAGGACCTCTCCCAGCAGGGCTGGAACCGCGCCCGAGTCAACGGCGAGATCAAGGACCTGCGCGATGTCCTGAAGGAGACCGGCGAGAATCCTCTCAAGCTCGGGCGCTACGAGAAGCACACGATCGAGGCCGTCATCGATCGCATCTCCCTCGAAGGCCCCGACTCGCGCCAGCGCCTCGCCGAGTCCGTCGAAGCCGCGATCCGCCTCGCGCAGGGCATCGTCGTGATCTCCCTCGAAGTGCCGCCCGAGCCCGGCTCGAAGGACGCCACCACCTGGGCCGACACGCCATACTCAACCAAGTTCGCCGACCCCGACCACCCCGAGGTCGCCCTCGAGGAGCTCGAGCCGCGCCTCTTCTCCTTCAACTCGCCGCACGGCGCGTGCACCGCGTGCTCCGGCCTCGGAACCTTGCTCGAGCTTGATGAGAAGCTCGTCGTCCCTGACGAGGCCAAGAGCCTCCACGGCGGCGCGATCTACGCCTACGCCAAGAACATGGCCGTCCGCGCCTGGTTCGGCAAGAGCCTCCGTAAGTTCTGCCGCGTCTACAAGATCGACTACGAGGCCCCCTTCTCCTCCTTCTCCGCCGACGAACGCCACCTCATCCTCTACGGCGCCACGCCCGAGCAGGTGAAAGCACGCGGCAGCAAGTGGCCCGGCATCATCCCCGAGCTCACGAGCTGGTGGAAGGCGACCGACAACACCTCCGTCAAGGAGTGGCTCGGCAACTTCATCACCGACCGCGCCTGCGCCGTCTGCTGCGGCGACCGCCTCCGCATCGAGGCCCTGCACGTCCTCCTCAAGAGCACGCACAAGGCCGACATGAAGAAGGCCGGCAGCGACTCCATCATCGGCCGCCCCACGCGCGACGGCTCCATGCTCAACATCGCCGAGCTCTCGCGCGCCACCATCCCCGACGCCGCGGCCTTCGCCGAGGGTCTCATCCTCAGCCCCGAACAGCGCATCATCGCCGAGCCCATCCTCAAGGAAATCAACAACCGCCTCCGCTTCCTCGCGGGTGTCGGCCTTGAGTACCTCTCCCTCGACCGCCGCACCGCCACCCTCTCCGGCGGTGAGGCCCAGCGCATCCGCCTCGCCTCCCAAGTCGGCTCCGGCCTCGTCGGCGCCTGCTACGTCCTCGACGAGCCCACCATCGGCCTCCACCAGCGCGACAACGACCGCCTCATCTCCACCCTCCGCCACCTCACCGACATCGGCAACTCCGTCCTCGTCGTCGAGCATGATGAGGACATGATCCGCGCCGCCGACCACGTCATCGACGTCGGCCCCGGCCCCGGCGTCCACGGCGGCCGCATCGTCGCGCAGGGCACCGTCGCCGAGATCATCGCCAACCCCGATTCACTCACCGGAGACTATCTCTCCGGCCGGCGCGCCATCGAGATTCCCAAGAAACGCCGCAAGCTCGACACCAAGAACGCGATCATCATCAAGGGCGCGAAGGAGAACAACCTCCGCTCCGTCGACGCCACCTTCCCCTTGGGCGGCCTCGTCTGCGTCACCGGCGTCTCCGGCTCGGGCAAGAGCACGCTCGTCTCCGACATTCTCCTGCGGGCCGCGAAGAAGCAGCTCATCGGCGCGAAAGAGACTCCCGGCGCCCACACCTCCATCAAGTGGCCGACGCTTCTCGACCGAGTCATCGAGGTCAATCAGACCCCCATCGGCAGAACGCCCCGCAGCAACCCCGCAACCTACACCGGCTTTTTCGATGAGATCCGCAAGGTCTTCGTCGGCACCAAAGAGTCCAAGATCCGCGGCTACAAGCCCGGCCGCTTCTCCTTCAACGTGGCCGCCAAGAGTGGCGGCGGCCGCTGCGAGGCCTGCCAGGGTCAGGGCCTCAAGAAGATCGAGATGCACTTCCTCCCCGATGTCTACGTCGAGTGCGAGGTCTGCCGCGGCCGGCGCTACAACCGCGAAACCCTCGAAGTGAAGTACCGCGGCAAGTCCATCTCCGACGTTCTCGACATGACCGTCGAGCACGCCGTCGACTTCTTCGAGAACCACCCCAAGATCTACCGCTTCCTCCGCTGCCTCCACGACGTCGGCCTCGACTACATCCAGCTCGGCCAGCCCTCCACACAGCTCTCGGGTGGCGAAGCCCAGCGCATCAAACTCGCCACCGAACTCGCGCGAGGCGGCAGCATCTTCGGCTCCTACGAAGGCGTCACGCAGTCCCAGCGCTCCGAATCCAAAGCAGACGCAAAGGCCGCCCGCATCGGCGAGCAGGACGAAGTCGATCTCGATGAAGATGCCGAGGCACCCGCCCGCCAGTCACGGCGCCTGGCCAACATCGCCAGCGCCCACACCCTCTACGTCCTCGACGAACCCACCACGGGCCTCCACTTCGAGGACATCCGCAAGCTCGTCCTCGTCATGAACCGCCTCGCCGACGCCGGCAACACCCTCGTCGTCATCGAGCACAACCTCGACGTCGTCAAGTGCGCCGACTGGCTCATCGACCTCGGCCCCGAAGGTGGCAGCGGCGGCGGCACCATCGTCGCCCAAGGCACCCCCGAAGAAGTCGCCAAAAACCCAAAGAGCTACACCGGCAAGTACCTCGCCCCCATGCTCACAAAGAAGTAGCGATGCACGTGGCACCGGCCTCCCGGCCGGTGTTCTTCTTCTCTTCGTAACACCGGCCTCCCGGCCGGTGTTCCCGCATCTCACCCCACCCGCTCCGTCTTCGGCTCCCGCGACATCAGCTTCCCGATCGCCTCGATCGGGTCCACGCCCTCGAAGAGCACCGCGTGCACGGCCGTCGTGATCGGCACCTCCACGCGATACTTCTTCGCTAGGCCCATCACCGCCTTCGCCGTCGCCACACCCTCTACGACATACGGGATCCGCCCGACATACTCATCCAGCTTCTCACCGCGCCCGAGTGCCTCGCCGCAGGAGCGGTTGCGTCCCTCCGGGCTGAAGCACGACGTCGCAAGATCACCCACGCCCGCGATGCCAAAGAACGTGTCATGGCTCGCGCCAAGCGCGACACCCAGCCGCGTGATCTCCGCGAGCCCGCGCGCCAGCAGCGCGCTCTTCGCGTTGTTGCCGGCCTGCAGGCCATCGCAGATTCCCGCCGCGATCGCGATCACGTTCTTCACCGCGCCCGCCAACTCCACGCCCAGCAGATCCGAGTTCGTATAGACGCGCATCCACGACGTCGTGAAGAGCCGCTGCACATCGCGCGCAAAGTCAAGATCATCACTCGCCGCGATCATCGCCGCCGGCATGCACCGCGCCAGCTCCGCCGCGATCGTCGGCCCAGACAAGCACCCGATCCGCCGAGGCCGCGCATCCGGATTGTCCCGACCCGTCGCGCGCAGCACCTCCGTAATCACTTGCGTCGGGCGCAGCAGCGTCGTCGTTTCGATCCCCTTCGCCACCGACACCACCGCCGCGTCCCTGGGCACATGCGGCGCAAGCCGGGTCCAAGCCTCGCGGATGTGCTGCACCGGGATCGCGCTCACGATCAGCGCCGCACCCTCCAGCGCCGCCTTGTCCTTCAGCACCACATCAATCTCCGGCGGCAGCACAAACCCCGCCAGCCGCGGGCTCGACCGAGTCTGCGAGATCCGCCCCGCCTCGTCCGTCGAGTGCCCCCACATCCGCACCTTCACCGGCCGCCTCCACCCCTCCCCAGCCTCCGGAGCCGCCCCCGCCGGCGATGGATCGCGCGAGGCCAGCAGTCCGGCGCACACCAGACCCATCTGACCCACCCCGAGCACCGTGACGTTCGGATTCTGTATGGATTTTTCGGACGGCATCTCTTGGAGCCTCATGGGTTTGTGAAATCGACGGGGCGCGAACCCCTTCGCGGCTGAACCCGCATGGCGAGGGATCCGTATGGTACCGGCGTCCGGCGTCGCCCGAGAATGAGGCTAACCTCCTCTCCTCGAGCGCCGGGCCGCGGCCGTTCTGGTCGCGATTGCTTCGCCCACGCCCGTTCCCTTCCGTCCCCGTTTCTGCCAACGAACCCTCCGAATCAACTCTCTGGAGCGCCGAACCACATGGCCTCACACGCGAACGACCATAAGCACGCCCACAAGCACGATCACAAGCACGAGTACGACGAGCAGGGCCAGATGGTCTGCTGCTCACACCATGAGATCGCCATCGAACGCTGGATCATGCTGACCCTCGTCGGCGGCGTCCTCGTCCTCGTCACCACCATCTGCAGTCTCTTTGGCCTGGTCCACGAGACCATCGCCAAGCTCCCCGCCATCATCGGCGCCCTCCTCCTTTCCACGCCCCTCTTCATCGCCGCGTACCAGGAAATGGCCGCGCGTCGCGTCAGCAGCTCCACGCTCGCGGCCCTCGCCATCGTCGCCGCCCTCGCCACCGGCGAGTACGCCACGGCCGGCTGGCTCGCCTTCATCCTCGTCGTCTTCGGCCAGCTTGTCCGGCGCTCTGCGAGCGGCGCTCAGCGCGCCATCGAGCAGCTCGTCCGCCTCATGCCCGACAACGCCCGCGTCCTCGAAGAGGGCGTCGAGAAGGATCGCTCACTCCGCGACGTCAAGCTCAACCAGATCGTCCGCGTCCGCCCCGGCGAGAACCTTCCCGTCGACGGCAAGGTCGTCGCCGGCCGCAGCACGATCAACCAGGCCTCCCTCACGGGTGAGGCCGTCCCCGCCGAGGTCACCGTCGGCGACCCCGTCTACGCCGGCACGAGCAACCTCACGGGCCAGATCGACATCGTCGTAACACAGGTCGGCTCCGACACCACCATCGGCAAGGTCATGGACCTCATCCGCTCCGCCGAGAGCAGCCGCACCCCGCGCCAGATGCTCATCGAGCAGGTCGCACGCTTCTTCGTCCCCGTCGTCCTCGCCGCGGCGTGCATCGCCTGGTACATCATGAGCCAGTCGCCCGATGAGGCCGTCCGGGCCCGAGCCGCCGTGACCGCCGTCACGGTCCTCGTCGTCGCCTGCCCCTCGGCTCTCCTGCTCGCCAGCCCCAGCGCCATGCTCGCGGCCTTCGCCGCCGCCGCGCGTCTGGGCATCATGATCAAGCAGCCCAGCTACCTCGAGGCCGCCGCCAACGTCAACGCTGTCGTCTTCGACAAGACCGGCACGCTGACCACCGGCAAGTTCCAGGTCACCCGCCTCGTCCCCGCCGCGGGCGTCGAGGGTGCCGACCTCCTGACTGCCGCCGTCAACGGTGAGCAGCACTCCAACCACCCCCTCGCCCAGTCCATCGTCACCACCGGCAGGGCCGCCCGCATCACGCCCGATGGCTCCTCCGACTTCGAGGAGATCCACGGCCGCGGCGTCCGCACCCGCACCAGCATCGGCGAGGTCTGCGTCGGCCGCGCCACCTGGCTCGCCGAGCTCAACGGCACCATCAAGGACGAGCTCCAGCGCGTCGAGAGCCAGCTCGAGGGCATGACCGCTGTCCACGTCATGCGCAACGGCCAGTACATGGGCGCCGTCGGCCTCGAGGACACCGTCCGAACCAACACTCGCGCCGTCGTCCAGCGGCTGCGTGAGCAGGGCATCCGCTTCATCGCCATCTTCACCGGCGACCGCCTCAGCGTCGCCAAGCGCGTCGGCACCAACGTCGGCGTCGACGCCATCGAAGCCGAGTGCCTCCCCGAGGAGAAGCACGAGCAGATCAAGGGCATGGTCGCCACCGGCTACCGCACCATGATGGTCGGCGACGGCATCAACGACGGCCCCTCCCTCGCCGCGGCCGATGTCGGCGTCGCCATGGGCCTCACAGGCTCCGACATCGCCGCCAACTCCGCGGGCGTCGCCCTCATGAACGACGACCTCTCGCGCATCCCCTTCCTCATCGAGCTTGCAAGGCGCAGCCGCGCGATCGTCGCGCAGAACATCGTCGTCTCGGTCGTCATCGCCCTCGTCGGGCTTGTCCTCGCCGCCACCGGCACCCTCACCCGTGCTGGCGAGTTCGCACTCCCGATCGCCGCCTTCTATCACTTCGCAGGCGACGTCTTCGTCATCGGCAACAGCTTCCGCCTCTTCCGCTTCGGCGAGGACTTCGCCGAATCCGAGAAGGTCGAAGAGAACGTCGTCAAGCGCCGCGAGGCCAGCATGCGAGGCCTCTCCGCCCAGACCGCCTGATCAACTCCCATATCAATTCCCAAGTGGCACCGCCCTCCCGGGCGGTGTCTTCTCTCTTCTCTCTTCTCTCCGTCCCTTCCCAAATCTCAATCCGCAGGCACGCACCGCCCCCGCGCCCATTCGCGCAGATCCTCAAGCCGCTCCGCCATCGTCACGCTCAGTGGCGGCGAGTTGCGAACCACTTCGATGATGTCCTCGGTCTTCAGCTTCGGCGACTCGTTGCCCTGCCACGTGCTCGCCATGTTGTGCAGCGATGCGATCACCGCCTGCTCGATCTCCGCGCCCGAGAAGCCCTCGCTCGCTGCGGCCAGAGCCTTCAGATCCAGCCCGTGGTGTTCATGCCGCCGCTTCTTGAGGTGGATCCCAAAGATCGTCTCGCGCACCTCCGCCGACGGCAGATCAACGAAGAAGATCTCATCAAAGCGGCCCTTGCGGAGCAGCTCCGGCGGCAGCGCCTCGATGTCGTTGGCCGTCGCGACCAGAAACACGGGCGCGGTGTGCTCCTGCATCCACGTCAGCATCGTGCCGAACATGCGGCGCGACAATCCACCATCGCTGTTGTTCGTCGAGCTCGCGCCGCTGAAGCCCTTCTCGATCTCGTCGATCCACAGCACGATCGGGGCCATCGCCTCGGCCTGCCGAAGCGCCTCGCGCAGGCGGCTCTCGCTCTCGCCAATGTACCGGTCATAGAGCGTGCCCGGATCAAGCCGCATCAGCGGGCGCTTCCACGCCGTTGCGATCGCCTTCGCCGCGAGGCTCTTGCCCGCGCCCTGCACACCCAGCAGCAGCACGCCGCGCGGCGGCGTTAGGCCCAGCGCCTTCGCACGCGGCGTGAAACTCACCTCGCGCGCCTTGAGCCACGCCTTCAGCTTGCTCAGCCCGCCGATGGAGTCAAGGCTCATCGGCGCATCCACATGCTCGAGCACGCCCGTGTCCGCGAGCAGCCGCCGCTTCGAATCCAGCACCATCGACAGATCATCGCCCGTGAACGTGCCATCCTGCGCCGCGGCGTCCGCCACGAGCTGCGCCGCCTGCCGCCGCGTCATGCCGCGCAGCGACTCGATCAGCCGCTTCAGCTCCGCCGCCGTCAGCCGCGCCGTCAGCTTCTGATGACGGTTCAGCGTGCGCAGCGTGTCGCGCACGATCACTTCGAGGTCCTCATCGTCCGGCAGCGGGATATCAACGCGAGCGGACATGAATCCAACGACCGGCGGCACCTCGTCCTTGTGATCGATCATCACAATGCGGGCACACAGCCGCGACGCGGGCGTCCCCGAGACCGAAGCAACATCAGCCGACACGGCCTGATCCGCGCGCAACCGCTCCACCAGCTCGCGCAGCGCGCGGACCACACGCGCATCAGAAAGGTGCTCCGCAACATCGAGCAGCACGATCACGCATGGTGAGACCGAGACCTTCCCCGCGAGCGTGTAGAGCGCGGCGCCCGCGTTCTCAGTCGACGCGTGCCCGGTCACGAAGCTGCCGTTCGCATCATGCTCGCGCAGGCCCTGCACCGCGGACCACGTCCAGACCGGAAGTCCGATCTCGCGCGCGGATTCGCGCACGCCCCGCAGCGCTTCCGATTCTTCGTACGTGACAAGCCGCACGCACACATGCCCGGAAGCGAACATCTTCTTGAGGATCGAGAGGTCCATGGCGGAGATGGTACCGGCCTCGGACAATCTCGCCCGATCGACCAGATTCTGTACCATCCCACCATCGAAACGCGTCCAACCATCCCGCCGCAGGTCGCCGCGTGCTTCGAGCGGGCGCTGGCGGCAAGCGCGCAGGGCGATCACGCCCTCGCTCTGGAGGTACTCGCCGCCGGAGCTGTCGCCGACATCCAGCAGCACCAGCAGGCCACGCTTGGCGGCGCATCAGGACTCGCGCATGTGGCCGCGCTTGCAGACCGCCTCCTCGCTGCGGCCCTCGCGCCCGAGCGTGCGGCGTGGCATGCCGCGGCTCGAGATGACGCCGCCGCGACGGACCCCGTCGCCATCGTCGTCCCTTCCATCGTGCAGGGCCAGGCCATCAGCGAGAATGCACTGCGACTCACTGCCGCGCTCCTCGGTGATGGCCAGCGCGTTCACTTCCTGATCACCGAAGAACAGACGGCCCGCACGCCGCCGTGCGGCTTCCTTCGGTATCCCGACGTCCCATCCTCGCGCGAGGGCGCGCCGCTGCTGTCGCGCCTTGTCGAGATGGCCGCCGCCGCATCGGGCAGGCTCACGCTCTCCATGCTCGCTACGCGCGGCACCTACCTCGACTCCGCACGCGAGGCCATCGCGCATCTTCGCTCGCTCCACCCGCGCACGTGCCTCTTCTTCGGCAACGCATCGTGCCCCATCACGCTCGCGATGGCGTGGGGTCGCGTCGCAACGCGTCAGGTGTCGCTCAGCATGGGCGTGCCGCTCATCGCCAGCGGCGTCGATGCCGTCATCTTCAACAACCCGCGCAAGTGTGTGCGCGATGGGCCATCGCTCGAGTCATCGGCCCGTGCCGCGGGGTACTCGCTGCGCTGCGTCAGCGTCGAGACCTCCGGCGGCGACGCCTCGGGCAGCCGCATCATCACCACCCGGCGCGAACTCGGCGTGCCCGAAGCAGCGTGCCTGCTCGCGCAGGCCTCCAACGCGCTTGCGAAGCGCATGTGCGGAACACTGAACGCAAGCACCTTCGCCCACGATCTCGCTCGCTTCATGGCCGCGCCGGGGCGCGAAGATGTCTGGTGGATCGGCATCGGTCCGTGGGACGCGGCATCCGCCGACGCGGCACGCGTGCTCGGCGCGATCGACTCCGTGTCGCCCGCGTTACGAAACAGGATGCGCTTCCTCGGCCCGCGTGAGAGCGTCCGCGCGGACATCAGTGCCGCCGACCTCTTCCTCAACGAGTATCCCGAGGGCGGCGGCAACAGCGTCATCGAAGCCATGGGCTGCGCCGTCCCCGTCGTCGCGATGCGCGCGGGCGAGCGTCACGCCGAGTGCATCGGCGCCGACCTCGTCGGCGATGACGCGATCCCGAGCGCCAGCCCGCGCGACTACTGGGCTCTCGCCGCACGCTGGTGCGACGATGCGCCCCAGCGCCGCGCGGCGGGCACACGCCAGCGCACCCGCGCCCTCGCCCAGCTCGACTACGCCGCTGTGATGCGCCAGTACCTCGGCCATCTGCACGACCTCGACGCGGCCGCGGCAGCCGGGCCCATCAAGACCCCAACGGTCTGACCGGGCAGACGAAGGCCAAACCCCGCGCACCGCCAACGAACTTCGCGGCCGCTCTCCAAGCGGGTGGCATTTCCGGGCCTGTGGTGTAATCTGTCAGGGAACAGATCGGGACTTCGTATCGTGGTCACACGAGAGATCGGGAGCCTTGCCATGCGTGCAGAGTCGTTCGGAGCCGCATCTTCCGCAGCGCGTGCCAGCCGTGTGAGCGTGGCCAGCGCCATCGCGCTCGTCATCCTGTCCGGAGCTTCGGCCATGGGCCAGACCAACAAGATCATGATCACCGGCTACTGGCCGCCCACCAACGAGATGATCCGCCCCTTCAGCCAGAACATCGCGCAGAACCCAGGCGGCTGGCAGGGGGGCAACTGGGAAGGGCGCGGCTACGACATCCACTCCTACTTCCCTGAGTTCCCCGGCGGCGTCGATGTGAACCCGCGCGGCACGGGCGATTTCCAGGTTGACTATCAGGCCGCTTCCAACGACTTCTGGCGCATCGTCAACGAGATCAGGCCCGTCGCGATCATCACCTTCAGCCGCGGCAGCTTCGGCAGCAACTGGGAGCTCGAGAGCCGCGCCCGCAAGCTCCCGCTGAGCCAGTGGTCGCCCGACTACCTCGCGCCGACGCGCCCCACCAGCGACCTGCCCATCGCGAATGAGCCCGACAACTTCATCCGTCACAGCTCGCTCCCGATGGCCAACATCCGCGACGCGGTGAACGCCGCCAACCTCGGCGTCAGTGGCTTCATCGACACCAGCAACAGCTTCGGCGGCAACTTCGTCAGCGAGTTCACGAGCTACCACTCCGCGTGGTACGCCAACATGCACGCCTCGCCCGATGACCCCTTCCGCTGCGTCGCCGGCGGCCACATCCACGTCGGCATCAACACGCCCGTGGCTTCGGCGATCACCGCCACGCAGATCACGCTCCGCGAGCTCATCACGCACGTGAACACCATCGTCCCCGCGCCCTCCACCGCCACGGTGGGCCTGGGCGCCCTCGCGATCGCGGGCCCGCGCCGGCGGCGGTAGAGTTGCGCATACGTGCCATTGATGGCACGGCGCGTGTCGGGGCGTACTTCCCGAGGGAGTCCATGGCGGGGGCCGCGCGATGCCCGACCACATTGTTCGCTTCTTGAGGCGGACGCTGATTTTGGATGTAGTTCGGGTGCTCCTGCTGATCTTGGCAGTGGCGGCGACATTGTTCTGCTTCACACTTCCCGTACAGAAGTGGATGCTCGAAGCACTGCCGGGAATCTCCCGCACGAAATGGTCAAAGAACTCAACGGTTCCGATCTTCGCGGATGCAACTGGCCAGCTTTCACTCGATCAACCCGCGTCCAACTGGACGGTCCGGTGGCAGATCGCCTACCGGGCCACGTACACGTCGTATGGCCAATCCGGATTGCTCGACCCAGCTGATGCGGTCTTGATATCAGAGTTGATCGAGGAAATCCCGTCGCCACAAAAGCCTCCCCAGGACGTCATCGATGCCGCACTTTCCGGCACCGTTACGATCACTCGCTTTGTCACCATCGATGTGCGAAACGGCAGAGTCGTCGAAGGCGAGCGCATCGTAGGTAGACGACACATTTTTCATTTGCTGTTATTGCTTCCAAGCTACTACTGGCTGCTCGTCGTGATCGTTGGATCCCTCGTGCTCTGGGCGATGAGGCCACGATCCCCGAAGTGTCGCAAACGCCTCGAAAAGCTCCGTTGCCCGCGCTGTGGCTACTCGATGCCCAACTGGGTTTGCAGCGAGTGCGGATTGGGCGCGGCGGGTGAAGCTCAGAAGGGTTGAAAGCGACCCCTGATACGAGAACAAAGACCCGTGCCATCGAAGTCCTCAGCTCTGCGAGGACTTCGATGTTGACGGAGCACAGAACTTCAAGCATGGGTCGCGTCTGATGCCGCGGAGCGGCTGTGGTCAATAGGCGGGGGCAGCCGCGAATGCGGCGCCCCCGTTCAGCGACCGAGAAGGGAGACGCACCACGAAGTGGTGCAGGTGATGATTGTCGTTGATGGAGATGGGCAAGGCGCCATCTCCAAGAGCAGCTTTGGTGGCGGCGGCGATGCTGGCAGCAAGCAGCGTCATCGGAAAGCCACCTGCGCCGCTTCGCGGCGCTGACAGAAATGTGGAGTCTTCCCGTGGGCGCCGCTTCGCGGCTGCCCACGTCTACTCACCCCTGCCGCTTCGCGGCGAAGATGTTGTTGAGTTGGAGAGCTTGATGCACTCAGCCGTGCCATCGAAGTCACTGCTTTGAGGGACTTCGATGGTCTGGTGGGCACTGAAAAGAACATCGAAGTCGGCCCAGGGCGGCCGACTTCGATGGCACGTGCATCAACATGCCTAGCTGCGTTACTTTGCCTTGGGCGTCAGGTGCTCGATGAGCTGCGCAAGGTTCCCATCCATCATCTTGAACCAGTCACCATCGCCGAGGGGGTCGAGGCTGCCGATCGTGATGCCCGCGGCCTGGGCGATGCGCTTGGCGGCGCCGGCGTTGAACTGTGGCTCGATGAAGATTGCGGGGACGTTTTCGGTGCGGATGACCTGCACCGTGTCGGCGATCTCCTTGGGCGAGGGGTCGCTGGTCTCAAAGGGACGCACGACGGCGGCGATGCGGAAGCCGTAGCGCTCCGCCGCGCGTGGGAAGGCGTTGTGGTGCGTCACGACGGGCACGCCCTTGACGGGCAGCAGCTTCGTCGCCCAGTCCGAGTGCACCTGCATGACGCGCTGCGTGAGTGATTCCTCCGCCGCGGCGAGGCGTGCCTTCTCGGCGTCGCTGAGCGTGCCGCGGGCGCTCTGGATGGCTTCGATCTCGGCCCGCATCGCGGGAATCAGGCGCGCGACCAGAACAGGGTCGAGCCAGAGGTGCTGATCGACATAGCCATCATGATCGTGCGTGCAGATCTCCCCCGGCGCGTGCTCGTGCACGTGGCCGACGTTGGGGACTGGGCCGCCGGGCTTCTGAAGGCCCACGACCTCGCCAAAGCAGAGGACGCGGCGTCCGGCAACGCTCGGGCGCTTGAGGATGTCAGCGAAATTGGTCTCGAGGTTGAGGCCGACGTAGACGACCAGATCGGCCTGGGCCACGCGCGCGACATCGGCGGGCGTGAACTCGTAGCCGTGCTCGCTGCGGCCGGGTTGCATGAGCATCGTGACGGTGCTGCCCTGCGGCAGCAGCGGCTCGAGAAGGCCCTTGAGGGGCGCGACGGTGACGACGGCGTTGATGGGCGTCGTCGAAGCAGGGCTGGCCGGAGATGTCTGAGCGCGAGCGATGCCCGTGAAGAGGCCGATGGCCCCCACAAGTCCGAACACCAGACCGGCCAGCATGTGTCGCCGCTGCATCGCTGAGTCTCCGGGAGAGAGTGCACAATCCGTACCGAGGGGTCTTTATTGAGAATGAATACTCAGGAACAATACGCCGGTTCGGGGGCCCGGGTTCGGCCGCGGGCGTGAGATTGGCGGGTCGGGGGATCACGGGAAAAAGGGGGCGGCAGAAGACCGGCGGGGACCGCCGGGCTACCCAAAGCCGCCGGAGGCCTCCGGACCGGGCTATCCTTACCCCTGCACTGGGGCGGTAGCTCAATTGGTAGAGCGATTGAATCGCATTCAATAGGTCGGGAGTTCGACTCTCCTCCGCTCCACTTTGCTCTGGCCCCGGGACACGCCGTCCCGGGGCCTGTTGCGTTTTGGGGCGGTCCCGAGGCCACGGCCGCCCTGCCGCCCTCCTCATTTTCGCTGTTCGCTTTCCACTTTTCGCTTACTCTTCCCGAATGTCCGACCCCCGCGCCACGCCAGCGATGCAGCAGTACTACCGCTTCAAGCAGAAGCACCCGGACTGCCTGCTGCTCTTTCGCATCGGCGACTTCTACGAGACCTTCGATGATGACGCCGTCACGATCAGCAAGGCACTGGGCCTGACGCTGACGCAGCGGACGGCGGGCGTGCCGATGGCGGGCATTCCCTACCACCAGCTTGAGAACTATCTCAAGCGGCTGGTCGCGCAGGGGTTCCGCGTCGCGGTTGGCGAGCAGCTGATCGATGCTTCGCAGGCCAAGGGGATCGTGCCACGGGCCGTGACGCGCGTGCTCACGCCGGGCACGCTGGTGGATGAGTCGCTTGTCGATGATCAGTCGCCGGGCGCGCTCGCCGCCATCGCCTTTACGCAGGAAGGGGACGACTCCGCCGCGGCGATCGCGATCGTGGAGCTCTCGACGGGCGACTTTCGCGTGGCCCACTGCCCGGGGCCGTCGATCATCGATGAGCTCGCGCGGCGGGGCGTGCGTGAACTCCTCTTCTGCGACATCGGCCCGGCCAACCGGCCCGCGCGCATCTCTCGCGTGATCGATGCGCTGCGCCTCTCAGCGACGCCGCGGCCCGCGTGGCACTTCCGGCCGGAGGAGAGCCGCCAGGCGCTGCTGGAGCACTTTGGCGTTTCGACGCTTGCTGGGTTTGGCCTGCGTGATGACGACGCGATGGTGCGGCCGGCGGGCGCGATCCTGCGCTACCTCAGCGAAACGCAGACGCTCAGCGAGGCCGACATCGCCTCGATCGAGGCCGCGGCACCGGGCGCGACGTCGACCCGCGCGACCCTGCGCCATCTTCGGCCGCCTCGGGTGGATCGCGTTGATGCGGGGCTGATCCTCGATGCCACGACGCTGCGCGCCCTCGAGATCGAACGCACGCTCCGCGCGAGCGCGGGCCCGGGCGGGCCGGACCAGAGCGATGGCTCCCTGCTCGGCCTCTTCCTGGGCTCCTCCTTCTCCAGCGGCGGGCGCGCGGGGCTGCTTCGCACCGCGATGGGCAAGCGGCTGCTGCGCGAGTGGCTCACGCGGCCGCTGCGCGATGTTGCCGCCATCACCGCGCGCCAGGACGCGGTTGAGGCGCTCGTCATGGATCGCACGCTGGTCGATGCGCTGCGGGATGGGCTGTCGCTGGTGCAGGATGTGCCTCGGATCGCGGCGCGGCTCGCGATGGGGCGCGCCACGCCGCGCGATCTGGTGGGACTGGCGCGATCGCTCGCGAGCGGGCCCGCACTCGCGGACTCGATTGCGCAGAGCCGCTCGCTGATCGAGCAGCACGCGGCACTGCGCGGCGTTGAAGCAACACTCGCGCCGCTGGCGAGTGAGATCATTGCGATGTGCGTTGATGCACCGCCGCCGCACATGCGCGAGGGTGGGCTGATCAGAGACGGCGTGGACGCCGCGCTGGATGAGGCGCGCCTGCTGCAGCGCGACGCAGGCGCGTGGCTGGCTGAATATCAGGCCAAGCTGATCCAGACGCACAACCTGCCCTCGCTCAAGGTGGGTTTCAACCGCGTCTTCGGATATTACATCGAGCTGCCCGCGGCCCAGGCCCGCACCGCGCCGCCAGAACTGCTGCGCAAGCAGACACTCCGCAACGCCGAGCGATTCACGACGCCCGAACTCCGCGACTTTGAGAGCAAGGTAACGACGGCCGAGGCCCGCGCGCTGGAGCGCGAGCGCGAGCTCTTCGCCGCGATGTGCCAGCGCGCGGGGAGTCTGCTCGAGCCGATGGCGACCTTCTCAATCGCGGTCGCGACGCTCGATGCGCTCGCCGCGCTCGCGGAGAAGGCGGTCATGCGCCGCTGGGTGCGTCCCGAGATCGTCGAGGGTCCTGCGATGAGCATCCACGCCGGACGCCATCCGGTGCTTGATGAGCTGCTCAGCGGCAGCTTTGTTCCCAACGACACGGAACTTGGTTCCGATGGTTCGCCCGGCACGGCTGCCGCGCTCGCGCTCATCACCGGTCCCAACATGGCCGGCAAGAGCACGTACATCCGTCAGACCGCGCTGATTGCACTGCTCGCCCACACGGGCAGCTTCGTCCCCGCGGATCGCGCCACGATCGGGCTTGTGGATCGCATCTTCACGCGCATCGGCGCTGATGACGCGCTGCACGCGGGCCAGTCGACGTTCATGGTTGAGATGATCGAGACGGCCAACATCGTCAACCACGCGACGCGTCACTCGCTGGTCATCCTCGACGAGATCGGCCGCGGCACCTCCACCCTCGACGGCCTCAGCCTCGCGTGGGCCATCGTCGAGCATCTTGCGTCCCTCGGGCCCCGCACGCTCTTCGCAACACACTACCACGAACTCACCGACCTCGAAGAACGCCTCCCAGGCAAGGTCAAGAACCTCCACGTCGCCGTGCGCGAGTGGCCCGGCGGCGATGAGCACGCCGAGATCGTCTTCCTGCACCGCATCCTCGCCGGCCGCACCGACCGCAGCTACGGCCTGCACGTGGCCCGACTCGCGGGCATCCCCGCCAGTGTCGTCGGCCGCGCCAGGAGCGTGCTGGAAACGCTCGAGGTCAGCCACGGCAAGGGTGTGGACACGGGCGCCGCGTCCAGCGGCGAGCAGACTACGAAGCCCGGCCGGAAAGTGCCCACCACGCGCATCTCTTCGCCCCAGCCCAGCCCCCAGTTCTCCCTCTTCACCGAGTACATGCCCCACCCCGCCCTCGACCAGCTCCGCGAACTGAAGCTCGAGGCGATGTCGCCCATGGAAGCCTTCGACGCGTTGAGGCGGCTGCGGGCGGCGGCAGACAGCGGAAGAAGCGGCGAAGTGGCGAAGTGACGAAGTGACGAAGTGGCAAAGTGGCAGAACGGCAACGACAGTGGATCCCGGGGTGCCGAGGCTACACGGAGCACTCTCGGCATTGCGGGCTTTTTCCTGATCACTTCGCCACTCCGCCACTTCCCCCGCCCCCTTACACTGCCCCCAAAGTCACCCCGCCAAGGAAACCTGACATGCACATCGCACGTTCTCGCTCGTCCGGTCTGGCCCTCATGCTCGCCCTCACCGCGGGGACGCTGCTCGTTCCCGTCACCGCCGCCATCGCCGATAGCGACGCGTCGCAGCGCACCGGCTCCAGCCAGGCGATCACCCCCGCCTCCTCCGAGGAACTCCGTCCGTTCGTGGACCTCGCCCGCTCGCACCTTGGCTTCCTCTCGAACCCCTTCCTCGAAGGCCGCACACCCGGCACCGAGGGGAACCGCATCGCGGCCAACTACATCGAGTGGAACCTGCGCGCGATGGGCCTCAAGCCCGCCTTCCCGAGCGAAGTGACGCAGCCCGACGGCACCAAGTCCACCGTCGAGCGCTCCAGCTACCGCCAGGAGTTCATCGCCCCCGCCTCCTCCCACCCGCCCGCGGCGATGCGCCTCACCACCCAGTCACTCGCCTTCGGCAACGGCGCCGAGGCCGTCACCTTCTCCCCCGGCACGGACTTCAACGTTGTGGGGATGTCCGGCTCGGGCGCGCTGACGGGCAATGTCGTCTTCGTCGGCTACAGCGTCGAGCGCGATGTTGATGTGCACGAGGGCGGCTATGAGTCCTACCCCGAAGGCATGAGCCTCGCGGGCAAGATCGCCCTCGTCTACCGCTTCGAGCCCATGAACGCCGAGGGCAAGAGCCTCTGGACCGAGGGGCAGGGCTGGTCCCCCGCCGCGGCCCTGGACGGCAAGCTCCGTCGCGCCGTCGACGCCGGGGCCTCTGCGATCATCCTCGTGAACCCGCCCGGCGCTGATGATCCCCGCGCCGCACGCCTTGAGGACATGGCTTCCCTCTCTGGCGGGCGCGCCGTGAAGGTGCCAGTGGTGATGATGTCGCGAGAGGCCGCCGAACGCCTCGTCCGCGCCGCCGATGATCAGGGCCGGGGCCTCATGGACCTGCGCACGCTCGCGGACACGCCCGCCGACGGCAAGTTCACGCCCGTCGAGCTCGCCAAGTCGCCCGTCTCACTCGCCGTCACCATCGAGCGCACGCCCATCGTCACCGACAACATCGGCGCGATCCTCCCCGGCAAGGGCAGCCTCGCCAGCGAGTTCATCGTGATCGGCAGCCACTACGACCACGTCGGCTACGGCTACTTCGGCACCCGCGCCTGGGCCGACAGCCAGATCAACGACGGCTGGGTCACCACCGACCGAGGCCTGCGCACCGTGGAGCAGGCCCGCTCAGAGTTCCCGGGCGCAAGGGGCGTCATCCACCCCGGTGCCGACGACAACGGCTCTGGCTCTTCGGGCAACATGATCGTTGCGCGGCGTCTTGCACAGGCCTACGCCGCGCTCCCTGATGACGCCAACGCTCGCTCGGTCCTCTTCCTCTGGTTCTGCGCAGAGGAGTCGGGCCTCAACGGCGCCCGCGAGTACATGAAGGCGCCCATCGCTCCCAAGGAGCAGCACTACATCATGTTCAACCTCGACATGATCGGCCGCCTCAAGGACGGCAAGCTCGAGGCCAGCGGCGTCGGCACCGCCGAGGGACTCGAGGACTGGATGAAGCCCTACCTCGACGCCAGCGGCATGAACATCAACTCCCGCAGGAGCGGCCTTGGCCCCAGCGATCACGCCGTCTTCGCCGGCGCAGGCATCCCCGTCACCTTCTTCTTCACCGGCCTGCACTCTGAGTACCACACGCCGCTGGACCAGTCCCACACCATCAACTACGAGGGCATCGCTCAGATCACTGACCTGGTCTATCGCATCACGCTCGATACCGCGCAGCGCCCCGGCCCCTTCCCCTTCACGACCGCCAACGGGCGCCCCGCCGCCGAGGCCGCGGCCGCAAACGCAAACGACCAGGCCCCCAACCCCGGCCCCACCGCCACCGGCGTGCGCTTCGGCATCGCCCCGGGCGACTACTCCGGCGAGACGCCCGGCGTGCTGATCGGCGAGGTCTTCGACAACCTCCCCGCCGCCAAGGCCGGGCTCAAGGCCGGCGACCTCATGACCAAGTGGAACGACAAGGCCATCGCGACCGTAGAAGACTGGATGCCGCTCCTCTCCTCGCACAAGGCCGGCGACGTTGTGACGATCACCTACATCCGCGACGGCAAGGAAGCCACCACCCAGGCCACGCTCATCGCGCGCCAACGCAACAACCAGTAGTGCAAACGTAGAAGAGAAGACTGTTCACCACGGAGTGCACGGAGGGGCACGGAGAAATGCAGGAGGCGAGAACTTGGAAGGAACGGAAGGGGTACGGATGAATGATGCCAAGTGTCGTGCCAGCCACCGCACGCATGGACCGCCGCCTTCCATCTCTCTCCGCATCCTGCATTCCTCCGTGCCCCTCCGTGTACTCCGTGGTGATGACTCCTGTCTTTCTCTGCACCAGTGCCCAGTCCCCAATCCCCAGTCCCTTCCTCTCCCCCCGTCCGGAGCCGACCCTTGAAAGCCAGCCGCGTCGTTGAAGTCAGCCTGGTTCTGGTCCTGGGCGTTGCCGTCATTGGCGCCACGCTCGCGCTGGCGCAGAAGCGTGACGACTACACCTTCTTTGACGAGCTCATCGAGGTCAAGCGGGCCATCTCCGACCGCTTCGTCACCGCTCCCGATGATGCCAAGCTCCGCGATGGCGCGATCCGCGGCATGGTCGAGGCCTTGAACGACCCCTACACCGTCTACGTCCCCGCCTCCGACGCCGCGGACTTCAACAAGGACCTCACTGGCGAGTACGTCGGAATCGGCGCGTCGGTGGGCATGCAGGATGGCTGGTTCACCATCATGTCACCGCTCGAGGACTCGCCCGCGTTTCGTGCCGGCCTCATGAGCGAGGACCGCGTCGTCGAGATCGACGGCGTCACCACGCAGGGCCTCTCCGTCGATCAGTGCATTGACAAGCTCCTGGGTGAGGCCGGCACCTCCGTCCGCCTCACGATCGAGCGCTCGGGTGTGCGTCAGGAAGTCACCATCGTCCGCGACCGCATCAAGACGCGCTCCGTGAAGGGCTTCCACCGCTCCGCCGCGGACCCCAACGCATGGGACTTCGTCATCGATCCCTCCCGCGGCATCGCCTACATCCGCATGACCCAGTTCACCCCCGGCGTCACCGAGGAGATCGTCGCCGCGCTTGTTGCCGCTGGTGCCGAGCAGGGTAAGCTGAAGGGACTGGTCCTCGATGTCCGCTTCAATCCCGGCGGCCTCCTCAACGAGGCCGAGGAGATCGCCGACCTCTTCCTCAAGGACGGCGTCATCGTCTCCACCAAGGGCCGCGCCCACGCGGAGGAGATCACCCGCGCTCGCGAGCCCGGCACGCTCCCCGACTTCCCCGTCATCATCCTCATCAACGGCCAGTCCGCAAGCGCGAGCGAGGTCCTCGCCGGCGCCCTCACCGAGAACAACCGCGCCATGGCCCTGGGCTCGCGCTCCTTCGGCAAGGGAAGCGTCCAGAGCGTCCTCACCATGCAGAGCGGCAAGGGCTCTGAGCTCAAGCTCACAGAGCAAGGCTACTACCTCCCCAGCGGCCGCAGCATCACGCGCCGCGACGACTCACCCACCTGGGGCGTTGATCCAAGCCCCGGCTTCTACGTCCCGATGACCGACGAAGAGATCATCGCGATGCTCGAAGTGCGCCGGCGTGAGGAGGTCCTCCGCGCAGCTTCGCCGACTGGCAGCCCCGCGGCTCCTTCAACCGAAGAACGCTGGAACGATCCCGAGTGGATCCTCGGCCACCTCAAGGATCCCCAGCTCTCCGGGGCCGTCCGCGCCCTCCAGAGCAAGATCGACAGCGGCAGCTGGACGCCTCCCGGCTCCACGCAGGAGCAGAAGTCCGCCATCGCCGCCGAAGAACTCCGGCGCGCCCGCGAGGTGCGCGACCGCATGATCCGCGAGCTCGAACGTCTCGACCGGCGCGTCACCGCGATCGAGGACGGCACAGACTCCTCCAAGGACCAGGCCCTCTCCAGCCTCTGGGCCGACACCATCGACCCCACCGGCGGCACCATCGAGATCAAGGACAAGAACGGCAACGTCATCAGCCGCCTGAACATCACCGGCAGAGACCTCGAGCGCTGGCTCATGGACGCGGATGTCAAGCCTGCGGAAGAAGGCACGAGGAACTAGGAACTTGGCACTAGGGGCGGAAGTGATCGAGTGGCCAAGTGGCAAAGTGGTCAAGTGAAATCCGAAAGCACCCAACCACTTCCTCTCCAACCCCAGTCCCTACTCCGCACCCTTCGCGTTCTGCCTGTTCTGCCCCCAGTCCCTTCCTCCTCTGCGCTCTCTGTGCCTCAGTGGTGAATCTCTTCTCCGTGTTCTCGCTTTTCGCTTTCCCGCCTTTCGTTTTCTCTTCCCCGGTGCCCAGTCCCCAATCCCCAGTCCCTGCATCTCCTCCGTGCCCCTCCGTGATCTCCGTGGTGAACCCTCTTCGCGCTTCTCCCTAGTGCCAAGTGCCTAGTGCCCAGTGCCTTCTTCCCGGAGCCCCCATCCTCATCCTCGGCATCGAATCTTCCTGCGATGAGACCGCCGCCGCCGTTGTGGAGTCGGGCGTCTTCGTCCGCTCCAGCGTTGTCGCGAGCCAGCACGCGCTGCACGAGGAATACGCCGGCGTCGTCCCCGAGATTGCGAGCCGCGCCCACGTCGAAGCCATCATCCCCGTGATCCGCGAGGCCCTCGCGCAGGCCGGTCTTGGCCTGGGCATGATCGATGCCATCGCTGTCGGCCATCGCCCCGGCCTCATCGGCTCTCTCCTCGTCGGCGTCGCCGCGGCCAAGTCCCTCGCATGGTCGCTCGGCAAGCCCCTCATCGGCGTCGATCATGTCGAGGCGCATCTGTACTCGGGGATGCTGCGTGAAGAGGGCGAGCAAGAAGGCAAGCAGGCAGGCAGGCAAGCAGGCAGGCAGGGGGAAGACGATGTGCCGCTCTTTCCTGCGCTTGGCCTCGTCGTCAGTGGCGGGCACACCGCGATGTATCACCTCGACTCCTGGGACTCGATCTCGCGCATCGGCAGCACCATCGACGACGCCCTCGGCGAGGCGTACGACAAGGCCGCGACGATCATGGGCATCCCATACCCCGGCGGCCCAAACCTCGACCGCCTCGCCCAGCAGCCCGGCGCTCGCGACACCGCCTTCGACCTCCCCATCAGCCGCCTCTCGCCCACCTCGCTCGACTTCTCCTTCTCCGGCCTCAAAACCGCGGTCCTCTACACCGTCCGCGGCGTCCCGGGCGAACGCACTTCGCGCGGCCCGCTCGACATGTCCCCCGACAACACCCGCGACCTCGCCGCCAGCTTCCAGAAGACCGCCTCACGCGCCATCACCCTCAAGCTCGATCGCGCCATCGAGCAGGCCGCCCATCAAGGCCGGCACTACCGCACCCTCCTCGCCGGCGGCGGCGTCACCCTCAACTCCCGCCTCCGCGCCGAACTCACAAAGCTCGCCGCCGCACGAAGCCTCACACTCCGCCTCCCCGCCCCGCCCTACTGCATGGACAACGCCGCCATGATCGCCGGCCTCGCCCACGAACACCACCAAGCCGGCCGCACCGACACACTCGCCCTCCAGGCCATGCCCACAGCATCGAGATGATCGGCGGAAGAAGTGGTCGAGTGGTCGAGTGGCCGAGTGGTCGAGTGGTCGAGTGGTAGAGTGGCCAAGTCCCTTCGGACTTCACTTGACCACTTCGCCACTTCGCCACTCGACCACTTCTCGTCCGCCCCCAGCCCCTCCATCTCCTTCGTGCCTCTCCCGAGTGCCAAGCGCCTGCTGCCAAGTGCCTCCCCCTCCCCCATGCCCCCCCGCGAGCCCATCTACCTCCCCTCGCCCCACCCCTCCTGCATCGACGAGGCCGATCTGCTTGCGCAGTGCGACCTCAGCAAGGGCCGCTCGGGCGGGCCCGGCGGCCAGCATCGCAACAAGGTCGAGACGCTTGTGCGCCTCCACCACACGCCCAGCGGCATCGACGCCCACGCCGGCGAACGCCGCAGCGCCATCGAGAACCGCGCCGTTGCCATCTTCCGCCTGCGCCTCGCCCTCGCCACCGAGGTCCGAACGCCCGTCCCCATCGGCGATGTCCGCAGCGAACTCTGGCTCACGCGCTGCACGCGCGACGGCAAGGTCCCCGTCAATCCCGAGCACAAGGACTATCCCGCCCTCCTCGCCGAAGCCCTCAACGTCATCTGGGCCGCGGGCCTGGACCCAAAGAAGGCGGCCCTGCGCCTCTGCTGCTCCATGAGCCAGCTCGTCAAGCTCATCAAGGACCACCCCCACGCGCTGGTCAGGCTCAACGAGGCCCGCCTGGAAGGCGGAATGCACACGCTCAAGTAGGCAGGAAGGCATGAAGGCAGGCAGTCACGCAGGGCCGGACACAAGGCCGCACCTCACCACGCCATTCCGCCTTCCCCCTGCCTGCCTGCTTGCCTGCCTGCCTGCTTGCCTCAAAAAACAACCAACCCAGCCAAACGGCCGGGTTGGTCAAGGTTCAATCAATGTCCCGCGTCAGCGTGACGTCTCTCTCACCCGCTCAGCGGCGGCGGCGGCCAGCGACGATCCCGCCCAGGCCCAGCAGCGCGAGCGCGCCGGGGGTCGGGACGAAGGTGCCGTCGACGATCGTGTAGGTCGCGTTCGGGGTTGGGGCGGCGAAGGCGACCGGGCCGTTGGGGGTGTTGGTCGCGGTGTCGTAGGTGTAGAGGCGATCGAGGAAGTTCGCGCCAACCGTGCCACCGCTCACCACGCGCCAGCCGTTCAGCGCATCAGTCGTGGAGTACGAGACGCCGATGAAGAGGCCGGAGAAGTTCGGCGTGGCCCCGGCGATCGTGCTGTTGAGGGCGATCGTCGCGCCCGGCGTTACCGACACCAGCTGGGTCACCGAAGCGCCGGTGTTCGCGGTCAGGGAGACCGTCCCGAGCGACACGGGCGTGCCCAGAGCGCCGGGCGTGGTCAGGTCGCTGAGCATCGGCGCGGCCCAGATGGTGACGTCAACGGCGCCCGCGCCGCCGAGGCGGCGGATGCCGACCGTCACGCGGTCGAGGGTGATGGCCGTGTTCGCGCCCACCAGCAGATTGTCGATGAAGACATCGTCGAACTGGATCGTGTTGGTCGCAGGCGTCCAGCGGGTGCCCGTCTCGGTCGTGAAGTTGTACACGATCGCCGCGTTGGCAGCGCCAGCCAGCGAGGCCATCATCACCGCGCTCAGAATCACATTCTTCATCTCTCGCTCCTCGTCGTGCTCTCGCACGACCACTCGGCGCGAGGGGCCAAGGCCCACGCCGCGCCATCAACACACCGGCCACCACCGGAGCGGAACGTCCGCGCGGCGATCACCGAACACAAGCGCGTCGAGGAGGGGTGTCTTGTCTCTCTCTCTCTCGACTCGTCGCTGAATAGTGTACCAATTCGCACGAGATTGCTACATGTTTCGATTCAAAAGACCGGAATTCAGGATGTTGGGCAGGGCCGTGCGTCCGAGAACCGGCCGCTGTACCGCGGAGTGGAGCCGCGTCGGCCTCCTCAGCCAACCCCGGGGCTGGAATGGGAGAGGAGAGGACAGAGTAGAACAAGGCTGGGCCGTGTCGCGGCCCAGCCCCGATGTGGCTGCAGTCCCGCACTCTTCGCGCGAGGTTCGCAAGAGGAGCGTTGGGCTTCAGAGCGAGCAGACACCCGTCGCAACGAAGGACGCCTGGATCTGTGCGTCCGTCAGGTCGGCACTCTCTTCGCTCCCGCGGGCACTGGGACTGGGAACGCCCGAGGCAACGGTTACGGTTGCGGGATTAGCCGCGCTCGAAGCACCGCAGTCTGAGGAGTTCGACGCGATCGAGCAGGACACGCGCGTTCAGCCCATGGGCATCGGCACTTCTGGGCTGGCGTGCCGCGGTGTTCCACAGGCACGCGCGTTGGCGGCGGAGGCGGTCAGGGCTACCGGCCTTGATGAGCGTGAGTTCGATGCGTTCCGGCTGCTGATCGAGTATCCGCTGCCGAACACCTCAACGCACGTGTGGTGCAAGCTGCCCTCGCCCCTGCGGTGTGATCCAGTGGCTGGGTCCGGATCGGGATGGGAGCGCTCACTCGCGTGGGCCGTGGGCCATGGGCCACAGGTTCGCGCGAGTACCGGCTGGTTCATCAATCCTCGTAGCGTTGACGCAGCTTCGGCGAGAGGCGCAGCAGCAGGTGGACGCGCTCGATCTCTGCGAGCCAGTCCGCGAGTGTTGCCGCGATCTCATCGTGCGGCACGTCCGCACCGGGCAATGGGCACGAAGCGCCGAGCGCTTTCGCGGCCTGCGCCCGCAGGCGCGAGAGGCTCTTGTCGCCGAAGATCGCGACGAACTCGAAGTCCTCGTTCATGAAGATCGCGGTGGGGACGCGGTTGCCGCCGGCGATCTTCACCGCATCAGAGATGGCCTTGGCCTGATCGCGGTCAATAAAGCGCAGGTCGATCGTCGGCGCGTGATCGGCGATGATCGCCAAGAGTGGGCACTGATGGGCACAGTCGCCGCACCACATGCCGCTGAGGACGAGGATGTTGATCTTGCGGGTGAAGTCGCTGGTGAGTGAACGCTGCGCGGTGTTGAGCCCGGCGTGGGCCCGCGCCATGCGCTCAAACTCGCTCCAGCGATCCTGCTGATCGGGCGTGCCCGTGGCGAGGTACGCCTCGTAGGGGAGGGCGGCGTTGAAAGCGGCTTTGAGGGTGGTGGGTGTGAGCATGGGAAAAGCGAAAAGCGAGAAAGCAAAAAGCGGAAAATGAAAGCCGGAAGGCGAAGAGAAGATGTCACCACAGAGGCACAGAGAGCACTGAGAAGACGCGGAAGAGATCGGGATCTTGCGTCAGGAGAAGACGTGAAGCTGAAGACGCGAAACACCGGGCTTCAAGACATCGAATTCTACCAATCGTGACTCAGAGACGACGGGATGCGTTCGTGTTTGATGCCGCGGGGTTGAACTGGTCACGAGATGAATCTGAAAGTGAAGCTCGCACTCAAACCACGATCATTCGGCCAAAGCTCCGGATGATCGTGGCACAACGACTTCGTTGCATTCCTCTTCCCCTGCTTGCCTGCATGCCTTCCTGCCTGCTTGCCTCTCTCCCTCAGAACCTCTCCGCGTCCACCTTCGGCAGCAGGTCGCTCGCGGCGGGGGTTTCGCCGTTGATCGTCATCGGGACGGCCCCGTGGATCTGCGTCTGTGCACCCGCCAGGAAGTCGTGCGGGAAGTTGAGGCTTGGCTTGGTGAGCTCATCCAGGCGTGCGGTCTGGGCGGCGGTGAGCTTGACGTCCAGGGCCTTGATGTTGTCCTCGAGCTGCTCGACGGTGCGGGCGCCGATGATGGAGCTTGCGACGCCGGCCTTGCCCTGCACCCATGAGAGCGCGACCTGCGCGGGGGTGCAGCCGAGCTCCTTTGAGGTTGCGATGAGGAGGTCGACGACGGCGTAGGCGTGGTCCGTCAGGTTGCGGTCGATCCAGCCCGTGGTGGAGCGGCCTTCCTTCGGGCGGCTGGTGCGGGTGTACTTGCCGGTGAGGATGCCGAACTTGAGGGGGGACCAGGGCGTGACGCCCAGGCCGAGCTCGCGGGCCATCGGGATGAGCTCGCCCTCGACGGTGCGCTGGAGGAGGGAGTACTCGATCTGGAGTGCGATGGGGCGTGCGGCGCGGGAGAGGCCCTGGCGCTCGACCTCGTAGATGGCCTGTGTCACCTTCCAGGCGGGTGTGTCGCTGAAGCCGAAGTAGCGGACCTTGCCGCTCTGCACGAGCGTGTCGATCGCGGCCATGGTCTCTTCCATGGGGGTCTGCTTGTCCCAGAAGTGGAGCCAGTAGAGATCGATGTAGTCGGTCTGGAGGCGGCGGAGAGATTCGTCGCAGGCGCGGAGGATGGCCTTGCGGTTGGAGCCGCCGCCGTTGGGATCGCCCGGGAAGAGGTTGCCGGAGAACTTGGTGGCGATGACGGCGCGGTCGCGCTTGGCCTTGTCCTTGAAGTAGTCGCCGAGGATCTTCTCGCTGTTGCCGTGGTTGTACATGTTGGCGGAGTCGATGAAGTTGCCGCCGTGGGCGAGGAAGGCGTCGATGACGCGCTTTGAGTCGTTGGGATTGCTGCCGAACTTCCACTCCTCGCCGAAGGTCATGGCGCCCAGGCAGAAGGGCGAGACGCGGAGGCCCGAGCGGCCGAGGGTGACGTAGTGGTTGAGTGGCATGGCGCGAGTGTAGGATCCGCTTCCGGTGCCACCAGTCCGACCCGAAGGGTCAGGACTGGTGAAGGCCGCTGGCGCAAAGGCAATGCCGCGGCGAAGCGCGAAGATTGGGCGAAGGGCGTTTGGACCAAGTGGGAGTTTGGGGATGGGTGGGTTGTGGACGAACATCAAGCTCCTAGCGCGGGTCCCGAGCGCGGCGATGCGCGGGATGCGGGCGGCGAAGGAGGCGTCGTACACCGTGGTCGACGCGGCGGGCGTCGAGCGGCGCGCGGAGATCGTGAGCCAGTGCGGGCGGTGGCCCTGGGGCCGCACGTTGCCGCACAAGCGCGCAGGTGATCGGGCATGCCAATCGATTACTAAGTTCGTGATACCCCGAGTTCTGCGATTGACATTACCAGACGGATCAAGTAGCTTGATGCTGCGAGTCCCGGGCGCGAGTCCCGGGCGCGAGTCCCGGGAAGTGGACTCGTCAGGAGCATCATCATGAGTATCAGGTGTCGGTGGTGGCGGGCGGTCGCTTGTGCGGCCGTGGCTCTCTCTGCGTCCGCCGTGAGTTCCTTCGCGCAATCTGTTTCGAGGCCAGCTGGAGTGCGGGTGACTCAGAAGGACTGGGTGTTCGTGCCGGTGGTAGTGCAGGGCAGCGGCACACTGGAAATCCCCGGTGTTCTGGCACTTCGGGATGAGTCGCTGATCGTGGGCCAGAACATCATCTCGGTCTGGTACTCGAATCCCGGTGTTCCGGGAGCCGAATGGCCCGCCGTCGCGTGGGAGTCGCAGGACCAGTGGGAAGCGATCAAGTGGACCAAGGAGGCATTCGGAATTTCCGACGCGTACGACTTCCTGTGGCCGACGACCGACGCGCCGTTCGTCGGCGGCTCGACTGAGGTGCCGCAGAACTACTTCAAGGGGCTGCTCACCAGCGATCCGTTTGCGGCTCTCGTCGCCCAGCCGGATGGGGCGCAGATTGTGGAGCTGCTTGCTTCGATGGGGTACAAGGCCGCGAGCATCGGCGTGGACCAGAACGGGCCCTGCAGCACGAAAGTGATCTTGGCCGCGCTCGCGGACACCACCGCGTTTGCGGTGCTGGCTCAGCCGCCGATGGAGCAGGTAGTAGCTCGCTACTCCTCGCTGGTTCCGGCGTCGTGCGCTCAGGTCGTACCGCCACCTCCACCGCCACCACCCCCGCCGCCACCGCCCGCTATTCCGCTGATCCCGGGGACAACCACACCGATGCCGGGGACGCCGATTAGTCCAGGAGCACCATGGCAACGCGACAGTGATCCACCCTACAGGATTCCCGCGTTGGACACGGCTACCACGTGTGCTTATGGCGCTCGAATCATCTGGCTCTATACCACAACCAACTGGCTCGGGTTGACGGTTATCAAATACTGTGTGTCTGAAATGTCGTGGAGCTGTGCGGCGCCGCCGGGCGTCCCGCCAGCTCCGTGTCCAGCGAACCCGCCCTGCCCACCACCGGCGGGGCCTTACTTTCCGCCTGGGCCGCCCGGACCGCTTCCCGCAGGGTCTTGTGAACATAACTACTACTGATCTGATCCAAAGGGCAGACTCCATAGAGAGTTGACACTCTCTGTGGGGCGTATGGATTCGAGATTTGGTCGAGGCCGCGTTTTCAGGTTGATCCCTCTCTGGGTATCGTGTGCGCTGCTCGGACTGAGCACCTCGTGGATTATCGCTTTCGCCCACTGGATCTTGGTCGAAACCGGGCACATCCCGCGTCTGACAGGTGTGCACCAGATAGACGCTGACATAAGTGGGCAAGGACTTGTTGTGGCAGTCCACACTCGATTCACAGGTCGAGTGCCTAGAGAGATACCACCCTCTGAAAAAATGGACTGGGTAAGTCATTACACGACGATCGCCTATGGCTGGCCAGTAGCCAACTGGGGAACTGTGTTTCGCCAGCGCAGCACATACTACTGGCAGGACGGCGTCGATCCGGTCCTCGCTCTGAACGTAGGGTGGCTTTGGCCCGGTGGGTTACTGTCGGACCCGACTCGCCCGCACCTTACCCGTCAGGAAATCCTACAAGTCAATGCCAGCGCGATCGCGGCTGGCAAGCCTCCAATGAGCACGCTTGGCTTCGATCCATACGAGCGGTTTCTGCCTATCTTCCCGCTAGTCGGGCACTCCATGGTGGCAAGTTTCATCTACGGCCTCCCGTTCTTTATTTGGTTCAAATGGCGCGAAAGACGCCGTCGCGGCCATTGCGATCACTGTGGTTTCTCGCTCGCAGGACTTCCACCCGGCGCGGTCTGCCCCGAGTGTGGCAAGCCCTTCGTGGAGTCCAGAGCAGCGGGCACCACCGGCCACAGTCCACCCGCGAACTGACTTCCGCCGCATCGCTCGAACACCCGGGACGCGAGTTGCTTCAGTTCACGGCGTTGCCCGAAGGGTCGAGACTGGTGGTACGACTTCGGTGGGTAAGTGAAATCCACGACCATTTCGCCAAAGCCCGAGATGGTCGTGGCACACGCCCGACCGGGACGCGCACCCCCCACATTTCCGCGTGCCCGGGAGCGGGAAACGGGGCTCCCGCAACCTAGAATGGTGGAGACATCTGGGGCACGGCTGGGCGTGGCGTGGTGTGGGCTCTGGTGGGCTCCGCTTCGTGAATCTGCCGGGCGTGCCGCAACGGAACCGAACCATCATGACTACTCAGGCCAGCACGCCCGCCGCAAGCTCCATCGGCCATGCCAGCGGCACCAACGGCTCGCACCACACGCCCGCCTCCCCCTCCTCGCCCATGGCCGCGGCGTCGATCCTGAATCCCTCCGACACCTTCTGGCACCGGCACATCGCCCCCAGCGAGGCCGAGATCGCGGAGATGCTCGAACTGCTCGGCTGCACCTCGCTGGAGCAGCTGACGGAGCAGACCGTGCCGGCGTCGATTCGCCTGCCAAAGCCGATGCGGCTTGCGGGTCTGGGTGAGCAGCAGAAGGGTGAGCATGAGCTGCTGCGCGAGCTGAAGGCGATGGCCTCGCAGAACCAGATCTTCCGGTCGTTCATCGGGATGGGGTACTACGGCACGATCACGCCGGGCGTGATCCTCCGCAACATCCTTGAGAACCCGGGCTGGTACACGCAGTACACGCCCTATCAGGCCGAGATCGCCCAGGGGCGCCTCGAAGCGCTGCTGAACTTCCAGACGATGGTCGCGGACCTGACGGGTCTGCCTCTGGCGGGCGCGAGCCTCCTCGATGAGGGGACGGCCGCGGGCGAGGCGATGACGATGTGCTACGCGATCTCCGACCACTCGCGGGCGACGTTCATCGCGGCGAGCGATGTCCATCCGCAGACGCTGGGCGTGCTGAAGACGCGGGCGGACGGGCTGGGCATGAAGCTCGTGATTGCTGATCCTGAGAAGATCGCCCCCGATGCCTCGACGTGCGGCATTCTGCTGCAGTATCCCAACACCAGCGGCGGGCTCGGCTCGATCGCGGCCCACGAGGCGCTGGCGAAGAAGGCCAAGGAGGCCGGCGCGCTGGTGGTGGTGGCGACGGACCTTCTGGCGCTGACGCTGATCAAGCCGCCGGGCGAGTGGGGCGCGGACATCGCGGTTGGGTGTGCGCAGCGGTTTGGCGTGCCGATGGGCTTTGGCGGCCCGCACGCGGCGTTCATCGCGACCAGCGAGACGCACGTGCGCAAGATGCCGGGGCGCATCATCGGTGTCTCGCGCGACAGCCAGGGCAACCCGGCGTATCGCATGGCGATCCAGACGCGCGAGCAGCACATCCGGCGCGAGAAGGCGACGAGCAACATCTGCACGGCGCAGGCGCTGCTGGCGATCATCGCGGGGATGTACGGCGTCTATCACGGGCCGGGCGGGCTGCGGCGCATCGCGCTGCGGACGCACACGTTTGCGGAGGTTGTCCGCAGCGGCCTGAAGAAGCTGGGCCTTGCGGTGCAGGACGGGCCGATCTTTGACACGATCCGCGTGAACCTGGGCAGCCATGCCAGCGCGCAGCGGCTGCTGGAGGCGGCGCGGGCACGGCGCATGAACCTGCGCGACTTCTGCGATGGCAGCGTCGGGATCTCGTGCGACGAGACGACGACGCGCGAGGATGTGCAGGCGCTCTTTGAGGTCTTTGCGGGCGAGCCGGTGGCGTTCAATGCCAACGCGCTGCTCGCGACGGTGCAGGCTGAGGCTGGTTCGGCCGGCCTGGCTGGGCACGCGCGCCAGAGCGGGTACATGACGCACCCGGTCTTCAACAGCCACCACAGCGAGCACGAGATGCTCCGCTACATCTTCAAGCTCATGGGGCGCGACCTTTCGCTCTGCCACAGCATGATCCCGCTGGGCTCGTGCACCATGAAGCTCAACGCCACCAGCGAGATGATCCCGGTGACTTGGGGCGAGTTCGGGCAGATCCATCCCTTCGCGCCCGCCGACCAGAGCAAGGGATACCAGAAGCTCTTCAAGGATCTTGAGAGCTGGCTCAGCGAGGTCACCGGCTTCGCGGCGGTCAGCCTGCAGCCAAACGCGGGCGCACAGGGCGAGTACACCGGCCTCATGGTCATCCGCGCGTACCTCGCGAGCATCGGCCAGGCGCATCGCACGGTCTGCCTGATCCCAGAGAGCGCTCACGGCACGAACCCTGCCTCCGCAGTCGTTGCGGGCTTCGAGGTTGTGGGCGTCAAGAACGACGCCGCGGGCAACGTGGACATGACCGACCTTCGCGCGAAGATCGCCGCGAACAAGGACAAGCTCGGCGCGCTGATGGTCACCTATCCCTCCACCTACGGCGTCTTCGAGGAGGACATCCGCGAGATCTGCACGCTTGTCCATCAGGCTGGCGGGCAGGTCTATATGGATGGTGCCAACATGAACGCGCAGGTCGGGCTTACGAGCCCCGGCTTCATCGGCGCGGACGTCTGCCACCTCAACCTGCACAAGACCTTCTGCATTCCGCACGGCGGCGGCGGGCCGGGCATGGGCCCGATCGGCGTTGCGGCGCACCTTGCACCGTTCCTCCCCGGCCACCCCGTCAGCCGCCCCTTCTTCGAAGGCAAGACCGGCACGCAGGCGATCGGCCCGGTTTCCGCCGCACCGTACGGCTCGCCGAGCATCCTCACGATCTCGTGGGTGTACATCGCGCTGATGGGGGCCGCGGGCCTTCGGAAGGCGACGCAGGTTGCGATCCTCAACGCCAACTACATGGCCAAGCGGCTTGAGGGGCACTACACGATCCTCTTCAAGGGCGGGAAGGGTCGCGTGGCGCACGAGTTCATCATTGATTGCCGCGGCTTTGAGAAGAGCGCGGGGATCAAGGTGGATGACATCGCCAAGCGTCTGCAGGACTACTCGTTCCACGGGCCGACGATGTCGTGGCCCGTGCCCGGCACGCTCATGCTCGAGCCCACGGAGAGCGAGCCCAAGCCCGAGCTTGATCGCCTCTGCGATGCGCTCATCGCGATCCGCGAGGAGATCCGGACGATCGAGAGCGGCACGATGGACAAGGCCGACAACCCGCTCAAGAACGCCCCGCACACCATGGGCATGGTGACCGCTACCGAGTGGAAGCACGCCTACACACGCGAGCAGGCGGCGTACCCCGCCCGCTGGCTGCGCGACAGCAAGTTCTGGCCGCATGTCGGGCGCGTGGATAATCCGTACGGCGACCGGAACCTGGTGTGCAGCTGCCCGCCGATGGCGGAGTATGCGGCGAGGTAGGCACTGGGGTCGGAGAAGAAGTGGTCGAGTGGTTGAGTGGCTTCGGACTTCACTCGACCACTTTGCCACTCGACCACTTGACCACTTTCTTTACGCGTGCGTCCACGTCACGCCGCTCGCCCCCTCCTCGACGCGTACGCGATCTTCGCCGACGAACTTTTGCACGATCTGCGTGTTGGTGATGGCGTGCTGGGTGAATTCGGTGGCGGTGAATGAGCCGCCTCCGGCGGCGACGAGTGGGACCATGAGTTGATCGGCGAGGTGCGGGCCGACGGGTGCGGCGTGCTTTGCGTAGGTTTCGACTTCGGTGCACGCCGCGGCGGCGACCGCCTCGGCCGAGACACCGTGCTCGCCAATGCTGGAGCAGACTTCGGTCACGTTGGCGTGCTCGATGATGACCATGACGGCGTTGCCGGGGCCGCGCGAGGTGCCAGCCGCGACGATCTGGCTGTGGTGCGGCTCGAAGCCGAGCCGGGCCGCGAGGACCGCCTGCTCACGCTCTGCGATGGTGCGGGGGAGCTGTGCGTGGATGATCTTGGCGCGGCGGGCGACCGGATCGCCGCGTTCGTGGAGCGCGAAGGGTGTGCGTGGTGCGTTATCCGTTGGCGCCGGGCAGAGGGGATCGATCTCAACGACGATCTTGCCGCCGCCGGCGGGATAGAAGCCGTGCCGCTCGAGCCTCGGGAAGACCGCAACGCCCATCGCGCGGATCTGCGGCACGAGCGCCAGGTCAAAGAACTCCCATGGCGGTGCCCAGCGCGCGTGCGTGCCGCCCTCGACGACGACGCGCGAGGCGCCCTTCGCGGCCATCAGCGCCGGGAGCATCGCCTGCAGGACCATCGTTGTGCTACCTGCGGTGCCGATGGAAAAGTGGTATTCGCCTGCGCGGATCTCGCCGGGCTCGAAGGTGAGTTCGGTGGAGCCAACCGCCGCGCCGACGACGCGGGCGCGGCAGACTTCCGCGACCGCGTTCACGGCGGTGAGGTGCTGACGCATGAGGCCCGGCTTCTCGCGGCCTGCGCGGATGCGCGAGATGGTGAAGGGCGTGCCGAGGAGGGCGGAGAGGGCGAGGGCGGAGCGGAGCATCTGGCCGCCGCCTTCGCCTTCGGAGCCGTTGATGGTGAGGTGGGTGGTGGTCATGGTGAACGGTCGTTGCATGAGAAGTGGTCGAGTGGTTGAGTGGTCAAGTGGTCGAGTGAGAAGAAGTCGGAGATCGCGCAGGTGCGATGGTCTGTGCCTTTGCACTTGACCACTTTGCCACTCGACCACTCGACCACTTCTTTCAGTCATCCGCCTTGTCGCCGTCCTTGATGACGAACTTGGCGTGCAGGCGTGCGACTTCGCCGGCGAGGCCTGCGAGCTCCACGCTCCTGAGGACTTCCTCGAAGTCCTTGTACGCGTCGGGGGCTTCGTCGATGGGGTAGTTGCGGGTGTTGGTGAGGATGTCCTTGTCGGCGAAGCTCTGGTCGATTGCCTTCTGGTCGAGCGTCTTGCTTGCGGCGGTTCGTGAGAGCCTGCGGCCTGCGCCGTGGTTGACGCTGTAGCAGGAGAGGCTTGCGCCCGGGCGCGCCACCATCACGCTGGAGCCCGCCTGCGGATTGCCCGGGAGCAGGATCGGGTGCCCCACTGCTTCGAAGGGCGTGCCTCGCAGGCCCGGGTGGCCGGCGGGGAAGGCGCGCGTGGCGCCCTTGCGATGGACCCAGGCGTGCGAGTCGCCTCGCATGTCGGTGGCTTCCAGCCGCGCGATGTTGTGGCTGATGAAGTAGACGAGGCGGCCTGAGACGCCAGGGATCACTTCCTGGAAGGCCTCGAGGATCAGCGCGTTGATCAACATGTGGTTCACCGTGGCGAAGTTGGCGCCCAGCGACATGTCGTCGATGTAGTCGTCGGCCTCCTGCGAGCCGAGCGGCGCGTAGACGAGCTCGCGGTCGTTGCCGGGGAGGGGGATGTTCCACCTGGCGAACTTGCGCTGCAGGGTTTTGAACTGCAGGTCGGCGAGCATGGCGCCAATACCGCGGCTGCCGCAGTGCGACAAGAACGCCACCTGACCATCCACAAGCCCGAAGACCCTGGCCGCGCGCTGCGCCTCATCGCTCTCGCGCAGGCGGACGATCTCGCACTCGCCGAAGTGGTTGCCGCCGCCGTAGGTGCCGAGCTGGTTGGCCTTGGCTTCGAAGTTCTGCGCGAGGCGCAGCTCGCCCATCGCGAGGATGCGGTCGAGGCGCGCTTCGAGCGCGTCGCGCGTGTGATCATGGCCGACGTGCGATGAGTCCTCGCAGCGCGAGGCCCACTCGATGGGGATGCCGAGCTCACCGAGGACCTCGGCGCTGGCGCCCTGCGTCACGGCCTTCTTGCCGAGCTCGCGTGAGATGCGGCGACCCTTCCTGGCCTGGCGCTGACCCTGGCCCGCGCCCGTCGGCGTGCGATGCGAGATTGCTTCGATGAGGGCGCGGCGGGTCTTCTTATCCGCGACGGCATCCTCGGGCAGGTCGAGGGCGAGCAGGCTCATCGAGCACTTGATGTCGACGCCCACGGGCCCGGGGTAAATGTGCGTCGGGCTCACGGCGACGCAGCCGATGGGCGCGCCGTACCCCACGTGCGCATCAGGATTCAGCACGACCTCCGTCACGCCCGGCGAGCTGCGCATGTTGATGGCCTGCTGGATCGTGCGATCACCAAACGTATCGCGGATGGCCTGCGTGCCGATCACGGTGATCGGCCGCTCCTTTCCACCTCGCACGGGGACGAGCCCCGTCGCCTCGCCGGTCACGACGATGTTGTAGCGCGGGTCCGCCTCTGCGCCCGTCTCTGCCTGGGTTGATGGATCGATGCTCATGTGACACAGCTCCGGAAGAAGGTACCAGCAGAGATTCCAGCGCCACATCGTTGCGATGGGCGCGATGAAAGCAAAGTGACGGCCGAGCGACGATGGTTGCGGAGAGTTGCCTTCCCTTTCGGGTGCGGGATTCGAACCCGCAGGCTGCCATGTACTCTGCCGCGGCATTCTCTTCGGCCGACGCCGCGGGGTGGAGAGTCCGGGCGGCGGCGTGCGCCCGGTCCAAGGTTCAAGCCCGATCGACGAGTGAAGCGTGTGACGTGGATCTATCCAAAAGATGTAGTCACACACGCATTCGACCGGAAACCACGACCGGAGCGCGAGCCCCGAGCGAAGAGATGAAGAACGCGGCCGACGAGGAGTCCGTGAGACGTTTCATTGTGGTAAATGGAGTCACACGTGCATTCGGACCGCGAATCCTCCCGCCCGCGCTCTTGCGCGGACGGGAAGCCCCTCGATGCCCGAGGGTTGGGCTGGCGCTGCGCACCTAGATCTCAACGGCGTTGATCACGCTCAGCCAGTGATCGGGCTTCATCTCGCCGCGGGCGAAGCTCGCGATGAGCGGGAAGACCTGATCTGAGAAGCCGCCGATGTTGAGCACGTCGGGCTGCTCCTTGCACTGGACGGTCTCCGAGGGTTGGAGGTCCACGCAGACGAGGCGGGCCTTGGGGCAGCGGGCCTTGAGCCGGCGCCACTGCTTCATGGTCTGCGTGTTTCCGTTGGGGTCGGCCATGTCCGCCCAGCTCTGATTGTCCGAGACCATGATCACGAGGTCGGCGCTCTTGTGCTCGACGTTCATGAGCTGCAGCGGCGCGGAGCAGGCCGTTCCGCCCTGGACGAGGGCCGCGATCTTGGCCGTGTTGGTCGCGATGGTGTCCAAAGGGTTGAGCTCCAGGGGGAGGACTTCGGTGTTGAAGGGCATCACGATGGCGCGCGGGTTGCGGCGGAGGACTGCGGCGCCGATGAGGGCCGCGGCGTTCACGCACATCACCGACGTCGTTGCGCCCTTGCGGTAGCCCGTCACGGGGGACATCATGGAGCCCGAGACGTCGATGAGCACGTAGACGTTGCCGCTGAGCTCGGGGACGTTCTCGAGCGCGATCTCCAGCGCCTGCTGGAGCGCGAGCCGGATGGGTGCTGGCGCGTCGGTCGCGTTGGCGAACGCCGCCATGAGCTGGTAGGGCAGCACGCGGCTGGTGCGGATCAGATCACGGTCGGCGAGGCGCGTTGCGATCATCTGGACGAGCGACTCATCCTCGAAGACGCCGTGGCGCTGGAAGGTGTTGAGGTTCATGCGGGTCATCTGCCAGGGGGCGCTGCGTGCGATTTCCTTCCAGTCGGAAGGCCCGAGCGGGAGGGAGGTGAGCATCTCGAAGGGAACATCGGGAACCTCCAGCGATTCACCGGCCTTGAAGGCCTCGTACTGCCGCACGATCGGCGGCAGCAGCGAAGCATCAAAGGGCTTACCGGAGAGGTACGCGTAGAGCGCGGACCGCTTCACTGAGTCCGGGCGCGGGTGCACTATGCGCAGAAGGTCCTTGAGCGACGGATCGTTTCCGACGCTTGCTCGGAAGAGCTGCTCATCGGTGCGGGTCATGATCCACTGCTGCACCAGACGCTTGGGGAGCGTGCCGAGGCTGCGGCGGCCCACGGCGCCGGATCGCATGATCTGGACGAAGTTGCGGACCATCTTCGCGTTGTCGATCACGCGCGGGAAGACCTCGGCGAAGAGGGCGCGGTCACGGGTTGAGAGGACGGCCATGAGGAGCGCGGGGGTGTCCTTCATGTGCGCCTGGCGGGCGTAGATCGCGAGCTTCGCGAGCAGCGTGGGCGGGACCTTGGTCGCGAGGTCGAGGATGGTCGCGAGCTGGGCCTCGGCGTCGGCGTAGAAGGTGGAGTTGAGGCAGCCGGTCGCGACGAACTGGGCCAGCTTCTGCTCGGGGGTGCGCTCGTACGCAACGCCACCCTCGGCGTTGGTCGCGGTGGCGCGGTCGCGCCGGAAGAGCGAGGTGAAGATGTTGCGGTTGGCCATGACGAGGACTCCTGTGATCGCGTCCGCCCGGGCCCGATTGCCCGGGCGGCCGCGAGGGAGGAGTAAACAACTCGCGTGCCAACGGGCGGGAAGGGGTTTGGGCCGCGCCAGGAGGGTGCTGCGGCGTTCTGAAGGGCGGGCGGAGCCGGCAGATGATCTTTTTGGATACATCTGTATACCATTGGATATGGCTAAGGCCTCCCGGACCACCCCGACGCCCCATCGCGACGCCGCCGGTGCGAGCAGCGGCGTGACGACGCACGCGCCGAAGCGCCGCGTCGTGATCGGGCTGCTGGGCACCACGCTGGATGCGGGCAAGGGGGCGGATCGGTGGTCGCGCTGGCGTCCCACCGTCGGGCTGTGCATGCAGCCCGACTGGCTCGTCGATCGCCTTGACCTCATCCATCAGAGCAAGGTCGTCGACATGACACGCCAGGTGGAGGCTGACATTGCGTCGGTGTCACCTGAGACGCGCGTTGTGCGGCATGCGATGGACGTTGCGAACCCGTGGGACTTTGAGAGCGTCTACGCCGCGCTGCATGACTTCGCGGCGGCCTACCCCTTCGATACCGAGCACGAGGACTACTTCGTTCATATCACGACGGGCACGCACGTGGCGCAGATCTGCCTGTTCCTGCTGGCAGAGTCGCGGCGCTTTCCGGCGCGACTGGTTCAGACCAGCCCCACGCGTGGGCAGCGCAACCCCGCCGGCACGACCAGCGTCATCGACCTTGACCTGTCGCGTTACGACGTGATCGCCTCGCGCTTTGCGCGCGAGGCGCGGGGCAATGTTCTGGGGCTCAAGGGCGGCATCGAGACGAGGAACGCGCGGTTCAACCGGCTGATCGAGCAGCTCGAGCATGTTGCGATCCACGCCTCGGACCCCATCCTGCTCATGGGCGCGACGGGCGCCGGCAAGAGCCGGCTGGCGCGGAGGATCTATGACCTGCGGCATGCGCGGCACCAGGCGCCGGGTCCCTTTGTCGAGGTGAACTGCGCGACGCTGCGGGGCGACGGGGCGATGTCGACGCTCTTTGGGCACACGCGCGGCGCGTTCACGGGTGCCGCGGCGGACCGGCCCGGACTCCTGCGCACTGCCGATGGCGGCGTTCTGTTCCTTGATGAGATCGGCGAGCTCAAGGCCGATGAGCAGGCGATGCTGCTGCGGGCGCTGGAAGAGAAGCGATTCCTGCCGCTCGGATCGGACAAGGAGGTTTCGAGCAGCTTCCAGCTGCTCGCGGGGACCAACCGCGACCTTGCGGCGGAGGTCCGCGCCGGCCGCTTCCGCGAGGACCTGCTCGCGCGAATCAACCTGTGGACGTTCCGGCTTCCATCGCTGCGTGAGCGGCCGGAGGACATCGAGCCGAACCTGGACCACGAGCTGGAGGCTCGGGCCGCGCGCACCAACCGCCTCGTGCGGTTCAGCGCTGAGGCGCGGGCACGGTACCTTGGGTTTGCGACGTCGGCGGAGGCTTCGTGGCCGGGCAACTTCCGCGATCTGAGCGCTTCCATCTCACGCATGACGACGCTCGCGGCCGGGGGCCGGATCTCCGAGGAGCTTGCGCTGGAGGAGATCGAGCGGCTGCGCCAAGCTTGGAGCGCTGGAAATGGAGCTAGCACGGGCACCGAGGCCACGAATCAGTCCGCACCCGTGACGAGCGCCGCCGCGGCTCGAGAGCCTTCATCACGCGATGCCGACCTGCTCACCCGATTCCTCTCGCCCGCGCAGATCCAGTCGCTCGATCGCTTCGATCGCGTGCAGCTCATCGACGTGCTCAGCGTCTGCACCCGCGCCGCGTCGCTCTCCGAAGCAGGCCGCATCCTCTTCGCAGCCTCGCGTGCCGCGAAGCAGAGCCACAACGACGCCGATCGGCTGCGGAAATATCTCGCACGTTTTGGTGTGTCATGGAAGATGGTGCGAGCAGGCAGCGCGGACGCGTAGCACAGTGGTCAAGTGGTCGAGTGGTTAAGTGGTTAAGTGGTCAGGTGCCTTCGGTCCGCAGGTTTTCACTCGACCACTGTGCCACTTGACCACTCGACCACTTCCTATCACCCCACCTCCACCACCACGACCGTCGCATCATCATCGAGCGTCGTGCTTCCGACGTGGCGAGTGAGCGCGCCGAAGGTGCTCATCACCGCGGCGTAGGGAGAGAGCGCATCGAGGAGCGCCGCCCGGAACTGCTGCATGCCGAACTGCTCGCCGCTGGCGCCGGGCTGCTCGATCAGGCCATCGCTGTAGAGGATGAGCCGCTCGCCGGGGCCGAGCGCGGTGCGACCGATCGGAAACTCCGCATCGCCGTCGATGCCGATGGGGATGCCCGCCGCGCCCATCACGCCCTCTCGCGGCCGCCCCTCGCGATCGATGATCATCCAGTGCCCATGCCCCGCGTCCGTGTACGTCAGCTCGCCCGAGGGCTCGATCACGCCCAGCCACAGCGAAGCGAAACGCCCTTCCAGCGGCGTCGCCGCGAGATAACGGTTCACGCCCACGATCGCCGACGAGACATCAATCCCCGGATACGCGAGCAGCGCGCGAAGGTGCGACTGCAGCGCGGCCATAAGCAGCGCGGCAGACATGCCATGCCCCGCAACATCACCCACACACACCGCCGCGCGGCCGTCGCCGAGATCAACAAGGTCCACAAGATCGCCCGCGACAAAGAGACCCGGCCTGCACTCCATCGCATACTCGCAGCACGCCACGCGCCCGCGGGGAACGGGCTGCACCATGCGCTGCACCTCGCGGGCCGCGTTGAGTTCCGCGTGCAGCTCTCGCTGCGCCCGCTCGAGCGCGCCGCGGCGGACGTTCGCGATGGAGAGTGCGTACGCCGTCGCCGCAGCCTCGCAGAAGCCTGTGGAGTCTCGGCGCACGCGCGCCTCGTTCCCGCGTGCGTCGAGGTAGAGGTACCCCACCACCGATCCGCCCACCAGCAGCGGCACGCAGAGCGCCGAGTGAATCCCCGCGCCGACGATGCTCTGCGGGCCCGGTCCTCCCGGCGTGACAGGTCCAGTCTCATCGCTCAGGATCGCGCTCTCGCCCGCGTTCGCACGCTCGATCAGCGTGCGGCTGAACTCCATCTCGACCGGCGCTTCCCCTTCTTTCGCGGGCGTCGTTGGCAACGCGCCTCGAGCGCCGGGCGCTCCCGGCACACTGCTCGCAGCCGCGCCACCCATGCGTTCCGACGCCACAACTTCCACCTCGCGTCCATCCTCGGTCCTGCGCAGCACCGCGCCACGCGAGTAGCCGCTCGTCGTCAGCACCACATGCAGCAGCGCCTTCGCGCCAGCATCCTCATCCGCCGCGGCACCGAGCCTCGTGATGAGATCCGTCAGCAGACGCAATCGTCGATCTTCGATTCCCGCCGCGAGGCCAACGCCTAGGCGCGAGGCCGACTCAACACGCCGCCCCGCATCACCCGCGTCATCGCGCGTCACCGCGATCTCGCCCGAGGCGCTCGGCGCGCCACCGACACCAATGCCAGCGCGAATCGCCCAAGGCCCGATGCGCAGCACATCACCCGAAGACAGCGGCGCGGGCACACCCTTGGGTAGCCTCACACCATTCACGAACGTCCCGCTCGTGCTCCCGACATCAAGGATGTACCAGCTCCCGCGCTTGCGCGTCAGCGTGGCATGACGGCGCGAGACGCGATCATCCAGCAGACACACTTCACTGCCAATGAGCCGCCCGATTGTCGCCGTGGCATCGCCCGAGAGCTCCACCGGCTCCATCGGTGGACCCGCAAGTCCGGTCAGCGTCAGGATGGTGTCGCGAGACTCCATAGAGACCACGATGCTACCCGATCTCGGCCCGACAAGAGCCCCGTGTCGCCGCCAGCCGCACGCCGTCACCCGCGAGTAAACTCCAAGCTTGAAGACCCGCGTCCACTTCACCACGGAGATTCGCATGGCTGGCAAGGCACACACCCCGACGGCTTCTGATTCCGGAATCGCCCTCTCGAGGCGGACCATGATCGCCGCCGCCGCCGCTCTCGCGAGCAGCACCTCCCTTGCCCGGGCCCACGCCCCATCCCAGCCCGCCGCGAAACCCGATCCTGAGCCCGAACCCGCCGGTTTCTACCGCATCACGGTCGGCGACATCACGGGCGTAGCCCTCTCTGATGGCATCGGCATCAACCCCGGATCGCCCCACCCGACCTTCGCCCCCGAGGCCACCAAGGAGCAGGTCGAGGCCACACTCAGGGACGCCTTCCTCCCCACCGACCGCTTCGCCTTCTACTTCAACGGCCTGCTCCTCAAGATCGGCGCGGACCTTGTCCTCATCGACGCCGGCGGCGGCAGCCTCATGGGCCCGCGCGGCGGGCGCCTCGAGGCCAACATCAAGGCCGCGGGCTTCAATCCCGACGACGTCAAGGCCGTCATCCTCACGCACGCCCACGGCGACCACTTCGGCGGCCTCCTGACCGACGCCGGCACGCCCCGCTTCAAGAACGCACGGCTCATCGTCAATCGCGCCGAGCACGACTTCTGGACCGGCCCCACGCCCGACCTCTCCGGCCTCCGCATGCCGGACGAGAACAAGAAGAACTTCGTCGCCGGCGCCAAGAAGCACCTCGAAGCCTTCAAGGGCAACACTGACCTGGTCATGCCCGGCGACCGCCTCTTCGGCGATGCGCTCGAACTCATCGACGGTCGAGGCCACACGCCCGGACACATGCCCGTCATGGTCCGCTCCGGCAATGACCAGCTCCTGAACCTCGCCGACTGCGCCCACCACTACGTCCTCAACTTCAGGAACCCGGCCTGGACCGTCGCGTTCGACGCTGACCCCGCCGGCGCAGTCGCCACCCGTCGCAGGATCTTCGCCATGGCCGCGGCGGACAAGACCCGCGTCCTGGGCTACCACATGCCCTGGCCGGGCGTCGGCCACATCCGCGAGATCCCCGGTGGCTACGAGTGGGTCGCGCAGCCCTGGGGCATGTAGATCGCAGGCATCCTTCAGAGCCATCGGCGCGAGCCGATGGAGTTCGCCAGATCGTCGCCAGACCGTCGCCAGGTCAAAGAAAAAACCGTCGGCCTGCGCCGACGGCTCTGTCTGGTTGCTGTGCTCGCTGGCTCTGACCGAACTACTTCTTCGGCTCAATCGTCGTGACATAGCGCGGCGCGAACTGCCCCTCGCCGACCTTCTTCATCTCAACCATCACCGCGCTCTTGGTCGCGTCACGGTTCTTGTCGATGGAGATCACGCCCGTCACGCCCGCGTAGTCGCTGGTCGCGGCGATCGCATCGCGAAGGTCGGTGCCCTTGAGGCTCTTGCTGCGCTTCATGCTGTCCGCGAGCACCATCGCCGCGTCGTAGCCCAGTGCCGCGAGGCCATCGGGCACCTGGCCCTCGAACTTGCTGCCATAGTTCTTCACGAACTCCTTGACGAGCGGGTTGTCCTGATCGGGCGCGTAGTGGTTGCTGTAGAACGAGCCCTCGATCGCGTCGCCCGCGATCTTTCCGAGCTGCTCGCTGTCCCAGCCGTCGCCGCCCAGCAGCGGCACGTCCTTGCCGATGCCGAGGCGTCGCGCCTGGATCGCGATGTTGCCCACGTCGGTGTAGTAACCGGGGACGAAGATCGCCTGTGCGCCCGCGCTCCTGATCGTCGTGAGCTGAGCGGAGAAGTCCTGGTCGCCGCCGCTGTAGGCCTGATCTGCAACCACCTTCCCGCCCATCGACTCAAAGTGCTTCTTGAACTCGTCGCGCAGGCCCTTGCTGTACGGAGCCGTCTGGTCGTAGAGGATCGCGACCTTCTCCTTCTTGATGTCGTCCTTGGCGAACTTCGCCACGACGTACCCCTGGAAGGGATCGATGAAGCAGACGCGGAAGACCATGTCGCGCCCCGCCGTCACGCGCGGGTTGGTCGAGCTGGGCGAGATCATCGGCACCTTGTACTGCTGCGCCACCGCGCCGCCCGCGAGCGAGAGGCCGCTGGCGACCTCACCGAGGACGGCGGTGACCTTGTCGCTGGTAATCAGGCGCGTCACGGCGTTGCCCGCTTCCTTCGACTCGCCCTTCGTGTCATACGTGATCAGTTCCAGCGGCCGCCCGTTGATCCCGCCCGCGGCGTTGATCTCCGCGATCGCGAGGCGGATCCCCTCATCCGTCGACTGGCCGAACGTCGCCTCTTTGCCCGTCATCGAGCCATAGTGCCCGACCTTGATCGGCTCGCCACTTGCCGCCGCCGGCTTCTCCTGCCCCATGCCCTGAGCCAGAGCGGATCCGGCCCCCAAGCCAAAGAGCCCCACGCCCATGGCGAGTGCAATCACGTTCGAGACAGCGGTCAATACGTTGCGACGACGCGTGTTCATTTTCAGTTCCTCGTGCCAACATCCCTGGCGCGGCGTCCAAAGCCCACGCTCAAGCTACAGCGTACACAACCACGACCCAACCCACCCGATCGGTCTGCCCAGAGGCTCAGGCCCGCCCCACTTCGACGGCCAGAGGCCTCAATTGTTCCCAATCAACCCGGTGGACAGTTTAAGCTTGGCGAACCACCGATCACACCCTAAACTATTGCCACAGGACCACCTGCGACCGACAGCAAGGGCGGCGCATCGTTTCACTTCGACTCGAGGAGATTCGTCCATGGCTTCCTTCATGAGCAACACGCCCGCCGCGGCTCGCCTTGCCTGCCTCCTCGCCCTCGCCGGTGCCGCCGCATCCCCAAGCCTGGCTCAGGATCTTCGCCCCGCGCAGGTCATCGCACGCGTCGGCGACCCAGTCCCCAACAACGCGGGCTGGACGATCGCCACCGTCAACACGCCCTTCACCGACATCGACGGCTCCGTCGGCTTCACCGGCACCATGACCAACGCCGCGGCCCCAACCCCCACCACCGTCTTCGTCTGGCGCGACGCCGCGCCAGTCTTCACCGGACTCGCGGCCCCCGACGTCACATTCCAAAGCATCGAAGACTCGATGGGCCTGGGCGAGAACGGTCTCTACTTCTTCTCACCGGTCTTCCGCGTCGAGACCTCCGCCAGCAGCTTCGACAGCATCTGGAGCAATCTCGCGCCCATCGAGATCCGCGAGGGCGACCCCGCTCCGGGCATCCCCAACTTCTTCGTTCAGTCCACCTCCGGCCCCACCGTCGTCGGCGGCGCCATCGGCTACATGGTCGCCTCCGCACGCCCCTCCGGCGGCGTCGCCAACCAGCGCGTCCTCTATCGCTGGACGCCAGCCGTGGGCTTCTGGCCCGTCTACCGCACCGGCCAGGCGATCCTCCCCGCGCCCGACAACTTCCCCATCTCCCTCGGCAGCGGACTCTCGTTCCGCTACGACGTCTCCGACAACGACGCCAACCTCATCCATGTGATCCAGTTCGACACGGGCCAGTCCTTCAACGACTCCTACCTCGTTGTCGGCACGCCCAGCGGCCTCGCCGTCGGCCTGCGCGAGGGCGCTCTCACCAACGATCCGGACTTCAACGACCTCTGGTCCGTCTTCAGTTACGTCAGCATCAACAGCGCTGGCACATGGGTCGTCGGCGGCCGCACCAACTCCAACCTCGATGGCGTCATCGCCGTCAACGGCACCATCGCCATCCGCGAGGTCGCGTCCACCGTCGACGGCATCACGCTTGACTTCCCCGGCAACGTCCTCGCCGTCTCGATCAACAACAACGGGCTGATCGCGCACGCCTGGCAGCACGGCTCGGCGATCGTCCCCTCACCCACCAAGACCCTCTTCGTCGGGCGCGCGACGGACCTCCTCAACACCTCGCGGCAGATCGTCAAGATCGGCGACCAGCTCGATACCAACGCCGACGGCACCGCCGACTGGGACGTCACGGACATCGACATCACCGGCGCCACCTCCGCAGGCTTCGACCTCGCCGAGGATGGCTTCATCAACGTCTCGCTTCAGATCTCACCCATCGGCACGCTCGCACCAGCCAAGGCCGTGGTCCGCTTCGCACTCCCGACCCTCCCCGGCGGAGCAACCTGCGACTACGACTTCAACCAGGACGAAAACGTCGACCTCCTCGACGCGCAGCAGATGGCCCAGGTCTTCGTCGGCCTCATCACCTCCCAGCCCGGATGGCTCGAAGGCGACCTCAACGGCGACGAGAACGCGGACCTCACCGACGCCCAGATCCTCGCCGCCTACGTCGTCACCGGCACCTGCGGCGTCTAACCAAGTGCCACGATCATCCGCTCTGGGATGATCGTGGAGTTCGCGAACCCAAAGAACCGCCCGCGAAAGCGGGCGGTTTTTCATTGCGAGCGTTGGGCCGTCCCCTGCGTGTTTCCGATGGTCCGGCGGCGCTGCGTCCCTCGCCGCGCACCCAGCCCCTACGCCGTCGCGTTCACCACGACCGGCCCGTCCGCGAGGCCGAACCAGACCTGCATGCCCAGGAACGCGAGCGGGTACTCGATGATGAGCTGGTAGCGCTCGAACTCGCTGGGATTCCAGCCCAGTTCTTCCATCGCGTGACGCATGATCGGCACGTAGGGCTCCGCCGCGGCGCCGCCCTGCTCGTCGAACCCTCGCCCCAGCGGGACGAACGCAGAGTTCTGCTCGAGTTCCTCGCGGCCGTCGGCTGGCGGGCCGCCGATCGGATCGGGCGTGCGCTGCGGGTCCATCGTGATCCGCAGCCGCGGCCCGCCGGGCGCGAGGAGCCCGGGCGCGACCATCACCTCGACGACGAAGAGGTAGGTCGGCCGGCGCAGCGTGTACGCCGTGCAGGTGTGGTGGAACCGCTCTGACTTCACGCGCTCCACGAAGTCGACGTACTTCATGCCGTACGTGACGGTCGCGGGCTGGTCCAGCGGCGGATCCTCGCGGTCAAGCCAGAGGAGGTACGACCGGTCGCGCTTCTCGACGCGCAGCCGATCCACGGGGCCGTCGCAGAACTCGCGCATGAGCACCTCGCGCGGATCCTCGCCGATGGGACGCCCCGAGAGGCACAGCCGCGTCGGCGCCTCGGTCGTCAGGGGCGAGCCGTAGACGCCAGCGACGGTGATCGGCGGGCCGGGCCTGAGTCGCCGCATGCCCACGAGCGAGTGGATCATGCCCTGGTGGAGCGTCTCGGGCTTGGAGCCGGGTGCGAGGATGAGCCCGTGCACGGACGCGTCGACCCGGATGCCCTGGAGGAAGCAGGCCGCGTTGACCGCAGCGCGACGCGCGGTGCGTTCGGCGCCGCGGCGGGAGCGGCGGACGGTGCCGCTCGCCGCGCCGGGCTCGGTGGGCGCCCCGGCCGCGCCCGCGAGGGCGGTGGCGAGGCCCGATCGCCCGCCCGGAAGGGCGCGAACAGCCTCCTCGAGCGCCTGGATGGAGTTGGTCGCCGCCTCCTGCAGCACTGAAGGAGCGCCGCGCCTGGCGCATGCCGCGACGACGGCGGCAAGCCCTTCGGAGGCCGGAAACTCACGCAGCGTCGTTGCGCCGTCCGCGGCCCGCAAACCCCTGCCAAGACGGCTCGCCGTTGACTTATCGAGCCGAAGCAAACCAGTCAAAATCCGAACGCGAGGATCGGCGATTCCAAGCGAGTTCAGCAGGGCGCGGAATGCGGCGCGAGCGCCCGTGGCTGCCTGGAGCGCATCGTTAAGTGGCTTGGTGAACACGACCAAGGTTAGCGCCCGAACACACAAAACACTCAGAAAATTGTTCTCTCAGAGAAACCAAGTGGTACAATCCGCCGAAGCGGATTGCTCGTTGTCCCATCAAGCTCACCCACCTGACTCACCCGCGCCCTGAACACGCTCGAGAGCCCACCACCATGAAAACGCTCACCGCTGCCGCGTTCCTCTCACTCTCCGTCATCCAGATCGCTCAGGCCCAGACCATCGAGTTCATCCCGATCCCCGGCCAGAGCGCCGAGCCCGGGTGCAACGAGAACGTGTGCATCATCAGCGGGACGACTGGCTATTCGGGCGTTCGTGTCAGTGCCGACGGCAGCACGGTCGCGACGATTGTCTTTCAGCCGGGCCCCGCGATCGGATACATCCCGCGATACGCGGCCCGCTGGACACGCGAGGGCGGCACGCAGGTGATCTCGCCCGACCTCCCCGGCCTGTACCCGCCGGTGGGGATCTCCGCCGATGGCTCGGTGATCTACGGCGAGTCCTGGCGCTGGCGTGCCACCGGCGGCTATCAGGCGAATCTCCCCTTCTTGAACGCGGGCATTTTCGGGTCTCAAAATCGGCTCATCTTCGGCGTCTCCGACGACGGCCTCACGGTGGCCGGGGTGCAGGGCATCTACCCCGAGCAGGGGGACATGTTCACCGCGCGCCCGGCGACGCAGCAGGTCACGCTCCTCCCCCGCGCGCCGCAGGTGCCCACCGGCTACTTCTACTTCAACACGATCAGCGGCGACGGAACCGTGGTGGCCGGGTCGACGCGCCGGATCAATACCACCGACCCTTTCGCTTCCGATCAGTACACGGGCGTGCTGATCCGCACCGGCGCGCCTGCCTCCACGACGCTTGTCACGCCGGAGGGGGGCCAGGCGGGCGTGACGGACCTCTCCTTCAACGGCTCGGTCGCGGTGGGATACCTCTCCGAGAGCTTCCCGTTGCGTGCCTTCCGCTGGTCGGCCGACGAGGGACTTCAGCTGCTCCAGGAAGGCCTTGGCGGTTCCGACAGTTCGTACGCGCGGGCCGTGAGCGCCGATGGCTCGGTTGTGGTGGGCGACTATGTGAACTTCGGTGTCGGCGGCACACGGGCCTGGATCTGGAGGCGGGACCTTGGCTTCGTTGACCTGCTCGATTACGCCTCGTTCACGCTCGGCGGCGCCGATGCCCTCTCTGGATGGCGCTTACTGGTCGCGACTGATATCTCCGCCGATGGGAAGACCATCGTCGGGCAGGGCCTGAACCCGGCCGGCGTCGAGCAGGCCTTCCTGCTGAGGATCGTCGATGCCACGTGCGAGTATGACTACAACCGGGATGAGAACATCGACCTGCTCGACGCTCAGCAGATGGCGCAGGTCTTCGTCGGCACTCTCAATCCCAGCCCAGAGTGGCTCGACGGCGATCTCAACTTCGATGAGAGCTTCGACCTGACCGATGCGCAGCTCCTGGCGACGTTCGTCGTCACCGGCACCTGCGGCGTGTGAGTCGGGAACAAACCGCGGACTCGGCGCTGGGGAGCAGAGACATGTGGCATTCGTGGTCAGGCATTTGGCAAATGCCGAATTCCGAATGCCGAATGCTCGCCTCAAACGTCCCACGATCATCCGCTCTGGGATGATCGTGGGACACGTTAATCCAACGTCAACCCACAAATCCCCTCGCAAAAATGCGCGTTTCGCGTTCCGATCTAGTTCTGTGCCACCATGTCGAACCCCTCCGGCCCCAGCCCACCCTCACAACCCCATTGATGCGGCACAACAACCGCCACTCCAATGCCCCCCTACAATCCCCAGTCCGACCGGAGGCCTTATGAACCATCTCCGCTCCATTGTGGTGGGTATCGATTTCTCGCCCAGTTCAGCCGACGCGTTGGCCCAGGCCCACCGTCTCGCCTCGACCAGCCCGCCCGCGAGCCGGCCGCAGGTGAAGCCCGTTCACGTGCTCGACTCCATGGCGCTCATCGAGCTTGAAGTGGGGTTTGGCGCGATGGTCGTGAGCCTGCAGCAGGGCCTGATCGAGGATGCGCACGCCACCTGGGCGACCTTCGCGCCCGAGATCTCGCACAAGGGTGCGCTCGACGTCACGGTCGCGACGCCGTGGGGTGGCCTCTATGAAGCGCTCCGGCGCGCCCACGCCGACCTTGCCGTGCTCGGCGTGAACGCCGCGGCGACCGCAGAGAAGACGCGCGTCGGACCCGGACCACTCGCGACCAAGGTCGTGCGTCATGCGCCGTGCGATGTCCTGCTGGTCCGCAGCGGCAAGCGCGACGCCTTCCGCACGATCGTCGCCTGCGTTGACTTTAGCGAGACCTCTCTCGAGTCCGTTCGCACTGCCGAGCGACTGGCCGCGATGGATGGCGCGGCCCTCCACATCATCCACGTCTTCACGCCACCCTGGCGGGGATGGCACCTGCGCAAGCCGCGCTTCGACACGTCCCCCACCGCTGCGGCGAAGTACCGCGAGATGCTGCGCACGCAGCTCGAAGCCTTCTGCCGCCCCGAGCGCGCCGAGAACGCATGGGCCCATCCACGCTACGAAGTCGTCGAGGCCCGCACGCACGGCGAGGGCATCGTGAAGTACGCCACCGACAGCGGCGCCGACCTCGTCATCCTCGGCACCCGCGGCAAGACCAACCTCCGCGATGTCCTCCTCGGCAGCACCGCCGAGCACGTCGTCCAAGACGCCCAGTGCAGCGTGCTCGTCACCAAGCCAGTCACAAAGCCGGTCATAAGCCCGTGATCAAGCTCGCCATCAACTGACTGCTTCCCTCTCCGTCCCCTAG